>NZ_BRVO01000001.1 GCF_027924185.1 Neptunitalea lumnitzerae
ATAACAAAATAAAAAGGAGGCTTAATAAGCCTCCTTTTTTGTTTCTTTAAAAGAATATAAAACTAACTACTAAAAATATAAATAAAAAAAGACCATCTAAAAGACGGTCTTTCTTTCTGTGGGCCCTACTGGATTCGAACCAGTGACCCCCTGCTTGTAAGGCAGGTGCTCTAAACCAACTGAGCTAAGAGCCCATTTAAACAATAAGAATCTAGAAGTTCCGAAGAACTTGTGGGCCCTACTGGATTCGAACCAGTGACCCCCTGCTTGTAAGGCAGGTGCTCTAAACCAACTGAGCTAAGAGCCCTTATTGCTTAAATGCGGATGCAAATATATAACAGTTTTTTAATCATGCAAAATTAAATTGCATTTTTTCAAACAATTTCTGCAACAATAAAATTACTTCCACCAACATAAACAAAATCTTTTTCCGTAGCACTCTCAATAGCAGCATTATAGGCGATTTCTACCGATTCGAAAGTTTTTCCGACCAACCCAAATTTTTTTGCTTTATTTTTCAAATCTACTTCTGAAAGTGCTCTTCGGTTGTTTGGTTTTGTAAAATAATAGTGCGCATTAGTAGGTAAAAGTGCCAAAACCCCGTCAATATTCTTATCTCCCACAAAACCCAGCACCATATGTAACTTGTCAAAAGTTTCTTCTTGCAATTGTTCCATTACAATAGTTAGCCCTTCTACATTATGCGCCGTATCACAAATAGTCTTAGGGTGCTCTCGTAACAATTGCCAACGCCCCAGTAAGCCTGTATTGCTTACCACGTTTAATAATCCATTACAAATAGCTTCTTCCGAAATATCAAACACCTCATCTAACTGCTCTAAAACCGCCAATACTCCCTTTATATTCTTTTTCTGATAAATCCCTTTCAAATCGGTTTTAAAGCTCTTAAACGTCATTTCTGAAGCAAATACAAGAGGTGCTTCATTCTTTTCAGCTACCTCCCTAAACACAGGAGCAGTCTCTAAATGGTATTCACTAATTACAACCGGAATATGCGGTTTAATAATACCCGCCTTCTCTCTAGCTATTTTAGGCAATGTATCCCCTAACATATCTACATGATCTAACCCAATATTAGTAATTAGTGACACCAACGGAGTTATGATGTTAGTAGAATCTAACCTTCCACCTAGCCCCACTTCTATCACTGCCACATCTACTTGTGCTTGCGCAAACATTTCAAAAGCCATTCCTACAGTCATTTCAAAGAACGACATTCTATTGGCCTCAAAATAACTTTTATGATTTGCTACAAACTCCACTACAGAGTTTTCAGAAACAGGCTTTCCACTAATCCTAATTCGCTCTCTAAAGTCCTTTAAATGCGGTGAGGTATACAATCCTACCTTATAACCTGCTTCTTGCAGTACAGAAGCCAGCATGTGGCTAGAGGAACCTTTTCCATTGGTTCCTGCCACATGTATACTTTTAAACTTATTTTCGGGATGCCCTAAATGAGCACTAAATTGAAGAATATTATCTAATTTATTATTCAACGCAACAGCACCTTGCGTTTGAAACATTGGTAATTGACTAAACAACCAATCTAAAGTTTCCTGATAATTCATGTATGTAAAAGGAAAATAATTATTCCCCCAGATCAAACTTCACTACCACAAAACCAATTTGCTTTTCTGGAGCATTATCATCTCTAGGCCATTTATAAGATTTTGCAATTTTCTCCGCCGGTTCAGCTAAGCAAGTAGCTGTATTGGTAGTCCCACGTTCTCCAGATCTTGCCTCTATCACATTGCCTGCTTTGTTCACTACAATTCTTACTACTACAGTACCAGACTCGTTACAATCTTGTTTAACACTCTGAAAAGTAGGCGTACCTCTACCATTTAATCCCCAACCTCTACCGCCAGAACCTTTCCCATTACCAGGCCCGTAAACGGCAGTTGCATACGGATCTCCGCCTTCTTTACCTATATCACCAGGACCATTACCAGGACCCTGCCCGTTTTCCTCTTTCCCATCTACCGCTTCTGCCCCCAGAATACCTCCTAAGGTTTCTGTGGTGGATTTATCAGGTTTTGGTTTCTCTTTTACTTTAGGCTTTTCAGACTTAGGCGTTTCCTCTTTTGGCTTTTCCTCTTCTTTCTTTTCAGCAGTAGGCACTACGGGCACATCTTCCTCCTCACTCGTTAAAACCTCTTCTTCCTCAGCTACTTCTTCTTGTGGTTGAGAAGGTGTTGGTTGTGGGGTCACCTTAACTTTTTCCATGGGTTGTACGTCTCCACTACCGGTATCCATATAACCCAAGTTAACTGCTATTCCATTTTCTATAGGCGGATCAAAACGGGTCATTCCAGTTACAAACATGATTAACAACAACAGTATCATCAAAACCACTGTTATTGTAAACGACTTCTTTTTATTCTTTGTATCCAGAAAACTCATAGCATGTTATTTAGGCCTTACCGCCAGTATTACTTTAAAATCATTCTGCTGCGCAACATCCATTACGGTTACCGCATTTTCAATTGGCACAGACTCTTCTACTCTTAATATAATAGTAGGTTTTTCTTCCCCTTGTAAAGCTGTCTGCAATTCTTGTTCCAAATTATCAGCTTCTATTAATTTTTCGTCTAAATAATATTCTAGATTCTTATTAATACTTACTGATACATTTTGCTTTTTGGTAGTTTTACCCTTCGCTTTTGGTAACAATAAATCTAAAGCATTAGGAGAATTAGCCGTTAGCATAAAGAACACCAATAACAGAAATACAATATCTGTCATAGATGACATGCTAAACTCTGGACTAACTTTATTTCTTCCTCTTAACTTCATAGACTACTTATACAGGTTCATTTAATAAATCTAAAAACTCTACTGCGTTTGCCTCCATTTGGTGCACTACTTTATCAGTTTTTACAACTAAGTGGTTATACCCTATATAAGCAACAATACCCACAATTAAACCAGCAACAGTAGTTGTCATAGCGGTGTAAATACCACCTGCAAGTTCTCCCATTTCTGCCTGCCCGCTGTTATTGGCCATATTTTGGAAAGCAATAATCATACCTATTACGGTACCTAAGAAACCAATCATTGGTCCAGCACCTGCAATAGTAGCTAACACACTCACATTTTTTTCAAGCTTATACACCTCTAATGTTCCTGCATTTTCAATAGCCTTATTGATATCCTCTAAGGGTTTTCCAATTCTAGAAACCCCTTTTTCAATTAATCTGGCAACAGGAGAATCTGTACTACCACATAAAATCAAAGCAGCATCTAACTTACCGTTAGAAATATGATCTTTAATCTGATTCATGAAATTGCTATCTATTTTAGAAGCCGATTTAATAGCAAAAGTTCGTTCAAAATAAATGAACAATGCCACACCTAGCATAATAAACAGAATAGAAATAATAATTACACTACTCATTCCACCATCTAGAATAAGTTCAATAATGCTAAAGGTTTCTTCCTTTGGAGTAGCTGCGGCAGTAGCATCAACTGCACCCTCTGCTAAATTTTCCTGAAAAAATAAAAACATAAATAATTTAGTAATAAGTTTTGTTAACTAACGTAGATTTCAATCTAAAATTATGGAAAGATACTCAATTTCCCATAAAATAGAATTGCCTTTTTAAAAGAAGTTGATTTCTTTTAAAAAGGCAATTATCTTAACTAAATTTTATTATTTAATTTAAAATAAGATTTCTAATTAACATAAATCCTATAGAACCCGATAAAAACCCTAAAAAGGCTAACCACGAGATCTTTTTAAGATACCACATAAAGTTAATTTTTTCCATTCCCATTGCTACTACCCCTGCAGCAGAACCAATGATTAGCATACTACCACCAGTACCCGCAGAAAAAGCAATAAAATGCCATACAGGATCATCTATAGGGACAGAGAACATACCAATACTAGCAGCTACTAAAGGTACATTATCAATAACCGCAGAACCAGCACCTAATAACATCACTGTTAAATCAGACACATGCTCCCCAACAGTTTCGGTACCCATTTTTGGCATTGAAGCATCTAAAACACCCGCAAACTCAAACAACATACCTAAAGACTCTAAAGCCGCCACAGCTAATAAAATTCCTAAAAAGAATAAAATACTTGGCAGCTCAATTTTAGATAATGCTCTATGAACAGGACTATGATGTGAAGCCGCTTCACTCTCCCCATCAACGTGAGAGATAGATATTTTTGTATTACTATAAAACTCTGCAAAAGTAGCTACTACCGCCAACGCTAACATCATACCAACATACGGAGGTAAGTGTGTTATCATTTTAAATACAGGTACAGATACAATACCCGCTAACCCTAAGTAAAACATAGTAGAACCATATTTAGAGGCTGGCCCATCTTCTGCGTTTTCATCTACCTCAACGTTACCAGCAAAAATTTTCATTCTTGATGCTACAAAAGTAGGCACTGCAAAACATAAAATAGACGGCACTAAAACATGCTCTATCAAAGAAGGTGCACTTACTTTATTTGCTATCCAAAGCATGGTAGTAGTAACATCACCAATAGGAGACCATGCACCACCCGCGTTAGCAGCAATAATAATAATACCTGCAAACCACAAACGCAACTCTTTATCATTCACCAATTTCTGTAAAATGGTAATTAATACAATAGTTGCCGTAAGGTTATCTATAATTGCAGAAAGCACAAATGCTAGAATAGAAAATATCCATAACAGCGTACGCTTCTTTTTAGTTTTAATAAAAGACTTGATTGTTGAAAAACCATCGAAATAATCTATTATTTCTACAATAGTCATTGCTCCTAAAAGAAAGACAATAATCTCTGCTGTTTTACCCAAATGATGCAATAAAATTTCATCAATATGTGTAGGCTCCAACTCTCTTAATTCAGTATTCACCTCAAAAACCGGCATATGAGCCACCCCAATGATTGCCCACAATACAGCCATCATCACTAATGCCGGGATAAGCTTATCTACCTTAACGCTATGTTCAAAGGCAATACCAAGGTATCCTAAAACGAATACGATAATAATAATTGTTTCCATGTATAATATACTTAACTATTTATTTGTTTGTTATAACAATTGGTTTAATGCAATTTCAAAAGCAGTACTACTAATACCAGTAAGGCTAGTACTTTTTTCGTATGTTTTTTCTAATGCCTTTCTAATAGTCTTAGAAGTATCTTCAAAAATAGCCTCATCGGTCATTTCTACTCTTCGTTCCATAAAATAAGCAAATACTCTTGCCATACCACAATTAGAAATAAAATCAGGAATTAAGCTAATTTTAGAATCTGCATACTCCATAATCTCGCCAAAGAAAATTTCTTTATCTGCAAAAGGTACATTAGCCCCACAAGAAACCACCTCTAAACCTGCATTAATAAGGGATTCTATTTGGTTTCTGGTAATTAAACGTGAAGCAGCACAAGGAGCAAATATTTCTGCTTCTAGATTCCATATCTTTTCATTGATTTCTTCAAAAGGGATTAGGTTATCGGCCTGAAGCATATTTCCGTTTTTATTTAAAAATAAGTCCTTAATTTCTTCAAACGTAAAACCTTCCTCGTTAATTAATCCGCCAGCAATATCTATAATACCAACAATTTTAGCACCCATTTGCGATAAATAATAAGCAGCTGCCGACCCAACGTTTCCAAAACCTTGTACTATAGCTCTTTTACCTTTAATATCACCATCATAAATACTATAAAAATGATGTACCGCCTCTGCTACACCATACCCGGTAATCATATCTGCTACCGTATACTTTTTATGAATATCAGGAGAAAATTGAGTATTTTCTAAAACCTTAATTACGCCTTGGCGTAATTGCCCTATTCTATTAATTTTATCTGCCTCTGTTGGATGAAAGTGTCCGTTAAACACACCTTCTTGCGGATGCCATACCCCACAATTTTCGGTAATTGGAATTACTTCGTGAATTTCATCTACATTCAAATCACCACCAGTACCATAATAGCTTTTTAATAAAGGAGAAACTGCTTTATACCATCTTTCTAAAACGCCTTTTTTTCTAGGGTCTTTCGGGTCAAAATTAATACCTGACTTAGCCCCACCAATAGCCGGACCAGAAACAGTAAATTTAACCTCCATAGTTTTAGCAAGAGATAACACCTCATTCATATCTAAACCAAGCCTCATACGCGTACCACCACCAGCTGCACCTCCTCTTAAAGAGTTTATAACTGCCCAACCTTCGGCTTCAGTTTCTGAATCTTTCCAGTTAAATACTATTTCAGGAGCCTTATCCTCGTATTTCTTTAATAATTCTTTCATGTTCGTGTGTTAGTTACGGGAGGCAAATATAAAAAATTGTAAAAGGTTTAGTATCATCGTATAAATTAGGTTGTTTGTTTAATCATAAGCATACACGCTTGATAATTATCTAACACATTCATAACAAAGGTATTATTAATGTTCTAAAAATACTTCTTTGTATATTAAATTATTAAGATTTAACACTTTAAGGATTAAAAACAACACCAGAACTATGATCTTTTAATGCGCCAGTTACACTACTCAAACAATTCACCTCTCCTCTAACCTTTAAAACCCCAAGAAAAGCAAATACCAAAGCTTCCTTAAATTCTATAAGTTTCTCATCTACAGGCGCCACCTTTACCTGAGCTTCTGTAACCATTAAACTCATTAAAAATAGATTATAAGCTCCGCCACCAGTTACCAACATAGAAGCATCTTTTTTTACCACCCGACTAACCTGCTCAACTATATGCTGTACAAAAGTTCTTAATATATCAGGTACCGTTAACTGAAAACTATCAATAATAGGAAACACTTCTTTTTGCACCCACTCTAACCCTAACGATTTTGGATACGATTGTTGGTAAAAAGGTAATTCATTTAACGCCACCAACAAACCTGCATGTACCTTACCAGACTTAGCTAAAGCACCACCATCATCATACTCTAACCCTATTTTTCGGGTATAATAGTTCATCACAATATTTACGGGGCACACATCAAAAGCAAGTCGTTTACCATTTTCCTCAAAAGATATATTTGCAAAACCACCTAAGTTTAAACAGTAATTATAATTATTAAATAACAACTGATCTCCTATTGGTACCAAAGGTGCTCCTTGTCCACCCATAGCAACATCTTGCACTCTAAAATCGCACACCACGGTACAACCTATATAAGCAGCAATTTCTTGTAAATTGCCAATTTGTTTTGTGTAACCGTTATCAGGATCATGAAAAATGGTATGCCCATGAGAACATACCATATCTATATCTACTAAATTATTTTCAGTAATAAATTGTTTAATTAGTATACCTAAATATTTGGTATAGCTAACATCTAACTTCTCCACCTCTTCTTTAGAAGTGTGTATAGCATCTGCCAAAAGTTTTTGCCATTCCGGCGGATAACTATAGGTTTCACCAAGTTTTATCTGGTAATCCCATCCATTATTAAAACGTAACTCGGTGTAAATAATGTCTACCCCATCTAAGGAAGTACCCGACATAACACCTACAACCTTGTATATTTCATTTTCCATATATGTAAAAATAGCAATTGAATATTGAAAATATCATATTTTACATCTATATTTGAAACAGAACTTCAATAATTTGTTAATAATATTACATTCATATGGACTTTTCCTTAACTGAAGAACACCTGATGATTCAGGAAGCGGCAAGAGACTTTGCACGTGCTGAACTATTACCAGGAGTTATAGAAAGAGACGAAAAACAAGAGTTCCCGAAAGACCAAGTTAAACAAATGGGAGAACTTGGCTTTTTAGGAATGATGGTTGACCCTAAATACGGTGGTGGCGGAATGGATACCCTTTCCTACGTTATTGCCATGGAAGAAATTTCTAAAATAGACGCTTCTGCTTCGGTAGTGATGTCGGTTAACAACTCATTAGTTTGTTGGGGACTTGAAGCGTACGGAACCGAAGAACAAAAAGAAAAATACCTAACCAAATTGGCTTCAGGCGAATCTATTGGTGCTTTTTGCCTATCGGAACCAGAAGCTGGTAGTGATGCTACTTCTCAAAAAACTACAGCGTTTGAGAAAGATGACCACTATGTTTTAAACGGCACAAAAAACTGGATTACGAATGGTAGCACAGCAGACTTCTATTTGGTTATTGCACAAACTCACCCTGAATTAAAACATAAAGGTATCAATGCTTTTATTATAGAAAAAGGATGGGAAGGTTTTGAGATAGGAGCAAAAGAACAAAAACTTGGTATTAGAGGGTCTGATACACACTCTTTAATGTTTACCGATGTGAAAGTGCCTAAAGAAAACCGCATTGGGGAAGATGGGTTTGGTTTTAAGTTTGCCATGAAGGTATTAGCCGGTGGGCGTATTGGTATTGCAGCACAAGCCTTAGGTATTGCAGCAGGAGCTTATGAACTTGCTAAAGAATACTCTAAAGTACGTAAGTCGTTTGGTACAGAAATTTGCAACCACCAAGCCATTGCTTTTAAACTTGCAGATATGCATACGCAAATTGAAGCTGCAAGAATGCTAGTATACAAAGCAGCAAAAGATAAAGACAATAAAGAAAACTATGATTTATCGGGTGCTATGGCAAAATTATATGCATCACAGGTAGCCATGGATACCACTATAGAGGCAGTACAAATTCACGGTGGAAACGGATATGTAAAAGAATATCATGTTGAAAGACTTATGAGAGACGCCAAAATAACCCAGATTTACGAAGGAACATCTGAAATACAAAAAATAGTAATTTCAAGAGCTGTCTTAAAAGACTAATTCAGCTTGAAATTAATCAATTTTTACAAACAATTACTTTTATCATTTTGTAAACTCCCCTAGTTATAGGGGAGTTTTTCTATTTATATGATTCATCTTCTACATCACCCCATTATTTATAGGGGTATTTCTACAAAAAATACATTTTTAAACCACTACACCCCACTAAATCACCATACTACCACTACTCACTTCCTTGTTTTTTTGATAATTTATAAATAACTTCATAATAAAAAATAAAGCATTATCAATTTAACAACTGTAATTTAAAAATTACACATTAATTTCAAATTACTGTTAATTTTAGTTAAATATTTATAACTAATAACATAAATTAGTAAACATATCTCAAATAAATAACATAAATAGAATGAGCGGATTATATAGAGAAAGCTTTGAACATGATGCATGTGGAATTGGCTTCATTACTCAGGTAAAAGGAGAGGCTAACCACCAGCTGGTGCTAGATGGAATTACTATGTTAGAAAACATGGAACACCGAGGAGGTACAGGTATAGATGTATGCTCAGGTGATGGTGCAGGAATGCTAACTCAAATACCCGATGAATTCTTTAAAAGTCAGCTTGATTATCTGGGACTCGATTTGCCGGAAGCAGGCAAATACGGGGTAGCTATGCTATTTATGCCAAGCGACAAACATTTAAAATCTAAATGCAGAAATGATATTAATGTTATTCTTGAGAAAAATGATTTTGAACTTATAGGATACCGAAAAGTTCCTGTAGACAACAGTACGTTAGGTGACACCCCTAAAAGTACAGAACCTGCCATTGAGCAACTTTTTGTAACCCATGAAACCTTTGCTGAAAACCCTAAAGAGTTTGAGCGCCGTTTGTATGTTTTACGCAAAGAGATTACCAACACCATACATACGAGTAGAAATATGACAGATGAGGATTTTTATATCCCATCCTTTTCCTCTAAAACTATTATTTATAAAGGTCAGTTAACTACCTTTCAATTAAAAGATTATTATAAGGATATAACCAATCCTTTATTTAAAAGTAGAATCATTTTAATACATTCAAGATTCTCTACCAATACATTCCCTAAATGGCACCTTGCACAGCCTTTTAGATTTTTAGCACATAACGGAGAAATCAATACCATTCAAGGAAATGTAAACTGGATGCAATCTTTCCAGAATCATTTAGAATCGTCTTATTTCTCACCACAAGATATCTCTACATTAAATCCTATAGTAAAGCACACAAATTCTGACTCTTGCAACTTAGACAACATGTTAGAGTTATTATACCAAGGTGGTAGAAGTTTACAAAATAGTATGATGATGCTTATTCCTGAAGCTTGGCAAGAAGATGATATTATGGATAAGCAGCGCAAAGAGTTTTACCAATACCATGCTTCTTTAATAGAACCATGGGATGGGCCTGCTTCTTTATGTTTCACCAATGGAGAAATTGTTGGGGCTACACTAGACCGTAACGGACTAAGACCTTCTAGATTCTGCTTCACCAAAGATGGAAGAATTATATTATCATCTGAAGCTGGGGCGCTACCTGTTGAGGAAGAGAACATTTTACGTAAAGGACGCCTAGAGCCAGGAAGAATCTTTTTAATAGACCTGAACAAAGAAGAGTTTATTGAAGACGAAGAAGTAAAGAAAAAAATTGTTACTGAAAAACCTTATGGTAAATGGTTAGAGAATAATGAAATAGAAATTGACAATCTTCCTGAAAGAAAACTACAGTACACCATTAAAGAAGACCAACTTTTCACCAAACAGAAAATGTTTGGCTATACCGAAGAAGATCTTCACCGTAATTTGGTAGATACCGTAACAGGAGGTAAAGAACCTATTGGCTCTATGGGAGCTGATACACCCTTAGCGGTATTATCAGAAAAACCTCAGCATTTAAGCAATTACTTTAAGCAACACTTTGCTCAGGTAAGTAACCCACCTATAGACCCGCTAAGGGAACGTGTGATGATGTCTACCAAAACAAGTATTGGTAGATCATTCAACATACTTTCTAGTACACCTGCACATTGTAAACAAATTACCTTTGAAAACCCGGTAGTTACCAATGAGCAATTAGAAAAGATTAGACAAATTGACCATACCAACTTTAGAACCCGACAGCTTAACGCTGTATATCTTGCAGACGGAAAACCGGGTAGACTTAAAGAAGCCTTAGAGCAACTTTGTAAAGAGGCAGACAAAGCTCTTTTAGATGAGGGTATGAATATATTATTACTATCTGATAGAGAAGCTAACGAGCTCTACGCTCCTATTCCTTCTTTATTAGCTACAGGTACCATTCACCATCATCTAACACGTAAAAAATTAAGAGTTAGAACAGGAATTGCTGTAGAAGCAGGAGATGTAATGGAATCGCACCACTTTGCTACGCTTATTGGTTATGGTGCCAATGTAGTAAACCCTTATATGACCTTTGCCAACATTGATGAAATTGTAAAAGAAAGCAAAGGTGAAATAGATACCGAAAAAGCTTATAATCATTATATAAAATCTGTAAACCAAGGGCTATTAAAAATATTCTCTAAAATGGGAATCTCTACCTTACAATCGTACCACGGAGCACAGATATTTGAAGCCGTGGGGATACACCCTGAGGTTATTGAATACTCCTTTACTGGCACCGTAAGTAGAATTGGCGGTTTAATGTTTGACGATATTTCACGAGAAATACTTAGCAAACATTCTTTTGCTTATAACGAACATACCAACTATTTACAAGCAGGAGGATATTTCCAATGGAAAAAAGACGGAGAAGAACATTTATTCTCGCCAGAAGCTATCCATTTGTTACAACAATGTGCTTGGAAAAACGATTATCAGCAATACAAACGCTTTGCTGAAGTTATAGATAATTCAAGTAGAGTTTCGTTAAGAAGCCTATTGAAATTTAAAATGCGTGTACCGGTGCCTATTGAAGAAGTAGAACCTGTAGAGAGTATATTAAAACGTTTTTCTACCGGCGCCATGTCATTTGGTTCATTGTCATGGGAAGCTCATACTTCATTAGCTATTGCCATGAACAAAATTGGCGGTAAATCAAACTCTGGTGAAGGCGGCGAAGATGAAAAACGTTACACCCCTCTTGAAAACGGTGATAACATGCGCTCTTCCATCAAACAGGTAGCATCGGGTAGATTTGGAGTTACCATTGAATACCTATCGGAAGCTAATGAGTTGCAAATTAAAGTAGCGCAAGGTGCTAAACCAGGAGAAGGCGGACAATTACCAGGATTTAAAGTAGATGAATGGATTGGTAGGGTACGTAATGCTACCCCAGGTGTAAGTTTAATATCACCACCACCACACCATGATATTTATTCTATTGAAGATTTAGCGCAGTTGATATATGATTTAAAATCGGCCAACCCTTCTGCTAGAATTAATGTAAAATTAGTGTCTAAAGCAGGTGTAGGTACTATTGCTGCCGGAGTTGCCAAAGCAAAAGCAGAAGCCATTATGATTTCTGGTTACGATGGTGGTACAGGAGCTTCTCCTATCAGCTCTATTAAACACGCAGGGTTACCGTGGGAACTTGGTTTAGCAGAAGCTAACCAAACGTTAGTAATGAATGGTTTAAGAGACCGTGTGGTATTACAAACAGACGGACAATTACGTACTGCTAGAGATATTGCCATTGCTACACTATTAGGCGCCGAAGAATGGAGTATTTCTACTGCCGCCTTAGTAACACAAGGTTGTATTATGATGCGTAAATGCCATACAAACACCTGCCCTGTTGGGGTAGCTACTCAGAACAAAACCCTACGAGAATTGTTCTCTGGTAAACCAGAATATGTAGTAAACTATTTTACACATATTGCAACTGAGTTACGTGAAATTATGGCTAAACTTGGTTTTAAAACCATTAACGAAATGGTAGGTAAAACCGATGTTTTAAAAGAAAGCAAAAAAGATGCTTTCTGGAAACTGAACAATTTAGACTTAACCCCTATTTTGTTTAAACCAGAAAACCAATATAATGTTACCAACCACGCATTTATATGTCAGGCTTTTGATTTAGAAGGTAGTTTAAACCAACGTATGGTAAACGATTTACTACCTAAATTTAGTACCGGTGAAAACATTTCTAAGAAGTATAAAATTATAAACCTAGACAGAGCCGTTGGTGCTACACTCTCTTACTACCAAGTTAAGTTTCAAAAAGAGAACCAGAAAAAACCGCCGTTTATAGCACTTGAATTTGAAGGTTCTGCCGGACAAAGTTTTGGATCTTTTACTAATGAAAACATGCGCTTAGTACTAACTGGAGAGTCCAACGACTATTTAGGAAAAGGATTATCTGGTGCTACACTGGTAGTTAAAAAGAACCGCATTGCTACCTTTAAATCTAGAGAAAACTCTATTACAGGAAACGTTGCGCTATATGGAGCTACCAGCGGAGATGTTTACATAAACGGGCGTGCGGGTGAACGTTTTGCTGTTAGAAATTCTGGGGCTCACGTTATTGCAGAAGGTATTGGTGCCCATGGATGTGAGTACATGACCGGAGGAAGAGTAATCATACTAGGTACTATTGGTAGAAACTTTGGTGCAGGTATGAGTGGTGGTATTGCCTATGTTCTGAAAAATCAGGAAAATTTTGAAGATATGCTGAATATGGAAATGATAGAATATGACACCTTCAGACAAGAGGAAATAGAATTTATTAAAGGTAAAATTCAGCAACATATAGAATACACTAACAGTAGTTTTGGAAAAGAAATACTTGCCGACTGGGATACGTATGTAACCAAGTTTGTGAAGATTATTCCAACCGAGTACAAGAAAATTTTATCACAACAAACACTAGAGGTTCAAAAATAATAGGTATGGCTAGTAACACTGACGGATTTTTAAAATATAAAAGAGAGACTGCGAAGGCTGAACAACCTGAAACTAGAGTAAAACACTTTAAAGAGTTTTACGCTCCATTTGAGCCTAAAGCAGAAAAAGAACAAGCAGCTAGATGCATGGACTGTGGCGTACCTTTTTGCCACTTTAAATGTCCATTAGAAAACAATATACCCGACTTTAACAAGGCAGCGTTTGAAGAACGTTGGGAAGATGCCTATAACATATTATTAAAAACCAATCCATTCCCTGAGTTTACCGGAAGAATTTGTCCGGCACCTTGTGAAGATGGTTGTGTGTTAGGTATTAATAGCGATGCGGTAACCATAGAAGAAATAGAAAAAACAATTGCGGAAAAAGCATTTGCTAACAACTATGTAAAACCAGCAAAACCCGACAGTTATATAGGCATCAAAATTGCCGTTATTGGGTCTGGACCTGCAGGCTTAGCAGCCGCACATTTTTTAAATAGTTACGGATTTTCGGTTACTGTTTTTGAAAAGGACCAAGAAGCGGGTGGCTTATTACGCTATGGTATACCCGACTTTAAACTGGAAAAGAAATTTGTAGAGCGTAGAATTCAGGTATTGAAAGAAGCAGGCATTACTTTTAAAACAGGTGTAGATATTGGTAAAGATATTTCTTTAGAAGACTTAGAAAGTGAATTTGAAACCATTATTCTAGCGGTTGGTGCGCAAGCCCACAGAAAATACGATGCAGACATTTCAGATATCAAGGGCGTATACTATGCGATGGACTACCTTACAGAGGCAAACCGCTTTGTTTCTGGCGAAAACACTGAAAGAACGATAGATGTAAAGGATAAGCATGTTATTGTTATAGGAGGTGGAGATACAGGCTCTGACTGTATAGGTACTGCCAATAGAGATGGGGCAGCTAGTATTACAGAGCTAGATTACCATGAACGCCCACCTTTAAAAAGATCAGATAAAACACCATGGCCAATGGATGCTTTAAAATACTCAGAGAGTACTTCGCATAAAGAAGGTTGTAATAGAATATTTAAAAGCTACGCCAAAGAGTTTCATGTAGACCAAAACAACACATTACATTCCGTTACTATAACCGAAGTTGTAATTGGTAGAGATGCTAAAGGTAACCGTGTTAAAGAGGTAGTACCTAATACCACACGCACCATACCTTGCGATGCTTTGTTTATTGCAATTGGCTTTACCGGGCCAGAAAATGCGCAATACTTTACTGAAAAAATAACGTTTGATAGAAAACCATTTCACCTGAAGAACTATGCTTCAGGAAACTCAAAATATTTTCTTGCAGGAGATGCCAGAACAGGGCAATCTTTAGTAGTAAATGCCATAGCCGAAGGTAGAGACGCTGCTAAACAAATAAAAGCCATGTACACGGTATAAGAATTTAAGTAGTAATAGTTTTTTTCATTAAAAAGAGACCTACAATTTTCCTTGGGTCTCTTTTTTGAGTTTAAAACAAGCTATTACACAACAAAAAAACGCAGCCCTACCGAACTGCGTTTTTCTATATTATATGCGATTAATTTTTACAACTTCTCAGCTGCAGCGGCATCTACAAACCATACAGCACTACCTGTATCTGGTTTAATAATTTGTGCCGGATATGTTTTTACATTCGGTTCTCCTTTTAACACCTCGTATAAGGCAGGAGCTTTTTTAGCACCAAACGCTAAAAATGCAACATTAGCCGCACTATTTATAAGTGGTGCAGTTAACGTAATTCTGTACATATCTTGAGGTTTTAAGAAATAAGCCACCACTTTTTTCTCTTGCTCTTCAATAACTGCTTCTCCAGGAAATAATGATGCAGTATGCCCATCATCTCCCATACCTAGAAATATTAAATCAAAAGTTTTACCATTAGCTAATACTTCTTCTAAAATAGCCGCATACGTATCGGCATATTCTTCAGGAGCTACTCCTTCTTTCCACATTGGGTAAATTTGGCTTTCAGGAATGGCTACCTTATTTAAAAAATCAGTATAAGCATTTCCTGCATTGCTTCGCTCATCATCAATAGGCACCCAACGCTCGTCACACCAAAAAACATATACTTTAGACCAATCTACAGCATCTTTGTAAACTGTAGTTAGCAGTGAGTACATTCCCGCAGGAGAAGAACCACCAGTAAGCGCTACCGTAAACTTATTATGCTTTTTAATGGCTTCATTAGCCTTTTCTATAAAGTAAGAAGCTACCGCCTCATTTAAAGCAGTAACTTCCTCAAATACGTTTAACATTCTTTGTTATTTTTTCGTTTCATAGTATTCACCGACCATACATGCCCATCCTGTGCAATTAATGCTTCGGCATTTTCTGGTCCCCAACTCCCTGCTTGGTAATTCGGGAAGTTAATAGACTCACGGCTATCCCATGATTCTAGTATTGTTTCTATAGCATCCCACGCCTCTTCCACTTGGTCAGAACGCATAAATAAGGTGGTATCACCTAACATAGCATCCAACAACAAGGTTTCATAAGCCTCTGGCGTATGTGTAGAACAGCTATCATAATTAAATACCATTTCCGCAGGTTTCAAATTCATTTCTAAACCTGGGCGTTTCACCATAAAACGCAAACGGATATCCATTTGTGGTTGTAAGTTTATAGTTAACTTATTAGGCATTAAATTATCTGATGCCGCACCTGGAAAAGTAGCATGAGGCACTGGCTTAAACTGAATAGTAACCGAAGATGTTTTTTCTTGCATACGTTTACCTGTTCTTAGATAGAACGGTACGTTTTGCCAGCGCCAGTTATCTAGGTAAAACTTAATAGCTGCAAATGTTTCGGTATTAGATGTTTCACTCGTTCCGTTTTCTTCTCTGTAACCAGGAACTTTTTCACCCTCTAACCAGCCTTCTCCATATTGCCCTCTAACGGCATTACGGTTTACTTCTTCTGGTTTTAAGCGTCTAATAGCTTTTAAAACATCTACTTTTCTATCTCTTATTTGTTCAGCATCCATAGAAGTTGGTGCTTCCATAGCCACCATACACATAATTTGCAATAAGTGATTCTGAATCATATCTCTCAAGGCTCCAGATGATTCGTAGTAGCCACCTCTATCTTCTACACCAACTTTCTCAGCTACCGTAATTTGAACATAATCAATATAATTGCGGTTCCAAAGAGGCTCAAACAACGCATTACCAAAACGGAATGCCAAAATATTCTGAACAGTTTCTTTACCTAAAAAGTGATCTATTCTATAAATCTGCTCTTCTTTAAAAGAGTTATTTATTAGCTTGTTTAGCTCAATAGCAGAGTCTTTATCATAACCAAAAGGCTTTTCAATAATTACTCTATCCTGATCATCTTCAGCTGCAAGCCCTTGCTTTTTTAAGTTCACTGAAATGGTTTCGATAAACTTAGGAGACACGGACAAATAAAATAATCTGTTGGCTCTTTTACCCCATTTCTTATCTAAGGCTTCCATTTTCTTAAGAAGGTCTTTATAAGACTTCTCATCGTTAATATCCGATTGAAAATAGTTGATATTATCTTTGAATGCTTCCCAGTCTTTTTTCTCAGGAGTTCTTCTAGAGAATTCCTTTAGACTTTTATAAGCCATTTTTTGATAATCTTCATCTGTAAGCTCAGTTCTTCCCAGTCCAAACACTGCGAAGTCATCGGCCATTCTTCCATCCATATACAGATTAAAAAATGCCGGAAGTAACTTTCTGTGTGCTAAATCTCCTGTTCCACCAAAGATAACCACAATGGTAGGAGCTGCTTTTTTTTCTGTTTTCATAACTAATTTGGGTTGTTTGGGGTTTGCTTAATTCCACTCGGTATGGAAAATTCCATCTACATCTGTTCTTTCATATTTGTGTGCTCCGAAGAAATCTCTCTGCGCCTGTATTAAGTTAGTTGGCAATGTTTCGCTTCTATAAGAATCAAAATACGCCAATGCCGTCATAAATACAGATACAGGCACCCCTTTATCTACTGCTAGTTTTACCACATCTCTAGCAGCTTGTTGTGTTGCACCAACTTTTTCAGCTAGTGTAGCATCTAATAATAAGTTTGGTAAATCTTTGTTAGCATCGTATGCTTTTCTAAAGTCTTCAAGACATACTGCACGGATGATACATCCACCTCTCCAAATTTTTGCAACTTCTTCTAATTGTAAACCGTAGTCATACTCTTTAGAAGCAATATACAATTGTGCCATACCTTGCGCATAAATATTAATCATGCTAAAGTAAAAAGCATCTTTTAATGTTTTTAAAAGAGTCTCTTCATCAATATCGGTAGCAATACCATCATAAGGCAATAATTTAGAAGCCGCTACCCGCTCTTCTTTGTACTTAGAAATATCTCTCATTTGTACAGCAGCATCAATAGAAGGTACCGGAGCCTGAATATCCATTGCATTTTGCGAAGTCCATTTCCCTGTTCCCTTTGCTCTTGCTGTATCAGAAATATAATCTAGTAATAAACCTTTACCGGTAACCTCATCATTCTTTTTAAGAATATCAGCTGTAATTTCTACAAGGAAAGAAGCCAACTCAGAGTTATTCCAGTCTTCAAATAATTGTTGAATGGTTTCATTCTTAACACCAAAACCTCTTTTTAAAAGATCGTAGGTTTCAGCAATTAATTCCATAATAGCATACTCAATACCATTATGTACCATTTTAGTATAGTTACCAGCACTTCCTTTACCTAAATAGGTAACGCAAGGCTCTCCGTTTACCTTAGCAGCAATAGCCTCAAAAATTGGGCGTAAGCGCTCATAGGCACTTTGGTTACCTCCTGGCATCATACTAGGACCAAAACGTGCTCCTTTTTCTCCACCGGAAATACCCATACCAAAAAAGTGTATTCCTTTAGCCTCAAGCTCTTCTACACGTCTGTTGGTATCAGGAAAATAAGAGTTTCCTCCGTCAACTACTATATCTCCTTCTTCTAAATATGGTAACAATGAGTTTATAACTGCATCTACTGGCTTCCCAGCAGGTACTAATAACATTATAGCTCTTGGTTTTTTTATAAGTGCCACAAAACTTTGGGCATCGGTGGTTCCTTTAACCTTATGTTCTTCTGTAGCTTCTTGCTCAAGAGAGGCAGCTTTCTCTGCATCTAAATCTAATCCGGCAACAGAAAAACCATGATCGGCCATGTTTAGTAATAGGTTTCTTCCCATTACTCCTAAACCAACCATTCCAAAATCAAATTCTTCCATGTTTATATATTAATTGTTATGTAAGTGTTTATTATTTAAAATTATCTTTCTCTAACTTCAATACTTTTTGAAGCCTTCTAGAAAAACGTTCTTCTCCTTGAAATTCTGCTTGTAAAAAAGCTTGAAGTAATTCCCAAATAAGTGAAGTGCCCAATACCCTGCCACCAACACATATTAAATTCATGTCGTCGTGTTCTACACCTTGGTGTGCAGAATAGGTTTCAGAAACCAAAGCAGCTCTTACACCTGCAAATTTATTAGCAGCAATAGACACTCCTACACCACTTCCGCATACCGCAATACCACGGTTTACTTCTTGGTTTTGAATTGCCTTTGCTAAAGGCGCAATAATATCTGGGTAGTCATCGTCGGGTATAAACTCATCGGCACCGTAGTCTATTACCTGATATCCATTAGATTTTAGTAGGCTAACGATGTTTTGCTTTTGCTCTAGTCCAGCATGATCTGCAGCAATTCCGATTTTCATAAGGGTCTTTTATTCAAAAACTTATTTTGAAAGAATAAAATTAACTATTTTATTCGGGCTGAGACCATGAAAACATGCAATTAAGATTTTATTATGATTTTAAAACGCTGTATCAGAAAATTTTTATGATAGCTTAATAATTCTCCCACCAATTTTCGAAAACTTTAGCGCCTGACAAGTCTACTATTTCGCCAATCTTTGGAGTTATTAGTTGAATATTGGAATTTTCTGCTGCCGATGTGATTCGTGAAATAGATTCGTTCCAAGGGTGATTAGCTAAAGTAAATTTCCCCCAATGCACCGGAATTAATTTAGCAGCTTTAATATCTTCTGCTGCCTGTAAGGTTTCTTCAGGTTTCATGTGAATATATGGCCAAAAATCATCGTATTGCCCGCATTCTAATAAGGCTATATCAAAAGGACCAAAAGCCTCTCCAATTTCTTTAAAATGATTTCCGTAACCAGAATCACCGCCTACAAAAATTTTCATTCCGAAAAACTCTACCACAAAAGAACTCCACAACGAGGTATCTCGTTTTAAACCTCGGCCAGAGAAATGACGTGCTGGGGTAGCCGTAATTTTTAAATCATTAGAAATCACTACCTCTTCTCCCCATTCTAGTTCGGTTATAGACTTGGCAGGAACATCCCATTTTTTAAGATCGGCACCTACATTTTTAGAAACCACAAAATCCATAGTTTGCCCAGACAGGCTAATAATAGTATCCTTATCTAAATGATCGTAATGGTTATGCGTTTGTAGTAACACATCTATATTAGGCATATCTTCTGCCTTATAATAGTCGGCACCTTCATAAGCTTTAATCATAAAAGAGAAAGGAGATGCAGAACCGCTAAAAACCGGATCTACTAATAAATTGAACCCCTTACAGCTTAACAAATAAGAAGAATGCCCAAACCAAACAAATACAGGTTTAGGTGCAGTTAAATTCTTCAAATTAGTAGTTACATACGGTAACTCTTTTGAAGGAAATGCATCTTTAGGTTTCTTAAAGTTCTTTTTTAATACTTTACCATAAGAAGCCTCTTTTGCCAACTGCGGTGTTTCCTCTATATTCAGAAACTTACCATTTTCTATAATCGGGGGGTGCACCTTTGCATTTCTACTCTTTCTCATAGCAATTGAATATCCCACAAATGTAAAATTCTAGTCGAATTATTTACTAAATAAAAACATTTTTTTAATGGATAAATAATAAGACAACCCACAAAGTTGCAGAAGCTATAGCCACCCACAACACTACTCCTTGCAGTAAAGGCCTGTACCCTACTTGCTTTAAACTACTAAAAGACAGCCCCGTACCTATTAAAAACAAAGTAACTAACAGACCACTTTTAGCAAATTCTGTAATATAAGGCGTAATTGTATGAAGTTGAGAAACATAGGTATTTGCCAAAATGGCTAGTATAAACAAACCTATAAAGTACGGAATTTTTACACCCTTTTTTCCCGTTTTAGAAAACAAAGCAACAATAATGCTAACAGGAATAATCCAAAGTGCTCTTGCTAATTTTACGGTAGTGGCAATCTCTAATGCCTTTTCTCCATATTTAGCGGCGGCCCCTACAACCGAACTTGTATCATGAATAGCAATGGCACTCCACACTCCAAACTGATTTTGACTCATATTAAAAAATGTACCTACCACAGGAAATACAAAAAGTGCCACCGAATTTAAAATAAAGACAACCCCTAGAGCTACGCTAATTTGCTTTTCTTTAGCCCCTAGTACAGGAGAAACTGCTGCTATTGCACTCCCCCCGCAAATGGCAGTACCAGAAGAAATAAGTAAAGAAGTCTTTTTATCTAAGCCTAATACTTTGTATAAAATAAAACCTAAACAAAAAGTTGCTACAATAGAACCAACCGTTATCCACATCCCCTGTTTACTGGCATTTAAAGCACTGGTCACATTCATACCAAACCCCAAACCTATTACAGAAAACTTTAACAAAAAAGAAGTGAGTTTATGATTCAAACCTAGAAATGGATTTTTAGAAATCTGAGCCAATATCAATCCTGCTAATAAAGCCAACGGGTCGCTTAACACTTTAAACGCACATAGTACAATCAATGCAAAAAACACCAATAAATACCATATACTCACCTGAGTTTTTAAAGTGCTGCTTGATAAAAGTGCTTCTTTGATTTTCATATTAAATGCGTTTACCATACAAATATTGGCAATCGTACATCAAAAATGAAATCATTTTTTGAAACACTCTATAACTTGAAGTTATAAGAAGACGCTTTTTCTATAAATAATTTAGCTAGGTAGTTATGAGCACCTTGACTTTGTACCCAATAAAAATTTCGCTCTATGTGCAATCCTTCCACATCTATCACTGTAAAAGTATGATCCTTCAATTCATTCAGTACAGCATATATCGATAAAAAGGCTACGCAATCAGAATTACGTAAATATAGTTTAATACTTTCTGTGCTACTTAATTGCATTACAGTTGTAAACTCGGGCTTTATAGCCACCTTATTTAAAGCATGGTTAATTACATCTAAGGTACCAGACCCCTGCTCTCTTACTAACATAGGCAGTTGTAATAACTCTTGTATTTCTACAGATGAAACCTCGGCAAGTGGATTTGCTGTAGAAGCTACTAACACAATTTCATCTTTTAAAAAAGTATCATAATGCAGCACTGAAGATTTAGTAAACCCTTCAGTTATACCTAAATCTATTTCTTTTTTCACTAGTAATTGTTCAATATGTTCTGTATTATCAATTACTAATTCCACTGTTATATCTGGAAATTCTTGTTTAAAACTTGGCAATACTACAGGTAAAATATAATTAGCTATAGTAGTACTAGCACCAATGCGTAAAGTACCCACATTAGCTTCTCGCATAGCATTTAAGTCTGCCTCCATTCTTCTATAAAGTTCCAACAGCTCTACAGTATACCCCAACAACTTAGTTCCAGCATCAGTTAATTTAATCCGGGTGCCATTGCGCTCAAATAATTTATTCTTAAAATGCGCTTCTAACTCTTTTATATGTTTGGTAACAGCAGGTTGCGAAATGTACAACTCTTTAGCTGCCTTTGTGAAGTTAAGTCTTTTAGCTACTGTATGGAAAACCCTTAATCGAAAATCGAACATATGTAAATGTACATATTTTTAAAATTACACATTAAAAATGAAGGGGTGCTAATTCACCCAAACAACACCCCTTCTAAAAGCTTAAAACTAAACTTCTAATCAATCTATTGTAATAATTCAAATGAACTTTTCATTTGTGTATCAGAATTAGGACCTACAAAAACCTCAAACATTCCAGGTTCTGCAACAAAGTCTAATTCACTGTTATAAAACTTAAGGTCCTCTACAGTAAGGTTAAAAGTAACCGTTTTAGTTTCTCCTTTTTTAAGAAAAACTTTTTGGAAACCTTTCAATTCTTTTACCGGTCTGGTAACCGATCCTACAAGGTCTCTAATATATAGTTGCACTACTTCTTTTCCATCGTACTTACCAGTATTGGCTACATCTACAGACACCTTTAGCGTACCATCTACGTTTAGTTCAGAAGCGCTAAGTTTCATATTTGCATAAGAGAATGAGGTATAACTTAAACCATACCCAAAAGGATATAAAGGCTCATTTCTCACATCTAAATAATTAGATCTAAATTTTTCAAATTGTCCTTCTTTATTCATTAGTGGTCTGCCCGTATTTTTATGATTGTAGAACAATGGTATTTGCCCCACATTTCTAGGGAAGGTAGCAGTTAATTTTCCTGATGGATTCACATCACCAAAAAGAACATCAGCAATAGATAAACCAGCTTCACTACCAGGAAACCATACATTTAGTATGGCAGGTACGGTAGCATCCTCTTCCACCATCATTAAAGGTCTACCAGTAAACAACACTAAAACTACAGGCTTACCTGTTTTTAATAACGCCTCTAATAAGTCTTTTTGTACTTGCGGAATACTCGGGTTTGTTCTACTACTACTTTCGCCACTCATTTCGGCAGACTCCCCTAAAGCAGCTACAATAACATCTGACTTTTTAGCTATCTCCAATGCCTCTTGCAACATGGCTTTATCAGACCTTCCGTCTCTTGGAATAGCCTTACCAAACATAGTGGCATTTTTCTCAAACTCTTCATTGTAATCTACATTACTACCTTTTGCATATAAAACCGTTGCTTTGTCGCCTGCTACTTCCTTAAGACCTTGTAACAACGGAATTGAATTTTCCTGAACTGTAGCTACACTCCAAGTACCAGCCATGTTCACCGCATTATTAGCTAAAGGACCTACTAAGGCAATAGTACCCGATTTTTTTAAAGGTAAAATGCTCTTCTCATTTTTTAGTAATACCGTAGATTCTGCTCCAACTTTTCTAGCAAAATCACGGTTTTCTTGTGTATACACTTCGCTTTCTGCACGCTCTACACTACAATATTTATAAGGGTCTGCAAACAACCCTAATTGATACTTAGCATGTAAAATACGTTTTACTGCTAAATCTATTTCTTCTTCAGATATTTTACCTTCTTCTAATGATTTTGCTATGGTACCTAAAAAGCCTTCACCAACCATATCCATATCTACCCCAGCATGTAAAGCCAATGCAGAAACAGTTTGTAAATCGCCCATACCATGCGCAATCATTTCAGGAATACCGGTATAGTCAGTCACCACAAAACCATTAAAACCCCATTGATCTCTAAGCAATTCGGTTAACAACCAACGGTTACCTGTAGCAGGTACTCCATCTATCTCATTAAACGAAGCCATTACAGAAGCAGCACCAGCATCTATCGCCGCTTTATAAGGTGGCAGATACTCATTAAACATACGTATTTTACTCATGTCTACGGTATTGTAATCTCTTCCAGATTCTACCGCCCCATACAATGCAAAGTGCTTAACACAAGATAAAATAGTATTTTCTTTAGTCAGGTCGTCTCCTTGGTAACCTTTCACCATTGCCTTCGCAATTTCACCACCTAAAAAAGCATCTTCACCATTACCTTCAGAAACACGTCCCCATCTTGGGTCTCTAGACACATCCACCATCGGAGAAAACGTCCAGTTAATACCATCTGCACTTGCTTCTTGTGCTGCAATTCTAGCGGTTTTTTCAATCATTTCCATATCCCATGAACTAGACAGCCCTAATGGGATAGGAAATGTGGTTTGATACCCATGGATTACATCCATTCCGAATAATAGGGGAATATGTAAGCGGCTTTTCTCTACCGCAATTTTCTGTACTTCTTTAATTTTTTGAGCCGATTTAATATTGAATAAACCACCCACTTTACCTTCTTCTATAAGTTTGGCAATATTAGAGCTCTTTGCTTGCCCGGTAGTAATATCACCTGAAGATGGTAAATTTAATTGCCCTAGTTTTTCATCTAAGGTCATTAATTCTAGTAGAGAATCTATCTGTTTATCAAATGGGCTACTAAAAGAATGGGTACCCGCAGCCCCGTATGCTGCGGAACCCTTCTTTGTTTGGGAGAAAGAAGCTTTATCATTAGATTGTGAGCAAGCAGCAATTGCCACTGCTGTAGTAACAGATATAATTACTTTGGATAATCTCATTATTTTGTAGTATTTGTTTGTTGTTTGTGTTTAGAGAACAGCCAAGTTAACAAACCTGGTTGTGCAAATGTTGGATCCCAACTGTTGTGGTTAGAATTAGCAAACAATGTAAATTGCGGAAATCCTCCGTTTTCTAAAATAGAGGACACCATATTAATTGAATGTTGAGGGGCTACAACATTGTCATGTGATCCGTGAAAAATCCATAATGGAATTTTAGTAGCATAAGCTGCTGCTGTTTCTGGATGAGCACCACCGCAAATGGCAATTGCAGCAGCAAACATCTCGGGCTTTCTATATAAAATTTCAAAGGTACCCATACCACCCATAGAAAGACCCATAACATAAATTTGATCTTTTTTTACATACGGCTTTTTTGCCATATCATCCATTAAATCCATAACCATAGAAAGCGCCTGTGTTGGTGCTCCTTCTGTTTTAAACGTAATATTTAATGGGTATGAAGATCTATCAATATCCGCATTTGCCCAGTAATCCTCTTTTGGGCATTGTGGAAAAATTACAATAGCAGGATGCTGTTTCTGAATACTGTCAGATAAAAACAATTGACTTCCGTTTACTAACTGCGAAGTATTATTAGAACCTCTTTCGCCTGCACCATGTAAAAACAACACCACAGGATATTCTTGAGATTCAGAAAAATTTTCAGGATATAGTATCTGGTAGTTCAACACTTTTTCTCCGCTACCCCAGGTAGCAGGGTTAAAAGTATTTTGTGCCGTTAAGCCAGCAGTTACCAATAGTAACAATATTAAAATATATTTATTCATATGTAAAGCCTAAAGTTGTTAATCCGTTTTGTATATCGGTATTTTGCATAAACAGCTGCCAAAACAATCCACTTCTGTAATTTTCAATCATTACAATTTGCGGACCTTGGTCTATTGCTAAATAAGCTTCTGCCACCCAAAAAGCATATTCAGGACTAAAAGCATCATAAAAACCTGCTTCCCCCACTAAATCATCTTTATGCGCATAGAAATACTGCATAGCTTGTAAAGACTCATTAGGCGTATAAGGTATAGAACTAACTGCTGCTGTAGGTGATATAACTCCTAAATCATTCTCTGGCTTATGAGCACTATATCCTCTTGACCCATCTGCATTACGAGAATAACTAGCTGTTAACCCCCAACAATCAGGTCCGTAATCTTCATAGTTTAATGGGTTGTCTACACAATAAGTGTAATTAACCATGGTATGGTTTACATTCACATCCCAATAACTAGGTGCATACTGATCGGATAAATTTTGTGGATTTAAACCTAGGTATGAATAATGTGCCCAGAATAAAGGTCCGCCATAATTAGCCCCGACATGATTTACATATAGCGGAAACCCATATCTCGTATTACCAGATATAATACCTCCTGAACTTGCCCAACCATTTTCATACACCGATGGCGTAATTGCATTTGAAGGAGAGGCAGCCGCCATTACATACGTAATTAAACACTCATTATACCCCACCAAAGGTAAGTTCATTTGCCAATTATAATTAGGAGACCAGTGCCAATACAGCACATCTTGCCCTTGCGTAAACCAATCCCACTCTACACCTTTCCATAGCGCATCTGCTTTATTAGCTAAGGTAACCTCACTGGTTGAGCCATCTTTAAAGTATTCTTTTACACAAACCAATCCTTGAGTTAAGAATGAAGTTTCCACCAAGTCTGCACCATCATCTTGTGTACTAAAAGGGATCACGGCACCGGTAGTACCATTTATCCAATGCGGCCAGGCTCCGTGGAACCTATCTGCATTTTCTAAAAAGTTCAAAATTGTAGTTAACCTCTCAACTGCTTGTGCTCTGGTAATATAACCTCTCTCAATTCCTACCAGAATAGCCATTAATCCAAATCCGGTGCCCCCTGTAGTAACCACATATTCATCCTGAGAAGGGTTTGCTGAAATATATCTTTCTCTGGCACAACCTGAGTTACTCTCTGCTAGATCCCAAAAATATTTAAAGGTTTCTTGTTGCACAAAATCCATCAACTCATTGTCTGTAGGTGGTTCCACTACAGGCTCTTCCTCATCAATAATATCCGGATTTTCTGTAAATTGAGTTCCAGAATCATCTTTAGAGCAAGATGCAAAAGTGATAATAAGGACAACTAAGAAAACTATTTTTTTCATTGCAATATTTTATTTTGTTACTGTAAAACCTAGTTTATCTAAACCGTTTTGTACATCTTCTCGCTGCATAAACAATTTCCAAAATAAACCAGATCTGTAGTTTTCAATCATCACAGGAATAGGCCCTTGATCTATGGCAAGATATCTTGGGGTGTACCAGTTTGCTGATTGACTGTAGGCATCATAAGGCCCATATTTACCTATTAAAGAATCTGCATCTTTATACAGGTATGCTATCATTTGTAAACTCTCTTTAGGAGTATAAGGTGTAGACGATAAAGCTGCGGTTGGCGAAATTACTCCTAAGTCCATACCAGGGCGGTGCCCTGCATACCCTTTCATAGAATAACTAGAGGTAAAACCCCACTGATTTTCTCCATAGCCTTTATATCCTTTCGGATTGTCTACAGCATATTTATAATGAATTAATGCATGGTTTTGCACTAATTTCCAATAATCTGCATATTTATCACTTAGCCCTTTAGGGTTTAAACCTGTATAGGAATAATGTGCCCAAAACAAAGGTCCAATAGGAGCATCATCATGCTCAAAGTAGTTTAATTCGGTTTCTAAACCATAGTATGTAGTATCTTTAGCTATAGCTCCATTTCTTGCCCAACCTTCATGATATACTTCTGGTTTAATAGCATGTGTTCTTGAAGCTGCCGCTAGCACATACATAATTAGACATTCGTTATACCCGCCCACAGGAAAATTCATTTCCCATTGATATTCAGGAGACCAATGCCAATACAATACATTTTTACCTTGGGTGTACCAATCCCACTCTACCTCATCATACAATTTTTCAATTCTTTCAGAGATTTTTTGCTCTCGCTCCGAGCCATCTTTAAAGTATTCAGAAACCGTAAGTAGACCTTCTACCAAGAAGGCTGTTTCTACTAAATCTCCTCCATTGTCCTTTTTAGAAAATGGTTTTACCTTACCGGTCTCACCATCCATCCAATGAGGCCAAGCCCCATGAAATCTATCTGCTTTTTCTAAAAAGTTAAGTATTTTTTCGTAACGTTCCACCGCTTGTTCACGGGTAATAAAACCTCTTTCTACACCCACTAAAATAGCCATTACACCAAACCCTGAGCCGCCTGTGGTTACAACATTTTTATCATTCTGCGGATACACATTATCCATATGAATTCGCTCTCTACCCAAACCTGAATTTGGCTCTGCGCCTTCCCAGAAATAATTAAATGTTTGGTATTGTAAGGTATCTAATAACTGATTATCTAGTACCTCTTTATTTTCTGTAGTTTCTTTATTTAATTGGTCACTCTCTTTCTTTTGAGTTTCATTACAACTAACTAAAAGCAAGACAAGTATCCAAAAGGGCAAATTTTTCATAATATTTTTTTTATAAGAATACCTGCGGATATTGATATCCGCAGGTATTGCTTCACATTTTAAGTTTACCAACCAGGGTTCTGCTCCATTTCAGGAGTTTGTATTAACTGATTGTTTGGTATAGGAAACAACTCATGCTTACCTGTAATAAATGTTTTTCCATCAGCACTCATAGCTGATTGCGCCTGTCCGGTTCTTACCAAATCAAACCAGCGGTCGTGTTCAAAAGCTAATTCAAGTCTTCTTTCGTTCCAGATATCTTGTAGTGTAGGTGTAGCTATATCGGCTAACCCAACACGCTCTCTTACCTGATTAAGAGGTGTAGCAGCATCTTGCCCTATTTGCACAGCTGCCTCTGCTTGTATTAATAACACCTCTGCATATCTTATCATTCTAATATTTTTATCGGTATCACCAGCCCCTCCATTTGCACTAGAGTATGCTTTCTCATTGTACATTGGGTTTTCTGGATTACTAATAATTACCGTACCATCCCACATAGTTTCACCTGGGAAAATAATGGTAGCATCTCTTCTTACAGTATCACCAGCATCGTTAAATGCATCTAAAAGGTTTTGAGAAGGCACGTTAAAGCCCCATCCAAACTGACCTCTTACACCTTGTGTTTGAGAATACTGTTGTACCCCATGAGCTACAACCTCACCTCTCGCTTGTACTTCAAAAATAGATTCAGTACCGTTTTCTGTAGAAGCTCTCCATACGGTAGCATAATCTGATTCTAACCCATACTCTCCAGAGTTAATTACGTTACTAGCCATATTGTAAGCTGCTTGGTAATCTTCTTCATATAAATATACCTTAGCCAATAATGCTTGTGCAGCCCCTCTAGTAGCTCTACCTAAATCTTCAGAAGCATAAGCGCTTTTTAAAGGTAATACAGCAATTGCATCCATTAAGTCTTGCTCTATAAATGCATATACATCTGCAGTAGATTGTCTTTCTACATAATCAATATGTTGTAAAGGCACATTACCAAAAGCACGTACTAACCAGAAATAGTGTAAAGCTCTTAAAAACTTAGCTTCACCTATTAATCTGTTCTTATACGCTTCATCAGTTAAACCATACTCTTCTGTATAGTTAATAGCTATAGAAGCTCTACCAATAGTTTTGTACCAAGTAGTCCAAACTGCCGCTACAGAACCTGCGCTACTAGTAAAGGTTAATTGATCTAAAACATCTTTATCTGCACCTGTATCAGAAGGAGAACTTCCTTTATCTGCATTATCAGAAATAATTTCTGTTACTCCTAAATAAGAGAACGCATACGTCCAATCTGTTAAATATCCGTAGATACCGTTTACCATTTGTTCTGGAGTAACGGTTTCGCTATCCTCTTGCTCATATCTGTCTCTACTGTCTACGTCAAGAAAATCTTCACTACAACTACTTACAATTAAAAGAGCTGCAAAAAGGAATGCTATATTTTTAGTTATTACTTTCATTGTATACAATTTTTTAAATATTATAAATCAACATTTACTCCAAACAAGAATGTTTTAGTATTTGGGTAAGCAGATAATTCTATACCTCCTGTACCAGCAGCAGACCCAACAATTTCAGGAGTAAACCCGCTATACTGAGTAATTAAGAATGGGTTTTGAGCAGTAGCATAGAAACGTACTCTAGAAACATACTCAGAGAAATCTTTTAAAGTATAACCAACTGTAATAGCGTTTACTCTAAAATAATCTCCATCTTCTAAGTAATAGCTAGATGCATAAGAATCTCTATACGCACCTGGGTGTGTATTGGTAGACCCTTCACCTGTCCAACGATTTGTAAACACATCTGCAGCAATGTTTTCACCACCGTCAATTCTAGTACCTTTTAAACCATTGTATATCTTGTTTCCTCCGGCACCATACCCGTCAATTGAAAGATCAAATTGCTTATAATTTAAAGTAACATTTAAACCAAAGTTGTAAGTTGGTAAATAAGAACCAAAGAATTTTTTATCGTTATCATCAATAACACCGTCTCCATTTTGATCTTTGTAACGTAAGTAACCAGGAGCTGGAGAACCATAGTGAGGGTTAGCGTCTATTTCAGCTTGATTTTGCCAAACTCCATCAGCTTCCCACATCCACCAAGAATATAATGGCTGCCCTTCTTGTAGTCTTTTTGTTATTTGACCGTTGCTTAAACTACCACCTGTTTGACCATCGTAAGCAGCTTTAACATTTTCAACGTTGTTTTTGTTTGTAGAGAAGGTTCCTCCAATACTATATGAGAAGTCATCAGTAATAGCATCTCTCCAATTTAGTTCAATTTCAAAACCTTTATTAGACACCTCAGCACCATGATCGTAGAATGCATCTGAAGATTCAGAAGTTAATACTGGTGTTACTAACAAAATAGCATTTGAAGTGTTTCTGTTATAATAGTTTAAAGCACCTGACAATCTAGAGTTAAACATTGCAAAGTCTAAACCAATGTTAGCTTCATCTGTTTCTTCCCATGAGATAGGATAGATTTCAGCTCCTAAGGCTGCTCCATACACTAAATCTTGACCAGGCCCAAATACATAGTTTACATTACTAGAAGCAGTACTTGTGGTAAAACTACGAATATTAAAACGTACATCTGAGTTACCCATTCTACCCCAACCTGCTCTTAATTTTAAGAAGTTAATAGCCTTAACATCAAAAAAGTCTTCGTTAGATAATGCCCAACCAGCACTAAATGAAGGGAAATTACCAAAATAATCAGTACCAGAAATGTTATCAGATTGGTTTTTAAAAGTACTTACACCATCTCTTCTAAAGTTAACTTGCAAGTAGTATTTAGAATCGTAGTTATATTGTAAACGTCCGAAATAAGACAATTGTGTAACAGGTGTTGTATACCCTTGTGTTACCGTATTATCAAATTCATCACCAGTAAAGTTCATACTCCAGTATTGATCTTGAGGAGGTACATTGTAACCTAACATATAAGTTGTAGAGGCATTATCTCTCATCCCTTTTGTTAAACCAACAACGGCATTTACATAATGTTTATCGTTAAATGTTTTATCAAAGGTTACAAAAGTATCCCAGTTATATCTGTAGCTCTCATACTTTGAAAAAGACAAACTATTGTCTGCATAAGTAGTAGACGTAGGGTTGTTAGTTTGTAAATCTTCAAAATCTGCATCAGAAAAATAAGGGTAAGAAGTTAACCACTGATTTCTAATATCTGTAAAGTTTCTAATCTCAGAAATAGATCTGGTTAGTGCTACACGAGAAGAAACCTTTAAATAATCTGTAATATCTAATTCTGCCTGGAACATACCTTGTAAGTCCATACCTGTATTTTTCTGATTCGCATAATATACAGAAGCTACAGGGTTACCAATAGAATTTAATCTACCCAATGTTTCAGATCCTGGAACTACATAAGTACTTGCATCACCAGTAGTTTGGTTCCAGATAGGCTGACCAAATTTACCATCAGGGTAATACACAGGAATAACAGGTGCCTGTCTGTAAGCAGAGTTAAAAGAACTAAATGGCTTAGGAGTTGCTTTTATAAAAGAAGCACTAATGTTAGAAGTTATGGTTAACTTATCATTAAAAAACTTCCCAGAAGTATTAGATCTAATAGTATTTCTTTGATAATCGTTATCATCTAAAATACCATCTTCATTATAATTACTAAAGCTAAAGTAGTAATTGTATTTTTCAGCAGCACCTGAAAAATTTACTTCATTGTTATTAACAGTACCAACATCTGTTAATTCATCATACCAATCTGTATTATACTGCTGGTTTGTATTTAACAATGCAGTTTCTCCTTCTGCTAATTGCTTTTCATTAAAATAGGTAATGTATTGGCTAGCGTTTGCCATTTCCACAGGATTCAGCATACTTTTAGCTCCGTAGTAAGAACTAAAACCAACTTTCATTTTACCTTCTTTACCTTTTTTAGTAGTAATAATAACAACACCATTTGCAGCATCCATACCATAAATAGCAGCAGAAGCAGCATCTTTTAAAACGTTCATACTTTCAATATCACCTGGGTTAATATTGGCAATATCTGTTGTTTGAACACCATCTACTATATACAGTACATTAGTACCAGAAGCAGCCGTACCTGTACCTCTAATAGTAATGTTTGGTGTACTACCAGGAGCATTGGTATTAATAATATTTACCCCTGACATTTTACCCTGAATAGATTGGGTAGCATTAACAGCAGGTTGCTTAGTTAATTCCTCCGCTTTAACACTGGATACAGCACCAGTAACATCGGCTTTCTTTTGCGTACCAAAACCAATTACTACTACCTCATCTAATTCAGATGCTGACTGAACCATTGTAATGGTAATTTCAGTTTCAGTACCCACGGTTATTTCTTGGGTTTGAAAACCTATATAACTTATTGTAAGCACATCGCCTTCACTAACCTCAATGGTAAAATTTCCATCAAAATCGGTAACAGCATATGCACTACCATTTTTAACAGTAACATTAGCTCCTGGGAGCGGCATGCTACTCTCATCTACAACAACACCGGTAAGTTGCGTCTGCGCAAAAACACCGATGGTGGTAAATAAAAATAAAACTAGAAATAAAGCTTTAACTTTCATTGTGTATAATATTTGTTCTTGATTACAACGTAAAATTATCACTAAAACACGAAATCGTTTTAGACGTAGCTAATAACGCATTACAAAAACAAGACATTTTTACACAAAACCCTATTAATTAGAGACTTACAAAACACAACAAACTTAACGTTAGGTTAAATTTTAACATATTGATGTAGTAATGATGTAGTGAAATATCTTAAAAATACCTTAATTTTATTGCCATATAGTCAAAATAACAATAGGTATTTTACTAAATCTTGCTCTTTCTCTAATTGAAGTTTTTTCCTCAAACGGTACCTATGTAGCTCTACCCCACGTGTGGTTACCCCCATCAGCGGGGCTATTTCTTTAGACATTAATCCCATTTTAAGATAAGCTGAAAGCTTTAAATCTTTAGACGTTAATTTAGGATGTTCTTTTATAATTTTCTTAAAAAAGTCGTCATGTAACTCATTAAAATTTGTTTCAAAAACTTTCCAATCTTCCTTGTTACTAATTGCATCGGTAGTCTTAGAAATTAAACTCCTAACTCGATATTCATTTACAGGGCTATCTTTTACCCTTTTCATCTCATTTTTTAGCTCTAAAAGCAATTCATTTTTCTTACTAATAAGAAGTGTAGAATTCATTAATTCCTTCTGTTTTAGTTCCACCTCTCTTTCTAGCGCTTCACGTTCTAGTTTAACTTTGCGCTTTTCTTCTTCCTCCAGCATTTTTTGATGCAACTTCTTGTGGTATTTTTTAATACTACGTTCATTGTACCAATACACTCCATATATTAATAAAATAAATAACAATACATACACACCAATCATTCCCTTAGACAAGTACCAAGGGGGTAATACAAAAAAGTTATAAGTAAGGATTTGACGATCAGAATCTTTTAAAAATACACTTAAGTTATAATTTCCATAGCTGAGGTTCTGAAGTGTAATATCTCCAGATGTAAAATCGCCCTCCTGTGCTATTGGGCCAGAAAGCTCATACACAAAATCTGCATTAATATCACTTATATACCCAAATGAAAAGGTTAAACTTCTAGCGTTTACATAAGGAATCTCTGCTACTTTATGTACATCATATAATTTGTTACCAGCACTAACCTTAGCCAAAACCGCCTTTTGATTCATATCGGCCGCATTAGTTTGCTCAATAGCTTCCATATCTAAAACACCATACCCTTCATTTAAAGGAACCTCAAAAACACGACCACCCGCTCCGTATTTTATTTTCTCGTACATAGGTGTCATCCTAGATAATAAACTCTTATCTGTTATAGTTATTCGTTCCTCATCATTTACATAAGTAAGCTTAGTTCTGGCAGTATTAATAAACCATTGAACATCATAGCTATTAAAAATCAATTTATTATTTTGATACTTCTTAAACGGCTCATATTCTTTAATTTCATTCTTATCACTATCATAGTAATACCACTTATTCAGCACATAAAATAACACGGTATTATCTACCTTATGAATTCTGGTTTGGTAATCAGTTAATTTCACCTCATGATCATTAAACCCTTCTTTGCTTAATTTTGTATACGTATCATTAAAAGTTAACTTATATAACCCTTTATAAGGGTGCGTACACCAGATGGTTTTATCATTTTCAAAAACGATAGAACTTACCGGAAAATCCATATTCGGTATACTAACCACCTCCCATGCTCCATCCATTCTGTGGTACACAAGTTTAAACAAGCCAATATAAGTACCTACTAGAAATTCAGAAGATCTACCAGGTATTTCCTGTACAGTATAAGTACCCTCTAATCCTTCTATTTGTTCAAATTCTGAGTTATTCATTTTAAACAAACCTTTATTATGGCAACACAACAGTTGCCCAGCTACACCAAAAGCAAAGCCCCAAACGTGTCCTTGGCTACCTTCTAAAAAGGTTAAGTCATTCTTGTCATCAAAATAATAAACACCTGTATTACTTGCCAAATATCTATATCCATCACTAGTAACAACATCATAAACGGTACCTAACTCACCCGAAGGCTCATTAAAAAAAGAGATACCCTGCCCTATGTCTACTAACGAAATACCGTTATCTTGCGCCACCCACAACTTGTTATTCTTGTAAGCAAGTCCTAAAACGGTATTATTTTGCAGCCCCAATCTCCTGTTAAATGGAGCAATTGCGTGCGTAGTTAAATCATAAAAAACTAGTCCATTTTTAATGGTACCAAAAACTACCGCATTATCATCTAACACAGTAACCTTGTTTAACTGACTTTCAATTAGCCTATCATTAATTTCTTTGCTAAAACCAGTAAGAAAATCTTCTACCAACAAAAACACACCATTAAACTTAGACCCTATAAGCAATCTGTTACTTTGGTCTACCCCTATATCTGCAATTGAAAGTGAACTAATAACCTCTGTACCTGGCAACCTATAAAAGCCTTTATCTTTGGTATAGGCGTGCACCCCTCTGCCTTCTGTACCAATTACCAACTGATTTTGCCAAGGAATAATTTTTGTAATAACCATACCAGGCTCTATAACCTTTATGGTTTTACCATCGTATATATAGATTGCCCTAAACGATCTAAAAACCACCAAATCATTCCACTTAACAATCTCCCAAAACTCTTCACTTCTAAACTCGTAATAAGCGTCTATCAATTTAGTTAACGAAGTATACTCATATACACCAACCCTATTAGCTTTCCAATAGCCAAATTCTTCATAAGAACCAGTATACACTCTATCATTATCTGCCAAAACCGACCTAACAATAGCTCCGTTCGGCAACTTTTTCAAAGACCAATGCTGGCCATCAAAACGTAACAACCCTTGATGATTGGCAACAAATAACTGATTGTTATTACTTACAGACACCCCCCAATTCTGATTTGCAGCGCCATAATCTGAAACTGTAAAATTATTAACCGGATAGGTTTGTACCTGAGCAATGGTAACGCTATAAAGTAAAGAGGCTATTATAAAAACAATACGTTTCATCTAAGAAATATTAGCTTTACGAATGTACCAAATTTATATACTTTAAAAAATATTGAAATTTTTGTAACATTTTTATTGTGCCTTACGTATAACTAAAGATAACGGAATAAATAACCCCTAATTTTAACAAGGATAGGAATATATGAGACAGCTCAAAATCACAAAACAGGTTACCAATAGAGAAACGGCATCATTAGATAAATATCTACAAGAGATTGGAAAGGTAGACCTGATTACTGCAGATGAAGAGGTAGAATTGGCGCAAAGAATTAAAGCAGGTGACCAAAGAGCGTTAGAAAAACTTACCAAAGCGAATTTACGTTTCGTAGTATCGGTTGCTAAACAATACCAAAACCAAGGTTTAACATTACCCGATTTAATTAATGAAGGTAACTTAGGTTTAATTAAAGCAGCACAACGTTTTGACGAAACTCGTGGTTTTAAATTTATTTCTTACGCTGTATGGTGGATTCGTCAGTCTATTCTTCAAGCACTGGCAGAACAATCACGTATTGTACGTTTACCATTGAACAAAATTGGTTCAATTAATAAAATTAACAAAACATACGCTTTCTTAGAGCAAGCACATGAGCGTGTACCTTCTGCAGAAGAAATTGCAAAGGAACTTGACATGACAGTAAACGACGTTAAAGAGTCTATGAAAAACTCTGGTCGTCACGTATCAATGGATGCTCCTTTAGTTGAAGGTGAAGATTCTAACTTATATGATGTATTACGTAGTGGTGAGTCTCCAAACCCAGATAGAGATTTATTACACGAATCTTTACGTACAGAAATTGAACGTGCTTTAGAAACACTTACCCCTAGAGAAGCTGATGTTATCCGTTTATACTTTGGTTTAGGCGACCAACACCCTATGACCTTAGAAGAAATAGGAGAAACTTTTGACTTAACTCGTGAGCGTGTAAGACAAATTAAAGAAAAAGCAATTAGAAGATTAAAGCACACATCTAGAAGTAAAATCTTGAAAACGTACTTAGGTTAATTTACAAGACCATAGATTTTTTTTATATCTTTTAAAAAATTAATATCGATTTTTTTATAACTTTGTTATTACAACTCTGATATTAAAACCAAAAATATATACAATTATAACAGTTTATCATAACTGTTCGTTTTTTGATTGATGAATGAACTCCGGCTGATTACCGGAGTTTTTTCATTTATAATATGTACTTTTACATATCTAAATATAAACTATATGAGTACTACAGCTAAACTTATTGCTCCTTCCCTTTTAGCCGCAGATTTTGCCAATCTTCAAAGAGATATAGAACTTGTAAACACAAGTGAAGCCGATTGGTTTCATATAGATATAATGGATGGTGTTTTTGTACCCAACATATCCTTTGGTATGCCGGTATTAAAAGCAATTACCCAACATACCAAAAAAGTAAATGATGTACACTTAATGATTACCAACCCCGATCAGTACATTCATACCTTTGCAGCCTTAGGAGCCAATAACCTAACAGTACACTACGAAGCCTGCCCACATCTACACCGTACCGTACAAGCAATTAAGGGTGCAGGAATGAAAGCTGGGGTAGCACTGAACCCACACACTCCTGTTCATCTGTTAGAGGATATTATTGCAGATTTAGATATTGTACTAATTATGAGTGTAAACCCTGGCTTTGGCGGACAATCTTTTATTGAAAATACCTATAGAAAGGTAAGTACATTAAAAGAAATGATTTTAACTAAAAATGCTAAAACCTTAATTGAAATAGACGGAGGTGTTTCTACAGCTAATGGTAAAAAATTGACCGACGCAGGTGCCGATGTTTTAGTTGCCGGTAGTTTTGTATTTAATAGTACAGACCCGATAGCAACTATTAAAGATTTAAAAAGTGCCATAGCACACTAACCTTTCTATATAAACTTAAAACACCAAGGCTAGGTATAATTTAAAGTTATAAAATTCTATCATAGTCCTAACTATTAGTTTGTTTAAAAATTAGACTGATTTTTTGAATTATTGTATATTTAAAACACAGTAATCAAGAACTTTATGAAAAAATCAGTTTACGCAGCCAGCATGCTTGCCATGCTCTTATTTGGTTGCACCCAAACTTCTTCTAAAACTGATAAAAACACACCCAAGGAATCTAAAAAGCCTAACATCGTTTTTATCATGGCAGATGATCATGCACTACAAGCTATAAGTGCATACAAGCATCCATTATCTAAATTAGCCCCTACCCCTAACTTAGACCGAATAGCAGACAATGGTGCTTTATTTTTAAATAATTATTGTACCAACTCTTTATGCGGCCCCAGTAGAGCTACCATATTAACGGGTAAGTTTAGCCATATGAATGGTTTTCGGATGAATGGTAATAAATTTGACAACACCCAAGATAATGTTGCCAAACAGCTACAACAAGGAGGCTACCAAACCGCAGTGATAGGAAAATGGCATTTAGGTACCACCCCCACAGGTTTTAACTATTGGGATATTCTAGACGATCAAGGTCACTATTACAATCCAGATTTTATTCATAACAATGACACTACCACAACCTCAGGGTACGCAACAGATATTATTACAGACAAAAGTATAGCTTGGATAGAACAACAAAAGGAAAGTGAAAAACCCTTTTTCTTAATGGTTCATCACAAAGCCCCACACAGAAACTGGATGCCCCCTTTGAGATACACAAATTATTACGACAATATAGACCCACCGTTACCAAACTCTTACTTTCCAGATTTTGACACTACCCAAATAGCTTCACAAAAGCAGTTAATGACCATCTATAAAGACATGTATGAGGGGTATGATCTTAAAATGACATTAAAAGAAGGATCACCAGAACTAGCACATGACCCTTGGCACAACGAATTTAGCCGTATGACGCCAGAACAGCGTGCGCAATGGGATAGCGCTTACCAAAAGAAAAATGATGCTATGCACCAAGCTCATCTAACGGGGAAAGATTTAGCCGAATGGAAAGGAAAACGATTTTTACGAGATTACCTAGGAACGGTTAAGGCTATTGATGATGGCGTAGGTAAAATATTAGATTATTTAGAAAAAGAAGGACTCTCTGAAAATACCATTGTTATTTACACCTCTGATCAAGGCTTCTATTTAGGAGAGAATGGTTGGTTTGATAAACGATTTATGTATGAAACTTCTTTTGGTATGCCCCTGTTAATTCAATATCCTAATCACATTAAAAAGGGAGAAAAAATTACCGCACTAACACAAAACTTAGACTTTGCAGAAACCTTTTTAGACTATGCAGAAACAAACATACCAGAAGACTACCAAGGAAAATCATTAAGACCTTTAATGGAAGAAAAAGTGTCTTCCGATGATTTTAGAGATGCCTTGTACTATCATTACTACGATTTTCCCGCTTTTCATATGGTACAAAAACATTATGGGGTAAGAACCAAAAGATATAAGCTTATACACTTTTATGACAACATAGATGTTTGGGAAATGTATGATTTAAAAGAAGACCCCAATGAAGAGCATAATGTATACAACAACCCAGAATATAAAGATATACAAGAAGAGCTTCTTACTACTTTAAATGATTTACAAAAACAATACCATGTAACGGATAAAGAATTTGAAACAGCTCCACAACAAAAAGTGAATAACGCTTATAAAATGTTTAAAAAACTAAGAGGCACACCTATAGAATAATTTATGAACCTTTTTTACCGATAACGACTTTATAAACACATTCATATAGTATATTTTGTGTATGTAAGCTTTTTTCAGTAACATTGGAATATATTTAACTATTCTATTACTATGAAAAAAATCTATACTCTATTTTTCTGCTTATTTATGTTTGCAGGAGTATCAGCATTTGCACAATCAACTGATGATGTAACTGCTTTAGCTAAAAGAAAATCTAATGAACTAGTAGTTGCATTAGACATGAACAAAGAACAAAGAGTTCAATTAACAGAGGCTGTAAAAGTTTTCGAACTTAACAAATTAGATAATGACTACCAAACACCTTCTGTATACCCAAATAGTAAGTTCACTTTAATGAGAGAAAATTACTCTGGTGAATTACTAGTTAAATTAAAAGAAATTCTAACGGATGACCAATACACTTTACTACAAGATTATTTATAGTATCAAGTAGTTAAAGTCGAGATATAAAAAAAGCGGATAAAATATTTTATCCGCTTTTTTTATGTCTACCAACTATCTTATTTTAAAGTAGGCACTACTTTTTTAAGAGCAGCAATGGTAAAATCTAAATCTTCATAGGTTAAAGCATCATTTAAAAAGTAGCTTTCAAATGAACTTGGTGGCAGATAAACACCCTCCTTTAACATACCATGAAAGTACTTTTTAAAAGTATCATTATTAGCCGCAGCAGACGTTTCAAAATCTACCACCGGTTCTTTAGCAAAAAACACAGAAAGCATAGAGCCAAATCTGCTAATAGTGTATTCTATACCAGAATCTTTTAAAACACTATCTAACCCCTTATGTAAATATGCTGTTTTCTTTTCAAGACTTGTAAATACTTCTGGGTTATTATTCAACTCCGTTAACATAGCTAAACCAGCAGCCATTGCTAAAGGGTTTCCACTTAAAGTTCCTGCTTGATAAACAGGCCCTTCAGGAGCTAAAAATTTCATAATTTCCTCTCTGGCTGCAAAAGCACCTACTGGTAATCCACCTCCAATTACTTTACCAAAGGTTACAATATCAGCAGCAACACCAAACACTTCTTGTGCACCACCTTTTGCCAATCTAAAACCGGTCATAACCTCATCAAATATCAACAATGTACCGTTGGCATCACATAGCGCTCTTAAACCTTCTAAAAAGCCTTCTTTTGGTAACACACAACCCATATTACCAGCCACTGGCTCTAATATAATAGCCGCTACCTCACCCTTATTTGCTTCAAACAAAGTTTTTACAGCATCTAAATTATTATAAGGAGCTAAAAGTGTATCCTTAGCAGTTCCTTGCGTTACCCCAGGACTATTAGGACTACCAAAAGTTACAGCGCCACTACCTGCCTGAATAAGAAAGGCATCTGAATGCCCATGGTAACAACCAGAAAATTTAATTATTTTTTCTTTACCCGTATATCCTCTTGCAAGTCGTACTGCACTCATACAAGCTTCTGTACCACTATTTACAAAACGTATTTTATCAATATTAGGCACCATAGAAACAGCCAATTCAGCAATTTTAGTTTCTATTTCTGTTGGCATACCAAACGAGGTTCCTTTTTTGGCCTTTTCAATAACGGCATTTGTTACAGGATCATAGGCATGACCTAAAATCATGGGACCCCATGATGCAATATAATCTATTAATCTGTTGCCATCTTCATCGTACAAATACGCACCTTTTGCTTCCTTTACAAAAATGGGAGTTCCGCCAACCGCTTTAAAAGCTCTTACAGGAGAGTTTACCCCACCTGGTATTACTTTACTTGCTTCTGCAAACAACTCACTACTTCGTTTATATAGCATTACTTATCTATTTTTAATTTTTGTCCTATATTAATATTTGTTCCTCGCATATTATTAGCCTTCTGAATAGACTCTACAGACACCCCATACTTTCTAGATATACTATACAGGGTATCTCCCTTTTCTACCACATGAATAGTTTCACCAGCATCTGCCACTACAGTTTCTACAACTAACTCATAAGTATCCTTAAGTACTAATTTATCATATTCATAAAGTTCGTAACGCTCTATAATACTAATTAACTTATTAGGATATTTAGGATCAGTAGCATAACCCGCTTTCTTTAGTCCACGTGCCCAACCCTTATAATCTGAAGGTTTTAGGTCGAACAAAAAGCCATAACGACCTCTAGAAGTTAAAAATTTAGAATGATCTTCAAATGACTCACTAGGGTACTTATACTTTCTAAAGCATTCCCCTTTTTCATCATCGTCATGCGTTACACTAGGACCCGTCCAACCTGTATGACATTTAATTCCAAAATGATTATTCGCCTTTAAGGTCAGCTCTCCTTTACCAGAACCACTTTCTAGTATAGCCTGAGCGAGTGTTATACTTGCCGGAATTTTATAGCGCTGCATTTCAACCATAGCTATATCCTTGTACACATTTATGTATTCTTCTACAGTATTGGTTTTCACTACAACTGTTGACGTAGCTGTAAGAATTTCTTCCTGCTCTTTTACTTCTGGAGCCGTAACTACTTGTTCCGTAGTTTTAGTAGGTTTATGATAGTATTTTTTCTTTTTTGCACTTGCTTTCTTTTTCCCTCCACAAGCCGCTAATGCTACAACCAAAAAAGTATAAAATAGTATTTTCTTAAATGTCATAATAATTAATAATGGTTCTGTTCTGTTTTTGCAATTTTTGGTTCATTCCTTTAATTCCCTGTAAGCCTCCGGTATGAATAATCAAAATACGAGAATGCTCTTTAAAATACCCCTTTTCAATCATATCATAAATTCCGTAAACCATCTTACCAGTATAAACGGGATCAAGAGGTATCTTAGTGTCTTTATAAAAACTATTCATAAAATTAATAAGCTCCTCAGACACTTTACCGTAACCTCCAAAATGATAATCCGTAATCAATTCCCAATTATCTTGCCGAACAAATTTACGAATATCCTCATTTAAAAAATCGCCCTTCAGTGCCGGAAACCCAAGTACCTTTTGATTTAATTTACTCGAATTAATAATACCAGAAATTGTACCTCCAGTTCCTACTGCACAACAAACATAATCAAAATTAAAATCATCCCCTTGTAAAATCTCCTCACATCCTTTCACTGCCAACTCATTAGTTCCGCCTTCAGGCAGTAAATAAAAGTTCCCATACTCCTTTTTAAGTGCTTCAATAAAACTATCCGAAGTTTTATCTCTGTAAGAAGACCTTGACACAAACTTTAACTCCATACCATTATCTACCGCAAACTTGAGCGTAGGATTATTATCAATCTGACTCTCAAGCTCTTCACCTCTAATCACGCCGATAGTAGTAAAACCATATTCTACACCGGCAGCTGCGGTAGCGGCTATATGGTTTGAAAAGGCACCTCCGAAAGTAAGTAAAGACGTATACTCTTGATTTTTAGCCTGTAAGACATTATACTTCAATTTTCTGAGCTTGTTACCAGAAATATAAATATGATTTAAGTATTCTCTTTTAACAAAAGCAGTAATACCCTTGTTAAATACCTTGTCTATAGTAGCATTTTCTTTCACTTTATCGAATATTTATGTGTTTTGTCGGTAAAATCAACAAAATCTTACTTTTCTAAAAAATTAAAAATCTTTTTATAATATTTTTGGAAGTAAACCCCTTAAAAAATCACAAAACTAACTGATTTTTTACTTTAACATCCTAACGCCCCAAAACATTATGAAAAAAAATTTTACCCCCAAATTCTTCTTTACTGCTATACTATTTTCAATATTTTCCTTGGCCACCTACAGCCAAACAACTACTACAATCTCTAACACCGGAAATGGAACTTTTACTGTGCCTTGTGGTGTTACCTCCCTTACTGTTGAAGTTTGGGGTGCAGGTGGTGCAGGTGGTGGTAGTGACAACAACAACGCTGGTGGTGGAGCCGGTGGTGGCTCTGGAGCTTACGTAAAAGGTACATACACTGTAACAGCCGGACAAACCATAACCTATTTTGTAGGAGCTGGCGGAACTGGATACAACGGAAGCGACGGAACAAATGGAGAAGATTCTACGATATCAACCTTCAGTATAACAGCAGGAGGAGGTACAGGTGGAGAGCAAAATAGATACAGTACTCCTGGAACAGGCGGTATTGCCTCAGGAGGAAATATAACCAACACTAATGGATATTCAGGCACCTCTGGTAACAATTCAACAGGGGGGGATGGGGCTAACGCACCTAACGGCGGTAACGGGGGTGATGGCCGCTCTAACAACAATGGATACAACGGAAATGCCCCAGGTGGTGCAGGTGGAGGCGGTGAAGGCTGGGGAAATAACTCTAGTAGAGGAGGTCATGGAGGTGATGGACGAATAGTATTTACCTACACAGCCCCTTTAAGTAGTTATTGCACTCCTAGTTTTGACAATGCCCGTGCTATTACTAATGTAACTTTTGCCGGAATCAACAATACAGTATCAAGTTATAATCCAAGTGAGTACCAAAGTTATTGTCAGGAGGCTTCTGTAACTACGGGTTCTGCATACGAAATTTCAGTAACCTCTAGCGCCAATAATTATAATAATTATTACATCACTGTTTATATAGACTGGAATCAAAACAACATTTTTGAAGAAAGTGAACGAAAAAATTTAGGTCATGTATGGTATAGCGGAACACGAACTGCAAATATAGCTGTACCCTCTTCAGCTTTAGCAGGAACCACCGCCATGAGAGTTATACATCATGAAGATGGCTACATAAACAATGCCTGCTCTAACAGCTATTACAGAGATGGACAGGCACAAGATTATCTTGTTAACGTAAGTACATTACCCTGTACAACTCCAACAGCACAACCAACAAACCTTTCACTTAATAGCTATGGTACAGGTGAAATTTCGGGTAACTTCTCTGCCGCATCTCCTGCTTCTGATAGCTATTTAATAATGTATAGCACCTCTAGCACTACCCCTAGTATAACAAACGGTACTACTTATAATGTTGGAAGCACCTATGGTGGTTATACTGTTGCCGCTAATAACGGCAACACATCATTTAACTTAACCAGTTTAAACATAGGTCAAACCTATTATTTTTATATATTTTCCAATAACTCTAATTGTATAGGAGGCCCATTATATAATACCTCAAATCCATTAACGGGGAATATACAATTATCAGTTTCTTATTGTACCCCCAACATAAATAATCCAGGAAACATTTATTTTGAACAGGTAAATTTTATAGGAACGCTAAATGATACCAACAATAGCTCTACTTACTCTTATTTACCTTCGGGATATCAAGATTTCACGAACCTTTCTAACCCGAGCATACAAGCTCAAGGACAGGGTGTTAATATATTTTTAGAACTTAATAATTTAGGTGCAGTATACGCTTGGGTCGACTGGAACTTAGATGGTGATTTTAACGATAGTGGAGAAAGAGTTTACTCTACTAATGGAACAGGTATTTACTCTACTACTTTTGGATTTGTTATACCTGACACAGCCAGCCCAGGAACTTACACATTGAGGCTACGATCCGGAGGCTCTTCCAGCTCTTGCGATAATGATAATACAGGTGAAGTCGAAGATTATTCATTTGTGGTTATTGAAAGTTGTAGTGCCACCATAACTAGTATTACAACCGCTATTAACTGTGGGGAAGGTTCTGCTACTCTAGGTGCTACAGGAAGTAGCGGTACAACAGAGTATAGATGGTACGATGCTTTAACAGGTGGTAATTTAGTAGGAACCACTTCCAATACAACTTGGAACTCTCCATCTATAACTGAAACAACTAGCTTCTATGTAACTGCATTTAATGGTTTCTGCGAATCTTTAGAGAGAACAGAAGTAAAAGCTACTGTAAGGCCAGTACCTTCTTTAACAACAAACCCTGAAAATCCAGTGATTTGTGGTGAAGATGCCGTTATTGAACTATCTGCTGGAGGAGAGTTAGAAGAAGTTATTTTAATAGACGAAAATTTTGAAACAGGCTCTTTAAACACATTTTCTTATCAGCAATTAGGCTCTACATCAAGTGGTGCTGTTTGGCAAGTAAGAGAGAGTCCATATATTCCGGATGAACAAGTATGGTTTCCTGCAATTTCTTCTGGTTTTAGTGGTAACCATTTTGCAATGTCTAATTCAGATCTTGGTGGAAGTACATCAGTAAACAATGCTATAGCATCGTCTAGTGTAAATACAAACGGTTTTATAAACCTAAACTTCTCTTTTGACATATATTACTCAAACTACAGTACTAGTAATTCTAGTGACTTAGTAAGAGTAGAGGTTTCTACTAACAACGGAGGTAACTGGACAACATTAGAAACCTATAACTCAGATCTTGGGGTAGGTTCTAATTTTGCAACCATGACATATGACCTTTCGTCTTATATTGGTTACAATCAATTTAGAGTTAGATTTAGGTACATTGCAGGTTGGAATGATGGTGTAGCTATAGATAATATCTTATTATACGGTAACAAGCCTCTATCTACTTCGTTTAACTGGAGTGGCGCTACTGTAGATGCCTATTTGGATGCAGCATGTACCATACCATATATTGAAGGTACTGACACCTCAACCACAGTATACATTAAACCTACATTAGACCAATTAGAAACAGAGTCTTACACCTTTACTATTAGTGCTGCACTTTCTAACGGATGTATTGCTAGTAAAGATGTTACGGTAACTAACCGTACCAAAATATGGCAAGGTTTAACAGAAGAGTGGGCAGACCCAAACAACTGGCACCCTTATGGTGTTCCGTCTGACATAAACTGTGTTATTATTAAAGATGACCCATTTAACTCATACATTCCTGATGGTTTTTCGGGAGATGCACTTAACTTTAAGGTAAAGAATGGTGGAGAATTTGTTATTGAAAGCGGAGGCTCTCTAACCGTTCAAGACGAAATTATTGTAGAAGATAATGGTAATTTCTTAATTGAAGACAATGCCAGTCTAATACAAGTATCAGATGTTGCTAACACAGGTATTATTACCCAACAGAGAAAGGTAAACATTAGCAAATATGACTATGTTTATTGGTCTACCCCTGTAGCTAATTTTGATTTAAATGACCTTTCTCCAGACACACCAGGTTCACTAATGTGGAAATGGTTACCATCGGTAGGAAACAATTTTGGTAACTGGATTAATACCACCGAAAACATGGTTAACGGAAAAGGATACAGTGTAAGAGCGCCTATGAATTACCCTATTAATACAGATATCGAATTTCAAGTAGATTTTGTTGGGGTACCAAATAACGGAACTATTACTACCACAATAGAAAGAGGTAATTATGTTGGGTTAAGCTATCTTAATATTTTAAACGGAATATTGGTTACCACCTATGATGACAACTGGAACTTAATTGGTAACCCATACCCTTCTGCCATTAGCACTAGTGCATTTTTAGCTGCTAATACGAATATCGAAGGTGCAGTACATTTATGGACACATGGTAACGATCCAAATACCAATACAGGAAATCCTTTCTATGACAACTTTAACTCTAACTATACCATAAACGATTATTTAACCTTTAACGGTACTGGAGTTATTAGTGGCTTACTTGGTTTTAATGGTTACATTGCTGCTGGTCAAGGATTTTTTGTAAAAATGGACGATGGTTTAGCAGCCACGCAAAACGTTGTATTCACCAACGATATGCGTAGTGCAACGTATGCTAATAACGAATTTTTTAAAGAAAATAACGCTGAGAACAGTAAGAACTTCAATGCTACCAACCCATTACCAGAAGGACGTTTTTGGTTAGATTTATATGCTGAATCCAATCAATTTACTAATAGAATTCTTATTGGATATGTAAATGGAGCAACCGATGCAAAGGATAGAATTTATGATGCTTATGCAGATGAAAACTCAGATCAAAACTTCTATTCCATTATCAATAGCGAGAACATATTAATTCAAGGTAAAGCTTTACCTTTCTTAGATACCGATATGGTTCCGCTAGGTGTAAAAGTTCCTGGAGCAGGCAATTATACCATTGCTATACATGAAGTAGACGGCCTTTTTGCTGACGGCACGCAAACGAGCATATATGTAGAAGATACTTACCTAAACATTACACATGATTTATATGTATCTCCGTATACGTTTACTGCTAACCAAGCAGCACGTTTTGATGATCGTTTTATTATAAAATATTCAAGCCTACCTTTACAAACCGATACTTTTATAGATGCTAACAGCATTAAAGTAGTTACTGCTAACAACCAAATAAAAGTAGTTTCTAGTGAGCAGCCTATTAAACTGGTAACGGTTTATGATTTAAATGGTAGAAAAGTATTAACAGTAGACGGAGCTAACAATTTAACTTGCGCGTTCAACTTAAAGAAAAACTTTGCTTCCTTAGTACTTCAAATAGAAACTACAGAAGGCGGTAGTGTTACTAAGAAAGTAATTCATTAATACTATCTTTAAACTATATGTAAAAAGAAGCACTTGTTCAGTGCTTCTTTTTTTATACCCAAAAACCAACAGCTGCATAAAATCTAAACTGCTATCTTTGTAGTTTAACCATTGCCTTATGAAAAAACGAATTCCTATTGAAGAAGGTGATTATTACCTAACACCTGAAGGATACCGATGCTTTACCGAGCAATACCACCTAAAAAGAGGGTATTGTTGCCAAAGTGGTTGTAGACATTGCCCTTATGGTTTTGACAAGAAAACCGGAAGCATTACCAAAAAGTAGTAAGCATATAAAGTTATATCAATGACATTTAAAGAACATATTTTACAAGGAATTCCCGATACACTACCTACCTCTAAACCTTACGATACTGATATAAACCATGCCCCGAAAAGAAAAGATATTTTAACGGCGGATGAAAAAAAGCTAGCATTAAAAAATGCCCTGCGTTACTTTAAACCAGAACATCATAGTACATTAATACCAGAGTTTAAAGAAGAACTTGAAACCTATGGTAGAATTTACATGTATAGGCTACGCCCAGACTATAAAATGTATGCACGCCCAATAGAAGAATACCCAGGTAAATCTAGTCAGGCAAAAGCTATTATGCTAATGATTCAAAATAATTTGGACTATGCAGTAGCGCAACACCCGCACGAGCTAATTACCTATGGTGGTAACGGAGCTGTTTTTCAAAACTGGGCTCAGTATTTGCTTACCATGCAATATTTGGCCGAAATGACCGACACACAAACCTTGGTTATGTACTCTGGTCACCCAATGGGGTTATTCCCTTCTCATAAAGATGCCCCTAGAGTGGTGGTTACCAACGGTATGATGATTCCTAATTACTCAAAACCTGATGATTGGGAAAAATTCAATGCCTTAGGAGTTACCCAATACGGACAAATGACTGCAGGTAGTTACATGTATATTGGTCCTCAAGGTATTGTACACGGAACAACCATTACCGTTTTAAACGGATTTAGAAAAATAAAAACTTCGCCAAGCGGGCACTTATTTGTTACCTCTGGCTTAGGCGGAATGAGTGGTGCACAACCAAAAGCTGGAACTATTGCAGGGTGCATTACTGTTTGTGCAGAAGTAAACCCTAAAATAACCAAAATACGCCATGAACAAGGATGGATTCATGAGGTTCATGAAGACATCAATGCATTAGTTAACCGTGTTAAAACCGCTCAAGATGCTAAAGAAGTAGTTTCGTTAGCGTATCTAGGAAATGTAGTAGATGTTTGGGAACGTTTTGATGAAGAAAATCTACATATTGATTTAGGCTCCGATCAAACATCTTTACACAATCCGTGGGCAGGAGGTTATTACCCAGTTGGACTTTCATACGAAGACGCTAATGATATGATGGCAAACAACCCTACCCTTTTTAAAGAAAAGGTACAGGAGTCGTTGCGTAGACATGCAAGCGCCATTAATAAACATACCGCAAAAGGCACTTATTTCTTTGATTACGGAAATGCATTTTTACTAGAAGCTTCTAGAGCAGGTGCAGATGTGATGGCAGAAAATGGTATTGACTTTAAATACCCAAGCTACGTACAAGACATTATGGGACCTATGTGTTTTGATTATGGTTTTGGTCCGTTCCGTTGGGTATGCACCTCTGGTAAACCAGAAGACCTTGCAAAAACAGATGCTATTGCCTGTAAGATATTGGAAGAAATAAAAGTAAATTCTCCTGCGGAAATCCAACAACAAATGGAAGACAACATTCAATGGATTAAAGGAGCACAAGAGAACAAACTGGTAGTAGGCTCACAAGCCCGTATTTTATATGCCGATGCTGAAGGACGTATGAAAATAGCCAAAGCTTTTAACAATGCTATTGCTAATAATGAAATTGGTTACGTTGTTCTTGGTAGAGACCATCATGATGTTTCGGGTACCGATTCTCCATACAGAGAAACCTCTAATATTTATGACGGCTCTAGATTTACAGCTGACATGGCCATACAAAACGTAATTGGCGATAGTTTTAGAGGTGCCACTTGGGTATCTATCCACAATGGAGGAGGCGTAGGCTGGGGAGAAGTTATAAACGGCGGCTTTGGTATGGTACTAGATGGTTCGGAAGATGCTGAGCGCAGATTACAATCTATGCTATTCTGGGATGTAAATAATGGAATTAGTAGAAGAAGTTGGGCTAGAAATGAAGGCGCTATCTTTGCTGCAAAAAGAGCTATGCAAACAGAGCCACAACTTAAAATAACACTACCCAATTTGGTAGATGACAAACTATTATAACAACAGAAAGGCAGGTATACACCTGCCTTTTCTTTGATGCTATTTTAAAAAAGATTAATTCATTTCCTCTTTAATTTTTATCTCTCCATCTTCCTCTTTAATTTTCACCTCTTTTTCGTCGGTTTCCATTTTAATTTTTTCCTCATCGCCGTCTTTTTTTCTTTTAATGTCCGCATCATTATCTTTCATTTCTTCAATAATCTCTTTTTTCTTTTGCTCTTGAGAAGTTTCACAAGACTGAAAACTTAAGGTTAAACCACCAAAAGCAATCAACATTAAAAATATCTTTTTCATAGCGTTTTTATTTTCTGATTCAGAACTAATATACTCTACCAAAACAGCATTCATAAACACGTTAATATAATTTAACGCTCAAAACAGCGTTTTTTCTAAAACATTAACAAATATTTTACCTTAGGCATAATATTTGTGATGTAACTTTATATAATAAATCACTGATTAGTAACTCATAAAAGCAATATATATGAAGCTGGTTAAATCACTTTTAATTATAGCATTGGTAGCCCTTACAGCTACTTCTTGCTCTAGCGTTCGGGTGGTATCTGATTATGACAAAGAAGCGAACTTTACAACGTACAAGACTTTTGCTTTTTACAAACCCGGAATTGACAAGGCAGAAATATCAGACCTTGATAAGAAACGAATATTAAGAGCTATTGAAGCAGAACTGATAGCTAAAGGCTTTACAAAATCTGAAAACCCAAGTTTACTGGTAAACATTTTCACCAAAGAACAAAAACAAGTAGACGTATATAACAACTATGGTTATTATGGCTGGGGATGGAACCCTTGGTACTGGGGCGGTAGCTACAGCAATGTGAGCACAAGTACAGAAGGGAGTCTTTTTATAGACCTTATAGATGCTAGTACTAAAGAACTCGTGTGGCAAGGTAAAGGTACAGGCTACCTAACTGATAATGTAGATAAAAAAGACGAACGCATTGGTACCTTTGTAAATGAGATACTATCTCAGTACCCTCCAGAACAAAAAAAATAAGCATACGCGATAATCACTATTATATACTTTGTGGACTAGCCATGAAGATAGTAAAAGCGCCTACTAAACAAATAGTAGGCGTTTTTAAGTAAGGCAGCACTGTAACTTTTGATACTTTCTATATGAGAGCTATTTAGTTTATTTGCTAAAAAAACAAAACAATGGGACTATTAGATAAATTTTTCGGAGGCGGCAAAAATGAAAAAATTCAAGACTTTGTAGAACGTGGGGCTATTATTGTAGATGTACGTACCCCTGGAGAATATAATGGCGGTGCCATACCAGGTTCTAAAAACATACCACTACAATCGTTATCTGGTAAGGTAGCAACTATTAAAAAATGGGATAAACCTGTTATTACCTGTTGTGCTAGTGGTATGCGCAGCGCCAGTGCTGCTACCGTATTAAAAAGTAATGGCATAGAAGTAATAAATGGTGGAGGTTATATGAGTCTTTACAACAAATTACAATAAGTATACATCTGAACAGTTTTCATAAAAACGGCTCCAATTATGGAGCCGTTTTCATTATAAATATTTTTCTTACCACCTATCTCATAACAGCTGATTCATACTACGCTCCAGCTCTTTATAATCTATTTCTTCATAACCTTCCGGTATTTTATTAGAAAACTCTTCATCAGCTACTGCTCCTAACTCTAAACTGGTAGCAACATACTCTACCTCTCTACCACCCATATGTATGTTCATACTTAAAATCAACCCATCAAAATTGCCATCTCCTATCGCTAAATCAAAAACCCCGGGGCAATTAACCGCCTCAATATCTTCGGCAACATACACTTCCAAAATAACACCCATTTTAAAATAGATGGCGTGCTTTTTACATGGATGACCCAATATTGCTTTTTCTTCTCCTTCAATGATCTTTTTATCTTTTACCTCTAGTAGTCTTTTAGCTGTATATTCATTATAAAAATCAACGTCTAAAATGCTCCCTAAATGCAAACTATCCTTATCAAACAATACAGTTCCTGTTTTGGCTTTTGTATCAAAAATACCCGTCACTCGTCTATGAGATAAATATTTAGAATCCATCACTGATTTAACCATCTTATTATTAAATAAAATTGTTAACTCACCCATTTTTAAGACATCCTCTCCATATTTAGTAGAAACATCATACGTTACCGTTCCCTCCGCTTTTGTTAACGATTGCGAAAAAACCTTACCACTAATCAATAAAATGATTAGAACCAACACTCTTGAATACTTAGTCATATATTTAAAATTTCATAAACGGATATTCCTTTTGTAATACTGCTACCCTAGCATGTAATTTTTGAAGAAACTTTTGATGCGCCTCTGAGGTAGGGTTAAAGGGTTTATGCGCTAATCCTTTTTGAACAGTTTCCACCTCTTCCATCACCTTCTTACCCTCTTCTGCAACCCAAGTGGCTACAAAACGTTCCCAAATATAGGAAACCGCCAAACTGTTAGGATGCACCATATCTTCCTTATAAAAACGATAGTCTCTCAATTCATCCATCATAATTTCATAGGAAGGAAAATAATAAATATGCTTTCTAATATTTACTACTTCCTGCAACCCGGCAATTAAATGGGCTTTACTACGCATATTTTCCACAAACCCATCTTTTAAATGTCTCACAGGAGAAACTGTTGTAAGAACACGTATTTCAGGGTTTATACTCCTTATTAAGGCAACAATAGCCTGTACACTTCCCATTACCTCATCCACCGTTAGAAGTTCCTTTAAAAAGCGTTTTTGAGGCACTTTATGGCAATTAGCCACCAAGCTATCTGTTTCAATAAATCTGTACACCCAAGCCGTTCCTAAAGTAAGTACAAAATAAGAACTCGTTTCCAAACCTGTTTTAAGTACGTCAAGTGCAGCATTCAAATTAGTTAAACATTGCTCTTTGTCAGAATTACTTAATTGCGAATGTACTTCATAACAATGCCATTGCTCATTAAAATAAAACAAGTCCTCTTCGGTAAAATAATCAACATTTACAGCACGTTCAATCAACTTCGCTATAGCTGCTGGTTGAAAAATAACCCCAAAAGGATTTACAGCATTAGGTAATTTATAATAACTAAACTTCTCAGCTATATGGGTAACAAAGCAAGACCCCATTAACAAAAACGAATCGTTATAAGTTATTGGGTGTACTACTTTTTCTAAAGGTACATTAGTTTGTAATTTCATCATACTACAAAAAAAGCCTGAATAGCAGTATGCTATTCAGGCTTAAAAGTTACGTAATTTATAATTACTGAATATATGTTTTTACCTGTTCTAAAGCCTCTGGTATACCCGCTGGGTTTTTACCACCTGCAGTAGCAAAAAACGGCTGTCCGCCTCCGCCACCTTGAATATATTTTCCTAGCTCTCTAACAATGGTTCCTGCATTTAATCCTTTTTCCTTAGCCAAAGTCTTATCAATAAAGCACGTTAAAACAGCTTTACCACCTTGGTCTGTAGCAAACAAAGCAAATAAGTTATCAACTTCGTTTCCTAAGTTAAACGCCATATCTTTAATAGCTCCGGCATCTAAGTCTACTTTAACCGCTAAGAAATTAACACCATTTACATCGGTTACTTGTTGTTTCAACTCATTTTTAAGTCCGCTAGCTTTATCTTTAAGCAATTGCTCTACTTGTTTCTTAAGTACGGCATTCTCATCTTGTAAAGTAGCGATAGCTTTCACAGGGTCTTTCGCATTTTTCAATACTGCTTTTACCTGCTGAAATGCATTTGCCTGTTCTGCAAAATAATCTTTAGCCGCATCAGAGGTAATTGCCTCAATACGTCTTACCCCAGCAGCCACAGCACTTTCTCCTGTTATAATAAAATGCCAGATATCCCCAGTATTTTTCACATGAGTACCACCGCAAAGTTCTACACTTTCACCAAACTTAATAACACGTACGGTATCGCCGTATTTTTCACCAAACAAACCAATAGCACCTTCTTCTACCGCTAGCGTATACGGCACATTTCTGCGCTCTTCTAAAGGTATTTGTTCTCTAATACGTGCATTTACAAAAGACTGAACTTCTCTTAACTCTTCTTCTGACACCTTACTAAAGTGTGAAAAGTCAAAACGTAAATACCCGCTACGTACCATAGAACCTTTTTGCTCTACGTGCGTACCTAATACATGGCGTAAACCTTGGTGTAGTAAGTGTGTTGCCGTATGGTTACTACTAGTTCTTGCGCGTTGTTTTTCGTCTACCGTAGCGGTAAACTTAGCCTTAATATCGCGCGGTAATGTTTTTGTATAGTGAATAATTAAATTATTCTCTTTTTTGGTATCAACTATATAAGTTATCTCTCCATTAGTACATTCTAGGTATCCTTTATCCCCTACTTGCCCTCCGCTTTCTGCGTAAAACGGAGTAAGGTTAAATACTAATTGATACATTTCACCATCTTTTTGGCTTTCTACCTTTCTGTACTTGGTAATTTTAACTCTGGTAGATAAATTATCATATCCTATAAATTCCTCTTCATTGTCATCTATAAGAATTTGCCAATCTCCAGTATCTACTTTTGTTGCTGCTCTAGAACGTTCTTTCTGCTTTAGTAATTCCTCATCAAACTTTTTCTCATCTAATGTATAACCACGCTCACGAAGTATCAATGCGGTAAGATCAATAGGAAAACCATAAGTATCGTATAATTCAAAAGCTTTACTACCAGAAACTTCTTTACCTTGGGTATTACCAATAATACTTTCTAGCAACAACAATCCTTGCTCTAAAGTTCTTAAGAAAGATTGCTCTTCTTCTTTAATTACGTTTACCACTAAGTTCTTCTGCGCTGCTAATTCTGGGAAAGCAGTTTTCATTTGGCTACTTAGGGTATGCACCAATTTAAAAATAAAAGGTTCATTTTGGTTTAAGAAAGAGAACCCGTAACGGATAGCTCTACGTAAAATTCTTCTTATTACGTATCCTGCACCAGTATTACTAGGCAATTGCCCATCTGCAATAGCAAAAGCTACCGCTCTAATATGGTCGGCAATTACACGCATAGCAATATCGGTTTGCTCTGTTTTCCCGTAATCTTGTTTTGTTACAAGTTCAATTTCTTGTAACAAAGGGGTAAACACATCAGTATCGTAATTACTTTGTTTGCCTTGTAATACCATACAAAGACGCTCAAAGCCCATACCTGTATCTACGTGTTGCGCTGGTAATTCTTCTAAATCTCCATTGGCTTTACGGTTGAATTGCATAAATACCAAGTTCCAGATTTCCACTACCTGCGGATGATCGTTATTTATTAAATCTGCTCCTGGAATTTTTGCCTTTTCTTCTGCCGAACGTATGTCAACATGAATTTCTGAGCAAGGTCCGCAAGGACCTTGTTCTCCCATTTCCCAGAAGTTATCTTTTTTATTTCCTAAAAGAATACGGTCTTCTGCAATATGTTTCTTCCAGAAGTTATATGCCTCCATATCTTTCCCAATACCATCTTGCTCATCGCCTTCGTATATGGTAACATATAAAATATCCTTGTCTATTTTAAATACTTCTGTAAGTAATTCCCAAGCCCAATCAATGGCCTCTTCTTTAAAATAATCTCCAAAGCTCCAGTTTCCTAACATCTCAAACATGGTATGGTGGTAGGTATCCATCCCTACCTCTTCCAAATCGTTATGTTTTCCGGAAACTCTTAAGCATTTCTGAGTATCTGTAACACGTGTACTTTTAGGCACACCATTACCTAAGAAATATTCTTTAAACTGGTTCATTCCGGCATTGGTAAACATTAACGTAGGATCGTTCTTAATTACCATTGGAGCCGATGGAACTATACTGTGATTTTTACTTTTGAAAAATTCTAAAAATGTGTTTCTGATTTCTTGAGAAGTCATATAAAATTAAATTCTATACCGATTTAAAATTGCGCTGCCAAGATACAATTTTTATATTTGCTAATTACACACTATAATAAACTATTATTTAGTGCGTTTGCAAAGCAAAAATAGTATATTTTAACTATGGCTAAAGTAAAATATTATTACGATCCAGATTCACTATCATACAGAAAGATAGAAACAAAAAAAGGGAAGAAAATTAGAAATCTTGCCCTGTTTTTTACCGCAGCAGCTATTGCAGGTGCTATGGGCGCTATCATATTACTGAACTTAAACATTATAAACACCCCTAAAGAACTGGCTTTAGAACGTGAAAACAAGCAACTTAAACTTAACTTTCAGCTGTTAAACAAAGACATGTCTCAGCTAGAAGAGGTGGTAAGTTACTTAGAAGATAAAGACAATAACATTTACCGTGTTTATTTTGAAGCAGATCCCATACCAGACAACCAACGTACCGCTGGGTTTGGTGGTGTCAATCGGTATAGCAATCTTGAAGGGTATGACAACTCTGAAATGATTATTGAGGCGAGAACGCGCATGGACATTTTAAAGAAACGTATTTCCATTCAATCAAAATCTTTAGATGAAATTGTTCACCTTGCAGAAGACAAAGAAGAATTTTTAGAAAAAATACCTGCTATACAACCTGTACGTAATGAAGACTTAAAGCGTATGGCATCTGGTTACGGATGGCGATCTGACCCTTTTACCAAAGCTAGAAAATTTCACTACGGCATGGACTTTTCTGCTAAAACAGGAACTCCTATTTATGCTACTGGAGACGGCGTTGTTGCCAGAGCAGATAACAGAGCTACAGGTTTTGGTAACCACATTAGAATAGACCATGGTTATGGCTATTTAAGCATTTACGCTCACTTGAGTAAATACAATGTAAGAAAAGGGCAAAAAGTAAAACGTGGTGATATTATTGGCTATGTTGGTAATACAGGACGATCTCGTGGACCTCACTTACACTATGAAGTTTGGAAAGACGATGAGCGTATTAACCCTATGAACTTTTACTATGGTAGCTTAACCGAAGAAGAGTTTGATGCGATGTTAAAAGCTTCTTCTTTAGAAAACCAATCACTGGATTAACGGTATGCACATAGACCTACCAGACAAATTGTATTATAACATTGGCGAAGTAGCCGATGCCTTTCAGGTAAACACCTCCTTAATTCGTTTTTGGGAGAAAGAGTTTGATGTGCTTAAACCTAAGAAGAATGCCAAGGGTAACCGAAAGTTTACCCGAGAAGACATCAAAAATCTTCAGCTTATTTACCACTTGGTAAAAGAGCGTGGCTTTACTTTAGAAGGTGCTAAAACTCACTTGAAAGAAGAAAAGGCAAAGACCCTTAATAATTTTGAAATTATTAGAAAACTAGAAAATATTAAAGCTGAACTAATTAAAATTAAAAATCAATTATAAAAATAAAAGCATGAAAAAGACAATCATTATTATAGTTGCCATTGTTGCCGTTGTATTAATAGGTGTATTTTGGTCGTTTAGCATTCAGAACAATGCTGTTGTAAAAGACGAAAATGTTACTGAAGCTTGGGCTAATGTAGAAACCTCTTACCAACGTAGAAACGACCTTATAGGCAACCTTGTAAAAACTGTACAAGGAGCAGCAGACTTTGAAAGAAAAACATTAACCGATGTTATTGAGGCAAGAGCAAAAGCTACCTCTGTAAATATTGACGCTTCTAATATTACACCAGAAAGCATTCAACAGTTTCAACAAGCGCAATCAGGTGTTAGCTCGGCATTATCTAGATTATTAGTAAGTGTAGAGCGTTACCCTGAGCTTAAGGCTAACCAAAACTTTTTAAAGTTACAAGACGAGCTTACCAGTACAGAAAATACTATTATGACTGCAAGAACACGTTACAATGCGGCTGTGAAAGACTTTAATATATACATTCAAAAAATGCCTAATAAGTTTTTCCTTTCTGGTTACGAGAAAAAGCCTAGTTACAAAGCTGACGAAGGAGCTGACAAAGCAAAAGAAGTTGAATTTAACTTTTAAGCAGTATGGCAACCCAACAAAGTTTTTTAACAGCTGAGGAAGAAAAAGAGGTGATTGATGCTATTAAAGAAGCTGAATTAAACACCTCTGGAGAAATTAGAGTACATATTGAAAAAGGAACTGACACCCCTTTAGAAGAACGTGCAAAAGAGGTTTTTGAGCTTTTAGAAATGCACAAAACCCAACTTAAAAATGGTGTTTTAGTGTACATTGCCATAGAAAAGCACAGCTTTTACATTTGTGGAGACGAAGGCATTAATACCCTTGTAGCTGATAATTTTTGGGATAGCACCAAAGAAATTATGCTACAAAACTTTAAACAAGGTTTATTTAAAGAAGGTATTGTTGCCGGAATTTTAAAAGCAGGTGAGCAGCTAAAAGTTCATTTCCCATACCAGGATGACGACATTAATGAATTACCCGATGAAATTTCTAAACTATAACAGCATGAAACAATTTTTTAAAATAGCCTGTTATTGGTTTTTATTATTTATTTCGGTTACCGCCTACGGGCAATATGATATACCAGAAAAACCTTCTGGAAGCAAACAAACAAGTGTTTATGATTATGCAGACATTCTACAACCCAGAGAAGAAAATGCATTAAAAAATAAACTTTTACGGTATGCCGATACCACCTCTACCCAAATAGTAATTGTAACTATTAAATCTTTAAAAGGAGAAAACATTGGTTTATTAACTCCTAAATGGGCACAAGAATGGGGTATTGGGCAAAAAGGCAAAGACAATGGTATTCTTATTTTACTATCTGAACAAGACAGAGAAATTTGGATATCTCCAGGATACGAGGCAGAGCAAAAACTTACCGCAGGTATTAACGGAGAAATTATTAGAAACTACATTTTACCACAGTTTAAAAGAGGCGATTATTACGCAGGTTTAAACAACGGTACCGATGCTATTTTTAAAGTTTTAAACGGCACCTTTGTAAATGACAACCCTAGAGGTAACGTACCTCCTCAAAAATATATAGGCCTTATTTTTGCCATTATATTTATTATTATCATTCTGCTATTAAACAGAAGAAACCGTGGAGGTGGCGGAGGAAACGGCGGAAGAAGATCGTCTACCCTTACCGACATTATTATTTTAAGTAGCCTTGGAAGAGGCTTTGGCAGCGGCGGAGGTTACTCTGGCGGTGGCGGCGGTTTTGGCGGCGGAGGCTTTGGAGGAGGCTTCGGCGGCGGAGGCTTTGGAGGAGGCTTCGGCGGCGGCGGATTCTCTGGTGGCGGAGCCGGAGGTAGTTGGTAAACCATAAAATTGAAACATAAAAAAAGCAGCACTGAGTGCTGCTTTTTTAGTATTAAAGACTTTTCTATTAATGCATTCTAAAATGATTATTGCTTTTTCTTTTACCTCCAAACATCTCAAGATTGTAGGTTAACGAGAACATTACATATCTTTTCAACACCGTATTTTCTTCATCTACAATAGCGGTAGGTGTAATGTTTCTGGTAGTACTCAGATTTTGGTCTAAAATATCATACACCTTTACTTTTGCTAACAGCTTTTTGTCTAAAAAGTAATACCCTAAACTAGTATTCCACAGGTAAAAATCCTTTCGGAAACCATCTGCAATATTAGAATTATATGTGTACCCAAAATCATTACCCCAAACTAAGTTTGCAGGCCAATATAAGGTAGTTTCTACACGTCCTCTATGGGTATAATTACTACGTTCATCAATTACATAGTTCTGGTAGCTTGTATTATAATAATTAAACTCATAGCTAGGTTCTACAGAAAAGAAATCAGTTATTTCATAGGTAAGCGAAGCACTAGGTGTTAACTGCCAACCAGAAGACTCATACAACTCTGCATTGGTTAAACCCTTACTCTTGTTTTGGTTCAACCTCATCCCTAAGCGGTAACGCAAGCTCTTGTTATCTTCCTTTTTCTGCTTATTAATACTAAAACCAGCGTACCAGTTATAAACATCACTTAAGTTTTGATAGGTAGTAGTTGCTCTGTTAGCATCATCATACACAGTAGACCCCACTATTTGATCTTGAAAATAAGAACCTCCTGCATACATAAAGAAACCACTACGTGTAGACCAATCATAATTATTAAAATTAAAATATAAATTATGTCTTCTAGAAGGTTTTAAATCTTCATTACCAATAATTGTATTTAACGGATTAGCTAAGTTAGCCACTGGTAATATTTGCTGAGCAGAAGGTAACGATACATTATACCTATAGTTTGTCCATATAGACTTAGATTTACCCATACGCACATTTAAACGAGCACTTACTTTAGGAAACACATAGTTTTTATCTAAACGGGTAGTTTGCCCAATGTACAATGAAGTATTATTAAAGTCAACAATTTCTGTACCCACATCTAAAGACCCACGTAATTTGCTTTTTCTTAAACTTAAAGACAGTTCTGGGCTGAAAGTATTTCTGGTAGATTCATAATAATTAGATTGCTCAGCATTTAAATCGCTATAGCTACCAGATGTATCATTAAAGTCATACGTATTCCTACTATCAACATTATTTGCATACGTATAATCCATACCAAAGCCTAATCGTAAAGAGTCTGCTATAGGTTCTCTGTAAGACACCCCAACTGTATATTCATCGTTATCTCCATTATCAAAACGGTTCTGATTACGAATGTCTGCCGGATCTCCCGTCTCATAAAAATACGTTTCTGAATTGGTTACAAGGTCAGACTCTGTTTTACTATTATCATTTTCAAACCTAAAACTTAATCCTCTACCCTTCTTTTGGAAACTCTTATATAAAAACAACTCGTTACTAAATGATGAAGTATTTCTTTGTTCAAAAGAATTATTAAAACTCTCATTCAAAATATCACCATCTGTATTCGTTGTATTTTGTATCTGCGAATAGTTATTCTCATTCACTCCATTATTATACTTAGGATTCAAATAAATAGAGAATGTTGAATCTACTTTAATCTCAATATCTGTACTTACATTGTGCCCTCTACTGTAGTTATCTGTAGTATACTCAGAAGCTGTAATTGTAGTTCTATCTGGTAATAAATTTTCAGTATTGGTTCTATTAACGTTATCAGTATTCGTTTCGGTAAAATAATATGTTACACTAGGCTCTACCAACTCTTTCCCATACACATCGGCATAATTTAAACCAATCATATTAGATTGAGTAATACCCGTATTACCACCAAAGCTATTTCCGTTAATACTAAAAGACCCATCAGAATTCACCCATAAAGATTGGCTTCTACCACCTCCCATGTTATCAAAAATATCATCCATAGAAAACCCTATAGAGTTGATATTATTAGAAGAGCCTAACACACTTATTTTCCGGTCTCCTTTAAAGGTATTAAACAACAAACTACTCTCATACCTATCATCAGTACCATACCCAGCGGTAGCCTTTCCAAAAAGCCCTTTATTCTTATCCTCTTCTATAGTAAGATTAATGGTTTTCTCCTCGGCACTAGCATCATCACCAGATAATTGTTCTTCTTTGGTTTTAGTATCGGTAACCTGAATTTTCTTTATCAAATCAGCAGGTAAATTTTGTGTAGCAATTTTACCGTCACTACCAAAAAACGGCTTTCCATTAACCAAGATATTATTTACTTCTTTACCGTTCACGGTAATAGTACCATCAGAAGTTACATCTACTCCGGGTAATTGCTTTAATAAGGTTTCTACATTAGAATCGGGTGCAACTTTAAAAGAGCTTGCGTTAAACTCTAGGGTATCTGCCTTTACGGTAATAGGAGTAGCCTCGGCTGTAACACTTACCCCATCTAACTCAAATGCCATTGGCGCCAAAGCTATGGTACCAGCATTTATAACGGGCTTGTTTAACTGAATTTCTTTTCGGTAAGTTTCATAACCGTTGTAAGTAACAACTAACCTAACCGCTAGTTGTTTGGTTTTAAACTCCAGATTAAAATTACCAGTAGTTCCTGTAACGGTATAATTGATTAATGTACTGTCTGCCAAGGTTTGAGCAAACACGGTAGCAGAAGCAAGATCCTGCTCATTCTCATCTTTTACATTTCCTGTTATCTTGTAATCTTGTGCATTTAAGGCATGAAAAGCACATAGAAAAAACAGCAAAAAGTATGTGACTTTTTTCATAAAATTTGTTGGCTATTTTCGATTGATGATTAATTTTGACGAAAATAGCTACAAATTTCACGCCATACTGTTAACCTCTGTTATTTAAGATATGTTTAACATGGTGTTAAAACCCAAAAACAACGTTAACAGCTTCTTATTTTTTTCTGAAATATACATCTATAGGAACCCCAGTAAAATCAAACTCCTCTCTAAGCTTATTTTCAATAAAACGCTTATAAGGGTCTTTTACATACTGCGGTAGGTTCGCAAAAAATGCAAATTGTGGTACAGGGGTTGGCAACTGCGTACAGAATTTAATTTTGATGTATTTACCCTTTACTGCCGGTGGAGGATAATTCTCTATCACAGGCAACATAAACTCGTTTAGCTTACTAGTTGGCACACGCTTAGATCTGTTCTTGTAAACTTCAACAGCAGTTTCAATAGCTTTGTAAATACGTTGTTTTGTAAGTGCCGACATAAAGATAATTGGTACATCTGTAAACGGAGCTATTTCTCTTTGAATTTGCTTTTCAAACTCTTTAGCAGAATTGGTATCTTTCTCAACCAAATCCCACTTATTTACTAATATAACAACTCCCTTACGGTTACGTTGAGCCAACCAAAATATATTGGTATCCTGACCTTCAAAACCTCTAGTAGCATCTAACACTAATAAACAAACATCAGCATGCTCAATAGCTCTTACCGAACGCATTACTGAATAAAATTCTAAATCTTCCTTTACCTTAGCTTTACGTCTAATACCTGCAGTATCAATTAGGTTAAACTCAAAGCCAAAGCGGTTGTATTTTGTATCGTTACTATCTCTAGTTGTACCAGCAATATCTGTAACAATATATCTATCTTCACCAATAAGTGCATTAATAAAAGAAGACTTCCCAGCATTAGGTCTACCCACAACAGCAAAACGAGGTAATTCACTAATTTCCTCTTCTTCTTTCTCTGGTAATGCTGCTACCACAGCATCTAACAAGTCTCCGGTACCACTACCATTAATACTTGAAATGGTATAATACTCTCCTAACCCTAACGAATAGAATTCTAATGCATCTGCTTCTCTCTTAGCTGTATCAACTTTATTAACCGCTAAAAAAATAGGCTTCTCTACCTTTCTAAGTAAATTTGCCACATCTTCATCTAAACCAGTTACACCTGCCTCTGCATCTACTACAAAAACAATAGCATCTGCTTCATCAATAGCTAATTCTACTTGTTTATCAATTTCTTGCTCAAAAACATCATCACTTCCTACTACATACCCTCCAGTATCAATAATAGAAAACTCCCTACCGTTCCAATCGGTTTTACCGTAATGTCTATCTCTGGTAACACCACTAACGGCGTCTACAATAGCCTCTCTACGCTTTATTAATCTATTAAAAAGCGTTGACTTACCAACATTTGGTCTACCTACTATAGCTACTATACAACTCATCTGCTTAAAAAATTAACTGCAAAGGTACTATAAAGATTGTTACTAAAAAACAAAACAATACCTACACCCCAATAATATACAAAAATTAATAATCATTTCGCGGGTTGTTTAGCAGGGTTTTGCGCAAAACAAAGCTCTAACATGGCATATAATTCTGGGTGTTTACGTTTCATTAATTTTGGTCTGCTAAAAAAATATTCAGCAACCACAGCAAAAAATTCTTCTTGAGAAGTACCCCCATAAGCACGTATATCAGACGCATCTTCATTAATAGCTTCCATGGTTTCATGTATTAATTTTAACCAAGGCACTATGTTAGGTTGTGCCAATAATTGCGCTGGCACACCATCTACACTACCATCTACCCCATCTATTAAATGAACAAATTCATGAATAGCGGTATTCAATTTATCCGATTCATTTTCAAAACCATGATGTAATGCTTTTCTAGATAATATCATGGTATTTTTTAGCCTTCCTGAACCTACAACCCCCAGTATTCTTCTGTTTTTATCTGCTTTATCAAAACTAAAATCATTATTAAACGCATCTGGATAAATAAGCACCGAACTTAAATTTGGATAATACCAATCTTTAAAAGCCAAAGTAGGTATTACAGCAGCAGTGGCTACCAAAACTTTATCGTAATCGGTAATCTTAAATTCTACGCCTTCTACATGCACTTCTGCTAAAAACTTCATCATTCGTTTTTTAAACAAACGCTTTTTAGTAGCAGGCAATCGTTTATAAAAAATAAGATCTGATAGATATGCTTCCCATTCCTTTGGAAAAGGTTGTACGTTAACTTTCTTTTTATAAAAGAAAATAAAATAAAGACTTAATACAAAAGCTACCCCTAATATAATATATCCCATTAAAAAATTTTGCTTCAATTAGTAGGGGATAAAAATAGAGGTTACTTTTATAGTGCCCTATTAATAATAGGCCAATTCTAACATAAAATTTTCAAAATAATACGTATGCAGTCAAACTTACCTAAAATAGTACGCTACTACTTGGTGTTTATATGCATACTTTCAACCGTGTTTATAAAACAAATTAATACAATCTTCTTCTTATTTCTCTCCCTTTGGCTTCCAATACATTTATATTTAATTTTAAAAACAATTAAAGCTTATAAATCTACTACCGGATATCAGAAGACTAACTTTTTAAAACAGCATGGTAATATTATGAAGCACCTTCAAGTATCAGTTGTGTTTTTTATTGCATTTGCTATTATTAGTTTTCTTATTAAATTTTAATCCATTAATAAACAACCACATAAAAACCTTTCTAACATTTTGTTTAGTATTAATAACTAGCCTTTAACACCTTAAGAATGCACTACTAAGTAATTTTACCTCAAGAAAAAAGAAAAATTGCTATGAAGAAATTAAAAACATTAGGTATTACGTTACTAGTTGCAGTATTTTCTGTAACCATGGTAACTGCACAGTCTGCAAAGGACAAAGAAATAATTAGAGATGCTGAAAAAGCCAAAACTGCATTACTAGAAAAAGATCCGGGATTAAAAGAATTTTTTGCTTCTTCTGCCGGTTACGTAATTTTTCCAAATGTAGGTAAAGGTGGTTTTATTATTGGTGCTGCTGCCGGTAATGGAGTTGTTTACCAAAATGGTAAAATTATTGGTATGGCCGACCTTAAAAAAATTAATGTAGGATTACAAGCAGGTGGTCAGGCTATTACTGAGGTAATCTTTTTCAAAACTGATGCTGATTTAGCAGCATTTAAAAATGAAGAGTTTGAATTTTCAGCTGAGGCTTCAGCAGTTGCTGTAAAATCTGGACAAGCTGTAAACGCTAAATATGAAGATGGTGTTGCTGTATTTGCTATGCCAAAGGCTGGTTTAATGGCCGATGCTTCAGTTGGTGGACAAAAATTTGATTATGAATCCTTCTAATCCATAGTTGATTTATAAAAAAAGACCCGGCTTTAATGGCCGGGTTTTTTGTTACTTATTGTTATAACCAAATCGTTTTAATTGGTTCATGTTACTGCGCCAATTCTTATTTACTTTCACAAACATTTCAAGGTGTACTTGCTTACCAAAAAATTTCTCTAAATCTTCTCTGGCTTGCATTCCTACTCTTTTCAAAGCTTCCCCTTTATGTCCAATAATAATACCCTTTTGTGTTTCTCTTTCCACCATAATTACAGAACGAATTCTAATAATAGTTTCACTCTCTACAAATTCTTCTGTTTCTACCTCAACAGCATACGGTATTTCCTTTTTATAATTTAAAAGTATTTTCTCTCTAATGCTTTCATTTACAAAAAAACGCTCTGGTTTGTCTGTTAATTGGTCTTTAGGATAAAATGCAGGAGATGCTGGCAATAATGACACAATACGATCAAACACTTCTTGCACATTAAAATTCTCTAAAGCAGATATTGGATAAATCTCTGCATTAGGCACTTTAGCTGTCCAATACCCCACTTGTTCTTCTAAAACTTCTTGTGATGATTGGTCTATTTTATTTAATAGCAATAGTACAGGAATTTTAGAGTTGTTTATTTTATTAAAAAACGCTTCGTCTTTTAATTCTCTCTCGCCTATCTCTACCATATATAACAACACATCGGCATCTTCAAAAGCAGACTTTACAAAATCCATCATTGAACTTTGCAACTCATACGCAGGTTTAATAATCCCTGGAGTATCTGAAAGTATAACCTGAAAATCTTCACCATTTACAATTCCTAAAATACGGTGACGTGTAGTTTGTGCCTTTGAAGTTATTATAGAAAGTTTCTCTCCTATAAAAGCATTCATCAATGTAGATTTCCCAACATTTGGGTTTCCTATAATATTTACAAAACCTGCCTTGTGACTCATTTCATCCTATGTTTTAAAGTACAAAGGTACTAATAAAAATAGCCCCGAAATATCAGGGCTATTTAAAAATCTTAAAAAGCGAATTCATTTATTGGTAAACTCTTACATAATCTACCATATATGTTTGAGGAAAAATAGTATCATCAACCGCTGGCCCTCCAAAATTTCCACCAATAGCCATGTTTATAATAAAATAGAACGGCTGATTAAACGGGTATACAGCTTCCGTTTTTTCTTCAGGTTGAAAAGTATATACCAACCTATCGTCTACATAAAAGGCTATTTTCTCTTTGGTCCAATCTATAGCATAGGTATGAAAACCCTCCTCTATATTTTCAAAGGTAGTTTTCTTGGTATTAATAGTTTCCCCATGACTATCTTGTGTATGCAACGAAGTAAACACCTTATGCGGCTCTTTGCCCACATACTCTAAAATATCTATTTCTCCACACAACGGCCATCCTTTTTCAGCAATGTTACTGCCCAGCATCCAAAAAGCTGGCCATATACCTTGCCCTACAGGAAGTTTAGCTCTCGCCTCAATATAGCCATACATAAACTCTTTTTTACCAAGTGTGGTAATTCTAGTAGACGTATACAAAGTATCTTCCTTCTTAGCTGTAATTACCAACATACCATCTTTTAACTCATGATTGTTTTTAGTATATAATTGGCGTTCATTATTTCCCCAACCACAAATATTTGGGCATCCGTCTCCTAACTCAAAATTCCAAACTTTTTCATTTAGTGTTTCACCTGAGAAATCTTCTTCCCAAATTAGTTTTTTATCCGTTTTTTGGGAAAAAGCACTCAGGCTAAACACACAAATTATTATACACAAACACTTTTTCATAAGATTACATTTTGTATTCAAACATGGTTTCTAATAAATCCACAGAATTCCCCCCTACAAATAGCTTAAATGCTCCGGGTTCTGCCTCCCATTTTTTATTTCTGGTATAGAAAGATATAAGCGCTTTATCTATAGTAAAGCTTACTGTTTTGCTCTCTCCCGGGTTTAAATGAATTTTTTCAAACCCTTTTAATTCTTTAATAGGCCTAGTAGTGCTGGCAAATAAATCTCTTATGTACAACTGCACTACCTCTTCTCCAGCAACCTTACCGGCATTGGTTACCGTAACCGATACTTCTAAGTTTCCATCTCCCGAAAATGAAGAAGCACTTAACGATAGATTTTTATAAGCAAAAGAGGTGTAACTAAGTCCAAAACCAAATGGGTACAAGGCATCTCTTCTACTATCTACATAATGCGAGTACGTAACATCAGGTATTTCACCTGGTCTACCCGTACTTTTTTGATTGTAGTATAAAGGTTCTTGCCCCACGTTTCTTGGGAAAGACACCGGTAATTTACCACTGGGATTATATTTACCAAAAAGTACTTCTGCCACGGCATTCCCATGCTGAGACCCCAACAACCAGCTTTCTACAATAGCAGGTATATGGTCTGCACTCCAGCTAATATCCATAGGTCTACCATTCATTAAAACTATCACTACATTTTTGTTGGCTTTGTATACTGCTTCAATAAGTTCATCTTGTACACCCGCAAACCCAATATCGGTTTGGCTTCTACCCTCACCAGATTGAAAAGCATCTTCACCAACCACCAAAATTACCAAATCTGCCTCTTTAGCTGTTTTAATAGCTTTCTCAAAACCAGAAGTATCATCATTATTAAAAGTTACATGTTTTAAAAACGAACGCTCTCCCGTGGTAAGTTTAGCACCTTCTGCATAGGTAACTTTCACCCCTTTTGGCGCATATTTCTTAATACCTTCTAAAACAGAAACTGCTGAATTGGCTTCTGCTTGCGCACGCCAGTTACCCAACGGACTATCTTTGTCATCTGCTAATGGACCAATAACCGCAATGTGTTTAACAGTACTAGCAATTGGTAATACTCCCTTTTCATTTTTTAGTAACACAATAGACTTTTTACCAGCCTCTAATGCTACTTGCTGATTTTCTTTTGAGTATAACTCTTTCTTTTCAGCTTTTTCGTCGCAATACTTATAAGGATCATCAAACAACCCCAATTGAAACTTAACTCTTATTATTCTTTTTACAGCATCATCTATCATAGCTTCTTGTATACGCCCTTCTGCTAACAATTCCGCTAACGAAGTTTCGTATGCGTTACCTTCCATATCCATATCGCTCCCCGCTGTTAAAGCAATATAAGCAGCCTCTTTATGATTTTCTGCCACTCCGTGCGCTATCATTTCAGATATAGAACCCCAGTCAGATACTATAAAACCATTGTACTGCCATTCATTTTTTAACAACTCTCTCTGTAAGTACGGGTTTCCTGTAGAAGGCACTCCGTCTATTTCATTAAAAGAATTCATAAAAGTGAGTACCCCAGCTTTTGCCGCTTCTTTAAAAGGAGGTAAAATGGTATTATGTAATTCATTCATACCAATATTAACCGTATTATAATCTCTACCTGCTTCGGCAAAGCCATAACCTGCAAAATGCTTAGCACAAGCTGCTATTGCAGTAGTAGCCGTTAAATCTTCCCCTTGAAAACCTTTAATTCTGGCTACGCCAATTTTACTAACTAAAAACGGATCTTCTCCTGCACCTTCCATAATTCTACCCCAACGTGCATCTCTAGACACATCAATCATAGGAGCAAATGTCCAACCGATACCAGAAGCAGCCGATTCTTTAGCAGCCACGTGAGCAGTTTGTTGCATTAAATCTAAATCCCAACTTGCACTTTCACCTAATGGAACCGGAAACATGGTTTTGTAACCATGAATTACATCGTACCCAAAAAGTAGTGGAATTTTTAATCGGGAATTTTCCATATTAAGGCGTTGTGCCTCTTTCGTACTCTTTACCCCAGTTACATTTAGCATAGAACCTACTAACCCTTTTTTAAGGTTGTCTAACCGACCTTCATTTCCTGCTGTTGGCGGACCAGTAACATCCCAGCTTGCGCTGTATTGCACCATCTGCCCTATCTTTTCTTCTAAGGTCATTAAGGCTACTACCGAATCTACTTTAGCCTCTAATCTCGCATCTGTAGGAGATTGTGCCAATACACCAGTAAGTGGTAATACCAATAAACACCAAACAATTACTATTTTTCTCATAAGCAATAGGTTTTAAAGCACCCGAAAAATCGGGTGCTTAAATAACATCTATTTAATAATTATGATTATTGATATACTCTTACATAATCTACTTCCATAGTAGACTCTGTGAATGCACCATCTATAGCTCCACCAAAGTTACCTCCCATAGCTACATTCAGAATTAAAAAGAAATCTGAATTAAATGGTAAACCACTATCGTTTGCTACAGAGTGAAATGGTGTTGTATTTTCATCTATATAGAAATCGATACTTGTATCACTCCATACTACAGAATACACATGAAACTCATCTAAAGCATCACTTAACGTTGTTGAGCCGGTATTACCATTACCACCAGAATTACCCGGGTAATGCAACGTTGCATGAATAGTACCTTGATCGTTACCAACATGCTCCATAATATCTATTTCACCACAACCTGGCCATGAATTAGTAGCATAATCAGAACCAAGCATCCAGATAGCAGGCCATGTACCACCACCACTAGGTAGTTTTGCACGTACCTCAACTTTACCATACGTAAAATCGAAATTACCTTCACTTACTATTCTAGCCGACGTGTAATCAGAACCAGAGTAACTTTCAGCTTTGGCTGTAATTTTAAGCATTCCGTTTTCTACTTTCACGTTATCAGCTCTATCAGTGTAATACTGTGCTTCTGCATTACCCCAACCATTATCACCAGTACCAATGTTGTAAGACCAATTTGCAGCATCAGGAGCCCCATCGGTATCAAACTCATCAGACCATACTAAATTGGTAAAATCAGTTCCTCCAGAACCGCCCCCACTTTGGTCTGCAATAGTGGTAGTAGTAAAGGTATGGTACCAAGCAAACAAAGGTTCATTTGCCTGTTGTACTCTCACTACCATTCTATTATCAGTTAATTCAATAATTTCATAGTCACTAGACCCTGCATAGAAGCCCATAAAACCACCATCAGAATACGTCATAGCAGTACCTCTGTAATTGCCATCTACTGTAGCTACAGAATTTGCCGGACCAAATGATACAGTTTTCACACCTGTTACATCAAAAGGATAACAACCTTCATCTCCAAAACCAAACTCAGCAGCATATAACCCTTGAATAAATGCCATATCTGTAACATTCACTTGTTCAAAAGTAACTATATCTCCATTCAAGGTATAAGTAAGTTCCGTATCGTACATACAAGACTCTGATTTTTCAAAAGCCACTGCCTGATACCAAGCTGCAAAAGTATGAGAACCATCTTCGTACGCCTGATCGTTTGGTCCCAATCCTAAATGCCCTGGTTCAGAAGCTGCCCAATACCATGTTTTAGAAGTACCACCCGTTAGCATTTGCACCGCTTCATCATCAGAGAAGCTACTAAAAACTGTTACTTCAAAAGTTGTACTTGTGGTAACACCTGCTGTACCATTTGCTATTACAGTTACGGTATACGTATTTACACCATTTGATGAAAATCTTTTGGTTAACTCTCCACTAGCGGAGTTATAATTTGTGTTATCGCTAAACACATATTTGTAACTAATAGCTCCCTCTGCAGTAGCCGTAAAGTCTACTAATCCAGAACCATCTCCGTTAAGGTTTGTTCCATCCTGACCTTCAATAGCATAATCAACCATTAAATTGGTAGGCGTAACGATATCTCCAAAGGTAGCATCCTCTTCCTGACAGGCTGAAAAAACCAGCAGCAATGCAAATACACCTAAGACTTGTTTTATATAATTTTTCATAATCATTTTTTAGTTTGTAAGTTCTATATCATCAAAATAATAATACCCTTCTGTACCGCTCACATTAAAGTTATAGAAAACAACCACTCTCATAAACTGAGCTGTTGTACTAACGCCTGAAAAATCAAAGGTTAAGGTTTCCCAACCGTTAGCTACGGTAGTTGTAGTAGAAATCTCTGTAGTAATAGAAGCATCTGAATTTTCTAACTTCATTAATACCGTGGTACCAGCAGTTGGCGACCATGACTTCATGGAAATCTGTTGTGTTGCAGAAAAATCTATTGGAGTATCTAATTCAATAAACGATCCTGCCCAGGTTTCTGCAAAGTTTGGTTTATAAAACTCCCCTACCATAGCACTACTGTTGTCTGCATCAGGAGCTGGATTGGCTACAACTTGAGATGAAGCATTACCAAAGTTGGTAAAACCATACGTAATTAGCGAATTTTCAAAAGTTACTGGCAATTCTAAACTAGGAGTACCACTACTCAATTCAATCTGGTCAAAATAGTATAACGAACCATCTCCCCAGTTACCAAAATCAAAGAAAATAACAACCTTATGATATTCTATAGATGGGTCTACCCCAGAAAAATCAAAATATAAAGTTTCCCATTGGTTGGCTACAGTTGTAGTACTTGTGCTTTCTAAGAACACATTACCATCTAATGCATTTTCTAACTTTAATAGCACTGTTGCTCCTGCTACTGGAGAATAGGTTTTAACACTTAAGAAAGTATTGGTAGAAAAATCTATTGCTTCATCTAACTCTAAATAGGTACCTGCCCAAGTTTCTGCTCCTGCAGTTTTATTAAACTGCCCTACAGTAGCACTGGTATTATTACCTCCTACAGATGGGTTTGCTACTACAGAACCAAAAGCATTACCAAAATCTACAAACTCATAGTTTAAGGTAGGCGACTCAAAAGTAATTGGTAACAGTAACGGATCGTACACCTCTACATCTTGCGTATATACTGTAGTAGCAGCTCCACCACTATAAGCAGTTACCGTTACTGTATACACACCTGTGTTTTCATACGTATAAGAAATGGTTTCTCCCTCATTAAACGCCACCGCATCTAGGGTAGCATCTTCACCAAAAGTTACATCAAAATACGTTTCGTAAGATGCCGTTGCCGACACATTAAACGAAAATGGATCTCCAGTAACTCCATTAATAGACACCATAAAATCTTCTGGCGCTCTAAACGTTACATCAAACTCTTTGTTTAAAACGGTAGTTAACCCTGTTACACCCACAGCTGTAATAGTAGCTGAGTAATTGCCTTCTGTATAAGCGTGGTGTGCCATTTCTCCCGGATTAATATCTGTTGTTTCAGAACTATCTCCGTAATCTACAGTATAGTATGTTACCCCTTCACCATCTGGCTTAAGCGTTACCATACCTGTGTTATCTTGTGTTACAGTAACCAATGCCGATAGGTTTGAAGGCGCTTCTACATCTTGTAAAAAACCAGCATCAAACGAATCTTCATCACACCCTGTAACTACTAATATAGCTGCAAAAATATAGGCTAAAAAACTAATCTTTTTCATGTTATAATACTTTTAGTAGTTAGGATTTTGTTCCCAATTTCCGTTAGAAAATTGTATCTCTTCAAAAGGAACCGGGAATACTTCATTCTTACCGGCAGTAAAACCTGGAATATTCTGAGCGGCTCTTCCTGTTCTTACCAAATCAAAGAAACGGTGACCTTCGCCCATTAATTCTAAGCGTCTTTCTTCCCAGATATAATCTGTCAACGCATTACCACTTACTGTGATATTATGGTTGGTATCTCCATAAGCACGTGCTCTAACCTCATTCAAATATTCCTGAGCTTTGGTATCGTTAATACCTCCTCTGTTATACGCCTCAGCAGCCATTAATAAAACATCTGCATAACGTATAGCTCTATAATTATTTGGATTGGTTAGGTTTAAATCAGACTGTGCATCTGCACTTCTCTTACGTGGTAAATATTTTCTATTAAAGTATCCGGTATGCTCATAACCAGTACCATAAGTAGCACCTGTTTCAGCAGCCCAAGCTTCAACATCTAACACCGTATAATCTCTTCTCATATCATCATCATCAAAAGCAGCATACGCGTCTGGTGTTGGTAAATTGAAACTAAACCCAGAAGAAAACATTGGCCCTTCATAATTTCTAATTCCCATGAAACCAACAGCTACATTCCCTTCACTACACTGTAAACATCCAAAACCTGCACCTTCAATATCTGTATACTGAACTTCAAAAACCGACTCTATTCCATTTTCTTGTTCTTCTTCAAACAACGTAGAAAAATCGTTGACCAATGCATAATTACTCGAAGAAATAAGATCTTCTAATACCGCAGCAGATTCTGAAAATTTCTCTTGGTACAAATATACCTTACCAAGTAATGCCTGTGCAGCACCCTTTGAGGCACGCCCTACTTGTGGCGCCGTAACACTTAAGTTCTCTACAGCGTACTGTAGGTCTGCCTCAATGTATGCATACACTTCTTCTACCGGCGAACGCGGTATAGACTTCTCGTCGTTAATGGCAAAACGTGCATCATCTTTTAACGGTAATGCACCAAACCATTTTACTAATTCAAAATAAAAATAAGCTCTTAAGAAACGAGTTTCAGCAATAATTTGCTCTTTCCCTTCAAATTCTGTTTTATCTTTAAACTCAAGGATATAGTTTGCACGGTTAACCCCTGCAAAATTCCAATCCCACACATTAGTAAGATTGTCATTAATTGGCGTATGCGTCATGTCGTCCACTTGCTGAAAACCAATTACATCAGTGGCACTCTCACCACCACAAAGTGTATTATCAGAAGCAATTTCTCCTAATAAAACATTTACATACGTTGATTGTAAAATATCATACACCGCAATTAGTGCATTATAATAGTCATCCTCTGAATTAAAATAGTTTTCAGAGTCTATAGAATATTCTGCTTTTCTGTCTACAAAATCATCTGTACATGAAAATGTTACAAATAGCATGGCCATCAATGCCCATATAGTTAATACATTATACTTTTTCATGATTTACAGTTTATAGTTTTACATTTAACCCTAACATATATGTTCTAGGAATTGGGTAGAAACCATAATCAATTCCACCTCCAATAGGAGCTCCTGAAGAAGCACCCGGATCAAATCCTCTATACTCGGTAAGTGTAAATAAATTATTAGCCGCTACGTATACTCTAATTTTATCGATTCCTTTAATACTGGTTAAGCTATACCCTAACTGTACGTTTTGTAAACGGAAGTAAGACGCGTCTTCAACAAAATAATTTGAGAACACATTATTAGCAGTAGCCGCAGTTGTTACTCTAGGCACTGTATTACTAGTACCCTCACCAGTCCATCTGTTAAGCACATAATTCATTCTGTTTACATCACTTAAGGTTCTTTCATAATTTCTCACCATATCATTACCTATAGAAGCAAAACCATACATGGTAAAATCAAAATTCTTATAGTTCAACTGAATGTTTAATCCCATAGTAGCATCAGGAATCGGGTCACCTATATTAGTTCTATCATCTTCATCTAAAACACCATCTCCATTTACGTCTACATATCTAATATCACCAGGAGCAGCCGCTGCACCAAGTGCTGTCTGACTTGGGTGAGCATCTACCTCATCTTGGTTTTGGAAAATTCCATCGGTTTGGTATCCATAAAAATACCCAATTGGCAATCCTACTTCCATACGCGATGGTGCTGGTTGCCCTACTCCGAAGGCTCCACCTTCAGTATACCCTGTACTATTGTTTACTTCCGTTACTTTGTTTTTAAGAAACGTAGCATTGTACGCTACCGAATAACTAAAGTTTTCAGAAAGTGCACCTCTGTAGTTTACCGCAAATTCAAAACCTTTGTTTTCTACACTACCTGCATTTACTGTAGGCGCACTAGCACCAGGAGCGCCAATACCTACAATACCAGATACAGGCATGTTGCTAAGTAATAAGTCTTTTCTATTATCTATAAAATAATCTGCTACAATAGATAGTTTATTATCAAACATATTAAGGTCTACTCCCACATCTATTTTTTCTGACTCTTCCCATTTTAAATCAGGGTTAGAAAGTAAACCAGTTGCAGTACCATTTACTAAAACATCATCAAAAATATAGGTTGCTTCACCACCTAAAATACCAACATAAGCGTTGTTAGCAATTTGGTCATTTCCTAATCTACCATAAGAAGCTCTTATCTTCAACATGTTAATATTACTAGCATTAGAAAGAAAATCTTCTTCAGAAATTACCCAACCAGCAGTCATTGATGGGAAGTACCCTACGCGGTTATTAGGCCCAAACTTAGTAGAAGCATCTCTACGATACATAGCCGAGAATAAATACTTACCTTGGTAGTTGTACTGTAAACGACCAAAGTATGAAAGTCTACGCTCATCATATACGTAAGATGAATTAGTAATAGACTCACTTACACCAGTAGCTAAAGAAATATCTGCATACGCCCAAGAATTATTAGGTACATCAAAACCCGTTGCATACAAACCATTACCCCACTCTTTAAACACTGTATTACCAAGTGTAACAGAAAAGTTATGATCTTCGGCTATTGTTTTTTCATACGAAGCAAAAAAGTCAAACGTATAACTGTTGTCATTTACAGCACCTTGTGTTACTGAACTACGTGTATTATCAAATACTTTTCCTCCGTAAGAAATTTCAGGAGCAAATGTTTTAGACTCACTATTAGAGGTATTAAAACCAATACGTCCAGTAATGGTTAACCCTTCTATAGGTTGATAATCTAACCCAAAATTACCGTTTAGCTTTTTAAAATTGTAATCGTTATACGTATTTGCAATTTGCGCTAACGGATTAATAACCTCCGTACCTAAACCAGTAGTACTAGGTACTAACGTATATGCGCCATCATCATCATGCGTAGACAATGTAGGAGGTGCATTCAACGCATTAAATAACACAGACCCCAGTCCGTTTTCATTTAATGTTTTTCTAGTAAAATATGTATAGATAACATTGGTAGAAGCCTTTAGCTTGTCTGTAACATCTACATTCAAGGCTAAACGCGCTGTATTTCTTAAAAATCCAGATTTATCTCCACCAACAATACCTTCTTGATCTAAATGCGAAGCACTTAAAGCGTACGTTACTTTTTCAGTACCGCCCGTAAGACTCATATCATGATTCATAATAGGAGCTGTATCAAACGTAGCCCCTTGCCAATCGGTACCCACACCAAAACCCGTTACATTTGGATACGGTGCAGCACCTCCACCGTTTACATAGGCTTCATTTAATAATAATGCATATTCGGTAGCATTTAATAATGATAGTTCTCTTGTTCTTTCTTGAATACCATAATAAGTATTATAAGTAACTGTAGGCTTCATATTCTTTCTACCTCTTTTAGTAGTAATTAACACTACCCCATTAGCTCCAATAGAACCATAAATAGCTGCCTGAGCATCTTTTAAAACGGTAATCGTTTCAATATCATTAGGGTTTAATAAACCTAACTCTCCCACATATCCATCAATAATAACAAGTGGTGCATTTTGTCCGTTAGTGGCAACCCCACGTATTCTAATATCTAAACCTGCACCAGGTGCCCCTGATTGTGTAGTAACGTTTACCCCAGACACTGTGCCTTGTAGTGCCTGTTCAACTTTTACAGGTTTAAACTCTTCTAAAGTAGAAGCATCTACGGTAGCTACTGCCCCGGTAACTTCTTTCTTCTTCTGACTACCATACCCAATAACAACCACTTCTTCTAAAGCGTTGGTATCTTCTTCTAAATAGATAGTTAAATCATCGCCGTTGGCTATAATAAAGGTTTGTGATTTAAACCCAATATAGCTTACAACGATTTCGGAACCTTTACTAATTCCTTCCAATATAAAATTACCGTCAAAGTCTGTTGAAGTTCCTTTAGAATTATCCGCTAAAACCACATTAACCCCCGGCATTGGCACTCCGGTAGATGCCTCATAAACGACACCTTTTATATCATAATCTTGACTAAAAGAAAAGAATGATATAAAACCGAAAATGAGAAAAAACAATTTTGATTTCATATAGTTATAATTTGTGTTTTGATAAAATTATGACGATATATTGCGAAATCCTCAATTTTACACGCTATAAAAAGTATACAATTTAAAAAATACTCATCCCCACACTATTAAAAGGCCTCTAAACCCTTATTACTACAGCTTTTAGCGTTTTTTATACTGCTTTTACAATTTCTTAAAAAAGTTAATAAAATAAGCTAATACAACGTTATTGTTGAGGTGTTGTATAGGTAAAATTAACAAATGTTGTAGTAGTTAAATTGACAATATGTACTCAATTAAACCCTGTTCGTGAGCCAAATCCATCTTTTTTCGCAAACGATATCGTTTAATTTCTACACTACGTACCGAAATGTTGAGGAGCGGAGCAATTTCTTTAGAGGTAAGATTCAAACGTAAATAAGCACACAAACGTAAATCGTTAGGCGTTAAACTAGGATGAATATCTTTAATCTTCTTTAAGAAATCTTTATCGGCATTATTAAAAGCCTCTGAGAATAAATTCCACGTATCCTCTTCATTTATATTTGCATTGATAGTACTAATTACCGATTTTACATTTTGAGTAGAATCTAGCTTCTTTAAATCACTTTTGATAGACGCTAACACCTCATTCTTTTTAATTAAGTTTAGCGTAGAGGCAGCCAACTCACGGTTTTTACTTTCAATGTCTTTTTCTAACATTTCTGTTTTAGTTTTCATCAATTGTTGAGAAGCTTCTAACTGATGAATTTCTATTTCACGTTGATTTTCTTCAATAAGTTTCAATCGCTGTTTTTCGTAATAATTCTTATACAGCATATTAATTACAAAACCAGCAATAAGTAATATCACCAAATAAATAATTATAGCTGTATTGGTAGCAAACCACGGTTTTAAAATAGTAAATTGATATACTTCAACATTCTCTGTATTTCGGTCGCCCACTTTACCCCTCACTTTAAACACATAATCTCCCGGAGGTAAGTTTTTAAACGTTGCCTGCGTCTCAAGACTATACTCACTCCATACCGTATTAAACCCTTCTAAGATATACTGATACTCTGCATTTGCATACTTCAAATACTGAGGTATGGTATACGAGAACATTACATTATTCTGTTTATAGTTTAGTTTTGCAACATCCTGCAAGTTCAAAAAACGAACCGTATCATTCAATTTATAATTCTGAATACCATCTAAATACACACGATATGTATCGGAAGGTTTTTCTTCCGGATCTATTAAATAATACCCGTTTACAGAACCAATTAAATACTTATTAGCCTCTATAAAACTAATATTCTCATACCCCCACATGGTATTTGCCAAAGTATAAGGTATAGGAATGGCTTGGTGCACCAAACTATTATCAAATTTACTATGCGTAAAATAATTGATATGATTTTTTGTAAAAAACCAAAGTCTGTTTTGTTTGTCTACAATAAGTTTACCCGAAGTATACCCATCATTCAACATAATATCTGACAAGGTTTGGTTTTGTTTAAAACGTCCCTCATTAGAAGCCAAACTATAAACCCCCTCCTTAGAAGCAAACCAAATTTGATTTTGATATTTAGTAATACTTATATTTTTACCTTTTTTAGGTTCTTCTAGCATTTCTACTTTTAAAGCTTTGGTAATACTGTCATTCACCTCAACCTTAAACACCCCTTTGTATTCATGACTTACATACAGCGTATTATCTAACTTTTCTAAATAGCGCGTTGAATAGTTAAAACCTTCTATCCAATTTCTTAACTGCCAGGTACCATTTACATTTTTAAGTACAGATATACCCGCATAATTACCTTGTAGTAAAATATCAGGTTTCTCTGTTATAGTTTCAAATTTCCAAGTTCCCGACTCAGAAAATATACGCGTAGCGGTTGTATCATCAACCAAAAAAGTTCCTGAATCATGTCCACAAAAAAGCTGATTATTATACACAAACAAGCTCCAAACTTGCCCTTTAGTATTACTAATAAGTTTAAAAGGAATATTTTCATCATACGGTTTATAAAACAATCCTTGATTGGTACCTAAATATAATTTATCTTGATGTAGTACAGAAGCATATATAGTACCCAGCATACCTGAATCGTCTTCGTAACTTTCTACCTTACTGCCAAGGTTAATACAGTTTACTCCATTATCCAACCCTACCCAAAGGTTATGATCTATATCTTCAAACAAGGAAAGTACTGTATTATTGGTAAGCCCATTTTCTTGATTAATATGTAACTTTATCTTTCCGCTAGGTTCAATAATATACACACCGTCTGAAACAGTACCCAGCGCATAATCTCCATTAGATAACTGAATACTATTATAAATGTTATTAGGCGGTATCTGAACTTCAAACGGAACCAATTCACCTTCTTTCAGGTAAAATAAACCACTTAATTGTGTGTGCACTACAAGTCCCTTATCACTTTTTAAAAGATTCACTACTTTGGTTTCTTTCACAACTTCATTATCAGACACCAATACATCGTTTCCGTTTACAATTTCATAAATACCCCTACCCATGGTTTGGTAATACACTGAGGCTCCTATATTGAATACCTTAGTTAAGCCACCCTTTGGGCTATGTACAGTAAAGCTTCCATTAGTAACATCATAAATAAACAACTGATCTAAAGATTGAAAAATTATCCAATCTCTGTAATTGATAATATTCCAAATTTGCTCATCATCTAAAACCCTATCTTTAATAGTATCACTTAAAGATGTATACACTAAACGTCCATCCTTAGTTTTCTCCCAATAACCAAACTCCATATAGCAACCTGTGTACACTCTACTACCCACTACCTTTACCGACCGTATAATGGTTTCATTTGGCGAATCGTACAACTTCCAACTGGCGCCGTCATATTCTAACAACCCCATATGATTGGCCACGTACATAAATTCTTGATTATTTTGGCTAATCATCCAGTTTTGATTTCCGGCTTGGTAATCCTCCGTTTCAAACTTAATAATAGGCGGAAGCTCCTGTGCAAACAGGTTATATGTTAGGAAAAATAGAAAAACTACTTTTATTGAAATTATTTTCATAGACTTCAAAAATAGGTAAAATACTGACTACATATAGGTTACATTAACTTAAACATAAATTAACAACCAGTTGAAACAAAAGAATGAATTTTTTTTTGAATAAAGCTTGCACAGAAGTTAAAAAAGAGTGTATATTTGCACCACAATAGCGCGGGATAGAGCAGTAGGTAGCTCGTCGGGCTCATAACCCGAAGGTCACTGGTTCGAGTCCAGTTCCCGCTACTAAGCTTCAAAGCAATAAAATCAACGGATTGTTACTCGCAATCCGTTTTTTTATGTCTTCTATTTTCTTACTTTTACAAAGAGTACACGAAAACGTACACGATTTTTCAATGAAGCTGAATTATTCTGAACCCAAAATTTTCACAGGAGGGGTTGACATTTCCTCATGGTCAAAACTACACCCAAAAGAAAAAGAAAAAGCATTAAGTAAAGATTGGTATGTATATTATTCATTTCGTGAACCTAAAAGCGGTAAGCTAAAAAGGCAAACAAATATTAAAGGTGGTGCTAACAAATTTAAAAACAAAAAAGAACGCTATCACATACTTCGTATTCTACAAAAAAGCTTATTAATCGTCCTAGAACAAGGCTACAACCCATATGCAGATAACAAAAGTCTTGGTGATTATTTAATTGACAAACTCAACAATCAAGGACAACAACAACCACAACAACCTGTAAGACAACCACAACAACACCTTGTTTTACATGCTCCAAACACTAACCATTCGGAAACAGAAACTAGTATCAAACAAGCTTTTAATCTAGCACTAGAACTTAAAAGTAATGTGATGAACAATAACTCCTTTACCAAATACAAAAGTAGAATAACCAGATTTGAAAAATGGTTATTAGCAGAAGGCTACACCAACAACTCTTATATATCTGATATAAATAAAAAAACTGTAATACAATACCTAAATAATGTACTACAAAGTTCTAGCCCTAGAAACAGAAATAATACAAGAACAGATATAGCTTCCTTCTTTCAAGTACTTGAGGATAATGAAATAATAAAGGAAAACTTCGTGAAAAACATAAATGTTTTAAAAGCTATCCCAGAAAGAAACAAGACATATAAACCAAAGGAAGAAAAAGAAATATTCGATTATTTACGCGAAACCGACCCCATCCTATTACTATTTGTACAATTTGTTTCCTATAATTTTCTTAGACCAATTGAAGTATGTAGATTGAGAATTGGTGATATTGATGTCGCGGATAAGAAATTATATGTTCGTGCTAAAAACCAACCTGTTAAAACCAAAATAATCCCAGATATCTTATTACGAGAACTACCTGATATATCTAAATCAAAAACAACAAATTATCTATTTACACCAGACATAATTGGTGGTGAATGGGATATTGAAGAAACAAATAAACGAGATTATTTTACTAAAAGATTTAAAAAAGTTAAAGATCACTTTAATCTAGGTGTAGATTATGGCCTATACAGCTTTAGACATACATTTATAACAAAGCTTTATAGAGAAATGGCCAAGAACACATCCCCTTCAGAGGTAAAAAGCAGATTACAATTAATTACAGGACACAGCACTATTAAAGCATTAGAACAATAACTTAGAGATATAGATGCTCAATTGCCAGAAGACTACTCAAAACTTTTGAAATAAATGGAAAATACTTTCTTCGGAATCATCAATGAAAATGAATTTCAGAAACTAGACACTAAGGATAAAGAAAACTATCTTATTAAAAATAATATTCTAGAAGCAAATTTGGTAATCCAATTTGAAGGTACTTTAGAAAAAACTGGTATAGGCGAATCAAGATTGAGGTTTCCTTTACAACCAAAACGTGAAGTTTCCATTTCATCAATTGCCATAAATAACTATTATCAATTCCTAATAGAAATATATACACCTATCATTGAGGGAGAATTTATAATGTTCAGAAGGGATTATGAGAAAGACAACTTCGCAATTGAAAACGATAAAAAAAGAAAATATGCGCTAAAAATATTCAATAACAAATTTGAAAAAGTTTGCAAAAAAGGATATGACGTAATGATAATAGAAAATAATCAATATACGTTAAAAAACCACTTCTCTTCATTAGACAAAGAAAGAAACGATCTAAAAGCTAAATTAACAGAAGATCCTACTCACATAATGCCCTTTTTATATGGAAGAAAGGAATTTTACAATCACGATTTTATCCAACAAAACGACTTAATCAAATTAATAATAACATTTGAGTCTACATTAAAAATATTAACTTGGATAAATCTAGAATTCAAATTCACAGAAGATAATTATTTTGACGAGGACAGACTTAAAATAAGAGAATTAAGCGATAGACTTAACAACCAAGTTCCATTTCGTGTAATACAATTTATTCACAAATGTATTACAGATATAGAGGTAGATAAATATGCTCATGTAACCTCATTATTTATAGCAATAAAAACTTTAAACCTAGCTAAGATTAAAGAAGTTGATTTTAGAAAAGCTATCAATGAACTATATGGATTTAACTTAAGTCGTTTAAAGAAACCTTCATTTAGTTATAGTAGCAATGAACGAATAGATTCTTTCATTAAAAAATGGGAAAAATTCAAAAGCTAGAAGGTATTTTCTATTAGGTCGCTGTAAAACAATAAAAGTCAACAGCTACAACGATTACCGTCGCTACATGTCGCTGATAGCGACCTTGATTAAATATTTATAATTCAACACATTGCAATACAAATTTAAAATTATGTATATGCAACGTGTAGAACAACGTCACCCCCTATTTGAAAGGGTGTATCCAAGAAAAAAAGAATTTAAAATTGTTATAAAGCCCAAAGCTTTTGTAAACCTTTTAAATTCTAAACTTATCCATATTAAAAGAGGTTATGCACCTTTCTTAATACCACTCAATTCAATTTCAAAACAAGCTCTTTACCAAAAAGGTATTAGAGCTCTACTTGTTTAATCATTATCCAATTAACTATAAAAAATTATAATCATGAAAAAATTCACCATTTCAATCAGGGTTGATGAAAACCTTAAAAATTTGCTTGAACAATATGCTGCTGTGGACGGCATTACTGTATCAGAGTACACAAGATCCGTTGTATCGTATGAAATTAATGAACAAGAAGAAATATCCAAAAGACCACCAGAATATGTAATTCTTTAAATACCAGCTAAGCATGTGCAAACAAATATTGAATCAAATAGCTAATGAAATACACACACAGGAACAACTACTCTATAACCAAAAGAGTAGTTGGGAATGTTTGGTTGTAAAACCTGCTAATAAATGGGTAGAAGAAGCAAAGAACCGCCCTATACCTAATATGTTATTTAGTGAGTTTTGGTATGAAGGAGAGCTCTGTATTCTATTTGCCGATACAAATATTGGGAAATCAATTTTAGCTGTTCAAATAGCAGATAGTATAAGTAAAGGTGAATCCATAAATGGTTTTAAAAATCAATGCATCCCCAAAACAGTTCTTTATCTCGACTTTGAACTTTCAGATAAACAATTTGAAAATAGATGCTCTGACAATTACAAGAATCATGCTGAATTAAATACAGAACTTAATATACCAAAAGAATTCAAAAGCATTGAAGACTATTTATCTCATTCCTTACAAAACATAATAATAGAGAAACAAATAGATACTGTGGTAATTGACAATCTCACTTATTTAAAGAGTGATAATGAAAGAGCCAAAGATGCTTTAGAGCTAATGAAGCTATTAAAGAAATTAACAAAAACGTCCAACACGTCCATTCTAGTCTTAGCTCATACACCTAAAAGAGACGACACAAAACCTATTACAAAAAATGACTTGGCAGGAAGCAAAATGCTAATGAATTTCTGTGATAGCTCTTTTGCAATTGGAGGAAGCTCCATCGACACCTCATATAGATACTTGAAACAAATCAAGCAACGTAATACCGAGCATATCTATCACGGAAACAATGTCGCTATATGTCAATTAACAAAACGGACTAATTTTCTATGCTTCGAGTTTCTAGAATATGGCATAGAACTAGACCACCTTAAGCAGTTTAATCACAACGATCTTTCTGAAAGAGATGATCAAATGAGAGACATGATTGATCAAGGATTATCTAATGTAAAAATTGCACATCAATTAGGTATAAGTGAAGGTGCTATTAGAAAAAGAAGAAAAGCGTTAAACGTATAATTAAATGAATGCTAACGATGTATACAATATAGCTACAGCTCTCCCCGATGATGAGCTGAAAAAGCTGTATGATATGATACACGTTAAAATTCAACCAAAGAAACAAAGCATTCCTTTTAAACGTAAGAGAAAGAGTCTTCCTGAATTCACAATAGAAGATGGAATACGGTACTTAATAGAAAACCACTTTTAACTCCTCGTACCGTTCGTACCAATATTTAGGTACGAAGAGTACGAATCAATTATATTTTATGCAATACAGATATACATTAGATAAATCTAGTAAAAAGTTTATTTGTCCGTCATGTGGTAAAAAAAAAAGCGTTTGTAAAATATGTGGACAACCAAAACAACCACTATCTAGAAGATCATTCAGGAAGATGTGACCGAGAAAGCAAGTGTAAATACCATTTATCCCCAAAAGGTAACAACCCAATAACAACCAATTCATATAGAGAACAACCTGAACACCCTACATTTCATAATGAAAATGTAATACAAACCTATGGTAATTCGTATAACAACAACCATTTTATACATTTCCTTGCTCAATATTTCACAGAAGATGAGCTTATTGATGTAATAAAAAGATATTGTATATCAACAAGTACTTATTGGAAAGGAGCTACCATTTTTTGGCAGATAGATGAAAAACTCAACATTCATGCGGGTAAAGTTATGTTATATAATATCTCAACTGGAAAACGAATTAAAAAACCATTTCCACATATCAACTGGATGCATAATGTATTACAAATGAAAGATTTTGTATTACAACAATGTCTTTTTGGGTTGCACAACCTAGAAGACCACCCTGTAGAGAAAGCAATTTGTATAGTTGAATCAGAAAAAACCGCCATCATCATGAGTATCTACTACCCTAACAACTTATGGTTAGCAACCGGATCTAAATCAAACTTTAAATTAGAACTTCTTAAACCATTAAAACAGTATAACATACTTGCATTTCCAGATAAAACAGAGTACGAAAATTGGAATTCTAAAACCCAACAACTTAACAAATACGGCTTTAATATAAAGTGTAGTACCTATATTGAAAATTTAAATGTTAAGGAAGGAGTTGATTTGGTAGATTTGGTTATAGATTAACTCATTTTGATCCATCATCTGCCCTAAAGCTTTCTCAATTATAGTCTTCAAAAGCAACAAAATAACACTTTAGAACATTTTATTTCGAAAAATTAAGTTTAGGCCAAAAATGAATAAAGTCATTTAAATCATTGAGTTGCATATTATTTACAGAAACCAATTCCACTAAGTAGTTTTAGAAAATTTTTTACTCATTTGTTTTATAGTATCATCTTTTTGAACAATTTTAGCTTCAAGGTCTTTAATTGCCAAACTTAACTTTTCATAAGTTTTGCTGGCATCCTTACTGAATGGTGGTGTTTTTAGTTTTTTAACGACCTCTATAGATTTTTTCAATTCAGCCTCGAAAACTGGTTTTGTCAAATCGTGATGACTAAAAGGATTCATTACAGTACCCCTACAAGTTTCTACTTCGGCAATTAGTGCATCATCTATATTGGTTTGCGTTTTTATGGCTTTCCAAAAGTCATCACTTTTTAACTCCTTACTGTTAGCTTTATACTTGACCAATAAGTTATGTTTATCACAAATATTATTTACTAACTTCTCAAACTCACTTCTAACATAAACAGCAGATGCTTTAAAATCTTTTTCTTTTAAGTAATGTTCAGCTTGTTCAATGTAGTCGGTATTTTGCTTAATGATTGGTATCTCAAAATTGTTGTCGTTAAGACGCTTTGAAAAAATATCTATGTATTTCCATTTAGACTCACCAAAGTAGTTTTTAACCAATTCAAACCAAACCTTATCATAAGTTGTCATTATGATCTGAAAATCATCTTGAAAATGGTTTTTGATAATATCTAATAAAGGTAGCCTATTACTCATATCTAAACCAATAAGTAAATCATCTAAAACCAAAGTTTTTAAAACGCCTTGGCTTGGATTAGATTTTACTGTGGCTAAATATAAACTTATAGCCAATGCTGATAAACGAGCTTCATTTAAAAAGTGTTGATGTTGTGCAATAGGTTTTTTAAAAAAATCAATTACAACTTCAATGGATTTATCTCTAATGTCTCTTCTACCGTGATAAGATATTCCAATATAATTGAACTTAACATCTATATTATAACCAAAGGATTGAATAAAAGTATTTGTATCTTTTTCAATAGCTTTTATCTTTTCATCAACACCAAGATTAAAATTTGCAATGTTTGTTCTTAATCTATTCCTTACGTGAACACCTTGTCGTAGCTCGTGACTATCATAAACAATACTTTCCCATTCTTTACCTATCTGCTTAGTTGTTACTCGATTTTCTTGTTCAGCTAAAATATTGAAAACAAGTAAATCAAATAGGTTTACATTTTTTGTTTCTACTAAATGTGTTTTTAAAAGACTTTTGTAATCGAAAAAACCTTTTATCTTATTTGCATCAGCAATCAGCAATTTTTCAGGTCCCGTAATCTCATTATTCTTTACGTTGATTTCAATAGTAGTACTTGAAGATGCCTTGTCATCCTGTTTTACAACAAACTTTAAAGAGGCTGTATCTTTATCTTTTTGGGGGATAAAAATATTTTCTAATGCCTGTAGATTAACAGGTTTTGCCGCCGATTCAAAAAATGTTTTTAATGCTAAAAAAAAGGAACTTTTACCACTTCCATTTTCACCATAGACCATTAAGTTTTTACCATCCTTATCTAAACTAATGGTATGTTTGCCGTAAAAGGCTCGAAAATTATTTATCTCTATTTCTGTAATCCGCATAATTATTCCTTTAAACCTTCTATAACAGCAATTTCTTCTATATTACGCATATAAAAGAGGTTGTTTCTTACAGGGTGGTCTTTATCATCTAAACGTTTAAAAACTGACTCTACAATTTCTTCTTTATGAGAATTAGACATAGAGTTGCTAAATGCTGGCAAATCTCCTAAATGTTCAATTATAGTGCGTTTATTTTCTTTAAGTAATTCAGGGAAGTATAATTCATAAACCATCCCATCTATTATTTGCTCAAAATAGATAGACATCAATTTTGAACCAGTACCTTTATTAGATATTAGAAAAATTATATAATCTACAAGTATCTTAAACTTATCAACTTCATCTGTAATAATTAAAGGAATTTCTAATAACGGCGACTTATCCAACTGATAATTTGTGCCTTGCATTTTGCCTTTAAAAAAAAGAAAAAACTTTACAAGATTTGAATTTAAGATAGAACAAAGGAATTTATTATCGATTCTTTCCGTTACTATTTGCATAAATGTCCTGTTAAAATAAGTGTCAAAATTGGTATAAGTAAAAGTAGGGCTATCAGGACATTTTCTTTTAACAACAATCTTTTCTCCTATAAAGGATACTCCATCTTTTCTTGCTCTGTTTAAGCCATAAGGTTTATTTTCAGAAGTTATAATTTCTTGTAAAGAATCTAAATGTTTCTTTAAATTAGGCATATTATTCAAGCTTGAAGGGTCTTTATATGAGCTATCAGTATAAATTATCCAATACTTGTTCTGTTTGTCTCCATAATATCTTATAAGTTCAGATGTGGTATAATATGGTTTTAATATTTCCCATTCTGTCTCATTTAGGTTTAAATTATTTGCTTCATAATCACTCAAAACAAAGACTCCCATACCAACTTCAAATCCTTCACCCAATTTTTCTTTATTCTTTTTATTTAAAAAATCTTGTGGTATATCAATTCCTGATAACACTTCTTCAGATACAAGCTTAAAATTCGATTTATCATTAATTAAACTTAAAACACGTGAAACCTCTTCATCTAAAAATGAAATTGTATTATCCTGATTTTCATCTACATTTATATTAGAATAAAAAACATCAAAATCTTTAGTTGTTTTTAAATTACTTAAAAAAGCAACTAAATCAGTATTACTTATTCTTGAGTTTTTCAGTTTCTTAAATAAAGTTTTCTGTATGGATACGGGATTGTTTTTTAAAACCATAATCATTGTTTGTATTCCAGCAGATTTAAAAACTTTATAATCATTAAAATCAACGAACTTTAATATTTCTGTTTCTAATAAGACTTTTTTTCTTAAGATTGAAGCTCCATCATTAGTAATCCAATTATTAGTAGCAATAAAACATTCAACGCCTTTTTCTTTTAATAAATCTAAACTCTCGCAAGCAAAACCATACCAAATATCCATTTTACCTTGATAATATTTAGAATTTCTAAAACCGTCAAATGCACTTTTCTTTGTAGCTTCTTTAATGTAGGGTGGGTTTCCAATTATTATATCAAAGCCTGTATTTTCATTCACAATAGGGTTTAATATTTCAGGAAAATCTAACCTCCAGTCAAAATGTTCAAATGGTTTGTTATTGATTTTTAAGGTATTTATTTTCTGCAAAGTTCGCTTCCATCCTTCGGTTTCTAACCAACGTTCAGTTTGTGCCTTTGAAAGTCTATGTGTACCAATTTTTTCAAATCCATTTGTTGTTATCATCAACTCTAACTGCTTGCTTAAAATTTCTAATTTTAATAAGCGTATTTCTTTAGACAATGTTGTTTTATTATTATTGTTTGCCGAAAAATATTCTTTTTGTTTTTCTGAAATTTGTTTTAATAACTTTTGTATTTCTTCTTGATAAGGATTACCAAATAAATTGCTCTGTGTTCCTTCGTCTACTTCCCAATCAATCTCAATTATTTCATCGCCAAACTTGCTTACTAAAGAATTACCTACTACAATTTTATAGGCTAAATTAGGTAGTGGTTTTGGTTCTTCTTCATCAACTATTAGGCTTAACCAAAAGCGTAATTGTGCAATATCTACCGCACCTTTTTCTATGTCTACTCCATAAATAGAGTTTTGTATGATATTTTCTTTTACAGTAGCAGGACTCCATACTTTAAAGCCTAAATCGAAAGCAATTCGTTCTTTTAACGCAAATATCTCTTGTAATAAACCCATTGGGAAAGCTCCAGAGCCAATAGCAGGGTCACAAATTTTTACATCATCTAAATACCCGTCTATCTTTTTAAGTTGATCTTCAGTTAAATATTCTTTGTTTTTTTGTTTTACAAATAAACTGATCCCGTCTTTAGCATTATCTCCTATATGTGTTACTAAATACTCAATTAAGGATTCTTGTGTCATATATTGCACAATTTCCTTTGGGGTATAGAAAGCACCTTTGTCTTTATTATCTTCCAATAAGTTTTCAAAAATGTGTCCTAACATTTCAGGGTCAACAGCTACGGTATGTTCCTCTGGACTGTTTTCGTAAATCGTGAAATTAAAGCGATTAAAAAACTCAAATAAATCTGTAAACAACTCACTTGGAAATGTTAAATAGTCGAACTTATCTGATTCTTTTTCAAATAAACCACCATTTAAATATGGTATTTTAACGATTGAGCCATCAGGCATTTCAAAATCGTCATTATCTCTTTTTTGATTTAAGGTATCATAAAACAACTTGGATAGCCAAAGCGGATAAAAGTTATCATTTTCTCCTGCTTGTCTGTAAAAGTTTTGAATGAAGTTTTTATCTCCGTTACCTTCTTTATAATTCGTGTTAGTAGCACCTAACCAACCTTTTTTCTGAATAAAGTATAAGAATACTATTTGACCTAACAACTTTTTACAGAAGTCACGAGCATCCTTTTTATCACCATCAAATACTGAATCTAAAAAAGGGGATGGGTTTTGAACCTTAATTAACTCATATTTGCCAGCTTTTTTCTGAAATTCTTCTCCAGTAAGATACTTTACGAATTTAGCATAGTGGGTTTCTCTATACTCATCGAAAAACTCTTTAGACATTGCCTCAACTGCAAATGCCTCTTGTATGTCTTTAACTTTTATTTGAAACTTGCTATCTAATTCTTGAAAACGGTCTATTGCTGTACGGTAGGTTTCCTCTGTATCACCAAACACATAAGTATAGCGTTTAGGATTGGTTTCTTTGGTTTGTACTTGACCATCTTCAAAAAAACTATCGTATGCTATAAAAGAAAAACGCCAATGTTTGTCTGTAACATCTTCATATTTAAAAGTTGCAAATACTGCGTTGTTCCCAATAATTAGTTTTTTTACTAATGCGCCTAAACCAACACGAGCAATTTTAACTTGTCTGAAGTCTTCAACGGTTACCTCATACAATTCAATTTTTCGGTTGTCGTGTGTTTTAAATTCACCGTACTTAACAACTTTTTTAGCTGTACGTTTTTCGGTATCGGTTAATTCTACTTCTTGTTCACCTTCTTTATTGTAAATTATATAATCTTTTACAGATTTGTTGAAAATAGGCGTTAGTACATTCTTCTCAAATGAATCTCTATTATAACTTTCTTTGAATATTTGATATAGTGTGCTTTCCATTATTTAGCTTCGATATAAGATTCTGAAATAACAATTTGAGGTTTACTAAATAGTGAAGCTCTTTGTTGTTTTATTCTTGCTGTATCGCTAAAGTTCATTGATTTTAATACATCATTAAATACATTCTCAACAACCTTTTGAGGGTCGTTTTCCGTATTTGATTTAAAGAACTTGTTTAATTTGTTAGGTAGTTGTCTGTGAGAACCTTTATAAATTTCGTCTAATGCTCTTTGTAATTGATGTTTTATAAATTCATTTTCGGCCACACCAATAAAAAACTCTAATTGTGTTATTACTTTCTTTTCGGTAGCCGATAGTTGTGCCTTGGTTACATTTTTAGTTTCGATGTTTTTAGCTATCGTTTTAAAATGCGTTAGGGCTTTTGATACTTGTTTATGATGATACTCTGGTAGCTTTACTGCTTTTTCTTTTGTGGTTGCTTTAAAAATTTTAGCCGCATTAACAAAGGTGAGTTCGTGAACTACATTGTTTTCATCTGTTTTATAGAAAACACCTGGGTGACCTTCACTTTTTATATAAGTAATGGATGCGTTATCTACATTGATAAACGAATTTACACTACTTGTTCTACGCGCAATCCGTGACTTTTTAGGTATGTTTTTTATTTCGTTAAACTTGTTGATGTTTTTCTTTTTAAAATCTCTTAATTCCTGTAAAAATAATAAAGTTTCATTAATCTCTTCTTTTAGCTTAGAGCCGTATAGACCAGCTTCTCCAACCTCTTCTAATTGAGAATAGATTTGACTGTCCTCACCAAATGCAGAGTGAAATGCTTGTAATTTTTTAATAGCAGTATTGGTTAATTTAATTTGATTATCTGATTTATCTGAAGGATAAAAATTAAATACATGTATCTCTTCCGCTTCTGTTCCAATACGATTAACACGTCCAATACGCTGCATTAAACGTGTAGAGTTCCAAGGTACATCATAGTTAACGATAACATTTGAACGGTGTAGGTTTACACCCTCTGCCAATACTTCGGTAGTAAATATAATATCATAATCATTTTTCCAATCTTCCTTTTCTTGATTAGCATCAAAATTTTCTAAAATAATTGGAAATTTATCCTTGCGATTTTCTGCACTAATAGTCAATATTTTATTTATACCTATATCTTGCAACACATTGCTGATATATTCAATAGTTTCCTTTGATTCAGAAAACACTACTAACTTTCCTGAATGATTGTTTTTCTTATTTAGAAATTTAGATTTTAAATCAGCTATGAACTTCTCCAATTTTGGGTCGTAATTGATTTTTTCCCAATCTTCAACTAATTGATTGATTTTCCTTTCATCATCCTTCAACAAATCAATAAAACCTTCTTTAAAATCTGCGACTGTGTATATTTGATTATTCCCTCCTTTCTCGTTTATTCTTTCCTCTAATGCCTCTTCACTACCCTCATTTAAGTATTTATTAACATCAATATCTGGAGCAACATATACCTTATTATCTTCAAACATCTTAATCATATGTTTCGTGTTTCTATGAAGCCTTGATAGAGACCTTTTAAATGCATAAAAACTACTTTCTAATCGTTTTACCAGTAGCGTTTTCATAATTGAAGCTAATCTTTTCGAAATATCTTCTACGTTACCATAGCGTTTTCTATCTTCTTCATTAAATAAGAACTCTATAGCTCTATATCTATAAAACCCAATACCATCAATTAGATTTCTGTTTTCATCCATTGAAGTAAGCATAGTAATTGTTCTGTCGAACAAAATACTTAGTGCATCATCGAATTCATATTTAACTTCGTTAGGTGGATTGATTTTAGGAAATACAATTCCTTGTTCGTTTATATCTTTTCTGAAGTCATCGTTATTTTCGATATCTGTTCTACTCCTTCTAATGACAAGAGGCTCTACTACTTTATCTCTAATTTTATCAAATATTGCTTTTACTCTTTCAATATCTAAGATCTCTTCATATTTTAAATCATCATACTCTTCTTTTAAAGGTTGAAAAAAAGCTTGTAAATCTTTCACACTTGGCAAATTCGCATTTCTTTTATCCTGAAATAGATAAATTTGATTCTCAATATCTGCAGGATGATTGTTTAACGGTGTAGCAGAAAGTAACATTACTTTCTTTCGAGTATCTCCATTTGATCCCGGTATTCTTCTGTCTGTTTTAGTAATGGTTTGTAGTTTCTCATACATATTAGATGTGTCATTTCTAAATTTATGAGCTTCATCAATTACAATTAGATCGTATTCGTTTGGATTAGGATAATTTAAATATTTATCTTCTAATACTTTGTGTAAACTTCCAGTTGACACAAAGTATGTATTATTATCAATATGAAAATCTTTAATAGTATTTTTCCAATTCTCTTCTAGCGCCGGAGGATATATAATTAAGACTTTTGAATGGTATCCGTTTTCAAAAATAAACTTCTTAACAATAATGGAAGCAATTACAGTTTTCCCTAAACCTACAACATCTGCTAAAAAAAAACCGTTATACTTCATTAACTTTTCAAAACCTTCAATTGCCGCTTCTGACTGATATGTTAATCTCATATATTTATCGGGTAAAAGAATATCTATATTGGTTGGATCATATTCTATTCTCTTACCAAAATACTCGATAAGTAATTTGATATACAATTCAAAAGGTGTGAAATTTTCATTTAGAAATGTGTCCTCTTTTAAAGCTGAAACATCAACTGGTAAAATATCTATTGATTCAGCCCACAACATTTCAAACTCTTCCGAGGCAAATCGAATATCGTCATAGTCCCTTAATTCAACATTAAACTCGTAATTTGATTTTTGACGACTTCCCAAACCAGACTCCGTTAGATTTGAAGATCCAGTAATTACACTACCTGTTGAATATTGGTTGAAATCCTTAGGTCTAAAAATATAAACTTTAGCATGAAGGTTCTTTTCGGGATGAGCCTTTATAGTTATCTTTTTATCTAAAATATCTACAATAAATTGTAAAATTCCCTCCTCAATATCTTTTTCGTATTCCGCTCCCTGAATATCTTCCTTAAGCTTTTTAATAAATTGATCTTTAGCCTCCTTTGGATCTACAATGTATTGCTGACCTAAAGAATGATATTTTTCTAAAATCACATCCACATTGATCCCTACTAAGATTCTTATTTCAGGTATATTTTCTAAATAAGGTCTTAACTTGAAGTAACCAGTAGCTCTAAAATACCCCACTAATGCGTCAAAATAATGTATATTGGGTAAATTTGTAAAAACTCCCTCGAATTTTTTTAAAAGACTATTATTTGATTTATTAGTGAAAAACTTTGTTGACATTTATCTGAAACGATTTTTTTAATAACACAAAAATAGTAATCTTAACGCTATATTACATTTAAAATGATATTACATAAAATTAAAGCTTAATATACACAAAAAAGCTAGAGTTGAAATAAATAATTCCAATGACTACATCTATAGATAGACTAGAGCTCTACAATCTCATTTGGTCAACACCTGTCACTCATATTCTAACCGATTTAAATATTTCGAATACTAACTTCAAAAAAATATGTAAAGACTTTCATATTCCCCTACCTCCAAATGGATACTGGCAAAAGATAAAATTTGGTAAAAGGGTTGAAAAAATAGCATTGCCTGAAAATAAATTAGAAAGCGAAAAAATCGAACTCAAAAAGTATACAACTTCATTACATAAAAAATCTATAGATCAATTAGCTATTGAATTACAAACCAAAACTACCTTTAATATTAATCGCAAGAAATTAATCAAACCAGATCCGATTGTTTCCGCAGCCAAGAACGATTTACTCAACTCAAAAGCTTCATCTCGAAACGGAGTTGAAAACTTATATTGCACTTCTCAAGGAATAGTTAATATTTATGTATCAAAAGCACTCATTAATCGTGCTTTAATTTTTACCGACACTCTAATAAAAGTTTTTAGACAAAGAGGACATGACATAAAAGTACTCACTGATGAGCGATACACTAGTGATAATGGAACAAAAGCCATTGTATACGGTGAAAAATATAACATCTGCATAAAAGAGAATAGAAATCGAGTTATAAAAAAGGCTGAACGTTATTGGAACGAATATGATTACGCCCCAAATGGCATTCTATCTTTAAGATTAGATGGATATCCCAACTACCAATGGCAAGACACTCCTAACAAAACTTTAGAAGATAAGATACCTAACATAATAGCATATCTAGAGTCACGTGCAAAAGGAGACATAGAAAATAGAGAACGAAATAGAATAAGATATGAAGAACAAGAAAAAGAGAGGAAAGAAGCTAAAGACCATCAGGAAAAGATCAATAACGAACTAGAACTCTTTAAAAATGTTTTGAATAACTCTAGTAGGTGGCAAAAATCTGTAAATCTTAGAAACTATATCAATGCTGTAAGACAAAATGCAATTGAACGTAATACATACGATAATAAATTAATAAACTGGTTAGAATGGATTTCTAATAAAGCAGATTGGTACGATCCTTTCATAGAAAAAGAAGATGAGTTGTTTAAGGATATTGACAGGGATTCTATATAAATCAACTAAATATCAAAATATAACAGTTAAAATAAACCTAATTTAATTAATTTTTAACACCACAATTTTCACCTAAAACTTAAAGTTTCATTTATTTTAAAGACAGATTCTTCAAAAATCACATAGTCCTCACCTTCTACATAATTTTCTAGGCAAATTTCTTTAGAAAATTTTATTCCTTTTTTAATTTTTAGATAAATAACATGAATTCTCTTTTTTGGATTAGATAATATCATATCTGTAAAAGAAGGATCAGTCTTTACGTGAATGGATCTTGTATTTCTATTTGCTCTTATATCAAATGGACCTGAAAAGTAGGAATAACATTGTTTATTTGAATCAGTAAAATTTTGTTCTTCATTCAAAGCTACATAAACCCTCCAATTTTGAGCATCTTCCTTATCAATTACATTATCATATGGAAACATTCCTAAAACAGGGCTTATGGACAATTTGGAAGACTGAATGTTATTTCCGGTATCATAAGATAATTCTACGTTATCCAAAAGAAAATACGCATCATTATTCTTGTATAATACTCCAATTTTATTTAACACAGGCTGACTAATAGTTCCGAAAAAACCAATAATAGCAAGTATTACTGGTAACCAAAAGCTTATCAATTTACTTGAAGGTTTTATCTCAACAAGAAGATGAGCCACATCCCTTGAAGAATCTATTATATGTTTATTAAAAGTTATAACATTTCCAAGTATATTATAATCTCTTGAAGAAACATCCTTACCATTCACATTCAATCCTATAACCTTAACTCCATTCAATTTAAGCATTGGAACATTCCACTGATTCGTACTCTTATTGAAACCCGAAGAATCTAATAATATTATCTCTGTATTCATCTTTATATATTAAAATTAAGATCATTTATTATGATAAAACTCCTCTATATTTTCAAGAATTACATCAATTGGAATTTGAATTGTATTCTTACAATACAAAGTTTCCGTAGATTTAAAACCTCCATTTTCATAGTATTTATTTGAAGGAGCTCCTCCTCCACAAAGATTAAAATAATTACATTCTTTCTTACATAAATTCACTCCAGCAGCAATATCGTCTTTCAAATCTTTAAACGTTTTTAAACCTAGTGCTTCCTCAAAACTATTATCCCAAACATTGCCTATTATAAAATCATTATATTCCTCAGATTTTTGACCTAATAACTCAGGTGAAAAAGTTGAAAAATCACCGTTAGTATCAACATTAATAATACCATAAGGAACTAATAAATGACTAACAGGAGGACTTAAAAAAAAAGAATTTAAAATTAAACTTGGATCACCTACAATTTTAGCAAAGGCCGATTCCAACTCTCTAATAATTATTTTACCCTTAAATTTTTTTTGAAGAAACAAAATATTCATCCAAAAGTTTCTAAGTTTATTAGAGCTCTCTTCACTTTTATTTAATGAAGATTCCAAATTAATCCCCTCTATCTCTTCAATATTAAAACCCACACGTTTGATTTCATTATCCAAAAAAAAAGAAAAAATTTCGTTTGAAAAATCTAACGAATAATTGGTTATAACAGCTATAGCATGAAAATCGATTTTATGTTTTTTCAAAAAACCAATTCCTCTCATTACTTCTTTATGTGTACCTGTTCCATTTCTTTTCAATCTGTATTTATCATGAACAAATTCAGGTCCATCAACACTAATACCAATTCTAATTTTATTCTCCTTTATAAAATCACACCACTCATCATTTATGAGAATTCCATTAGTTTGAAAAGAATGATTTACTCCTATTTTACTAGGAACTAAATCGTCGATTTTTTTAAAAATCTCTTTGTAATATTTTAATGGTAGTGCAAGTGGTTCCCCTGCGTGCCAAACTATTGTAAACTCACTACTAAGCAATTTAGACTCCACAATTCTCTCAAATAATTTTGAAATTGTATCAAGAGAAATTTTACTAGTATTATTCCGCTCTGGCAGATAACAATATTTGCAATTTATATTACAAAAAGGAGATCCCTGAACAATAAGTAAATCTAATGGTCCATATTTCATCATACTTTTATAGATTTAGTAATTGCTAAATTTTTGCCAATTACTAAAGTCTTGCCAATTACTCCAATCATTCCATTTAGCCCATTTAGCCCAATTATTCCAATTATTCCATTTACCCCAGTTACCCCAGTTACCCCAATTAGGCCAAGAGGAACGTTCAGAGAATGATTCTACATCAAAACTTATATTTTTAAAATCATTCCCTTTCAGATCATTATACATACTTCTTCTAACATCAACAACCCTTCTTTCCAAATCATTTATATGCTTCTTATCAGCAAATATTTTTGAGCTAACAAAGAATAATGAAGAAATTAATACATATAAAAACTTTCTAAAAATGCCCCTATAATTCATTATATTATAATTTAGTTAATGTTTGATATTTAGTTATATTCTCTTCTAAATGATTAGCAACTTCTAAAGGCATTTTTCTTGATTTTGATCCAATAGAATGTGCTTTCTTGGCATAAACTACTGCAGACTCATAATCCATCAAGAGTGCTAATAATTCACTTTTAACTATATAAGCATTAAAATCATCAGGTTTCTTATCTATCGATTTATCAACCAAACTTAAACACTCTTCGGCTTTTAAAGTATCATTGGTAAAAACACAAAAATTAGCTACTTTCAAATAATACTTACTTTTTATACTATCAGGAATTGATTTACTTTTGAAATATTGATTAAATTCATCCCAAACTGTTGACTCATCTATTCGAATGGGAAATTCAAAACTTTTATCAGCCCATCCAAATTTAATATTCAAATCAAAATCTTTAACTTCATCAAACATAAAAGTCATTGTCTCAAAAAATTCAGAACTAGATACAGGGTTCACTTTAAGTCTTAAAACATCTTTTTTCGAATCATATCCACTTGTACCATAAAGAGAATTATCTTTGTTAAAAACAACCTCCCAAGCTGTATTCTGTTTTGGAATAATAAAAAACGAATACTTACCTTTAGGTAAAATACTTTCACTTTTACCAACATAAACATCTTTTTCTATTTCAAAAACGGTTGAACTTTCTGCACCTGCTCTCCAAACAGAGTCCCATTCAACAACTTCTCCCCAAACATTTCTATCATTCACATTAGGTCTAAAATATCCAATACTAACATTAGAAACTCCTAGTTTTTGAGAAACTGTACTAAATTGACTTTTAGTTGGAATGTCCAAACCTGGATATGATTCTAGCTGTACAGTTTCTTTAATATTTTCACCTTTATCCATTTTCTCATGATTATTGCATGAAATAAACATTGCAAGAATTAATAGTACTAAAACACCTTTTTTCATACTGTTAATCAATTAGTTACATTTTCAAATATATTTATCTTTAACTTATAAACCTAATTTTTTTTATGCATTTTTATACCATCCGTGATAAGCGTAAGATAACTCTTATATCAGATAAAATTTAATTCTGTTTTAAAACCTAGATGCTAGCTTACCCTAAAATTTAAGATAGTTCAATATTTTCTTATCTTTGAAATAGAAAATTAATGTTAATCAGAGTACACAATCTCGTATACGATTTTGTTGAAAACCTTGTTTGGTAGCGGAAATTGAGACAAAATATCAAACTCATAACCCGAAGGTCACTGGTTCGAGTCCAGTTCCCGCTACTAAGCAAGAGTAATCAGAAATGGTTACTCTTTTTTTTTTGGAGTAAATTGGGGTTTAGCTAGTTTTTTGGCTTCATTTGTTATTTCTCAACTAGGTAAAACCCAACTATAAAATAGGCTTATACCGAAGTAAGTAACATGCTTATATCTTTAGGTTTGTACCTGAAACTTAAACGCACAAACTAAACTTTATTAAAATGAAAAAACTTCTTATTTAAATGTCTTCACATTACTTCTTGGAACTACTGCAGTAAAAGCTCAAATAAACGTTGTTGTTGCTATTGCCAACAAGAAAACTTGCAATTTTACAGATTTAGGGTATCAAATATATTTTGGTGATATACCCTTTGATCAATTAGAAGACAATGCCGTAAATACTCTTAAAACTAAGGTATCCAATTATTACAAAATTGAAACAAAAAAAAATGAATACCAAGGTGAACACATGGGAACACACCTAATTATTATATTAGCCACTTTTACGGTTGATGGCTGCCTTAGAAATGTATTTGGAGTAGGTTACGCAGAAAGCAAACTTGAGGCTATACATAACGCAATAGCGCATTTAAAAAGTAGAGATAGCGACTATGACGAAGAAAGAGACGGCTTCACTATTGATGCTGAAAAAATTTACTAAAAACCACATCTTATTTTTAAATCATAAAGGCGAATCGTTTATGATTCGCCTTTATGATTTAATACTACAACCCATTGCGTTCATTAATTATTACTACCTTTAAATCAGGTAATTAAGATACATTATGGACACCAACAACTATATAGATGGCTTTGTTTTCCCAATTGAAAAGAAACACTTAGAAGCGTACAAACAGGCGGCCGAAAAGATTGCTGAGATTTGGAAAGAATACGGAGCTCTTGCCTATTTTGAATATATAGAAGATGACCTTACACTAGAAGGGGTTAAGTCCTTTAGCGCCACTTTAGAGGTTAAAGAGTATGAAACTGTTATTTTTGGCTGGGTTGTTTTCCCATCTAAAGAGGTTCGCAACCACGCAAATAAAATGGTACCATTAGATACTAGAATAGCACAACTTGTAACTCCTCTTACCAATCCTAATAAATTAATTTTTGATGCTAGTAGAATGGTTTACGGTGGCTTTAAAGCGTTTATTTCAAAAGATTGACATATTAAAACGCTTCATTAAAATTAAAGTAAAAACCTGCTGTTTCCCTACCAATACCAAAATCTATACGCACATTCATTCTAGGCTGCACTTCTAAACGATACCCTATTCCATAGTTAGGCAACCACAATGCTTGATTATTATAAGCCTCTGATCTTTCTAAGTCAAACACAGTACCGGCACCTATCCAACCTACCATTCCACTCTTACTTTCTGTACCATCGGCTTTCAGAAATTTATGTCGGTATTCTGCTAAAAAATAGAACATACTTTTATCTCGGTAACGCCCCCAAGTATACCCTCTTAAATCCATAGGAGTTCCAATTTGTGACATTTCACCATAAGGTAACTCTCCAAAAGCAAGTCTACTCTTCATTTGCCAAGCAATTACTTGACCACTTCTACTACCAACCGATTTGTATTGTCGGTAATCCAGTATATACATCTGATAGCTATTATCACTACCCCAAACATCATCATAAAAAGCAGCCAGAAAATTCAAATACAAACCTTTATAAGCGTTTACAGGCACATCTCTACTATCATAAATAAACTCAGGCCCAAATCCTACATTAAAAGGCCTGTCATTAAAACCAATATAATTTTCATCGGCCTTAATCATATCTGTTTCATCTTTCCCTTTGGTATAATTAACATCTGTATAGGCTCCTATATAAAAATTAGGTTTAGCTTTAAAAAGTACATCGGTACGTATTTGGTACCATGTTCTAAAATATTCTGTAGTAGAGTCAGATTGTTTTATATTATACCCATTTTCATACCCAATACCCCAATAATTATCAGGCATCGCTTTAAACCAATAATCACCATTAATACGCAGTTTATCATTATTCCAATACGTAGTTGGTCTAAAACTTAAGGTAGTGGCTCCTGTGGTAGAAAACGCCAACATTACAGGCATACTAGAGCGGGGTAAACTATCATTGGTCTTACTGTTTCTCCAACTTAAAATTCCACCTCCACCCAAGGTAAATTTAAGCTCAGGTGTATAAGCAGGCCCTGCTAGCGGGGTTATTATAAGTTTACCATCTTTTATAGCTTGCTCTTTTTTCTTCTTCTTTAGTTCTTTTTTGGTCAACTTAGTAGTATCTGCCTGTGCATTTACTTCTGAACAAAACGCAAACATTAACAACCACAAAACAGCCGAGGTACAAATATATTTTTTCATAGGTAGATTATTTAGAGAACCAATTTTTTCCACGAATTCCAAATCGATAATTTAAAGAGAATAATCCCGCTGTTCTATCGCCCAAAAACTGAATTTCGGCACGTAATTGCCAATGATAATTGTATTGATATTGCCCGCCAACTACCATATTCCAAGGATGTTCAATAGCCTTCGTAAAGGCATAGTTTATATACCCATTTTCTACATCGTCTTCTAAACGAGTTAAGCCTTCTTCCAATAAATTGTATGGTATGGCATACTTAATTTGATCTACCGTACCTAAATTATTGTACCAATTGTCTAAACTAGTTTGCATTTCATTGATATGCGCTGGAGCATCAGGTGCCAAATCTAAAGCTCCAATAGAACCCTCTGTATCCCCATTAAAATGATTATACATGGCTCCAACCCAAAATGACACATTCATCTCAGGTTTACTATTGAATTTAAAAACAGGACCAGTTCTTAGTCCTGCCAACGATATTTTAGCTGGCTTATCTAACCTAGGATTATAACTATAAGTTTGGTTACCATCTAACGATACAAATACTGGCCCCACGGCTCCGGCAAGCATTGCTCCGTACCCAACATACGTTCCTGTAACCTCTGTACTAACGCTTAGCGGAAAAGGCTTCTCTAAATTAATATTGATATCTGCTTTCTTTGTTTTCCCTACAATGCCGTAAACATTTAAAAAAGGAAGTACCCATGCATCTAACCTCACATTATAAGTGCTGGTTTGTGCTTTAGTCTCATCAAAAACAACAAAATCACTAATGTCAATCATAGTAGGACTTCCAGCATTGGTGTAATTACCAAAGCCCACCGCCATATTATCTAAAGCCAATTTTTGGTAACCTGCTAACGCATTAACCATCACACCAAAAGGTAGAGGAGGTCTTATTTTAACACTATGCACTTTAGCTCCCATAATAGGAAGCACATACGGATAAGGCTCACTAAAATAAATGGAATCTTCTACACTAAGATGTTTGTCTTGTGCAGTTACAATAGCCATACTAAACAGAATAGCTATTAACGTTATTAGTAGTCTGATTTTCATAGCACAATACCCCACTTCAGGACAACCCCACAAAGTTTCATTAAATATTTAATTCTTATTTAAAGGCAACCCCTCTTTGCTTTGGCTGCACTGTAGTATAGCTCCATGTTTTTCAGTTCTTATGAAACCATATCTTAAACATTCTACCAGGTAACAACAGCACCTGTTTACCATCATAAAATATTGTTTTATAAAATTTTGTAGTAACGTGAACTACGAGCCCCAAAACCCAATTACACGCTCTATCGTCCAAAAGGCTGCTACACTACCAATAGCATACGCAGGTGCTTTTTTAAGTACTAAAGGCCAATCTCTCTTTATGGCTATAAAACGTAATACTACTAAAACCAATAACACAAATACAATTTGCCCAACCTCTACTCCAATATTAAAAAATGCCAACGCTAATGGTATTTCATTTGTTGGCAACCCCACTTTACTCAAAGCTCCCGCAAAACCAAAACCATGCAACAACCCAAAAGTAAAGGCTACCAACCAAGGCTTCTTAGCTGTAAGCGTAGTTTCTCCGTTGGCAATTTTAATCATTTCAAAAGCTAAAAAAACAATACTCAATGCAATAACAGCTTCTACAGGAGCCCCAGGTACATTTGCATACCCTAACACTGCCAAACTAAGTGTTATACTATGAGCCAAAGTAAATGCCGTAATTGTTTTTACTATTTTCTTAAACCCTGAGGTTATAATAATAAGCGCTAATACAAAAAGCAGGTGATCTATCCCAAACCAAATATGCTCTACCCCCAACACCGTATAGGCTTTTATTACTCCCCATTTACTAGTAGTACCATCAAGCACGGTAGAAGCCTTATCTGGATGCAATACAAAGGTTGATTTTTCACCATTTAAATAAGAAACAGTCACCAACACATCTACCATTGTTTTATTCAGATTCACAATTTTTAAGTTGGTACCAGAAAGCGGCTTCTCTCCAGTTAATACAAATCTATTTAAAAATGCTCCTGCTACGGGCTTAGCCAATTGACTTTGTGATAACGTAAAACCATTATCAAACTCCGGATATATTTTTAAAATATAATCTCCATTGCCGGGTACTTTCCAAACCACGTCGTATTCATTTTCGGTAGCTTGGGTTATTTGTAAATATGCTGGCCTAATCTCGTGTGCTTGAAGTTTTACAGCAAATAAAAATACCACACCAACTATTAGATACCACTTCATTCTGTTTTGTTTTGTGCCAGTTCTTTAGAAGCAATAGCTTCTGACTTTATAATTACATGATACTTTTTCTTAAGCTCATTTAAAATAGCTTCTTTACCATCGTTTTCCATTTGATATTCATAATCGGCAGTAACCTTTTCTCGAACATCCTCAAAAGGCTGAATTTTTGGTTTTATCTGCTTTTCTATATACACCAAATGAACTCCAAATCCTGAAACTATAGGGCCATCCCAACGCCCTGTCTCAAGCGTTTTTAGTTGTTCAGCTACACCATCTCCCAATTCTCGATTAATATAAAAACTATCAACATTGGTAAATTCAAAATTAAGAGGAAATGCATCCCCTGCTTCTTTTAGTTGCTCTGCGGTAAGGTTTTCTTTTTCTTTTAAAATGTTCTTAGCTGCTACCATCGGGTTTTGATGATGATCTCCTGTAAAAATGATTTGTTTAAAGCTATATACATAATCTGACTGGTAATTGTCTTTATGTTTTTCGTAAAAAGCCAAAACATTTTCTTCTGTAGCAGGTGCAACCATGGTAGACAAATCATTCCCCAGAAATTCCATTTTCTGAGCAAGCCTTCTTTTTACAATTTCATCGTTATGATCTAAGTTTAATTTTAAAGCCTCACGGTACAGCACTTCCTGCTCTACATACCTATCTATTAATCCTTGTAACTCTTCAGCAGTTGGTGGTCTATGCCATTGCAACTGCCAAAGCTCTGCCATGTGTGCAACGTCCTCTTTATCTACAATTATATCTTCATTGTTACTACGCTCATTTACCAAGCCATACACTACAAACAAAACAGCACCTATCAGAAAAAAATGAACCAGCGGTTCTTTTAAAAGTTTCTTCATTTATTTTTTTATTGAATTATAATAGATAGGGGAACTGTAAACTCTTTCTTGAATGGTAGGTTCATGCCCTGTTTCTTTATAATCAATCCCAAGTTCAATAGCATCTAAAAGAGAATACCTAGGAGTAGGAATTTCTAAAGTACGTACGTAATAAAAAGCATTCTGATTTGCATTAAAATCAGGATCTGTCCAAAATACACTAAGTTCAGGAGCACCAATTGTGTTGGTGTACTTTCCTGTTTTAAGATCAACCGTATTTCCTACTTTCGTTTTTCCATCGGTTCTACCCCCTGATAAGGCTACATCATATATTTTTTCTTCTGCTACTCCTTTATCATTCACCCAGCCTTTTACCACTTGAATTCTATCTAAATTAGCTCCATCAGGGTCTTTAATTGCTGAAATTAAAAATCCAGGAGCTGCTCCGTTGGTTGGCTTATATAAATCTCCTCCCATTGGTACACCTTTGCTATACCCGTTTGTTACCATATGAGCTCCTAAATCTTCTTTTGTAAACTGAAAACTTCCAAATACACGAAGCGTTATACGAGGTCCGGTAGTAGCGTAAACTTCTTTTCTTTGAAAAGCATCTACAATACTTTGGCGGGTATTACTCTCTGCCCAAACACCAACCCATCCGGCTGCTCCCATATCCCAACCTTTAGAAGAACCGATACCTGTAGGATGTGATCTTTTAGAAGGTTCAGAATCGTGTTGACCTTTCCCAGCAAAATTATTCTCTTCTATGGCAGACATTCCTGTATGTGCATCGGTACTACCAACAAATCCAATCTTATAAGGGTTTAATCCTATTTTTTCTTCTAACTCTAAACCAACTTTTAAACCCGAACGCACATAATCAGCTTTTGTTGGTTTAGGACGGGCTCCATCTGGAGTTAAGGCAAAATCGTACGTTTCAAAATCTGCAAACTCATCATTTGGTGACAAAATAGGGTGTGCCTCAGAATCTCCTTTTATTTGCGTAATCTCTACGGAACGTTCCCATTTCATACGTTGCGCAGCATATGCTCTATCTATGGGCTGTCCGTTTAAACGAGTTTCAGCAAACATAAGTCCTAAACTTATATTAGGGTTGTGAGGTATTGCCACAAATTCAGCTCCCGTTTTTTTACTTGTAGCTTCTAACCAATTCCATAAATCTTCTGGGTTATCACTATCCAAGGCACTGTAAGGTATAAACTGTTTAGCAACATCGCCACCCTGCGGCATAAATACAACACGGTGAAGGTTTGCCCCTCTATTGTTAGAAGACCACTCCCAGCCTATTAATGTAGTAAACTTACCAGGATCGTTATAACGTTCTGCTGTTTCTATATACCTATGCCAAGCTTGCATTACTTTTTCTCCACCAATATCATTTACTAAATCTTTCGCGGTTAAATTTGCTTCATTTGGTTGATCAAATGCAGCGTAATTTAAAATATCATAGATTTTTTGAAGATTCTTCTCCGACTTATTAGGTGCTATATCTAAAAAAGTCTTTCCTGTTTTGGTATCTGAAATACCAGGCACATCCTGATACATTAAAGGGATAGACCCTAATAGTTCTGCGTGATCTGCTACCACCAGAAAATCCAATGGCTTAGACAGTTTCCAAGGTTTGCCTGTAGTAGGACTTTCTACCTCTTCCCCTCTGGCAAATTTATAGGCAATTTCAGGAGTAGAATTTGGTGTACCAAATAAAAACACGTCAAACGAATTACCCGTATGATTGTGTGTATCTCCCCAAAATACCTTTTTCTCAGGAAACGAGTCTACTTTAGATTCCTTTACTTCAGTAGCCGTTACTTCTTCTGGCTTTTTCTCAGTTTTGGTATCACAGCTTACAAGAACAACTAAGCCAAGCATACCCAGTAATAGTTTTTTCATAACATTTTTTTTAGTAGGTTATAGCAACAATCTTTAGTACTCTAAAGGCTGCAAAAAAACAGTAAATAAGGGGTGTGACTAAAGCCTACCCTTATCGTATTAAAATAAAAGTTGTATTTACTTACTAAAAATACGAAAAAAATATACTTAACTAAAAATCAGTATGTTAAATTATTTTTATACAACTAACTTAAAAACCTAAAAACGGTATACACAATAAGCCTTTACAAAAAATGGAGTTCCTGGTGTAAAGTGTATTTCTTCTACAGAAGTAGTTTCATTTTGCAATCTTGATTCTGTTGCAAATTGCGTTTCGTTCCAATCTACATCAAATAAATTCTGTATTTGAACACCTAAATCGAACTGTTTAAACGTATATCCTACATTAAAATCTACAACCGTATAACCATCTGCTACTATAGAATTATCTTCATTTGCAGGTCTATCTCCTAAATATCTTAGGTTAAGCCCTCCATACATACCTGAATCGTGTTTTACATTAAGGCCACTAACCAATGTATATTCAGGAGCCAGCGGTATGTAATCTTCCCCCGTAGGTTCATCAATAGCTCGTGCTTTTGTATAGTTTGCATCTATATTCCAAAATAACCATTTTACAGGCTGGTATCGCACGCTTACATCTACTCCTTGTCTACTGGTTTTGCCACTAGGCTCTACAACACCAGCATCTCCAACATATACAAACTCTTGGTCTAAGTACAAATTCCAATATGCCATGTTTAAAAATATATTGGGCACAGGTTTCCATATATACCCTACATCTAAACCATAGGCACTTGGTAAAATTTTCTTTCCATCTTGTACCACTACCACCCTTGTATCGTTAGAGTGGAAACCTTTACCACTCTTTACATAAGCTTGAAAATTATCGGTAGCGTTATAGAAAACATTTAGTTTAGGGCTTAGCGTACTTTCTGAAACCGCTTGCGTTTCATAATTGGTTTGCAAGTAATCGTTGTACTGAAAATTAAAATAATCGGCACGTAGCGACGGATTAATGATCCATCTTCCCATTTCAAAAGTTACGTTTACATAGCCCCCCATATTAGTTTCGTTAATATCACCTTGTTGTATATAATTCAAGGTTTCTGATCTATTAACTGTATGTGCCAACTCATTACCTGTACTTACATCATTACGTAAACTAAAACCTGCCTGCCAATTGATGCGTGTATTATTAAATACCTTAGAATGATTATACTCGGTTTGTAAACCATATAAATTTCTACTTTCCTTTTGTTTAATCTGATCACCGTTTATAGGGTCCTCCAAGAAAAAAGTAAAATTAGAATACAACTCAAAATCGTAGTGACTATAAAAAACGGTATTTTTTATAAAAGAATGTTCATCTAAAATCTTATCATAACGTATACTCAAATTGGTTCGGTCAGTAAGTCCACCTTCGGTATCGTCTATAGCTCCAAACCTACCAATAAGTCCGCTATCTACAGCACGCTGCGGTATTTGTCCAGAAGCATCCCAACTACTCGTAAAATGAGATAATAATACTTGTAATTTATCTTCCTCTGTAATATCACCTGTATATTTTGCAAATAAGTTGATTCTATTAAAGTTTTGAGAACTATCAAAATATCCATCAGTGGCTAAATACTCCGTAGCTACATAAGCATGATGATCATGTGTATTTAATACATTAAACATCCCTAACAATCGCCACGAATCAAACTGACCACCCTCAAGCTTAACACTGCTGTTTTGTAATTGATTTTTAGTTGTAAAGTTTACATAAGCTGCTGTACTAAAATTACCTTTATCTGCATAATATGGTCCTTTTCCAAAATCAATATTATCAATGGTTTCCGGAATCACAAAATGCAAATCTGCATATCCCTGCCCATGAGCATGTGAAACCATATTTACTGGCATATCATCTACGGTTATAGCAATATCGGTTCCGTGGTCTAAGTCAAATCCTCTTAAAAACATCTGTTCCGATTTACCCCCACCTGCATGCTGACCAATAAAAAGTCCTGGTACTTTTCTAAGCACATCTTGCGAAGAATTTACCGGATTCATTTGTATATCTATATCGGTAATTAAACGCAATGCATTTATCTTATTACCAATAGTAACCTCAGCTAGCTCAATATCTTTTTCCTTTACTACTACTACAAGTTTATCAAGAGAAGAAACTACCAATTTTTGCTCTGTATACCCCATTAATACAAATTGAAGTGTATCACCTATCTGTACATTGTTTAGCTCAAACACACCTTCTTCATTGGTATGTGCATGTGTATTCTTTTCCAGATTTAGAACATATACATTAGCTAAAGGATTTCTTTTGCTGTTGGTAACAACCCCAGTAAAAAGTTGCGCTAAGAGTGTAGATGGTACTAACAATACACCTACCACCATAAGTAGTTTGAAATAGAGATGGTTCATAAGACTGATTTTTTTCTTTTGAACCAAAAGTAAGATTAATCTTAATTTAAGATTAATAAAAGAAGCTTTTTAACTTTTTTAAATAAGGAAACAAAAGGTAAAATTTAAAAAACCTTTGTCTACTTCTCTTCAGTAGCAGCTTTTATTTTATCTGCTATTTCTGTAGCTAATTTACGCCCCCATAACTGGCCAATCTGTGATGATTCTTGCATAATCATAGGTGTTTTTTCCACAAGTTTTTTTCCAATATCAGAATTATAAAAAGCAATCAATTGGTCTAAGTCTTCCATGGTAAAATGCTTCTTATAAACAGGGGTTAACATGGCTACCAAATCTTCTAACGGTTGGTTTCTCAGATCATCTTTTACCGCTTCCAGCAGTTTTAATACACTATCGTTACCAGAATTCTGCTGTTCATACATTGCAAAAATATTCTCTATACTCGCTTTAAAAACAGCTTCGGTTCCTCCAACTTTTAAGAGCTCATGTACTTTAGCCTCATAGGCGACCGCGCTTTCTTCATTTTGAGCGCATACCCCTTGAAGAGTAACAATAATAAATAGTAGTAAAAAAACTTTTTTCATGCTGGGTTATTTTCTTCCTTTATAATAATCCGTATGTTAAACCTAATTGTACTACAGACGATTTTAACTCGTCTCTAATCAATACACCATAGCTATAACGGGCACCTAATTTTAGTTTTTTAGTCAAATAGAAACCTGCATCAAGGTTTAAGTTTAAACCCAACTTATCCCTATCCTCTTCCTCGTAAAAATCTTCTACATCTACACCATCTAAGTTAATATCCATTCCTTCAATAGCTGCGGTGGCATCCATAGACCTATCAAGAGCATAGGATATCTGTGGACCAATAGCTACATCAAACCTGCTCAGTTTTAGGCGAAACATTAAAGGGGCAGCAACTATCATTTCTGTAGCTTGCACATTTACTTCACCATTAATTGTAATAGGTATTTGATAATCTAATAAGTCTAATAAATCATTTACATCACCATCGGCACTTGCTGTTTGGTAAGAAAATAAAAGCTCTGGAGCAAAACTTAGCTTTACCCCTACAGGCACACTTACAAAAGCACCTGCATAAAAACCAAAACCACCATCATAATCAGCATAAATATCTCTGTCGCCCACATACTTATAAGTAGCATAATTACCACCTGCAGTAAATCCGAAATCTAAACCGTCTTGGGCTTGGAGGGTTAATGTTGAAAATAGTCCGAAAAAAGCGCAAATGTTAAGTAGTATTTTTTTCATGAAGTTAAGTAGTTAGTTAGTAATTATTTTGGTTGGTTAAACGTAAAAATAATCATTCTGTAAGAATAAACTACACCACTGTTAAAAATTAGGAACTTCATAAAAACTCCCCATAAAAATTACACATAAAAAACCCCGAAACAATATTTCGGGGTATTACTCTTATTTTCTTATATACTTACGAGGCTACTCTGGGGTTCCAAACCGTACAAAGCATTCCTTCGCTTGCCTTCTTAGGATGTGCACAATTATCTGTTTGAAATTTAGAACATTTCAAACAATCTGAATCTCTATGTAATACCGCTCTAAACTCATACGCATTACACACCTGATTTTCACTAGTAACTATTTCTTGTACGCTACACAACTGCCCGTTTACATGATGTTCACAGTTACCACAACATTCTGCTAATTTAATTTCCATAACGCTACTTTTTATATTTTCATTTAAAATACACAAAAGAGCACTCAAAAACAATCTTAAAACACTATTAACCAATCATTTATAATTAGATTAATTATAAACAAATAATCATTGTCCTATTATACACCAAGAATTTTAGCATCTACAAAAAAGGTAGAGTTTACAGTAATGTAATGGTCAGAAGATATTAACTCATCAGTAGTAGTTGTAAGTTGTAGACTAAACTCATCTTTTTTAATATACTCCTTAATATCTTCATTGGTTGTATCCAATTCTAAAAACACGGTACCATCATTAGCTATGTTTTCTTTCCAGGCTATTTTCATATCCGCAAGACCATCTGCAGCAATAAACACTTCAATATCTGTTAAAAAATTAAAATTACCATCAACCGGGTTGGTAAGCGTTAACGTTAATTTGGTTAACTTAATTTCTTCAACAAGGTCTTTTCTTGTATCATTAACCTCAAAAGTTGACTCAGAATTGGTAGTCATCTGCGGAGTATTGATGGTAAATGGCAAATTAACTACCGAAGAAGCTGGTATTACCACTTCCTCTTCAAAGTCCATATTAAATTGGGTTAAATCATCTATTACATCACAGCTTGTTATACATATAACAACTGCAAAAAGCAGTAAGATTTTTTTCATTATTTAGGAAAATTTGGGGTTTACTATTTATCTATATAAAATCTAAACTATTGTTTTTTATTCATATTCCCTAATTTTCATATTCCTTTAACCCTTTTTAAGAAGCCACTAATACAAGCTTGTAAACAAATTTTGTAATTTGAAATTATGAATCATAAGACTATAAATAATAAAAAAATACCTGAAACAATTTTAGAGGAGGCTTTAATTGCATTATCACATTACCCTGAACTAAAGGATGTTTCTATAGAGTTTAGGTTTAAAAAGAATATTAAAAAATCTTTTATGCAAGCACAACCTAAATTCAGTTCATTATTATCATCTAGAAGAAAAAGAAAGTATTTCATTTTTATGAATACTCGCTTACACATAGATGGGGAAGATATTACGGTTACAGATGTACCAAAAGAAGTATTGGTAGGTTGGCTAGGACATGAACTAGGTCATGTGATGGATTATTTAAACCGTAATACTTGGAATTTGATTGTATTTGGATTGAAGTATATTTTTATAGGCAAACATATTCAAGAAGCAGAGCGCGCAGCAGATACCTTTGCCATACAGCATGGCATGGTAAATTATATATTAGCTACCAAAAATTTCATATTAAATCATGCTAATATATCTCCGGAATACAAGGCACGTATTAAACGTTTATACTTGTCTCCCGAAGATATTATGCAATTGGTGAATGAGTCTTAAGACTTCACCAATTGCTTTACAAAATCTTCCCATTTCGCAAATTTCTCTTCATTCATAACACGCTCCATTTTTACTTGCCCTCCTTTTTTCTTGTTATGGTTACTCCATTCATGAAAAACTTCAGTATTTACTTTGGTTACTTTTACACCTTTAAGCGCCTTACTACGTGCTACACCATAATTTTTATTAGCGTCTTTTAAAGCACTATCTAAAGCTTCTGCCAAAGTTGTTTCGTCTGGTGCATTTACAGAGTTGGTTCCTAAATACCAATGATGGTGAAATTCTCCATCAATTCTAACTGCTGCCAAGGTAAACTCTGGTATTTCTATGTCATATTTTTCTTCTAATGCATTCACAGCATCATTCATTTTATTTACAGAAAGTTGAGACCCCACAACGTTTAAGAAAAACTTGGTTCTACCTGTAATTTTAATTTCAGCTCTTTCTACATCGGTAAATTTAATGGTATCCCCAATTAGGTATCGCCACAAACCAGAAACAGTACTAATTAGTAAAATATAATCTTTTTCAGGTTCTACTTCATCTAATGTAATTACTGGAGCATTATTATCTATAGAACCATCTTCATTAATATATTCCGCCTTAAATGGTACAAACTCAAAATAAATACCATTCCCTGTAATTAACTTCATTGCTGTAGTTTCAGGGCGTTGCTGACAAGCAATAAATCCTTCTGAAGCAAGGTATGTGTCAATTATGGTAATAGGATGCGCTAATAACGCGTTAAAACTCTTCTCATAAGCATCAAAGGCTACCCCGCCACTTGTATATACTTGTAAATTGGGCCAAACATCATGAATTGTGTCTACATTATGGTATTCTATAACCTTTTTCATCATTAATTCCATCCAAGATGGTATTCCACTTAAAGCTCCAATATCCCAATTCTTGGCATTCTCTGCTATCCTTTGTACACGCTCATCCCAATCATCTATTTTTGCAATATCTTCTCCTGGTTTATAATATCCTTTAAACCAAAACGGAATATTACTGGCACTAATACCACTAATCTCGCCTTCTAAATGTCCGTCTTTTTCTGTTAGATCTGTAGAGCTACCCAACATCATTATTTCTTTCTCAAAAAAGTCTACCGGCATATCAAAATTAGCCAAAGCTCCCACCTGTGTAATCCCTGCTTTTTTAATTGAGTCTACCATTTCATCGGTTACCGGAATGCGTTTGCTTTTTTTACCTGTAGTACCAGAGCTCAAAGCATAGTAAGAAGGTATTCCCGGCCACGTAACATCACGCTCCCCTTCATGATATCTATACCACCATTCACGGTTCATTTGGTGATATTCAAAATAAGGCACTTTCTCTGCAAATGCCTTTTCTATATTTTCGCTTGCTAAAATACTTTCAAAATCGTAGTGCTTTCCAAAGGCAGTATCTTTAGCAGTTTCTAATAAATGTTGTAGTGTTTCTTGCTGTTCCTCAACAGGATGTGATTCTGGAGTTACCTTATCTTTAATATCAATAAGTCCCTTTATAATAGATCCAAAAAATGACATAGTTATAGCTTTTAAGTTTCTTTATAAAGTTACTCTTAACCAGCCAACTATTGAATTAAAGAAATACTAATAAAAGCTAAAAAGTTGTAAAAATTACTGTCCAATTTCTTGGGCATTGAACTCGGTTAACTCACCATCCTCAAAACCGGCGGTAATTTCAATAGGGTTGCAACATACCTCGCAGTCTTCTACGTAGGTTTAAAAAATTTCAAAACTTCTAAAATTTATTTCTTATAATTAAAATATTTAGCTTTAATTTGTAACCCTTGTATAAGGTTAAATAAGTTGGTTATGAAAAAATACCTATCACTTTCTGAAACTGCCGAGATGTTCAACAAAAGTAAAGAAACTTTAAGAAGATGGGATAAAGAAGGCATTTTAAAGGCAGTTAGAGAGCCAGTATCTAATTATAGAGTCTACAAAAAAGAAGATATAGAAACATTATTAGGAAATTTCTTAGATGATATAGAAGAAGACAATACAACAAATTATGTTGAACCTGAAAATGAATACTCTGTCCTTGAGCTATTTGCAGGTGCAGGCGGACTAGCAATAGGATTAGAAAAAGCAGGTATTAAGTGTACTGCATTGAATGAGATTGATAAATGGGCTTGCCAAACTCTACGTAAAAATCGACCTTTATGGAATGTTTTAGAGGGTGATATAAAGGACTTCAATTTTAGCCATTTAAAGGGATCAATAGACGTAGTAACAGGCGGGTTCCCTTGCCAGGCTTTTAGTTATGCAGGGAAAAAGCTAGGTCTTAAAGATGCAAGAGGTACACTATTTTATGAATTTGCAAGAGTAGTAAATGAAGTTAAACCGAATATTTGCATAGGGGAAAATGTAAGAGGTTTGCTCAGCCATGAAAAAGGTAAAACACTTCAAGGTATGATTTCTATTCTTGACGAAATTGGGTATAGGGTTGCTCCTATTAAAGTTTTGAAAGCTATAAATTATAAAGTTCCACAAAAAAGGGAACGTCTAATTTTAGTTGGTGTTAGAAAAGATATTGAAATCGAATACAATTATCCTACTCCATATAGAAAAATCTATAATTTAGAAGACGCTCTAAAAAAAGGAAGTTTATACAAATGTGATGTACCAAAGTCAGATGGTGCAAAATATCCTGAATATAAAAAAGAAGTTCTAGACTTGGTTCCACCAAAAGGTTATTGGAGAGATTTGCCATTAGATATTCAAAAAAAATATATGGGAGGAAGCTTTCATCTTGGAGGAGGAAAAACTGGTATGGCACGAAGAATAGGATGGGATGAGCCATCACTAACTCTAACATGTAGTCCCGCACAAAAACAAACTGAAAGGTGTCATCCTGAAGAAACTAGACCATTTACAGTTCGTGAATATGCCCGAATCCAAACTTTTCCAGATGAATGGGAATTTTCGGGCTCAGTTGCTCAACAATACAAACAAATTGGCAATGCTGTTCCTGTTAACTTGGGCAAAGAAATAGGATATTCTATAATTAAATTTCTTAACGAATATTATAATTCATCAAAACCTAAATAATAACTATAATTTTCAAAAGTAATTTGGTCAAGAATAGTTCGCTCACTATTCTCTATACCTTCTTTGATTTCCGAAATAGCAGAATTATCATTATTCTGCTTATCGGTTTTTGCTGTTATCAAAAAATCATCAATTGCTATCGGCAAAGCCTTATATAGTTCATACAATGCTTTTTCTCTTCCCGTAAGCAATGAATAAAATTGATCTCCAGAAATTTTGAAAACTCTACTATGACTATATTCTTTACCATTGATATCACCCACCCAGTGTTCACTAAAACTATTTTTAGCTAAAATTTGCACCCAATAACATTTAGCCTTCTTATAATCATCTGCATATCTTGCAAGTTTTTGAAAAAGCGCCTCTGCAGAACTACTATTCATTGTATTATGCTTATTTTTTATATCAGCAAACAATGTATCATCATTCGCTTTTATATCAAAACCACTTAAATTACCTTTCTCATATCCAGATATCCCTCCCAAAACTTCTTCATGAAAAGTACCAATTGAATTATTAATCGACTTATCAACTTGTCTAAGTATTTCTGCTTCAATAATCTTTTCCTGATTAAGATTATTGAATTTTGAATCAAATGTCAATTTAATCGTATCTACTTTATTACTGTAAAGCTTCTTTTTGGATATCTTTTCCTTAGCTTTTACATACGATTTATGCAGATTTGATATACAATTAAGCAAATGTTCATCTGAGATAAACTCTACATATTTATTTTTCATACGGTAATATTAAGATTTCTCTTTATTTGTAAATATAAAAAAATTACTGTCCAATTTCTTGGGCATTGAACTCGGTTAACTCTCCATCCTCAAAACCGGCGGTAATTTCAATAGGGTTGCAACATACCTCACAGTCTTCTACGTAGGTTTGTTTGCGCACAGAAGTATCAAGCAACATTGATATTTCTTCCCAACAATAAGGACACTGAAAAAAATGTTCTTCCATGATAATTTTTATCGAAATATACAGAAATTAAACATTTAAAACTGGAAGTAAATAAACGGCTGAAAATCGGTAGAGAAAGCTTGGTAACAAATAACACCTACAACAGCTGCTAAGACAACCTTTACAGGTGCCGGACTTTTACCATACAACTCTTCAATTTTATCTTTTGTGCTATATGGCAACCAATGCGCTATATACCCCAACAGCATCACCCAAAACACCATCTGATAGTTTACTAGAATATCCCATGCATGTACCCAATCCATGTTATTGGCTACCTGGTGGTACCAACGCTGAATATGATCCATACTCTCCCCTCTAAAGTAAATACGTGTAAAGGTGATAAACAGAAAGGTAAAAAACACCTTCCAAGCATGTACTAACCAATGCTTACTGTTTTCATACGGACTAATCTTTCGCCAGAATTTATAGGTTACAATACCCACACCATTAAGGCCTCCCCATATTACAAACTTCCATGAGGCTCCGTGCCACAACCCACCTATAAGCATGGTAAGCATTACATTGATATTGGTATTAATATGATTTCTTATGACTGGTGAAACATACGCTGCAGCCACTGCAGCCAATACCAGGGTAGGAATCATTATATAAACAAACGTATTACCAAAAGCCAACATGACACCTCCTAGAATAATAGCTATAATAATGTACGTAGCAGTAGTTCCTTTTCGGTTTCCTCCCAAGGGTATGTACAAATAATCTCGTAACCAAGTAGAGAGTGATATATGCCAACGCCTCCAGAAATTACCAGCACTAGTAGCCTTATAAGGCGAATCGAAGTTTTTAGGTAATTCAAACCCCATTAACAATGCCAAACCAATGGCTATATCTGTATACCCAGAAAAATCACCATAAATCTGTAACGAATAGCCTATCATAGCCATTACATTGGCAAAACCAGAAAACATTTCCGGTGCATCAAACACACGGTCTAAAAAATGCATAGCTATAAAATCGGCAAAAATCATTTTTTTTATAAGCCCTTTTAAAATCATAAAAGTACCCCTATTAAAATCTGATACCGATACCTCTGTTGGCTTGGTTATTTGTGGTACAAAACTTTCTGCACGCACAATAGGCCCGGCTACTAACTGTGGAAAGAAACTCACAAAAAAGCCAAAATCTACAATAGATTTAAGCGGTTTTAAATTACCTCTGTAAATATCTACGCTATAACTTATGGTTTGAAATGTATAAAACGAAATACCTACTGGAAGAATTATTTTATCTACAGTAAAGTAACTTTGACTAGCAAAACCATTACCCCAATGTGCCAACCAATTAAACACCTTTAAATCACTATGAAATAGGTAATTGAAAGAATCGGTAAAAAAGTAAGCATACTTAAAATAGCAGAGTACCAGTAAATTTATACACACACTGGTTACCACCAACACCTTTCGCTTTACATTACTTTTACTGTTGTAGATGGTTCTACCTATAAAAAAATCTACTAGCGTACTAAAAATTAGAATACCAATAAACAACCCACTTGTCTTGTAATAAAAGAGCAAAGATATTGCAAACAAGTAAGCATTTCTGAGTGCTATTTTTTTATAAATACTAGCGAATATAACATACACCCCAGTAAAAAATAACCAGAAATCTACCTGCGTAAACATCAAGGGAGATTCCCCATAAAAATTGAAAAATTCAAGGAATCTTTGTAGTCTATTCATCTAAAGTTTTAAAATGAGTTAGTAAACTTTCTTCTGGTCGGTTGGTTGTTTTTTCCCATTGGCGCACCATAGCACTTAATAGTAAATCTGCTTTAATGCTATACCCCAAATGGGTGAAATGAATGCGGTCTCTAGGCATTAGGTGTTTTCTATACCAATTCTGAGAAGACCCTAAGCCTCCCATTACCGAATAAAAATCCCACACTGCCATCTGATATTGTTGTGCTAATTCTAAAATAATTTTCTGCTCTCTTTGCGTATTTTTATTAGCATACTTTCTTTTAAAATAAGAATCATTAGGTACCGTTAAAAGTATAGCACATTCTGGGTTTACGCGCTGAATCATTTGTATAAATGCTTCGTAGTTTTCACGAAACTTATCATCATCAAAATGATAGGTATACCCGTCATTTGTACCTAGAGAAATAATAAACAAATCTGGCTCATACAACTTCAGTTGCTGCTCAAAATAAGCACAACGGTTATACGATTTAAAGCTAGCCCCGTTAACGCCAATACTGGTATATTCTATACCTGGCTCATCATTCATAAACTCCATTCCCATTAAATGAAAACTGGTATGATTTTGCCCTACTCTATCTGGTTTTAAACGTACTTCTACAGCCACTGAGTCTATGTCTGTTTTAAAGTTAAACTGTGTGTAAGAATAGATGCTGTCGGTAAAGGATTCTTGCACCAAATTTTCTTCTATAATACGTACCTCATAATCATCATCCCAAGTATTATAAAAAACACGTAGTTTATCGTAGCAATAGTCTTTATCGGTATAATTTTTATAATTCGATTTTACAAAAATAGTATCTACTTCATCTTTAAAAACAGCCGTTATCCCTGCTAATCCCCAAGGCACACTATCTCTTCTAGAGCATCTGTATCCTTTCCATTTCTCATTATCGGCCTCTATACGGTAATTTGTTGGGTTATTAGTATGTGCTAAATGGTACGGAAATACAAACCCACGCTGACTAATACTTACATCATTCATATTTTGTAAATAGGTGCGCAGCTTATTAGAGTAAATGTCCGCTTGTATATGAGACCCCCCTATATGAAACACGTGTAGCTTCTTTTTATCTCCGCTATACAAACTATCTAATTGACTAAAAAAGTAAGCAAAATACGGTGAGTCATCTGCAAACTTTAGCGTATTTTCATTAAAATCTATAAGCTTAGGGTCTGCTTCTTTAATACTATCCAATACATAATGTTGTGCATAACTAAAGGTACATATACCCATAAGCAGCACTGCTAAAATCTTCTTCATATATTACGTTCCGTTTTCATTTATTTGCTCTTTCATTTCGCTAGCCTGTGGCTCACTGCCAGATAAGTCTAAATAGAGTGCTATAAAAAACAACTCCGATATAATTTTGGTCCCCTTAGGCGTAAAGTGGGTATAATCTGTTCCTGCCAAGCCTTGGTCTACCCAGTGCTCCATCGCATTTTCGCCACCCATGGCATGAAACATATCCCAATAGGCAATATCATTAGAAAGGCATGTTGCCTTTAATTTTTCATTTAGATAAGGTAACAATTCATAGGTGAAAAATTCTCCGTCTTTAGAGGTCGTCATATCAGAAGGCCCTATGAATAAAATACTAGCCTCGGGTGCTTTTCTTCGTACCCAGTTTACATTGGCTAATACATACCTACAATAATTAGTTACCCCAAGTGAATCTTTTAAATAAGGCACCGTATTTCCTCCGTATTGAAAAATAAATACATCCGGATTCAAATTGTTTACCATACTACTGTAGTTAGGCTCTGATAACTTTGTAAATACAGTACCAGAAGCACCTCGCATTGCTACATTATCTAACGTAACCCCTGTAGGACTATCTAAGGTTAATCCGTAAAAATCTGGACTAACCTTCCCAGTAAATTCAAATCGTAAATTGGTAGGTGTTTGTTTAAGGTTAATGGTTAACGCATGGTATAACGAATCTACTTTTAAAGAATCTTGTTTAATAAGTGTATCATTATTAAACACCTTTACACCTACTGGCATCACGGTATTTCCATAGTGCACTGTAACTTTAGAGAACTTTCTAAAATTAGCATACGTACGTTTAGAGTACCCTACTTTAAAAGAAGCCGCCACTACTGGCAAGCTATCTACATTAATACTATCTAAAGGAACTGTTAGCGGCTCTGTAAATCTAGATAAGGTAGTAAACACCCCGTACTTCTTATGCTCAAAACGAGATTGAGTGGGGTCAAAAGCTGCATAACGCAACCAATTATCGGTACATGTTACATCGGCACTTAATTGGTGATATACTTGTTTAATAGGAATAAACCCAGGACCATTACCGCCATAAATACCTTGTAAACGGTTACGCACGTAACCAGAAATACGGTCTCCTTCCAACTGCGAATCTCCATAATGAATTATACGCGTATGTGATTTTTTAAACTGTTCCTTTAGCTTCGCTAAAAACTCAGTCTTATTTTCAGGGTAGGCAATTCGCTGTATTTTAGAAGTATCTATTTTAGAAAAGTCGGGCACATTCACTTTTTGTACTGTAGTATCCACCACCACTTCTTCTGCTGTTTCTTCTTCCGGAAGGTCTTCTATATCGGCAACAATAGTTTCAATAGAGGTTACTATACTATCTATCTGCTTATTATCTTTCTTTTTCTTTGTTAACTTACGTTTGATATACGTTTCGGTAGTTGGATATTTAATGGTTACCCCCATTACTTGAAACCCTTCTGTCTCTTCTCCATTACTCATCACCTTTGTACTTAAAGCTGTAATGCCAAGCATTACCAGAAGTACAGCTACTACATAAAGGACTATTATTTTTGGTTTCATTGGTTTTCTTACGCTAAAAATCTAAAATACATTATTGCTAAAATACTAAGTAATTTTGAATGAATTATATAGATGCCTCTTCTATTTCTTCGTGTAGCGTTTCCCAGTCTACCATGAGTTGTTCCAAGGTATCTTTTTTCTTTTGATAGGTATCAAAAAAGCCAGGCTTAGAAACGGTTTCATCATAATTTACCGCTAGTTCTACATCTATTTCAGCTATTTCCTTTTCAAGGTCTGCAATAGAACTTTCTACCTTACTAAGTCTATTTTTTAGCGATTTTAATTTCTTCTGAGCTTCGTATGACAGAGCAGCTTTGGTTTCATCAGGTTTGCTTTCCTTTACTTCATCTTTCTTTTCTATAGCTCTAAAGTTTTCGGCATTACGTTGCTCTAAATAATCGTTTACATCGCCTAGGTACTCTCTTATCTTCTTATCCTTAAACTCATACACCTTATCCGTTAGTCCTTGTAAAAAGTCCCTGTCGTGAGACACTAATAATAAGGTACCTTCAAAATTCTGTAAAGCTTGCTTTAAAACATTCTTAGATTTAATATCTAAGTGGTTGGTAGGCTCATCCATTACCAACACATTAAAAGGCTGCAATAACATTTTTGCCAAGGCCAACCTGTTACGTTCCCCACCCGAAAGTACTTTCACTTTCTTATCTACATCATCACCCCTAAACAAAAACGAACCTAAAATATCTCTTACCTTCGTTCGGTTGGTATCATTAGCAGCATCTAGCATTGTATCTAAAATAGTAATTTCCCCATCCAGGTATTCCGCCTGATTTTGGGCAAAATATCCCAATTGTACATTATGCCCTAGTTTTATGCTACCCTTGTAATTTATTTCCCCTACTATCATTTTAGCAAGAGTGGTTTTACCTTGTCCGTTTTGCCCAACAAAGGCTACTTTACTTCCTCGCTCAACCAGTAAGCTCAATCGGTCTAAAATGTGTTTCTCTCCATAACTTTTAGAAGCTTCTTCAACTTCTAAAACCACTTTACCAGGTGTAATGGAAACAGGAAACTGAATATTCATTACCGCATTATCATCTTCATCTACTTCAATGCGGTCTATTCTATCTAACTTTTTAATTAGCGACTGCGCCATAGAAGCCTTAGATGCCTTTGCTCTAAACTTCTCTATCAGCTTTTCCGTTTGTTGAATTTGTTTCTCTTGATTTTTTTGCGCTGCCAATTGCTGCGTACGCATTTCTTCGCGCGTTACTAAATATTGAGAATAAGGTTTATTATAATCGTATATTTTACCTAATGATATTTCAATGGTACGATTGGTTACATTATCTAAAAACATCTTATCGTGCGAAACAATAACTACCACTCCTGTATACCCTTTTAGAAACTGCTCTAACCAAATAATAGATTCAATATCTAAGTGGTTGGTAGGCTCATCCAGTAACAAAACATCGTTATTTTGAAGTAACAACTTAGCCAACTCAATACGCATACGCCACCCACCAGAAAAGGTATCCGTTACACGCTCAAAATCTTCACGTTTAAAACCAAGCCCCAATAACACTTTCTCTGTTTCTCCCTGATAATTGTAACCTCCTAATATTTCATAACGGTGTGTAACATCGGTAAGCCTTACCATCAGTTCATGGTATTCTTCACTCTCATAATCGGTTCGGTTGGCTAACTGATGATTAATTTCATCCATAGCGAGTTCCAATGCCTTAATTTCTTCAAAGGCTTGATAGGCTTCTTCTAAAACGGTTCTTCCTCCTACAAAGTCAATATCCTGTTTTAAAAAACCAATTTGAACATCTTTATCTGAAGCTATCACCCCTGTGTCTGCCGACATTTCTTTAGACAACAGTTTTAGCATGGTTGATTTCCCAGCTCCATTTTTCCCTACCAATCCAATACGGTCTCCCGCATTTAACCTAAAAGAAACTTCTTCAAATAAATATACCCCACCAAAGGATACCGATAAATTATGTATGTTCAACATGATTTGTGACTATAGTTACATTATTCTATGTGCTTATTTTTTACTTTTACATAAAAATTTGAAGCATGTTTAGCAAAGGAACAAAATTAAATAGCATTTTTAAAGGTACTTGCCCAAGATGTCAGGAAGAATCTATGTACATTACTAAAAATCCGTACAATTTATCTAAGTCTTTAGAAATGCATGAGCATTGTTCTCATTGCGGGCAAAAATACAAAATTGAGCCTTCTTTTTTCTATGGGGCTATGTATGTAAGTTACGGGTTAAGTATTGCCTTTTCTGTAGCTGCATTTATCATCAGCTTTTTGTTTTTTGGCTCCACGTTATTAACAGCTTTTATTGCTATTGCTGCTACCTTGGTATTCTTTTTCCCTATAATCTTGAGGCTTTCCAGAAATATATGGATAAACTTTTTCGTGAAGTACGACCCTGAAGCTACTCAAAAGCACCAACTTAAGCATTAGCCTTTAGCCAACGTTTCTTAAATCTTTTAATATCTATTTCAGTATCTAGTGCTGTCTGGTGTTCTATATTCTGTATTAGCTTATCAGCTACGTACGGACCTATCATTACACCACGAGTACCTAAACCATTAAGGATATACATATTTTTATGAGCAGGATGCTCTCCTATTAGCGGCCGTCTGTCTGCTACTGTAGGTCTAACTCCGGCAAGCTGGTCTACAATTTCAAAATCGCACTCAATAAGACCTTTTATCTTATCTAAAAGCTCTGCCCTACCCTCTGGTGTAGGCGTGTTATTCTTATCGGTGTGTTCATAGGTAGCACCTATTTTGTAAAGATCGTTACCAATGGGTATCATAAACCCAGCAGACTTAATCACTTTATCTACTTGCAACTCTGGTGCTTTAATAACTAAAAGCTGTCCTTTGGTACCACGAAGCGGTAAATAATTAAAATAAGGGTTTTGCTCTAGCCCAAAACCTTCACAAAAAATTACCTTACCAACATGTATATCTTTATACGTATAGCCCTCCTCAAGAGCCTTTAATTCGTCATATTTAAAGCTATCAGAAAAGAACATACCCCTATTTAAGTAATATGCCTTAAAACTAGCTATAAGATCCCCTATAGCCACTCTACCGGTGTGTAATACTTCACCAAATTTAAAAGGTGCATTGATAGCATCATAGGTATTCTTCAACAATGCGGTACTCATATAAGTTGAAAGATTAGGCTTATCAGCAGCCTCAAACCACATATTTTGTTCTTCTATGCTAGCAAACTTACGTAACACGGGTTGCTCCTCTATTAGAGATATGTTGAAAAGATGCTCGTAAAAGGAAAAGGTACTATGCATTTTATCTAATTGCTCAGCTGCTTTCCAAACAGGTGTAAACCGTTTTAATATCACAGGATTATACAGGGCACCTGCTACCTCTGATGAACGTTGAGATTCATCGGAAATCATTACAAAACTCTTATTTCTTGCTAACAATTCTTTAGCAAAAGAAATACCTGCTAAACCGCATCCTACAATTAAATAATCTACCATAGGTCAAAAATAAAAAAAGCGTCTTTTACAAGACGCTTTTTAATATATTATTCTGAATTGGATGTAAAAACTAGTAGGTCCACATATCCTGCTCCATATCACGAATCTGTTCTTTAATTCTATCAGATTCTAATAATTGGAACAATGCGTTATCTTGAATATACTCCTCAATTTCTCTATCACCATATACGTTTTCTACTTTATAAATAGTAGCATTAAAACGTCTGGAGTTTAACAAGTGGTCAAAAGAAATTGGTGTTGCAGAGTTACGCTCATTAAAGGCCTTAGAGTCGTACATAATTTGTCTTGCTGTAGGATACCATACCCAGAACAACTCAACAAAAGTACCATCTTCAGCATCTAAGAAGTTAACGTCTCTAGATACAGGACAAATACCTTTTAAACGATATTTTAATTCACCTTGTTTTTTATCAAAATACCAAACACCCATGATTTTGTACCCTTGAATATCAGATGGCTTCACATTAGTTTCTACCACATATCCTTCAGGTAACGGCTCACCAGGATTCGCATTCATAAAATCGAAAGCAACATCAAGCGTATCTTTCTTTTTAAGTCTGTACTCTACTTCATTATAGTCTTCTAACTTAGTAGTAAAATAAGAATCATCATAAACATCTAGCTTACCTTCTTTAAACCCATTAACAAGCACGCTAAATAAAGCACGTCTGTTAGTACCAATTCTCATAGTATCGGTTGGGTAATATAAAGGAAAATTTACACGTTCATCTAAATCGATGAATTCCCAAACTCTTTTCTGCCAAAGTACATCTCTAGCACTAACATACCCATAAGGAATTGGCTTGTTAGAAGAAATACTATCTTCTGCAGACAATTTACCAAGATCCTCAGGCTTTTCAGCGTTTAAGATATTTATTTGTGCAGTAGCATATTGCGCTCCAAACGCAACAAACGCTAATACAGCTAAAACTGTTTTTTTCCAATTCATCATTATTCAGTAATTTATTAAGATTTAGGTTTTATTAATTTTGAACCTCAATTAAAATTGGCGATACTGTTTTAATTCTAACAGTAGAACCATTTGTAGGCTTCGCTTTGATGTCAAAAATTTGAATCATATCACCTCTTCTAGCCTTAGCAATAGCAGCTTTTGCTCTTGCATCCATTCTACTACCGTTAACGTTAACAGAAGCTTGACCTGGCACAGAAACTTTAAAAGATGTTACTCCTAATGGTAAATCAAAATCGAAATCTTCAAAAATAGCCTTTACTTCACCAACAGAAATGTTAGCTTTTGGTAATTTAATACCATCAGTTTTACCTAAGAACTCACCAGTAGGTTTTGGTAAATCTTTAATTCTAAACTTAGCTTGATCACTAACAGGCTGACCTCCAGGTAATGAACCATTAACTTTAATCACAACCTCGCTACCTGATGTAGGCTCCATAACGTATTTACCATTTCCTAATTTATTTAATCCAGGTGCACTAGCACTAATTTTATCAGATGATACACCTGCAAAGGTAATAGTCATAGGATTTTTAACCCCACGGTAAACAACATTCATTTTATCCGCTGCAATTGTAGCAGAATTAGGCATTGGAATTACAGTATATTTTTAATCTACTGCAACTATTTGCTCTTCACCATCTCTTAAGAACATTAATTCTCCTTCTATTTGGTGTTCTCCTACATTACCAGCAGTAACATTTAATTTAACCTTACCATCAATAATTTCATAATCTCCATCACTTAACGGCCTACCATCTAACTTAAGGGTTACTTTGTTTGGTTTGGTTTTAGCATCAGTTTTACCTAATACAATAGAACCATCAAACTTGTCAGATGAGAAATAAGCTGGTTTTGGAGTTTCCATGATTGTTGTAAAGTTATTCATGTTAGCCTCCATCTTTAACTGACCTTGTAACATTGCAGATAAAACCTCAGATTCTGTAGATTCAATATCAGCTTGTAACTGAGTTAATTTAGTCTCACTTGCTACCATTGGAACACCTTCATAATGATAGTTCATCCAATTTTGCTTAGTACCATCACTCAACTGAACCTTATCAGTATTAAACTTATGCTCAACACCTTCAGCAATAGTAGGATAATCAGTTTTGATTGCCTCAATTACAGATTCTCTATAACTTTCAATCATTTCTAAGAATTTCTTTCCTTCTGGTTTTAACCCAGCAGGACTAAAGAATTTTTGATCTAAGAAATCTGGCTTATCTTTTACTTCGTATTCTTTAGGGTTTTCAACAGTTGCATTCATTTCTGCTTTCAACTTAGTTATATAATCATATAACTCATCCCCATTATCCTTAATAACATGTGCTTTTGCTACTAAAGGCTTATATTTCTCAGGCTCTTCATCTACTTTCAACTCTAGACTAGCCATGAACTGATCATTTCTAACCTCAGCATCTTTATTTGAAGCCTCGATTTTTTCGGTCATTGCACCGAAAGCCACAAGTATTTCTTTACCTATATTAAGCGCCAACATAGCGATGAAAACTAAGTACATCAAGTTAATCATCCTTTGACGCGGTGACAATTTTCCTCCTGCCATTTTCTTCTAATTAATTTTAATATTAAATAATTGAATTAACAAATAACTGATTAGTATACACTAATTAGTTTCTGTTCATTGCAGAAAGCATTCCACCATAAACACTATTTAAAGAAGAAAGGTTAGATGTTAACGCAGACATTTGGTTTTTCAACTCACCAGCGTTAGCAGCAACTTCTTCGTTAATAGCAGCTTGCTTAGAAGCACTCTCTAACTGTACCTTGTAAAGACTATTTAAAGACTCTAATTGGTTAGCAGCAGTTTGCATTTCTTCGCTATATTTTTTAGTTGAAGAAACAGCATCTACAGTTGGAGCTATATTTTTAGCAGCACCTTCAAAGTTTTTAATGCTAGTTCCTAAGCTTTGCATTAATTGAGCATCAATCTTAGCTTCTTTCAACATATCATCTAATTTCTTAGATAAAGCTCCTTGAGCTTCTACAGCCTCAACTTCAGTAGTTTTAGCTTTTTTAGCAGTTGCTTGACCACCTGCTAATTCAGGATAAACTTTCGTCCAATCTAATTCGTCTTCTACTGGTTCAAACGCAGCGATGGCAAAAATAAGTGCCTCGGTAACTAATCCAATAGCTAACATTAAAGTACCATTGATTGGTCCAAACTCCCAGTGTGTAATTTTGAATAATGCACCAATAATTACAACTGAAGCTCCTAGTCCGTAGACCATGTTCATAATTTTCTTTCCTGCTTTAGACTTTGCCATAATAATAAAAATAATTTAGTTTAAGTAATAGTTGTTTTTTTCTAGATGGTTTAATTATAAACTACATCTGTTCCCATGTAATCTTGTACAGTTCTGAAACCAATGTAACTTCTTGCTGAATCTTGGTATTCCCAATCTCTGGTACTTACTTGTAACATATATGCTACATCTTTCCAAGACCCACCTCTAATTACCTTTTTACGGTTTGTACTATCAATTACGTTAGGACTCATTGTAGATTCGTATTGGTATGATTCAGGATCATAAGTAGAGTTAGTCCACTCTGCAACGTTACCTGACATGTTGTATAATCCAAAGTCGTTAGCCTCAAATGACTCAGCTTCTACAGTATATAATGCTTGGTCAGCAGCATAATCACCTCTTAAAGGCTTAAAGTTTGCTAAGAAACACCCTGTACTGTTCATCATGTAAGGACCACCCCATGGATACGTTCCAGACTCTAGACCTCCTCTAGCTGCATACTCCCATTCTGCTTCAGTTGGTAATCTGAATTTGTTAACAGGTTGCATACCTTTTTTCGCATTGTAGATATTCTTGTATAAGAATCTCCACTCACAAAAAGCTTTTGCTTGTTTCCATGTAACTCCTACTACAGGATACTCATCATAAGCAGAGTGCCAGAAGTATTCGTTATGCATAGGCTCGTTGTAAGCATACTCAAAATCTTTAACCCAAACTGTAGTATCAGGATATACATTTACAGTTTCAGTTTTTATAAAGTCTTTTCTTGTTTTATCCTTGTCTTTGTTTTTAGCAGCACCTTCAATATCCATCCAAGTATATCTAAAGTTTAAGATATCACTTTTCACAGTAGCCTGCCCATTGAAAGCTTCTTCAACTGGAATATAAACACTATCCACCATAATTTCAGTGTAGTATTCATCTGGATAGTCATTATGATCCCAAATAAGATCAACATCCCAATTCAATCTTCTTCCTGAATAATCATCGCTTAACATAGATTTCTCCATGATATACTTTTCATATTCATTTAAGTCAGTAGTATCTACGTCACTATACGCATAGTCACCAATACCACCTTCTTCAGGAGTTAATGAATTTAATTCTGCAAAATCTGCAAGTTTTACTCTTACAACAGAATCTCTAACCCATTCAACCATTTGACGGTACTCACTATTTGTGATTTCAGTCTCATCCATATAGAAAGAAGGCACAGTAACAGTTTTAGTTGGAGCATTCATTGTATTAGCTAAATCATCGTCAGACTTACCCATAATAAAAGACCCACCCGGAATTAGTGCCATTCCGTAAGGCTTCTCAGAAAACCATCTTTTCCCCTTGGATCCGACAAGCTCACCACGGTCATTTTTACCACAGCTACTTAAGAAGGTAATTGCAACTGCTAACAGCAATAGTTTTTTCATAAACTTGAGGTTAAATTTGTTGTAAATTTTAAGGTCGTAAACCTATCTAATTAATTTTAAAAAAACAATTTTTTATTGAAAATTCTATAAATATCAATCTTAAAAACGTTTTATTGTTGAGTTTTAAATAACTTTATGTTAACAAAGGTAAATTTTAATTAATTTACACTTTTTCGATAAATGCGCCACCATCGTTCTGGGATGTTTTGTTGCGTTGCATCTATATAATCTTGCTCCGTACACGGTATTAACGTCTCTTTAACAAAATTATTATACGAATTTCCAAAATTCGTAATTTCTATCCACCATCTTCCAGATACGTTACTTTTATAAAAAATAAGTTCAGTATCATCTACCGGAACTATATACTTTAAAAAGTCTTCTTTAGTACCAAAAGGATACTCATGAAACCTATAATTAACTCCCTCTATAAAGTACCAAATTACCTGAGCAGTTAATTGATAGCATTTTTCAGTTGACACCATATTATATATACCATAGCAACTTACTTTATCACTAATACCAGCATACCTAGCCAAACCACATATCTCTCTAGAGTTAAAACCATTAGGATATGTACCCGGCGCATTCCCCAAATCAGTTCCCTGCACCACTTTCATATCTACCGAAACTAAATCGGCATTTCTAAACACAGGCTCCATAGTGTTCATTGCATTGGTAGCTTCACCCAAACGGTAATATTCAAAAAACAATTTCTCCATCAAATCTACAGCCTCCTGAGAATTGTAGTACACCTGATACCCTATATTAGCATAATCACTAAGGTTAGGCGGATTTTCTTGTATTACACTATTCAAAAAAGACCTCTCATGCAACCCTTCATCATTAAACACTAAATCAAAAGAACTATCTATCGCTACCAAGTTCACCATCTGATCTAATTGATCATAAGCTCTATAAGTAGCATAGGTTAAATCTTGTGTTCCTCCTAGTACAATAGGTGTAATGTGTTGTTTTACCAAAGCAGCCGTTACTTCTTTCAAAGCAAAATAGGTATCCTGTACGCTAGCTCCTGGTTCAATATTCCCTAAGTCTGCTATCGTTACATTCCAGTTCCCTGGAAATAATTGATAAAATTGCCGTCTTAATTCTTCCAGATTAGAAGGATCTGAAATTGTATATTTTGCTCCTCTATATTCTGGCACCCCCACTAAAGCAACAGTAACCCCCTCTAAGTCAGGAATCCCGTGCTCTTGTGTATGCAATACCATTTTAGAACCTATAGTATAAACGTTTAATGCTGCCGCATATTGCACAACATCTTCATTTATAGGAGTTAAAAACTCGAGCCCCATTTTTTATTTTGATTTTGCCTTTGCTTTAGTTTTTGTTTTTGCAGTACTCTTTTTAGCCTTACTAGGATATTTCTGCTCTATCAACGCCTTCACCTCATCCAAACTTAAAGCAGCTGCATCTACATCTTTACTAAGCTCTACTTTTTTTGTTCCTTTTTTAATTACTGAACGCCCCCATCTTGCCTTTTCTACTCTAATATTCTCCTCCGGCCACTCGTTCAATAATTTCTCCGCTTCTTTTTTCAACTTATCTTCTATCAAGAAAGCCACATCTTCTTCCGATAAATTATCAAAATCGAACTTCTTATTTACATTAATAAATATTCCATCCCACTTAATAAACGGTCCAAATCTACCTTTTCCTTTGGTAACATCTTTTCCTTTATAAGTTGTAATAGGCGCATCTGCTTTTTCTTTAGCCTTCACTAATTCTATAGCACGTTCTTTGGTAACCCCCATTACATCTTCTCCTTTATCTAAAGAGATATATTTTTTACCATGCTTTACGTACGGACCAAAACGCCCTACGTTCACTTGCAATTCCTCACCTTCATAAGTCCCTACAGTACGTGGCAACTTAAACAAATCCATAGCCTCTTCAAAGGTAATCTTATCCAAAGACTGATCTGGTAATAAACTTGCAAACTTTGGCTTCTCCTCATCTTCAGAAGAACCTATTTGCACCATAGGACCGAAACGACCTAAACGTACACTCACCGGTTTACCTGTTTCAGGGTCCTCCCCTAAAATACGCTCTCCGGTTTCTCTACCAGCATTCTCCTCTACTTCTTTTACATGCGGATGAAAATCTTGATAAAAACCTTTCATCATGGCTTGCCAATCTTCCACACCCTCGGCTATATTATCAAAACTCTCCTCTACTTTTGCAGTAAAGTTATAATCTAATATATTTTCAAAATTATTTACTAAGAAATCATTTACAATCATTCCTATATCGGTAGGTACTAACTTCCCTTTATCCGCCCCAACAGTTTCTGTCAACTTCTCTTCTTTAACAGCCGCATCAGTCAAAGTTAACTTATAGTAAGAACGCTCCATTCCTTCTAACGCACTACGCTCTACATACCCCCTGTTTTGAATGGTAGAAATAGTAGGTGCATACGTAGACGGACGCCCAATACCAAGCTCTTCCAACTTCTTCACCAATGATGCTTCTGTATATCTGTATGGCGCTCTGGTAAAACGTTGCGTAGCATCCATTACCTTATTAGCTAAAGGCTGCCCCACTTTTAACGGTGGTAACATTCCTTCTTCTTGCTCTTCCTCGTCATCGGTTCCTTCCAAGTAAACTTTTAAGAAACCTTCAAACTTAATAATCTCTCCATTAGCACTAAACACCTCATCGTGAGTACTTGCTTCAATTTTCACATGTGTACGCTCCAACTCAGCCTCACTCATTTGCGATGCTAATGTACGTTTCCAAATAAGATCATATAATCTTGCTTGGTCACGCTCTATATTTACCGAATGTTTAGACATATCGGTAGGTCTAATTGCCTCGTGAGCTTCTTGTGCTCCTTTAGATTTTCCTGTAAAGTTTCTTGGCTGACTATATTCTTTACCGTAATAACTTTCAATTTCTTTTTGAGCCGCACTAATAGCCTCACCGGATAAGTTTACACTATCCGTTCTCATATATGTAATCAATCCTGCCTCATACAAACGTTGTGCAAGATTCATTGTTTTTGATACCGAAAAATATAACTTTCGAGACGCCTCCTGCTGCAAGGTAGACGTAGTAAATGGTGCCGATGGCGACTTTTTAGCAGGTTTTTTATCTAAATTACCCACCTTAAACTCAGCATTAGCATTTTCTTGTAAAAAGGCTTTAGCTTCTTCTAAAGTATTAAAACTCTTAGGCAGCTTAGCTTTTACCGCCACACCTTTATCGGTAGTAAATACAGCAGATACTTTAAACGATGCCTCAGGTTTAAACTCTTGAATCTCACGCTCTCTTTCAACAATTAAACGCACCGATACAGACTGTACTCTACCTGCAGACAAACCTCCTTTTACTTTTTTCCAAAGTACAGGAGAAAGCTCATACCCAACCAATCTATCTAACACTCTACGTGCCTGTTGGGCATTCACTAAATTATAATCTATAGTTCTTGGTGTTTCTATAGCTTTTAAAATAGCATTCTTAGTAATGGAGTTAAAAACTATACGTTTTGTTTTGTCTTTATCCAGTTTTAAAGTTTCCGCTAGGTGCCAAGCTATCGCCTCACCCTCGCGGTCTTCATCACTAGCTAACCAAACAACCTCTGCTTTTTTCGCAAGATCTTTAAGTTTCTTAACCAGTGTTTTTTTATCACTTCCCACTACATACTTCGCAGAAAAATCACCCTCAACATCAACCCCTAACTCCTTGGAAGGCAAGTCGGCAATGTGTCCAAAACTAGACTCTACCTTATAATCCTTTCCGAGAAATTTCTCAATGGTTTTTGCTTTTGCTGGTGACTCTACGATCACTAAATTTTTGGCCATAGTTATTTTTTAGATAAATGCAAAAGTATGAGTTTTTTTTAAATTCTTTTTTTCTTCAAAGTTATTAACACATAAATTACATAAAATTAAAACTTTTCTACCACTAGTTTTTCCTCATCAAAACCAACAGCATCTTTATATATATAGTATAAAGGTATAACTTGTAAACATGCTGTAAAGAAGATACCTATACCACATGCTAACGCCCCTAAACTAGCTATCATTCCTAAAACAAGGGTTAATCCAAAAATAAGAATCCAATATTTATTACCCAATTTAAAACTAATCTTAATAATTTCTGAAACACTTAATTCAGGATTAAAAGCAAAAATCACAAGAAATAAATTTATAGGAACCGCTACATAATACGCAGGTAAAATACACATCATCAAAGCTATCAAGGAAATCCCAGCTGCTGCAAGTCCTAATACAAAGGTTTTTCCAAAATACCTAGCCTTGCAATAATAAAACAAATCTGAGGTATCTGCATTCCCGTAATAATCAGCATTCTTACACACCCTCAAAAAACCAGCAATTAAGGCATAAGTTATAAAAGACATAAATATAACCATAGCTAACCCTGCTAAAAACGCCCAAGATAAAGTACTAAATATAGCTATAGGTTCTATCGCATCACCAACCTCTGAAGCCTCAGCAAAAGCACTTAACCCAGCCATAGGCAACATTACCACAACCATAAACGGAATCATAATTATAAATACACAGGCTATCATTAAAAAACCTTGCCACCAAACTTTTTTATACAAATCAAAAGTTCTTGAAAAAATATCGCCAAAATCTGGGCTTGCACTTCTTTCAATGCGAGAAGAAAGTTGAAAAAAATCCATAAAAGTTAAATTGGTTAGTTGAGTAAAAAACCAAATGTACATTTTTTCTACAAACGAAACTGAAAAATCAAGGTACCATACGTATGATTTTGCGCTTTTTCTGTTCGTTTAGTAGTTGTATTAAACACATACTGCATAGAAAACCCTTTACCTAACCAACCTACTCCCAACTTACAAAACAACATATTTCTACTAGGGTCGCGGGTTAATGGCGCATCATTATTCCACACACTCCCTTGCAACAAAGCATCGTACCCTACCAACCTATAATCTGCCCCTACCATTAAAAACCATTTAGGCGTAGTAGGCATCAAATATTCTTTATAACTTATATTATATAAACCCGTAAGTCCGGTTTCTAGATACACATCCTTTGTACCTACAACAGTTTTAGAAGTCCACAACACACTAGGATTCCACAAGTATCCATACCCAAACTCCACATTCCCCATCAACCCTGAAGGAATTTGATCTATCCATAACGGGTTTTCAGAAACCCCAGCAAAATCATGAAACCCTTGATGCAATTCCTTAGCCCTTGAAGCCTCACCTGTTACACCTAACGCTATCCCATATAACCAAACATTCTTTTCACTTATCTTATTAATTTTCAAACCTGTAGCCAACCATCCAGCAAACGGACGATCATACCCTCTCAGGTATTCGCTGTTAGGATATAGTGGCACATACATCTGATGTTTAATATCTGCATTTATAAATAAATTTTCTCCGGGTTGTGCGTGCCACCATAAAAAATTAGAAGCACTTTGTCTGTAGGCTAAAAAAAGTCCGGATGTGTAATAATTATCCTCATCATAAGGTGCTAACACATCATTATCTATTTGTAACTGAATAAGTCTGGTATCATTTGTTGTTTGTGCATTCAAAATGTAAACAGACAAACAAAAGACCACTATGATTGATCTCAAAACATTCTTTTGTGTAAATATATCAAAATAAAAACGTTATATACCGCAACTGACACCTTGTCACATCACAAATTTAAACCTATATTTGCGTTTTATTTTGTGCGCATTTATATGGAGAAGATTATTGACGAAAACAAGCAAGGAAACAGTTTGGTACTAGACCAAAACACAGGTAACAGCCGTAAACTATACATTGAAAGTTATGGTTGCCAAATGAACTTTTCAGATAGCGAAATTGTAGCATCAATTTTATCTAAAGAAGGCTTCAACACCACTCAGAACATGGAAGAAGCCGATCTTGTATTGGTAAACACCTGCTCTATTAGAGAAAAAGCTGAGCAAACTGTTAGAAAAAGACTTGAAAAATTTAATGCCGTTAAACGCATTAACCCAAATATGAAAGTTGGTGTTTTAGGCTGTATGGCAGAACGCCTTAAAAGTAAATTTCTTGAAGAAGAAAAAATTGTAGATATGGTTGTAGGCCCAGATGCCTATAAAGATTTACCTAACCTTATTCAAGAAATAGAAGATGGTAGAAATGCTGTTAACGTAATTCTTTCTAAAGAAGAAACCTACGGAGACATTGCACCCGTACGTTTAAATAGTAATGGGGTTACTGCTTTTGTTTCTATTACCAGAGGGTGCGATAATATGTGTACGTTTTGCGTGGTACCTTTTACTAGAGGACGTGAGCGTAGCCGTGATCCGCATTCTATTTTAGAAGAAGTAAAAGAACTAGTAGACAAAGGGTTTAAAGAAATTACGTTACTAGGTCAAAATGTAGATAGTTACCTTTGGTATGGTGGCGGACTTAAAAAAGATTTTGAAAAAGCTACCGATATGCAAAAGGCTACTGCAGTTAATTTTGCAAACCTTCTTGAAATGGTAGCCACGGCACACCCTAAATTACGTATTCGTTTCTCTACCTCTAACCCACAAGACATGACATTAGATGTTATTGAAGCTATGGCTAAACACAATAACATTTGTAAATACATACACTTACCGGTACAAAGTGGTAGTAACCGAATCTTAAAAGAGATGAACCGTTTACATACACGTGAGGAATATTTTGAGCTTATTGATAACATTAAAAAAATTATTCCTGAATGTGCTATCTCTCAAGATATGATTGCCGGTTTCCCTACAGAAACGGAAGAAGATCACCAAGACACCTTAAGCTTAATGGAATATGTAAAGTACGACTTTGGTTTTATGTTTGCCTATTCTGAAAGACCAGGTACTCTTGCAGAACGTAAAATGGAAGATGATGTACCAGAAGATGTAAAGAAAAGACGTCTTACTGAAATCATCAACTTACAACAAAACCATGCCTTGTTGCGTACCCAAGCGCACGTGGGTAAAACAGAAGAAGTTTTAATTGAAGGAACTTCTAAAAAATCGGAAGATCATTGGATGGGTAGAAATACACAAAACACTGTAGTTGTTTTCCCTAAAGAACACTATAAAATAGGCGATTTTGTAAACGTTAAAATTAATGATTGTACTGCTGCCACCTTAATTGGTGAAGCAGTTGGGTATTCTGAAAGCAATTAAATAAATTTATAGAAGCAGCTTTAAATTTAAGCAGAGAAGAAAAAATGGAATTGAATAAAGCTTAAAGAACACAAAAAAAGAAAAAGAAAAAATGGAATCAGTTCAAGCTATAAAACAACGTTTCGGTATTATCGGTAACGACCTAAAACTAAACAGGGCTCTTGAAAAAGCAATTCAAGTAGCCCCTACAGATATTTCGGTATTGGTAACAGGAGAAAGTGGAGTTGGTAAAGAAGCGGTTCCTAAAATTATACACTCGTTATCGCACCGTAAACATGGTAAATTTATTGCCGTTAACTGTGGTGCTATTCCAGAGGGTACTATTGACTCAGAATTATTCGGACACGAAAAAGGCGCTTTTACAGGTGCCACACAAACCCGTAGTGGATACTTTGAAGAAGCCGATGGTGGTACCATATTTTTAGATGAAGTAGGTGAATTACCTTTAACTACCCAAGTACGTTTATTAAGAGTTTTAGAAAATGGAGAATTCATTAAAGTAGGTTCTTCTAAAGTTCAAAAAACCAATGTACGTATTGTTGCTGCTACCAATGTAAAAATGATAGAAGCCATAGAAAAAGGGAAGTTTAGAGAAGATTTATACTACCGTCTTAGTACCGTAGAAATACATTTGCCGCCTTTAAGAGACCGAGCAGAAGATATTCATTTATTATTTAGAAAGTTTGCAGCAGATTTTGCTCAAAAATATAAAATGCCTACCATTAGGCTTACTCCAGATGCGGTACAGTTATTGTTAAAGTACCGATGGAGCGGAAATATTAGACAATTAAGAAATATTGCTGAACAAATTTCTGTTTTAGAACAAGAACGTACCATTTCAGCAGAAACATTACGTTCTTATTTACCAGATGCTACCAGTAATTTACCTGCCGTAGTAGGAAACAAGAAAGCAGAAAGTGATTTTAGCAATGAACGTGAAATATTATATAAGGTGTTGTTTGATATGAAAAGCGACCTTAACGACCTTAAAAAGCTAACCATGGAGCTTATGCAAAATGGCAATAGCCAAAAGGTACAAGAGGAAAATCAATCCCTTATTAACAAGATTTACAGAGAAGAACCAACAGACGCAGAGTTTACAGAAGACAACAATGAGGTAGAGGAAGATTATGGATATTTACAATTGCCATCTCACCAACATGTTACTCCTGCAACAGCAGAAGACAAGTATCACTTTGCAGAAGAAATTGAAGAAGAAGAAACGCTTTCGCTACAAGACAAAGAACTAGAGTTAATTAAAAAAGCTCTAGAACGCAATAATGGAAAACGAAAAAATGCCGCAGCAGAATTAGGGATCTCTGAGAGAACATTATACAGAAAAATTAAACAATACAATCTTTAGGAAAAGTTTATATCATGAAAAAATTAAGCGCTATTCTAAGCATTTGCATATTAGCCATAACCTTTACAGGCTGTGGCCCATATAGTTTTACAGGAATTAGCACCAATGCAGAAAGTTTTCAGGTAAACTTTTTTCAAAATGTGGCTCCTATTATTGTACCAGGACTAGATAGAGATTTTACCAATGCATTGCAAGACTTGATTATGAACCAAACCAGTCTTGAATTAAAATCGCAAAATGCACAATTAATATATGAAGGTGAAATAACAGAATGGAGCGTAACACCTATGAGTGCCACCGCCAACCAAACGGCTGCTCAAAACCGATTAACGGTGGGTGTAAACGTACGATTTATAAACACGCTAGACTCTGAGAAAGATTTTGAACGAAAGTTCTCTTTCTACTACGATTTTCCGGCTACAACACAGGTTAACGCCGTGGAAGATGCAGCTTACGAAGAAATTTTTGAACGTATAACGCAAGATATTATTAATGCCTCTTTAGCAGACTGGTAATAGATTATGAATGTAACCAACTTTACATACCTATTAAAAAATCCGGATACTATTACTACTGAACAAACCAAAGAGTTAGACAGTATTATAAAAGAGCATCCGTATTTTCAGGCAGCAAGAGTTCTACAATTATATGGGTTATACAAACAGAATAGTTTATACTACAATAAAAACCTGAAACTAGCCGCAGCGGCTACAACCGACAGGCAAATTCTTTTTGAATTTATAAATACACCTCAGTTCTCGCAACATTCAGTTTCTAAAGAAATTACGCAACAACAATCTAAACTAAAGGAGATCAGTGTAATTGCCGATGAAATAAGGGCACATAAAGAAACTTTTACGAATAAAGATTATGAGGATGCTGAGCTCATTTTAAATGAAGATACATTTCAGCCAAAAGAGCAAACAGAAACTGTTGCTGAAGAAGTGTACCCACATCAAGAAGCACACAAACCCGCTAGTATTTCAGAAATGCACTCGTTTGCAGAATGGTTACGCCTTACCAGCGTTAAAGTTATAGACAGGTCTGCAGAAGATTCTGTTGTAAAAAGCATAGAACACGCGGAAGAAGAAACGCAACAGCTACCAGACGATAAAAAAGAAAAATTTGATTTAATAGATAAGTTTTTAGAGACTTCACCTAAGATTGTACCGGTGAGAGACCCTATAAACACTAAGAATTTAGCCAAAGATGCTACCTCCGAAACACCACAGTTAATGACCGAAACATTAGCTAAGGTATACGTTACTCAAAAGAAATATAAAAAAGCCTTGAAAGCTTATGAGATTTTAATTTTGAAATATCCGGAAAAAAGTAGTTTATTTGCACACCAAATCGAAGAGATAAAGAAATTAAAACAAAATAATTAATTCATTTTAATATGGATCCGTACGTAATATATTTAACAGGTATTCTTTTAGTTAGCTTTTTACTAATTATAGTAGTAATGGTACAAAACCCAAAAGGTGGCGGATTATCTTCTACTTTTGGTGGTGGTGCCAACCAAATTGGTGGTGTTAAGAAAACTGGAGATTTCTTAGAAAAAAGTACCTGGTTTTTAGCAACTGTATTAGTAGCTTTAATTTTATTAGCAAACACTACATTAGGAGGAAGCTCTACTGATGCTAAAATTTTACAAGGAACAGAACAACAAGACAACTTACCTGCAGATGGTGGTTTACCAGCAGATACACCTGCTACTACTCCTACTGACAACGCTCAGTAAGTAATTGTTAAAAATACATATCAAAAAATGCCAGCTTGTCATAAAGCTGGCATTTTTTTTGGCTCCTTGACATAATTACCCCTGTTGGCATAATTTCTGTCTATTAGAGAGCAATGAATTTTTCAAATAAAAACTAAAAATTAAATAGTATTATAAAAATGGCTAACGTAAACATTAAACCGCTTGCAGACCGTGTTCTGGTTGAGCCGGCTCCTGCTGAAACAACTACCGCTTCAGGTATTATTATTCCAGACACTGCAAAAGAGAAACCTCAAAAAGGTACAGTAGTAGCAGTTGGTCCTGGTAAAACCGACGAACCTATGACAGTTAAAGTTGGTGATACGGTTTTATATGGTAAGTATTCTGGCACTGAGCTAAAGTTAGAAGGTACAGATTACCTTATCATGCGCGAAAGTGACATTTTAGCAATTATTTAATTAACCAAAAAGAAAAAAGAAAAATGGCAAAAGACATTAAATTTGATATTGAAGCTAGAGACGGACTAAAACGTGGTGTAGACGCCTTAGCAAATGCTGTAAAAGTAACTTTAGGTCCTAAAGGGCGTAATGTTATTATTGGAAAATCTTTCGGTGCTCCTCATGTAACTAAAGATGGGGTTTCTGTTGCTAAAGAAATTGAATTAGAAGATGCCCTTGAAAACATGGGTGCACAAATGGTAAAAGAAGTTGCTTCTAAAACCAACGATCTTGCTGGTGACGGTACTACTACAGCTACTGTTTTAGCACAAGCCATTGTAAAAGAAGGTTTGAAAAACGTTGCTGCAGGTGCTAACCCAATGGACCTTAAAAGAGGTATAGATAAAGCCGTAGAAGCTATTGTAGCCGACTTACAATCACAAGCTGAAAAAGTAGGTGATAGCTCTGAAAAAATTAAGCAAGTTGCTTCTATTTCTGCGAATAACGATATAACTATTGGTGAGTTAATTGCTACTGCTTTTGGTAAAGTAGGCAAAGAAGGAGTTATTACCGTTGAAGAAGCAAAAGGTACAGATACATATGTAGATGTAGTAGAAGGTATGCAGTTTGATAGAGGTTACCTTTCTCCTTACTTTGTTACAGATACAGATAAGATGATTGCTGAATTAGACAGCCCTTATATCTTATTATTTGATAAAAAAATATCTAATCTTCAAGAGATTCTTCCAATCTTAGAGCCAGTTGCTCAATCTGGAAGACCTTTATTAATTATTGCTGAAGACGTAGACGGACAAGCATTAGCTACGTTAGTAGTAAACAAACTTAGAGGTGGATTAAAAATTGCTGCTGTGAAAGCTCCTGGTTTTGGAGACAGAAGAAAAGCAATGTTAGAAGATATTGCTATTTTAACTGGTGGTACTGTAATCTCTGAAGAAAGAGGATTCTCTTTAGAAAATGCTTCTTTAGATATGCTTGGTACTGCAGAAACTGTTACCATTGATAAAGACAATACTACTATTGTAAATGGTAGCGGAGATGCTGATAATATTAAAGCAAGAGTAGCACAAATTAAATCTCAGATTGAAACAACTACTTCTGAGTACGATAAAGAAAAACTTCAAGAACGTTTAGCTAAATTAGCTGGTGGTGTTGCTGTATTATATGTAGGAGCACCCTCTGAAGTAGAAATGAAAGAGAAAAAAGACCGTGTAGATGATGCTTTACACGCAACAAGAGCTGCTGTAGAAGAAGGTATTGTTGCTGGTGGTGGTGTTGCTTTAGTGAGAGCTAAAGCTGCTTTAAACACTGTTGAAGGTGCAAATGCTGATGAGGCAACTGGTATTCAGATTGTAAATAAAGCTATTGAATCTCCACTTAGAACGATTGTAGAAAATGCAGGTGGTGAAGGTTCTGTAGTTATTTCTAAAGTATTAGAGGGTGAAAAAGACTTCGGATACGATGCGAAATCATCTGAATATGTAGATATGCTTAAAGCAGGTATTATTGACCCTAAAAAAGTAACACGTGTTGCTTTAGAAAATGCAGCTTCAGTATCAGGAATGATCTTAACTACTGAATGCTCATTAACAGATATTAAAGAAGAAGGCGGAATGCAAGCACCTCCAATGGGTGGTGGTATGCCTGGAATGATGTAATCATTCTCCTAAAAATACTAAAAAGGGAACCAAATGGTTCCCTTTTTTTATGGACTCCAATTTTTTCGTTGACTTCATTATGATAATAAACCCTCCGTAAGCCATTAGTGAGTTGCTGAATCTAGTTCAGCATGACGAAGAGAACAATCATGTTAACTGAATTACCAGATGAACGTCACCCTGAACGTGATTCAGGGTCTCATAGGAGTAAGTTAAACTAGCCTAGCCGTCAGGTAGAGTGATTTAACGTGGGGAAACTATATTGAGACCAAAGGCGGTGGGGTTAGGGACTTTAAGCCACTTGTGAGTTGCTGAAATCGAAGATTCAACGTAGTTAATCCAGTTCAGTAAAACGAAGAGAAAAATCATGTTAACTGAATTACCAGATACACGTCACCCTAAACTGGATTCAGGGTCTCATATGAGTGAGTTAAACTAGCCTAACCGTCAGGTAGAGTGATTTAATTTAGGTAAACTCTATCGAGACCAAAGGCGATGGGGTTACACAAACCACACCAGCGAAAAGTAACATCTTTCAACTACATAATTCATAAGAGTGAGCATTCCCTTTTAAGGGTTAAAAGGCCTTGAGCCACTTGTGAGTTGCTGAATCCAGTTCAGCATGACGAAGAGAACAATTCAGAAACATATTTCATACATTTACTATATTAAACACAAACACATTATGAAACATATAATAATAGCAGCGTGTTTAGCTGTTGCACTATCCGGATGTAAACAAGAAACCATTGTAAAGGAAATAGAGGTAGAACAAAACAAAAATGAATATAACGTTCAAGCCGTATTGTGGCAGCAGCATGCAGCAGAAAACGATGCATTATACTACCAAGGCTACAACACAGCCAAACTACAACTAGATGCCGCTTTAGAAAATATTCTTTCTTATAAAAAAACACTTGCCATTATTACCGACATTGATGAAACCGTGTTAGATAATAGTCCGTACAACGCTAAATTAATCAAAGACGACCTTAGCTATACCAAGGAAAGCTGGAATGAGTGGTGCCAGCTTGCACAAGCAAAACCCCTACCTGGTGCTGTTTCTTTTTTAAACTATGCAGCATCTAAAGGAGTAGTTATTTTTTATATTACCAATAGAAGCACCGAAGTAAAAGAGGTTACGCTTAAAAACCTTCAAAAATATAATTTTCCCTTTGCAGATGCTTCTCACATACAACTTAAAGAAGATATGAGCAACAAAGAACCTCGTAGACAAAAGATACTGGACGATTATGAAGTAATACTATATATGGGAGATAATCTTGCAGATTTTGCGGATGTTTTTGATGGGAATGATAGAAACCTAAAAGCAGCAGAGTTAGCGGCTAATTTTGGAACAAAATTTATCGTTTTTCCCAATCCAATGTATGGTGACTGGGAAAGTAAAGGAATCTTTGAAGGTAACATGGGTGGTACACCAATGGTCATAGATTCTGTTAGAAAATCTAAATTGGAGGGATACTAATATCCCTCCATAAAATCTATTTAAAACCTCAGTAGAAGTAGCACTTCCCTTCGGGATCAAGGCAACACTCAGCTACTAATGAGATGCTGAAATCGGAGATTCAACGTAGTTAAACAAGTTCAGAATGACGAAGTTTACAATTATGTTCATAGAATCACCAAAACCGCGTCACCCTGAACTTGATTCAGGGTCTCATCCGAGTAAGCCATAACCAAAACCTCAAACTAATATAACCATTCAAGTGAGAGTTCTCCTCATCGGGGGTTAGGGACTTTGAGCTACTTGTGCGATTCTGAAACAAGTTCAGAATGACGAAGTTTACAATTATGTTCATAGAATCACCAAAACCACGTCACCCTGAACTTGATTCAGGGTCACATCCCAGTAAGCCACAATCAAAACTTAAAACCAAATAAAACCATTAGAGTGAGAGTTCCCCCTTGGGAGTTAGGAGCTTTGAGCCACTTGTGAGATGCTAAATCGGAGATTCAACGGAGTTAATCAAGTTCAGCATGACGGAACAAGCTACATAAAATTCACTATTGGGCTTTTATTTCCAATTGCGTACCCTTAACCCAATGCTTATGCTCACTTTCATAATATACATAAGCAGAACTAGCAGGTGCATTATAACTTCCTGGCACCAAAGTTTTAAGATCTAACGATACCTGCTTTATTTCAGCACTACCAAACTCCTTCCAATACAACACTAAATAGTTATCAAAAACCTCTACATAATCTGCCTTTTGTTTTTCTGTAAGTTCTCTCAATTGCCATGGTTCTATTTGAGTTCCACTAGGTATACCTATCATAGCGGTCACCATAGGCAACGGTTCTTTCGTTGTATTTTCAACAGCGACCTCCATACGCACACTTTCCCCTATTTTACTAACTTCACTTGCCAAAGTTGTAGTTACTGCTACTTTACATTGGTTAGCACTATCTGGCACCGTTGTATCCCATCGTACTAACAATTGATAAGGAAATACCTGAGTAGTATCTGCAAAGCTTACCTTTACATCTTGCTTACCAGCCAATATATATTCTTCTAAATTTTCAATTACTATTTTACCGTTATTATTAGCTTTTAACGTTCTGGTAAAACTAGCACCATTGATTAAAAGTGTAACCGCATTAGCTGTAAGTAGTTTTTCTTTTTGAGTTTTAGTGTATGCAATCAGCGCCTTTAATGCCATACTAGTAGCTTGAGTAGATCCAAAACCACCATAGGAACGTTTGGAAGCAATGTAATTAACCCCATCACTTACTAAATATTCATTCCCTTCTTCTTTCAACAACGCCATTACCATAAAAGCAGCTGTTTCAACATTTTTACTTTTACCATAAGAACGTGTTATAGTACTTTCTACAGGTAATTTTTCAAAACCATACGTAGCAACCATATCTTTCAATCGTTTCATTAATAGCTTATGATGTGTTGCTTTATGTAAATTACCACTAGCACAAACTAGTAAGGCTAAACGGTAAGCATCATTACTATCTATTACTTCTTGTACTGCCGTATTATATTGTAACTCATAAGCTGAAAGTGGCACTCCACTTTCACTTAACGCATAGACTATATAGGCATTATTCACAAGGTACGGAGCTGCCGAGAAACCATATTTTCCTTTGTTTTGTTCAAAGCCTCCCATTTCATCTTTTCTACTTAGTAAAAATTTCTTGGTACGCTCTAACATTCTAGCATCAACCCCATCATACACATTTTGCATTTCTGTAAACTCCATCAATCCGTAAGCTGAAAGTGCCTCATGCGGAGGTGTATGTCCGAACCACTCAAAACCATTTTCAGCAGTTTCATAACCCGCCAGTTTCTTGTATCCTTGTTTGATATACTTCATGGCTTTCTTTTCAAGATCAGGGTTACTCTTGCCTGTTTCTCTTAAATATTGTAACACCAACACATTAGGGTACGTACTTGCTGAAACCTGTTCAAAACAGCCGTGAGGTTCTCTTATAATATTATCTATACCATCCATTACAGTACCAACCACATCAGTATATAAAGAAAACTCTGCCAAAACGCTTCCTTCAACAACATTCTGCATGTCGAATTGAAAATGCTTATTATCACTACCGGCTAACGTTGCATGTTTAGGGAAATAAGAACTTATAGTAGTAAATTCTTCTTTTACAAGGTCAGTATATCCATTAGCTTCTACAGCAACTTCAATAGTTTGTTTGTAAGCCCTTTTAGTAGGTACTACAGGAAGGTTTGTAATCACATACCCATTTGCAGGTATGGTAATTACTTCTTCCGGACAATTAAACGAGGCTAAAGAATGAGGTAGCATAAAACTAACATTGGCTTTCATAATACTATCAGTATTATTGACTATGGTAATAGGAATTTGCACTGTATCATTTACAGCCATATAGTTAGGCACCGTGAGTGTTGTTTGTAACGTATTCTTTGTAGCAAATTCTGCAATATTTCTAACAGGTATACCATTATACGCCATGCCTTCGGCTGTAATTACAAAAGAAGAGATTGCATCAGAAGTATAAAACTCAAAAGAAGCATTTCCATTTTCATCGGTTTGCACCACCGGATTCCAATATAGCGTATTTCTAAAATCGGTACGTGTGTTAGGTAACTCATCATCTACATAGTGCGGTGCCTCAAAATATTTTGGTTGGTACAGTTGTGGCTGCTGAAAGTAAAAGGTACTTGCAGTATAGTTTTTATAGCGTTTGCTATGAAACCTTTTACGATTATAATACCCTGTATTTCCTTTTAAGGATATATTCACCACACCGCCACCGGCTTGAGAACCATATAGTCGAACCGCTTCTGAGCCTTTAATAATTGTTATAGATTTAATAGCATCTGGATCAATATCATTTAACCCTGAAATATTATTATAAACAACCCCGTCCACAACAAATAAAGTTGGTGAATTTAAAGACATACTTTGGTTCCCTCTGATAGCTATCATCTTTTTAGAGTTTACATCACCAAGCGCACCACTAATTTGTAAACCAGCAACTTTACCTTGTAGTAAAGAAGTTAGCTCGCTAGAAGTATTACTAACCCCATATCCTACAACAACTACAGAGGATGCTGTTAATTCACCTCTACTTATTCCCATTGCTCCCGTAACTACTACCTCATCCAAACTTTTACCATCTGTCTCTAATGCACCTATTAATTTTCCATTTGAGAGAGTTACCTCTTCTTTTATAGATGATTTATTAGGTTTCAAAGCACTTTTATATTTAACGGACTCATATTTTAAGTTGCTACTATCTGGTACTATTTGTGTATCGTTTCCCTTTATAAACTTACCTCTTTTTATAAAAACCTTCACTCCTTTGTCTGTATACGCTAATAGTATCATCTTACCAGTAGCATTAGGTTTCAACTGAAAACTACCATCTACATTCGTTTTCATTTTTATTACCTTTTCTTGGGAAGCATCAAACAATAAAAGATGACTTTCTACTCCGTTTCCTTTTTTGTCAACCACTTTTCCATACTGTACATCTTTTGTAACTGGTTTAAACGCTGCAGAACTAATATGAATACTATTTTGAATATAACTACGCCATCCATGCGTTAACATTACATAATTTAACGCCTTATGTGCTTTTAGCTCTTGAGCATCAAAATAGAAAGAAGGTTTATATATTTTACCTTGTAATTCTGATGAGAGTAAGAGATATGAAGCTATATTATCTTGCTTATCATCGGCATAAGATACTAGTTTATTATCTGCTACACTTACTGATAAATTAGATGGAATTGGATTATTTAAACTATCGGCGGTATGAATTTTAACCAACACTTTTTCACGTGTTTTATAAATCCTTTTTTGAAGCGAAACGCTCACCTTTATTTGGTTAGGTTTGTTGTTAAAAAGCAAGCGCTCCGCAACTATATTTTCATTAACATCCTTTAGCGATATTTTTATGATGCCTTCTGGTAATTCATTCTTTTTAATATGATATACCGCTCTATTTCTATTTAACTTGATCTTTTTTGTTTGCAAATCTTCATAAGACGAAGCTACAGCCACAACCAGTTGTTTATCTAGATTAGAATACACTTCCATTTCATACTTTTCATCAGTTTCTGTTATGTGAAATTTGGTTCCACTGACCAAGATATTAGGTAATGCTATCAACGAATCTGACTGAAATGGAGCCGTTATTTTTGCATAGTATGCGGTTGTTTTTGAAGTTAAGTCAAAACTCCCCATACCATCATGAAAACTTTCAAATTGAGTTACTACGTTACCTGCACTATCTAGTATACTTCCCGAAACATCTGCTGGTTTACCAAACTCATTTACAGCTTTAAACGCAATAGTATTCTTTACACCTACGATGGCATTACCACTTTCGGGCATAAATTGTATATCTATATTGTTCAATGTAACAGGCACACTACGGTTAATAGCTTCTACTTTTCCATTATGCAGCAATTGCACATTTAGTAAAACATCAGTAGTATTTAAACCTTCAGGTAAATTAAATGTAATAGATGCTTCTCCTTTTAAATTTGTTTTTACCGCACCCTTATAATGAGACTGTCCTGCTACGTTTATACTATAAGACACATCTGCTTGAGATAACACCTTGTTTTCTAAATCTTTTGCTTCAAAATCAGCCGTTACCTCTTGCCCTTTTCCATAGGCTTTTTTCTCAAACTCTAGCTTTAATAATACATTAGGACTTACCACTTTCTGAATTACAATTTCCTTTTCAAAAAAAGAATCCTTACCATAATTACGCATCCAATTAGTGTACATTCGAACTTTGTAAACTCCACCAACAAAATTTGGACTAATATAGAAATCACCATAAGTGTATCCTTGTTGAATTCCTAATTCTAGTCTTTGAACAACGTTACCCTTAGGGGAAATTAACTCTGCCGTCATTTGATCGCTCAACGTGGTTATAGTACCCTTAGCATTGGTTACATAAGACTTAAACCAAATAGTCTCACCAGGAAAATATAAAGGTCTATCTGTTTGCGTATATATCTTTTCTAATAAATTATGAGGTTTTGGGTCGTTATTCTTAAAAGCACAAATAAAAACCACTAAAAGGGCTATGGCGAATTTTTTGATTGACATGATACTAAATTTTAAGGTTAAGTTTTAATCCTACTTCTTTTAGCAAGGGCATATTAAAATAATGCAAACCACTACCAGAGGCAGTATTAAATAGTGAGGTATATGGCGCTACTCCTTTGGTTTTGGTAACACACCAGATATTATGGGCATAAACACTTATTTCTAAATCTCTAAACAAACTATCTGTTTTATTATCAAACATTCTATAAGTAAAACTAACTGCCTTAAGGTTTAAAAAAGAAGCATCTTTAATAGCATCCTCTGCTACACCTGAATAGCCATAACGTACCCAACGATTCTCATATAAATTATCATTCGCACTAGCAAAAGAAACTGCTGTGGTATTTAAATCTCCAGCTGTTGTTACTCCAGGAAATACGTAATTATGTACTCCTCTTAAATCTCCAGACTCCCTAGATCTACCTAAATAGTTAAGCATATTATTAGTACCATTCCAGACATCGCCTCCTTGTTGCCAATCGAACAAGACATTAAGCGTAAACTTATTGCTACTTATTTCTAGAGTACTTTCAAAAGCTACATTAAAATCTGGTGTAGTATTTCCTATAATAGTAGGCTCTTGCGCTACTATAGGGTAACCACTATCTCCTATTATTAAACTACCCGATGTATCACGTACATATGAAGATCCTACAATACTACCAATTTGTTCTCCCTCAATTAAGTTCTTAGACACATCTGAAAATCCTGCGATTGCAACTGACTTTTGAGTGCCATATAATTGCTCTACTATCGCCTTCTGTTTAGAAAAAATGAACTTGGGTACATACAACACAGAACTATAATCCCCTATAGATCCTTGCAATGCAATTTCAAAACCTCTATTATTAATATCCGCAATATTTTGTAATTGAAAACCTTCGGTAGTAGCAATGGGAAATACAACGTCTTTGTTATGCTCTTTATAATATGTAAAATCAAGATTTATTTTGTTGTTAAATAAGTCTACTGACATACCAAAATCTGTTCTTAAGTTAGTTTCAAAATCAATAGCTTCATTCAAGAACAAATCATTAACAGCCTTATAGGAAGTAGCTTCTTCTACAGAAAGGTTTAGACTATTATGACTCTGATTGCCATAATACAAGGGCATTTCTGAAACACCTTTACTGGCTGCAACTTCAACTCTTATACTATTAATCCAATCCCAATAATCAAAGTATCTTTTTTCAAATACAATTTTACCAAATGGTAAAAATACTTCAGTGCCTTGATAAGCTGACCATGTTGCATTATTCCCTAATCTGAAAGAAAGGTCTATTTCTCTTAATTCTAAACCAACTTCATTTCTAAACCTCAATACACTATTTTGCAAATCTTCAACGGCTACTATAGATATAACATCATAGATTTCATTTCTTAAGTAGTTGAGTTTGTTAAAGCTATAATCCAGTTCAGAAATCACATTAAGTCGATTCCAATCGATTCCAACTTCTGTCTCTAAATCAAATAAAAAGTTTGCTCTAAAATCTTTTGTTTTAAATCTTTTATCATATTGGTAGCCTTCTAGATACCCTATTGTTTGAAGAGGCAAACCAAATTGCTCTTTATAGTCTCCTTGCTGATAAGACACTTGCCCCGTTAACTTTATATTTTGTATGCTGTTGTATGTACCCTTTGAACTTAAAACAGCAGAAGTATTAGATACCCCATTACTATTTTGATGCAATAACCATAAAGGATTATTAAAATTTTCAGGACTAAAACTTCGTTGCGCTCCATTTAATAGATATCCTTGATTATTCTGAAAAGTAACGGGTGTTGCAGCATTGGAAAACAGTACATTATTGTAAAACCCATTAATATCTGGTTGATTTAACCTTTCATTGTAGAGCTTTGCAAATACTTCTAAATGATTTTTATAATTATACCTTATTTCTCCATCTTGTATTCGTGATTTTTCAATATCAAATAGATCCTTGTGACTTTTGTTTCTGTACTTAAATCCTAAAGTATTATCATAATTCCCTACAATAAAATGAATACTATTACTAACCACCTTAGTAGTATTTAAAATTTCGTTTTGATAAGGTAAGTGGTTACTACCAGTGCCTAAAGCTATCTGTCCATTAACATCATAAGGATTAGCCTCGTTAGTGAATGTTAAATTAGCTACTGGCGCACCAAAAGAAAAAATCTCATTAGTTTCAGGTCCGTAATACTGATTAACACCGTTTGAAGGTCTCCCTTGTCCATACCGGTTCTGAACCTGTGGTAAGGAGTTCTTATTGGCAAACAACCAAGAAATAGTACCACTATATTCTATCTCATAAGCAAAATCCTCCTTAAAATAATCAAGCAACAGAGAGTCATTCTCCTGATCGATATCTTTAATTTTAGTATACTGAAAATAGTATTGTTTCTTCTTAAAATTAAGTTTCTCCAAACTCTTAGTGTAGTAAATCTCAGAAGAGTCTAACTCCTTCTCTAATGCTTTTGCATAAGCATCTGTTTGAATAAGAACCACAGGTAATTTTATAATACTATATGTACCATTATCAAACATATCTTCAGTTACCGTAACTTCCCATGATTTAAAACCTACATAAGAAAAAACCAATACATCGCCTACATTACATATAATAGAATACTTTCCATCAAAATCAGTCTGGGTTCCTGTTGATTTTCCACTAATCTGAATAGTTGTACCCGGTAAGGGCAAACCATCCGGATCGTTTATAATACCCGAAACTTCTCCGGTTTGTGCCATGGCTTTCAATCCTATCAAAAAAAACAAAAAGCATATCAGGTAATTTATCTTATTGCGCTTCATGAGTTGGTTATTTTCCATAAACCTACTTCAAAAACACATTTATCTCAAGAAGCAGTGAGTAAACACATCATTTCATTTAGTGAAACTATCTATTTCGTAATTAAAATTACTTTTACGGTTATAGACTAAAAAAGGTCCTCAAAGAATGAGAACCTTTTAAATTATAAACTTCCAATTATATATCCCGTACTAAACGCACCAATAAAGATTAAGACTTTATGAAACCATTTATTCTTTTTATCAACCTCACTTTTAGTTTCTAAACCAACTGATAGGTATTCAATATTTGATTCTAAAATTTGGAATCGGAGTTCCTCCAAACGTAACCGTTCTTCTAAAGAATCTATAACAACATCCTGATATTTAATTAATACTGTTTGTACATTACACTGTAATGATAATACATCTACCTTCTGGGCATTCCTAATCGCTTGTTTAGCCTGACTAATTGTTACTGGGATAGTATCTTGTGAATAAGCTTTGTATGCTATCAACATCATGAAGCTTAGTAACCATACTTTCATTATAGCTCTCCAACTTTTGTAAGGAATCTATCTTTAACTCCTGAAATCTGATATTCTCCTTTATACAGGTTACAACAGAATCTTTACGCTTCGCTAGGATATTTAAACTATCCAACTCAGCGTTATTTGACTGTACTTGAGTTTTGATTAATTCATTTAGTTTTTCATTCTTTAACTCAAGACTAGACTTATCCGTAAATAATTGAATGTTAAGTAATACTGATATAACCAGCAATACTAATCCTAGTATCAAAAACTTACTTTCTTTATTCATCAATATACATCAAATATCTCTATGGTAGTTTCCGAAATACCTTCTAAAGAAGCATGAAATGAACCTAATGTATTTCTACTATTGGTTACATCAAAATAACCATCACTATTAATATCCGCTAAATACTCTCCAGGAGCAATACAGCCGTTTAATTGACTCCAATAGTTAGCAGCATGAATTTTACATTCCGACCTATTAGGTACATCCTTTAATTCCCAAAGATCCATATCAAACCTATTGGAATATTCTAATTTTAAAGGATAAACTCCAGTAGGAACACAGCTTATATTCTGCTGGTTGTCTTGCCAACCTCTCTCAATACAAGGATTAATAAATATAGGTTGATTCTCATTATTAAATACAACCAATGTACCTGTTGACTGGTTGGAATCTGACCAGAACCGAAATAGTTTAACTTTTTTCATTTTTTAGCTGTTTTTTAGTGGTTTTAAACTTTTGAACTATATTAAGTGTTTTTTCAATCACATCAAACCCCATGCGCTTAAAATTCTCAAAAACAACCGAATAAAACTCAACAACAATCCAAAAACCAGTCACTATTATCGATAATGAAAATGTTGCACTAGAAAAACTAAAGGTAAAAGATTTAATAAGAAATATCTTTTCTATATAGTATGCCAACAAAATGGTGGCTCCATATAAAAAGAATTTAACACCTGTCATTCTAAGCTTTTCAGAACTTAAGAGTATCTCATTTTTTAACTCTGGATTTAATCTTTGAGCTCTCTTCTTTTCAATAAAACTGGCACATATTCCAGTTATAAAATCTAAAACTATTAAAACCAACAGTAGATGTATGGTTTTTGTGGGAGTTATAAAGTTTGGCATTTCAAAATAATAATTAGAATAAGAATTATAATTTACTTTACTAAGGCTTTCTCCCTATACCATTATTAAAAATAAAATTTACATCTTCTTGATTAAAAATTCTGTGTTTCCAAAATCCTAACTCATCGATATTACCATCTAAATAATTCACAGAACCTCCAATACCTATTTTTAAACCATATTCAGTACTAATTACGCCAGAAAAAGAGTTTGAGTCTAAATAGAATGTAGATAAATCCATTTTTAAGGAATCTATATAAAGCGAAATACCGTTCGGATGTATACTACCATCATAAGTTAAGACCAAATGATACCATTGAGATAAATTTAAAGAAAAGGGAAAGTTAAATCCTATATAATGATTTACATCCATACTCCATAATCGAAATCTCAATTCTCCAGACGACATATAAGAAAACTGAAATTCTAAATTAGTGGTGGTCGTTTGCCTTTTGGAAATTATTTCAAAATTATTTAATGATGATAATCTAATCCAGAAAGATATAGTATATTCTGAGTTTAAAGTAAAATCAGATGACTGGCTCAGTTCTAGATATGATGAGCTATTTCTATTAAAACTCGCAGATTTTCCAGTTCCGACATGATTCAAATCATCAATCATTACATTATTATTAACCTTAACCTCATGATTACCAGTAAAATCTTTAATTAAATTATCATCAAAGCTTAAATAAGCAACTAAATTTCTTTGATATTTACCATTAGCCCTTGCGAAAATATAATTATTAAGCATTATCATCACTTAGTTCTCCTTCCAATATATAAATGTTATCAGTTCCATCCTTAAACAGAGTAGCCATTGCCGTTTCTTTCAGAAATATTCCTTTTGGAGCATCTAACGTGGTTCCACTTGGAGTAAAAAATGCTGAACAACTTGGAAACGACCTAAAAACACAATTAAAATTATCTCTCAAATTATTTGATATTATAATATTTACATTATCCTTAATCTTAACAATACATCCATCATAATTATCTGTTAAAGTAATATCACTTACAATAGTTTTTTGCATAGAATATGATACAAACCCAACCCCATCCTCAGACTCATTAACGGCCAAAATTTTCCCAGCATTACCAGTAAAACTAGTAGGTGTATCATTCAAGGCAGTAAATGATGAATTTGCATTTTCAGTTCTACTTTTTATCCAAAAATTAAACTCATAAATCGTACCGTTCAAATAATCAGGATTATCAATATTTATTGACCATGCCTTAAAATCATTTGAAACTATTTCCGGTGACTCTAAATCAAAATGCTTATTTTCTTCATGTATATAGATTCTATTTCCTATGAAGTTTTCTTCATTGCTTATCGCACTGACAAAGTAATATTGATTTGCATTTGTACACCCTAAAGCAAAATTTGATAGTAACACCAAATCAGATAAATCGGTTGCTAGTTTATCTACAAACATAAACCGATCATAAAATGTTTCTCTAGCTTTTACTGGTGTAGTCGACAAAATAGTACCATTACTATTTTTTAAGTATAAGATCCCATCTTCAAATACTACAGACACACCTTGCCTAACAAAATTATGAGCGTCAATAGTTAGAACTTGATTACCACTAACATCAAAAAATTTGATGCTATCTCCTTCAACATAACCATTAGCTATATTACCAGCAGTATTTATTTCTGTTATTAAAGCATCAACTTGAGCTTGTGTATAATACCGGCTATCATGATTATGCGTACCATTGGCTTTAGTATTTTGTAAATCAATAATTGCTAATCGATTCAACTCTATCTGCTCAGTCGTCAACTCTTCACTGGTACCTTTGGTAAATAATACCTCATGTATCGCATTTATGAGTTCTGTAGCTGTTGCATACACCACACCATCTACAGTTATATCAGACACATGAGTAGTATTAATTAAAAATAATTTACTGTCGTAAATATTGTAAATTCTAATGTGACTATTATCTATGTAAAATGGTAAAAACGTTTTAAAAAAGGTATTACCATTCAAGCTAAACTTACTTGACGAAACATTAATAAAGGTATGTGTCATTTTATAATATAACTTTTAAGACATGCATTCTCTGGTTTACCTTTCACCTCTCTTCCATAACTCGGATAATCTTCCAAGTTTCGTTCAATAAACCTTTCTACATCGTTTAGAAGTATGTGTGCTTCCTTTTGATATTTGTAGTATAAATTTTTCCGTTCCTCAAGAGATACGGGTTCAGAATAATTAGTTTTCTTGATTGTAAAACCATGTGAAGTACTCACGTAATTACATTTAAGTATAAACCGAGCATATACAAAATAGGCTAACACATCTTGAAATCCTCTGAAATAACCAGTATTTCCTTTATACTCATACGCTCCTCCCTCTAATAGCAATTGCCATTGACCTTCATCATTCTTATTCGATATAAGGTCAAAATAAAAAGATTCATCCAACAAAGGTTTTAAATCAAAATCTTGGGCTTCTCTTATAAATACTTCAAATTCCTTTTCTCCATATCCTAATGACACCTGAAGTACTTCCGCTACTTTAGATTTATTGGTTAATAGTTCCATCCTTTAACAATGCGTACTGTTTTATCTTCCAATTATGAGTTGGATTCATATCTTTTTCATAATTGTGAAATAGCTCTGTAAACAGGCGTTCTAATTTCAATCTATCTTTAGCTACTAAAGCATTATAAACAGACTGTGCTTTAACCAGGTCCTCCCCAGAAGTATTTCCTAGTTTACCCGCAACATAATCAATTAATTGAGGTGGAATATTTCTAAAGGCTTTACGAATAAAGTTGCTACTACTACTCTCAAAATGAGCATATTTTTCAGCATTTACGTCGTTCTTTATAGTATCAAACTTAAAATTCCCTATACTCTCTTTTTCATCGTCCCAATCATCTTTTATAATAAGTTTAGAACTGGAATTTTCTACTCCTGACAGCTCTTCTATATTCTTGATAAAAGTACGTTCATCTTCTTCATTTGGAAACTCTCGATGTCGTATATAGGTAATATCTTCAAAACTTCGCTGAACAGTCCCCTTGTAATAAAGCCCCATGTGATATTCTACCTCAGCAAAACTTAAAGCTCTATCTATTAAAGGAACAGGATAGGTGTACTTATGGTTCATTTTAAAAAACCATACTTGTCCTTTGTAATGCTCCCAGCCTCCATCTCTTTCTACTTGAGTTTGTATTATAACTGCATTCGGGTTATAACTATCATACACATCTACCTCATCTGCTTTTAAATATTTCCCCCAACCATTAGGACTTACAACTATTTTTCCGCTATAGTTATCATCATCCTTCTTTCCTACCCTACACAGCTCATAGGGTAACACCTTAAACGAATACTTCTGAAAATTGGCATTATAACCTACCCAAATAAAAGCTCCTTGATGCCTAGCTACACTCTCTCCTATTTGCTCTAACAAATCATTCGGAGTCCTTTTTTCCCAACGTACATCGCTAAGATTCTCGGTTTCTAAATCTTCCTCGAACCCGCTACCTACTAAAAACGATTGATACGTATCTGCACATTGGGCAGCTGTTGGTGACAAATCAATGATATTCTCGGTCATCAATGGTTTTAGATTGTCTTCTCCATTAAAGATAATACCAAACCGTTTGTTATAAATATCTTGCTTTTCCTTTTTGTAAGCCCTTGGTATTCTCGACTTCATAGTTAAGCATTTTTAATGTTGAACTATCACAGATTTATATATTTTCTATATAGCTATCTTGTAACAATGCTATACTAGCTATTAAATCTTTTTTACTCCTTCCTTTTGCTTCGGGAAACAATGCTCTTAACTCAGTCATAGTATAATCTTCCAATACCAAATCATCCTTTGTTCTCGGATCATTATCCTTCTTCTCTTTTAACAAGGTTTCAAGATGATTAGGTAATTTGCTAAAAAGCACCTTTCTATTCGGGTTCTTACGTAAAAAAGCAATTGCTACTTCGTCGGTTAAGTTAGCATTACTATATACTTCATTACTTCCAGGTTTCATTATTATAGACCGTTCCTTTAACAAAAAGCTACAAGTTAAAGTCTGCCCAATACCAGCATTCTTCCTCCCATGTTTTTTAATACGCTTTATATAGCCTGATATTTTTGCCGGACAATTAGTGCATACCTCCCCAAATAAACTTTGGTAGGTTTCAAACACCAACTTCAGGTGCTGTTTTACCAGCACCTCTGAAGTGGTTTGTTGTATAAAGGTTACCGCATCCATTACGGTTCTACATATTCATTAGCGGTTATCCAAGCTTCTGTTTCTTCCAAGGCGGTATCTGCTGTAGCAACAGGCATCATGAAAATCTTTTTACCTGTACTCTCCTCTTCTCCTTCTTGAGTGGCTACAGTAAGTGTTGTAGTTCCACTATTTTCAGAGGCATTCCACGTATCTTCCGTCACTAACATACCCGATTCTAAGCCCAAAATATGATAGCTAAGTTCACCACTTTCTCCAGAATCTACTGTTTTTATAAGTGTACACACTCTACCACCCCCAACTAACTCTTGTATACGATGAGATTCTTCTTCTCCACGATACATTACTGTAAATCCGTCTGTATGAATATATCCATTTCCAAAATCTAAAACAGATAAAGCATGGTTAGCAGTACTAGTTTTATTATTTCCTTCGGCAGGGTATAAATAAGACCCAGCCTTTAATACCAATGCCTCTACTTTGGTTCCTGAGTTTACGGTGGTGGTTGCCACTTTATCTACATCTTCCCAATTGAAGTACCATTTTTTTACAATTCCTTGTTTAGGTTTATGTGCGCATTTGCGCGCAAACATACCCGATAATTTAGCATCACATGTTGCCATTATGTTATATCATTTTTAAAGCCAATCACTATTATTTGAAGTTCAATAGTGCTGGATGAAAAGAATTTTATTCTAAGAAGTATCGGTATGGCCTATGTAGGCATCACAATTTAAAAAGCTGCTTTTAATGCGTACGGATTTACCATTTTAAAATCTAACATATAGTTCCCTTTAATCCAGAAGGTTTCTTCACTTCCACCTATATACTCAAAGGTTAAATTTTCTAATGCGGAAGCATCATCAATACCTACCTGTAAATACTCTTTTTTGGTAAATAAAGCAAAGTGTGGTAAATGAATAGCTGCCGGGTCGCCTACCGTAAAATCGCTCGCTCTCCAACGGTCATAATTCACTAATGGTAAAATCTGTTCTCCATCAATTGATGCCTCTTTAATGCCTTTTAAAGTATCATCTATATTACTTTGAACCCCATAACCATTGGCACGCTTAATCCACTTCGTATAGTTTTTAAACAATCGGTTAGAAGACAGTAGCACATCGCCCTCAAAATCGTACTGATCTGTTATTGCCTCATAAATATCTAAGGCATACTCCGAAGATAGGTTATACTGTTCAGTGACTGTAGCCGCTGCATTTTTATCTAACGATACAAACTTATCAGCAAACTCAGGCAATGTTTTTAAATACTGAAGCGTAGGCAAAAGTCCTTTATCTATGGTATTGTAAAAAGGAGCATAGGTAGCCTCATCAGTTAGTATATCCTGATTTTCAATATCTGCATCGGCCATTAACACCATACGCTGTAAATCTAGTTGCATTGCTTTTACTATTAAATCTTGTAAAAACAAAGCCAACTCGGTTTGCCCTAAATCTTTAACCGCATATCCGTTAGCCAAAGCCCATTGTGTAAAATGCCCCATAAAATCATCGTAACAATAGGATACCTTTACTTCTTGAAGCTTAGGATTCCAAGTTTGTGAAAAAGCAGGAAAGCTAGGCGAAATACCGTCACCTCCACAGCCTTGAGAAGCTGTAGTGATATATTCGAACCCTTTCATGGCAGCAACTTGCTGTCCGCCTTTAATACCTGGTACAATCGTAAAAAAGGAATCTGTTGGCTGATAAAACAAATCGTTTTTTATAATATCTCTAGAATCCTGAATAAATCGTTCATCTGTTGCCAATTCCTGAAACGCGCTCTTTAATTCCATATACGTATTTTAATATTGTCTTGTAAAGACTCCTAAGAAGTATGATAGTATTGAATCTTGGGATTTATTGGTTGCACTAGTAACTCACGTACTGATTAACTCACTCTGATGAGACCCTGAGTCTAGTTCAGGGTGACGTTCTAACAACTGGCAACCATCAACTTTTGACCAGTACTCTAACTCTCTTTCTGGTCTCTAATTTCTTTGACTCTATCTGGGTCATATCTAGAACCGAATTTTGATTTTTTACCTTTATTCGCATCTGAGACATAATTAGGGGCAGTTGTTTTTACCGTTTTGGCTAGATTATTAAACCGTTTTTCAAAAGATGAAGCTACCAATTGCAAAGCATCCTCATGTACTTTTAAATCTTTACGATATTGCTTCTGAAAATTACGTAAAGAAGTAGTCAACTTATTTACACTTTGCATCACCTGTTCAATAGTAGCATCGTCATCAATTGGGTCTTCTTCGGCATCCTTAATTGCCGTAATAACACCTTCTTCAATTACCCAAATACTACCATCTTTTAAGGTAAGTTCTCCATCTGCTATGGGGTTACCAGTTTCGTCAATAACTGCATCTCCTTCTGCTGGTGATTCGGCATCGGTAACCACGGTTACCACCTCGCCAGTAGCAGTAGTTACATCCATGTCAAACTGATGGGTTTTCCCAAATTGTTTTCGCATTTTCTCTAAAAAATTCATGTCAATTCGCTGTTTATATTGCTTAAGATAATCGGCATACCTGCTAAAAAAATCATTTACTATAGCAGGATGGCGTTGAATTACTGAGAATACTGCTGGGTGTTCATCTAAAAACTGAGTCACAGCCACGCCTAAATCGCTTGAATTACTAAAAAGGGTTTCTGTAGCTGCGGGGTCATCTACCAGGTCGCTTGCCAAAAAACTTTGTAATAGGTGTGAGTTATAAGTTTTCCCTTTTACTACCTCCTCAACTTCTTCACTCATTACCACAATAGAGTTACCAAACATATCTGGGTTGTCTGATGCCATATCTAATACATACTCCCACATGCTAATGCCCTTGCCCTCTACAGCTGTCTTCTGGGCTATAGTGTCTAAATGTAAATTGGCTAATACCCTGGCTCCTTTTAATTTAAAACTGTGATACCTACCAATAAAACTACCTAAAGATGTGGCACACATATTAGGATGTCCAAACCTGCATTTTACGCCTTGCTGTTGTGCATTTCCCTGAACTACTAAATCTTTTAAAAACTGTGTATTGAAATAACTACCGTTCTTGTTAGGTCCTTGTTGTACAATGACAACATTTTTAATAATTCCGTTGGTTCTATCTACATTCAAATGAGATTTCCCCGATCTTGTTACGTGTGATTTAAAATGTTGTTTAGGCATTCTTGTTCTTTTTTGATACCCCAAAAATACCACGAGATGTTACCATGTTGTAGGTTGTAAAAACAACCTAAAATCTCTCTACCCGAAAATGTGAATACTTACTCAAATGAGACCCTGAATAAATTTCAGGGTGACGGTATGCGCTTCCGCTCGTCATGCTGAACTTGTTTCAGCATCTCACTAGTAGCTCACGAACGATTATTATTTTAAATATTAATAATACCTTTACCACTAGAATTTACATTGTACTCTACAATCAATATATAATACTTGGTGGTACCCACCTCAAAGTAGTTTATTATAAGCGCATGAAAAACTTATTTTTATTGTTAGTATTACTTCCTATACTTGTTTTTTCTCAGGAAAATGAACCTGTTGTTTTTGTAGGTTTTATAAATAAAGAACCTGTATTTGATAATTATAAAAAGCATAAACTGTATAATCCTGATGATCTTTTTGAAGATTCTATTTTAGTATATCCTGAAACCTATGCTCTAGTCAAAGTACAAGACAGCACCATAGTATATACCACAAATGACCAAACTATTGTCTCTGTTAATGGCAAAGAAACTACTTACAACTTATATTCTGCATTTATAGCCATTGATTCACTTGGTAGTGTTTACGTTACAGATTATGATGATGCGCTTAAAGTAAAGAAATTGACTTCGGGAAAGATTGTTGATACTGGTATAAAAGGATATGTTGTTTCTATTTTGGATACCGATTTGTACGTAACTAGAGAACATGACCCTAATATAATTCATACCAATGCAGACCTTTTCAAAATTAATCTCGAAACAAAACTAACTACGAAAGTAGCTACAAATATCTCGGGAGAAGATACCATTGTATTTAATTCTGGATTATACATTTATGATACAATTCTTAAAGATGGAACTTTTCAGCCTGCTGTATACGATGTAAAAAAAGATAAATATATAATGCTAGAGCTTTCAGATACTTTTTCCAATAGTTTGGTTTACGACAACTATATAGATAGAAAACTGGTATTTTATAAGAACATAAAGCATCCCAAGACTACTCAATTTAGCACTTACGGAATATCCTATTAAACGTTACTTTTTAGTGAAGTTGTAGAAATAGATGGAAAAACAATAGTTGCTCACTTTTTCATAACTAATTCGATTCAGCATCGCACTAGTAGCTTACAGCCTACTAATCCCTAAAGAGGGAATACTTACTCAAATGAGACCCTGAATAAATTTCAGGGTAACGGTACGCGCTTCCGCTCGTCATGCTGAACTTGATTCAGCATCTCACTAGTAGCTCACGCACTGCTATTATTTTAAATGTATTTAGTTGAAAATGCTAATTATCAGTTAATCCAGAAAACCCCGTCAATTCGAGTGCTTGCACAGCAAGTGTATCGAGAATAGGGAGTTTTCACTGGTATGGCTTGTATACCCCACCGCCACTGGTCTCGATACAATTTTGTTTCGTTTCACTACACAAAACCACTCGACCTGACGGCTTGTTACTTTACCTTAAAAATGTTTTTTTGCAAGATTCGGAAGCTCCTCAAAATCTCCTTGAATCAAAGCTTCTTTTTTAACTCTTGACCATTTTTTTATTTGCTTCTCTTTAGAGATTGCCATGGTTATATCTGAAAACTCACAATAGAAAACCAGTTGTAAAGGTCTTCTCTTAAAAGTATAACAATCTTTAAAATAACCCGATTCGTGCTGAAACAAGCGTTGTTCCAAATTAGCAGTTACACCGGTATAATAGCTTTTATCAGCACATAACAAAATGTAAACATAAGAAACCATAACTAAATGTATAAAAAAACACCTAGCCCCCCCGTCAATTCGAGTGAATTTCGATAGAAATTTGTATCGAAAACAGGGAGTTTTCTTTGGTAAGGATTGCGCTTGCCCCACCGCCTTTGGATCTCGATACAATTTACCTACGGTAAACCACTCGACCTGACGGCTAGGCTTGTTCAAGGTTGCCTCACTCAAATGAGACCCTGAACAAATTTCAGGGTGACGGTACACGCTTCTCCTCGTCATGCTGAACTTGATTCAGCATCGCACTAGTAGCTCATGCGCTTCCTAATCCCAAATAAGGAATGCTTACTCAGATGAGACCCTGAATAAATTTCAGGGTGACAATATGCGGTTATGCTCGTCATGCTGAACTCGATTCAGCATCTCACTAGTAGCTTAAAGCCCCCTAACCCCCGAAGGGGGAATGCTTACTCAGATGAATTATTTAGTTGACGGTTTTTGGAAAACCCCGTCAATTCGAGTGCTTGCACAGCAAGTGTATCAAGAATAGGGAGTTTTCACTGGTATGGCTTGTGTAAAACCCATCGCCTCTGGGTCTCGATACAATTTTGTTTCGTTTCACTACACAAAACCACTCGACCTGACGGCTAGGATTGTTCAAGGTTCACTCACTCAAATGAGACCCTGAATAAATTTCAGGGTGACGATATGCGGTTACTTGCAATTAGTTTTAAAAACTCATATCCTATTTTTATATACATTTGTTATAAACTTTGTCTTATGAAAATGCATAACATACTAATGGTGTTTGTTCTTATGATTAGTAGTTTGTGCTCTGCACAAGAAACTGTTGCTACACCGGTTAGTACACTGGTGAATAAATTAGCCAAAGAAAATATAGTAATGGGAAGCGCTATAGGAGATGGTGGTAGCACACCTACACAATATAAAACCTATACAAAACTTAAAGCCGCAGCTACTCCAAACGAGCTAGTAATGCTCACTAACCATACCAACGGAGTAGTAAGATGCTATGCTTTTTGGGCTTTATACGAAACTAATTATACAGCTATCATTCCACAATTAAAAGCACATTTGAATGATGATGAAATTATTAAAACACAATTTGGCTGTATGATTGAAAGAGAAACGGTAGCTAATTTTATTTTACGTAGAGCAAAAAGTTATATAACGTATGAAGATTGTACGCTACCCAATAACACTAAAGAAGCTATCAAATTGTTACAATTACCGGAGTAACTATTTTCAACTATAACAAACAAAACATTTATACTCCATTATCAAATAAAAAAGCAGTGTTTTCACACTGCTTTCAAAAACTAATATTTTTTAATTGCTATTTTCTTGAACTAGAGAAAATGTTATATCCATAGATTAAAGAAATAGATGAAAATTTTCCATTTAAAGATGGAAATTCACCTAATAATTCTCTACCTCCTTTGTAATTAATTTCTAAACTATGTCTATTGTTAAATCTAACACCTACTCCTAAGCCAACATTTGTACCTGTAGAAGTATTTAATGAATCTCCATTAGCATAATTAAACCCTCCTCCGTAAGTAAGCTCATTTTTTAACGCTAAATCTACAGTAAACACAGCGTTATAGAATAATTGTGTTTTGTCTGATAAAAAAGAATAATAACGTATTCCTACTGGTAATTCTATAGATGCATAGTCCAATTCCATTTCATACTCTGTAACCATGGTGCTACTGCCGTAGTAAGTAATTGTTTGCTCATCTTTGTAAAATTGATATGTTGGCTCTACTATAATGCTCCATTTATTTTTATTAAACGGCAGTACAAACTCAAGTTCTACACCCAAACGCGGACCTATTTTTGATTCAAAATCTACTTCAGGTAAACTATTCTGTCCTTCTCTTTCTGTGCTAAAAGAGCTATACATAGCTCCAGGACGCACATTTAATAAGAAAGTAAACTCAGAAGAATTCTTTTTCTTGTAAGATGTTTTCTTCTTTCCTTTTTCCGTTGCTTCATTACTATTGTTATACAATTCAAAAATTTCAATCAGCTCCTTTTTCTTATAATCGGTACCTTTTATTTTTTTTAAGGTAATCTGACTACTTTTAAGATTTCTGTATAACTGATTTCTAAAAGCATTATTTTGTCTTAAATTCTGACTATCATCTACATATTCTTTAAACACTAATTCTTCAATAGCGCCACTACCTTTGCTGAAGAAAAAAGACTCTGCATTCTTATCTAAAAAATAGTAAAGGGTAGCTTCACCCTCTGTTAATACTTTTAAAAACACTGTTCTATCTACCAAGACAGGCTGACTATTATGATCCATATTTTGTATGGTTCTTGTAGACATATCTATGGTACCTGAATATTTAACATACTTAGATATACCATCAATCCCAAACTCCTTTACGGTATTTATAGATAACTCTTTTTCCTCTCCATTTAAAGTACTTGAAAACACAAATGATTCAGGGTTAAAACGCCAATCGAGATTTTTTATATACCCTGTTACTTTGTCGTTGGTTTCAGTTATATAATAGCCTTTTTCAAATTCAATTTGGGCACATACAGGTAAAGTTGTTAGCAAAACTAACAAAGCGAGTAGTTTTTTCATTTAATTTTTATTATTTATTGGTTGGGAGTAAAAATAGTACTATTACCTACATAAAAAAAGATATTATGCTATTTATGTATTACTAACGTCCCAATTTCAATACAATATGTTTTACTCTTTCTGAACTAATTCCCTCACGGTCTGCTATTACCTCATACTTACAATACACGCACAAATCTGAAGGTAAAGAATGAAACAATTCAAAGATTCTTATATCACGTAACCAATTAGGAGAAACTACTCCTAAATAGGTTAATTCTTTAATAATTTTCACTCGGTGTTTAAGCTTTGTATATAACATATTTACCATTTGTTTTTTGGGCATTCATACCCCGAACTTCTAACTGCTGTACTTAACGGACATTTACAAACACCACAATAATACCCTTGTATATTTCCTATTTGAGCATCGGGTAATATGGCGGCATGCTTACCGTATTTTGCATATTCACAAGTGCTACATATTACCGCTCTTTCTTGGGCTAATGTTAAACCTACAGAACTACTCCCCTGAAAGTAATTGCGCCACCCATCTATAATTGCTTTGATCTCTTTTTGCACGGTTTTTAAATTAAAACAACACAGAACTCTTTAAAATAAAAACCACTAAATATTGGCTCCATTTACTACGCTAGCATACCTATTCTGACTCGTATTGATATCTTCTACCGTTACAACCGGACTTGGTAAACTTTGATTTGCCATAGCTACTTGGTCTCCTATTTTTGAAGCCAAGGTTTCATAATCTATACTAGTTCCTCTACTTACCGCATTGTTCTCTCTAAGTATTTGTCCGCCTGCCGCTAGGTAATTAGATCCACTTGCCAAGGATACTCCACCATGACGTTGATTAATGCTACTCAACAACGGACCCACAGCCGCAGATGCTCTTCTATTCAGTACAAACATTTTTTCTCCTTGCTCTGCTTCAAATGTGGTTCCATCCTCCCCATAAAACTTAGTTCCTCCACTACTATGGCGTTTACCTCCAATATCAAAAACAGCTCCGTGTTCTGCCTTAGTTATTTCATTTATGGCTTGTTTACCAGAGGCTATTGTTTTTGCTACCCCTATACCTGCTTTTACAGTATTAATTGTTACCCAAGGTTGCCCAGCAGTTAAGGGAAACATTGAAGCAGCTTTGGCATTGGCTTCCATCGTATTACTTACAATACTTGCTATAGAAGATGCTTTCTCCGCCACTACTCCTGCAATAGCCGCTGCCTTACCCACTTTAGATTCCTTCCCCAACAAATCTGATATTTGACCGAATACTGAGGTAGCCATTTCAAGCTTTGCCTTGCGTACTTCTGCTTCAATATCTTTACGTTGTTTGGCATATTTGTCATTAATCAAGGTTACATCAGCACCCACTTTTTCAGCGGCAGCAACTTCTACTAAGCGTTGCTGCTCTAAATCATCTAACCGTGCTTGTAAATTTAGGTTATACATTTCCCCTTGTAATACACGCTCATTCTCTAGGTCTATGGCTTCTTTCTCCTTTCTGCCTTCCTCACGCTGTTGTTCTGCTGCTTCTTTATTTAATCGGTTTTCTTCATCTATAGCATCTATAGCCGCATTATACTCTTGTTGGGTTAGTTCTCCCTCCTTTAAACGTAACGCTTGAAAATCTCTTTCCTTTTGCGCTAAATCGTCAAAACGTTGCTGCTCCTGTGCTAATAATTCATCGGAATAAATTTTATTACTGGTTAATTTAGATTGATGTGTTTCTTTAAACTTTTCTAGCTCTGCTTCCGCTCGCTCTATTGTTAAGTCGGCATGCTTTTGGTTATAAGCATTTTTAAGTTCTAACTTTTCAGCTTCTAACCTATCTACAGACCAGTTTTCCTTTTGTCCCATTTGCTGTATAAGTTCTAAACGCTTTTCTAGTACCTGTTTTTCATAATCAATAGTTTCATCTACTGTCTTGCGTTTTGCTCCTTCTTTGGCAATGAAAAGTTGTAAAGCGTCTTCGTTAGCTTTTATTTCTGCATCTAATTGTTTGCTCAGTTGTTCTTCTTTATCTAATTTTATTTCGGCCAATACTTGTTGCCTATCTTGCTCTAACCCCAACAACTGATCTCCTAGCACTAACTCTTGCGCTTTTAACTGATTTAATTCTCCCTGCGCAGTTCTATTATCTCCATTTAATTGATTCTCTAGCTCTTTTTTTTCGATTTTAACAGCTAATAATGATTTCTCTTCCATCACCAGTTCTTTAGAAAGCTGATAGGCATTTTCAGCAGCTGCCTTTCTTGCTGCTTCCGTAGCATTAATATCATTAGCAATACGTTGCTGTTCTGCTAACTTCTTATTAATCTGTGCCTTTTTTAGAATTAAGGCATTTTCACTATTCTCAATATCTGTACTTAACTTGAGAATCTTCTCTTGAGCTTTGCTGGCATCATCAATCATGGTTGCATACCCCTTTAATCCCTCCACAAGGGCTTTATTTCGTTGCACAGTTCGCTTCATAGCATCGTTAATTTCTTCTTGCCTCGCCTTCATCTCTGCCTGTATTTTAGTTACCTCTTCTTGGTCGCCCGTAAGCTTATTCCACCCCAAACGCATGAGGTCTACTCCATTTAAAAACGTGTTTTTTAGAATAATGAAATGATCCTTAAACTGACCAAAGGCACCTTGAGCAATATCTGTAATATGCGAAGCCAAATCTTGTATCACCAATACCATACCCTTAAGAGCGCCTTGTAAAGGAGCCATTACTTTACTTAAAGCATCTGTAAATTTTTCTGAGGTTGAAAGTGCAGCAACTAATAATCCTAAGGCCACTACTAAAGCCCCTACTCCTGTAGATATAAAAGCCGCTCTAAGTACTTTCATTCCTTTGGCTGTTCCATTGGTGGCGCTCACGACTTCCCATTGTTTTTTTATATATTTTATTAATTTATCAGTACTCAATTTAATGGTAGTATTGAATCCTGGTATAATTTGTAAATCTTTAAAAAAGCTATCTTGTAAAGTACTCTTGACACTAATTACCGATTTTAAAGCCTCTAAAAATCCTTTATTCTTCTTTTTAGCCTTATCAACCTTAACAGCCATAGCTTCATAAGAGGTAGCTACTTTAGTTATGGCTTGTTCTTGGGTTTTAAAGCTTGCCGAAGTTTTACCAACTTCAGCCCCTTGTGTTTTTACCGAATTGGTATATACGGTTACTTGTTTACTCAGAGCTACAAACCTATCTTCTTCTAATGTTAAGGCTTTCTGCAGTTCTTTACATGTTGCTATCTGTTTTTTGTACAACTTTTCTAAATCTGCTAATTCCGATTGTGTTTTCTTAAACTGTTTGCTATTAGCTTCCCCTCTGTTTTTTAATTCTTCTAAAGCGTTTTTATAAGCAATAATATATTGACTGCTACTTTGCAATTCTTTACCCAAAGCAGCTACTTCTTCCCGTAAACTTACCATTTGCAGTTCGGCAGTTTTTGCCTTAGCAGTAAGTTTATCAATATCTATATCTAAGGAAATTAATTTTACCTGTTCCATAACTATGTAGTACTAACTGTAAATGCGAAAACCTCTATGCGAAGATCTTGATGATTTGAATCGAGCTCTTTTAGACCTATATGTAGTTTGTTAGCGGTTTCAAGAAAAATAATAGGGCTACAAATGTCATTACTATTGTTCATTGTGGCATCTGTATAATCTTGGGTATGTATTTGCACCATAAATTTCCGATTACTATCAGTAAGGTTTAAATCTATCTCTACCCTACCATCTTTAGAGGTAGAACTTCCTATTCTATGGTACGTAGCTCCTGTAACAATACCACTACCGCCAGAATAGGCCGGTATATCAAACGAAGTTTCACTATTCGTAATATTAAAAAAACCTGTTGAACCCCATTTTGGAGGTATGTTAGCCGAAGCCGCGAACATTTGTGCTAATGTTGTAGTATTATTGTATTGTTGATTTTCGAGTGTATCGTCTAATAAATTAAAATAAGAGTCTTTAAAGTCTACCAATACCTCGCGTACCATGGCTGCTAAAATCTCTTTATTGTTGTTATCAAAAATATTATTGTTTATATGGGCTTGTATGCCATCTCTAGTTTCTACTGACATGATAATTACGTGTTACCTAAAAGAAATCTAAATACTAAAGTCGTCACCAAAGTCATCACTAAACTGGCGTAACCGTTCTCTGCTACGCACCTGTATAAGCTCTACTTTAGTAAACCCATCACCAGAATAATTGCTAATTTTATTAATGTAAAACAAACTCCCTAGTTGTTTTAAATACACTAGTTTAAAAAAGTCTAACATGTGAATATCAGCACTGTTTAACAATAACTCTACCACATACTTTTTACCATAACTAAGCATATTCGCAAAAGCCGCATACTTTTCTGGAAGTATAAAATTCCAATCAAGCTCATCAAAAGTAGCATACGGTATTTGGGTGGTAATGGAATAATAATTCTCCGCCCCCGCTTGTTTATACAACAATGTACCTTGCTTCTTTTTAATTCTCACCAAATAAGGCTTCGACTTTATTTTCTTAACACTTTTCAATGTGCCATCGTCTTCAAGTTCTTTCTCATATACCGTACACTTCCGTAATCGAACCCCGTTCATTACTTTAGACGAACTTTCAGAGGCATTATATATACGTTTAATGAGCACTTTTTCGGTATCTAAAGTAGCATCATGTACTGGTAATGTGGCATCGGCAAAACTTACATTGGAATTAGCATATTGGTATGAAAAAATATTCTTTTGTGCGTATCCGCCTATTCGGGTATCTAAAGAATTTATACTGTGTAGCTTGTCCGACCAATCTTTGTAAATAGCATTTGCGGTAAGGGTATAACCGCTATAATAAGCATTGGGCGATAACAATTCTTCTATAGCTATAAACTCATAGGTTTGTCCGCTTCTTCTACACAACAACCCAAAATGCCACATGATATCTTTTAAAAAATCTTTCTGACTAATACTTTGAAAATAAGAACCAAAGTTGACTGCTATATCTGTGTTATCTGTAAAAAAGTTAAGGTTTACATTGTAGCCGTAGTACAGTTCTTTTTCTTTAGCTACTGCTACAATTTTAATAAATAGCTCATCTCCCTGTTGTAAATACAATCGCTCTGAAAAACCTATTGTTGCGGTAGCATCTGTTACATCAGCTATTACGGTGCATATATTAATACCATTTTGCTCTACGTACATAGCCATGCCATCAGTATGGGTATTGTAAAGCATTCCGTCTATTTCAATTTTATAAAAACCATCTTGCTGAATACGTATTCTAGAACGGTTGTATTGTTCTGAATTGGTATACTGATGCAAACCTTGCACATCTGTACCTGTAGTAAATTGCAAATACTTGCTTACCTCCCCTTCAGGATATTGGACTAAGGCTAGATAACCAAAAAATGTAGGCATATAAACGCCAAAATCTTCTACCGAATCTACCCTATATAAGTTCAAAATGTGCTGTGCATCTCCATCTAAATCATTTGAAAAACCTTCATCTAAGGTAATAGCCAACTGTTGCCATTCTTCTGTAATAAACGGATTAAAAGGATTGTTATTTTCAGGTACTCTACCTTTATACTCATATTGAAATCCGGCTTCCTGAAAAATCTTATCCCATAAGCTCTTTATAAAAACAGCGGGTACTGTGTAGTTCCATTCTACTATACCGTTATCTAACTTTCCATAATCTGCCATCGGGTAGATGTATCCGCTAGTACGCTGAAAAGAATCTAAAAACGTACTTTGTGTAAGCGTATGGTTATACATGGATAAGTTAAGATCCGCCAATTTTTTATCAGCAACGGTATCAAATAAATCCACCACATCACTATACACATACAAACTATATGCATCGGTAGTTTCTTTTAAATACCCTAACCCATTTTGTATGGTAGGTATTCCGTTTCGGCACACACTCACCTTGTGCAATTGGTACGGCGTTAATGAGGTAATACCCGGAATACTATGTCCGCTAAAAATCGTAGTATTTCTAGCTGTTTTAGGTAATTTAAACGTATTGGTATAACTGGTTTGTCGGTCACTAATTTCAAAAAAATCGTTGATCTGTTTGGTTTCTGAAATTTTGGTAGCATCGTCTACATCCAGCTTTTGCTCGTTAAAAAATACTTCTACCTGCATATGTTTGGGCATATTGCATAGGCAACTCAATAACCGGCCTGAACTCTACTTTTTGCAATCGGGTATTATTGACAGCATAGGAACCTGATTTTACATTTACCTCTTTCCAATCGGTAAGTGCAAAAGGTTGCATCGGTTCTTGATGATAATAATATACTTTAGGAGCAGCAAACAATTCTGACACCAATAACTTTTCTTCTTTATTCAGAAATCCGGAACTTAATTTCAGCGAGCGTTCCGTCTCCTTTCCTCTCGATAATTGCCCGCTTTGGGCTTCTTCCAAATTAAAAAAGTCATTATTAATGGTATCTAAATCACTTGTTTTTAACGACTCCTCATAGTACTTATGAAAACGCCAGTACGACCATCCGCCTGAAGCGTTCAACCATTTTAGATAAACACCACAATCCGTTTCTCTTTTCGTAATAAAAAGAGAACTGCTATGGGTAGTATCAACAGTAATGGTTATTTCATTTAAACCTACAAATAGCGGCATTTGTGCTTCAAAACCTTGCCCTGTTTCCCCATTCGAAAGAAACAAGCGGTTAACGCCTTTTAATATATTAACGCTTACCGTGGTACCCGTAGCTACATGCGTTAATTGCACTGTCCGTACACTATTAGAATATAGTGCCACATCCATGGGCAATCCTTCAAAATAAGTTACCTGCTTGGTGCTACTATCTGATGGAACCAATACCCGAAGTAAATTATTCTGAGTAAACAGAGGTAGCAATTGTTGTGCTACTGCTTTCACAAAAGAAAATGTTTGGGTAAACGTTTCTACCTGTCCGTCATACAGTATTACCTCTAAGATTACTTCTTGCTCCAGATACAAATTAGCATCTGGGTACAAAAAGGTACTTGGTACTGGAACAGAAACGGTATCGGCAAATGCATTCTGATTAAATAAGAGCGTTATTACATCTTTCAAATTGATATAAAATACACCTTGATTGGGTGTAAGCTCAAACGTAAATGTTCCTACCTTAACTAAGGCTCTTGCTGCCATTGCGGTATCGGAACCAAATTCTATTATTGCATTATTATATGCTGGCAACAAGGTTCCTTCTGGTTGTTTATAGATGATTACGGCCATCTTGTATTTGTTTTTTAGAAATATGAAGTCCCTAGAATTCTTACTCATATGAGCCCCTGAATCAAGTTCAGGATGACGTGCTTTCCCTTTTCGTCATGTTGAAATTGATTAACTACGTTGAATCTGCGATTTCAACATCGCACTGGTAGCTCACGTACTGGTTGACTTTACAGATAACAAACAATAGCGTATCATTCTCACTCTGATGAGACCCTGAATCGAGTTCAGGGTGACGTACTTTACCTTTTCGTCATGTTGAACTCGATTCAACATCACACTAGTAGCTCACGTACTGGTTAACTTTACAGATAACAAACAATAGCGTATCATTCTCACTCTGATGAGCCCCTGAATCAACTTCAGGGTGACGTGCTTTACCTTCTCGTCATGTTGAACTTGATTAACTACGTTGAATCTGCGATTTCAACATCACACTAGTAGCTCACGTACTGGTTGACTTTTCAGGCAACAAACAACAGTGCATCATACGCACTCATATGAGCCCCTGAATCAAGTTCAGGGTGACGTACTTTACCTTTTCGTCATGTTGAACTTGATTAACTACGCTGAATCTGCGATTTCAACATCGCATTAGTAGCTCACGTACTGGTTGACTTTACAGATAACAAACAATAGCGTATCATTCTCACTCTGATGAGACCCTGAATCAAGTTCAGGGTGACGTACTTTACCTTTTCGTCATGTTGAACTCGATTCAACATCACACTAGTAGCTCACGTACTGGTTGACTTTTCAGGCAACAAACAATAGCGTATCATTCTCACTCTGATGAGCCCCTGAATCAACTTCAGGGTGACGTGCTTTACCTTCTCGTCATGTTGAAATTGATTAACTACGTTGAATCTGCGATTTCAACATCGCACTGGTAGCTCACGTACTGGTTGACTTTTCAGGCAACAAACAATAGCGTATCATTCTCACTCTGATGAGACCCTGAATCGAGTTCAGGGTGACGTGTGGAGCATCTTCGATTTCGGTTAGTAGCGTCCTGTAACGGCGCCCTTCATCCTGTATTGTAATTGTTTTTTATAATACACTTCTAACTCTCCTAAAAGTTCATACACATCTGTTGCTAAAAAATCATTTACCACGTTAGTTATCAATCGTCCTGAATTGTATTGATTCGGAACTTTAATACCTTCTCTCGCTATTTTATTGGCAATAGCAAAAGCCGTTTGTCGTTTATCCCGTAACATACTTGGTGGTAATCCTTTTTTGTTTTCTAACCACCGCATAATACTTGGTATAGATGGTCTTTTACCAGCACCTCTTCCATTATCAATTACCTTCCCGTAAATAGCATGCTTTATGATAAAACCAGTTTCCGCAACCTCTGGTAGTAAACTTTTTCCATAATCTCCTGTAGCAATAATATTATTGGCTACATACACTTCTTGTAACTGGTCTATAAATCGTTGCGCATATTTATGGTATAATGCCTGTATAGTGCTATCCATTGTATTCCACAGTTATATGCACTTCTACACAATCTAGATTTGCATCTAAGTAATTCTCTCGCCACCCTTCAATGCTATAGTTATTCAATTTTAAGTCGCTACAATTACCAAAATCACGCTGTTCAATACTCTTGGCTACCAACTTTAAAGGCTTTATATAAGCATCGTACTTATAATTAAAATCAGGATCCATTATTTTACTTTTCACAGCTAAAAGAAATACCGCCGTGTATGTTTCCTTTTCTGGTCCAAAATTACTGTACGAAGTAGCCTCCTTCTCTGAGAATAACAGCATATGAACCCTTTTATCTGCAAAAGTCTTATCGGCATCATCTGCAACATCTAACAAATTTTGCCAATGTTCATCACCTACTTGAAAGCTCATGCCTCGGGCATTAGCTATTTCTTTTAGTTTTTCTACTAACATACTCCAGATACCTTTTATGTATATCTTGTTTTACTTTTTCCATATACAGCTTTCTAAAAATTACTGCATATGGCTTTAGAAGTATTGCATCGTATTTTAAAATATCACCCCCAGCAAGCATGTCTAAACTGTTGGCATAGCCAAACTGTTCCAACTCCTCTACTCCTGCATTTTTTTGTTCTATAGAAGGTTCATCGCCTAAACATTCTTTTTCTACCTTGTTTATCTCTAGTAACTGATCGGTAACCCATTGGTAACACGCAAAACAATTGAACAACTCCATGTGATTTAGCTCCTTTTCGGTAATACCATACACCAAAGTAAACACCGTTTCTAAATCCATATTTTCTACAGCTGTTCTTAACTGTACAATGGTTTCGTATGACAATTGCCAAAAATCTTGCTGTAGAGGTACCTTTGTAGCACGCTTTACCCTTGCATTTTTGTTACTTTTTAAACCACTGGTAATTACAGTCTCTACAAAAGTTTTTACGTCGGTTGGTAATAAATGATACTCTGAAACCTTAGGAATATTAGTAAATATATTAGCAACGGTAAACGGCTGTTTACGTTGTAATTTTTTTAGTACGTCTTTTAGTAAAGACATGATAATGATTTTTAAAACTTGAAATATGAGGTTGCTGTCTGCAACAAATTATATATCCTAATGGTTATGCAACTCCTCATGAGCTATCAGGAAAACTACACCGCCCTACTACCACCCCATTGGCGTTTGGGTTTTAAACGGATAATTACCTTATCGGCTGCGTAAAGAGTAGCGTCCATGCCATGGTCGTCATATTCTACCGGACTATCTTCGTACCCGGTTTCTCCTTTGTTTTTCCATACGTAATTATCCTTTTCTTTTATTAATTGTACCGAGCTACGGGTTACCCAAATAGTTTGTGCTGATAACAATAAAATTCGATCATTCTTATTACGCTTGTCTACCGATTCAATGGAAAGTCCGGCTTTTTTGAGTGTGGCTATCAATTCTGGTCGGGCTCCATCCGCTTTTATAGCAATGGTACGTTTGAGATGTAGTTTTAGTACCTCTTGTTTTAAGGTATCTGAATCTAATTTCTCTTTCCATAGCCGTTGGTTTACAATATACCCCTCATTCCATTTATACAACTCTACCAACACAGTAGGGTCGTTATACCCAAAATCGAGTCCATAACTCAACAGTTCCGCCTCTGGTGGCAATCCATCAATAACCTTCCATTGGTAAATTTGTCCTTCTAAAATACCCGTTTCCCCCAAACCATACACCCGCCATTTATTAGCCCAATATGCCGACCTGATATTGCTAGTAATATCATAGTCTACTAGGTTAGGCTCTACAAATCCCTTTACTTTATACCCTAAAATATTAGCGCGTTCCTGTGGGTCTATTGCCTCATTATCCATAAAGGTAAGTTGTAGGTATTCGGCATCTTCATAGGGTAATACCTCTTTATGCACCCAAAACTCACGGTCGGGATTAAAATCTATAAATATCAGTTTGGCTCTTGAAGCAATTTGTTGATATGCCTCAAAGGTAATGCCGCGATTTGCCTCGTTAAAATAGACCATATCTCTACGGAAACCTTTTCCTATATCCGATTCCTTCAATCCCATAAACTCCAGGTAACTCCCGTTACTAAAACTATAAGTAGCGGTACTACTATTCCACTCTTGTTTAGACCAGTTACCTGTAGCTCTCATAATACTCATAAAATCACGTATTACAGTACGTTTCATTTTTGTAAGTTCTGCCTGAAATACCGTAGCTGAAGTACCCGATCTACTAATACATTGGTCTATCAGCTTCAACAATACGGTAAAGGTTTTACTAGCCCCTTGTCCGCCCTGCAATACCCTAATACGGAGGGTCATACCATCAATCTTCTTGGCTGCTGTGGTTTGTTGTATCTTCATCTAAAATAGGATCTACAGTGCCCCAAATAGGCATATATTGTACACTTTTACCATTACTAGTTACATCTACTTTTTGTACATCTAGGCCACTTAACCGCATTATTTCCTTTTCTATAGAAAGTATGGCACGAATACCATTGGGGGTACCGGCATACTCCTCTTTCATGGTATATTTTAGCTGTTGCAATTCGGCAATTTTAGCATTGCGTCGGTTTTCTAATTCAATTTCCTTATCAGTTTTCCATTGCTGATATGCCTGCCGTACATATGCCTTTGCTGTAGCCCTATTAATACTCCATTGCTGCATGGCACGTTGCATCAGCTCAAAATCTGGCATCCCTTCTATGATCCATTCCTGTAGGGTAAGAATTTTATCGGGGTTACCGGTTACTACTTCTTTTTTATTGTTATGCATTAAAAGTGATGTAGTTTTTTTGCTAAGAAATCTCATCCGTAAACGGAATTCAAGGTTTAAATTTCAACATTTCTATCTCTTAAAAGCTCATGAAAACCCCGTCAGTTCGAGTGAATTTCGATAGAAATTTGTATCGAGAACAAGGAGTTTTCTCTGTAAAGTCTTGCGCCAAACCTAACGCCTCTGGATCACGAACTAATTGGCGCACTCTAATGAGACCCTGAAATAAATTCAGGGTGACGATGGTATTTGTTATGATAAAGGGTAGCTTGTAAAAGCGAAATATATTTTCTGTTAGGTATCTGTAGTAGATAGAAATATTAAAATCTTATGCTACAAAGATAACACTTTTTTCAAAATACGAAATATTTTTTCGTGTTTTGTTATTTATCATCCTCCTCAAGGATAATTTTTATCCTAACAAATAAATACCTACCTTTAAATAAGCCAACTAATTAAACATACCCTTGAAAAAGCGTTACATAGTACTATTGATTATTTTAGTCATTCTCATAGCAAGAGAGTTTGTACCTTTTCAGGTCAATATTTATAAATCATATAATTCATACAGTACCTCGGAGAATACAGATTTCACAAATACAGGATTGGGAACCTCAGCAGAAATGCTAACAGATGAAAATTTATTAAATCTTGATATAGATCCAACATACCATATGAATATAGAAGGTATTGATAACGGGACTTTTTTTAAGGATGGCACCAAAAACCTTCTTACCATAAGTGCTAACCAAGAGAAAAAAATAAGTGCTTTTCGTTTTATTCCACTAATAAAATACATTCCGTATTCAATAGAAACCCATTATAATTATTATTCTGACGTGTACTACCAAGGAAAAGGTACACTTATTAAGTGTTCAGGAAACATAAGGGTTAATGGAACTTTAAAAATATTTGGTATTTGTTCTGGAAAAACAGCAAAACAACTGTTAGAAAATGAAATTAATGAACACGTAAAAGATATTATCTATACCAAAACTAAAGAACATATAAACGCCATGTAATTCATCATTTCGTTGTCTATATATTTAAACATCCATTTTATGAAACCTTACCAATTATTACTTGCTCTATGTAGTATATTATTAACCTCTTGCACCTCTAAACTAGAAAAAACAGTAGCAGAGCTTAATGCCACCTTAGAAAAAAATAATGCTGTAATGGTAGATAGCGTTACTATTACTGGCGATAAAGAGGTTACGTATCACCTCCACATAGAAGTTTTAAAAAAAGTAATTAACCTACCCCACTTTGAACAAATGATGGAACAAGAGTTTTACCATAAAGATGAAGACAATCCAGACACCCAAGTTTTTAAAGACTTTGAAGAGCTAACCTTAAAATACACGTTTTACGATCGTGTTGGCGAACATATTTATACCCTTACCTTAGCTCCGGGGGAATATTAAATAGCCAACAACTATTTTTTAACTTTCATTATTGGGTAAGGTTACGGTTTACCATAGAACGAAAATCATTTTGCATACTACTTTCGTACTATAAAATGTATCTCATGAAAAATTTAGTACTTGTTTGCTTGTTATTTGTATCGGTAATGTCTTGGGCACAGTTTCCAGGAGAGAATGTAACCCTATTTGAAGGTGCTACCGTAACCCCAAAACAGTTATCTGAAAGTTTTCAGCGCTTTGGTTATGATAATTTTTATTCAGCATTGAAAGAAGACTCTAAAGATGTTGATAGGTTAAAAGAAGTTTATAAACCTGGGGTTAGAAAGTATGATTTATTATATGGAAAAAAATTTACAGTAGCTAGCTATTACCCGTTTAAAGACTATTATATATTGGTATTAACAAATGAAGAACTTGGTACCGTATATTATAAATATTCACCAGAATACGAAAGCTCTTTTGAGCTAGATTTTATAGACGTACCCAATTTGCCTGCCGACTTTTATTGTCAATACATTACCTATCAAGAGTTTCCTAAGCACCAAGCGGTAGATTATTCTACCGAGCAACAAGACCGTATGTATTTTAGTCGTACAGAAACAAAAAAATACGGAACCATGTACACTGTTAACTTAAACCAAGCTACGCAAGAACTTGAAGTTAACAAAAAAGGTGCTTGGCTACTGTTAGATGATGGTACTAAAATTGAACACACTACCTGCCCTATTGAAGTAAAGGTAAACTCTGCTGCAGAATATGTGTACTACACTTACTTTGAATTAACCGAAGCTCAAATGAAAAAAATAAGTGAACACCCAATTGTACAAACTTCAGTGTATACCTTTACACATACCGTAGCACAAGGAGCCAAGATTAGTAAAATGGTAGCTTGCTTATTAAAAAAATAAAAGTTTATCTTAGCATATATATCTAACACATTTTCAAACACATACCACATGAAACCTACCTTTAGCAATCAATTATTCAACTGGCTTTTATTAGGAAGTTCATTTGTTATGTGCGCCACTACGGCTCAGCAGCTTGCTGCACCTTTTGAATTTTTAAGTGTTTATATTATCTATCTTGCTTTTGCAACAGCCTCTGTGTTAGCTTTGCTGGGACTCATCATTCCAAAAATGAACGGAGAACGTTTTGCCCGTTTCTTTATTCTAACCATGTTTATTTTACCGCCTGTATTACTAGGTTACAGATGGCTTATTAATTGGGCTATTTATGGTATTAATTTGATAAGCACCTCGCTAACACCTGCTGCCCTAGTAAAACTGGTATTAGGTATTGTTTTTATGTGGCTAACTACTAAATTTTCTAAGCAAACAGCCGAAAAACGCCAGCGAGATTATGGTATTTACATTATACTTATAGGAGCTTTTCTTATCATTAGGTTACTGGTTTTAATAGGGGAAGCCTTTACTAATGATGCTATTGAAATAATGTCTGTTACCGAACTCATTTTTAAGTTAGCAGTTGCAGGATCCTTAATTGGCATTGGTGAACGTATACGTACGGTTGAACCTAACTTAGCGAAGGTATTTTTAGCCCTTCCTATTTTTTTCCTATACGGATTATTTTAACCTATGGTGTTTTATTAAAACAGTATGAAAAAAAATAAAACCTACTTGTTCGTCTTTATAATGCTATTAGTATTTGTGGCAGTCTATTACTTTTTAGGTTCTTCATATATACTAAAAGCCTATACTATAAGTAGTCTAAGCAGTTCGCCTACTTTAGAACCTGGGCAAGTTATAGTTGCTAGTGCATTAAAAAAGCCTAAACGCTACAGCCACATTGTGTACCATTTACCCGATTCTTCTACAACCTTAACACATAGGCTATGCGGGTTACCGGGAGACACCATTTTTATAACAAATGGCAACCTTTACGTAAATAGTCAGAATACCAATAAACTATTCCCTACTAAACAACGTTATTCCATTGGCAAAAATATGCTAAGCTATCTACCAGAAAGTGAGCAAAAATATGGTATCCTATATGCAAGAGATTCTATACTGATAGACCTAACCAAAAGTGAGTCTAAAATTGTAGGTTCTCCTGAGGCATTGACTTCCAAAACTCCCGATTCTTATATTCAGGAAGTATATCAAAAACCTTGGTCTTCTACCTATTTTGGTCCGTATGTTGTACCGCAAGATTCAGTTTTTGTGTTGGGAGATAACCGATCTAATTCTTATGATTCAAGATTCTTTGGGTGCATTCCTATCAAGAATATTAATGCTACGTTGTTATTTTAAAAACAGAATACTTTTATACCTTTGAGCAGCACTTAAATGTTAGCTGTTATTATGATTGAACAAACACAAGCCAAAAGAAACAAACTCATTAATATAGTCATATTTGCCATATTTTTTGCCCTAGCATATTTAGGAGTTCAACAATTTTCTGGCGGTTCTGACTCTCCAGAAGATGTATTACCCCCATTAGCAGAAGAACTTAATAGTAAAACACCCTTTATGGTAGATGAGTTTATTAGAGCCGATAGTGCTAGTACTAAGGGTAATAGTTTTACCTATTACTACACCATAACCAATGCTCAAAAAAATGACATTGATGAAGCTATGGTAGTTAACACTGTAAAGCCTTTAATGATAGAAGAAATTAGAACTAATGAAGACATGGCGCTCTATAAAAAACTTAAAACCACTATTGTTTATAGTTACTACGATGCTAATGGCGAATCGTTCACCAACATTACCATAAGTCCAGATGACTATTTAGAATAGGAAATCCCCCCCTAAACTCTAGCAAGTTTTAACTACTTTTGTAGATATCATATATAACAACGTATGGGTTTATTTGACTTTTTTAAAAAGAAACCAATAGCACCAAAGTTTCCATTAAATCCATTAGAAAAGGCTTTAATGGATGCTTCTTCTAACATTGAGGCGCGTGCTCATTTCTACCACTTATTGTTGCAAGATAACGTGTTTACAATTACGGATGGCCCCATTGCTGACGAGGATCTCAAAAAAGGAGCTCCATTGTCTATACTTGCACTTAAAAAAGGAAAACTCCCTGTATTTACAGCTAAAGAACGTATTTTTGACAACGGTTATTTCAATAAAAAAGTAAGTTATGCTCAGCTAAAAGGGCAAGACTTATTTGAAAACACCCGAGGTGCTGCATTTATCTTAAACCCGTTTTCTGATTACGGTAAAGAACTACTAGCCACAGAAATTGAAACCATGCTAGATGGTAGCATTTTTGAAAGCTTAAAAGGTAAATCAAAAAAAATAGTTATTAAAGAAGAAACCAAGGTACAGCTATTTAAACCAAAAGAAATACCTGCCCCCTTACAAAATGCTATTTGTACAGAATTAAAAAAGCTACCTGAAGTAAAGGCAGCATATTTAGCTGGTATAGCTGAGAAAAAAGGTGAAGAACCCCATTGGATTTTAGGCATTGATACCGATGGTGATATTACCACCGCCTCACAAGCAGTAGGGCCAGCAACGGTACCCTTCTTAGATGGACGTTTTATAGACATTATTGCTATTAACCCTACCAATGAGGTAAGTGATTTTTTTGCAAGTCAAACCGACCCTATTTATACGAGAGAAACTTAACTCTGTTGTTTCTTATTTTTTTGTACCTTAATACTTGAATTTCAACCCAATGAAAGTATTTAAGAAATCTTACTTACCTCATATTTTTGAAGCCGCTATGGTAACCTTTGGTGTACTACTTGCGTTGTTTGTAAATGAATGTAATGAACAACGAAAAATTGACAATAACACCGAACAAACACTAGAATTTATTATTGCGGAACTACATACCAACATCACAAAATTTGAAAATAGCGTTGCTTACCATACCCAATTAAAAAAGGAAATAGACAGTACTTCACAACATATTACAGAGACAGATTTACAAGCTATCTATTACTCCAATACTAAATTTAAACACTTTCAACTGCCCTCATGGAAAGGTATAGGTATTGTAGAACCAGATAATATTGTTTTTGAAAGTGCTAAGATGAATGGTGTTTTTCAGGAAATAAATATACCCACCACTCAACTTATATCTGAAGCCTATCAAAAAATGAAGGCGTATGACTATTTAAGTGAAAATGCTCTAGAAGCTTTTTTAAACATTAACTCGGAGACCAAAACATTAGATGTTTTTAGAATATTAGAATTAATGAAATACGATATTCTAAACTTTGAAGAATACCTTCAAAACCATCTTGAACAAACGAAAGAAGAACTACAAAGAGTATTGGATGAAAAACGTTACAAAAAATAATATACACGTATGCGGTAGTTGCTTTACAAAATACTTTATCATGAAATTTGAACACTTAAAAAGAAATTAGCTTACTTTCATAAAAACAAAAAGGTGCTAAGAGCAAAAACTGCTATATTTAGAACCCTTATGAAAAGAATCATACTTTTTATTTTTTGTTGTACTGTTTTACTTGTTAAAGCACAAACTCCTATAACATACTCATTTAGAACCGAAACGGGTCTATCAGACAATGAAGTATATGATTTGGAGCAAGATGGCCGTGGTTTTATTTGGGTAGCTGCTAACAATGGTTTGCTACGTTACAACGGTACTGAATTTGAAAAAAAAGAAATTCCTAACCAAAAAGGAATAGCGGTTTTTTGCCTTACCAAAGACTCTGATAATAACCTTTGGTTTACCAATGTGTATGGTCAGTTTTTTAAAATTAACAAACAAAACATAGAGCTAAAATATGATGTTTCTAAAATTTTAAATGGTAACCTACCAGAATTTAGAGTTTTAGACAACAACCAGTTATTGCTATTTAGTAATAAAGGGCTATTAAAAGTAAGTGATACAGAAACTACCGTATTAATTGACACCCCAATACTAAAAGGTTTTGAAACTAAGCAACACTATTTAGTAATAGACCAACAACAACACTTACTTTATATAAATAAAAATACACTTCAAAAAGAAAAGGAAATTTCGCTTCCATACGCTGATATAAACAACCCGAAGTTTTTAACGTATCACAACACTACGTATATATTTTTTAAAAATCACCAAGAGAGTGTTCTTATTAAGCTAGAAAATAAGGAAATATCCCCTATAAAAACTCCTAAGGACTTTTCATTTTCAAGGCTTATCAACATCTTTAAAGTAAATGACAATATCTGGATATCAGATAACAACCATGTTCAGGTTTGTAAGCTGACCAATTCTGAACTAACAGTAGAAAAGACCATTTTTGAAAGTGAAAAAATTAGCGATGTTTTAATTGACATTCATCAAAACACTTGGCTAGCCACCTTACAAAATGGTATTAGTGTATCACCTAATAATAGCATATCTCAACTACCATATAACCCCATTGAAACGGGTTACATTGTAGGGTCTGAAAAAATTAGCGACACCCAAATTGTATATTATACAGACAAGGCAAACTTAGTATTTACCAACCTAAAAACAGGTGTTAGTAAGGTTGTTACTATTCCTACGAAAAGTACCATAAGTACCATGACTGTAGACCCTAACAACAAATGCCTTTATATTGGAATAAATGATAATGAAAGTTTTAAATACAATTTAAAAACTCAACAGTTTACAAAAATTAACACCCTCAACGTTTCCAAAGCTATTGAAATTATAGACAATGATATATTGTATTTGACATTTGATAAATCTATCCTCTATAAAAACTTTGGAAAACCCACGCAAACAAAACATCTTATAGAGAATGTACGTGCCTATACAGCCCATTATAGTAGAAGAAACAACTGCATTATATTAAGTAGTGCATCTGGTATTAAAAAGTTCAATAAAGAAGCTACCACATACCAAGAACTCACCTATAACGGAGAAAAGCTTTTTAGTACCTCTATGGCTGAAACAGATGATGGAACTTTATTTATTGCTAGCAAAACAAAAGGTTTATTTTATCTATCAAACAACCAATTAACTCCATACCCTTTAGAGTTAAATAACACCAACATTCAGTTTATAAAGAGCTATAAAAATAAACTTTGGATTGTTACAGATAAAAGTATTGACGTAATTACTCCTAAAACTAAAGAGCACTGCAAATACGGACTTAGATTTGGTGTAGTATACCCTGTAAAAGCATTAGAAATTACCGAAAATCAACTTTTTTACACCACCAATAAGGAGGTATTTAAAACCAATAAAAAAGACTTTTTAGGAGTAAAAGATAATAAGCCAACTATGTTTTTTACATCGGTTAGTTTTATGGACAAGGATACCACTCTACAAAAAAATTATACACTACCCTATTCCACTAACAATCTTAAATTCTCCTTTAGTACAAATCATTTTAACAGTACCGATTTTATACAATATAAATATCGATTAAAAGGTTTAGAAGATAATTGGCAAACCACTGCCCCTGGGCAAAATAGTATAAAGTACCAAGCAGTACCTTCTGGTACGTATTCCTTTCAGATAAAACCCTTCTTTATAGACACCTTAAAAGAAGGAGCCACAGAAAATATAGGGATAGCTATTAATAAACCAATATGGTTACAATGGTGGTTTAGCATAGCGTGTTTGTTGCTTATAGGCTTTATTGCATTTGGTATTTTAAAATACCGAAACAACCAAAGAATTAGAAAAAAGAACGAAGAGATTTCAAACCTTATTACAGAAAAAAGAATGGCAGCGCTTCAGTTAGAAAACCTACGTTCGCAAATGAATCCGCATTTTTTATTTAATGCTTTAAATTCCATTCAAGAATACATAGTAAATAACGAGAAAAAATTAGCAAGTGCTTATTTGGTAAAATTCTCTCGTTTAATGCGTTTATACCTAGAACATAGTAAGGTAAATGAAATTTCATTAGAAGAAGAACTAAAAACAATAGACCTGTATTTAACCCTAGAACAAAATAGATTTGATGGTAGCTTTACCTACCATATAAAGGTAGATGCTGCTATACAGCCTACACACTTGCTAGTACCTTCTTTATTATTACAACCCTACATAGAAAATGCTATTAAGCATGGGTTATCTCATAAAAAAGGAAAGAAAGAATTAACGCTAACCGTTATAACCAAAGACAACTATTTAGAGGTATGCATTGATGATAATGGTATTGGAAGAAAAGCTGCTCAAGCCATAAACCGCAGAAGCCGCCCCAATCATAAATCGTTTGCCACACAAGCCTCTGATAAGCGTATTGAAATTTTAAATGCACAACAACAACAGCAAACTCGTGTAACCTATACCGACAAAGAAGAAGATGGAACCCCTACAGGAACAAAAGTTTGCATTACCATACCAACAAAAACCCTACGTAGATGAATTTTTTAATAGTAGATGATGAACGTGGAGCCAGAAAACTATTGCATACTTTTCTGAGCGATTATTATACCGATTGTACCATTCATGAAGCTGCCAATTTACAAACCGCGGTAAACCTTTTAAAAACTAATGATATAGATGTAGTTTTTCTAGATATTGAAATGCCAGAAGAAAACGGCTTAGAGATTACCCGATACTTTGAACCAGCTCAAATAAATTTTGAAATCATTTTTACCACGGCATATCATCAATTTGCTATTGATGCTTTTAAGCTACATGCCATTGCCTACCTGCTAAAACCTATTGATGAAGACGAACTTATAAAGGCTACGCAAAAAGCTTTATCACAAAGAGACCAGCAACGTTTAAGCGCCAAAATAGAAAATTTAAAAACTGCCCTACAACAGCTATCTGTTAGTAAAATAGCTCTTGAGGTTCCTAAAGGAATTCTGTTTATGGAACTTGAAGATATTATTTATTTTGAAGCAGATGGTATGTACACCAACGTACATTTAAGCAATAACGAAACGAAACTAGTTTGCAAACCTCTAAAGTTTTTTACCGATCAATTAGAAACCAAACCCATGTTTTTTAAATGTCACCGTAGCTACCTTATCAACTTACACTACGTAAAAGAACTGGTAAAAAATGAAGGAGACTATTTAATATTGCCCCACCAAACACACATTCCTATAGCCAAATCTAAAAAAGAACAATTACTTGCGGTTATAAAAGACATCTTTTTATAAGATTGTTTTACGCTTTAGAAAGAAAAACCACCCATTCGGAAAGTAGCAGCATCTTTAGTCTTTTTTTACTTTTTTTTTGCCCCACAAATTAAAATTTACAAAAAGACAATTATGAGAAAAACTATTTTAGGCGCGCTACTTTTAGCTGCTGTATTTATTGGGTGTAGCGATGATGAAGAAACCACTATCACAGATTTTGGCGAAGCACTTTATTTTCCGGATGAGGCATTTAAAGCTGCCTTGGTTGAAAACCCTGCAATTAATACCAACGGTAATACAGAGATAGAAGAACTAGAAGCTGAAAACTTTACAGGCAGTATTGTTGCACCATCAAAAGGCATACAAGATGCTACTGGGATAGCGTATTTTGTTAACGCTACAGGTATTTCTTTATACAACAACAACTTAACAACTATAGATGTTTCTAATAACACAAAAGTTACTCAACTTTTATTGGAACAGAATAGCTTAACAAGCATTGATGTTTCTAACTTAACCGAACTTACCGATTTCAAATGTCATTCTAATGCATTAACAGAAGCTAATTTAGCAAACGGAAACAATGCTAACATGACACGTATGGAGATACAAACAAACATCTACTTACCTTGTATAAAAGTAGATGCTTTACCAGTACCTACAACAGGATGGAATAAAGACAGTGATGCTACTTATGGTACAGATTGTTTTTAATACACTTACATAACATGTTTGTCTGCAGAATTAAGCAGAGCAAAAAATATATCAATTTACAAACTCGTCTTATTTCAAGACGAGTTTTTTATTTCATTCAGAAGAAAAATCAAGGTATTCAGAAAGTCACTCTTATTTATAATAGGTGTTGTGTGTTGTTTTGCAGTATAAAATCAATTATACAAAAAGAGAATTATGAAAAAACTTTTACTCGTATTGCTTTTAGTTCTTACAGGAACTTCGGTAAGCTTACAAGCGCAAAGTACTTATTATGTAAAGCAAGATGCTACAGGTACTGCCAATGGTACTAGCTGGGCAAATGCTTATACAACTTTACAGCAGGCAGAGGACAATGCGCCTGACGGAGCTGATATATGGATTGCCGCAGGCACCTATATAGCAAATGCCAGCGACCGTAATGAACGTATCTTAGAAATTAGCAACTCCCATAACTGGTATGGTGGTTTCAACGGTACCGAAACTCAATTAAGCCAGCGCGACCCAGAAACTAACGTAACTATTATTTCTGGTGATGCTTTAGGGAATGGTAGTGCCGATGCTAGTGCAGTAGCAGATAATGCGTACAACTTAGTACGTGTAAATGCTTCTGTTGATTTATTATTTGACGGACTGACATTTAAAGAAGCACACACTAATAGTGGTGGTGGATTAAACGGAAATGGTGGTGTAATCCAATTTGCTGGCGTTGAGAATTCAATAGAGATGAATACAAATGCCGTATTTAATAACTGTATTATTCAAAATAACTACTCCAATAACAATACGCTGTACTATATACAGGAAAATGCAACCTATTACGGTAGTGTAGATGTGCAATTTAATGCTTGTAGCATTGTAAACAACCGTTCTTACTACCTATTTCAGGCTATTTATGACAGTTGGGATAATTCAAATTCTAGTTATGATACAAAACACATTTACTTTACAAGTTGTTTAATAGCTGAAAATACATCTAGTACCCGTGGTATTTTTTTAATAGACCTAGCACTACCTTGTGACGTTCGTTTAATAAACAACACTATTGTTAATAATACATATGCTTCTCCTCACTATTTAATTGAAAACGCTTGGGGAATAATGTCTACATTTCAGAACTCGGTTCAGTTATACAATAACATTATTAACAAACCTTCAGGTTTAGATTTAACCAATAACGCAACTGCTATACCTAATGCTGCTAACAACATGGGTAACCACAGCTATTTTGGTGCAAATAATGAGACGAATAGCAGTCTTTTTGAAGATTATAATAATGGAGATTATCATCTAGCTACTAATTCACCTGCAATTAGTGCGGCAAATAGCGCTTATTTATTAACAAACATGAGTACCGATGCCGATAACAACCCTAGAGAATTAGGTAGTTTAGATATTGGAGCATATGAATATTCTAGTTGTGACATAGACAATATAGTAGTTACACCATTGAATACAACTAACTTAAATGTAAATTGGCAAGGAAGTCCAGAAGTTACTGCCCCTTACGAGTTAACTATTGTACCAACAGGTCAACCAATATCTAGTGGTACAACTGTTACCGGAGTTACAAATACTTCTTATTTATTTTCAGGATTAACGCAAAATACAACTTACGATATTTACATTAACTACAATTGTCCTAGTTACAACATACAAAATGTAGAAATGATTACAGCTACAACAGGAGTTGCATTTTTTGTAGATGCCAATGCTACCGGAAATAATGATGGAACTACTTGGGCTGATGCATTTACAACCATAGATGCAGCTATTGCTCAAATAGTAGCAAGTACTACTTATTCAGTAATATATGTTGCTAAGGGAACCTATACTCCACATGCTACAGACCCTAGTATACCTTTAACTATTAACTTAGATAACCTTACTATACTTGGAGGTTTTGCAGGAACAGAGTCTTCTCTAAACGACAGAGATAATAGCTTAATATTTACTACCAATGCCACAGTAATAACTGGGGATCTTTTAGGCAATGATATTACAGGAGACTTTACTAATAATAGAACTGATAACTCTGCTAATCTGCTTAATATTACTGCTAATGATGTTAGAATAGAAGGATTTATATTTTCTGGAGCACATGCCGATGGTACTAATAACCCTATTATTAACACTAACAATAACAGTACTACCATTTCAGATTTAACGCTTAGATATTGTAAAATTACCGATAATTACTCATCAGGAGTTTTTATTGACTTCCGTAACTTTACAAATACTATTGAGATGGAAAATATTGATATAGATTCAAATCTTTCAGAAAATGGATTAATGCTTTTACAAAGTTCTGGAAATGAAGAAATACAAGTATCACTTACTAATTTTAAATTTACTAATAATACATATAGTTCTGATTGGGGTGGTATTTGGTTTAGAAGAGGTAACTCATCTAGTATAACAACTACCCTAACCAACGGAACACTGGTTGATAATTTAAATAGTTACAACGGTTCTGTTCCTAACCTTATCACGCAAAGCTCACCAATTGCTGAAGATAATGTATTAACAATTTTAAATACCATTTTTTGGAATAATCAATATACAAGTAATGGTAATGTTCTTGTTAGTGATACCGATATCAGTAATCCTAAAAGTAATGAAGGTAATAGTCAATGGTTAATACTAAACAGAGATATTATTAATCTTGTTAATCCTAATTTTTCTCCGTACTCTACTATTTTATTAAGTGACAGCAATCCTAATTTAGATGCAGCATATATGCCTACTACTAATTCTGTAGATGTACTAGACATGGGAGTTAACAGCTGGAACAACTTAAATTTAGATCTTGCAGGAAACCCGCGTATTTCTAACGGAACCATTGATTTAGGTGCTTATGAGTATGCTACTGCTCCGGCAGATATCAATGCCCCTACCTTAGCGGTACAAGATATTACAGTATACTTAGATGCTAACGGGCAAGCTACTATTACAGCACAAGATATTGATAATGGTACTACAGATAACACAACTGCTACAACAGATTTAACGTTAGCATTAGACATTACAAGTTTTGACTGTGATGATCTAGGTACCAATACAGTAGTTTTCACTGCAACAGATGAGGCTGGTAATTCAGACAGTACAAATGCTACAGTAACAGTGGTAGATAACTTAGCACCTACTGTAACTACCTATGATGTAACGTTTGATTTAGCAGGAAACTCTTCTTTTACTATACCACCACAAGCTGTTCTTGATGCAGCTATAGACAACTGTTCTGTTAGTAGTATCACAATAGACCAAGATACCTTTACTACAATTGGTACTTACACCGTTACCTTAACAGTAACCGACAGTAGTAATAATCAATCTACTGCAACAGCTATTGTAACTATACAAGACACAATGGGATTAGAAGATGAAGAGTTAGAAACTTTAAAAGTGTACCCTAACCCAGCTACCACTGCAGTAACTGTTACGGGAAGCGTGGAAATTGAAAAGTTACAACTTTTCAATTTACAAGGGCAATTAATAAACACTTCTTTCTCTAACAATATAGCAACTAACAATATAGCCCCTGGTATATATTTATTAAAAATACACGGAAACAATAAAGTAGTTACTAAAAGAATTATAAAGCAGTAGTAATGTAAGTAAGTGCAGAACTTTATAAGTTCTACACACCGAGGAGCCTAAGTTGGGGGGATTACAAGGTTTGGGCTTCTCACAAATTAAAGAGCCGGTAATAGTATTACCGGCTTTTTTATGACTGTTACTCTCAGTTCTTTACATCAAAAAAAGCTCAAAATCAACACTTTAAAGATAAAATATCGTATCTTTATTATAGTATATAATCCCAAGTAAACAGAATAATAACATTTAAACTTACTGTTATGAAAAAGTTTTACTTGATACTATTTATAGCCTTAGCCAATTTGTTTATAGCTAATGCTCAAGCTCCTTTTATTACCACATGGACTCCAAATTCAGCTGACGGACTGGTAATCACAATCCCTACGCATCCTGCTTATACTTATAATTTTACCATTGATTTTGGTGATGGTACTATAGAGAATGCAACAAGTACCATATCTCATACGTATAGTACCCCAGGTACTTACACAGTAAGTATTTCTGGAGATTTTCCCTCACTATATTTTGAGTATCAAGGTATACCCTTATCCAACAATGAATTGAAATCTGTTGAACAATGGGGAGATATACAATGGGCTACTATGGATAATATGTTTAGAGGTTGCTACCAGTTGAAATTAAATGCAACCGATTCACCAGATTTAAGCAACGTAACTAGTCTTAGACATATGTTCTTAGCAACAGGTATAGAAGATGGTGGTAATTTGAACTCATGGGATGTTTCTACTATTACCAATATGCAAGGATTGTTTAGAAACTCTTCACATTTTAATCAACCTTTGGATAATTGGGATGTTTCCAATGTAACTAATATGAATGGTATTTTTTATCATACAAGAATGAATTACCCGCTAGACATGTGGAATATTTCTAATGTAACGGATTTAAGTTATTCATTTTATAACGCCATTTTCTTTAATCAATCCCTAGACAATTGGGATACATCTAACGTAACTAATATGGAATATATGTTTGCAGATACCCACTATAACCTACCGCTGAATAACTGGGATGTGGCTAACGTAACCAATATGGAAGGTATGTTTATGGATATAGATGAATTTAACCAGCCACTTAACAATTGGAATGTTTCTAGTGTTATAAATTTTCGAAGAACTTTTAAAGGCTGTAAACAGTTTAATCAACCTTTAGATAGTTGGGATGTTTCCAATGTGGTTGATTTCTCTGAAATTTTTTGGAAAGCAGAAAACTTTAACCAACCCTTAAATATGTGGATTATTAGCAGCGCTAATTCACTAATGGGAATGTTTAGAGATACAAACTTTAATCAACCTTTGGATAATTGGGACATTACTACGGTTACAGACATTTCATATATGTTTTGTGAAAATCCAAGTTTTAATCAACCGCTTAACATGTGGAATACTTCTAACATAACTAACATTAGTCACATGTTTTATGAAGCTACTAGCTTTGCACAACCTCTAGATAATTGGGATACTTCGCAGGTTACAGATATGTCATATCTTTTTTGCAAAGCTTCAAACTTTAATCAACCTATTAATAATTGGGACACTTCACAAGTTACCAATCTAAGCGCTACATTCTATGTCAACACAAGTTTTAACCAGCCGCTAAATAATTGGGATACCTCTCAAGTTACAAATATGTCTTTAACATTTGCTAGTGCCAAAAATTTTAATCAGCCACTAGACAATTGGGACACCTCAAATGTAACTACAATAGAACGTTTATTTTCTAGTGCCACAAACTTTAACCAAAATATAAATTCTTGGAATGTAAGCAACGTTTCTGTCATGAGAGGTACCTTTGCTAATACTTCAAACTTTAATCAACCTTTAGACAATTGGGACACTTCACAGGTAATTTGGTCGAATAGTATGTTTAATGAAGCTTTAAGTTTTAACCAACCGCTAGATGATTGGGACGTTTCTAATATATCATCTATGACTTCTATGTTCGAAGGTGCATTATCATTTAACCAATCATTTGCTAATTGGTCTTTTAACACATCTATTAATTCTATGGGACGTTTTGTAGAAAACACAGCCATTAGTATAGCTAATTATGATAGTTTATTAGAAAACTTAGCCACTCATAATATACCTGGCACATTACTTTTTTCTAATGGACTTGAGTATTGTGACATTAATTCCAGAGACTACTTAGTAAATTCACTTGGCTGGACCATTACGGGAGATACAGTAGCCACAAATTGTAATTTAGCCACTGATAATTTTGAACTAGAAGAAGACATACACATATACCCTAACCCAGTAAACAATGAATTGTTTATTACTAGCCAGAACAGGTTACAGATAAAACAAGTTACCATATATAATCTGCAAGGACAACGCGTGCTAAACACAAAAGCAAGTACCATGAATGTGAATACTTTGGCAACAGGAATTTATATGGTGCAAATAACCACTAATAAAGGTATTGTAACTAAAAAATTAGTAAAGAAATAAACTATAATAACTAACAAATTAGCCTTTCAATTAGATTATACTTTACGAATCAAAAAAATCCGGTAACTAGCTTATCGGATTTTTTTATACAAAATAGTCAAAAACACTATTATATTTAACACGGTAAGCTATAAAAATAAAAGTTAATTACTTAACTTTAAACTACTTAAAACTATTCATCATGAAAAAACTACTCATCTTTTCCTTTCTATTGGTTGCCAAATCCATTGTGTATGGGCAAGAAATAGAAGTACCTGTAAATCCTGTTTTTGAGTCTGAAGCTGATTATAAAGCCTATGAAACCAAAGTTTTAGAAGCTATAGATTGGGCTGCCTATACCCCAGTAAATACCGAAACCGACAAACGCAAAAAAGTAAATGCTTTTTTATTAGAATGGATGAGTGGTACCCCGTACATAGATATTGTTGTGTCAGACGGATTAGTACCCTACATGGAGCATCCCGAATGCTTTATGGTATTTATGAGTGGATGGACCAAGTATAGCTTAACCCATAATTATACCAATAATGAGCTAGATTGTGCGCTTGCCGGCACAGAACATGTGATTATATTCTACGAAAAAAATAAAAGCGCTTTAGGTAAAATAGGCTCCATTGAAAAACTTATAAAGCTGCAGAAAAAAGGAAAGCTTAAAAATTATATTGAAAAACAACTTGAGGGGTAACTTTTAAAGATTACAACTTTAAGTGGCATAGTATTTGGAATGTTCAGGGTACCTAATCAGTAATCTATGAGACCACTATACCTGTATACAACCCTACTTTTAGTTGTATTGGTGTCTTGTAGTACCCAAAAGGAATGGAGTACTGTAAAAAACACAACTGAATATAGGGATATAGCCAGATACTTAATAGAAAATGAGCATCCTTCTCACGTTAAAAAAGCTTGGAATACTTATTTTACTTTACGAGAACAAGAATGGAGTCAAAGTCCACCAGCTTGTTTTTTGAATACTATAGACATTTCAACAGATAGTGTAGCTCAGCTTTTTTTAGAATACAACACTATAAAGATTAATACTTTAAAAGACAGCCTACTAACAAAATTAATAAAAAGAGATACATCTCGTATTCACTTAAGAAGCTATAAAGACCCCGATAACATGCTCAGAAAAGCTTCAAACTTTATGATAGCCATAAATATAGCTCCCAACACTCCACTTACATTACATAAAACAATTTTATCTAATGTACACCAAGCGCTAGATAGCTATAAAAATGGTCTTTGCATTCAATGGTTCGGGGCTTCTTATAACCAAACAGCTACCTACAAAAGAGCATGGATAGATAACTTTGTATATAACAAAATAACCTTCTTTAAAATGGGTAGAATACCACCGCCTCCGCCCCCACCTTTTAATCCTGATTATTCTTTGAAGCATTCTGAATAAGTACTCTTTGAAAATTAGAAATAATGAAATGAAAGATTTTATTAAAACTTGTAACATTTTTACTACATTATCGTTTAATAAGTAGACCATCATATTTTAAACCTACCATGAAAAAAACACTCCTACTATGCATTTCCCTCATAAGTATTGCAACCTTAACTACTAGTTGTGCCGAATTTTTTGAAGATTGTTTGTTCTGGCCAGCAAAACCCAATATTAAAACAGCTAGTATACCACAAGGTAACGTTAACACTTATTACTATACTGAAATAGAAGCTGAAATTGAAAATGACCCCGACGATTTAAACTATTACTACGATTTTGATGTAGAAGGTGAATTACCTTATGGATTGGAATATTGGACCTATGACAATATTTTAATTATTGAAGGCACCCCACAAGAAACAGGTACGTTTAGTTTTACTGTAGAGCTATATGTAGAGGCGCCATACCGTGGTAACGATGATGAATCGGACGATAACAATATCTGTTTAGGAAATGATATTACACATAAAACTTTTACACTTCGTGTTCCTAATTAATTTTACGGAATTACTACCTTAGTTTTTATTTTGTGTATGCAACCTGAAAAGTCAGACAGAGAAGTATTAACCGAAAAGCACAGCTTTAAAAATGACCTTATTTTTAAAACTAAAATAAGTGTACTTACAGCAAAACGTTATTGGGCAAATACTTTACACAAAACTGTAGAATTTCCTTTTACAAATGCATTAGTAAATCAACCCGTGATTGCTTTTTCTGAAAGCGATTTATGGAATCCTAACGACACTAATGACAACTGGATTTTAACAGCAGGCAAAATTGAGAACTTACGGGTTGCCGCTAAAAAACTTAACGGACTTGAGGTACCTGCCAATGAAATATTTAGTTTTTGGCAACACATTGGGAAACCTACCAAAAGAAAAGGTTATGTAGTAGGCCGTGAAATACGAGAAGGCTGTATAGTACCAACCATTGCAGGAGGCTTGTGCCAATTATCTAATGCCTTATACGATACAGCTCTTAAAGCAGATTTTGAAATTATTGAAAGGCACCGACATACCAAAGTAGTAAAAGGTTCTTTGGCAGAACAAGACAGAGATGCCACTGTAAAATGGAATTACATCGATCTTAGATTTGTTGCCACTACCCCTTTTAGAATAGAAGTATTACTTACCAGCAACAAGCTAGTAGTTACCTTTAAAAGTACTGCTAAAGATACTAACCGTGTAATTCCTAGAATGGGGTCGCGTACATCGGTTTCACTTAACGATTGTTTTTCTTGCGGCAATACGGCTTGCTTTAAACACCCTAATAGAGTTGGTAACAAGCAAAAAAGCGGCATTACTACATATGTACTAGATGAGTACTGGGAAGAGTTTAACAACTACTTAAAAGAAAATGCAACTACTACTGACTTTTACTTGCAACCCTTACCCGATAAAAAATATATTAAAACAAACCGATACCGTTGGAGTACACCAAATCATAAAAACACAAAAGCACTTACTTTTCAGGGGATTAACCGTGCTTTAAAAATGCGAAAAGGACTCAAGAAAAAACTAAACCCTTTTGAGCTTAGCTTAGATTTAGATAAAAAACTTGCAGAAGCAGCAGCAAAACGCATACCCATAGAAAGTACGCATTTAGTAATACAACAAAACCTATTACCTTTTGTGTATGCTTCAGGTGCTTTAGGAGGTAGAACCTTTGATGTACTTATGACACGCTTACCTATGGAGTACCTACAAGAGCAGCTAGACAAGGCATTTGCTTTATACCCTAACAGTGAAACTCTGAAAGACTTTAGGGCACCCCATACGCTTATTGAACTAGAAAATAAAGCACTTACACAAGCCCAAACTATTATAACTCCTCACACAGGTATAGCTGCTTTATTTACCCATAAAACAAAATTAATTCCGTGGGTAAATCCTGCTAGTGTACTTAATACCCCAATAGGCAAACAAATACTTTTACCTGCTTCTGGTGTAGGCAGAAAAGGAGCTTATGAAGTAAAACAATTAGCAAAAGAGTTAGGTTTTGCCATTACCATAACGGGCAAAGCTACGGAGTATACAAACTTCTGGGAAGATATTGAGGTTTCTTATTTTGATGGTGATTTTAGTACTATCGGCTTAGTCATATATCCTGCTTATGTAGAGCATCAACCTAGGCAACTTCTTAAGGCATTGGCGTATAACATACCAGTAGTTGCCACGCCTGTTTGCGGATTACCACCAAATAAAAACTTGCATATTGTTTCTATTGGAGATTATAATGCTTTAAAAGCAACGGTAACTACATTATTACCTTAATTTTTTATTTTTTAGGGGTTTCCCTATAACGTTTCTAGTGATTCCCCTCTACAGTAAGCCCAGAATACCCACTACTTTTGGAAAGTAAATACAATCAATTTCACTCACTTAAAGTTTTAATTATGAAAAAATTTATTCTATTATGTGTATGCATAATTGGTACCGCTACATTATTTGCCCAAGGGGAAGGTTCTAAAACAAAGTATAACCTAGCTTTTGGTAATGCAGATATATCTTCAGTTACTGCAAAATGGCGTTTTAGTATCTTATTAGGAGAACCTATTATTAACGGAAGTTACAAATGGGAAGGAACCGGGAAATTACATGCCAACGATTTCATTATTTTAAAAGTTCAAGCTAATGGAGACCCAGACATTTATGCTTGGGTAAAAATAGACCCTGCAATACCGGAAGCCGATGGAGATTACGGTTACAATATGGCACGATCTCCGAACTGGGATGAAACATTTTGTGGATATGATGAAAATGGGAGAGTAATAAGATGCTGGTCTGCAGAGAATGCTAAACATTTTTGGAAAAATGGATTTACTGTAATTGACTTCAAATTCAAAAGAAAGCAATAATTACTTTCCATCAGTTTTACATAAATAGAAGGCATATTAAACATAAATAACACCGAATCAAAAATGCTAATATCCCTTCACTAATTATGAACTTCAATCTTACAAAAGTTTCAATATGTTTTTAAGAAAGGCAAAAGATAAATTTAATAGCAATTTTTAATAACTCTTTTACAATTATTGAGTTTTAGAACTTCATGTGTTTTAATGAAGTACCTTACTTACTAAAAAAAGCTCCCTCACGGGAGCTTTCTTTTCATAGCAGCTTTTTTATAATTCTAAAAAATGTTTTATTTAATTTCTGTTTTCAGCTTGTACTACATCGGTATCTTTTCTATATTTTAGTAGAGATATTCCTGAAATAAAAAAGATAAAACCAAGTATACTTAAGGCCCAAGGACTCACCCACAAACTCATACTACCAAAAATACCCATGATGCCCATTACTAAACTTATTGCACCTCCTATGGCCATTATTATTCCAAATATTTTAATCATAACTTTTAGTTTTTCTGGTTTGTTTACCAAATATATAAATCTAAAAAACACATTTTCAACAAATTAACACCACATTACCAATCATTAGCATAATTTTATTAGTTTCCCACAAAAAACCTTTCCTCTTTAACAATTTATTGCAACTAACGTAATAATTAAGCGGATTTAACTTATTTTCGTAACCAAAACCCTATTGTGCTTATCTATAGCACGTGATAAACTAATATGAAAAGAGCAGTATACTTAAAATTATTTGTTGGCTTAGCACTTGTACTAGCTAATGTAAGTTGTGACCAATTAACAAAAAAAGAAGTTAGAAGAAGTATTGATAGTCATGAGTATATTGAAGTTATAAGCACCAATTTTATACTCACTAAAGTAGAAAATACAGGAGCAGCACTAAGTTTTGGTCAAAACTTCGCACCTTTTGTTAAGCTCATTATATTTCAAATACTTCCTATTTTAGTTTTGATTTATATGTTTTACTATGCCATTCATAAAACCGATACCAACTTAAAATTTATAGCCATTACATTTATTGTAGGTGGTGGTATAGGCAATATTATAGATCGTATTAGGTATGATTCGGTAACCGATTTTATGTATATGGAATTAGGACCTTTGCACACAGGTGTATTTAATATGGCAGATGTATCTGTTACCTTAGGAGGATTATTGCTTTTATCGCAATGGATTTTTAGACCAAAACATGAATTAGCGCAATCATAATATAATAAGGCATACGCAACCTATTTTTAGAATTTGTATCTACTTAAAAAGTAACATTTAATGAAAAAAATAACCACCCTACTTTTAATAATACTTGTATTTATAAGCTGCTCAAATGATGGTGAAGATACCCTTCTACTAGACTCTAGTTCGCTTGTAGGCACTTATGAGTGGATAGTAACCCAAGGTGGTTCGGGCTATATATATAACACTCCAGATAATTCTAATTCTACAGGTAGCTTAACCATTACTAGTAATACTGTTACATTTATTTTTAACGGTGAAGTTACCATACAAGGTAATTACCATTTAGAAGTTAAAAATTCTGATTTATTAAACGAAGCTATGAGTGCTATGGTACTAGATAATGGCACCTATTATTTAATAGATTATGATGAAAATAGTATTATACTTATAGAAGATGTACCTAACGGTTTTTCTTATGGATACGTGAAGCTATTATAATGAGATACCGAAAAATAAGAGGACATAGAAAAAAATGGAAACGTATAGATGACTGGGTAGAAAGCAATAAAGACCTAGATATAAATTACCTCAAAACTGTTCAACGTTCATATTGCAAAATATGGGTAGCTCCTTGGTACAGTATTCCCATTACCAACAGTGCTGTGCCACAACCTAACGGAGTAACAAAGGCTAAAATGCTAGAAGGCCTACTTACTATACACGACAGCTGGAAGCAAACACTTAATGAATTAGGCCAACCGTATTACTTAAAAATATGGTTATACGAACCAAGATTTTTCCTATCACAAGTAGTTTGTTCCATTGGCGATATGCAACATTTTTACAACCAAACCTTTTATAAACCTACCATAAATAAAGCATTTCCATTAGTAAATTACGGAAAGTTAGCTGATACCTTAGCTAATTTCGACTGGGAACATTGCTGGGATGAAGATTTCTTAACAGACAGTGACTTAGGTAGCCAAGATAGTTGGGGAATGACTACAGAAGAGTTTGCATCTCACAAATCATGGTTTACAAGTGAATTAAAAAAAACACATAGATTAACTCGCATTAATACGGCATATAACAATCAAATTAATTCATATGCCTTTAAAAAAGGGGATGTTTATATAGGCGGCATTCCTTAACACCTTTATAACTATTTGCCATTTAATTATTTAGTACCTTGGTAAGCAAACATTACCACATGGAAGCTTTAAACAACCAATACAATACCCTTAACAGGCTTACTACCAACAAGCTGATAGATGTGGTTAAAAATTACCATCAGTACGGGTACACAGAAGAATTAAGAGAACTAGCTCTCAATATATTAGAAGATAGAGGTATTACTAAAATAGATTTGCAATTAACTGGCAACTTAGAAAACAGAACTTACCAAAAAGCCAACGAGCAGTATCAAGCTTATAGAAAAAACTCTAAAGTTGCTTTTGTTAGCTATATATTGGTATTTGCATTTAAAATTATAACCCGTTTTTCTTATTCAATATCCGACAGTTTGGTGTCCTTATTTCTAGTACTTACTATATTTTTTCTAGCATTGTATTTTATTTATATAATTCTGTCATTTATAAATCAACGACAATTTTTTAAAATATTAGGAGATAGCTATGGTCCTGAAGGAGCTTTGGTCTATCTACTCATTGGAATGCCTTTTTACTTTTTTATGTATTTTTACTTTCGTAAACAAATGAAAGAGAAGATCAAAGAAATAAGATAGACAATTTTAAGCTCTACGCTTCTATTTCAGTAAAAACTATTCCTATTAAAATATTATGAAAAAACTAATCATTTTTTTTACGATTCTAACTGCTATTTCATGTTCTAAAACTACTGGTGAAGAAGTACAAACTATTACCATTAAAGACAAATATTCATTAACCATTCCTAAGTTTTTAAAGGAAAGTTTTATGCTCAATCAAGATGCTTCATTGTCTTATGAAAATCAGTTTAAAGAATTATATGTTATTGTTTTAGACGAAGACAAGCAGGAACTAAAAGACCTTTTAGAACAAAACAATGCATTAGAGTTATACCCTGAAGATTTAGAAGCCTACCATGAGCTTTGCTCTGTAACATTTAAAGATGCCTTGGCAGAATATAAAGAAATAGCCATTTCAACTACAGAAGTAAACAATTTACCAGCTATCATTCAGTCATTTTCAGCTACTGAAGAAGGCAATGAAATCTATTATTATTTGGGCACTTATGAGAGTAAAAACACCTATTACCAAGTTCTTACCTGGACATTACTAAGCAGTAAAGAAAAACACAAAGCACAAATGGAGGCCATGTTAATGTCTTTAAAAGACCTGCAGAAAATATAGGTAGAAATTCCTTAGCAAATAAAGGAAGCATTATACTATGTAAGGTATAACCCTAGTAACTAAATAGGGGTTTTACTATTTACATTTCTAAGACTTTATGCAACTTGTAAAAGAATAATTAAATCATAATTAAGTGAACAACTCTTTAATAGAGTTTTACAAGTGTTTAAGTGAAGCAAATAAAAACCCCTGATACATATCAGGGGTTTTTCTATTATTTTAAATTCTTAAGATTTATAACTTCTTGCTTAGTTAAGAAGCGCCAATGTCCTCTAGGTAAATCTTTCTTGGTAAGGTTAGCAAACAGTACTCGGTCTAACATTACAACTTCATACCCTAGATGAGCAAAAATTCGTCTAATAATACGGTTTCGTCCGCTATGTATACGTACACCAACTTCACGTTTACCTGCATTATCTATATAACTAATTTCATCAACCTCAATTGGCCCATCGTCTAAAGTAAGTCCGTTTCTAATTTTATTCATATCTGCCATGGTTAAATTTTTATCTAACCCCACATGATATAATTTAGACACCCCTGATGCTGGGTGCGTTAATTTCTTAGCCAAATCGCCATCATTTGTTAATAGCAACAACCCAGTTGTAGGTCTATCCAATCTACCCACTGGTACAATACGAGATCTGGTTGCATTTGCAACCAAGTCCATAACTGTTTTTCTACCCTTCTCATCTGCAGTGGTAGTAATAAACCCTTTTGGTTTGTTAAGCAACACATATTCTATAGGCTCTGCCACAATACGTTTACCATCAAACCTTACCTCATCGGTTGGTTGTACTTTATACCCCATCTCCGTTACCAATTTACCATTAACGGTAACGTTTCCGGCTGCTATAAGTACATCTGCCTCTCTACGGCTGCAAATACCCGCATTAGCAATAAATTTATTTAAACGAATTCCGTCACTATCTTTCTTAGGCGTTTGCTTGGGTGCTCCTTTTGGTCTTGTGCGATCCCAACTTTTTTTCATTGGTGCATTTCCCCTAGCAAAGCTCTTTTTCTTGGCTCCTCCACCCTGTCTGCCAGACTTATTTCCTGACGACTTATCATTTCTACTCATATATTCTATTTTGTGCAAAGATACATAGAAGTTATACTCAATAGTGACCTATTAGCTAAAAATACGACAACACACCTTTTTAACCAGATTTTTTGATAACAAATACTGTTGAAAAACCCAATAACTACCATACTTTTTTATAAACACAAAAAAAATATTTTTTTTAACGCAACCATTTTAAACATATACCATCTTATAATAAACTCATGTACTTTTTAAGTACAAAAGTTCATTAAATTAATTTTTGTTTCCGCTTAAGCTAATGCTGAACATTTGTGATAGAGGAAATATATGAGTTTATAAAAGCAGTTTGCAAATACAGCTGTGTTACAAATAATATAAATTATAAGTGCACCTTAAAAACAATTACCTAGGGTTGTGGGGACAATAAGGGTTTATGGTATAAAGGCGCAAAAACTATGGTTTATATTTAATTTGTGCACAGCTTTTTTTTCTTTTAAACTGTAAGCAAAATATACCATTTTACACCTCATTTTGTTTTAAATATAACGAAGTTGTATATAATAAAATTTTTTAATTTTATACTGCTATATTTGTAGAAGAGTAGAGACATTAAGACTGCTTTGCTAGTTTTAATGCATTTTTTTAAATAAGGTAGTTTTTTTCATGCTGCGTAGGAACTGTACCGTATAAAGCTTCTTGTTAACTGTATTTACACAAGAGGTAATTTTTCAATTTATCATCCAACATGAACTGCGCAGCTTTTACCCTACTTACATAAAAAACATAAAATTCTTCCATTTTACTTTACATATTCACACCTAAGGAATATTAATTATCAATATTTTATAAAATATGGTGCAACAATTATCGTTTTTCATAGAAAATATTATTTTTGTTGAAAACCTACCACACAATGAATAAAACACTTATATTTTTATCAATTTTTTCGCTCTTTTACATTCAAACTAACGCACAAAAAAAATTAAAGATAAAAGAAGAACAGATTGTAGAGGCTAACGATTTAAAAGCAAAGTTCCCCGATGATGATCTTGCTATTAATTATTACGAAAACCATGTTACCTTTGACTTTGACAATTCCAATAATTTAGTAACTGTAAAAAATGATGTACAGTACTCTATACTAAATATTGGTACTAGAGCAGATATTCCTATCTACGAATTTTACGATGGTAAATCAGAAATCACTAAACTAACTGCCACCCGATCTAACCGCAAAAACAACTTCTTTTTAAACGTAAATGACCAAGCTTATAGTAGTAATGGCATTTTTCATAACGATGTTAGGGTAAAACTTTTTAGTATAGATTTTCCTATGTTTGGTTCTAAATATAACATTGAAATTACCAAAGAGTTTAAAGATATTAAGTACTTCACTACTTTACCTTTTTCTGACCAATACCCTGTTGCCAACCGAAAAATTGTAATTGAAGTTCCGTCTTGGCTTTCTATTGAGTTTAAAGAAGTAAACTTTGGTGACTATGGTATTGAAAAAACAGTTACTGAAGAAGGTGACAATACCATATATACTTTCATTGCTAAAAATTTACCATCTCAATACAAAGAGAATCGCATGCCAGGCTTTAGTTATGTATATCCGCATTTATTGGTATTGGCAAAATCACATACTAAAAAGGGTACTAAAGAGCAGTTATTTGAGTCTACTGCAGACCAATATGCTTGGTACAAATCTTTAACAGAGGAATTGGCAAACAACCATACCGATTTTAAAGACAAAGTTGCAGAACTTACCAAAGATGCTCAAAACGATGAGGAAAAAATTAAAAACATTTTTTATTGGGTTCAAGACAATATTAGGTACATAGCTTTTGAAGATGGTATTGCAGGCTTTAAACCAGACGAAGCGGCTAATGTATATAATAACCGTTACGGAGATTGTAAAGGAATGGCTAACCTAACCAAAAACATGCTTACAGAAGCTGGGTATGATGCTCGTTTATGCTGGATAGGAACCAACCATATTGCCTATGATTATAGCACTCCAAACCTAGCGGTAGATAACCATATGATTTGTGCGGTTAACTTAAATGGTAAGTTTATCTTTTTAGATGGTACAGAAGATTACAATGCCTTTGGAGAATATGCAAACCGTATACAAAACAGACAGGTTTTAATTGAAAATGGTGATTCTTATATCTTAGAAAGAATTCCTGTAACTAACTCAATTCAAAACCAAGTTACTACAAACATGGAGCTAGCCTTAGAAGGTGAAACCCTAAAAGGAAAAGTACACCGTGTAATGAAAGGAGAAAGCCGTACGAGCTTACTTCAATTTTATCATACGCTGGAAAATACCGATAAAGAAGATTTTTTAAAAAGCTATTTATCTTACCAAGACAATGATAATGTAAAGGTTATAAACCCTACTACTTCAGATTTTACAGATAGAGATGCTGAAATAACTATGGATTATGATGTTACATTGCAAAATTACACCATGGCTTACGGTAATGAAATGTACATTGGTTTAGAATTTGCAAACCCTTATGAATCTATGGATTTTTCTGAAAGAAAAACAGACTATTGTTTTTACTATAAAAAAGAAATTGATGATGCTGTGGTGTTTACTATACCCGAAGGTTATAAGGCTACTTACCTACCTAGTGATTTAACTGTAGACACACCCGAATTCTCGGCATCCCTTACCTATAAGCAAGAAGGAAACACAATTTTCTACAACAAAAAATTCAACTTCAAGAAAGATAAAATAACAAAAGACCATTTTACTGAATGGAATGACTTTCATAAAAAGCTAACTACTTTCTATCAAGAACAAATAACCTTAACTAAAATATAAATAAACATACTCATGAAATTAAAACATTTACTAGTACTGGCATGGCTTATGCCCTGTGTACTAATGGCTCAGAAAACACCTGAAAAAGTGAAGCAAGAAGCTAAAGACTACTTTTGGGGAGCAAATGATGCTTATAAAGATGTGGTAGATATTCCTGAAAAATGGAACAATGAATCTGCCGTTATTCTTTATAAGAATCAGAATTACGACTACCACAAATATGCTAAGAATGTAACATTTACTACCTCTATAAGAAAGCGTATTAAACTATTAGATGCAGCAGCAGTAGAAAATTATTCAGAGTTTTCATATAACAAATTCTTTAGATCTTCTAAAGGTAAACGTTCTAAAAAGAGCTACCGTGTAGTGGCCGTTAAAATAATTAAACCAGACGGAACTGTAGAATTTATTGATGTAGATGAAGAAGCAATTAAACAAGACGACAAATACAAAGTAGCTATACGTAACTTAGAAATAGGGGATGTTTTAGATTTTTATGTATACGTAGTAGAATCATTTGTTTCTAAAGAGGCTGTGAAATTTACCCCAGAAGAAGAAACCTTAGCCGATGACTACCCTGTTGTAGATTATAAACTAACACTAAAAACAGAGAACGACTTCTTTATTACATTCAAGAACTTTAATGGCGCACCAGAACTAAAACAAATACCTAACAACGAACGTAACTTACGTGAGTACGAGCTAGTGGCGCACGATATTCCTAAGTTTGAATCTGAACGCTATATTTTTCCGTTAGTACAAATGCCAACCTATAAATTTCAGGCTGTTTTTGCTCGTAGCGGTAAATTTGAAGACCGAACCTATGCTTTTTTACCAGAAGACGAAAAAGTTATTAAAAGCACTGTTAGCAAGCAAGAAGTAATTAACCTTTATGATGACTGGTTAGATGTTGGCAAATGGAAATATGACAGGTATAAGAATCTATTTTTTGAAAACAAAGCAGATCAAGTAGTAGACTTATATTACTTCATGAGACATCACTACCTTACCAATAATATAATGGCATTTTATGCCTACGATAAACAATTGGTAGAAGTAGAAAAACTAATGAGTAAGTGGACTCCAACAATGATTAATAACGACCGCCATTTTATTAATATGTTCGCCTCTAACTTAGAGAAAATGGATATTGGTTATGATATTATTGTAGCTAAAAAGCGTTATGATGGAGATATAAAAGAGCTATTGTTTACAGAAAATGTAAACTTAATTATTAAAACACATACAACACCAACTTTATACTTCACCAATCCTGAACTAAATTCTGATGCCGGACAAATTTCTCCGCTTTTAGAGGGTACAGAGGTATACTTTTTAAAATTTGACAACAAGCGTTTAAAAGATATTGAATTACAAACCCTACCAGTATCTACTGCAGAAGATAATGTAACAGATTATACTATTGAAGCTTCTTTAACTGACGATTTTAAAGGACTTCAACTTAAAACAAAACGTAGTGCAATTGGACATAGAAAATCTAGTTGGCAATCATATTACTTTATTTACCCAGATTATGTTTATGAGGATTATGAGTATTTTAAATCTACTCCGTTTATTGAATTCTTTAGTTCTAAAAAAAGACAACAGCGTTTAAGAGATGCGTTTGATGCTATTGAAGCCGACCATAAAGACAAACAGAAAAAATGGTTTGAAGCGGGTGCTAAAGAATTTTATGAACTAGAAGATGAACTTACTAATTATGAGTATAAAATAGATAGTACCGGACGCTACGGATTAAAAGACCCTATGGTGTATTCCGAAAGTTTTGACATCAATAACAAGTTTGTTAAAAAAGCAGGACCAAACCTAATTGTTGAAATTGGAAAATTAATGGGTAACCAAATACTTATTAAAGAAGAAGATCAAGAGCGTACCTTAGATGTATATCAACAATATGCTAAAAAATTAATTACTGAAGTTCGCTTTACAGTTCCAGAAGGTTATGTAGCCAAACCAGTTGACAACTTAAATAAATCTTTTGAAAACGAAGCTGGTTCTTTTACATGCGAAGCTAAAATAGAAGGCAACCAAGTAATAATGACAGTAACCGAGATACACGCTCATAATTTTGAAAAAGCAGAAGACTGGCCAAAATTAGTAGCAATCTTAAATGCTGCTAATGAAGCGTCTAACAACAAAGTATTACTATCTAAAAAGTAATTTATACGTTGGCACACCTATAGAATATGATATTTAAATCAATATTATCAAATAATAGCCGCTTAGTAGCGGCTATTATTTTTACCAGCTATTTCGGTAGCAACTCTAAAAATACTTACTTATATTGCCGCAAATTACGAAAGGATTATTATGGTAGCTTTTACCTCTAAAATTGAATTTAAAGATTACATAAAACTAATTTTTAAGATTTTGTATCGTAAAACTTCTATGCGACTTATAACCTTAGGAGGTATTGGTACTTTTATCTATGCTCTTATTAATTATTTAGGACTAGTACAACCAGAAGACCCTGCAGCAACGCGGTTTTTATTTATTGGTATAGCCATAGTAGTGGTAATGCCCGCTTTTTTATATTACAACCATCGTAAAGGGTTTTACAAACGCAATGGACTGCACCAAACAATTTCCTTTGAGTTTGACGAGGTTAGTGTTAAATCGGCTTCTGAAGTAAGTAGTTTCGAAGAAAATTACGATCCATCCTATATTGTAGAAGAATTTGATAATTGGTTTGTAATTTTTAGAGAAAAAACTGCTTTATACATCATACCTAAAGAGGCTCTAGGCAATCAATTACCAGCTTTTAGAACCCTTATGGAAGATAGTGGTATGTACCTAAAATTACAGTAACCAACTTCAAGAAAAGTACACCAAACAGGTAATCTCATAATCAAAGATTATTATTTAGTATAAGTAGTCTCAAATACATATAAGGCATCTCCTGTACCCGGTTGCATATCTTCCTCTTGTAAGCTTTTTACAATTGTTTTTATGTTTACTATATCCTTTGCTGTGTTTAAGGGCTCATCATATTTGTTTACAACAAAACCACCTAATTCTTGTTGCGTATACAAGACAATATTGTGCATGGCATTATATATTTCTAAAGGCGCCATAGAGCGAGGAATACTAAAACCAAAAACAAGTTCTGTTACTGCCCCCTTATTATCTATAGATTGTTCCGGTGTCCAAACCGTCATATAATTAGTATCTGCATTTTCAAAATCAGTATTCCTCCAAAAAAACTGATGAGCATTAAAACCCTTAACCAATCCTAAAGATTCCATTGTACGCCTTACATCGGTGTCACTAAAACCACCATCCGCTTTTAATTTTATAACAGCCCACTGCTGATTTTTAGCTACAAACCAAGCTATCTTATGCGATACATCTACGGCTTGAGTTACTGTATAATTATACTTTTTGTGCTTAAAACTTAGCTTACTCAAATTTGCCTCTATAAACAATTTATAAGCTTCTAAAATGGCTTGCGTATACCCTTCAGGCTGCAACGGTGAATACAACTTATGCGCTATAGCCACTTTACCATATAACTCATCTGTTTTCTTAACCTGGTATGTCTTCCAACGTGTATCCCCAATGTAAGTTATGTATACGTTAGAATCATTCGCTAACAATCGCGTCATAGCATTAACCTGAGCCACTGTAAAAGGTTTATCTTCCAAAGCTTCAATAGTTACAATCCAATCATACTTAGAATTAGGTAACTCTAAAGGCATCTGTAAACCTATGCTCGAGGCAATACCAGTGAAATTCAAAAAACTATCTGCTGTAACCATGGAAGTATAAGAGAGGGAATTTCCCTTATTAAGTTCACTGCTAAATTGTTGTTTTTGATTGTTTGATGTAGAAGGAGCTGGTAATTGAATACTACCACAACCACTTAATAAACTAAGTATACCAACCAACACAAAAAAACTTAAAAACTTTGTAACCTTCATTTCTTTAATCACTATGGTACCCTAACCCTATTTATTAATCGCTGTTTGCCTTTTGTTCAAAGTGGCATCAACCGTTTCATCCAGTTTTTCTTCACCATTTTTTGACCGGGATGAGTAACCTCATTTTCATGCATTTCTAACAACTCTTGATCATGCATACATAACGGCGTTACCACCACATCCCGTTTCTGAGCACGTAAACACAAAGCTAACATATTCCGCTCATTATTTTCTTCTCCCCAAATACCGTTCCAGACTATTTCAAAAATATCTTTCTCAACCTTTTTAAAGCTAATGGTACTATGCCCTATTGGTTCACCATCTAAAATACTAAGCATGGTAAAAGTTTCATGGTTTGTCCATCCATGTTTAATTGTAACAACTTGCCCATCTAACTCCTTCAAAGTTGCATAATTAACTGGGTAATTAGTTAACATCACTTCTACTAATTGCTCCACACTACTGTTTATATCATTACCTGTATCTTGTAGTTGTAAGCCAGTGAAATAAATTTTTAAAACCGTAAGGTCTTCAGAAATTTTATGCAAGGCTATTTGCCCAAGCTCCTTAAAAGAATACTGAATTTCAGGATACTTCTCTGAAAAAAAAATGGTTAGTTGTTGCGCTGCCATTATAGAAGATTTAAAGGTTTAAGTATTCCTCTAAAATACTTAAATCAGAACTCTATACATACGTTTTAACCATTATATTATTAACAGTACTACACTATAAATCAACAAATAACAGCCTTCATTTCTCAATTAAAACTTACTGTAAGTATTACTTTAAATAATAGTTATAATTAAGAATACCCCTAGAAAGCATCGTCAAAAATGCAAAAATGTTAATTCTTCCGTATTGATAATCAGTAAATTTTGACAATCAACTTTTATTTGTATTTTTCAGGGCCCAAATGAATACACTATTATTACAAAATTACAGTTGTTAACTGATTCATATTATGAAGAATAACTTGCTATTTTCCCTACTATGTTGTTTACTTACATTTTATCTACAAGCCCAAAAAGGCTTTCTAACTTCTACAGAATTAGAGAGTTGGCCTCCAAAAGAACATAGAATAGAAGTTCCGGAAAATCATAACAGAGTTTCTTCATACCTATTCCTACTTAACAAGAACAAGTACTTAGAGCTTTTTAATATGGTTAACTTTAACCGTAAGTTGGCTAAAAAGGCAGGATTAAGTAAAGACGACCAATTACAATACTTATACATGGAAGTAGATTTTGCACTACCAGAAAGTGATAGTATTAGTGTACCTCTATTTTTATTTGACGTTAAAAACCCAGCAAGTGTAAAGAAATTTGAAAACTACGATGGGAAGTTATTAGACAATATAAACACCAATAATATGCGTGCCAACCTAAACGGTAAGTTTAAGGTTAAAGCCATGCTTAGCAGAGAGTCTAGCGGATTTTGGAAAGAGTTAGTTACCATTACCACAGATATAGCAAAATCGGCATCGCAATTAATGTTAGGGAATCCTTTTGGTGCTTCTGAATTGCTAACCTGTTTCCAAGGCCGAGTAAGCAGCGGTTTAGATGAATTAGGAACACTTTCTGATGCTGACAAAAATAAGGGCACCAATGGCAATACCATTACCCAAGAGCATAGTTTTTTAATAAACCTGATAGAATATAACAAAGACCCTGACTATAGAGAGGTAGTAACTGGGGTACGCTTATACCGCGTACATTGGTCTTTTGACCATAACCGAGGTAAGTCTAAATTTTTTAAAGGAATTGACAATAAAGATTTCCCTGGTCCGGAGAGTTTTCAAAATGCTGTTAAAAACCATACTTATCCTATGATTTTGGTTGTGGAAACTCGTTTTATGCCTAAAATTAATTCTGAAGAACCTGCGTTTACCGATGCTTATCAAACTAAAATTGCGGAGGAATATTTGACCTTTTCTGAAGGAGAACAACCAATGTTTAAGCATTATGTAAGAAATTTTGCAAACGCTTATAACATTCAAAAAAACTTAGATAATTACCTTAAAAATATACACTCTACTAATGAAAGCTTAAAAGCTTCTTTATTAATAGAAACTATCGAAGAAAGCTATTTATACAAGCAAAATGTAGCGGAAGAGCATAAGCGTTACAATTATATTTCTGAAGAAGAAAATAAAGATGATCGATACGCACTTGTAGCCAACCGATACAATGAAATAGATAGACAACTGAACAATTTCTATGAAGAAAACAAGTACATTGACAACCTTGCTAAAAGCCATCAACTACTAACTGCCTTATTAAACCCTTTAGAAGGTAAAGAAACTAGTAGCGAAGCCCTATACAACCAAATAAGCACCCTAAAATATTTTGATGAAATATTAGCTAGCGTAACCCAAGAAAGCTACGAAAACAAAAAGAGTTATATACGCTACAGGGCACTTCTAAAAACCTATGAGGCTGCTTTATTTGAAAAACTTACAGGAGCTCCGGAAGCTGAAAAAGAATTGGCTTTTTACCAAGAAGTTATGGAAAACTATGCACAATGTGATTTATGCGTAGCAGAATGCCAAAAACAAATAACAGCTATGGAAGAGGCAGCGGCAGCTAAAGCCGAAGCTGAAAAAATTGCAGCTGAAAAAGCAGCACAAGAAGAGGCTATTAAAAAAGAGGAAACACCTGAAACTATAGAAGTTTCTGCAGAACCAGAAGTTATAGAAACTACAGAAAAGCCTTAAAACATATCACAAATTGGTTTAGAATTGTAGGAGTTTTTTTTATAACTTTAACGGAGTTTGAAAATTTCAATTGAAAAAAACTGAATTTTAGCCCTTTAAAACTGTCATGAAAAACAGTAAATTTAATATCACCCAACACATTAAATCGCTATATAGTAGTAAGTACACAACTACGCCTATACCTGCTCCTTTAGCATTACATGGTGATATTAAAAAACTATCTCCGCAAGAGCTAAAAGAACTATTAGAGTTTGCCAAATTAGAAGAGACTAATTTAAAACCTAAAGTAACCATGCTCTTGGCAATGATGTTTATGGTTGGGGTTATTATTTTTGTTTCGCAGATTACAGGCATTGATGAGATGCACCAAAAAAACACCACCCGAAATACTTATAAACAACATATTACACATAAAGAGAATGAACTGATTGCCCTTTACCGCAAAAAGAAGATATTCAATCAGCATTTAGAAAAGGGAGATAAAATGGCCAATAAAAAACAGCTACACAACGCCTTGGTAGAATACACATTGGCTAAAGTTATTTTTCCGAACGCATACAAGGTTAACTACCGTATTGCTAGAACTTATGTGAAAATGTGTAAAAATAATAAAAGAAACTGCGAAGAAGCCACCAACCAAGTTAACCAACTTTTAAAAAACTATGCTAATAAGGCAGAAGTAGTTGCGCTAAAAACAACTTTAGAAACTTACACTAATAAATAATATTAGAATTTTTAAGCGTTTATAGAATACGCTATTCCCTAAAGAATAACAAAAACTTTTACAATTTAGAAAAGGCTCTCTTAACAAGTAATCAGATTCATTATACCGTAAAAATGTAAACTACAGTACCCACAAATTAAAATTTAAAAATCCGCCGTGGGGCAATGCCGGCGGATTTAAGAAAAACAAAGTTCAAAAACTAATTCATGTAAATTAAGTAATCTACTTAAAACAAGCCCTATAAGCCTTGTAAATGAATTATTTTTAAATTAAAAAACAAGGAAAAAACCTTCTAAGAGCTTATTCAAAAATTACTCTTTTTATGCATTTTGATAAATTCATAAAAATCACCCAAATACTTACAAGCAATTTAAATAAAACACATAATTTTAACAGTAATTTTTTTATAAAAAAATAGCTTTTTTATTTAAACATTCTTATTTTCATCTATAGAAAAATCTTAATGTACCAAGTCGGGAACATTTTTATACGAAATATAAAATTTAGCAAATACCAATAAATACACGTCTATGAAATCTTTATCACTACTTTTAATCGCATTTGTTATTTCTTTAACCACTTTATCATGTAATACGGAGACAGATGATGATGGACAGCCTATTTCTATGCAACCAGAAATTGTTTATGATACCATTTCATACGAAGCCAATAGTTTAGATTACACCAATGAAAATAACTTAACAATTAATAGTATTTGGTATAACAATGATTTAGTGATGCCTTGGAGTGATACTGAGTCTACCACCCTTACAAATAAAGATCCATTCATTTTAAACCAACCTGAGTTTAATTTTGAATATACGCAAGATCAAAAAATTCACGTTGAAATGATGGAAAACACAAACTCAGTTGGCCGATCATTCACTATTACCTTTTTGTCACCATCATCTTACGAAATTCAAATCTATCAGAAAGGAATAGGTGAATAATCTAGTCACCTATCTCTTTTTATACTCTGAGCCTTTAATTACCGAAAGGCTCTTTTCGCTTTATCTTTAAATATCTTCCATTCATCTACGGATTCATCCTCATCGTATGAAATCACGATAAAAGAGTCAATTTTATCGTTCATTTGTATGAAAAGAGGAGGATTATGGAAGCGATTCAGAATTGTACAAAATTACAACACACCTTAGAAATAGCAGAAATAGGTCAGGCCTATTTTAATAACGAAACCAAAGTAATGTACTTTGATACTGTTTCATGTAAAATACATGAAACACTAAAAAACAGATTCTCATTTATTGATTTAATGAGAATGTACAGTACTAGTTCTGCTAAAAAATATATAGAAACAGTTAGACAAGGAGCACTCACAAAACAAAGCAGATTTGATAGTATTCTAGAAATTGTTACAGATAGTGGAGCTAAAAAATGGATTCATTTAGTAGGCGTACCTGAATATACTAAGGATATTTGTCTTGGAATTCAATTTCTTTATAAAGACGTTGACCAAGAGACCCGCGAAAAAATGAATTTAAACCTGCAGTCATACACCCTAGACAGCAGTTTTAAAAATGCTACAGAAGGTATTGCTATGGTTACCATTGGAGGAAGGTTTATAAAAGCCAACCCTGTTCTAAGTGCAATGCTAGGATATACTGAAGAAGAATTAGTAAACAAGCCTTTAATAGATTTTGTACCCACCGAAGATTTAGAAGAACTTGAAACGGTATTAGCTAAATTTTTAATGGGAACTATTTCTCAATATCAAGGAGAAAAGCAATACATTAATAGATTAGGACAAAGAATAAGAGTCAAATTAACCATTTCTATCATAAGAGATGAAGATATGATTCCGTTAATGTTTGTAATTCAATTAACCGATTTAACAGACATCTATCAAACAGAAGATAAAATAAAGAATCTTTTATACTTGGTAACAGATCAAAATCAACGACTGCTAGATTTTGCTTATATCATATCTCACAACCTGAGATCACATTCTAGCAATTTATCCATGATAATAGATTTGGTAAAGAGAGAATTTCCAAAAGATGTTAGTAACTATTATTTTCCAATGCTGAATGCCACCTCAAAGGGGTTATCGCAAACCATGGATGATTTAAACAAGGCTATTAACAGTTATTCTCATAACCAAGAAGATGTAACCGAAGTAAATATTCTTGAACATTTTAATATTGCTTTAAACAATAAATCTGAAGAAATAGCAACTATTAAAGCACAGATAGTAAACACCATACCAGATCAAGTGTCTATTATCCATATTCCTGAATATGTAATAAACATATTTGGTAATATCATAGATAATGCAATTAAGTTTAGAAACCCTGATTGTAGCTTAAAACTAGAAATTTCACATACCGAATTAGATGATTATGAAGTAATAGCTATTAAAGACAACGGTTTAGGCATGAAACAACAGGCACCTTCCAATAAACTATTTGGTATGTACAAAACGTTTCACAAAAATCTATCTGATAGAGGTATTGGCTTGTTTATTGTTAAAAATCAGCTTGAAGCTTTAAAAGGTAAATGTGTATTTGAAAGTGAAGAAGGCGTAGGTTCAACATTTAAAATATATTTCAAAAAATGATGGAAAGAGATATGAATATATGCATAGTAGAAGACTCTACCTTAACGGTATTGTTGTTGAAAAAGACGTTGGCTATCTTTAACAAAGACATTAAACTTGTTAGTTTTACAGATGCCATGAATGCCTTAAAGTGGTTTGAGAAAGATTACCTTAAACAAAAACCAGAATTCTTATTAATAGACATTAATATGCCTTTAATGAACGGTTGGGAGTTTATTGATAACTTACATAGAACACACCCCAATTTTAAAATTCCTATTTATATGCTTTCGGCAAGTTGTGACCCAGCTGATAGAGAAAAGGCAGCGGCATACCCATTGGTAAAAGGCTTTATAGCCAAACCCATAAGAATAGAAACTATTAATGCCTTATTATTGGCAGAAACCACCATTAGCAGAAATTAAGAAGTAAAATATCATTATGCTTGAGCAACCCAAGAGTGTATTCTTAAGGTACTTTATTGCCTAAAATATAGTTGTATATTAGCCCTTATGGCAAACTTACAACACCTTACTACCGAATACCAAAACAGAATGAATGCAGTATTTAAATATATAGATACACATTTAAACACCGCATTAACCTTAGAGGTTGTAGCAGAAATTGCCATATACTCACCTTATCATTTCCATCGTATTTTTAAGGTGATTACTGGCGAGCCTCTTACAGTTTATATCAATAGAAGACGCCTAGAAAAAGCTGCAGCAGATTTAATGCACAAGCCCGATATTGCTATAACAGAATTGGCGCTACAATATGGCTTTAGTAGTAATTCATCATTTACCCGCGCTTTTAAAAAATTCTATGGAGTGAGTCCTTCTACTTTTAGAGTAGAACTACCAGGAAAATTTAGCAAGATTCGCCAACCGAAAAGCAAGAATGGTCAACCCAATTTTTTATTTGAAAGATACCTTTGGAGTATTCAAGAACTTAAAAACTGGATAGACATGAATGCACACATCACTACCGTAGAATTGCCCGAGTTACAAATTGCTTACGTAACCGCTATTGGCCACACCAAGGTTAAAGAGGCGTACCAACAATTAATACATTGGGCCACCCCAAGAGAGTTGATGCAACAACCAGAAACTAAAATGATAACTGTATATCATGATAGTTTTAAAGTTACCGACCCAGATAAAGTACGCATAAGTGCAGGTATCAAGGTTCCTAAAAATACTAAAACAGAAGGAGCTGTTGCTACTACTACGTTACCCGCTAACAAATACATTAAAGGATGCTTTACCATTACCTTAGCAGAATTTGAAAAAGCATGGAGCAGCTTATTTATCTGGATGAATGAGAAAGGCTATAAGAAAGCAGATGCCAATCCTTTTGAAATTTACCATAACGATTTTAGAACACATCCTGAACAAAAATGTATTGTAGACCTATACATACCTATTCAAAAGGCAATATAGCATGTAAGTATACGTTTTAAAATAACAAACAGTGAAAACTGAAAAATTAAAATCATATTTCATAGTAGCAAACCTAATTTTATTTGGTTTGTTACTATTTTTTTTAATACTACACAGCTTTAAACATTTTTCCGGAGGGGCAGAAAATTTTATGATAGTAAGTTTAGTATTATTTTTTAGTTTACCGTTATACTATCTATCGCTAAGACCTAAGAATTACTATTTTGGACTCTTCGGACTATTTTTTATTTTATCGGTTTTAAACTTTGTAGAAATTTGTGGGTACTATAATTGTTTCCCTAAGTTCTTATACTCATATTTAGAAGTAACAATATACATTTTCTTCTTTACAATAGGCATCATCTTTCTAATACAAATAATTGGCTTCATACTCATTTTAATAACTAACAAGAACAACCAATAATAACCTTAGTAAACAAACCCTAGAAATATTTAATCTTGATGATAGCTTAATACCTCAAAAAACAAAATGACCCTCTGCAACAACTTTATGGTTTTACAAACGGTCATTTTACAAAATTTAAAATATCACATAGCAACAATTCCCCCTCCCCTAAATTAGGCGATGGCTTTTTTCTTTCGTGCATCCTTCGTTACGTAATTATACGTAAACCGTGTGTTTGGGGTATCTATGTTCCAGCTACTAATTTCCGTAGCTATTGCTTGGGGGTATTTTTTGTTTATATCTCTTAATGCGTTTCCAACAGATTTACGCACATAAGCACTATCATTATTTTTTTGGCTACTAAGTAACTGAATAGCCACTTCAGGATGCTGTGCAAAATAAGATCTGCCTGTCCAGATACGTAATCCTTCTGTTGCAGCTCTACATACATTTGGGTTGGTATCCTGTAACCAATCTTTTATAGTTGGTAGCGCATTCTCATAACCAACATCTTTACAATATTGATCAAATGCTTTAGCCAAAGTTTCTTGTACTTGCCAACTAGGGTCGTTACTTACCTCTAATTGTAATATTTGTAATGCCCTAGGATTTTTAGCAGCAATTTTGCCCAAAATAAAAACACCTAAGCAGCGTATTTGATAACTATTATATTTTAAAAAACCATATGCATATGCAAAACAATCATCGGTAGTTTTGCATTCAAAAATCCTTTTTGCTGCTCCTTCAATTGGTTTAAAACCATGAGCAATAGTTTGTAATTTAGCAATAGTAGCTTCCATAGTAGTGATGTTTAGTAACACACACTTGCTCTTACCTATTACTAAAAGTAAACTATTTACAGCATAAAATAAATGTCAAACACCATAAATCTAATAGATGAATGTAAGAAATATACATCTACAAATATAAATAACATAAAATTATTTAACCTACATAAAAGAGCCCCATTAATTACCAATTCGGCAAACAAAATTAAGTACTTAACAGATAGCAACCATAAATCTAACAAAAAGATGTTATTTTATTACAAAACACCACAACACACTGTAAAACAACATTTTAAATGTTAATTTTTAGGTTTTACCATTATAATTCAATATCTTCATACCACTACCATATTAAACACAATTCCCCTATTAATATTTAAGTAACACCAGTTTTATTTGTGCTTACCGGCCACTAAAACTTTGATGATATACAGTAATTAGCTTTTCCCACTACAAATACTGAAAGCTCTCTTTGTAACAAAAGAGAGCTTTCTTACGTATAACTATGAACCACGTATATTTTCAATACCTTAACAACACTTAATTTAACCTCTATGAAAAAGATTTTACTCATCCTTTGTTTGTTATCTACTGCTTATATAAGTACTGCGCAAACGAGCCCTGAAGAACTTACAAAAGTATTTTTTGAAAAATATAAAAAGTCGCCGTCCGAGGCTTTGGACTATCTTTTTGGCACCAACCCTTATATGACCAAGAACAAAGATGCTGTTACCAATCTAAAAGAACAGCTACAACAAAGCATTCCTCTTTTTGGAAAATACGTTGGTTATGAAAAATTAAAAGAAAAAAACATAGGTACCTTTTTTAAAACCTATACGTATGCAGCAAAATATCAGCGTCAACCTCTCAGATTCATCTTTCAGTATTATAAAGCAGAAAACAAATGGGTATTATTCAATTTTAAATTTGACGACCAGATAACCAAAGAACTAGACTAATCATTATTATAAACTAATTACTATTTAAGTAGTTGCACCAAGCAATTACACAAAACACCCTCATGGTAAAATTTATAACACTTATTCCCCTCTTCTTTTATTTTAATAGCGCTAAAGCTCAAGATACTAAAGCAGTAGCACAAGCCTTAAGTGATAAGGTTAGCATTCTTGCCTTAGGAGACCCTACCCATTTAGAAGGTACTATAACCACCCAGCGTATAGAATTAATTAAAGCGCTACACTCAGAAAAGCACTTTTCAGTAATAGCCTTTGAATCTAATTTGTTTGAAATGTATTATGGCTATACTCAATTTTTAAAAGATGGTGCTTCTAAACATATATACGATGGCATGTATGGAATATTTCCTTGCCAAGAATTAAACCAACTAATGGATTGGGTAAAAGTCTGCAATTCCAAACAAGATTCGATTATGATTATTGGTGTAGAATCTAAGTTTACAGGAAACAATACATTAGCACACCTTAAAGACTTTCTTACCGAAGAAATTAATTCTTTAGACAATATTTTAGAAGATAATTTACCCTTATACTACGAAACCTTAGGAACCCTAATAGAAAGTAGCTTTTATTCAAGAAAGATTGATGATACCGAAAAACAAATTATTATTACTGAAACCGAAAAACTTTTATACCATGTTGAAAGTAGAAAATCGGATGACTTTAAAACCTTAGTTTTAAAACAAACGCTTATTAATATTATAGCAGAAGCCAATAGGTTACACAATTCTAATTCAGCCGATAAAAACAATGATAGGGATTTTGAAATGGCAAAGAATGTAAAGTTCTTACACCCACTTGGTAAAATGGTTTTATGGGGTTCTTCCACTCATTACCTTAAAGAGCCAAAGGCAATTCAGACACATTACTTTCAAAAAAACAATCGAATAACCTTTGGAAAACTACTGAAACGAGATTTCCCTGAGGCTTACTTTTTTATAGCTTATAGTTCTTTAGAAGGTAAAAAAACTAATCTTCTTTTTAACTCTAAAGTAAAACCTCCTAAACAAGGCTCTATTGAATTTGAAGCTATGCAATTAAAAACTCCAGGGAAAGCAAGTTATTTTATGAGTTTAAACCCTTTAAACACTTTACATTTATACACTGGCGAACATCAGTTAGATTGTAGAATGCTAGGTCACTCGTATGCAGAAATGGAAGTATCTGAGGTTTGCGATGCCATTTATTTTATAGATGATACACAGCCTTATACCAAATTAAAAGCTGACTAAACCAATAAATATAATGACCTACTATAGCTTACTACCACTATTATTACTGAAAGACTATATTGTATTTATATGCCTGCTTACTCTTTTTGGTATCCCTTTACTTATATTGGGCTTGTATACCATGTATATACACCTTGTTATTTTTTATAAAGGAACTGCTACAACTGCCGAGGTAATAGATTTTAAAATAGCTAGGGTTCAAGTAAATAGTAGAGATGCAGCTTATCCTCAAACCAAATTGGAATTTACACCTATAGTAAAGTTTACCAACCAACAAGGGGTTGACGTTATAGATGAAATGGATTATGCTAAAAAAGGCCATCCTGTTAATGGCGAAATCTTAAACATAGTATACCGTCGTCAAGGTGATTTCTACAATATTTTAGAAAACACCAATTACTACCGCATCTATAAATGGCTTGTACCCACAATTATTGGGTTCGTACTAATTATTGGAGCACTAAGCATATTCCTAACCTATCAGGAGTATATTATTGAGTATTGGTATATGCACAATCCACCAGAAAACAACTGGTAAGCTGCTGATAAATTTAGCTTTTAGGAACTACTAATTTTTTAATACTTCTGGCTAGTAATACATAATACAACCCTACCAATACTAGTAAAATAAAAACACCTATAGGCACTATATAATTAGGGTTATTAGTTGCCTCAAACATATTAGAAAACTTATCTAAATAATAACCGCGCACTAATGTACAGCAAATCAATGCTAATACTATGGCTACAAAAGTAACACCAGCGGTAAGCATTTGGTAAAACTTACCAATCTGTTTTGGGCTATACCCTATGTAATATAAATTAAGTATGGTAGTTGCATTCTTCTGTAAAATAAGATTCTTACTCATTAGAATAAATGCTACTGAAAGCACTATTATAATTACAGCCACTAACAACACAAATAACAAGCCTGTTTTAAAAAAGAAAATAACCTTTGTAAACTCTAAATCTTGCTTGTTTATATTATAGTTATGTGCATTAAAAAACTGCAATATGGCTTTATCTGATGGATCTTTAAAATCAACTAACAACCTACTAACCTTACGCTTCTCTGTGTCGCTATAGTTAGCATTAGCCCATGTTAAAAAATCCATAGGCACCAAAATAGAATTAATCTTATCAGAAAAACCTACGATATTACTTTTAAACACTTTACGCTTACCATTTCCGGCAATTTGAATATTAAACTGAATTTTGGTGATAGTGTTTTTAGATAACACCGGTAAGCCTTGGCTTTCTGCAAAACCAAAATTGTAAAGATTTAAATAATTTTCTGGTATAATAATAGGTATAAAGTCTGAATCGGGCTCCCACTTCCAATCATCCGTAGTTACATCTAAATAAGCATCTGGTACGCTTTCAAAAAACAGATCGGTATAAAACATAGGTACGTTGCCACTCTTATCTGTAAAAGCACTTACCTCAAACCCTGCATTGGTAAACGTTGACACCTCTTCTACAAAAGGCTGACTACGTAATTCTTCAATCTCTTCTGCATCAAAATACACCCCGTCTTTATTGAACGTTTTAAATAACGATACTTGCTTGCTAACAATGACCGACTTTTTGCTAAACACATCGGTTTGCTCAGACAATAACGAGCGTACATCTACAAAAAACTGAAGGGTAGCTATAAGAATGCTCACCCCAATAAATAGGGTTATTAAATACCCTATAATTTGCACGGGCACTAAGGTTTTGCGCTGTAATTTATAAAGCATAGGCTACAGACTTAAAACTTTATCGTAATTAAAAAATGTATCCCCATCTAAAGAGGTGTGAATCAATCCTGCATTATTTGCTTTTAATTCATCTGTAATAAGGTTGGCAACTAAGTGAATATTTTCAGTATCTAAATGACTAAATGGTTCATCCAGTAATATAAAATCAAAAGGCTGACAAAGTGCTCTAACAATAGCTACACGTTGGCGCTGCCCTAAAGATAAATTCTTTACCAGTGCATCTTTTTTATGCAATAACTGCACCTTATCTATAAGCTCCTCTATCTCTGCTTTGGTTTTATGGTGTGTGAGTACATTCTTTAACCAAATGTTTTCAAACAAGCTTAAATCTGTAAACAATTTAAAATCTTGAAATACGTAACTTAAATGCGATTTACGAACCTCAAACGGACTTTTTAATGGTGGGGTGGTTACATAATTAACAGCACCCTGGTAGGCAGTATTACTACCGTAAATAATATTTAAAATAGATGTTTTCCCATGACCCGAATGTGCCACTACCAAGTATTGTTGTCCTTTTTCAAAAAGCACTTCCTCCTTTAAAAATATGTCAGAAACCTGTACTTCGGTTTCCGACATATATAAAGGCTTAATATGTTGTAATTGAATATTCAAGAGCTACCAGATTGATTATAAGTCTTGAACCATAGTGTCCATCAATTTAAAAATAGCAAACAAGCTATTGTTATTTTCATCTTTCAGACGGAAAGTACCCTGAACCGTAAAATCACCTTGATACTTAACCTCTACACCATCAGCAAACTCATTCCAGGTTTTGATGTACCCAGCAGCCACAGGATTATTTGTTACACTTGAAGACTCTACCATTTCTTGTGGATAACGTGAAAAATCTAAATCTAGATACATGTAGAACGGATTTTCACTTATTTGTTCTCCTACTACAGTATCTCCTAAGTTAGCATCTAAACCTCCTTTACCAAAAGCCTTCGCTGCGTCTAAACTTGTGGTTACCAGTACAGCATCACTGTTATAGTTTAAATAACACTTATAACTACTATCTAATCTAATCTCATAATAACTTCCATTGTTAGAAATCATTTCTGGCGGAAACTTCTTTAGCAACATAGGTACCAAATCTTTATTTGTAATATCTAAGACAAGATTTACCTCAGGCAGTGGCTTTTCCTCCATCTCCATACTTCCAGGATAGTAAGGTACCTCAATCACTGTAAAATCAGATAAGGTTATCACAAAACTACCTCCAAAACTTCTGTATAATTCATCTAAGGATATCCCTAATTGACCTTCTACCATTCCAGTCATCATGTCATAACTAGGGTTTCCTTTCACCGCCTCAGCAAATAAAGGCATATCAGCTGCACCACTCATTGCTATTAACGACTTTTTAGGTAAGTATTTCACCAAATCTTTATTAAAACTAGCAACTTGAGAACCATCTGTACCCAATTCTTCTATAAGTTCTTCACTTGGCTTAAACTTAGCTGTTACAGATATTTCCCCTTCCTCAAAATTAAGGTATGTATATAAATAGCTTCCTTCTAACTTATCTAAAGGCAAACTTGCAGCACGCGGATTCATACTCATAGCCTCAGCAATTAAATCGCCCGAATACCACATACTAACATCTTCTTTATTGCTATAAAACTCATTAAAACTATCATTGGCTACCAAACCGCCTTCGTTACCTTCAAAAAGTTCATTCATGGTAAACTCTAGGTTACGTTTTGCTCGGTAGGTTAGTCCGCTCAAAAAAATAGCCTTATGATCATCCCACGCCACTAAAGCTTCATCTGCAATCCAAACGGTATTAAAACCGTATTCTTTAGATACTCCTAAATCATAATTTTGGTCAGCTGCTTTAAATACTTTCTTTAAAAACTCCTTAAAGTTATCACCATCATTCAATGCTAGTAAAAGTCCCATATACTTTTCTGAGGCAGTTTCATTTATTAAGCATACAAAAGCATCAGAGTTTAGCTTAATACCGCTACTTGCTGGGTCATCCATAAACCCATCAAACAATTCTGCTAATTCTTTACTCTCTGTTTTAAGCTCACTAGAAGCCATCTTAAAAGATTTGAATTCTTTTACTTCATCAAAGTTTCCTTTTTCAGCTATAGCTGGAATATTCAAAACGGTTACAAACTGTGTAGTTGCGGGTAAGCTCTCTACCGTATCTGGCACATTGCTACAAGACGCAAAAAAACTAATAGCTAAAAGAAAGGCACTAACTTTTAAATAGCCCATTTTAAAAAAAGATTGCATGACTTTATGTATTTTGATTGATATTCATGTATAACACTTCTCAATATAAAATTACGGAAATTTCTACCTCTTGAGAACAGTACTTCACAAGCAAGATTTAACTTCTATTTTATTAAGATATTCTATAGGCATAAAGGTACAAAAATATTGACACCCCTTACATGAACCTATCCAATTAAACGTTAAAATTGAGGTTGAAAAAGCACTATTCAAGCACTATATTCGGACGTTTATAATGGTCCCAAAAGTCCTTATGAAATTTTACTTTATCAAAAAGAGTTTGCTCTTTTCTGTATGATATTTTATCCTCACCTACATTAAATTTGCTCCAAGTTCCTTGAATACTAAGCGTAAAGTTTTTGATATCTCCTGCTTCATTTTTCACATTCCCTTCTACCCTATTCTCCACATCTGCTATATAATAAACACCTTGATATTTTTTAAATCTAGTGGAGCTTTGCTCTACTGTATACATTTTAGAAGTATATGCTTTAAGCTCTTTTTTAAAGGCATAACCTTCTTTAAAATGGTCCGGAAAGTTAGTCACATCCCAACGTTCATCTATCTTTAAAAAAGCATAATCATCTGTAGTAATATATACATAGCCCGAGTATTTACTCTCAAATGTTCTACCCGTATAGGTAGCATGGTTTCTAGGAGAACTAAACTCAATTTTATATACTTCTCTTCCCCACAAACTATCTTTCTTAATAATGTAAATATCCATCTTTTTGAATTTCCGAGCTTCTAATATAGGGGCATACTGTATAGGATTTACATACGCAAAACCATAGTAAGACCTTAAATTAGCAGGCTTAAACTCCACATCTTTTTTATAATGTACTTCTTCAATATTCACGGTATTTCTGTTGCTACTATTTACATACCCCCTATCAAACTGACTTGCAGTAAACTCATAATCTAACACCAGAGTATCATCTACCTTCATTGTAGAAGTTGCGTATAAATAAGAACCAAAAGAGTTCTTAGGGTAGTTTTCAGGAATTCTATTGATAGCTTCTCTCATTACCTGATATGCCGTTCTTTTTTCATAAATAACTACCTCTTCTAACCATGTTGCTGGCATAATGGTATCAAAATCCTTTTCACCTCTAACCAAATCTTTGCTCGTATTTTCTTCTGGAGCAACTACTGTAACCACAGAATCTTTAATGGGAGTTGAAGGAACCGATTTATCAAAATACAAATACCCATCATGCAGCTCACTTAAATTAGCTTCCACAAAAGTTACAGGACTAAAAAGTCGTTGTGCAACCATTGTATCCATAGCCTTCTGATGCCCTGAAACGTACACCATAGAAGCTTTTGTATTTTTTAAAAAAGACTCAAATGAGTTTTTCTTAATAGGCGTTTTATTCCATTTACCTTGAATGTACAAAGAGTCTTCTGCTGTTACACAAGCCAAACTAAACACATCATCTTTCAGTTTACTTTTTACATAAGACCCCATTGGTACAAAGTTTGCCAACGCTGTTTTTTCAACAGAACTTACATTATTTGCAAAATGCTGATTGGCACCCCAACAGATCACCTTTTCATCTGGATGCGCCTCTAAGTACGCCAATAAATTTTCAGCCATTTGAGCATCCCGAATGTTATCATTAGCAGTCGTATTAAAACTAGACAACAACAATTCACGGTTCTTAGCATCTTTGCCTAATGTTAACAAACCACGGACAATCTGTTTCCAATAAAAAACTTCTTCACTATCAGTAAGAGTTGTTATTTTAGCTACTAATTTCTTTAATTTTAGCTCAAACTCATCATAACTAATATCCGCTTCATCAAAAAGCCCTGACCTACTTATAGATTCTAACAGCAATATGAAATCGTCGGTATTCAGTTTCAACTTAATGTCATGCTTATGACAAAAGTCTTGTAACGCATTTACTAAATTCTCATTACCATGTACCCCTGTTATCTGATGATCAAACCCTACTACTTTTAAAACGTCTCTTCGATTCTCAAAAAACTGAACAAAATCTTGAAACTCCTTGCGTTTACCCCATACCGAAAAAAGTGATTTACGAAACGCCTCTGCTACATTGGCTCCGTGATCAATCTCTTGCTGGGCTGCATACAAATCATACATACCTGATTCAAAAGCAATGGTTGTAAATCCCATTTCAGTAATTAAATACTCCGCTATTCTTCCTTTTGTAGCAATTATGTTTCCGTCATAATGACTAATTTCACCCAACATCACAACCCTGGCATCTTTAATCTCATCTTTTAGAAATTCAAAATCATTGCTACTAGTTCCTTCAGAACACACCTTAAACTTAGGTTGAAAGTTCTGAGAATTTACAGTACTCACTATGATGAATAGTAAAAACAAGGTATATATATATTTCATTAAAAAGGTTGTTTTATGTTCTATATACTGAAGATTTAATACTTCTAGAATCGGTTTTCAATATTACAATAGAAGTATTTTACTTACACAAAGTAACAAAAAACCTGTATACTTTACCAAATCTTTAAAACTACTCATAAACCATAAAAATTGATTCTTCGTTATATTTGTAACGTAATATGATGTGCGATGACAAATCATCAACAGAAAATAACATTCCGCTACCTATTTAAAACCTTACTTAGTAACTTAAATCCAAGTACCGCAGGGATAGGCATTATTAGTTTATTTATACTAAATACATTGGTATTTTCGGCTATGGTATGGAATGGAGCCCATATAATTTTCACCACCAACCACACCTTACTTACTTTTGGTGGCATGCGCTACCAAGAAGTTACAAACGGACAATATTGGCGCATGGCATCTGCAATGTTTGTACACAATGGCATACTACATTATTGCTACAATATGGGCGGACTCTTACTAGCAGGTAATCTTTTACAAAAGGTATTACCTACTTATAAAATACTCATATTATATTTAGTTACTGGTATCATAGCCGCCTTTTTTACACTTTATTTTAATAGTTACTCTGTTAGTGTGGGAGCTTCGGGTGCCATATTTGGGTTATATGGGTATATAATTGCTTACAAATTAGAGACCTCTAACCTTACTGCTTGGTGGTTGATATTACTATTTCCAATAGCAAGTTTGCTTATAGGCTTTACCCTGCCAGGGGTAGATAATGCTGCTCATTTTGGCGGACTCATAGCTGGTTTTACAATAGGTGTTATAGGACACAAAAAAACATAAAAGCTACTCTACTACTTTACGTATATAATACCACGGTATATCAAACAACCCTTCATGAAGATAAATATACATAACATCTTGCTCTTTTGTGCTATTATATACCGTAGCACCCACACTTGTTTCTTTGGGCTCTGTAAGCGTACCCCAAGCATTCAACGTTATATAATAAGATGTTCCTCCCTTTGAAGATGTATGCTTACGTTTAGAAACTACTTTTGCACTAAACCTTTCAGGTATATGATTATCAAACAAACAGTTGGTTAACACTAGAGTACCATAACTATATGCGGTAAGCGACATAAGCACCCCAATAAGCATACTTAGCCGTTTCACCTGTTTAGTAGATTGCTTTATTACAAGTATAACAATAGCCAATAAAACTACGGTTAACAATACCAATGGCCCCCATAAGCTATTATAATCAAAAATATCAAAAGATTGTAATGCTACAATTGCTAACGCTATGGAGGGCAACATAAGTCCTAAATGTATAGAAGCATATGCACTTCCTTGTTTTTCTTCTATGCGTAAGGCTCCCTTAAAAACAACAATTACAATTAAAATTATGGGAATAAATACAATAGTTAAACAGCAGGTAATGAAATAAAATGGCCCCTCAAAGAAAAGCAATGCTGCTAAAATACTACCAAACCAATTGAGAATGTTTGCCGCCAACTTCGCTTTCTTTAAATAAGCCTGGCGTTCTTGAACAGTAACACCGTAGTCATGATTACTCATAATATCTGTGTACTCACCCTCAAAAACTTGTGCCTCTATATCTACAAAGTTACTAGTTATCCATTCTTGTAATTCAGTAGCATTAGCTACATACTTATAATTACTTAAGGTAATCTTTTTATGTATCTCTGGTCGTTTCGGGTATATTTTTAAAGATCGGTCAGTCACCTCATACCCTTTAACATCTTCTATGCGTAATGCATTTACACCCAGAGGGTGTATATGCACAATACCCTTATCGCCAACTTGTATAGCTCCTTTAAAAGTATCTACCAATGCATACACCAAAAATGCTAACATACCCAAAGACAAAGGAGTCATAAAATACATAAGAACATCAGCAACATCTTCTAATACAAACGGCATTATCAATATCCAAACAAACAATGCTATTAATAGGAAGAGCACTATAAGCGCAAAAATTCGCCAACCTTTGGCAAGTTTATAAGTCTTCATAAAACAAAAATTCCTGACACCAACAAATGGCATCAGGAACAAAAATATCTATTCTTTGGTTATTTAAAAAATGTAACCAAAACCAATTTGAAACACTACTAGGTTATATTCACCAGCATCTTGTGTAAGCGAATAATTAGCACGAGCATCAACCAAAATATTGGTTCCAAACATATTATAAGTTAATCCTCCAGTAAGAAAAAGAGCAGTATCATCTTCTTCAATTTCTTCACTAACTAAACTAGATCTATGTCCAAAAGTTCTATAGGTTAAGTACGTAAACTGCGGGCCTGCAAGGGCACTAAAATTTTCTACAATTTCATAAGAAACCAATCCTGCCACAGAAAAACCAAACTGATCTAGTTCAAACTCATCCACATAGTAATGAACACCGTCATCTCCATAGGTCATTCCCTCAAAGTCCATTTCACTTGTTAGGTAATCCATAGATACCTCCGGATGAATTTTCCATCTTTCAGCCATTGGAATCTCAAGGAATGCTCCACCATAAAATCCTACCTCGTAACCAAACTCTATAGGATAATTATCTGGCGCCCCTGTATAGCTAGAGATGTTGGTTCCTGAACGTACCCCAAACTTAACTTGTGAAAAGGCTACTGAAGTAACCAAAGTACAAAGTACAGTGAAGAAAAAAATAGATTTTTTCATTATAAATTTATTGATTAGGTTGTTGGCTCAAAAGTAGACGCTTCATCTTTTTAATCCATACGGTAATCCGTAAACAAAAAAAAAGCGACCCTTTTTATGAGTCGCTTTTATCTATAGTAATATACTATCAACATTTTATCTTCTTCTACGTGAACGCTTTACATCAATTACGTTAAACACAGCAATTAAATCGTCCATATATACTTTTTGATCAGGAAATCTCGGATTTAAACTACGCAACACTAATTTCCCGGTAGATAAGTCTTGCGCTACAATACGCTTTACCAACAAACCATCTGTTTTGTGCGCAATTACAAAATCCCACTTGTGAATATGCAATCCGCTCTGCCATAAATGGCGTTGTACCTCTCTACATAAAATCAAGTCGCCCTCAAACAAACTATCGTAGGGTTCGTCTTCACTCTCCATACTTTCACCAGTTACCTCAAATGTAAGATAGCGACCTTTATATTCCTTATCAACCTCCCACGGCACCTTTGGTAATACCTCTTCAAAAGTATCTCTATCTGTATCCCAATTCGATAGAAAACCAGCTTGCACACGCTTACCCACTAATGGCACCAGCATAAAAGTTTCGTAATCTGTCCAAATTAACTCATGGTGTGCTTTGCGTACATCGGTAGTTTCGCCCACACCCGCAATGGCTTTCTCTTCTTGTTCATTGGTAAAAAACTGAGCCACCGTAACTCCATAATGCTGTGCTATAAGCTCTAAGTTTTTATAAGGCACTGCCACTTTACCTGCCTCGTAATTTTGAATGGTACGTAAACTTACACCAAGTACCTCAGCAAGGTCAGATTGACTTTCTTTTTTTTCTTTTCGTAACTCCTTTATTTTCAACATAAAACAGAAATATTCAAACAAAATAAGAATATTTATTTCATATTTAATTTGCTTATATGAAATTATATTGCGTAAATTTGTTTCGTAATCAACTCAAAGATACGAAAAAAAATGACCACTTCTACAAATAACATACTTAAAGACACCGTTTTTAAGAAACTGGTACAAGCACTATCCCCTACCGATAGTACCTTGGAAAACGTATTTCTAGAAGCTGAATGGGGCAAACACAGACTCTCTTGCTATGCGTTACCAGAAGATAATTACACGTTAATGGTAGAAGACTTTGGGTTTGAAAGTAAAGGCGTTTGGTATCAAGCAAACCCTACCGACAATCAATTAAAAACATTAGAAGACCTACTAGAAAAAGAACTTGATCGACTTTATAAGTCAACAGAACAAACTCTTGACTATGAAAGGGATATTGACGATATGGAGCAAGAAATGCAACATACCTACAACCACATAAATAATAACTTTTATACTGGCTATTGAACATGAAATTATGGATTCAAAACTTTACAGGGGTACTACCCAATGGCAACCGATACAAAATTGTAGTAACTAATACCAATGGATTTATTAATGCCTATATGTATGAGGAAATAGAGGGGATATTTTGGGTTGATAGTGTAGCACAAGCATTATGGAAAGAAGGATACCAATCCTACTTACAGGCACTTAAAAAAGTATTAAGTGCATTACAAAACACCTACCCCATTCAACTTATAAAAACATAAATACGCAAAATTATTGCACAAAAATAGAGTATTCGCCCTAGTGGCTTTATAAAATATATTTTCAGACATGGAATTAACAGGAAAAATTGATTGTATTGCAGTAGAAAACAACAACGGAAACGACAAAAAAATGCTAACCCTTGTAAATGGCAGAGAGGTTCTATTTGTAGAGTTTCAAGGAAAGAATATCCATCTATTAGACACTTTTGAAAAAGGTGATGAAGTGAGTATTCAAGCCCGATTTAACGGTAAAATTTCTGGCCTTGGTAGAAAGTACAACAACATTATAGGTAAGCGTATAGACCTGCAACCAATGTAACACCACCTTATTAATTCAGCATTACCAAGCATATCTCTGGTGATGCTGAATTACTTTTGGGGTACCCCTCTTAAAACTAATCCATCGTAGATAAGTAAGATCTTGCATACTCCTTTTCAGCTTCAGTACCGACGGTTTCAATCTTTTCATAAACCTTTTTAGCCTTATCTGTTTGATCTGTTAAATTATAAGATTGCCCTAGTAACTTTAATATGCTTATATTCTCAGGTAAAACTTTTGCCCCTTGCTCCAAAATTTTGATAGCCTCTTCCTTTTGATCATAAACTAAATAAGACATCCCTAGCACAGTATATCCTTTAGCATAATTAGGAAACAATTGAATAGCGGTTTGTGCTGTTTGCTTCAAGTAAGGTATATTATGAGTACTCATAAAATCTGCATTACTAAACATCTTATCAAACACTTCAAAAACCAGATTTTCACTTACCACCTCCTCATTGGCTGGCAAATGCCACTCCATGTGATTTACAGCACCTTGCTTAATCATATCTTCCAAAGCCTCTAATGCCATCTTATAGAAAAACAAACTAGCCGTCGTTTCAATTTTGTAAACCCGTAAATCTAATCTATTTGGCGCTAAAGCTATTGCCTTATCTAGTGCAGCATATGCCTTATCTATTTCAGTGTGTTTTGCAAAAAAACGCTCAGATAAATAACTAAAAGAAATGGTATCAGAAGTTCTTTCTGCGTTGTTTTCATAAAGCTTATCTACTCCGCCAGCCTCAAATTTTCCATTTGCTTTTAAATAATAATACAAAAAGTAACTGTAAAACAATTCCGGATCTTGGGGCGCATCTTTCTCCCAATCTCTCAGTATTTCGTACTGCTTAATGGTATCGCCTACCTCAGCATAATTTTCAAATTCTGTGTAATATGAGTTTTGGGAAAAACCTGTTTGTGCTGTCACTAACAGCATCAATAACACTATTTTATGTAGTTTCATATATGGGGTTTGGTTTTATAAATCTACATAATTTTTAAATTACTTTCAATAGAAAGTTTATTAACCTTTAAAACTGTCCTGAAAAATAAAGCTATGTGTATTTAGCTAACATCCTCAAATTTCATGAACAAAAGGGAAATACAACCTGCAAGGCCAAAAGGTAAAAGAGTTTACCAAACCACAAGGTAGATATCAGTTAGAAGACCTTACCACAGGACTATATTTAGTAAAAATTAGCACTAACCCAGGGGGTACTTACCAAGCAAATGATTAAAAAATAATCCATAAAAAACGCCCTGAAATTCAGGGCGTTTTTGTATTCACTATTTCTGCGTTACTGCTCAAGTGTTTTTTTATAATCGCTATTTGTTTCCTATGCTCAGGAAACTTCATAAAAAATCCGGTAGCTATATAATTCGCCTTTTCACACTCTTTACCTTCCTTTTCACATTGGTGTGCATAGGCTAAAGCCCTTCTATAATTGGCATCAAAAGAATCAGGAAAATTCTTTAAAGCCATATCATATTGGTAAATTGCATTATGCCATTTTCCTCTTTTCAAAAAGTCATCGGCATTTCCCATAAAAAAGTTAAAATTACTGGTTAACTTTTCATTCCATAGGTCTGCATCGGTAGTACCAAGTAGTACTTTACGCTGTTCTACTTCTAAATTATAGCGTTGTTCTTTTTCCTCTATACGCATATAATTTAAATAAACGAGTACAGCACTAATTGAAAGCGTAAGTATACCCCCCAGAATAAGCATCCGGTTTCTACGTTCTTGCCGCTGTAAGGTAGCTTGCCTAATGGCGGTCAATTGGGCCTTATCTGCTGTTTTCGCAAAAATTAGTTTATCTCTATTTTTAATAGGAGGCTCAGAAAACGGAGATTCACTTCTTTTAAAGAGGCTACGATGCTTACTTTTTAGGCGCTCGTTATTTTTAATAGAATTTATCATGGCTTGCGCCGATCCGCCTACTCCAAACATACAAACAAAAGTTTACTCGATAACGAAGATTATCTACTGTGATACATACCTTGAACTACCAATAATTTTATGGGTTAATAGTTATACGGCACAAATACTACTTTTGTTACAAAAAATTAGAAATACATAAATAAGTCTATAAGCCAGTAACAGCAAATAATACTTTTAATTTAGTATTTTGCCATTCTTTAAAACAACACTACACCATGAAACACACGTGCTTGCTACTTTTAGTATTTGTTACCACCATTGGTTATACACAGCAGTACAAAGACCCTGAAAAATTAGTAATCGACTTTATTACAAATCAGGTAAAAACTCGTACTAAAGTTTTAACAGGGGAAGCCTATGAGCAGCAACTATCACCTCAATTATTTGAAGATGCTAGCATACAAAGTGTTACCACTATAAAAACTACTAAAAAAGAGCTGGTACAAGCGGTAACAATAAAATACCCAAGTGATGAGTTACAAGATGTATATATTTTCACCATAAAACAAAAAGGCTCTTGGTATATATCTAACATTAGAGCATTATGGATGCCTCCGTTTTTTTTACAAATGCTAGAGGCTTACAGAGGTAAAACAAAAGCAGACTTAGAAGCTTATTATGAAGGTGGATTTTCCGAAATGAAAGCTAAAAATGATACGCTTACCAGAGCGTACTTTGAGGAAGTAAATGGTACACTACCTGAATTTATTTATGAAGTAGAAAACATGAAACTCACCATTGCTACAGATGCCCAACTGATAGCACATTTTAAAAAATATGAGTCTGATTTTCAAAGTCTAAACAATTCTTTAGAAGAGGTTGATAAAGAAAGTCTGAAACACAAATACAAACACCTGTTAATTTCTAACATTACTAAATTTGAAAATATTAAGTACTTTATAATTTACAGGCTAACCGACAATGAAGTGGGATATTTGTATTGTGCCAACCCAAAGGAATTACCTGAAATTACCGCAGAAAGTTATATTATGATTAAAGAAATTGGTAATGGGTGGTATATATACAAAACCACTTAAAAGAGCTTCCAGCATTTGTACTACATAATTAAGATTAAATGCTTTGTGAATTTACCCAGAACACAATTACTCCCTAAAATATTCCTATCTTTTATAAAAAATGTTGAAAGTAGACCAACCTCAGCTTATTACCGAACGTTTAGTGTTACGAAAACTTGGCATAACCGACTGGGAAGTAGTTCAATTTTTACGCTCAGACTCGGGTGTGAATAGGTATGTAGACAGACCTGAAACCCCAACTAAAGAAGAAGCCATTGCTTTTATTGAAAAAATATGTGATGGAATAGACAACCGTAGGTGTTACTACTGGGTACTTTGTACTAAAGACAATCCAGAAATGATAGGAAGTATTTGCCTGTGGAATTTTGCCCTAGACGTTACCTCTGCCGAAGTTGGATACGACTTGCACCCGACACATCAAGGTAAAGGATATATGAAAGAAGCGCTGGAGGCTATTTGTAATTTTAGCTTTGATATACTTCAACTTACACATATAGAAGCATATACACACAAGGATAATATTGCTTCTAGAAAGTTATTAGAAAAACAAGGATTCATTTTACAAGAAGGTAAAACCGACCCAGGATTCCCTCATAATATTGTTTATAGACTAGCCCCCTAACGCCCAAAGAGGGAATAATCACTCAGATAAATTAGTATCGTCACCCTGAACTTGATTCAGGGTCACAAAAGTAGCTCAAAAAAAAAGCACTTACTCTGATGGGATGCTGAATCGAGTTCAGCATGACGCACCAGATGAAAATCACGTAATTCCGTCACCCTGAACTTGATTCAGGGTCGCACAAAAAACTCAGAAAAAACACTTACTCAAATGAGATGCTGAATCATGTTCAGCATGACGTGCACAATGAAAATCACATAATTCCGTCACCCTGAACTTGATTCAGGGTCGCACAAAAAATTCAGAAAAAACTCTTACTCAGATGAGATGCTGAAATCCAGTTCAGCAAGACGACAGATCTAATGAAAATCACATAATTCCGTCACCCTGAACTTGATTCAGGGTCGCACTAGAAGCTCAAAAAAATTACTTACTCAGATAGGATGCTGAATCTAGTTCAGCATGACGCACTAGATGAAAATGACATAATTCCGTCACCCTGAACTTGATTCAGGGTCACAAAAGTAGCTCAAAAAAAAGCACTTACTCTGATGAGATGCTTAAATCCACTTCAGCAGGACGACAGCTCTAATGAAAATAACCTAATTCCGTCACCCTGAACTTGATTCAGGGTCTCACTAGAAGCTCAAAAAAAAAGTACTTACTCTGATGGGATGCTGAAATCCAGTTCAGCATGACGTGCACAATGAAAATCACATAATTCCGTCACCCTGAACTTGATTCAGGGTCTCACTAGAAGCTCAAAAAAAGCACTTACTCTGATGAGATGCTGAAATCCAGTTCAGCATGACGTGCACAATGAAAATCACGTAATTCCGTCACCCTGAACTTGATTCAGGGTCGCACAAGAAGCTCAGAAAAAGCACTTACTCTGATGAGATGCTGAATCGAGTTCAGCATGACGTGCACAATGAAAATCATGTAATTCCGTCACCCTGAACTTGATTCAGGGTCACACTAGTAGCTCAAAAAAAAAAGCACTTACTCTGATGGGATGCTGAAATCCAGTTCAGCATGACATGCACAATGAAAATCACATAATTCCGTCACCCTGAACTTGATTCAGGGTCTCACTAGAAGCTCAAAAAAAAACTTACTCTGATGAGATGCTGAAATCCAGTTCAGCATGACGAGAGATTTAATGAAAATATGCTGATAAAATAAGCATACTTTAATTCTAGTAAAAATTAAAGTTCATATCTTTAATACTAAACCCTAAGCGAATATAGCTCAACTCTTTATCGTAGTTAATTAAATCCTGTCCGTACCCTTGAAAAAACTGTAGATATAAATACTCATTACCCGTTTTCGTAATTCTAAAGTTAACACCTAGTTGCAAACTTCCTTTCCAACCTTCAATACCTTTTCTACCGGTAGCCTCCAATATCCATCGGTTACCAGGGCGGTATGCCATATCTACTTGTCCGTACCCCAAATAATCGGTTATATCTGGGTTATCAGATTTAGAACCTACCGGCAACCATGCTTTTACGGTATACAAAAAATGTCTACTCACAGGGATAAAATACGATAACGATAAACGGTTCCAACTCCTTGATATCTCGCCTCCTTCTCCATTAGACTCATGCTCTATTTGAAACCAAAATGCCCCCTTTAGCTTATCATTTTCATCAAACACCACTTTCCCTAAACCTAAACTAGGATTATAATTAAGTGCTCTAAAAGGAAATGATTCTTCATAAATTTCCCAAAATGCCTTTTGCCTATACGCCAAAAACAAGTAAATATCCCATGGCAACGGGTCTTCTACCAAACGCTGTTTAAATCCAATCTCAAAACGAGCATCGCTAGTAGCATCAGCACTCGACTCATTTATCTGAGAACCTGCAACAAAGTAATTATCTCCATAAATGGTAAATCTTGGTGCATCTTCAATATACCGCTTGTAGTTATATCGGGTAATTTGCGAAAGCGAATCGGTTTGTGCAAAAGCAGCTAATGTAGCTATACAAAAGCTTATAAGAGTAAGGTATTGTTTCATATAGCAAATGTAAAATATAACCTATTAAAATAGTCAAAAGGAAATCTTAAGATTCCTGAATAAAGTGCTAATTACACCAATAAATTATATAACTTTTCAGCATGAATCCATTAGACCAGTTTTACAGCAAACAACCCGAACCTCTACGCAGTGTTTTCTTGGCACTACGGCAATACTTATTAGCCAAACCTGGCTTTACGGAAGCGCTTAAATACGGACTCCCATTTTTCTATTACAACGGAAAACGCTGTTGTTACTTTTGGAAAGATAAGAAAACAGCACACGTATACATTGGTTTGGTAGATGGTAATCAACTACACCACCCTTCCTTAGAGCAAGGCAATAGAAAACGGATGAAGATTTACCGCATTAACCCACATAACGATATTGATGAAAACACTCTTGAAGAAGTTATCAATGAAATGTTAGCGTTGTATAAAGGTGGTTAATTTTTTAGTGCATCCAAAAGATTTATTCTTTTAAACAAATGGTCTAAGGCTATATCACAAGAACGATCAAAATTAAAACCTTCTACTAGTTCCTTATGTGCATCTTTAGTTTTACAATATTTACTTTTAAAGATAAAATTTCCGTGTGAATCTTCTTTAAGCAAATCCTCTTTTCTTTCATAACTATTAAATTTATTATACGAATGAATCAGATTCATTTCTAAGTAAAGTAATTCATTAGAATAATCCTTTTGATAACTCAAATATTTATTTGAAACTTCATAGAATTTTACCTGAAGTTCTTTTACAGTTAGATCGCCATTACAAATTGAAAAATAAAAAGAACTTTCAAACATCTTAACAAAACATAAAAAGAAAAGAATATCAGGCAAGACATATTCGTTAAACTTAAATCCTTTCAAACTAATTCTCAAAAGAATAAATATTTTTTCCTGTTGCCTTAACAAAATTTTACCAGAACTGAAATACATACTTATTATTCTAAACAAAAGCCCACCATCTTTCATTAACTCAGGGTATCGAACTCGTTCTTCATTATTAAAGAAAGCTTCTATCTCATAATATTTATAAAGAAATTGAGCATATTTCATGGCATCAGGTTGAGGTAATGAGTACTCAATATCAATAAAACGACGTAAATATTCATCAGCATTCAATTTATCACTACCATAAACACCACGCACTGCATGTCCTAATTGCTCCTTATCAATTGAAAGTACAAAGACTATATTAGGAACAGAGAAAAAATGTTTAATTTGTTCTAAAATAGATACCGCATAATTTGGTCGGCATCTATCTAACTCATCGATAATAAAAACAAGTGGTTTCCCATTAAACTGAGTTGTTTCTATCAATTTTACGAGACTATTTTTAAAATCTTTAATACTTGCCTTTTTTGAAGCATACTCGTTAACTTCATGCTCAAAAACATCTGTTACACCCTCAGTTAAAGCTGTTAAACCAGCTTTTAAAGTTTCACCATCAACATATTTATTTAGGATAGCTTTTGTTACAACAGGCACCAAATGTTTACTTAATTTAGCTGCCTTACTTAGAGCACTCTTAAAGTCTGCATTACTGCTTTCCATTACTGCTTTCAGCTCTCCCATAAGTGCAACAAGAGCATTATCTTCAAAATCATTCTCCCAAGCATTAAAGTATACTGTATTATGCCCTACTTTTTTTAAGTATGTCTGCCACATTTTTACAAAAGTAGTCTTACCCGTTCCCCACTCATTATTAATAGCTAGTACAAAACCATCAGCATAACTATCTACAATAGTAGTCAACACTTCAGCATATACTTCTCTTCCTAGTTTACAATTGGCAAAAGGTTCATTATCTGAAATCTCAATTTCAATATTTCTTATGCTAGCCATTATATTTTAAATTTTGATTAGAAAGCCCTCATAAATATACAAATTACCTTATGCGCATAAAAATAAAACCAATTAATACCACGTTATACACTTAACTATACAACCAAGCTATGCCTCTTAAAAAACTCATACTCCATAGTACGCTTAGTTTTTGCATATATTTTACATGCGGCTCTAGTGATGTAGTTATTTTTAAAAAAATAGATCATCGATGGGTATTATACATTTATACGCACTTCGTATATTTTTAACTCCTTTTACAATCATTATAATTTAAGTACATTAGCACTTTATGAAACCCGCTAATACACATACCAACCCATTACCACGCGTTTTAGCAGTAGTACTACTACTATTTATGCTAGCACCGTGTGTGGTAAAACAAAGTGTATTACAGCCTTTGGGCATTACGTATGTAAAAACGGTAAATAAAACCAAAACTGCCCATCAATGCCAAACGCAGCAGTTACTAGAGCAAACCAACACCCAAGTAGTACATCTGCAAAAACAACAACGCAGTACTTTCCATGCGCAAAAAACTATTACTAGCCCTACAGAAGTTTATATAAATAAACTATGGTATGGTAAACTTCTTTCGGGCAATAGTCCGCCTAGGTATATCCTATACCAGCAGTTAAAATTGGCTATGGTTTAAGACTTTTCTACAAAGTTTTAAAACACAATTTTTAACTGTAATATATTTAATTATGAAACATACGGTAACCCCGGCAACCACTAATGCCGGACTATTTACATTGGCATTACGCTTGGTAACAGGCTATACTTATTTTTCTGCGTTATGGCGCAGAATAGTTTTAACCGATAAACTTAACCCTGAAGGTGCCAAATATATTGGCGAAAAATTCAATCATTTTTTACCCAATGCATTGGGCATAAAACCTATTATAGAATATTTAGTTACACACCCGGAAGCCCTCTGGTGGAATATGCTTTTATTTACCCTAATAGAAGGCATTGTAGGTTTATGCATAATGCTTGGTTTATTTACCAGACTTATGAGTATTGGGGTTAGTTTACTTGCCTTAGGTATTTTACTAGGTTCTGGTTGGCTAGGCACCACTTGTTTAGATGAGTGGCAAATAGGTATTTTAGGCATTGCCTCAGGGTTCACCCTTTGGTTTACGGGTAGTGGCCCTTACTCTATAGATTACTATTTTCTGAAAAAGCACTATAAATTTAGCACCACCAAATGGTTTAGCCTTTTAGGGTCGGGCACTTTACCTATAGGTCGTACAAAACCTTTTGTTTTGGCAGGTAGTATGCTTATTCTATTTGTTACTCTATTTACCAACCAATATTTTCATGGAGGGGTATGGGGTACCTTACACAACAAATCGGTAAAACCAAAATTAGAACTCAGTAATGGGCACATAAGCAATACACATCTATCTTTTGAAATATACCGTACCGAAGGTGCAGATGTATATGGCGCATTTGTCATTGGCATTACCATATCAGACATCAATGGAAATACCTTGAAACATTTTAATGGTGATAACTTAGCAGAGCTAGAGCCCTCAGAAATAAACAATAAGTACATTACCAAAATAAAACCAGGCAAACATAGTTTAGTAGTACCTCTGGGGGCTAAAGGAACTCTCTCCTTACCTACAGAAGACATTGCACCAACAGATGCTTATACAGTAAAGGTTACCGATATAAGTGGCCTAGAATGGATGCTTACTCTGCAATAGTTAAGTAAAATTTAAAGGGGTAATGATTATAGAGTAAAGATATATTTTCTTACTTTTAACTTAAAATCATTACCCTTTATCGCTATGGTTGATTTTTGGCTATATAGAAGAAGCATTCTATTAATTCCTTTGTTAGGGATTCTATTTTATAGCTTTGCTAGTATTAAATATGACAAATCAAGTAACTCCCCCATTATTTGGGTTGTGAGCCTATTTGGATTCATCTTATTGTGGTTATTATATGCCCGCATGTATCGTTTGGCTAATAACCTAAAAAATGGTAATTGGTATAAATTAAATCCACCACAGGACATCTGGAAAAGAAAAACTCTTAAAGTGGTTTTACCTGTTGTCTATTTAGCCATTTCTTTCTGTGCAATAAGGTTAGGCTCTGAAACCGATATCTGGATTTTTGGGTACTTTATACTTATTTATATTCTAGATAGTTTCTACCCTTTGTTTGACTATAGAGTATTGCTAACCCATAAAGGTATATTTTATGATAAAAGCTTACGTAGAACAAGCTTTATGAAATATCACGAAATAGAAAAACTAGTACTTATGAAAACAAATATTGCACTGATAAGTTTTGAGGGCGAAATTATTATTGAACTAGAGACAGAACAAGAATTTCAAGATCTGATTGAATTTTTACAGGATAAAGTGCCACAAATGGAAGTTATTGCAGAATAATTGCTTTCAAATTTTCTGTCTTAATCATAAAAAGAAATTATTATAATATATTTAAAAAAAGAAGTCACTAATCAAGTAAAATTAAATTTAGTTTACTGAATACAGACTAAAACATAAAAATACCGACCAAAAGCACAACTAAGGTATATTTTTATTAATTTGCCCGAATTATAAGTTTTTAAAGAGATTTTCTTTATAACATTTTGTTATATGCCCCCATGAAAATGATGACTGTTATTTAAAATCGTACGATTTTAAAAATGAGATTTTTAGAAGCCATAGTATTATAACAAAAACAATCACCCTTGTATCCGTTATCAATAACCACCTATAAGCCTACTGAAATATCACATGTTGTAGAGCGCATGTGGATAGCAGAAACCAACAGAAGTGACTTTAACTTACTCATGTTGTCTACACATTTTATAAATGTATTATTCCCGTTAGATGCTAATGGTATTACCATTGATGGTAATACCTACCATAAACCCATAATTAAAGGTACCGTACTAAAACCTTTTATTATGAAAATACCTGCCCATAGCAAAGTATTTGCTATACGTTTATACGCCTACGGGTTATACCCCTTTAGAGATGCTTTTAACATGGTAAATGGCAAAGCTGTTGCTTCTGAAACTTTAGAAAACTTTTTTGAAGAGCACAAAAGCATCTTTTTTTCACAAGAAGCAAAAGATATTGAATCGTTAATTACAACAACCTTACAAGACTGCTATGTACCCGAACTAGAGAAAAAAATTGCCTTGTTTAAAAACTACTACTTACAACTTTTAGAAGAACCTTGCTGCACTGATCTTATTAGTTGTTTTTGCCGTGACAACGATGTAAATTACATAAACCTCAACCGAATTTGCAATAAGGTAATAGGTATTACTCCTAAAAAACTAGAACGACTAATTAAATACCGAAAAGCGGTAGATTTCATGTTAAAAACTGACATGAATTTTACAGATATTGCTTTAAATGCCGGTTACTTTGACCAACCACATTTTGTAAAAGAATTTAAGCATTTTACAAATTCTACGCCTTCAGAGTTTATTAAATTCTTAAAAGAGGAGCAAGTTTATACCACAAAAGAAGTTACGGATTTTTCAACTTTTTAGCTGATTGTTAAAAATTTACAAGTTTTTTATACACTTTCACTTTACTTTTACAACAGGGAAAAATTGAGGATCAAATAGATCCTTGGGGTGTTTAAAGTTAATTCGGGTATGGTTTCATACCCGGATAGCTTTTAAAATTTAAGAGGTAATCTCTTTCTTTCAATTTAAAACAAGTATAATTATTAATTTATTATAGGTTTTTATATTAGTAGATTTAGCGGTCTACAAATGATTGTTGTATGATTACTCTTGCTAACAACGGTTCTTAGCCGTTATACTAGCAAGAGTAATTTATTTAATAATTATAATAAATATCTGGTTTCCCTCTAGAATCTCTATATGAAGTTTTTTCTGTGTATACCTCAATAGCCGTTTCTTTAGGTAATAATTCCGGTATTTCCACCAACGCAAAATGATCGGCATTAAAAGTAACTCGTAACGTCTCTGTAACTATATCCTTTTTAGCAAATCTTATACTAAAAGTCCCCTGTTCATCTACAAACAAATCACTAGCAATCATAAACTTACCAGAAAAAACCTGCACCATTACTGATTCATTAACAACCCTCCAGCCTAAAATTCCTTTTGCAAATACGGCTCCACGTATGGTAATGCTGTCACTTAATGCTTCTGACTGTTCTAGTTTCCAAGTACCAGATCTTTTTTTCTGGGCATTTCCAATAGTTGCTGTAAACATGGTTACCAAGAGCATAACCACTATAGAGATTTTTTTATACGTAAAAGTGTTATTTTTCATAGCTTTTTTATTTAGTATTTACCTAAGGTAATAAAATCACCTATACGAGACCATAATACTTAAACCATTTAACACCCTAAATAACATACGGATTAATAAACAGGTAAGTTACTGTTTATCTGTAGGGATGTTAACTGCGCCACAACCATCAACTTTCCACTTACCATCAACTTGTACCATTTTTACTTTAATAGTATAACTAGGGTTACTTACCCGTTGTAAGGTTACATAATCTTGGTCATCATTACTTACCACTTGAAAACCCTTTTCTGGAATCTCCTCTGAATTAATAACAGGGTCAAATGTTGAGTTTGTATCAGCAAGCGTTTTATTAAAAGCGTTTATAAAATTCTCTGTTACACTTTTGGTTGCTATCCAATTTTTTAAATCAACATCAGATTTATCTTCTTTTAAAAATGCTATATATTTATTTACAAACCTAGCAGCTTTAGCTTCTTGAACGTTATCAAACAGTCTTAAACTTTTAACTTCCTCAAAATTATCTTTATCAACAGTCTCTATTCCTATTTTGGTCCTTTTATTCACCTCTTCTTTCTTCGGTGTTTGTTCACACGCTGTTAATGTAGCTATAGACAAAACTGCTATTGAAATGTATTTTTTCATATTCATTTTAAATTTGCTTAAAGGTAAAAATATTAAACTATTCTAAAGTAATCCCAGGGTTCAATAGTACTATTCTGCTACGCTATAGGTACGCATTTGTAAACAAGAAGGATTGGTAGGAATATTGATCACAGTTCCTGTAGGTGTGAGTTCTCCAGTTTCTAAGTTTCGCTTAAAAACAATAATGTTTTTACTTTTTAAGTTGGCTACCAACAAAAAGTTACCAGTTGGGTCTATGGTAAAATTCCTAGGTCTATCTCCCAAAGTAGAAGAATGCCCTACCAAATTCAATTTTCCCGTTTCATCTATGGCAAAAATTGCAAGGGTATTTTCTTCTTCCTTTCGGTTAGACACATATAAAAACTTACCATCTGGAGATACATGCAAATCTGCTGTGGCATACCCCTGAAGTTCTTTAGAATATGCAAATATTTGTTGAATAGGCATTAAAACACCATTAGCATACTTGAATGCTGTTACGCTACCGCTTAGCTCATTAGCCAAATAAGCATAAGCACTATTGGGGTGAAACGTAAGATGCCTAGGTCCACTTCCCTTCATGGCTTCATACGTTAATTTAGAGATAGCTTTCAAAGGGCTTTTTTTACGGGTAGTAAACTTAAAAGCATGTATTTTATCCATTCCCAAATCGGGCACAAATAGATACTTATTATCTGGTGAAAAAACTGCTGAATGCGCATGGGAAACTTCTGTACTATCTATTAAAGTATTAAAATCAAAATGTTGACTATAGGCGTTTAAACCACCATCTGCATTGGTTTTGTATATGGCAGCTGTACCGCCGGTATAGGTAGCAGTAGCAACATAGGTACCATCTAACGATGTAGACACATAAGCCGGGTTATCTCCGTGGGTAGGTTGTTTATTTATAAATTGTAAAGTCCCACTACTACTGTCAAAAACAAAAGCACTAATGTTTCCATTATCCTTTAATTTACTTTCGGTACATGCGTACAAATATTTTCCGTTGGGTGACAGCGCTATATAAGAAGGGTTCACAACATTTTGCACAGCACTCATCTTTTCAACTTCTCCCGTTTGCACATCAAAACTATAAACATACAAACCACTATTGGGTTTACCATCTGTATAACTTCCTATAAACAAAAAAGTTTTACTAGTTTGACCATGCAGTACTACACAACTAAAAATGGTCAAAAACAAAAATATTTTTTTCATAAGTAGTAGTTATTCTTTTAAAAGTATCTAATGTAAAAGTACACATAACCACTAATTAAAAAAGCCCTTAAAACTAAGAGCTTTTTGTAATCAAGAACAAATATTAAAAAGTATGATACTTTTTAAAAATCGTATAATTATGTTTAGTGCATAAAAAATTATGCTAGTTAGTTTTCATTTTTCTTTACAAGTGTAAATATAACACTTTTATAACAAATAACGAAAACTAGCAAAATCTTACAATCTAGAACTAACTAAGTTATACCCTTAAAACACCTTTATATTAAAACAGCTAAACCAAGCTTTAGAGCTGTCACAACTAGAACTGAAAAGAATTATAGAGCTATATAAAAAAACCCTTTTTTACTTAAAAAGGGTTTTAATCTTAAAATTTACATACTCAAATAGGGGAAAAGTCCTTACCTAAACTAACCAATAATAAGTTATTAGCTAAATTTTTTGGATTAATATCTTAATTTAGCGTTGAAATACTTACTACCAATGAAAAACAGGCAACCAACAAACTATAGACACTGGGCTTTTAGGCTTTTTATATATGTTATTTTATTAAACATTCTATTAGTTTATATTGAGGCTACATCTACTCATCTTGTTTTCAACACAATGGAAGAACCCACAACTTATTCTAATACTGAAACAGTAGCTATGGTAGCTGGGCTATTGGCTAACTTACTTTTTTTAGCAGGCATCGTATTTACCACTATAATGTGGGTAAAAAAAGAACCCAAAGATTACAAATGGTACACTGCTACCATTGGCTATCCAATTTTTACAATGACATTTATGGGGTTAACCTTTTACTCCTTCTTCGCTATTGACTAAGTAAAACCCACCAACCCGCTTATGGAAATAGCTTCTTTTATAGAACTATCCTAAATTAGCATTTTAAATATGTTAATTATCTGCTTTTAAGATAGTACCCTATATTTTTTAGCTAATTTTAGGGTAATGAAACTATTTTCATTTCATAAAAAAAACACTCCCTCAAATTTTACCGAAGAAACAAACCTGCCCTGGCAGCATAAACCTGCATTATTTTTGCACATCAAAAATAATCTTGACGAGGGAGGCATAGTAACTTCGGAGGGGGATACTTTACCCGACGATGATCCAAACCGCAACAATGGTTTAAAATGGGTTTCCGGCGGGCATGATAGTGTATTGTCTTTTCATACCAATATAGACTACCCTGCAGATACACCTGAAAAGGTAGCCAACCTTATTGCAACAATTGCTAGCACAAACAGCCTAAACAAAAAAATTGAGCTCTATACCATTTTAATGACCGACAATGTATTGGCTTACATTGAGAAGGTAATGGAGAAAATGGCAGAATTAGAAATTCAAATTTCACCATACTTAGACAAATATGCCCGATGGTTAGCTTTTCAAGCTCCGCATAGGGGTGCAGTAAAACTTGGCATAGCCCTCTTGGGTATTATTGGCGATGCCCATGACAAAAATGGAATTCTAATTTTAGGAAAGCACGAAGAGTTTACCCTATTTGTGTCGGTGGCTATATTGTACATGTCTGATAACCCCGAGAACGATTTATGGAACATGGCTAAATATGTAAGCGGATGGGGGAAAATTCATATTGTACAAAGGTTAGCAGAAACCGCTAATCCGAACATTAAAAAATGGCTTATAAGAGAAGGTTATAAAAATGATATTTTATATGAATACCTTACCTACACTTGTGCGAAAGCAGGAAATTTATATCAAGAACTTTCAGCTAAAAATATTGATGACAAACTATTTAGAGGTGCTGGCGATATTATTACTACTTTATTAAACGACAACAGCCCAGTAGAAGATATTTATAGCTATGATGAAGGTGCAGAAGTAGTACAGTTGTTTATTGCCCATATGGAACAAAGACCCTCCTACGGTGTAGTAGATTTTATTATTTTACATAGAATTAAAGCCTTTTTAGAAAGTAATAAAGAAGATTGGGAGGCTTTGCAACAAATGGGATGGACAGATGACCACAAAGCTAACTTATTAATAGACATCCACACCCTACTTACTCATATTCCATGGGATACTATTATTCAGGAACAATCTGAACTACCATCTAATCATTTTTGGCAAATTAAAAAAGCCGGAGAAATGTTGGCTATTGATACTTTTAAAGGGTATCTAAAAAATCTTAAAGCTGCCGGTATAGACCCTAGGCTATGGCATATGACTACCGATTATGCCAACCAGACCACAATAGACACACTAATTACCATTGCAACAGAAAAATTTACACCTGAAAGAATAACAAATAATAAAAACCCAAACGAAGAATTTCCACTATATAATGCATTCGATTTTTTCTTGAACACTTTGGAAGGCTATCCTGGAAAAGGGTTAAACCTAATAAAACTAGCACTTAAAAGTCCGGATAGAAGAAACCGTATCACCGCAACCAAAGTATTAAACGCTTGGGGAAAAGCCTATCATACTTTTAAAGTTAGATACATGATTAGGTTAGCGTTAAGAAAAGAGAAAGAAAAAGACATTAAAGGACACCTAGCAGATCTCTTAAAAAAGTACTAAATATAGGCTCTAACAGATTTTACAATCTCTTAATTAAGTATATTTATGGTTTATTTAAAATACTACCCCATGCAATATACCCTAGTTGAACATTTTTTGTCGGAAGAAGGCAAAAATTATTTACCACAATGGATAAAAGAAATTAAAGTAGCCCTAAATGACTTTGACGGATTTCAAAAACTAGAATTACTCGAAGACGTTACCGACAATGAACGAACCCTATTTTTACTACAATTTGAAACTCTAGATAATTTACAAAAATGGGCCACCAGTGAAACGCATAATTGGTTTTTAAAGAAACTGCACCCCCATATGCTACAAAAACAACATTCACAACTTTTAAGATCTAAATGAAATCTCACCAGTATAAAATTACTGTAGAATGGACAGGAAATACAGGAGAAGGAACTAGCAACTATCGCAGTTACACCCGAGACCATTCTATTTTAGCAAAAGGAAAATACAAGGCTATTTCAGCGTCTTCTGATCCTGCTTTTTTAGGAGATGCTACTAAATACAATCCAGAAGATCTATTCTTATCATCGTTAAGCGCCTGCCACATGCTGTGGTATTTACATTTATGTACCGTTAATAATATTGTGGTAACTTCATATACAGATGATGCTACAGGCACCATGAAAGAAGAAAAAAACGGAAGTGGCCAATTTACCAGTGTTACTTTATACCCTAAGGTAACCATCACCAACGCTTCTCAAATAGCACTTGCCAATAGTTTACACAAGAAAGCAAATAAAATGTGTTTTATTGCAAATTCTTGTAACTTTACCATACACCACCAACCAGAAACCATAGCAACCTAAATAAACAAAACTTAATCAACAACCTATGCATTTAACCCGCTTATTTTTACTATTGTGCTTCTTTACACTATCGCTTACCACTAAAGCACAAAAATCTTTTGAAGGAATTATTACTCATAAAATAACCTATAACTTTAAAGACAACAAAGAATACTCTGAGTATTACCAAACCATGTTGTCTGACACCATTACCTTTTACATTGGTAAAAAGAAGCAGATGTATGTTTTTAATGCCAGTGCCTCTAGCCCCACTTCAAAAAACGTATTACTAATTAAAAAAGGACTTGATTATACATACACAGCTGGGAATGATACCATTTTTACCGCAAACGCAAACGAGAACAAAGATGTACTAATGTCATTCAAAAAAAACCAAAAGCCTAAGAAAACAATTATGGGGTTAGAGTGTGAATCTATAACTATGAGAGTAAAAGGTACAGAAGGAGGGTATACCGTAACTAGTTATTACAATCCAAAGTATTACCTAAATCCAAAACCCTACAAAAATATTGAACAATCTTTTTATAATCAATTCATTGAAGAGGCCAAATCTATAACACTATCTACAATTATTGAATATGAAAGCGGACTTACCGTTACCTTTGAAGCAATTAGCGTTAACCCACAAAATATAGCAGACAGTACATTTGAACTTCCAAAAGATAAAGTATATGCAGAGGGGAAAAAACAGTAGTGCTATCGTATAAGGTGTTTATTTAAAACCGCCCCATTTCCATTGTTTTTCGTCTACATAAGTTAGCCCGTAACTTTTAAATTCAGTTATAAACTCTTCTGAATTTGAAACAGCTTCTTTTGGCACCATTACCGCATTATTATTATCCATTTGCAAAAAGAAATGGGTTGGCACCTCTATTATGGTAGTAAACTTTTTCATTTTAATGCTACTCTGCCCTGCTTCTTCAATAATGTTTACAAACTTTTTAGAAATATCCAGTGTAGTTTCTTGCCCAAGAGCATCTTCATACTTCTTTTTAATATTTTTAAGGTACATATTTTTATAACTATATGCATTATACATAGGTTGCAACCACCACCAAGCAATAGCAAAAATTACAAATACCAAACCATATAACCACTTGTGTGTAGCCACCACAATAAAAACACCTAGCCCAACATACAAAATAGGTATTAACCAACGGCTACGTAAACGCCTTTTTCTATGGCTTTCAGACTTAGAAGTCAGGTACAATCTATACATCAAAAGGTCTTCTGCAGATACAGTATAAGTAACAGTCATATAAAATAAAAACTTTATGCCGTGCAAAGTTAAACATCTTTATCAAAACCAGTTTATTTATTCACTTATACCTACCTCTTAGCAAAAAAAATGCTCATTTTCAATAGGTAAAAACCTAGTTGCTTTTTTCCAATACCTTTCTCAGTAACAAAAAAAGAATAAACCACTCTAAAACAAACACTTACAACTACGTTAAATTTAAGAAAAATCTTCACTAACCCAATAAAAACAAGTGTATTACTAATAAAATTGAAATTCAATTGATTTTTTTATTAAATTGTAAATCAGATACATAAATAAACACTTTTACTCCCCCAAAATGTACTTTTAATAACTAAAAACAAACCTAACACTTAAAAGCTTTTACAATGAAAAAATTAATTTTTGTTTTAGTAGCATTACTATGCTACAAGACAGGAATTTCTCAAACATTCTACGAGACTTCCTGGAATGGTTCTGACGGCACCACGTATACAGGCTTATTAATTTATTATGATGATAATGATGCCTTAATGCGCATTAAGTATAATAAAAACGGTAGTTATAAAGTTGCTGAGTATAGATGTAAAGGCAAGTACTTTGACAAAAACGGATTAGAAGGGTATTTGCTAGACGGCCAGAATGCTAAAATTGTGTATGGTGATAAAAATAACTCTACCTATTACTCTGACAATTTTATTTTTGTAAAAAGAGGCGATACCTATGGTAATCCGGTTTTAATAGATGAGGTAGGTTTAACCTCTAGTAATCCTAAAAGTAAAACACATGATGTAACGTATTGGAAAACCATTCCTACCAGTACTTTTACTACTGACTACGTTCACAATTTTTTTGAAAAAGACGAAGATTTATACAATGAACTTTTAGCTTACAACAGTGCTGAGCCAACCACTACTACCACTACCACAACCACAACAGCAGGTTTACAAGAAGGCACCATACCTTATGGAGAATATGTACTAACAAATATTAGTACGGGGCCCGAAAAATGGGCTTTTATAATGAGTGAAGGTAGCGGATTCACTTCGCAGAAATGGCAAAAAATAGATGATTTCCCAAAAGACTTTATAAGAGAACAATGGGATGATGGATATTACATAACCAATCTTGGGCATAAGGACGGTAACTGGGTTGCTGTGATGAGCAAAGGCTCGGGGTATACACATCAATATTGGAAAAAATCGGATACGTTTCCTAAAGAATGGATTTCAGAAAAATGGGATGAAGATCACTCCATTACCAGTGTTTCCTATGGACATGGAGAATGGGCTCTGGTAATGTCTAAAGGAACAGGATACGGATATCAATCTTGGAAAACAAGCAAGGAATTTCCACAAGAATGGATTAAAGAACATTGGGATGATAGCTATTATATTACTTCTGTCTCTTATGGTAACGACTTGTGGGCTGTAGTAATGACCAAAGACTGTGGTATATATCAACAATCTTGGAAAACCAATTATGACTACCCTAAAGATTGGATACGTGAAAAATGGGATGACACCTATTATATAAACGCCATTGCAAAATCATCCGATTTGTGGGCAGCTGTAATGTCTAAAGGAACAGGATATACTAGACAATCATGGAATAGTGGTAAAAACTTTCCAAAAGATTGGATTAACGAAAAGTCGGGCGGATATAGCAATACTACTACCACTACACCAACTACTACAACCCCTACCACCACTACACCTGTAGTAAACACAGGAAATGCTAAAATTCATTTGATTACCGTATCTAATACTATGAGTAATATTGGTCCAAGTTGCCAAGTAGATGAAAACAACATGGTTCGTGAATTTGAAAATATTAGTGAAGCATTAAATATACCATTAAACAAAGTGGTATTAAATAATAAAGACGTTTCTAGAACTGCTTTGTCAAATGCCTTAAGAAATTTAAATCCAGGAAGTAACGATATAGTAGTATTTGCCTATTCGGGTCATGGCTACCGTTGGAGCAACCAAACCTCTAAGTATCCTAATTTGGATTTAAGATACTCAGACTACATGGAAATTTCTAATGCTAATAATTATAATTTAGAAGATGTTTACAACGAAATTACCTCTAAAGGTGCCCGTTTAAATATTGTTATTGGAGATTGTTGTAATAGCGATATTGGTGTAACCAGCCGTGGTGGGAACCCATCGTTAGCATCTCGCAGTTTTACGCAAGGTCAGGTTGAAAAGCTTGCAGAATTATTTATTCAAAAAAGAGGAAATATTATAGCCGCTGCTGCAAGACCTTACGAAACCTCTTGCGGTAGTAATGCAGACGGAGGCTACTTTATTAGCAGCTTTATTGCTTCTTTACACAAAGAAACCAGCAGTATTGCAGATGATGAACCACAATGGAGCCAAGTATTTGATTTAGCCATTGAAAGTGCTAATTATAAAACTCAAAACCTTAATGGTTGTGATACTCAAAACGGAATGTACACTTCAACTGTAAACTAATGGCTATGAAAAAAATACTATTTATATTTTTAATACTAAGTATAGGTCTTATGGGATGCGAAGAACTAAATACCATAAAAAGAAAAATTAACAGAGCTCATAATGTTTCTGTATATGCCGTGGCTATATCACCTACAGCACCAGAGGCACAAGACTCCTTGAAACAATATATTTTAGACTTTGAAATAACAGACACACTACCCGTAAATGACACTGACCTAGCAGCCTTAAAAAAAGCATTTGTAAACGAGGATAATTATGACTCATTACATATAAAACGTTGCCCTTTTATAGGAAGTTATGCTGTAACTTTTGACGATAAAGTAACGGCTATTTTAAGTAAATCTAGCTGTGCTAAGATAAAAGCAAAAATTACGAAAAAAGATACATTATATGCATTTGACCTTTCTAGCGATAATGACATTTATAAAGTTTTAGATAGTTTACAACCAAAATAACAAGAACAAGAAGCATCTTAAATGCTACCTTAAGATAAGAAAACAGCATTTTATTTTGATTATAAATAAGCAAGCGTACGGAATACCGTAAACAATTTATAAGGTATTTCTATATATTTACTATCAGATTAATTATTGTAAAAAAATCGAATAACTGATACTAATTTTAAAGTTTAAAAATTTGCCAACACCTTATTTTTTAAATTTAGTTTCAACGCTCAACTTAGGGCTGTTATCTTCCCCCGCAGATTTAGAAAAAACATGTAAATCGTTAGCGGTACTGGAAGCTATTATCTGTCCGGAATGGAAAAATCGTTATTGTACTTTTGAAATTATAAACAACGAATCTTTATTTCACCTACAAAATGAGCAAGGTGATCATATGTGTATTTGGTTTACTAGGCATGGTGTTCTTATTAATGGTTTTGCTATGGAAAGTACTATGAATGGTTGGAGAAATAAAAACACCCAAGACAAATATTCTGTTTTTAAATTGTTCAAAATGGGGAGTAGCTTTTTTGAACTAAAAAAGCACTATCCCATGTGGAAAGGTCTAACCGATAACATACCAGAAGAACTACATAATTACATATATAAAGAGCCTATAAAAAGCCTAGGGACTACTTTTTGCATATGGCAAGCAAACCACCAAAATTCTTGGCAAACTGGTAACATAGAATTACCCAATGATGACATAGGAGACGGTTCTGAAGAGCTTCTATTCTTAGTAGATGGTAATGCAGATACCTACTATATTTGGGCAACAGAATACTATGATTTTCAAGATTTACAATTAGATTGTGTAGCCCTTATTTATCAACACGAACCCATCTCCAAAGAATTACTTTATCAAATCAATTCTGAATACGTATCGGTAGACTTGCTTAAAAAAGAGCTAGACGCAATAGAATATCCGCATAACCTCTAACGCTACCTTAACCTTTTCATCGTACTTTTTTTACTATTTTTGCGTTTTATACAAAACCCCACAAGTGCATATGAAACGTATAGTAGGTATTTATATAATAGTTTTTTTGAGTAGCATAACAACAATGCTGGCTCAAAACTTTGAAGGTTCTTTAAGTTATTCCGTAGATTTTGAGTTAACACCAAAAATGAAAGAAAAAGGAATGACCAAAGAAATAGTAATGGAAATAATGTCTAAAGACGGTGGATTCTCCAAAGTTATCAACTACTGGTACAAAAAAGATAACTACTTATTAGAAGTACCCAATACGGGATCTAAAAGCATTTACATTGGAGAAAAGAATACACTATATAGTTTTACTAAAGAGAACCCTAATACCATTATAGCAACTGATGTTACCATAAACCTTGACAATCAAATGTATGGTAATAAACCAACGGTTTCTGTAGAAGATACTGATGAGGTAATTTTAGGCAAAAAATGTAAGCGTGTTACTATTAGCTGGAGTAACGGTACTACGGAATATTATTTTAGCCCTGGGTTTCTACCAATGGACGCAAAACTGTACAAAGACTTTAACCATAACATGTGGAATGCTTATCTTGAAAAAAGCAATGCACTACCGCTACGAATAGTAAAAAAAGGAAGTAATGACTACCTTACCTTTATTATGAATCTACAAAACATTGATGAAACCAGAGTAAGTAAAAAAGAGTTTGATTTACCTGAAATGGTTATAGATGAATTGAACTCCGATTTTATGCCTGCTAACCAAAAAGCATATACCAAAATAAGTAAAAAATAGTACCTTCATACTATAGTAAACACATTGGGCTACCTAAAGAAGTTTACTATTAACAACTAATTAAAGCTCCTTTAAATCAATGATTTAAAGGAGCTTTTGTTTTATAGGTATATTTTTATACTTTTAAAATCTAATCTAACTATACTATTGGTTAGCCCTATGCAAACAGTTACCTTACCACACCCAAATACACTAATTGCGGTAGAGCCTTTAGACTACCCCAACACATATGACATACATACACCTCACCGACATAACTACTTTGAGTTAATGCTTATAGAAACAAAAGGAGGACATCAATTTATAGATTTTACCAAACACCCATTACAAGCTCAACAAGTATTTATTATCTACCCAGGGCAAGTGCACCTATTAGCAAGGGAAAATGCTCATGGCATTGTTTTACAATTTAAAAAAGAAATATTCGATTTTTTATTTCCTTTAAAGCATCATCAATTTTATAAAGAAACACCCCTTCTCAAAGTTTCTCCCAATTGCTTTAAACACTTATGTGATTTAAGCCATACTATTGGACATTTTCTAAAAGAAGAAAATCCGTCTGCTTTAGCCAAAGAAAAAGTTTATAGCTATTTAAAAATAATTCTAATAACCATAATTGAGCAGCAGGGAAATAAGAGCATTAGCCTTGAACAACAAAACTTTGCTTCTACCTTTCTATCGTTATTAGAGCAACATATTTTCACCAAGCGAAAAGTAACAGACTATACAAAGCTAATGGGTTTAAGCAATGATAAATGCACCTTACTCTGCAAACAAACTTTTGGTAAAACACCCCTAAAACTAATTCATGAAGAACTACTAATGCAGATTAGGCGTTTGCTACTATTAAACCAATACACGCTAAAAGAAATAGCCTTTGAACTTAACTTTGACAGCCAGGCACATTTTAGCAGTTTTATAAAACAAGTTACGGGTAAAACAGCCTCCGACCTGCAAACAGAGATGCTAAACATCTATCAAACAACCTCATAACCAACTACTTTTAGCCATCTAACCTCCATAATACTGTTCAGAAAATCTATAAGTTTTTTCATATTTTTTATAACCCACAAACATAAAAGCTATAGTAGGTTTGTATACAACTCAAAACTATTACAGATGAAAAAACTTTTACTAATGGTAATGATGCTTCTAAGCACAATTACCCATGCGCAAGTACAAAACTTAGATTTTGAAAGTTGGGAAGCCTCTATAAATAGACCTACTGGTTGGGAATGTGGCTATTATTACAATTCAGATCCTTTTACCAACTTTTACTTTCCACCAGAAACCAATGCACAAAACAACAACTTTGCACTTAAAATATGCTTATGGTATATGTATGTAGAAGATATGGCTATACAAAAAGCTCCTATCAACTATAAACCAACTTCTTTACAAGGTTATTATAAATACGAACATAATTTGATTTATGACAGTAACGATAATATAGTAACAGATACGGCTACCGTAAGTGTGTACCTAACCAAATGGAACCCTACAACAGTACAAAGAGACACCATTGGTTCTGGCATACTAGAGCTAGGAGAAGAGAAACTAGCATACACACCATTTACAAACCCTATAACTTATGTAAATACACAAATGCCAGATTCTATAACCATGGTATTTGAGCCTTCTAAATTTCCAGCCTATTATTTACCAGGATTAACGGCAGACCAAACCTCCACTTCATTTTTTACCATTGACAATTTAATGTTAACCCAACTACCATTAAAAACTGATGAGGTACTTAAAAATGAAATTAAAATATACCCCAACCCTGCTAATAAGCAATTAAGTATTGCCAACTTCACAGGGGTTATAACCATTTATGACAGTACAGGTAAACTTGTATTAAAAGCGGAAGACATTACTCCTATACACAACAAAATAAAGACTTCTGATTTAACAGCTGGCATATACACGATACAACTTACACAAGGCAACAACAACATATACCGCAAGTTTATAAAGCAATAATTAGACGATAAAATAAAGAATACATTTTAATGATGTTAAAAGGATTATAAAGCTAGCTTTATAATCCTTTTATTTTAGGTACTTTACCACCCTAATTAAAGACGTATGCAAAAGATAATAGCACTTGTTTGTTTTTGTTTGTTAACACTAGTATCCAATGCGCAATCTATATTTGAGCTAGATACCGATGCCATTGAAAACCCTAAAGAAGAAAAGCCTTTTCAAATAGACTTAGAAGACTCTGCTAACTACAGCACCTATATAGCCGATTCTTTAGCGTTAAGCATAGGTTTACCCGACAGCTTAGTAGTTATTAACACCAACCAAAACGGAAACCCTCTAATCAATATAGGCCAAAACAAAGAGCATTTTCATAGAGAAACAGCCACTACCATGGTTATTGTAAATACCCAACAAAAGGGAAACCCAAAAGAGCTTATTACCAGAGATATCTTAAATATTTACGATAATATGAAAGATGATCCCGAACACTTACATGAGCTAGAAAACGGAAAAGATTATATTAATGGTTCAGAAGCGTATTGGTTTTTAACTTCACTTACCAATACCGATTCAGGTAACCGAAATTCCTTTTTAGGGTTTTATGTACAGCACCCAAAAACCCAAGAGATATACAATATTTTCATTTTTACTTTTGAACCAAAAAACTATAAGAAACAACTAGGTACTTATTATAATTACTTGCAAACCTTGCAGTGGAACAAAGCTGAATAATAGCCAAAAAAAGGAAAGCTTCTTGCTTAAATTCCGTATATTTAAGTATACTTTCACAGCACTATGAATACGGATGATTTTAAACCAACAACAATAGATATCACCCCCAGAGACACGGTATTTTGTACCTGTGCAGAGCATACACAAGAAAACATTTTACTCATTACGCTTTCTGGTACATGCGAACCTGGTTCTACAGGAGAAAATTATGGTAGATTCTTTTACCAAAAAATTGGTTTAGCCCTGTTAAAATTTCAACCCAACGCGGTATTAATAGACATGAGAAATTTATCTTATAAGTATGGCGACCGTATAGGTGGGGTGTTTCAGGTATTTAATGAGGTACGTATTCATGAAGATGATGTAGTGTTAGCTGCTTTTGTTCTTTCTAACAAAAATGTGCACGGTATTGCTTCCCTATTAAATTTTAACCCTGACAACCTAGAACCTCCATTATTTTTAGACATTGACACTGCTTATAGTTATCTATACACAGAATACGATAAAATATAGTAGTTGTCTACTCCTTTCACAGGTAATAATTTTAAATTTTCAAGAATATAAAAAACTTTATATTTGAATGATATTTTAAAACCCAACACAAAATAGTTACCAGATGAGCATTTTAAAAAAATCGTTTCCTATTTCTATATTGTTCTTTTGCTGCTTTACACTTACCGCATTTGCACAAACAAAATCACACACGATTGTATATTCTGAAGAAGGATTTACCATAGACGGTGTAGTAATTAACTCTGGTAAAACGGTAAAACAAGTAGAACGTATTTTAGGCGTGGAGGGTAGAAAACAAAAGTTTGCTGGTAACGCTTATGCACATGTGTATGACGAATTAGGCATCACATTGTTTTCTAACAATAAGAAAATTGAAAGCTTAACTATTAATCTAGTAACCGGACTAGAGGAAGGCGCTCCTGATAAAGCATATACTGGCACTTTTAAAATTAACGACGTTACCATTTCTAAAACAACCACCCGAGAAAATATCTATGCACTTAAAAATATAGATATGCATTGCCCTGGCACAAGTTTTTGCGAAATTCAAATGTACCGTAACCCAGCAACAGCAATGATAGGTTTTACAAAAGAGGGTACCGTAAGTGTTATTAATTTTATCTTTACCCATATACACGCAAGCCACAAGTAGTAATTAAAAAAGAGAAACACTAAACTACACCTCATCAATTAATTATCACAACTACAGTATGATGTTATAAACAGCTTGTTCTGTAACTAATCCTATTTTTAGCAAGTATATTTTTTAGTTCTATAGTATGCTTGAAGAGCTAAATAAATGAATAGCTCACCTTAAAGAAAAACATCCTCTCAAAAAGGTTAAATAGTGCTAAAACCAGCGGTTATCTGTTTTATTCTACCTATATTCAACTAATTAAACAAAACTAATATAAGATGTCTTTAAAAGGCATTACTAACACCAACATGGATAATAACAAATTTCATATAGCCGTTTTAATAGATGGTGACAACGCACAACCAAAACTTATAAAAGAAATCATAGAAGAAGTTTCTAAATACGGTAAAGCTACTATTCGTCGTGTGTATGGCGATTGGACAAACCACCTCATGAATGGATGGAAAGATGTAATTAATCAACATTCTATAAATCCAATTCAAAAATTTTCATATACCACAGGTAAAAATTCAACCGATGGTTCATTGATTATAGACGCTATGGATATATTACACACACAAAGCTCTGATGGCTTTTGTATAGTAAGCAGTGATAGTGATTATACGGGTTTAGCAAAACGTATACGAGAAGAAGGGTTGTTTGTAATGGGGATAGGACAGAAGCATACGCCTGAGGCATTTGTGAAATCATGTGAAGTATTCACCTTTACCGAAAATTTACAACCGGAAGAAACCGAAAAATCAAAAGAAAAAACGCTTCAGAAAACAGTAAAATCTAGTCCTAAGTCTAAAATTAGAATCTCTAAAAAAGACTTAAGCATTATTGACAAAGCTTTCGAAATTTCTGCGAATGAAGATGATGAAGCGCACATTTCTAAAATAGGGGATAATATTAGAAAAATTGATCCTAGTTTTGACCCACGTTCGTACGGGGTTAAAAGTCTTACCCGTTTATTTGAAACCATAAATAAGTATGAAGTAGTGAAAAATGTAGTTGGTGGACTTAATCATCCTATGCTTCGATTAAAGTAAACTATACAAAAAGGGTTACACAATTTGAATAATGTAACAAAAAATTGGTTTAACGACTAATACTTGTAAAACCAACACATTATGGAAACAGTTCAACCAATTAAAAACAATTTAAGCACTTTTAGAACACTTTATCTGGTATATGCCATACTGATAGGATTAGGCACCCTAGCATTAGTAGCTTACGGACTTTTCTTTTCATATTTTCTGGAAGGGGCTGTAGAAGCTGAGATTCAACAAGAAATGATGCACAATGATATGCCTTTTAATCCACTGAATGTTTTATCAATCATATTAGGAGTTGCTTTTCTATTCTCACTTATCGTGTGTATCATGAACTTTTTAGCTAGTAAATATATTAAAGAGCAGACCCATTACAATCTTATTTTTGCTACAGCTATTTTAAACTTCTTTTCTGGTATTTTAGGTATATTATTAGGTGTCTTCACTATTGTAGAGCTAAACAAGCCAGATGTAAAGCATTTATTTGGTAAGAAATAAAACAATATTAACATATAAAGCAAAAGCATGGCTCGTTTATGTGCCATGCTTTTTTGTTCATCGCTATACACACAAATATTGTATCTTTGAATTTTACAAATTCAATGTCATAAACAATGAAAGCAGGCAGTAATTCTTTAGATGACTTTTACAAAGAGGCTGCGGCCTTTATGGGGAAAGATATTACAGACTTATTACCTCCTGGTATTCAGAATGAAGTAGGCCATTTTAATGTATTTGATATTTCACAAACCATCAGAGATTTCAAAAAGAAAAATATAATGCCTTATAACCGCAGAGATTATTATAAAATTAGTCTCATACGCGGTAAGAACAAAGCAGAATATGCAGATAAGGTTATTGAAATAAAAAAGAACGCTTTACTTTTTGCAACACATAAAATACCCTACCACTACGTTCCTTCTGATGATAAGCAATCCGGCACATTTTGTGTTTTTACAGAAGCCTTTATGGTAAAAAATAAAAGCGGAGTTATACTAGATGAACTACCTATTTTTAAAGTTGGCGCAACCCCCATATTTGAAATATCAGACAAGGAAGCCGATGATTTACAACTCATTTTCAATAAAATGAAAGAGGAGCTTGTATCAGAATATGAGTATAAATATGATTTATTACGCAATTACGTAGTAGAGCTTATTCATAGAGGTCAAAAACTACAACCTGCAACCACTTTACACCATACACAAAATGCGGCAAGCAGAATTATTTCTTTATTTATTGAATTATTAGAACGCCAGTTTCCAATTGAAACACCAGGGCAACGTTTGGAATTGCGCTCCGCTAAAGAGTATGCCAATCGTTTATCTGTGCATGTAAATCATCTTAACAAAGTACTTAAAGAAAGTACTGGTAGAACTACTTCAGAAATTATTAGCAGTAGAATTTTACAGGAAGCTAAGATTCTTTTGAAACAAACAAGCTGGACCATTTCTGAAATAGCTTATAGTCTAGGTTTTGAAGAGGTAGCACATTTTTCTAATTTTTTTAAAAAACACACAAAGATGACTCCTTTAAAATTTAGAGATTAACTTTTTAAAGACTTAGAATTCTCTATTATTCTAACCAGTTACCCCACCTCATTCTTATTATTTGATTTTTGCAAATGATGGTTTGTTACTTGCAAACTCCTAGCACTATACCCTTCCGATATTTGCAGCATACAAATAATAAAACAATATAATGAAAACAAAAATTGCATTAATTACTGGAGGAAGCCGTGGATTAGGAAGAGACATGGCATTAAGCTTAGCTAAAAACGGAACTGATATTTTATTTACCTACCATAGCAATAAAGAAAAAGCTAATGAGGTAATAAAAGAAATAGAAAACCTAGGCCAAAAAGCATGGACACTACCTTTAGACACTGCTAAAACCACCAACTTTGATGCTTTCTTTAGAGAGGTCTCTACAGTTTTAGAAAGCGCAACAGCAAATAACAAGTTTGATTATCTAGTGAACAATGCCGGTACTGCACTGTATAAATCTTTTGTAGAAACTACCGAAGAGGAATTAGATAATATGATCAACATCCATTTTAAAGGGGTGTATATGTTTACCCAAAAAGCGCTTCCATTTTTAAATGATGGCGGACGTATTGTAAATATTTCTAGTGGGCTGGCACGTTTTTCTTTCCCAGGTTCATCTGCATACGGGGCTATGAAAGGGGCTATTGATGTATTAAGTAGATACATGGCGAAAGAATTAGGTGAAAAGCGTATTACAGTAAATTCTGTAGCACCAGGAGCTATACAAACCGATTTTGGTGGTGGCCGCGTTAGAGATGATAAACAAATGAACGAAACTATTTCTGCGCTAACAGCATTAGGTAGACCAGGATTACCCGAAGATATTGGTGGCGTTGTAACCTTTTTATGTTCTGAACAAGGCCGCTGGATTAACGGGCAACGTATTGAAGTAAGCGGCGGTATTTTCCTTTAAAAAATGTACCCTTTAAACTCAAATTAATGCTTCTTAAAATTAACTTTAAAAAATTGATAAATACCAACTTTTAGGTATTTTTTAGGTAGGTAAAGATTGTACATTTACACCTAACATTAGTTAACAAGATCGCTATTAATTTATTAATGTTTCCAAACAGCTTGTACAATAGTACAAGCTGTTTTTCTATACGTAAATTTTAAAAATACGTATCTTTCCATTCTATAAGTAACACCACATGATCAGAAATACAATTACATTCATCATCTTTTTTATAAGTATTGGTTTAAAAGCACAAACACCCGTTTTTACAGGGTTTACTTTTCTGTTTGGAGTACATATTGAAGGTGACAGCCTGTATTTTTGCGATGCGAATGCTTTATACAAAAGTAACCTTACACAAACTCCCCTAACCTACACTACTGTTTATAACAACTATTTAGAAACTCTTGGGTTTGATGTGTATAACAACTATTTATATGGAGCCTCTGAAGGTGCCGATGAAATTTATAAAATTGATTTAAGTACAGGTGTAAGAACCACGGTATTATCAGGTCTTTCAAATCCGGAAGGAGTAGTAATTATAGGAGATCATTTATACTATAGTTCTGTACTAGACAGTAAAATATACGCTATAGACCTAACAGCAGCCACTCCATCTCCAATACCAATAGTAGATGGTTTAGCAGGCGGTGCTGGTATGTACAATGTTGGAACTACCATTTACGTAGCAGATTTATATGGTAATGGCATTTACTCTTTTAATAGCGCAGATACACTACCATCCCTTACCCTAGAAGTTGCAGAAACCTCTATAGTAGATCTTATAGTTATTGGTAATTATGTTTACTACATTAACCTATCTAATGCCACACTTAGTAGAGCAGACCTTACGGGAAATACACCTAACACTGTACTACTTTCTGGACTTGGTTATCCTGTTTCCCTAGACGCTCATGGAAATCAGCTCTATATTTCAGACGGAAATACTACCCTTTATACCTATACACTACCTTCTCTTAATACTGAAGACGTAGCTCTAAATAGACTGAACCTGTACCCTAACCCAACGTCAGAATATATACAACTCAATAACCTTAAAGAAGCTACAGATTTTTCAATCTATGATATGTTAGGTAAAAAGGTTCTAAAAGGTACTATGCTTCCAGATACACCTTTTAAAATTTCGGCATTAGAAAATGGGAGCTACTTTTTAAAAACAATTGACGGACAAACTTTTAAATTTATTAAAAACAGGTAACTAACTTCTAGGCAAACTCAAGAAGCATTTATTTAAGCATAACTAAATAAAATCTTGTAAGTATGGGTACATCGTATCTCTATTTTCAAGTAAACTTTTAAAACTCACGCCTTTAAATATAACCTTTATTTAATTAACTTTTTTTTAGGTAATGTAGTACTTTTGCGGAAATAGCAATCTGAAAAACTAACGTAAAATAAGTACACAAGTATGAAAAGAAAATTACCTTTTTATATAGCAGCATTAGCCTGTTTTTTCTTCATTCAATTAAATGCCCAAACTACTGTCTTAAGCGGAATTTCAAACACACTGGGTTTAGCCGTTGACGGTGATAATCTATACTTTAATGATGCATCTGGGTTTCATATGATAGATTTAACCCAAACAACACCCTCTGTAGAAAATATCTTTACACAATCTAACAGTAATACAATAGGCATGAATGTGTATGACAATAAATTATACTGCGCATCTGAAGGAATGGATGAAGTTTTTCATTTAGATTTAACCGAAACCTCACCTTCTAAAAATACACTTGTAAGCGGCCACACTAACCCTGAAGCAATTATAAAAATTGGAGACATTATTTATTTTTGCGTATTAAATAGTGGTAGTATTTACCAATTAGATACAGCCAATAGTACGGCAACGCCTCAATTAGTTTTAGATGGTTTAGCTGGCCCTACGGGAATGTGTAATGTTGGTAATAAATTTTATGTAGCCGATTTATATGGAAGCGGTATCTACTCCTTTGATATTACCGATCCGGCAAATACATTAACATTAGAGGTTACCGATATTTATGTTACTAACCTAGTCGTTTCTGGTAATTACATTTATTACCTAAACCTTGCCTACGGAGATTTACGTAAGGTAGATCTTAACGACCCTACTTCAATAATTACGGTACACAGTGGTTTAAATTCTCCTTTCGGTATTGCAATTCAAGGTAATACGGTATATTATAGTGATGCACAGAATATTTTTAAAACAACTGATAATTCATTACTAAACACAAGTACTGTAACTGCTAACAAATTAAAATTGTATCCTAATCCGGCTTCTAGTGTTATCTACGTTAGTAACTTAAAAGCCAATACTTCTTACAGCATTTTTAGTATAGATGGTAAGCAAGTACAAACAGGGGTTGCATCACCTAACACACCAATTCATTTAGATAAATTAAATACGGGTATGTACATTATAAAAACAGCCAATGGACTTACCCAAAAAATAAGCAAGTTATAAACGAAATAAATTCATAAAGACCTTTATTTCGCTTATTGAATAAAAAATAGAAAAACGATCTACCTAGTGTAAATCGTTTTTTTTATTTTAGACAACTACACATCAACTATTCAATAAATGAAAAGCCATTTTTGTCTATTTCTATTATTAACTATTACTGGTGCTATATACGCCCAAACATCTATTGATACTGAGCTATCACTATTAATACCAACTAGACAGGGTTATTATAAAGTAAAACACGGTGAACCTAAAGAGATTATCGTAACCATAGAAGATAGAGGAGAAAAAAGTAATATACACTACCAGTACTATAATCCGCAATCCATAGGTTATACAAATAAATCGTACCGAGGAACCATACATCTAGATTCTTTAGGAAGAAAAATTTATCAGGAGAGCTATTCAAAATATAAGCAAAGATTACGGTATACCCGAACCAAATATGTATATACACAAAACACCAAAACCATCCTGAATGTTACAAAAGATGATGATACCTTAAACACGTATAAGGTTACCTTTAACGAATTTGGTCACCCTACCAAAATAGAAAACTTTACTCCCGACGGTTATTTAGAATCTTACGCCACTGCAACCTACAGCATTGCTGAAGGTACTTTTTTGTATGAAGTCTATAACTTTAATGGTAGAAGGGTTTTAAAACAATTGAAATATTTTAATCCGTATTTTATTATAAATACCAATGAGCACGGAGATGTTTCTGAAATGTATTGGCCTACCAGCTATATTGAAAGTGAAACTACATACACCATTGAATACAAATATGACAAAAAAGGAAACTGGACCTATGAAAAAGTAGTAATGCACACACCAGAATCTAAAAAAACCATTAAAAGAGTTACCCGAAAAATTAGTTACAAAAACTGAATTTATTTACCATAAAGAGATGATTCGTACGTAAACCCGAATAGGTTATAATTATATCTGCTATCTTAGCTAGTATGGAAAATTGGACACAACAACCGATATTAGAACATAACACCGTACAACTAATTCCTATGGAAATTAGTCATAAAGAAGCACTTTTAAAAGCTGCTTCAGATGGTGAACTTTGGGATTTATGGTATACCTCTGTACCTTCTGAAGACACTATAGAAAACTATATGGGTACAGCCCTAAAACATAAGGAAACAGGATATCAGTTTCCGTACGTAGTTATCTACAAACCTACGAACACCATTATTGGCACTACCCGTTTTGACCAAATGGACCCCAGCAACAGACGCTTAGAACTAGGCTACACATGGTATGCAAAAAGTTACCAACGTACTGCAGTAAATAGCGAATGTAAATACTTAATGCTACAGCTAGCTTTTGAAAAGCTAAACTGTATAGCCGTACAAATTTCAACCAACTGGCACAACCATCAATCTAGAGCAGCCATTGCTCGTTTAGGAGCAAAACAAGATGGCGTAATTAGAAATCATAGAATTAATACCGATGGCAGTTATAGAGACACCGTAATTTTTTCCATAACCAACAGCGAATGGATAAGTGTTAAGAAAAACCTCTTGTTAAATTTTAAAAAGCACAACAATTCTAATTAAGTTTATTCAGTAATCAACTGTAACAAAACAACATACCACCCTACCTATTAATAAAACATTGTCTATGAAATATCTTTTACACGTTTTAGTAATACTATGTTTAGGTTGCTCAACTGTTAGTTTTGCCCAAGAAAACAATTGGGTTAACACCAAAAACTTAGACCGCTATTTTAATGCATTAGAAAAGCACAACAAGTTTATGGGAACGGTTATGGTGTATAGAAATGGAGAAAAATTCTATACAAAATCGGTAGGTTATGCCACTATAGAAGACAATATCCCAAATAAAAGAAATACAGTATACCGCATTGGGTCTATCTCTAAAACCGTAACTGCAACGCTGGTTTTTAAAGCTATTGAAGAGGGTAAGTTAAAACTATCTGACAAACTAAATACTTGGTTCCCATCCGTACCAAATGCCAAATCAATTACCATACAACAGTTACTAAACCACCATAGTGGTATAGCCAACTTTACTAATGACCCCAATTACAAAACCTATATGACTACCGCTAAAACCGAAAAAGAACTGGTAGCTATTATAGCAAAAGGAGGCAGTGATTTTACACCTGGTAGTAAAGCGGAATATAGCAATAGTAATTATGTGCTATTATCGTACATTTTAGAACATACATACAACCAAAGTTTTAAAACCATTGTAGAAGAAAAAATAAGCAAACCGCTACAACTTGAACAGCTTCGGTTTGCCAACGGTGAAGATATTAAAACCATAACTACGGCTTCATACACTTTTGCAGGCAATTGGAAAAAAGCACCGTTAACGGCTCCTTCAATTCCTATGGGTGCTGGGGGTATTGTTACTAACGCAGATAATCTAGCGCAGTTTGGGGTAGCTCTTTTTAATCATAAAATTATAAACGAGAAATCTTTAGCTACTATGGAAACACTTACCGATGAGTATGGATCGGGGTTGTTTAAGTTTCCGTTTAATGATAAATATGCATACGGACATATGGGAAGTATTGACGGCTATAGAAGCACATTGGGTTATTTCCCTGAAGAAAACCTATGTTTTGTAATACTTGCTAATGGTTTGAATTATGATAGTAACGAAATTACAATTGCACTTTTAAGCGCTATGTTCAACAAGCCTTTTGAGATACCCAATTTTGAAACTACGGAAATATCAGCTGAAACCTTACAACAATATGTTGGTATATATACTACACCACAACTACCGTTAGATATCACCTTTACCATTAGCGGTACTACCTTAATGGGGCAAGGTACCGGGCAACCTGCTTTCCCTTTAGAATATAAAGGAGACCATACCTTTACCAATAATATGGCGGGTATTAAAATTATATTTAACCCAGATAATAACACTATGATTTTAGAACAAGGCGGAGGTACATTTACGTTTACTCAAAAATAAATATGATATGTTAGGCTGTTTAACTAAAAGACCTAATTTACGCAACCATTAGGTTATGCAAGCATCTATAAATAAACATACAAGCTAAAATTCACCTTTATGAAAAAATGGATGTTTATGACCTTAGTGGCACTATTAAGCTCACACATTGCTATTGCCCAAAATGAAAATCTAGAAAAAAGTATTTGGGGTATTCAACTAGACACTGGGCTTGACTTTTACAACGAAACCAGACTAGCCAACAACCTATCTTTACGCGCAGAAGCAGGAGTTGCTATGACAGTATCTAACGAGTTTTTATTTTTAATTGTTCCTTCGGGCTTAGTACCCAAAGTAGCATTGGAATCTAGATACTATACTAATTTTGGAAGAAGACAAAAATTAGGAAAAAACACAGCCGGCAATAGTGCTAACTTTATCTATGCTAGAGACGAATATAGAGCCGATTGGTTTGAGATTCCGTTTGATGAACCATTAACCTATGCTAATTCAAACGTATTTTCATTTGGGTATGGATTGCATAGACAATATGGAGATCATTTTTCTTTAGGCATTACCATTGGTCTATCATACATCTCATTTACTGGAGATATAGATCCCGACTTTTTTAACGATTATGTGCCAATTATCGCTTTTAAATCTGAACAAGATAGCTGGGCGTTAGACAATGGTATTACATTGAGTTATCGTTTTTAATAGCAATTCACTATATCATATAGAATTAAAAATTTTAATATCTTAAGGCTATGAAAATAGCCTTAGCACAAATTCAACCAATTGCAGGGTCTATAGCCACTAATATGGCTACACACTTACAGTTTATAGAACGCGCTGCCAAAGAAAAAGTGAAACTCATTGTTTTCCCCGAACTCTCACTAACCGGTTACGAACCCCGATTAGCAAAAACCCATACCGTATTAACTTCAGATGGGTACCTTCAATTTTTTAGAGATGCCTGCGAAAAGCACCATATTACCATAGCTGTTGGAGCACCTGTACAAGCAGATGAAGGCATTGCCATTGGAATGCTTGTTTTTCAGCGAAAGCCAGGGTTAGAAATTTATGAAAAACAGCTATTGCACCCAGACGAAGAACTATACTTTACTCCAGGTAAAAAGCAACTTATTTTTGAAGTTAAAAAAAACAAAATTGCACCTGCCATTTGTTACGAATCCTTACAACCAAAACATGCTGTACAAGCCAAAGCACTAGGAGCCGAGATGTATATAGTATCAGCCGCAAAAACAGGAGGTGGTATGATAATGGCGGAAGACCATTATGCAGAAATTGCAAAAACATACCAAATGCCTGTCTTAGTTTGCAATAGCATTGGGTTTTGCGATGACTTTATGAGTGAAGGATTATCGGCAGTATGGGATAAAAACGGAAAAAAAATTGCACAACTATCAACTGACACGGCTGGCCTATTGATATATGATTCTGAAACTAACATAGCTACCACTCACTATTAATATGTACCTTTACCCTAGTAATAAATTCATATGGCATCTGATCAAACCTTTGTAGATTTTGTTGTAGACCAAATACAAAACGCAGGCGTTATACATGCTCGTAAAATGTTTGGAGAATATGGCATATATTCCGATGGTAAAATATTTGGACTTATTTGTGATAACAAACTATTTATAAAACCTACCCAAGCTGGTAGAGAATATATAGGCACGCCTGTTGAAGCCCCGCCATACTCAGGTGCAAAAAATAGTTTTTTAATAGAAGAACAATTAGAAGATGCTGAGTGGCTAAGTGAATTAGTGCGTGTTTCTGTAAAAGAACTACCAGAACCAAAACCTAAAAAGAAAAAAAAGAGTTAATACCTTACTTTTAGCACTCGTATGTTAGAAAAACATCAACATTGCAATTACTGTACCCACCAAGAAAAAAACGTGTTTAAAGGTACTTTATGTGGGCTTACGCATGAAAAACCTAACTTTAATAAGACTTGCCCAAAAATACAATGGAGTACCTTATTAAGTAAAAAAATTGCAGCAGTACATACCTTAAATGCTTCCCTAGAAAAAGACCAGCTATATACCTACGTAAAAACCATATTGCTTATTGTATTAGCCATGTCTATGGGGTTAGCCCTATCTGCATATGTACAAACAGAAGAATTCATTCGTTTAACATCAGAAGGTTTTGCTGTTAAAAGCTATAAAATTTATGCTATTCCGGTAAGTTTAGTAGCTGCTATGATTATTTTAGTACTCTATGCAGTTAAATCTTTTGTAAACTACCTCAAAGCAAAAAAAGAAGCTAACCAGAAAAAACAACAATTAGATACTTTACTACAATTATACGGAATCAGTTTTAGAAAGGCTGTTGAACTAAGTGAAGAAAAAAACGGGATAGAACAACTAAACTCTCTCACAAAAATTAACGGAATTAGTTAATATTTTGTCTGTTGTATAGCCAAACCACAACTATTTTCTATTTTAGTCGTTAAATTGCTAAGCACTGATTGCTTTTTATGACCAAAAGAAAAAAGATAAAATTTTACATTTCTGTATTGCTATTGTTGCTTGTAGGATGCTTTGCTTACACCGCAATAAGCATTCATAATTATGCCAATGAATACTATGAAACTCCATCAGATGTAGCATTGGTATTAGGGGCAGGTACTAGCAAAGGTAAAATTTCTTATGTTTTTGAACAGCGTATTTTACATGCCGTAGAACTTTATAAAAGCCACAAAGTAACCTACATTATATTTACCGGAGGTTACGGAGAAGGGCAAACTATATCTGACAGTAAAGCAGCTAAAAACTTTGTAGTTTCTAAAGGAGTACCCGAAGATAAAATATTAATAGAAGAAGCCTCTACCATTACTTTTTCCAACATTAAAAATGCAAAGAAAGTAATGTACAGCAATCACCTAAACACGGCATTATTGGTTTCTGACCCATACCACATGAAACGCGCCATGGCTATGTGCCATCAAATAGGTATTAACGCTTTACCTTCACCTACTCCCACATCTATGTACAGATCTACCAGTAAAAAGTTTAGTTTTTTAATGAAAGAAACTATTAATTACTGGGCTTATCAAGTAGTGGGAAGATACAGAGCTACCAAATAGTCTATACCATTCTCATTCTCTACCTAGCATCTAAAAAAAACTGTAACAAATCTTTTCTTGTTTTTTGTAAATTTACACAAAAAGCGTTAGGATTTATCCTTTGCATGATTAGGCATACACCTACTCAGTAACACGCAACAACCATTTACTTTTACCAAAAATTAATCAATCTAAAACCTATGTATTATGGCAGTCTACATTGAAAAATCTGGCAAACTTGTAATGAAAGTAAATAATGATCATAGCGAAGTAATGCTTAAATTAAACACCTATCATGGTACTATTGCTACCGTTTCTTTCTACGATATTCTTAACAACGAAAAAATGGTTCATTATGGAGGAAAGATTCAAGTTGGTACAGGAAAACAATTAAAAGGAAAAACAATAGTATTTGTAGGGGCCTCAGGAAACCCGGATGGAGGTCAGATTAAAATAGAACACCTATTTTTAGAGAATAATATTGCTGAATTGGAGTATACCTTTCCTAACCATTATACAGGCTCACCAGCGGTAGAACCGCAAGATGAACAGCCCACCTATATTTTCACTGTTACCTTTATCTAATCTAAACCTACAAAAATGAAACGTTTTCAACCACTATTCATCATCATCTGTCTTTGTTTTGGAAGTGCTTTATATAGCCAAAGTTTTGAAGACCTGAATGCTCCTTCTTTCCCTGCTGCTACCATTATCAATTCAGATGCTAACGAAATTAGCAGACCAAAGTCATTAAAAGGTTTTGAAGCTGTATTGTTAAACAATTTTGTAGACTCTACCAATAACATCTTAGTTCCAAATAACTTTGCATTAGAATTTAACCCTTATACCTTAAGCAAAAGAAAAAACTTTAATTACGAGGACTATATAAACAATTATAAGGGGTTAAAAACCTTATCGTTTTCGTTAGCAGCCAATACAACTTATAAAATCAATGATTCTACTAATATTGAAGCCATTGGTGTGGGTGCCAGAATGTTTATTTTAAACGGATTACCCGCTTCTTTTGATAGTACAAAATATCAACGGCTAGTAGCTCAATACAAAAAACTAACATCATATAATTCTTCACTCATATTAAGAGCTACAGCATTTATCGCTACAAAACCAGAGGCTACTATAGCTACTGATGAGTTAAAAAATGCCCTTAAAAAAGAAGGTGATCAAGAAGAACTTTTAAACTTAATTGACCTAATTTTTGAAGATATAGACGCAACAATAAATAAAAATGAAATTGTAGAGGTACTTGACACTAGTATTAAAACAAAGTCTAGAAATAAAACTTTAGAAGCGTTTAAAACCTACCTAGACAAAGTTAAAAATGAAAGATACGGCCTTATTTGGGAAATTAATGGAGCCGTAGGAATTGCCAATGCAGCTACTATAACCTCACCACAACAGGGAATATGGTCTACTTTTACCTACCGACCTATTAAGAAAGATGAAAATGGAGATAATGTACCGTCTCCTTTTGAGTTTACCAACCTCATTAGGTATACCAACATTAATAATGATTTTATAAAAGGCATTGACCCCTATGCAAATGCTATTAATCTGGAACAAAATTTTGATATAGGACTACAAACTGCTTTAGACTTAGATCAGTTCTCGTTAGAATTAGAATACATCTATAGAATTAATAGCGAAAAGAACACTGATAAACTATTACTAAATGTTGGGTATAACATTACAAATGATATACTGGTATCATTTAACTTTGGTAAAGATTACCATGAACTTTACGATACCTCTAAAGAAAATCTTATTGCAGGCTTATCGGTTGATTTTGGCTTTGGCACTATTTCTAAAAAGAGTATTACTGACTTATTCAACAACGACTTAAATTAGCAACTAACATTCAACTATATATATAAGCACCTTACTAAAACAGTAAGGTGCTTTTATTTTTTAAATAAAGTAACCCAATCAAACATCTTTGGGTAAAAAATGCAGATGGCATATATTTGTTATTCAAAACCAACCTCTAAAACATGATAAAAAAAATAGTTTTTACCGCCTTACTTGTGTGTACACTAACCAGCCTACAAGCACAAAACATTATTTGGCATACCTACAAATTTGATAACAACTTTGGAGTTGAGATGCCAGGTACGGTTAAAAAAACAGAAAGCACTAATGCGTATGCAAACATTACCAATCATATTGTACATACAAATGAAAGCTTTTGCGAAGTTATAAAAGGTAAGGTTAAAAAAACTACCGATGGGCAATCGTACCTTTTAGATTTACCATACAATAAAGAAGGTTTAAAAACATTCTACGAAGAAGTTATTGAATACTTAGAAGATACATACGAAATCTCTAATGCAACGGTTGAGTACATTGAAAGTCAAAGTTTATCGGGGGCACAAGTAGTTGCCCAATCAAATGGAGATTTACAATATTACGAAGCAAAAATATTTTTAATAGGTGATACGTTTTATGCGCTTAGCTACGGAAGTAAAGGTGAAGCAAACCAACAAATGAAAGATCGCTTTTTTGATACTGTTTCCTTTATTGACCCAAAAAACATGAACCAAACTATTGGTGTTGAAAATGCAAACTCATTACCTATTGCATTTTACATTCTTATAGCAGCCACTATTGCTATGGGTATGTACGTTCTGGTAAAAATCAAACAAAAAAGAAGACAACGCTAAGATTGTGTTAATAGCAAGGCATTGCTAAGAGACCTTTGTATATTAGGTGAATCACATAAATACTTACCATGAAACTAAAACATATTATTTTTGATTTTGACGGCACACTGGCAGATTCTGAAGCACTGCATTTTAAAGGTTGGAATGAAACATTAAAACCTTACAATGTGCAACTTGATGATTTTGAGCATTACCTTAAAACGTATGCAGGTATACCTACCCCAGCAAACGCAAAGTCATTTATTGATATGTTTAACCTACCTATGACGGTAGAAGAATTTTCAGAAAAGCGAGAGCACACCTTTCATACGCTATTAAAAGCGCACGAACCGGAGTTTATGCCATACGCTATAGAAACGCTCAACTTTTTTAAAGACAGAGGCTACCCTCTTTATTTAGTTACTGGTAGTCCACGGTTGACCATTGATATTATTTTTGAGAAAACAGGTCTAAACAAGTACTTTGAATTTGAAGTGACCCGATCTGATGTAACCCACAGCAAGCCACATCCTGAAAGTTATATAACAGCTATTGAAAAAATTGGTGACACCCCTGAAAGCATGATTGTTTTTGAAGACACCAACAGTGGCGTAACTGCCGCTAAAGCTGCTAATTTGCGTTGTTTTGCCGTACAACATGATGTAGAAGCTCATGCTAATTTAAACGCTGCCGATAAAATATTCACCAACTTAAAAGACGCTACAGATTTTTTAGAAACCACAGATTTACTCAATAACAAAGATTAAGTAGGTTGAGGTTCTTTAAACAGAAGGTCGGTAAATGCTTCTTGGATAATCAGACATACGCACCTCTTTTTTGGTTAGCTCTTGCAAGGCATTACTCCCTACCCAGTAAGCCGTTTTATTTTTAGTTTGTACCAACCTGTTGGCGCAAGCAATTGCTTCTTTTTGTAAATCTCGATTACGTTTACCAATACTTCGCAACGCCCAATTAACAGCTTTCTTAACGTATAAACGCTCATCGGTTGCATGCTGTTCTACAATTTCTAAAAGTTGCTCGTAAATATCGTTCGTAGCTTTTTTGTCGGCCATACAATAAGAAGCCATCGTTGCTAAACCAGCTCTCTTCTCATATTCAGGTGTACGTTGGGTAAATTCTAAAATACAATGCAAAGCCAAGTTACTTTTACCAAAAACAGCCAAGCAAAAAGAATCACAGTCTTCCCAATTCGTGAAGCTCTTTACCCATTTTTCAGCAATTTCTTCTGTCAGATGGGCAGGCTTAAACAATTTAGCACATAGTAACCTTGCCTCGTAAACACCCGTATCAAAAAGTTCCATAGCCAACTTAGTATCTTTAGGTAATTGTTTTGCTAAAGCATTCAAATCTTTCTGGTAAATCCCTAACGCATTATCAGCAACAATACCAAAACGCTTTTGCTTATTTTCAATTACCGAAGCATCTGCTAGGCTATGTAATTCTCTTAGTATTTCTGCACAGCTTTCCATTATCTAAAAAGTAAAACTCTCATAGAAACGTTGAAAACGAAAGTCTTTCACTCCTGCATTTTCAAACTTATACCATTTTTCAGGTGTTTTAAGAATTACTATTTCGCTATATAAATCGGGGTTACTAGACTTGGTAGCAATAATACGCTCTGCCTCTTTTCCATTAATAGTAATAGTTTCACGTTGTACATCGTATCCTTGATAAAAGTCTGCATCGTTAAAGATAAAGTCAATACGATCTTGGTCAGTTACGTCACTCCACATAATCATAAATTCAGCATTACCAAAGCCCGACTCTTTCCCACAATAGAACCCGTTTTCACCACCCTTAGCTTTCCACTCTTTAGGATACATAACTGAATACCCTAATTTCTTATTTTTATACGTTTTCCACTCTTCCTTTTGCGCCATTCCTGCGGTACAAACAAAACAAAAAAGCAATGCCATTAGGGTGTGATGTAATTTCATATCTAAAAAAAATTTAACTTATTGTAGATACGAATATACTAACTTCCTGATATTAGAAAATAGTTTCATGGTATTTAACAAAAAAAGGGCACCTAACTATGTATAACAGCAGATGCCCCCGACCAATCAATAAATAAACTACTTCACTTATTGTTTCATTTGTTTCATATAATTTGCTAATCCAGTGGTATCTATATTACCTTGTACAGACCACGCAAAATCAATTTTTAACTGGTGTTTAAACGCGCTATCATTCAAACCTATATAGGCATTACCTACATAAGGTGTAACCGAAAAAATACTGCTATCCATCATACTAAATTCAGCTGGATTTACGGTTGCCATGGCGTGGCAACTCATACAATTGGTACGCACACCCACATAGGTAGGAGTAGCTTCACCAGGCGTTTCTACATAACTTAAATCATCATCAAACACCGAGTATCCAAATCCTGCTTCCAAATATGGGTTAAATGCATAATTAGTGCGTTGTTCCTTTGGTGCCGTATACTTATTTTCTGTAGGGTTTACCATATAATACGCAACTGACATTGCATAATGACTTGCCGCACCTTCTAAAGCATCCGGACGATAAGAGGCTATTTCACTACTACTAGGTAACGGAGGATTATCAGCATCTGGTGCCCACCAAAACGTTTGCCATGTCCAGCGTTCAATTTCTCTGGTAGTAACGTGCATTGCCACCAAAATAACTGTATCACCTGGTACTGCTTTCACCTCATCTTTATCAATATCTTTATTGTAAGCTTCGGCATCTTCCTCATTTAACACATAGTAAATAAAATCATTTAACTTATAGGTTGCCTTATCAATCTGTTCAGGTGTTGGGTTGTCACCCACCATTAACTGGCTACCATTGCCCATACCCTCATTGGCTGTATTTACATACACATAACTCTTCCAGTCTTTTTCAGGAAATTCAGTAAAATCATCGGTTGTTCCGTGCCAAGAAGCAATAGGAAAAACTTCTAAACCAGATGTACTAGTTTTAAGTAATTTATACACCGGTTTAATGGTGATACCCGTACTAGGAAAAGGTGGTATGTTTTTTATTAAAGAATCTGATTGCTTATAAATATCAAGTAAAGAGGTGGCCATAAACAGCTTATTTTTTATAGCGTGCTCTGCCGCAGTTGGGTCATAGGCTACCGACTCTTTTATGGCGTTGTTTACTACTACAGTATCTTGAAACTTAATAGCTTTAAATGCAGGTGCTTGTCCGAAATGAGTTAACTGATGTGGTTTTTTTAGGTTAGAACGGTTACTACGTAAAAAGGAATCTGTTTTAATGACGCTAATCATTTCAGGCGGAGTTAACCAAGTTTCGTATACGTGCATGGCATCTTCCTCTACTACCTGCCCCGTAAGTTTTGTTAACCCAGCCCAAATACCCCATCCGTGTATGTAAATGGAGTCATTTTGCTCTTTCTCTACCCAATCTATAAGTTTGTTAGGGTCTTCAGGAAAAGAAAATCCTGCAATATCTAGTACCGGAAAAGGTACTGGTGTTACTTTAGTATATTCATACGTTGGTTCATCATCAGGAGCGTCCTGAGCCCCTGGTTTTGTATTCTTGTCACAAGAACATAGGCACAATGTTAGCAAACATGCCCATACATAGTTAATTTTTTTCATAACATATCAATCTAAATTAGCTTAAAAAGTAGGTGCTTCAACATCTCTGTTGATAGGTGATCGTGACCAAGACAAGGGGATTTTGAATATGGTTTTTGTTATAAAGCAATATTATAGCTTTTTTAATTGTTAGAAATACCTACTTCTTGGTATTTTTGTAACACAGAAACATTTTAAAAATACCCACAGACAGGTATTGTATTGATTCATACTATTTTATAAACTACACACGCCAAATCTCATCTTAAAAACCTGTAGCATGTTACAAAATATTGCATTATGTTTTAGCGGAGGCGGATACCGTGCTGCCGGCTTTTCATTAGGTATTTTATCTTACTTTAATCATGTTGAAATAATTGACCCCGCAACTCAATTAAAAAGCCCCCTTTTAGACAACATTAACGGACTTAGTACTGTTAGTGGTGGTACGTTAACGGGGGTAATTTTTACGCTTTTTAAAGCTAACGAACGTTCGTTTGAAGATTTCTATGCGTTCTTCTATGAGTTTTTAGATGATGACCTTCTATTAGAAAAGGCTCTCACTATTATGGAAGATGATGAGATTTGGAAGCATACTTTTAAAAAACAATCCCTTATCAATGCCTTTTCTATTGCCTATAGAGAACTACTTACCGAAGAAACCTTTGCCGATTTGAAACCTGCCGAAGGTTCCCTTGCAGATTTTTGCTTTAATGCTACTGAATTTACAAACGGATTGGCATTCCGTTTTCAGAATAATGGCTTGTTTGGTAATTACTATTTTAGAGATAAAGACGGACTACAGAACCATAAGGGTGACTTTTACCTTGCGGATATTATCGCCTCTTCTTCTTGCTTTCCGTTAGGTTTTGAACCGCTTACTATGCCCAATGATTATTTTGCAAAGGACTCTATAACCTATAAACAACTAATGCAAGATGCCGACTTTAGAGCGGGTGTTGGTATTATGGATGGCGGTATTGTAGATAACCAAGGTATTGGTAGCACCATGCTTGCCGACAAACGAAAAAAGGAAAACAACTTACCCCAATACGATCTTATTTTAAATTGTGATGTAGGGAGTGGTACCATGCCGCCCTGGGCACCAAGTACCACTAATACTGATAAAACAAGTACTATTGACCAACTGTTAAACAAAGCAGGAAGCTGGTTGAAAAATAATGTTTTGCCTACTATTTTTATCATACTAGGTGCAGCAGGCATTATTTTTGGTCTACTAACCCCGTTGTGTATAAGTGATTGGGCATTGGTGTTTGGTAGCTTTTTATTAATGGGCGGTGTATTGTTATTTTTAGGCAAATACCTAGTGCTGTATTTTTATAAATTTCTGCACAATAAAATAAAAGCTGTGATACCTCATTTTTATGAGGACAAGCTTAAAGCCTTTGACCAAATTGGATTAGGGGTTTTGAAAAGAATGATTACCGAGCGCCTTACCTCTGGTTCTTCTATGATTAATTATGTTTTCTTAAACCAGATTAGACGCCTTAATTATGACTTATTTTATAAAAGTGACGATTTAGAAGGCAGACGTGCCTCGGCACTTATCAATGCGCTTACCAAGGAAAAGTATACTGAAAGTAAACAGGTTTATAAAAATATGAATGCTGAACGTACTTTAGATATTGAAGTACTAAAACACATACCAGAACCTAGCACCGCTATTTTTAATTCTGCTGAAATTGCAGCTAGTTTTGGTACCACCCTTTGGTTTGTACCCGCCGACCGTGATGTACAGCGTTTAAAAAACCTGGTTGCCTGCGGACAATTTACAGCCTGCTATACCTTACTAAAATTTGTAATACGCACAGAGCTTACAACCGATACGCCTATACCAGAACTAAAACCGATTAAAGAAGCACTTTTAAAAGATTGGGAAGCATTTATAAAAGACCCGTTTGTGTTTTTAGGACATGATTGATTTGGTTAACAACGTCATGCTGAACTTGATTAACTACGTTGAATCTCCGATTTCAGCAACACACAAGAAGCTAACGTACTACATAGCTTACTCTGATGGGAACCGGAATCTCGTTCAGGGTGACGATACTCTAAAAAAAGACGTCATGCTGAACTCGATTCAGCATCGCACAAATAGCTTACGTACTGCATGGCTTACTCAGATGAGATCCTGAATCTCGTTCAGGGTGACGATAATCTAAAAACACAAAAACAACGTCATACTGAACTTGTTTCAGCATCACACAAATAGCTTACGTACTGCATGGCTTACTCAAATGAGATCCTGAATCACCTTCAGGGTGACGATACTCTGAAAAAACACAAAAACAACGTCATACTGAACTCGATTCAGCATCCCACAACAAACTAACGTATTGCATCGCTCACTCTGATAAGACCCTGAATCATGTTCAGGGTGACGATACTCTGAAAAAACACAACAAAAAACGTCATGCTGAACTCGTTTCAGCATCTCACAAAAAGCTAACGTACCACATGGCTCACTCTGATGAGACCCTGAATCACCTTCAGGGTGACGATACTCTGATAAACATATCCAAAACGTCATGCTGATTTGATTAACTACGTTGAATCTCCGATTTCAGCATCCCAATACAAACTAACAAACAACATAGCTCACTCAGATGAGACCCTGAATCACCTTCAGGGTGACGATACTCTGAAAAAACACAACAAAAAACGTCATGCTGAACTCGTTTCAGCATCACACTAAAAGCTAACATAATACTTGGCTCACTCTGATGAGACCCTGAATCCTGTTCAGGGTGACGATACTCTAAAAAATTACAAGATTGTATACCTCAACCCTATAAACCCACGAATACCTTGGTTGGGTGCATATACATAGCCAGGATCAAAAGTAAGTGCATAGGGGTTATTAGCGGTTTGCAACACATTCCCATTGGTATCATACTGCACATTTTCATCAAATGGGTCGTTAGCACCAGCAATTAAAAATGGTACGCTTTTATCAGGTGTCCAATTTAATAAGTTCTTAACCCCTCCGTAAAGCTCAAGGTTTTTTACTTTTTTAAAAGTAGCCTGAATGTTTTGTATGCTCCATGTAGGCGAATATGGAGCGCGCGGATCATACTCACCTGCCAAAGGCAATAACATGGAACCATAAACATTCCCTGTATAGTCAAATGTCCAATCATTATTTTCGGTAGTATAAGACACCGACCATGTTCCCGAAAAACGCTCCGTAAGTTGTTGTCTACTTTTAATTCCCTGTTCTGTTTTGGTAACATCCATCAAAGTAGCGCCTGCACTTATGGTAATCTGATTAGGAAAACTAAGTTCTACATCTGCACTTACCCCTTGGGTAACCGCATGCCCTGCTAAATTAGCAAACCTAATCTCATTGGCATTCGTATCATAATCAGGTAAAATCTGATTGCTAAAATACGTATACCATGCCGAGGCATCCACGGTAGCTACCAATCCACCTTTCAAGTAAAAGCGTTGCAAGTAGTTTAGATTTACATTCATAGAACGCTCTGGTTTCAAGTCTTCTTCAATAATAACTTCCCTTGCACCAGTTAAAGCAGCATGTTCCTCTGTAAAAATACTTACAGCTCTAAACCCGGCACCGGCATTTAATCTAAGTACGGCATCGTTACTAGTATTCAATTTATAAGCAATACGAGGCGTAACTATATGCCCATGACGTTTATCATAATCCCATCGTGCCCCTAGCAGTATACTATGATGCTCATTAAAAGTATGTTCGTTTTGTACAAACACCCCAGGAATAGTTACCTCATCGGCAGTGGGTGTAGCTACCGTATTATCTTGATAATAATTATATTTTACAGCACTTCCTAATAGCAACTCATCTTTCTCAAAACTCTTAAAACAAGTTAGCTGAGCAAAGGCAATTTCTTGTTGGGCATCAAACAGGGTATTTCCATAAACCGAATTTTGGTCGTGATATGTATAAGACGTATTTAGCATTACCAAATCTTTAAATGGCAACTGGTAACTCCCTAGTAACTCCACTCTATTGGTATAAATACTTTCGCCATATACCTCATCACCCCCACGATACTTCGGTTCCCATTGCATTTCACCTCCCCATCGGTCTTCATAAAAATAGCGCCCTGCTAAGGTAAACTTACGCTGTTCAGGCCGTTCAAAACTAACTTTATTAAATACTGAAACTCGGTGCTGTAAGGTTACATCGGTAAAATTATCATTGTTATTATCGGTGGGATTATCAAAATAATAGTAATTCACTCCTGTTAGAAGAGAAGTCTTTTTACCCAAATTGGTTTTAAAGCCAATATCTAAATTATTCTCTAACCAACTGGTAGTATAAGCATCTACCGATAGTTTTGGGGCACTAAAATTTTGTTTTGTTATAATATTGATAAGTCCTCCCACTGCCTCGCTACCATATAAACTAGAGGCAGGACCTTTTACTACCTCCACCCGTTCAATAAGCGAATTAGGGATACCACTTAACCCATACACAGTGGAGAGCCCGCTTACAATAGGCATACCATCAACAAGTACCATCGTATAAGGTCCTTCTAATCCGTTGATATGAATATCCCCTGTATTACAAATATTACAATTCAGCTGTGGACGCACCCCATTTACATTTTGTAAGGCTTCAAAAATATTTGGTGTTGGATTCTTCTGTAAAAAAGCAGGACTATACACCGCCACCGGTATGGGGCTTTTTAGTCGGCTCACCGCTTTTAAACTACCCGATACCACCACCTCATCTAATGTAGTATCTTCCTCTAAAACTATTTCTAATACTACATTATTAGCTACCACTAAAGTAGTGCTGTATGGCTTAAACCCTGTATAAGATACTATCAACGTTTGTTTACCCTGTAAAGAATGTGAGAGTGTAAAACTTCCATCTTCTGTGGTAGCCACGCCAATAGCCGTATTTTTAATGTATACACTAGCATAGGGCAACCCTGTACCTGCTGCATCTACTACCTGTCCTTTTATGATATTTTGAGCACAAGTAATTTGCACTAACCCCATCAACACTATACACCTCAACAAATTAACCATAGTCTAATTTTAAATTTAGACAAATCTAAAAATAGTTTTTTACAAATAAAAATGTATTTTTGTACTCATGTAATTTTGTATTGTATGACGCTTTCTGAAGAGAACTACTTAAAAGCTATTTATCACCTATCGGCAAAGTCTGGAATTGCTGTAACCACTAACGATTTAGCAGATGCCATGGACACCAAAGCTTCTTCTGCCACCGATATGATTAAAAAGCTAGCCGATAAAGATTTTGTAAACTATAAAAAGTACCAAGGTGCCACCCTTACTAAAGAAGGCCGACTTATTGCTGCCTCAATTGTAAGAAAGCACCGTTTATGGGAAGTTTTTTTAGTAGAAAAGCTGAACTTTAATTGGGATGAAGTGCATGAAGTAGCAGAACATTTAGAGCATATAAAATCTGATAAACTAATTGAAGAATTGGATGCTTATTTAGATTACCCAACCGTAGACCCGCATGGCGACCCCATACCAGATAAATATGGCGAAATACAAGCTGGTAAAAAAGTTCCTCTGAGTAGTTTAAAACCAAGCGAGAAAGGACTTTGCGTAGGGGTTAAAAATACTTCTAAAGAGTTTCTACAATACTTAGATAAAATTGAAATTGCTTTAGGGATAGAACTTACCATAATAGAAAAGGAAGTTTTTGATGGTTCTGTAACCATTGCCTATAAAGAATTTCAGAAAAATATATCGGCAGTGGCAGCCGCTAACTTATACGTGCGTAAAATATAATTAAGTACCTTAAAATACATTTTTATGAAAGGTAAATCACTTGAAGAAGTTCATGAGTCTATAGACACCAGCCAAAAAAAATCGTTATGGAAACGATTTGTTGCCTTTTTAGGTCCGGCATATTTAATTAGTGTTGGTTATATGGATCCTGGTAACTGGGCTACCGATATTGCTGGTGGTTCTCAGTTTGGGTATGCTCTTATATGGGTTTTATTAATGTCTAACATCATGGCATTACTACTGCAAAGTTTAAGTGCTAGGTTAGGTATTGTAAAAGGGAGAGATTTAGCTCAAGCCTCTCGTGAGACATATTCGCCTTTTGTAAATTTCATTTTATATATCATGGCAGAAATTGCCATTGCTGCCTGTGATTTGGCTGAGGTATTAGGGATGGCCATTGGATTGGAATTATTGTTTGATATTCCACTACTTTGGGGAGTTGGTATTTCTATGCTAGATACCTTCTTACTTTTGTTTTTAATGAATAAAGGCATCCGTAAGATGGAGGCTTTTATTATTACTTTAATAGCCATTATTGGAGGTTGTTTTTTACTTGAAATGGTATTAGCTAAACCCGATTTTAGCGAAATGGCTACCGGTTTTATACCTACCCTACCCAACAAAACAGCGTTATACATTGCTATTGGTATTATTGGAGCAACAGTAATGCCACACAATTTATACCTGCACTCATCACTAGTACAAACTAGAAAGTTTAACAGAGATAAAAAGAGTATTAAGCAAGCACTTAAATACAACATTTTTGATTCTGCCATAGCACTTAACTTGGCATTTTTTGTAAATGCCGCCATTTTAATATTGGCAGCAGCAACGTTTCATAAAAACGGATTGTTTGAGATTGCAGAAATACAAGATGCACACCGAATGTTAGAGCCGTTGTTAGGATCTAAATATGCATCGGTGTTATTTGCATTGGCTTTAATTGCCGCAGGGCAAAGTAGTACTGTTACCGGTACGCTTGCCGGGCAAATTGTAATGGAAGGATATCTAAACTTGCGTATACAACCATGGGTACGTCGCATCATCACCCGTCTTATTGCCATTGTACCCGCAGCTTTAACCGTATTTTATTTGGGAGAAAGTTCTACCGGAGAATTACTGGTACTTAGTCAGGTAGTGCTTAGCTTACAATTAGGTTTTGCCATTATACCGCTTATTCACTTTGTAAGTGATAAAAAGAAAATGGGCGACTTTGCTATTAGCTTAAAAACCAAAATAGCATCATGGGTAATTGCTATTATTATTGTTGGACTTAATGTACAATTAGTATATGACGAAATTAGTAAATGGATAAACACTTCAAATCATCCTATTTACATTTGGATATTTGTAGTACCTGTAGCTATTGGCGCTGCGGTTTTACTGGTTTATATTACTATTAAACCCATATTTAAATCGCGCATTAAGGTTACCAAGCATGTACCGCACATAGATGAATTAATGCTTACTAAGAAAATACCTCCATTATCGTATAAACGTATTGCCATAGCAGTAGACTTTTCAGATGCTGATAGTAATAGCATTTACAAAGCGTTACAAATTGGTAAAAAGGAAGCGAGATACAGTCTAATACATGTAGTAGAAACACCAGGAGCTTTGGTACATGGAGAAAACACTAAGGACTATGAAAGTAGTAGTGACCAAGCATATCTAAATCATTACGAAGAACAACTGGTAGCTCAAGGTTTTAAAGTAAGTACCCATTTACGATTTGGAAGTCCGAAAAAAGAGATTCCAGCATTGGTAAACAAGGCAGAATACGATTTGCTGATTATGGGAGCTCATGGCCACTCATGGTTTAAAGATATGGTATTAGGTACCACAATAGACACTGTACGTCATAAAGTAAAAGTACCAGTAATGATTGTGAAGTAGTATACATAGGGGTTTACCTATTATAGTATTAGGGTTTTTCCTTGCTAAAATCTTACAACCCCTAAAAAAACATACGTTAAAGGGTTATATTTTTGTTTTTAAACGATTTCAATCAAATATACATTGAATATCACATAGTTAATTATTAACTTAAATGTATAAAAACAAACCTTTTAAACCACTTTAATTATGAAAAAGTTTATTCTTTTTAGCTTCTTATTTATTAGTATGTATACTCTTCAGGCGCAATCGAGAGATTTTGATGGTATTTGGACAGGCACCCTTACTACCAATGATGACCGTACCATGAGCGTAACCCTGTATATTGATGACAATAACGTTTATTCTGTAACCACCGATTCCGATGGCGACCGAATAAAAGACACGGACTACGAAGTTATTTGGAGTAAAGGTTATGGTGAACAACTAAACTATGTTTGGATGAACAAAGGAGGGGTATGGACCGAAACGCAATCGTACTTTATGGCTTATATAAATAGCACTAAATTATCCGTGTATTTTACACGACACGTATCTAACGAAAGTGAAGATTATGACGGTAATACCGACTGGGGGTATACTGCAACCGGATATTTGTATAAAGAGTAAAATTAAATTACCATAACCAATCGTTAGCCCTTACTTATGTACGTAACATGTAAGGGCTTTTTTGTATCTTTCTACCATATAGAATAACGTACATACATGTTTACATCTTTACTTGAATTTTTTGAATCTATAGATCCGGTATGGGGTGCTTTAATAGCTACCGTATTCACTTGGCTAGTAACTGCCGCAGGTGCTGCTTTTGTTTTCTTTTTTAAAACCATGAAACGTACCGTACTAGATGGCATGTTAGGATTTACTGGTGGTGTTATGGTGGCTGCTAGTTTTTGGAGTTTACTGGCCCCTGCTATTGAAATGAGCAGTGGCGAGGGTTTTGCTAAAGTAATACCCTCTGCTATAGGTTTTGCATTGGGAGCACTATTCTTATTTAGCTTAGACAAGCTATTGCCACATTTACATATAAATTTTACCCCAAATGAAAGTGAAGGTCTCACAACTAATTGGCATAGAACTACTTTATTAGTACTTGCCATAACCCTACACAACATACCAGAAGGGCTAGCCGTTGGAGTGCTGTTTGGTGGAGTAGCCGCAGGCATACCAGAAGCTTCTATTTCAGCAGCTGTTATATTGGCTATTGGAATCGGAATTCAAAATTTCCCTGAAGGCATTGCTGTTTCCATGCCATTAAGAAGACAAGGTATGAGCAGAAGACGCAGTTTTTTCTATGGGCAACTTTCTGCTATTGTAGAACCCATTGCAGGTGTAGTTGGGGCTATAGCTGTAAGTTTCTTTACCCCTATTTTACCCTATGCACTAGCATTTGCCGCAGGAGCTATGATATTTGTAGTTGTAGAAGAGGTGATACCAGAAACCCAACAAGATGGTCATACAGACATATCGGTGCTTGGTTTTATAGGAGGGTTTTTAGTCATGATGATTTTAGATGTTGCTTTAGGGTAATTGCTAAAACTGGTGATGCATAACCTAACCTATATCGATGAACTACACATCTTTGTCATTTACCTTTAGATAGCTACCATTCGTCTACAGATAAAATACACTCGACAATACTTTTGTAAAAAAGTGAAGATTTCGCTTTAACATTGCCTTGTAAGTTTAAGTAGTAATATAAACATCTTTTTTGTCCCAAACCAAAACGAATGTATGATTAAAAATTTACTAATGTAATTTACATTTAATACATACATGAAATATTACCGCCATAGCCTAAAGCTTTTCACCAATTCATATCTTTAGAGCAAACTAATAAAGTAAATAATTAAAGTGAAAATTAACTTGAAGCTTACGGCGGTAGTATTAAAAAATGAGTATATTAAGGTTTACATAGCCTTTATCATGAAAAATATTCTTCTTACATTTTTCTCTTTAATTAGTACTATTTCAATGTTTGCCCAAAATGCCAATACTTTTGAAGTAGCCGTAAAGAAAACAAATACCTATCTTTCAGTATACAGCCAGGTACAGCCCTATCATTTCGAGATTTCCCTAAATGAATATACCCTTCCGAAAGAGGATATTTTAGCATTACATAAAGAGTACAACATCACCAATGACTCCATTGACACCATTGATACTTATGAGTTTTTAGGGTATTTACAAGATAAAATAATACACCACTTGGTGACAGCTATCAACCAACCAGAATTCAATACAGCAAAAATTGAAAACCTTTTTCATTCAAATTTAGGCATTCTTATTTCAGACGACGGACTACTTTATAACTTTATGCTAGATGAAAAAACCGGAGGCTCTTATCGTAGTTATCTATCTTTTGTTTACTATAAACCACTTACTACTGAATTAAAGGTAACTGCAGAACAACTAAGAAACAAAGAACTACCTCCTCCCTATTCAGCATTTTCAGGAGATGGTTTTACCGCCATTAAAAAAATGACCTCCGCAACAAATGAGGTTCAGTACATAGCTGAAGGTTATGTTAAAGGTTGTGGCACCTGTTTTATAACTTATGTTAGTTTAATAACATTGCGTAATGCTAATTTTGAAACAGATTTTAGTTACGCCGTTGAAACCAGATTAAATGTAGCAGATATATCCTATAGCAACCATTTAAACACCATTACTATTACCTACGATACAAGTGATTTAACTCCTGATTGTTATTGTACTGAAGAAGAATCACACAAAGATTACAACCCAGAAAATAGCTCAAAAAAATGCATTTGCATTTTTAACTACAGCAACGGTAATTTTAAACCGTCCAATTTTTAAAGTAGGATTTTTCAAAAAAAATAGTATTTTAGCTACTACAACAACCCAATGCATACATGAAATTTTTCCTTTTTGCTGCATTCCTACTTTGTGGTATTACATTAGTTTCTGCACAGGTAACTTATGCAACAGACAGTCCACACGAAAAAACTGATAGCAATCCATATTCACATTTTTATAAACTTCCAGCACAACCCAATGGCAAAACGGGAGTTATAAAAGGGAAAGATACCATCATACCTCCCAAATATGACATTATCTACAAATTTGAAAATCGTGGGTATTTTGTGCAAAAGGGAGATAAAATGGGATATTTTGGAAAAGATGGCGAAGAAATTATTCCAGTAAAATACGACTCACTAATTCCATTTAAAACCATTAATTACTATACATATTCCATCAAAACAAAAAACAAAGGTTTGTATGGATTAATGAATATTCATGGTATAGAATATTTAAAAGCGGAATATAAAGATATTTTAGGCTTCAACACAGCCAAGCAATATGCAGTCTACGATAAAAAAGGAAATTTAACGATTATATCCGAGTCGGGTAAAAACAAGAAACTGAATCCCGACAAAATAATTTTTTATGAAAATGCCTTAGTGTTATACCAAGGGGGAAAAGTGGGCTTTTTTACCAATGATACCTTTACAGGCTACCAGTATGATATTATAAAAAACGGAATATCAAAAATACCAACACCTTTACCTGATGCTCCTAAAGAAACTATTTCCTATATAAACACAAAATTAGAATATCCTATAGCGATACAAAACGGAAAAGTAGGCCTCTTAAACTTGCAAGGAGAAGTGTTGATTCCTTTTAAGTACAACGGAATTACCAAACACAACAACAACGATTACTTCACCTATAAGGATAATAATCTATTAGGTATATATTTTAGAAAAACAAACACCTATATACCAGCTAAATATCAAAAAATACAGCAAAAAGGACAAGATAATTTCATTGTATCAGAAAATGGGAAATACGGCGTATTAGACTATAAAACCGGAGCTGAATTAATACCCTCTAAATACAAACGTATTACCATTTATGGTTCTAAATCTAATCCTATTTATGAGGTTAAAATAAACCATAAATATGGTTTTATAGATGCTAACGGAAAGATGATTTTGGAACCGGAATATGATGCCATTTCCAAAATTTATGGTGCAAGAGGTATACCATCTAGTACCTATATAACCAAAAAAGATTCTTTACATGGCCTTTTTGACATTTACAAGGGAAAATTAATGCCTGTAAAATACCTTTATATAGGCAGCTTTGCTAACAAATATTTAATGGCTTGCACCCCTGCACCAAACCGTAAATACGGCCTTTTTAACTATGATGGCACCACCGTTTTAGACACCGAATATGACAATATCTACGAGAAAAGAGACTCCCACTACAAGAATTACAAGTTTAAGAAAGATGGTTTGTATGGCTTTATTGATACCAATGGAAAGGTAACCATACCAGCACAGTATACCCATGTAACTACCACACCAACTATCAATCATGATATTATTTACCCGGAAGGCGTTAAAAATCATTATCAAACGATAAGTACCAAGAACGGAAAAAACGGAGTTATAAACCGTTTTACTAATACGATTCCTATACCAGCAGAATACGATACCATTGTAGCTAAGCTAGAAGATACAGACAACAATGAGGTATATTTTGTAGCTAAACATGAAAAGTATTATGGAATTATTGATGATGCTAATAAAATTATTGTTCCTTTTAAATATGATACCTTAGACCTCTATTTGAATGAAGAATATCAAAGCTTTGACAAAGCTGATATAACCTTTGCCGCATCAAAAAAAGGTAAGTTTGGTATTTTAAACTTAAATGAGAAAGAAATACTCCCCTTCAAGTACGAGTATATAAGTAAAGTTAGTGCTAAGAACCTATTTAAAGTAAGAGAAAACGGGGCATACAACTTATACAAAAACAATGTTAGAGTAACCACCACAGGTTATGACGAAATATCAGAATTCGAAGGTAGCAAAGCCTTAGCTTTTAAAAATAATAAAATGGTTGAGATTGATTTAACAGGAAAGGTGCTAACACAACCAGTACCCATGCAACCTCACCAAGGTTTCACCTCAATGTATGCCATGAAAAAGGCATTTTACGATGCTATGGAAACCAACACTGAAGAGGCGTTTAGAGACCTTGCCAAAAAAATGGCTCCGTCTCCACATCTTATGTATTTCTTTAAACACAAAACCAGTAGAATACAGCAACACATCTCATACCTTAATTATGAAAATATTGAAGAAGAGTACTACCAAATACTAATAAAAATAAGAGGCTTAATTTGGTCTTATGATTATGATAAAAGAAATTTATTAGACACCGAAGACTATACTATAATTGAAAACGGAATAGAAACAAATACGAGGACGAACTCTCACACTTATGACAACAAAAAATACGTGGAGAAGTTTTTAAGAAACTCCTTAAAAATAAATGGTTATTGGATTAGTTCTTACTTTTTTAGATTTTAAAGAAAGGCAAGGCCCATTAAAATACGTAAAAATACGTACAAAAAAAATCCAGCAAACCGATAAGTTTGCTTTGTAAAATAGAAATACATTTTTCCCAACACAAAACGCCCCTACATCTATTTTTCCCCCCGATGCCTTACCTATCCCAACAGGTAAGGCGTCATCAGGGGCTATAAATTTCCTTTGAGTTATTAAACTCCTTTTGCTAGGTTTACGTATCTTTACTACGAGCGTTTTAAAAATGCTGCTAATGAGAAAGATAAAATGGGCTGTGATATTGCCATCACCAAAACTAAAAAACTTGAAGTACTACATAATTCTGCTAGCTACATTTTTGGTAGCATGTGACAGCAGTTTCGATGCTAAGAAGTATCCCCAACAGGTGACCAAAAAAACCAAATGTTTCCCTGTTCATAGTTGCTATGCAACAAACTATAACGACTTTAGTTTACTTCCAAAATCTATAAGAAATAGTATTAATAATTACCTTGCAGATAGATTAGGTGATAGTATTTACACTAAAGTTACCTTTAATGATTGCACCGTTTATACCAACATTCCTAAAACTGAAATTGGAGCTAGTAAACAAGTTGCTGAATTTTTATTACACGAAGGAGACTCACTACCCCAAACATTAACAGGGTGCGACTCTAACATGGCATACCCCATATATTCTGCACTATATACACTACACTGGCCAGAAAAAGGGATAGAACGTTATGACTTTTGTATAATGTTAGATAAATACGGAGCGCCAGTTTTAGATATTGCTTTACCCAGTAAAAAACATTTGACAAAGTTATTACCTATAAACACCGTAATAGACACCCTTATACACCGCGAAATACCCTATAAAAACACACAAATTAACTTGTATTTTGATAGGTATTTAGAAACTCTCCTATGGGAAGCCGCATTAATTACCGAACCTTGTGATGAAAGCGTAGCAGGGTGCACGCCCAAAGTAAAACACCTCTTTACACTAAACGCCTATAACGGAAAGGTAATGCAGTTTGACCCTAGTAATTTACAAGTGAATCATTAGGGGATACTAAATAGTAGCTAAAAACGTTTTAACATAAAAAAATCCTTATGAAATTATGGTTGATACTATTTATTACTATAACTCCCTTACTGGCAACTGCACAAAAAAACTTAGAGAATAAAACATTTATAAATGGTAGTACGGCATATTGGAATAAAACATCTGACTTAGATACTTCTAAAAGCATTAACGATATAACCCTAAGAGCAGACAATACCTTTCAAGTTTACTCTAGACCCAGTTACAGTTGTTGGTCATGGCAATCATACGAAGGCAACTATACTATTCACAAAGACACGTTAACCATGTTTAGTAATTATGAAGTAAAAGAAGCATCATATACCATATCATATTCTAATACTGAAAAACGTGAAGCCTACCGCATTCATTTCAATCTAGATAACAACACCTCCTTAAATACCGAAACAGTTTTCATAGCATATAACTATGATGAATATTCTCATATAAAAACAACAAAAGATACTTTATACACTAATACCAATGGTGTACTAGAAATACCCTTTAAAAGAGTAAAACACCGAAAAAAACTTACTTCTATTCAAATCAAATTACAACGAAACATCGATTATGTTGTACATATTAAAAATGATAATTCGCTAGACATTAAACCATTTGAAATTCCTAATACTATACAGGTAGCCCTCAAAACTAATCCAAAAATTGATACGGTTTATAGAACAGTAAAAGCAATTCTAAACGACACTTTCTTAAGAGTTATCTCGATAAACAAAACTGTCTCCAAATATCCTGAAGCTGATTATGGTAATGGCATTTACTTTCATGATCTCCATTACGAAAGCATATACACACTAAACACAAACCTCTAAAAACAAGTGTTTTATAAAATTAATAGCATCATTCACAAGTTTGGCATCTTTATTGATTTTCGCATAACAGCAACCAATAAAAAAACATGTGATGAAAAAAATGATGCTTTCTGTCGCCACGCTTTTAGTACTAATAAGCTGTGGTTCTAACACCCCAAAAGAAGATGTAACTAACCAAGAAAACGCACCTAAAAGTACTGTTACCAGTACAGATAAAACTCCACCACCACCTAAACAACAACAAAAAACCGAAACCTTACAATTTGTAGTTATGGAAGATGCAGAAGAAGTTGCACCTAACGGTTCCTATAGCTACGATATGGGGGCATTGCAAAAAACTTATAATACCGAAGAATACGATGTAATTACTGAAAACAATTTTAAAGAAGTACTTAAAAATCCGCTGTCTACTTTTTCTGCAGATGTAGATGGAGCATCGTACAGTAACACCCGCCGTTTTATATCTAAAGGGCAACTACCACCTAAAGATGCGGTGCGTGTAGAAGAATTTATTAATTATTTTAATTACAACTATAAACAACCCAAAGGAAATCATCCGTTTTCTATAACTACAGAGGTAAGTGATTGCCCATGGAATGCAAATAACAAACTAGTACATATTGGTTTACAAGGTAAAGAAATAGATATGGAAAATGCCCCTAAAAGCAACCTGGTATTTCTATTAGATGTATCAGGCTCTATGGATAGCCCAGATAAACTACCTTTACTAAAATCATCGTTCAACCTTTTAGTAAACCAACTAGGAGAAAATGACCGTATTGCCATCGTGGTTTACGCCGGGGCAGCTGGCGTAGTTTTACCCTCTACTACATGTAATTATAAAGAAACTATTATGGAAGCTATTAACAACCTTAATGCTGGTGGTAGTACCGCCGGTGGCGAAGGTATTCAGCTTGCTTATAAAATTGCCCATGATAATTTTATACAAGGTGGTAACAACCGAATTATACTAGCAACTGATGGCGACTTTAACGTGGGTACTTCTAGCAATGCAGCATTGGTAAGGCTTATTGAAGAAAAAAGAGCATCTGGCATCTTCTTATCGGTATTAGGGTTTGGAACCGGAAATTATAAAGACAATAAGATGGAACAAATAGCCGATAAAGGAAACGGAAACTATAATTACATAGACAACTTGTTTGAGGCTAAAAAGGTATTGGTAAATGAAATGGGCGGTACGCTAGTAACCATTGCTAAAGATGTGAAAATTCAAGTAGAGTTTAACCCAGCTAAAGTAGCTCAATACCGTTTAATTGGGTATGAAAACCGAACTCTAAATGCTGAAGATTTTGACAATGACACTAAAGATGCCGGTGAGTTAGGCTCTGGACATACCGTAACCGCTTTATATGAAATTGTTCCAGTAGGTAACGAAAACACCACCGAGGCTGGTTATAAATACCAACAAACTACTATTGCCGAAACTGCTTATAAAGGAAATGAATTAGCTACTGTAAAATTTAGATACAAAGCACCAGAAGCCAATGAAAGCACATTGCTTGAAGAAATCATAAAAGACAATGGAGTAACCTTGAACAAAACCTCTGACAATTTTAGATTTTCTGCTGCCGTAGCCGAATTTGGATTGTTACTTCGTGATTCTAAATTTAAAGGCATCTCTAATTACGCACAAGTACTTGCGCTAGCCAAAGCCGCAAAAGGAACTGATGAAAATGGTTACCGTATTGAATTTATTAAAATGGTAGACATGGCTAAAAACTTTGACACCAATGGAAACCAATAAAAAACATATGAAAAACAAAAGAGCACCAAGAAAAACCGTAAGCTTTAAAATGGTTCATATGGCTATTATTCTGTTAATAGTAACCGCATTTGTAACCATGGCTATGAAACCGGCACCTTCTGTAGAAGAGAACATAGTTGGTAGTTGGACATTTGATTTCTCTAAGGGTAGAGAAACTATTCAACTTAAAAAAGTAGATAAATTAAAAAGAGATGCATCTGGCATCACTTTTAAGGCAGACGGTACCTTAATAAAAAGACAAAATGAAAGCTGGTGTGGTACACCGCCTATATCTTATAAAAATTTCTTTGGCACTTGGGAAAAAGTGGCAGAGAATACGTTGCTACTAAAATATGATTATTGGGGTGGTAAAATTCACAGTACTTGGAAAATTACCGAGGTTTCTGAAAATACAATTACTTATAACGAATTGAAAAGCGAAACTATTAGAAACAAGAAAAGATAGCCATCCCCGATGAAAAAATTAAAAATAGCACTGGCTATATCTAGTTGTTGTATGGGGTGGTATGGGCATAGCCAAAATACCACTTCATTAACATTGCTTTAAATATTCAACTTATTTAAAACTAAAAAACCTACTTCCACTACTCAATGAACCTCATTACCAACAAAAATTACGGTATACTTTTTACCTTGTACATACTCCTAACCACTGTTGGGCACACACAAGAACAACCAGACTTTAATAAGTTTGCTAGGTACAAATCGGTTAACCTTTACACGGGTTATAACTATAGCTTTGGCGATCCGCACAGTAATAACTTTCATCTTTTAGATATTGGTGTTAATAAAGCTGCATATGGCGGGCGTCATGGAGGAGGTTTCCAGTATGGGCTTGGAACAGAAATAGCTCTCAACACACATCACTTTACTGTAGGACCTAAAATTACTGCCCACATATCTACTATGGGACTAACCATTGGCTCAGAACTTATTACTTATACAGATTTTAATAACTACACTTTACGGTATGTTCCGTATTTTGGTATAGGTGGCGAAAAATTAAGAATTACCATCAATCCTCATGTAATTCTTACGAATAAGAAGTATCAACCTATAGATAAAGGGGCTGTAACTATTGTCTTTAATTTAGCACTGAAGAGGGAGGCTATTGATTAACCTCAAACAGTCATTAATAATAAAAAATGTATTTTCACAAACTTAACTATGTAAAGCAAACATATAATATTATTTATGATTCATAAGTTTTATAGTAAAACATCCAAAGAGCAAAAAAAAGTTCAAATAAAAATAGGTCTGCTTGCCTTGTTAATAATAGCAATTGGAGTATGGATAGCGTGGTTCACCCAGGTATACATTATAGGCATTCTTATATTTTTCATAATAATTACCCTGCTAGCCCCATTTGTAGATACCCCTTCAATGAAACAAGCTGGGCGTTTAACCTATCACTCTTTACTATTTATTACAGAGAAGCCAAAAGACAATAAAATAAAAGTACATGGTGGTACCTTATTTGATTATGTTTTTGTGCTTTGCAAACAAATACCACGAGAGAAACGAATTCATTTTATTTTACAACAATACGTAGAAGGACTTATACACCTCATTACCTCTTTAGAAAATAGCAAAGAAGAACATATAATAATTAGTGGCACCAGTTATATAATCAATGAACGCACGGCTAAACGACTAGGTTTTAAAGTTATAGACACTGACGGCCTGCAACTTATAATTTTAGCTTTGAATTATTGTAATATCACCACCTCTTACTCCATTGCTAAAGGAAAAATAACCCTTCCCAATATTGCTAAAACCAAAACCTTTGAGGTTTCATTGGCCGATCTTAAAGAAAAGAAAAGCTACCTAATAAGTCTGAACAAAAAATTGTACTCACGTTTAAAATAGCACAACAAATAAAATCAACCACCGTTTAATAAAAATTGATATTCATCATAAATTCAAATTGAGTATTCTCTATATTTGTTTTAGAAATAGATTTTAATAATGATTCGTTCTATAAAACATAGTATCTGTGCATTCCTATTGCTATGGGTATGGTCATGTGGTTCTAACAATGACAATGAAACTCCAGATACTCCCGAAGAAACAGAAACTACTTTTATCTCTGCTGTTGATATTTCAAGTTTACCAGAAATTTTAGAAGCTAATACCATTTTTTACAACTTAGACAATGAGGCTACTAATGCGCTCACCTTGTTAAAAGATAGTGGAGTTAACACCATACGCTTGCGCTTATGGGTAAACCCTGAAAACGGACACTCTGGTTTTTCAGAAGTACAGCAATTTGCTACTACTCTTAAAACCTATGGTTTTAAAATATGGCTTACTGTACATTATTCAGATACTTGGGCAGACCCAGCGCAACAATCGATACCTGCTGCTTGGGAAAACGATAACATGGCAGCACTAATTACCCATGTACAAGATTACACTACCCAAATAATGACAGATATAGCACCCGATTTCATACAGATAGGGAATGAGATTAATAGTGGTTTTATGCACCCTATGGGTAACATTAACACCAACCCATCTCAGTTTATCACCCAAATGGAAACTGCCATTTCAGTAGTACGTATTGTAAAACCCAACACCAAAATTATAGTTCACTATGCGGGCATAGAAGGTGCTGAGTGGTTTTATAATCAAATAAACATGTTAGATTATGATATGATAGGGCTCTCTTATTACCCTATTTGGCATGGCAAAAGCTTTACCGATTTAGAAAACACCATAAATACCGTGGCTACCACACACAACAAACAAGTGGTTATTGCAGAAACAGCGTATCCGTTTACCTTAGGGTGGAATGATTGGACTAATAACATTGTTGGTCTAGATGAACACCTTATTTTACCTGACTACCCAGCTACTCCAACAGGCCAGAAAGACTTTGTAAATGCTATTAAAAACCTTATGCTAAACAACAGTAACGGAATAGGATTTTGTTACTGGGGAGCCGAATTAGTAGCTTGGAAAGGTACAGAGGCCACAGACGGATCCTCATGGGAAAACCAAGCTTTATTTGATTTTGATAATAAGGCATTACCTGTAATAGAAACTTTTGCCGTAGATTAACAAATAACCAAAATAAACCACATATATTAAAATATCAATATTTTTTTTACGATAAAAAGATAATATCGTATCTTTTCCGAATAACCAATTTAAAATGAAAACACCCCTCCTAAAAATTTTAATTGGATTATTACTGCTATCCTTTGTTGGAATAAAGTATCATCCAGAATTTAATGAACCAGACTTTTTTATTAAACACAAGCCTAGCCTAAAAATGGAATATAGAAGTCCGTTAGCAGAAACGGACAGTGATATCTCATTACTCAGCAAACAAGATCAGGCAGAAGAATTAGCATATCGAGAATTTGTAGGCACTTATATGAACTATGACCTATTTGATGATATAGCGCCCCTTATTATTGCCTTAATTATGTATTGCTTTTCTACCGGTATACTTCAAATAGCTATTAAAAGGCGTAGAAGAAAACCTAACAATTTAAAAAGGAAAATAACCAGTTACCTAGGTAATCTGATGTTATTTTTTGTTTTGTATGCATTTTATTGGAATGTATACAGTAACGGCGTTGTATTGATAGTAACATATGCTGTTGCAAGCCTTTCCTTCCAGTATGTACTATTTAAGTGGAACCGGAAAAAAAAGAAAAAAAAACCTACACACAACGATTACGGTTTACGTAAAAACTATAATTAGACCAAAAATTACGTATAAATAGGTATACCGCCGCCTACTTTTTTAAAGTAAAATTGCGGCGACCAAACTGTAATAAATAAATTTAAATTTTCACTAGTAATGGAAATCGAAAAGCACCTTCTTAAAGGTGCTTTTTGTTTTTATTACTTTTTTATCTTTTTATAAAACCAACTTTTCCTTACTTTCGTAAATACCCATAAAGAATCTAATAAAACAAAGTTTTAAGTAAATGTCTACACTTTAGTTAGAAAAAGATCGTTTTTACTATAGATTCAATTACATTTTAAAAAAATATTAATGGGGGGAGACAAATATGTAATTGCAGGCGGGGGAGCGTCTGGTTTACTACTAGCATATAGATTGGCAAAAGATAGTTTTTTTGATAATCACCAGATACTGCTAATTGAAAAAGAGAAAAAAAATGAAAATGATAGAACTTGGTGCTTTTGGGAAGATAACCAAAATGAGTTTGAGCACTTACTTTCAAAAACCTGGAATCAGTTTCATATAAGTAATAGTAACGGATTTTCTTGCTTACCTACCAATCCATACTCCTATAAAATGCTAAGAAGTAAAGCATTTTACCAACATATTCACAGCTTCTTAAAAACAAAACCGAATGTTGAAATGATACATGACACAGTGGTTTCTATTAATGATAAAGAAACAATTGTAGAAGTACAATTAAGCAACCAAATAATAGAAGCTGACAAAGCATTCACTAGCATAATTGATAGTCAAGAGATAAAGAATACCACTACGCCATTACTATATCAACACTTTATAGGTTGGTTTATTAAAACTGAGCAACCTGTATTTGATGAAGAGGTAGCAACCTTTATGGATTTTTCGGTACCACAAAAAGGTAATACAAGATTTATGTATGCGCTTCCAGTGTCTAACAATGAAGCTTTAATAGAGTACACATTATTTTCTGAAGATTTACTTAGTGATAATGAATACAACGATGCCATAAAAGCGTATTTAGAAGAACAGGAAATTACCAACTATACCATTATAGAAAAAGAAAAAGGGTGCATACCCATGACTACCCATAATTTTTATAAAAAGAACACAAAAAACGTATTACATATAGGCACTACAGGTGGCTTTACAAAACCAAGTACCGGTTTTACTTTTAAAAACTCACAAGAAAAATCATTTCTTATAGCAGAGGCATTAAAACATGGCAATGTAGACGTAAGCAAACTCTTTAAACAAGATAGATTTACAAAATACGACACTATTTTATTAGAATTACTAGCTAAAGAAAATCATAAAGGCGCAGAAATATTTAGCACCATGTTTGAGCATAACTCGGCACCATCAATTCTAAAATTTCTAGATGAAAAAACAAGTACTGTAGAAGAGTTATCTATCATCAACAGTTTGCCCAAAACACCATTTTTAAAAGCACTTATAAGAAGCTTTAAGCAAGTAGTATAACTATACCGTACGCTTCATTAATGTATTACCAAACGCTCTTAAAAAACTCTTTTTGTCTTCAGAGATGTTAATTTTCTCTAATGCATCAAAAGCCTTGTTGGTATACATCTCTATAGCTTCTTGAGTAGCACCATCAGCTCCAGAGGAGATAAAATAAGCTTTTACTTCTTCTATTTTATCTGTTGGGTCTACGGGTTTAATAGCAAATAAATGTTGCAATTGCACCTGTTCGTCTGCACTTAAAGACGCCATAGTTTTAAGATACAAATAGGTCTTCTTATTTTCAATAATATCACCCCCAACTTGTTTACCAAAAGTAGCCGGATCTCCAAAAGCATCTAAATAATCATCCTGTAATTGAAAAGCGATCCCTAAATTCAACCCAAAGTCATAAATAGCATCTGCTTCATCACAACTAGCATCTGCAACTATAGCTCCCATTTTCATTGCTGCAGCCACTAACACCGCAGTTTTGTAGGTTATCATTTTAAGATATTCATCTAAAGATACCGTATCTCTTGTTTCAAAATCAACGTCATATTGTTGTCCTTCACAAACTTCAATAGCCGTTTTACTAAACAACTTAGCTAATTTTTGAAACTTAGCAGGCTCATAATATTCAAATAACTGATATGCTATGATAAGCATCGCGTCACCCGATAAAATTCCTGTATTCAAATCCCATTTCTCATGTACGGTTTGCCTTCCTCTTCTTAAGGGTGCATCGTCCATAATATCATCATGTACCAGAGAAAAATTATGAAAAACCTCAACAGCAAGGGCTGCATCTAACGCATCTTCATAACGATTTCCAAAAATATCGGCAGTCATTAGGGTTAATAACGGGCGCAAGCGTTTACCGCCAATACCTAAAATATAATGCATGGGTTCATACAAATTTTTAGGCTCGGTAGCATTGATACGACTTTTTAAATGTCCTAAAAAAACCTCTCTGTAATGATCTAGGGTTTGCATAAAGAAAATTTTTCACGAAAATACCATAATATTTAAAATTTACCAGCTATAAAACTCGTTGTATAGACGCTTTTAAGAAAATATTAAAAAAAAGTTCCTTTTTCCTGTTATAAAAATCTTAGTTACGCGTCTAAGTACTAAGTTACCCTCCCCTCTTCCAAACCAACTTACTGAAAAACAAGAAATAACAGCAAAAAAAAACAGAACGTTAAGTTAGTGTAAACTATGGAAACTTTTTTTGTTTCTTTAGTTTCCTTTTCACTATTTTTGTATTCGATATGGAAGACAAAATTGTACATCAGGCAACCGAACTATTTTTAAACCTAGGTTTTAAAAATGTTACTATGGACCAAATTGCCAAAGAAGCCGGTATATCAAAAAAAACCATTTACCAATATTTTGAAAACAAAACAGCACTAATAGAAAGCTGCTTAGAAAATACATTGGTAACCATTGGTGAAAATATTAGCTACGTAAAGAGCAAAAACTTAAATGCTGTAGAAGAACAGTTAGAGATTAAAAAATTATTAATGCAACAAATGAAGCTTGAAAAAACTTCACCGCATTATCAATTACAAAAATACTACCCTAGCCTTTATGCCAATATAAGACACAAACATGTTGCCGTAATGCACGCCTGCACGGCAGAAAATCTTGCCAAAGGTATTGAAGAAGGGGTATACCGAAAAGAAGTAAATATTGAACTGACGACCAAAATTCACTTTATCTGTGCTATTGAATTAAAAAATGCAGAGCACTTTCCTCCAGATCAATACTCAGCAAAAGACATCATGAACATTTATACAGAGCATTTTTTACGGTCTGTAGTAACACCTAAAGGATTAGAAATATTAGAGCAACAACTAAAACAACAATGAGAAAAATTTTAATACCTATACTATTAGCATGCATTGGTATTGTACAAGCGCAAGAGCAGCCTTTAAAGTTTAGTCTTGAGGAAGCCATTAATTATGCGTTAGAGCATAACCGTACTGTGATAAATGCACAACGTGATATTGAAGCAGCCAAAAAGCAAAAATGGGAAACTACGGCTAGTGGTTTACCACAAATTAGTGCTGCAGTAGATTATCAGAACTACTTAAAACAACAGGTATCTTTATTACCTGCAGAATTTTTGGGAGGAGAACCAGGCACCTTTGAGCCCATTACTTTCGGAACCAAGCAAAGCGTTTCTGCTACGGCTACCCTATCTCAATTAATATTTGATGGGTCATATTTAGTAGGGTTACAATCTGCTAAGGTATACTTACAAATTTCTGAGAATGCCAAACAGAAAACAGACTTACAGATAAAAGAAATGGTTATTGAGGCTTATGGCAATGTATTATTATCTGATGAGAGCATAACCATTCTTGAAAGAAATAAAAGTGTATTAGAAAAAAACTTAAACGAAACTCAACAAATGTTTGAGAATGGTTTAAGTGAAGAAGAAAATGTAGAACAGCTACAAATTACACTTTTACAGATAGAAACTACTTTAACGAATGCCAAACGACTTAAAAAATTAGCATATGATATGCTAAAAGTTACCATTGGTGTAGACATTAGAGATGAAATTGAACTAACAGACGATTTAGATGCCTTAGCCATAGAAAACATTGACCTTGATTTAATAGAAGCTGAATTTATTTTAGAAAACAATATTGATTACAAGATTGCCAAAAACACTGAAATTTCTCAAGAACTTCTTTTAAAACTAGCTAAAAGTAACGGACTGCCAACCTTAAGTGCTTTCATTAATGGTGGGTACCAAGGGTATGCAGATAAAGAGTTTACATTTTTAAATAGCACACAAGACTGGTTTGGTTCTTCCCTTTTTGGAGTTAGCTTAAACGTACCCATATTTAGCTCGTTAGCCAGATCGGCTGCTACCCAACGTGCCCGAATAGAATTAGAACAAGCTAAAACAGACCTTACCGAAACAGAGCAACAGCTGCTTTTAGGGTTTGACCAAGCTAAAAGTGAGTATCAATATGCTATAGAATATTTTGAAACTACACTACAAAACCTGGAGTTAGCTGAACGTATAGAACACAAAAACCAAGTAAAATACACTGAAGGTATTGCTACTAGTTTTGAACTTAGACAAGCACAAACACAGCTTTATACTGCACAGCAGGAATATTTACAAGCCATGTTAGATGTGATTACCAAAAGAGCCTCACTTGAAACTATCCTAAATAATTAAAAAGACTACAATGAAAAAATTAATCCTATCCATATTAACACTTGCAAGTATTGTTTCCTGCGGAGATAAAGACAATAAAACTGTAGAAAAAGCACTTGAAAGCAATAACACAAAAGAATTAAAAGAAGCCAAATCTCAGGTAGAAGCTAAAATTGAGGCTTTAAAAGTTCAGGTAGACTCTATTGATGCCAGATTAGCAAAACTTGATACAGTAGAAAAATTTGTTTTGGTAACGGCCTTTACTGCTAAAGACACATTATTTAAGCATTTTCTTGAGTTACAAGCCAATGTAATTACCGACCAAAATATTGAGTTAAACGCTGAGTATAGCGGTATCTTAACTAACATTTACGTTAAAGAAGGTCAACGCGTGCGCACTGGACAGTTACTTGCTAAAATAGATGATGGTGGTTTAAGTCAGCAATTAGCTCAATTAGAAATACAAACAGAATTGGCTAAAACTACGTATGAGCGCCAGAAGCGATTATGGGACCAGAAAATTGGTTCTGAAATTCAGTTCTTACAGGCAAAATCTAATTACGAAGCTCAAGAGAAAGCGGTTACACAATTGAAACAACAAATTGGTAAAACCACTATCAAAGCACCATTTTCTGGTACTATAGATGAAATTATTACAGATGCTGGTTCAGTAGTAGCGCCAGGCGCTCCTGTATTCCGTATTATTAATTTAGGTAATATGTACCTAGAGGCAGATGTACCCGAAAGTTACATAGGCAGTATTAACGAAGGTACTGTTGCTAAGGTAGACATTCCTGTACTACAAGAAGAAATAGAAACCAAGGTAACGCAGGCTAGTAATTTCATTAACCCAGGTAACCGTTCATTCCGTATTAAAATAGATGTTCCTAACAAAGAAGGACATATAAAACCAAACCTTACTGCAAAAGCAAGAATTAATGATTACACCAACAAATCGGTAGTTCAGGTTCCTGTAAGCATCTTATCTGAAAACTCAGAAGGAGAGCAGTATGTTTATCTTGCAAAAGAAAAAGATGGTGCTACTGTAGCTGTGAGAACTATAGTAACCACTGGTAGAACACAAGACGGAAAAATAGAAATACTATCTGGTATTAAAGCAGGAGATACTGTTTTACTAGAAGGTGCCAGAAGTGTAAAAGACGGTCAAAAAATAAGCATCCAAAAATAAATATAGACCATGAGCAACAGCAATACAGATAAAGAATTCCGCCTCTCCTCCTGGGCTATTGACAATAAGGTTACCATTTATGTATTAGTAGCTATATTTTTAATAGTAGGTACACTAGCATACATGGGGATGCCACGTGAGAGTTTTCCGGAAGTAAAAGAAACCAAAATATATGTAAGTACAGTATACCCAGGTAATACCGCCGAGGATATTGAAAAACTTATTACCACCCCGTTAGAAGACGAACTTAAAAATCTTAACAATAAAACCGATATTGAGTCTACCTCGCAAGAAGACTATTCCATAATAACGGTTGAGTTTGATGAAAATATAACGGTAGAAGCTGCTAAGCAACGTGTAAAAGATGAAGTAGACACCAAAAAAGCAGGTGAAGACTGGCCTACTTTTAACGATGCCAAAGTAGAACCAAACGTATTTGACCTGAATTTATCGGAAGAAATGCCGATAATGAATATTAATATTACCGGAGACTATCCTATTGAAAAACTGAAAGACTTTGCCGAGTACCTGCAAGATGAAATAGAAAGTTTACCAGAAATTAAAGAAGCTAGCATACGTGGTGCACAAGAAAAAGAAGTTGAAGTTGCTGTAGACATTTACAAAATGATGGCTGCTAAAGTAAGCTTTGACGATGTTATCAATTCCATTAGAGGTGGTAACGTAACCATGTCTGCCGGTAGTTTAATTACAGAAGGGCAACGTAGAATTATTCGTATTCTAGGAGAAGTTGAAGACCCTAAGTTATTAGACAATTTTGTTGTAAAAACACAGAACGGCGTAGTATACCTAAAAGATATAGCTAAGGTACGTTTTAAAGAAGAAGACAGAACCACCTATGCACGTGATAGAGGTAATAACGTGGTAATGCTAGATATTAAGAAGCGCGCAGGTAAAAACATGGTAAATGCTTCTGAAAAGATTGATGTAGTGCTGGAAAATGCTACTAAAAAATTACCACCAGATTTAACCATCACCAAGGCAAATGACACCTCTGAGCGTACTATAAATCAGGTAGATGATCTTGTAAACAACATTATTTTTGGTATTCTGTTAGTAGTATCGGTATTAATGTTCTTTTTAGGATTCCGAAATGCATTATTTGTAGGGTTTGCCATTCCTATGTCTATGTTTATGTCGTTTATGATATTAAATGCTATGGGCTATACCCTAAACACCATGATTCTATTCGGATTAATTATGGGACTAGGGATGCTAGTAGATAACGGTATCGTGGTGGTAGAAAATGTATTTAGGCTAATGGACGAAGAAGGCATGAGCCGTATGGAAGCCTCTAAAAAAGGGATTGGAGAAATAGCTATTCCTATTATCATATCTACCGCAACAACAGTAGCGGCCTTTGTACCACTAGGTATGTGGCCTGGTATGATGGGGTCTTTCATGAAATTCTTCCCTATTACACTGTCAGTAGTTTTAGGTTCCTCGCTCTTTGTAGCCATATTTATAAACTCTATGTTGGTATCAGAGTTTATGAAAGTGGAAGAAGACAAACTTTCTATAAAACAGTTAGTTGTACTTTCTATAGTTTTAGGAGTACCAGGAATACTTATTCTACTTAGCGGAACTAGCTATAGAGGCTTAGGTAGCGTAATGATATTTTTAGCTGTAATGTTCTGGATGCACCAATTATTTTTGGTAAAACTAGCACACTGGTTTCAATATACCATTCTTACGGCTTGGGAAAACTTGTATGCAAAAATGCTTAGAAATGCATTGCACAGATACATGCCTATTATTTATGTAGTAGGTACTGTTTTACTACTTATTGTATCGGTAATGTGGTTTGGAAATAGAATAGAAAACAAGCAAACGGAAGTATTGTTTTTCCCAGAAAATAAACCCAACCAAATATTTGCATATATAGAGTACCCAGAAGGTACCGATATTGAAAAAACCAACCGATTAACTAAGGAAATTGAAAACCGCGTATACGGTATTATCAATAACCCTATGTATAAAGATGACGAAACTGGTGAAAACTTTATGGTTGAAGCGGCTGTATCTCAGGTGGGTGAAGGTGCAGGTAACCCACAAACCGATGGAGGTTCTGCTGCTGAAATGCCACATAAAGGTAAAGTTTCTTTAACCCTTAGAGAATTTAAGTACCGTAGAGGTATGGACTCTCAAGAGCTTCTAGAAAAAATACAGGACACTTTACGCAATGTATATCCTGGAGTATTAATTTCGGTAGAAAAGGATGCTGTTGGACCACCTGCAGGATACCCTGTAAACATTGAATTATCTGGTGAAGACTATGATGAGTTAATCAATGTTGCTGAAAACATGCGTGACTTTGTTAATAGTAGAAATGTAGAAGGTGTAGACGAACTGAAACTAGACGTTAACAAAAACAAACCTTCTATGGAGGTAGAAATAGACCGTAAAAAAGCAGGAGAGTTAGGAGTTTCTGCGGCTATGATTGGTAACCAATTAAGACGTTCTATTTTTGGTGAAAAAGCCGGAGTTTACAAAGAAGGCGGTGACGATTTTGACATCTATGTTCGCTTTAACGCAGATAACCGCTATAACATGAGTGCGTTGTTTAACCAAATGATCACCTTTAGAGATCAGGCTACAGGACAACTAAAACAGGTACCGTTATCTTCTGTGGTTAAATATAAAAACACAGCAACCTTTACAGCTATTAAGCATAAGGAAACTACCCGTGTTGTAACCGTATACTCTAACCTAGCACCTGGATATAACGATGCAGGTTTCGTAGTAGAAAATATTAAAAAGGAATTAGAAGCTGGAGGTTTTACCATACCAGACACTGTGAAATCTGACTTTACAGGACAGATTGAAGAACAGAACAAGCAAATGGCCTTTTTAATGACCGCGTTATTTATAGGACTTGGCTTAATTATGCTTATTTTAATATTCCAGTTTAGCTCAGTATCCAAACCATCTATTATTATGGTAGCCGTATTTTTAAGTTTTATTGGTGTATTTTTAGGACTATGCTTTACCGGATGGCCGTTTGTAATTATGATGACCATGATGGGTATTATATCACTTGCCGGTATTGTGGTAAATAACGGGGTAGTATTATTAGACTATACCCAAATATTATTAGACCGTAAAAAAGAAGAAATAGGCGCTCCTACCAACGCGTTTTTACCAGCTGCTCTTGTAAAAGAAGCGATTGCACAAGGTGGTAAAGCACGTTTACGCCCTGTATTATTAACGGCTATTACAACCGTATTAGGGTTAATACCATTAGCTATTGGACTAAACATTGATTTCTTCTCACTAGCAGCAGATTTTGACCCTAAAATATATGTGGGTGGTGATAACGTTATTTTCTGGGGACCACTAGCTTGGACCGTTATCTTCGGATTGGTGTTTGCTACCTTCTTAACTCTGGTAATTGTACCCGTATTATTTTATCTGTCGTTACGTTTAAAGTTTGCTCTAATAAAAAGCAGACGTTTTGAACCAAAATTAATAGAAGACCATGAGTACCCTATTGTTCCTTCTGATAACAAGGAGGAATAATCTATATACCTGTTATTAATGCAGAACCCCCTCAGGAATCACTACCTTGAGGGGGTTTATTTTTTATAATTATAATTATCTTAATAAAGTGAAATTATATTAAAAGTAGATGAAAAAAAAGAATATTCAATTACCATCAGAATATTTAAATTCTAGACCAGAATTAATTGAAACATGGGATTCAATTAAAAAATTGATTTTTAATATTACACCCATCGGAGCTGCTCTTCATGAAATATTATTTGAATTACCTAGTAAGATTCAACAAAAAAGAATCAATGATACGGTTGAATTGATATCTAAAAATTTAAAAAATATCGAAGAAAATAGTATAGATAAAAAGTACCTAAAATCAGAAGATTTTTATGACTTTACTAGAAAATTATTTCAAGAGTCATTAAAAGTTCAATCAAAAGAAAAGAGAACTTTACTAAGCAACATATATACTTCAGCAATAATTAAAAATGAAAGTTTTGACAATGGACGAAGTCAATTTTTCATGAGGATAGTTAGCGATATATTTATTGAGGAAATACTAATACTTAAATATATAGAAGAAAACGAGTATAAATTAAAGAAAATCAGTAATTACATCAATTTCTATGATCATTTTAAACAAAAAAATTCAAATTGGTATAAAGGAGAATATGATTTCAAATATTTCTGTTTAAACCTAGAAAACAAATCTTTAATATCTACTGGATCAGGACTTAAAGATTTTAGGTCAAAAAGTAGTTTTATTGCTCTCGAAAATCATGAAGAACCTTCCGTTACAGTAACACCACTCGGAAAAAAGTTCATTGACTACATCTCTTTTAAATAAGGTATTATTGCACTCTATCAGGATAATTCGTGATGATTCCGTCTACACCAAGCATTTTCATATAGGCAATGTATTGTTTGCTATTAACTGTCCATGTGTAAATCTTAAATCCTTTTTCATGAATTTTTGCAACAGTATCTTTAGTAAGGCTTTTGTAGTGTGGGTTAATAGCCTCTGCATGTAACTTGCCTGCCACTTCTAAAGCCAATAACGGATCTTTCTCTGTTAATACAGCTAAAGGCATGGTACTATCTAAATCGTATACCTTTTGTAGCTCATCCCATCTAAAGCTAGAGAATATTACCTGTTCTTTTGTCCAACCTTTATTAGCTATATAATCTATAACTACTTGGTAGCTATCCTTTGCCGTATTAGCTCCTTTCAATTCAATATTTAAACGGCATTTTGTACCAATAAGATCCATTACTTGTTGTAACGTAGGTATTTTATGTCCACCCTTAACGGTAAGCTTCTGTAATTCTTCAAAAGTGAAATCTTCAATAGTGCTATCGGTACCCGTTAATCGTTGCACATTATTATCATGGAATACCACCAACTCACCCGACTTTATTTTGTACACATCTATTTCAATAGCATCTACCGAAAAATCAAGTGCCTTCTGAATAGAAGCCAAAGTGTTCTCTGTTGCATACCCCATAGCACCGCGGTGCCCAATAACTAAAGGTTTTTCTTGTGCTGAGACCATAAACAAACCCATTAGAAAAAATAAATACAACGCTTTCATAAGTACAATGATAGGTATAAAACAACCTAACCAATTAATGTAAATATTAAATTTTGGCTAAATAAACACTACCAAACAGGTAGCCTTTGCCTTATGATACTTAAAGTTTAAACTTAAGTCCTAAATTTAAATCAACAGGAAACTCTCCATTACTCTCATAAAAAACAGCCACTATATCGGTATACTGAAAGGTTAAGAAAAGAGAATTTGAGATTTTTACGTCTGCCCCAAAACCAAAACTTACAGGTATATCTACATCTAAACCATCTTCTTCATAACTCTCTACAGCATTATCCACTACATAATAATTTGTATAAGACTTATAAGCAAAACTGAATATCTTGGCTTGACCATATAATTTAAAAGCATCTTTATTTACTACCTTATATCTATAGTTTACAGAAAGTTCTGTTGCTGTATAATCAAAATCATCGGCTGTAAAATTCTGCTTTAAATGTAAAAATGCACTATGCCCAGATGCTGGGTTCAATGCATTATATGCTTCAAGCTCTGCAATTACCTGTGGTGCCATTACATTTTCAGGATTACTAGTAAACACATTGTTAGACACTCCTCCCATAATCCCTAAATTTAAACCTAGTTGAAAATGCTTATTTTCATACACATAAGAAGTATCTTTTTGTCTGTTATATGCCAACACTACTTTCTTTAAACTAGTAATAGTTAAGGTAGTACGCTCTATATTTACATCTAGTTCTACATCAGACGTCTGTTCCTTTAAAACCGCTTTATACTCAAACTGATATGTTCCTGAAGCATCTTGTGTATTTACTAATTCATAAAAAGTATCTCCCTTAGCTATAAAATATCTATAGGTATAGTTTTCTTTACTAACATATAAAGACATAGGCCCTTCTACTTCTGCCTCCATAGTTACAGAAGTTCCGTTAACGGTATGCGTTTCTTGTGCAAACCCTATTAACGACATCAAACAAACCAGTAAACTAACAAGTGTATTTCTCATAGATTTAAGTTTAAGTAGGCTAAAAGTATCAATTATTTTTTAAATGTTTTTCCTTTCCAGTTATATGAACCAAAAAAACTACTAAGTGCAACATAGCAACAAAAACCAGGATATATAAAAGCCGCTAAATAATAGGTCCGTAGTAACTGTTGCTGTTTAAAAAAACCTGCGGTAGTGTAGATCAGAAAAAAATCGAGATTAAACTTTACCGCAAACCCTAATAACAACCATTTAAACCCAAACACCCCTAACATAGAGAGTACTGTAAATACGGGTAAAGAAAGGTTCATGAGTAATACAATAACCGCCACTAACTGCGACCATGGGTTTTTATATACAGATGCCTTAGCTGCCCATCGTTTACGTTGGTGCAGAAGCTTTTTAAAAGTAGGCTGTGGTATGGTGGTTACAATAGCTTTTTCAGATTTTAAATAATGAACGCCTTCTGGGTACTTATGGGCTATTTTCTCCATCATAAAAATATCATCTCCGCTGCTAATATGGTTGTTCCCTTCAAAGCCTTTCACCTTGTAAAAGGTACTTTTCTCATAGGCTAAGTTGGCACCATTGCACATAAAAGGTTTCTTCAATCCAAAACCACCTATGGTGCTCCCCATTAAGCTAAGAAAATCTATCAACTGAAACTTATCTAAAAACGTATTATTTACAACATAGGTTACTGGCATTGCTACCATTTTAGGTTGCTGCTTTGTAATAAAACCGGATAATGTTTCTAACCATTTTTTGGGTACTAAACAATCGCCATCGGTAGTAACAACCCAATCAAAATGGGCTTGTGATATAGCAAGGGTAATAGCATCCTTTTTAGGGCTACCACTAGCCCCCATACTATGCAGCATGTGTATATTATATTCTGGGTTGGCACTCATAAAATCGGTTACCACCTTTTCAGATGTATCCGTAGAATTATCATTTACCAATAAAACTTCCCATAAGCCTCTAGGATAGTCTAATTGTTTTAACGCAGTAAGCACTAATGGCAAATGCTCAGCTTCATTTTTAAAAGGAATTATAATACTAAACCCTATGGCCTCAATTTTTTTGGAAGGCTTATATGTTTTTACCTTAGAAAACCCATACAATAATGCAATAATTAACAATGCGTATAGTGCACAAATAACACCCCAAACAATTAGCATACGGTTGTAGATTTTAATTTAAAATTACCGACCACAAAGGTACCTAACAAAGCTGGAAAACCAGTATTACAAATCCACATTAATACGGTAACTCCTAAAACTATTATTGCCGGTACTTTAAAAACAGTAAATAAACTTACTGCTATACCCGTTTTTAATACTACATCTAATAAAGACATTAATGGCACTAATGAGGCTAACAAATACATGGCAGTAATACAGCCCATACACGTTGCATAGTCTAAAGGTACCTGCAGCACCCACAAAAACAAGTAAAACTGATGCGAGAAAACAATGTACCGCATCACTGACAAAAGCATATTCCACGCTCGGTTTTTTAAAGGGATGGCTTTATAGGTATTATACAGTTGTTGTAATGAATAGCCTTTAACCACTTGCCTCTTTAGAAGTTTAGAGAGCATAAGCATTGCTAAAAAACCTATCACAATAAAACTTGCCATATAGGTATAAGACAAATAAAAGAGTCCTAAAACACCGGCTACAAATGTTATCCCTAACTGGTGCATGTTATGATAAAAAGTAAATGCCAACACCTTTCCCTTCTGTCCTTTTGGATAAAATAAGGCTTTACCGCCATACTCTCCTAACCTACCTGGTGTAAGTATGGCTAAGGTTTGGGCACCTATGGTTTGCTGATAGGCATTTTTAAATAATGTAGGCCGAATTACCTCTGCTAGTTGTTTCCACTTAAACACCTCAAACAACCAGTTGAATACCGAAAGTAACGAAACACCCACTAACCAAGGGATTAATTGTTGTTGGTTGGCTACCTGCCATAAGTATTGTATGCCATCTCCATCGGTTACCATACGGTGGTACACCACATAAATTGCTGTCAATATTATCACTGCTTTAAGCAGAACTATAAGATATTGTTTAGATTTGTAAAAAGGCAACCGCATAGGGGTGCAAATTACATAATAAAGAAACACTATTGAAAACAGAGAAGATTATATTAGGAATTGACCCGGGAACTACCATTATGGGGTTTGGACTTATTAAGGTGGTAGGAAAAAAAATGGAGTTTTTACAACTGAATGAACTAGACCTTAAAAAGTATACCGACCATTACCTAAAGCTGCAAAAAATCTTTGAACGTACTATAGAGTTAATAGACACCCATCACCCAGATGAAATTGCTATTGAAGCTCCGTTTTTTGGAAAAAACGTACAGAGTATGCTAAAGCTTGGACGTGCCCAAGGAGTTGCCATGGCTGCCGGACTTTCTAGAGAAATTTCTATTACCGAATACGAACCTAAAAAAATAAAAATGGCTATTACCGGTAATGGTAATGCCAGTAAAGAGCAGGTTGCTAAAATGCTACAACAGCTTTTAGGCATTAAAACACTTCCTAAAAACTTAGACTCCACCGACGGACTAGCTGCCGCGGTATGCCATTTTTTTAATGGTGGTAAACCCGCTAAAACAAAAAGCTATAGTGGTTGGGATAGTTTTGTTAAGCAAAATCAGGATAGGGTGAAATAAAAATCCCCCTAGCCCCCAAAGGGGAACACTCTCTCAAATGAGATGCTGAAATCGGAGATTCAACGTAGTTAATCCAGTTCAGCAGGACGGTACAACACAAACCATCGTCACCCTGAACTCGATTCAGGGTCGCACAAGAAACTCACATACTGATTGACTCACTCTTATGGGATGCTGAATCCAGTTCAGCATGACGGAAAACAACAAAACCATCGTCACCCTGAACTCGATTTAGGGTCGCACAAGAAGCTCACGTACTCATTGGCTCACTCTAATGAGATGCTGAATCCAGTTCAGCAGGACGGCACAACACAAAACATCGTCACCCTGAACTAGATTCAGGGTCGCACAAGTAACTCACGTACTGATTGACTCACTCTTATGGGATGCTGAATCAAGTTCAGCATGACGGAAAACAACAAAACCATCGTCACCCTGAACTCGATTCAGGGTCGCACAAGTAACTCACATACTGATTGGGTCACTCAGATGAGATGTTGAAACAAAGCCCCCTAGCCCCCAAAGGGGGAAACTCACTCTTATGAGATGCTGAATCTAGTTCAGCATGACGGTACAACACCAATCATCGTCACCCTGAACTCGATTCAGGGTCGCACAAGTAGCTCACGTACTCATTGGATTACTCAGATGAGATGTTGAAACAAAGCCCCCTAGCCCCCAAAGGGGGAAACTCACTCTTATGGGATGCTGAAACCAGTTCAGCAGGACGGAAAACCACAAAACTATGGTCACCCTAAACTCGATTCAGGGTCGCACAAGTAACTCACGTACTGATTGACTCACTCGGAGGAGATGATGAATCCAGTTCAGCAGGACGGTACAACACAAACCATCGTCACCCTGAACTCGATTCAGGGTCGCACAAGTAACTCACATACTGATTGACTCACTCTTATGGGATGCTGAATCAAGTTCAGCAGGACATAGATTGTTTTATATTCAAATCTGAAAGCCTACAGTTCACTCAATCCTTAAATTTCATTTAACTTACACCTGCTAAGGAATGTTTATTTTTATTGTTTACAATTCCGTATTTTCATGTTTTACAGAACCATTTGTTTACTCCTACTCATAAGTTTTAGTGCTATGGCGCAACAAACCAATTCCCCTACCCAAATTGCTTTTTTAGCAGATGTTCATTTACAAGATATTTATGGTAGTTTTTCAGACACTGATTATAAAGGTATTGTAAACCCTAAAATAGGTAAGTACACTATTGCCCGCACTATGGGTTCGCAACTACATTCTACCCGCATATTTAATGAGAATTATTTTGCCTTTATAGCGGCTTTAGAAGATATAGTAGCACGCAACATAAAACTGGTTGCCCTTCCCGGAGATTATTCAGATGATGGACAACCCATACACATCAAAGGGTTAAAACGCATACTGCAACACTATGAACAGCAATATAATATACAGTTTTTCATTACTACCGGTAATCATGATCCGGTAGGACCTTTTCAGAAAGAATCTGGAAAAAGCGACTTTCTAGGGGAAGGTGGAAAAGCGCAACCTATTTATAGTAAAGAAGGATTGCATTCCGTAAACCCCGAAACAGAACACCCTACTATTATAACTAAAGACATTGCTAAAATGGGCTATGATGGTATTTTAAAAGAGCTAGGGTCTTTTGGTTTTTATCCTAGAAAAGAACACCTTTATTGGGCTACTCCTTTCAGTACATACACTTATGAAGATTATAGTTATGATAAAGCCCATAAAGAGGCACAACTACCCCACCGTACATATGAAGTTGAACCTAATTTTATAGTGCCTGACGTAAGTTATGTAGTAGAACCCATACCGGGTATTTGGCTACTGGCTATTGATGGTGATGTATACCTACCCATAGATAAAAATAAAAGTGCCACCAACCCTAATAACTACCATGGTGCTAGTACAGGTTACAACAATGTACTTACCAATAAGCAACACCTTATTAGCTGGGCAAAAAGGGTTGCAGATGAGGCCAAAAAACAAGGAAAAACGCTAATTACCTTTAGTCATTTTCCAATGGTTGATTTTAATGATGATGCTAGCAGTACCTTACGTGCATTGCTAGGTCCTAAAAAATGGCAATTAGAACGTGTACCCGATGAAACGGTAGCTGAAGCTTTTGCAGAGGCTGGTATTACCATTCACGTAGCAGGACACATGCATATTAACGATACTGGGGTTCGCACTACCAAAAATGGAAATACTTTAGTGAATATTCAGTCACCATCTTTAGCGGCTTATATTCCCGGGTATAAAATTTTAACCCTGCACGATAATACAACTGTTGAGGTTGAAACCATTACTTTAAATGAAGTGCCAAGATTCAATGAATTATTCCCAATATACGAAACAGAGCATCAATTCTTAACCACCTTAAACATACTTGGAATATGGGATAAAGAAGTACTTAACGCCAACACTTACCATGATTTTATGTTATGGCATTTAAAGGAATTGGTGCGTTTACGTTTTTTGAATGACTGGCCAGCACCCGTTAAAGAATTTTTACTTACTGCCAACCTAGAAACTATTGCTAATAAGACTAACGTAACGCTTTCAGATGGAGCTATTGCTTATTCGGGAACCGATTTATTATACGATTTTTACAAACTACGCAATGCCGATGTTTTAGCATTAAAAGATATTCCTGAAAAGCGATTAAAATATTATAGACAGCTCATAAAAGCTTATAAAACTATCACCCCCGCCGATACACTAACAGCACAATTACAACAAGTCTTTTTCTGTATGAATCAGTTTTTAAATGGGGCACCTTCACAACATTTTATGGTGAATTTAAAAACTGGAGAGGTAAAAGCTATAGTCCCCTAGAACACTCACTCTTATGGGATGCTGAATCTTGTTCAGCATGACGGAAAACAACAAAACAATCGTCACCCTGAACTCGATTCAGGGTCGCACAAGTAACTCACATACTGATTGGATCACTCAGAGGAGATGCTGAATCTTGTTCAGCATGACGGAAAACAACAAAACAATCGTCACTCTGAACCCGATTCAGGGTCGAACAAGTAGCTTACGTACTGATTGAATCACTCAGAGGAGATGCTGAATCTTGTTCAGCATGACGGAAAACAACAAAACAATCGTCACCCTGAACTCGTTTCAGGGTCGCAAAAGTAGCTCACGTACTCATTGGCTCACTCTTATGGGATGCTGAATCAAGTTCAGCATGACGAGAGACCACGAAACAATCGTCACCCTGAACTTGTTTCAGGGTCGCACTACTAGCTCACGTACTGATTAACTCACTCAGAGGAGATGCTGAAACCAGTTCAGCATGACGGAAAACAACAAAACAATCGTCACCCTGAACTCGATTCAGGGTCGAACAAGTAGCTTACGTACTGATTGGATCACTCAGAGGAGATGCTGAATCAAGTTCAGCATGACGGGAAGTGCATTAACGCATAAAGCGTAGCTGCAAGGCTACGCTTTATAATAATTCAACTAAACACAAAAAAGTAATTCCTAATTGCCAAAAATTTGGGGTTTTTAGCAAACTGAATTAACAATCTTAAGATTGTTAGTAGGTTAAGTACTCAACACTATTGTTCTAATATCTCCAATATTTTATGGAAGATATCTGTATTTTCAAATACACCTTTAAACTGTTCTGCTTGCGGACCATAGGCAAATAATGGCACCATTACGGCGGTATGGTCGTGAGTTAAAAACCCAGCCTTAATACCATTATTATCCAAGCCTTGCATAATTGCCAAACCACTAGTTTCATGGTCGGCTGTAATAATTACTAGTGTATTTTTATTTTTATCAGCTACCTTTAATACCTCAGCAATTGTAGCATCAAAGTCTAGCATTTCATCTACAATACCTTTAATATTATTGGTATGTCCGTTACTATCTATTTTAGCACCTTCAATCATCATAAAGTAAGGAGCTTCTTGAGCCTCTAATTGTTGTAGCACCTGCTTTACATGTTGTGGAAAAATAGCGCCACGCTCACTAGCCGCACCAATACTTTTTTCAGAAAGGTACATAGCCGCTTTCTCTTGTACCGAAGTAAAATCAGTTATATTCTTTTGAGTATATGTTTGGGAAATTGCAGGATAATCTTCTGCTCCAGCCGACACAAAAAAGTTGAGATTACTTTTACTTAAGTACTCTAAAATAGCCTTACTATTATCACGTTCTTCTACATGCGCAAAAAATGATGATGGAGTGGCCCCTGTAATACGGTCGGTAGTAGCAATTCCGGTAACAAAACCTTTTTCAGATAGGTACTCTACCATAGTAGTTAAAGCATTTCCATTCGGGTCTGTACCAATAGCTCTATTATTTGTTTTAGTACCTGTTGCCATAGCCGTACCACCTGCTGCAGAATCGGTTACCAAATCATCATAAGAACTAGTTTTTACCAACCCTATATCTTGTAATTGTGTTACCGTTAGGTTACCTCCATTGCTAATCATAGCAGAAGAAATCTGACTTAACCCATTTCCATCACCCACCATTAAAATAACATTCAAAGGCTTACTTTGCTTATCATAAGCATAGGCAGGTTTATAAATATCTTGTTGTTGGGGTAAGGTATAACTTTGGGCATCTACGTTTGCCAAAAATGCCGTAGCCTCGGCAGGTTTATCGGTATTTATGAAATCAACTCCTAATTTTGCAAACCTAAACCACGCGGTTTTAGTATCCGGAGCTGCCCAAAATCTAAATGGCTTACCTGTTTTATGTGCTTTTTCAATAACCGCGGTTACTTTTTGTAAATCTTCTTTTGTAAATCTACCTAACCCATTCCAAACCGAGTATGGTTTAAAGCTTGTACTTATCAAAGCCACCTTGCTCAAATCTGCCGTATCTAAATCATCTAAATTCTGATGATCGAACCAAACATAGTCAGGGTACTTATGGTACTCTTTAAGTGCAGGTCTGTTTCCTGAAATTACCAACTTAAAATTCTCATTCCCTATTAATTTAGGGTAGTTTTCCATAATTTTCATCAACTGCTTCAGTGTTGGTTTTGCCTTAGATTTAAGGTCTACCAACAACTGCAGCGGTTGCAATGTGTTTTGCTCAGCCAACTGAGCAATTGGGGTAATATATAAAGATTCAAAAGTGTGGTTGGGGGTTATTTCATCCTCACTATGTGTTACGTATACTATGCCATTTTTTAAAAATACATCTACCTCTATTGAAGCCGCCCCGTTAGTATAAGCTCTCCAAAAAGGAAACTGCTGCTTATAATCGTTATGCGAATGTATAGCATACTGACTTTGTGCAAACAAAGAAGATACTCCTAAAACCAAAAGTAGTGTAGTGATTATTAAAACTCTATAGGTTTTGTTATTCATTGGTAGTAGTATTTAAAGCTTTAAAGAATTTGTGGTAAATCTCATTATTTTCATAAATACCTCTAAATAACTCTTCTCCCTTTCCTTTAGCAAATACGGGCACTAACTCTGTACTATGCTGGTTATCATGAAAATAAATTTGCACTTTATCTTTTACTTCTTGTTTTTTGCCATCAGCACCCGTTTTATAATATTTACCAATACTTGCCCCTCCGGTTTCGTGGTCTGCAGTAATTACCACTAAGGTATTTGGGTGTTTATTTACATAGTCTAATACAACCCCAATGGTTTTATCAAAATCAAGTACTTCTTTGATCATCATGGTATCATTTTCGGCATGTCCGCCCCAATCAATAAAAGAACCTTCTACCATCATAAAAAAAGGTTTATTTTGCGCCTCAAAATAATCTAAAGCTGTTTTGGTAGCATCTGGCAAATAATCGCCACGCCCTTGAATTTTGTTTGGCAATTCATCATCTGCCAATATATAAGCATTAGGTTTACTAAAATCAGCCTTACCTAAAGAAACGGTATCTAATTTATAATTTTTAGCCAACAAACTATCTAACAGATTTACTCCATCTGCACGTTTGTTAAAGAATTTTTTCCCGCCACCAGCAAAAAAATCAATATTCGCATCTATCAATTGTTTTGCAATTTCTTCATGCATATCTCTGTCTGCAACATGAGCATAAAAGGCAGCCGGTGTTGCATGTGTAATAGAGGTTAAGCTTACCAAACCAGTAGCATACCCTTGTTTTTTAAGGTCTTCTAAAATAGTAGCCTTAGGCATTGTATCTGTAGTAACACCAATAGCTCTTTTATATGTTTTTTCTCCAATAGAAAAAGCGGTTGCGCCAGCAGCAGAATCAGTAATTAAATAATTGCTACTAGAAGTTCTACTTAATCCTAAAGAAGTAAATTGTTTAAAGTTTGGAGTTTCATCACCAAAATAAAAAGCACTAGATACTTGCGGAACTCCCATACCATCACCTACCATAAAAATAATGCTAAGTGGCTCTTCATTTGTAGCAGAAGTAGTCTGCTCAGTTGTTGTTTCTGTAGCCTTATCGCATCCCCAAGTTAAAGATGCCAAAGCTACTACCATTGCTATTTTTCCTAAATATCTCATCTCTCTTTTTTAAAAAATAATGGCAGAAAGCATACTTCACTTTCTGCCATTAGAATACACTTATGCTTAATCAATTAATATCCAGTATTTTGTTCTAAATACCCCTCTGCACCTGGTGCATCAATAACACTTTGTGGAATAGGGAATAAACGTTTGTGCGGATCGGCATCTGTTTTAGAAGTCCAAGAATCCTCATAATGTCCAAATCTAATCATATCAGAACGTCTTTGCATTTCCCAATAAAACTCAAAACCACGCTCACGGTACATAATATCTAAATCAATAGCCGTTAAAGCAGCAGGTACAGGAGTTCTTGCTGTTCTAGAAGTTCTTACAAAGTTTACATCTGCTAAAGCACCAGCGTTATCTCCATTTCTAAGATATGCCTCTGCACGCATCATATAAATATCTGCATAACGTAATAAAACTAAATCTGCTTGCCCTCTGTTTCTACCGGTGTTAGAAGTACTAGAAAACTGGTATTTCTCTACACGGTATCCATCTGAGTAATCTCTGTTATTTTCAAGGTCAATAAGTAAAGTATGGTCTACATAACTATCGTACCCACCTCTTTGTTCAATTACAGGCCCTACATAATAAGAACCATCTGAACATAAGTCAAAAGGTTGTCCATCATCAGCATTACGTAATCCCCATTGTACACCTCTTAAAATACCTCTATTAATTTCAAAATCAGCACCATCAATACAAAAAGAATCGTCTGTAGTGTATCCATCAGGCACTACTAAATTCTCTTTAAAGAAACGGTTATCTGCCTCAGCAGGGTCTACATTCCCATACGCATCTACCCAAGTTTGGTAAAAGTCTGGCGTAATAGCAGGCCCATCAGTACCATTTGCACCAGGGTAAGCAGGTAACGGATACATACTACCTGAAAGTGACCAATAAGCCCAACGGTTATGGCTACCTTCTAACTCAGGACGTTGATCTATTGCAAAAATAAGCTCTGGGTTTTCGTGGTTATCATCATCAAATACATCAAAATATTCTGGTGAAAGACTAAACTGACCTGAATTGATTACTTGATTACAATGGTAAATTACATTATTCATATCTTCTGCAGAAAATGAAGGAGTACCATAAGGGTCACGGTATACCGCAGCATTTAAGTATAATTTTGCTAAGAAACCATGTACTGCCTGGCTGGTAATTCTACCTGGCCCTACTGTATCATCTAAATAATCTGCAACTTCTAAAAATTCACTTTCAATATAATCTATCGCCTCTTGTCCTCTTAAAATCTGAGAAGTTTCTTGCGTAGAATTTTTCACAAAGGCAATACCCCAGTTATCTAAGATTAATAAATTATAATATGCTCTTAAAGCACGCATTTCATACGTAGCTGCAATAGCATCCGGATTATCTGGAGTTTTACTAAACTCTTCTATAGCTACAACAGCCCTTGCAAACAAATCGGTAGTTAAATAACTCCAAGCATCTCCTACAACTCCATTACTTGTAGTAAATGTATGTCTGTGTAGCTCAATATATTTTCCGTTATCATACCAGTCCTGATTTGCCCCACGTGGAGGTAAAATACCTTCATCTGAAGCCACTAACTGCAATCCAAAATAACGTGTATGTCTAAAAGCTTGCGCCATTGGCCCATAGGCAGCAGATAAAAATGCATCTACCGAGCTTGATACCGTTTCGTCTCCGGTTAAAGACTCATCTATTACTTGCTCCTCTAAATCGGTACAACCCCATGTAAATAAAAGATTGATCCCTAAAAACGCTATACATATTTTCTTTATCATTGTAATACTGTTTTTATAATTTAAAAATTAACATCTAAACCAAACATGAATGTTCTGGCTTTTGGATAACTGTTATAATCGATACCAAATGATTGTACTCCACCTGTAGAGTAATCAATATTTACCTCCGGATCGAACCCTGAATAATCTGTAATTACAAATAAGTTTTGCCCAGTTACAGATAAACGCATACTCTTAACTACGTTCTGTATTCCAAATATTTTAGTATCAAATGTATACCCTAAAGTAGCATTGTTTAAACGTAGGTAGCTACCATCTTCTAAGTAACGTGTAGATACTTCTGAAGTGTTATTAATATTCTCATTAGGATATTGTACTGCAGCATCTGTAGTATTAGAAGAGATTGATAAATCTCCAATTGTAAATGAAGTCAACGCTGTATTATTGAATATTTTATTTCCTGAAACTCCATTAAAGTTTAATCCTAAATCAAAACGCTTATACTTAAAGTTCATGTAAAAAGCATACGTAACATCTGGTAAGGCAGACCCAACCGCCATACGGTCGTCGTCATTACTTTCACCATCACCATTAATATCTCTAAAAATGTTATACCCATTTCCATCTATCCCCAAAAACTCTTTCATGTAGAAAGCTCCAATAGGCTGACCATTTACATACCCATTAACCGTTGCATTTGTTAACCCTGGTCCTTGAGCAGATCCCGTAGTTAATACTGTAAAAGGAGAATCTTCAACTTTGTTTTTAATGTAACTTACATTACCACCTAAACTAAAAGAAAAATCATCTGAAATTTGCTCTGAATAATCTAATGCGAATTCTACCCCTTCATTCTTAATTTTCATGCTAGGCACATTATACCAACCTACACTACTAATAGAAATAGGATCTGATATAGAAGCTTCTAACAATACATTATCAGATGTTTTATTAAAGTAATCTAACGTACCGCTTAATTTTCCTTTTAAGAAACCAAAGTCTAAACCAATATTAGTTTGTGTAGTAACTTCCCACTGAATATCTGGGTTTGCTACACGTGTATAATAACTACCTGTAGGTAATTCATCAGTTCCATAAATAGGGTATGTGTTGTTTTGTCCTGTAGAGTTCACAAAACTTCTTTGAGTAATTTTATTAGGTAAATCTTGGTTACCTGTTTTACCCCAACTTACACGTAGCTTTAAGTTATTCAATACATCTTGGTTGCTCATAAAGTTTTCCTCAGTAATTCTCCAACCTAAAGCTACCGATGGAAAATAACCATACTTATTATTAGAACCAAATTTAGAAGAACCATCTGCTCTAAAAGTACCTGTAATTAAATAGCGGTTATCAAAGCTATAATTTACTCTACCAAAGAACGACTGTAACTCGTTAATAGTAGCTTCAGATGAAGGCACGTAACTATTAGTTGCCGCTTCTGGCTGATACTGTGGCTCAATCCCATTTACAGGAAACAAGTCGTAATTCCAGCTCTTATAGTTATAAAATATCTCTTGGTAAGTATGCCCTGCTAATAAAGTTACATCATGTTTACCAAAATTAGCTTTATAGGTTAAAGTATTCTCTACCAAAGAGTTTCTGTTTTCTACATCTGTTAAGGTTAAACTACCCTCCTCGTATGGTAATACATTTGGTGTATTCTGTACTACTCTGCTTGTAGTTGAATAATCTACCCCTAAGTTTAACTTATAAGTTAAGCCTTTTACAATTTCTAAAGATGGAGCAACATTGGCTAAAATTCTATTGTTATTTGTTTCATCTTTATACAATTGTTGTCTAATAAGTGGGTTAAAAGCACCATTGTTAAAAGTAGTTGTAGGTTGCCCATCTGTGTATGCAGGATACGTTGGGTTTAGTGTTAACATATTACCCACTATAGTAGAAATTATTGGACGGTTATTTTTAGTACGCGACCCTGTTAGGTTAAAATCTACTTTAAAACGATCATTAAACATTTTTTGAGTAATGTTAACTCTACCCGTGTATCTTCTTAAATTACTGTTTGCAAAAATACCTTCTATATTCTGACCATTAATAGATCCATAATACGTAGTTTGCTTGTTACCACCACTCATAGAAAAACCAAGGTTATGAGAAATTCCTGTTCTGCTTAATACATCTTGCCAATCGGTATTTCCATCAGCATCATCTAACGTACCACCAACAGCAACAACCTGGTTACGAAATTCATTTGCAGAAAACACATCAATTTCATTTGCCATATTAGAGATAGAAACACTAGAGTTAAACTCCATATTAGCAGTTCCCGTTTTACCCTGCTTAGTAGTAATAACAACTACCCCGTTAGCTGCTCTGGTACCATAAATTGCCGCTGCAGAAGCATCCTTTAAAATATCAATGCTTTCAATATCCTTCGCATTGATAAAGCTTAATGGGTTAATAGGCATACCATTGCTTGTATTATCTAAAGCAAAACCATCTACCACATATAAAGGTGTTGTACCAGATCGTAAACTTCCGATACCTCTAATAGTAATGTTTTGTGCACTACCAGGCTCACCACTAGCAGAAGTAATGTTTACCCCAGCAACTTTACCTTGTATCATTTGCTCTGGAGAAGTAACAATACCACTATTCATATCTTCTTCACCTAGAGATGTTACAGAACCCGTTACATCTGATTTTTTCTGAGTACCATATCCTATTACTACAACCTCATCTAACTCTGAAGTATTTGGTTGTAAGGTTACATTAATAGCCGTTTGCCCATTTACAGCAATTTCTTGGGTTTCGTACCCTAAGTAAGATACTACTAAAACAGCATTCCCATTAGTTACATCAATAGAATAGTCTCCATCAAAACCAGTAGACACCCCATTGTTTGTTCCTTTTTCTACTACTGTTACTCCTGGCATTGGCACATTTGTTTCATCAGTTACTATACCAATAACTGTTAGTTGTTGGGTGTAAGCAGTTGTATCTTCGGGTTGGGTTATAATAACGTTATCACCTTGTGCAATATACCCAAACGATGCTTTACCAGATAAATCATCTAAAATAGTCTTCACTGTAGTATTTGTATACACAGCTTTGTATTCATATTGATTTTCTAGTACAAATTCACCATACGTAAAAGTAAGATGAGACTTTTTTCCTATTTCAGAAAAAATCTTGCTTAAAGAAGCTTCTTTTAAATTAATACTTATTTTTGTTTCTTCAATTTTGTTCTTCCCTATTGCGTAAGAAGAAGTAAGCATTAAGAAGAGGAAAGCAACGGTACAGTACAAGTACCTGTTTTTTTTCAAATTCATCATAAAATGTAATTAAGTGTTTGTGTTATCTATTTGCATTGACGCTTTTTGTGGAGAGCCTGTGACCGCAGGCTCTCTTTTTTTAGTATCTATTAGTTTACTTTTTCAATAATAATCATGTTTGTTGGCTTTTGAGTTAGTTTAACTTCGTTTAAAAGGTTTATACGTGCTATAATGTTTTCAATAGCTTCTCCACGGTTAAAACCTACAGATACTCTAACCGATTTAGAAGCTTCATCTTTAAAAATTACGTTACTATGAAATACTGCTTCCAACACCTTAGAAAAATCTTCCATAGTAATACCCGTTAGGCTTACTTTCTCATGTTGCCATAAATTGTACAAGCCGGACTTAACAGGTTGCTCTTTTAATTGAGCCGATTGTAAATCAAACACCCCTTGCTCATTTACTACTAAGTTTACGGTATCTTTTTGGTGGTATACTTTTACTTTACCTTCTGTTACAGTAACCTTAATATCTTTTCTACTTTCTTTAATATTAAACTGAGTACCTACCACTCTGGTTTGTAATGCTCCTGTTTTTATAATAAAAGGCTTATCTGGGTTTTTAGCCACTTTAAAAAAAGCCTCTCCCGTTAACGTTACATTTCTCCCTTCATCATTAAAGTTATTTTCATAAGCCAATGTGCTATAAACATTAAGCGTAACAGAAGTACCGTCTTTCAGCATTACTTTTTTAGGAGCATCTCCTGTATTTTTAACTAGAATAGTATTCAGAGTAGTTTTACTATACTGCAATACCCCAAAACCAGCACCTATAACAAGTATTACCGCAGCAGCAATACGCAACCAAAAGTTCCATCCCTTACTAATTCTATTTTCTACACTTTTAAAAATTTCATTCTTAATTCGATGTTTTTCTAAATCTGTAGTAAACACTTTTTGGTGTTCGGTATTCATAAAATGGCTTTCAAACCTTTTTAGTAATTCTTCTTCTTGTTGAGTTGCTTTCCCCTCTAAATATTTTTGCAAAACAACTTTAAATTCCTTCTCTGTCATTAGGTGTCTTTTGCCTATATATACCAACGCCCCCTACTATCCCCTACTCATTTTTTTCAATTAATGTTTTGGTAATACGAAACTGCAAAAACCTAGTTTTTGTTTACATTGACTTAATAATTCGGTTGAATTTTGTTTACAGAAGTGTATATACTCAGTAATGGAGATTTAACAACCATAGGTACCACAATCCAGGGTAAGTTTTTAAGAATAATAATAAATAAAGCTATGCTTAGGTAGTTTATTAGTAGCCTTACGCTACTAAAGACATTAGTAGTGCTGCCGACTTTTTAAGCAGTTTAAAAGCCTTGGTAATATGGTTTTCTACGGTACTTTCAGAAATGCCTAGCTCCTCTGCTATTTCCTTATTTTTAAGTCCTTCTAAACGACTCAATTTAAACACCTCTTTACATTTATCGGGTAATACCTGTAACTTTTGCTCAATAAGCATTTTTGTATCTTCCATGGTTACCACATCTTCTTCGGCGTCTGCCTCTTCAGAAACTTCTACCTTTTTTAGTGCTTCCAGGTGTGATTCTTGAAATTTAATATTTCTAAGTTCCTTTAATACTCTAAAACGTACTGCTTTGTACAAGTATGCCTTAACGTTATCATTCTGAATATCGTTTTTGCGCTCCCAGAAATCAACCCATACATCTTGCACCATGTCTTTGGCAAGGGTTTCATCTTCTAACAAAGAAAAGGCGTAGTAATAAAGAGGTTCCCATAAGAGGTCGAAAAGTTTACGGAAAGCTTTTTCATCAGAAGCCTTCACCTGTTTTACATAAGAAGCTATGAGTACAGATTCACTTTTCATGTAGCAAAGAAATGAAAATTCATTCGAAGGAAATTTAAGAAAATGTAAAATGATTGGTCACTTTACACATTTTACACACAGCCGTTTTAGAAAACATAAAACACCCCTCATTATTTAATTGAGTATATTTAAAATTCATAAATAATACCGTTATGATTAGTGAAGCCATTCTTACATATAATGCACAGCTACCTGCTAAGGCTAAGGCCACTTGCGCTTTACTTAGTACCCTTATTACACAAGAGTTACCTGAAGCCGAAAATAAAATATGGCATGCCCATCCGGTTTGGTTTTTAGAAGGAAACCCCATTGTTGGTTATAGCAACCTTAAAGATGGTGTACGTCTATTATTTTGGAGCGGACAAAGTTTTGAGGAGCCAGGATTAGAACCACAAGGAAAATTTAAAGCCGCTGAAAAACGATACCAATTACCTGATGATGTTGATATAAAGAAACTTAAATTATGGCTTTCTGAAAGTCGCAATGTACAATGGGATTATAAAAATATTGTAAAACGAAAAGGTGTGCTTATTCGACTTGTATAACCTTGCAGACAACTGGCATACAATTTGATACTTATTTTATACGTTATAGTTGTAACCATTACCAAAAACCAAAAGCTGTATGAAAAAAATAACCGCCCTTTGTTTACTAGCCGCAACCACCTTTTCCTGCAAAGAAATTGTGAAGAATAATGAAGTTGCTGTGATTGAAGAACCAGGCACAGAAGTAGTAACTACACCTAAGACTTCAACTCCTGAACCTGAAAAAATAGCATCGTCAGTTGAAAAACATCCGCTTACTGGCTATTGGGTTGGTTTCTTTAAAAATGCACAAAATAAAGAAGATGAAGAGGAGTACTATGATGATTATTTAGGCAGATATCCTAAAAACCAAAACAAAATAAACTTAGCGATTGAGAAGGTAGCAGATACTACGGTAACTGGGTATAGTGTTGTATCTGGTAACGAACGACCGTTTACCGGCACCATTACAGAAAATGATGGAGTTACTTTTGCAGTGACTTTAGAAGAACCAGGAGATAATACTTATGACGGTACTTTTACCTTTATTATGACTAAGCATAGCTTAAGAGGTACCTGGACACCTTTTAAAAAAGGTAGCACAATAAAACGTAAATATGTTCTGGAGAAAAAAACTTTTACCTATAATCCTAATATTAAACTAGACGAAGATAAACGCCTTATAAAGTGGGAAGAATCTAAACCAGTATTAGATACTTTTGGGTATGACATCCCTGAACCAGATTCCTTAGGAAATCAAGAAATCAACTATCATGTGTATGAGAATACTGGATATCCATCTTCTTCTGAAAAAATTTATACTATTAATGCTTCTAAACAAGTACTTACAGAGGCGGATGTAGAAAACCTAACTAAAACCGACTTATACTTGATAAGAAACACCATTTATGCAAGACACGGATATTCTTTCAAAAATAAAGAACTACGGGCTTTTTTTGATAACCAAAGCTGGTACATACCCATGTATGCAAACATTAGAGAAGTTCTGACCCCACTTGAGAAAAAAAATATTGAATTACTCTTGAGATATGAAAAAAACGCTACCGAATACTACATTACCTTTGGTAGATAGTTTATGAAAAAGGTTAGCAACATCGTTTTTAAAACATGCTATTACGCATTGCTTGTTTTTAGCACGTATTTAATGGTGCTAATTACACTGCAATACATCCCCTTGCGTTATGATGTTGCTTTTTTAAACATTAAACAACAACAAATAGGTAATATCCATTATAAAATTGCTTTTTTTAGCCATGTGTATACCAGTATTTTTGTACTAATAGCAGGTATACCTCAATTCTCTGGGTATGTGCGGCGCAAATATGCAACCGTACACAAAAATTTAGGTAAAGCATACATACTACTTATTTTATTAGTAGCCGCACCATCTGGACTTATTATGGGAATAGAGGCTAATGGAGGTACTTCTTCTAAAATATCGTTTGTATTACAAGCTATACTTTGGTTTGTATTTACCTTTATTGCCTACCAAAAAGCAAAATCAAAAGACTGGCAACAACATAAAAACTTTATGTTACGCAGCTATGCCTTAACGTTAGGCGCTATTACCTTACGCTGGTTAAAATTTGCATTGGCAAGTACACTAGCATTACCTCCAATGGATATTTACCGAATTATTGCTTGGGCTGGGTGGTTATTAAATCTAATAGTTATTGAACTATACATACTCAAAACCAACAAGTGTAGTTTGGTATAAACCCACTAATTTTGTTTGATAGATTTAAGTCGGTTCAAAACATCGTCATGGCTCCCATTTACATAATTTAGTATGGCTGCTCGTTGATATTCATTCAAATCTGGGTTTTCTAGTACTTTCGTTACTAATTTTTTAGCTCGGGTAGTATCTAAAACCTCCACTAACATAGCCACCATACTTAAAGTATCTACCTTTTTCCAATACTCAGCTTCCTTTTGTTTAAGTGCTCTGCGTGCAGATGCATAATAATCCTCTGCTTTTTTAGGTTGTTCTAACAGCTCTAACTGCATAGCAGTACGGGTGTAACTTTTATAATTAGTAGGATCTTGTTGTATCAATATCTTAGCGTGGGCAAGTGCTTCTTTAAAATTACCTGTTAACATATAATTATCTGCTAGTAACTCATGAGCTCTGGTTTGTGAAGCATCTTGCTCTACTATCTTTTTATAGTAAGTAATCGAAGCAACTCTATCTTGTTGCATACGTGCTTTATCACCTAACGCATACAACTCTGCTATATCCGTAACCTCATCTACCCCTTTAAGTGTTGCAGTAACTGTGGTATCAATGGTTATTGACTTCCCTCCTTTTCTAGGTAAAGCAGCGTCTAACTTCTCTTGGTTGATTATTGATTTAGTAACTTCTATATCTGCTTCTTTTTTAGTAGTTCCTGAACAAGATAAAAGCAAACTACCTAATAAAAGCAGTAAAATTGAATATGATATTTTCATAACCTGTGTTGCTAATTAGTAAGCCCAAAGATAAAAGTTTTCACTGAATGAGTATGTTCAATCATGGTTGATAATGCTTATAACATTACTACTATTTCATTCTAATAGGTCTATTGAAATCTACTACCTTTGCTGCATGTCTGGCATATATATACATATTCCGTTTTGCAAGCAAGCTTGCCATTACTGCGACTTTCATTTTTCTACTTCTTTAAAAAAGAAAGAAGAGATGGTGCAAGCGCTGCTTACCGAAATAGAAATGCGCAAAGATGAATTTGCCAACCAAGAGGTTGCTACTATTTATTTTGGTGGGGGTACTCCTAGTATCTTATCTGTATCAGAAATTGAACAGCTTATACAACAAGTATATACCCACTACACTGTTGTAGACACTCCCGAAATTACTCTTGAAGCAAACCCTGACGATCTACAACCAAATGTATTTGTGCAGTACAAAAACATAGGGATTAATCGTTTAAGCATTGGGGTACAATCTTTTTTTGAAGAAGATTTGCAACTTATGAATAGAGCCCATAATGCTACCGAAGCAAGTATATGTATTGAAGAAGCTACCAAATACTTTGATAATATTACCATAGACTTAATTTACGGTATTCCTAATATGAGTAACCAACGTTGGTTGCAAAATATACAAACAGCATTAGATTTTGGTATTCCGCATATTAGCAGTTATGCCCTTACTGTAGAACCCAAAACGGCACTTGCTAATTTTATAGCCAAAGGCACTGTACCCGATGTAGATGATGCTGTGGCACAAGAACATTTCTATATATTGGTAGCTACTTTAGCAGCGCATGGCTTTGTACACTATGAACTTTCTAACTTTGGTAAACCAGACTACTTTAGTAAAAACAATACCGCCTACTGGTTGGGCAAAAAATACATTGGTATTGGGCCTTCTGCCCATAGTTATAATGGCACCCAACGCAGTTGGAATGTTACAAATAACACCAAATATATAAAAGCCATTACTACAGGTGTACTTCCGTCTGAAACAGAAACCCTCTCCGTAACCGACCGTTACAACGAAGCCGTAATGACGGGTTTACGAACCATTTGGGGCGTATCGGTAGCACGTGTGGCTAGCGAATTTGGAGCTCAATACAAAACCTATCTTTTAGAACAGGCATCTAAACCTATTGAAAATGGACTACTTACCCTAGAAACCAATAACGAAGAAACTGTTTTAAAAACTACTGCCAAAGGAAAGTTTTTAGCAGACGGACTAGCATCTGATTTATTTCTGCTAAATTTGGAATAACAACACGTTATTGAACAAGATAAGTCTCAAACTCTTAATCTTGATGATTAAATAAACCATAGCAACTCCATAGTGAAAGCAGTTATTGAACATTTAGGCACCCAATTTCAGGTAGATTTACAACAACCTATAGACATTTCTATTCCCTTAACCGGAACCCCAGAGAATGTAAATGCATGGTATGTACCACATCCTGAAATAACACCAGTAACTGATGGTGACTTTACAGGAAGTGTAGCTGCCGGAGCTTCTACCAATTTTAATAACATACTGTTTAATCCACATGGGCATGGTACGCATACAGAATGTGTGGGCCACATTACCAAAGACTTTTATAATGTAAATGATGTGCTCTCTGAGTATTTTTTTATGGCTGAATTGGTATCGGTAACGCCTGAAGTACATGGAGCAGACCATGTAATTACCAAACAACAACTAGAAGGTGCTTTACAAGAAACAACTCCCGAAGCTATTGTTATACGTACATACCCAAATACTTCCGATAAACTGCACGCACATTACTCGCATAGCAATCCGCCTTATTTACTAGAAGAAGCGGCTTTATTTTTAAGAACCATTGGAGTAAAACACCTATTGATAGATTTGCCCTCGGTTGACAAAGAAAAAGACAATGGAGCACTACTTGCGCATAAAGCTTTCTGGAATTACTATGGTCAGCTACGACTAGACGCTACTATTACCGAATTTATTTATGTGCCTGATACCATTAAAGATGGTTCTTATTTCCTCAACCTACAAATAGCCTCTTTTGTCAATGATGCTTCACCTAGCAAGCCGGTACTATATTCACACCAACCACTTTAAATTCAATATTTTATACTACCAATCAAATAATTATGTAACTTTATAATACCCCCAAACATGTATTATACCAAATAATAGATGTTATGAAAACAAAGTTACTTTTTTGGGGTTTCTGTTTTATTGCCCACAGCATACTTTATGCCCAATACCCCGGCACCAATACCAAGGCTAGTTTTATCGCTACTGAAAAAAAAGCAGCAAAGACTGATAGCTTAATTAGTGTTTTAAAAGACACCATTACCACTTGGGAAAAAGAAGGTAAATTCCATACCTCTGAAACCGATTACTCTAAAGTTATGGTAGATTTAGATAGCCTAAGCGCAACCGAAAAAAAAGTATTAAAAGATAATTTACCTAACATTACTACCGGAGAAGGAAGGTTTAAGTACACCGCGTACACCAATAGCAAAACCAATAGCCTTATTAAAGTCGTATACACCAGTACAATGAAGTATAAATACGACCCAAAATTTAAAGGTGAAGGAAACACCGAAAAAATGGACATCACTTTTTATTATGAAGATTTAAAACCCTATTTCGCAACTGTAAGTGAATCACATTTTACACACTCCAAAATGTTATCACAAACCCAATATACACTACAATTAGGAGAGTTAACCCAAAAAGATATATATCATTCGTATCAATTTCAGCACCTACTCCAAAAAGAAATCATGGCTTTAAACAATCAAATTTTAAAAGCCTATAAAAAGCGCTAGTGCTCTGTTAACTGGCTAACAATAGCTTTTGCAGCAATAAAACCACTAGTCCAAGCATTCTGAAAATTAAACCCTCCCGTAATAGCGTCAATATTCAACACCTCACCTGCCAAATATAGCCCTGGGTGTAACTTGCTTTCATAGGTTTTAAAGTTTACCTCTTTAAGCTCAACCCCACCAGCGGTTACAAATTCCTCTTTAAAAGTACTTTTTCCATTTATCTGAAAAGCAGCAGAAGTAAGCTCATGAGCCAGGGCATTTATTTGTTTTTTAGAAATATCTGCCCAACGGATATCTAACAATCCTATTTCAGTTAACACACCTTCCCATAAACGTTTTGGAACATCAAAAACCTTAGCATTCCCCAAAGTCTTTTTAGGGTGTTCCTCTTTAGTTGTTTTAAGCATCTCAAGTGCATCTTCAAAAGTAAGTTGATGCAGCCAATTCACCTGTATTGTAAATTGATAATTCAAATCAGACAAATCACGCGCGCCCCAAGCAGACAACTTCAATATGGCGGGTCCGCTAAACCCCCAATGGGTAATTAGTAAAGGGCCGGAAGAAGTTAACTTAGTACCCACAACTTTCACGGTAGCCATTGTGGCCACCCCAGGTAAAGGCTTTAAAAGCGAATTGGTACAATTAAACGTAAACAATGATGGCACCGGCGGTACAATACTATGCCCCATACCTTCTAATAATTGCCATATTTTAGGGTTACTACCTGTAGCAACTACTACGGCTTTTGCATTCAAAACTTCTTTAGCAGTTTGCACTTGGTACCCACTTGCTACTTTATGAATACTCTTTACAGGCATCCCTTTTAAAATGGTAACCCCATGCTTTTTAGACTCATTTAGAAAACAATCAATAATAGTTTGAGAGCTATCCGTGACAGGAAAAATACGTCCGTCCTCTTCAATTTTCAAAGCAACACCACGAGATTCAAACCACTCCATAACATCACCACTCATAAAGGTATGAAAAGGTCCTTTCAGTTCTTTCTCTCCTCTTGGGTAAAACTTCACAAGTTCTTTAGGTATAAACTCAGCATGTGTAACATTACAACGCCCGCCACCCGAAATTTTAACCTTGGTAAGTACCTCTTTACCACGTTCCGCTATAGCAACCTTAAGGTTACTTTGTGCGGCAATATTTATTGCTGTAAAAAAACCAGCTGCTCCGCCCCCTATTACCAGTACATCTGTTTCCATACTACAAAGGTACTTTTTTCAAACCAAGTTTTCTATAAGTCAACACAATCCAACACAATAAAAACAACCCGAGCAGCATATTTAAAAATTAACATATTTTTTGATACTTAATCGAGGTAAGCATTTAAATTTGAAGTAAAATATTATTCAAAAAGCAATAAAACCTTACAGATGAAAAAAATTAATGCACTCTTAGCCATGTTTGCGGCTACCACTATGTTATTCTCTTGTAATAATGACGATGATGGTGGAGGAACTAATATTCCGGACCCAGCAGAAAACACTTCACTTTTAATTGCAAATGATTCAGGTGATCTTTACGAGGTTCAAGATAACAATGCACAATTTACTGATTATGGGCAAATACAAGGCATCGATTTTCAGGTAAACAATAGTGCTATGGTAAGCACTAATAATAATATCTATGCTATAGAACGCCAAGTGAACAGCTTAAGTGAGTATGAACTTCACTTATTAATTTACAATAAATCTGATGATTACACACAAAACGTAATCTTATCATTACCAGCCAGTTTAAATGTCACTAACCCGTCTATGACAGCATTAACCATAAATGGATCATCTATATATGGTGTACTATATGAAGGATTGTCTAGCGCTACAATTAAAATAGTGAGTATAAACACCTCTACTTTTGAAATTACAGATACAGGCATTGAAATGTCTAATATAAACGCGGCTGTAACAGGCTTACTTTACACCAACTCAAAACTATATATGTCTACATGGGGTGCAGGCTTTTACGAAATAGATTTAGAAGCTCAAACCACTACAGAAATTCAAGCTTTAGGTGAACCATTAAATTCAACACGTATGGCAAAATTAGACAACACCCATATAGGTATGCTAAAAATTGTACCTAACTATACTAACGGAGGTAATTTTGTAATTTTAAACTTAGAAGACAATAGTCTAATTAATACCTTTCAAAACAACATTTACCAAGTAAGTTCTATCTCTGGTAATGGTTTTTTTAATGAAGACACCTACTATGTGTACGGAACAAGTGTTGCTACACCAACATATCCTGGTTTATTAGCTTTTAATGTTTACACTGGACTACCTTCTTTCATTAATAATTCTAACACCCTATCAGGTAATTTAATTATTTTAGACACCATAGAATAATCAATATCAACATATTAAGAAATAGCCGGAAATATTTCCGGCTATTTTTATTTAGGTTATTTTCAAATCATATTTTATGTTTTCTTTGATACTCTTTAAGAATTCTTTGATAGAAACCCTCTCTTTTTCTATATACTTTTGTAAATGATGCAATGTATCTACGATTGATAAAAGAAAGGAATTAATGATGTCTTCAAACATGAACCATAATCCATCATCCGCAACGGGGATGCTACTATCTATTCTACATTTGATAGGAGGTATACTTATAGCTATGGGCATACTGCTTATGGCGTTGCTTTTTGGTGGTGGTATGCAACACATACTGCTTATGGCTCCCGCACTAATACTTTTGGGAGTTATAGCTCTTGTTTCATACAAAACACACTATAAAAATTTATCTTACGGAATTATAATTGGGTCTGTAGTACTTGTTTTGGTTACGTTATTTTACTTCAGTTTATAAAAATTTAATTAGTAATTCATTCCATTTTTCAACTCCACCAAGATATAACTTTAAAGTTATATACTTTTTATACGCAACAGGCGGGTTGGCATAACTATTGAGTAAAGAGTTTTAAACAACCTTTATGAAAATAACACTATTACTATCACTGTTCCTTTTAACATTTCATACAAAAGGACAAAATAACGATATAAGCTCCTACGATTTTTATAATATAGATAAACATGCACTTCATTGCCCGCAGGATAAAGTTCATTCTATAGACGCTATTGCAGACTATCTAAATAGTATTTGTTCCAACGACCTAGAAAGAGCAAGAGCAGCTTTTGTATGGATAACTAATAATATACGTTATGATGATAAAGCTATCAACAATAACAAACTAAAGAACTCTTCCTTAAAGCAAATACTTAGAAGAAAAAAAGGAGTTTGTGAAGATTATGCTTCGTTATATGTTGCTTTAGGTGAACGAATGGGATTAAAAATAATGAAAGTACACGGGTATGCCAAGGGATATGGTTACAGAAACAGAACTCGTTTTAGAAACTCTAACCATGCCTGGAATCTAATTAAAATTAATGGCTCTTGGGAAATATTTGATGCTACATGGGGTGGAAGTGCAGCACACAAAAAGAAAAACGGAAAACTAGAGAGTGTGAAAGTCTTTGACCCTTATTGGTTTGCTATACCTTCTTATAAGAGTATATTTACGCACCTCCCAGAGAATCCTGATTATAGTATGGTTAGCCCAGTAGTATCTTTAAGAGATTTTGAAAAAATGCCGATCCTAAACAAAGCTTTTTTCAAACTTGGCTATAACGCTAGAGAAACCTATCATAAATTATACCCCAATACCAATGTTATATATCCTCAGTATTATGAAATAGAAGACATACAAGTAATTACAGCTCCTCAACAGAAATATTTACACCTTCATAAAACTTATGCACTACAATTTACTAGCAATAATGCTTTAAGGATGTTTACTGGAAACTATAGAAAGCACTTCAACGAATTTAAAAAGGAAGGAAATACATTTACACTTGAATTTACCCCCAAAATGCGTGGAAAACTAACCATTTATTGTGAAACCACATCAGGAATATTAGAACCCATTATAGAATACTTTGTAAAAGATTAAAAAGAGAATTCTTATCTTTAGAAAAACCAAAAACCATGAGTTTCCTAAAAGCAGAATGGCGCAAACTTGCCCTAGCAAATTATGTAATAGACCCTACCGTTTTAGAACCCTATATACCAGCAGGTACAGAATTAGATATTTGGGAAGGTAAATGCTACATAAGCCTTGTGGGCTTTATGTTTGTTAATACTAAATTACTAGGCATAAAAGTACCTTACCATGTAAATTTTGAAGAGGTTAATTTACGATTCTATGTAAAACGAAAAGAAGGAAATGAATATAAAAGAGGAGTTGTATTTATAAAAGAGATTGTACCCAAACATGCCCTTACCTTTGTAGCTAATACAGTGTATAATGAGAACTATGAAACCATGCCCATGCATCATGCTTGGATTACTGAAAACAATACCCTAGAAGTAACCTACAATTGGCAAAAAAACAACCTTTGGCAACACTTTAGCGTTCAAACAGAAATACCTGCTGTAGAGATACCACAAAATAGCGAGACCGAATTTATAACCGAACATTATTGGGGCTATGCACACTTAAATAAACACGCTTCTAACGAGTATGAAGTTACACACCCTAGATGGAATGCCTACAAAGTAATTAATTACAGCATAGAGGTTGATTTTGGTTTGGTATACGGCCCTGAGTTTTCTTTTTTAAATGATGTAAAACCAGCCTCTGTAATGTTAGCAGAAGGCTCGCCAATAACGGTAGAAAGCAAACGAAGAATTAAAGCTGAACAAGTTTCGGTATAAAGTCGGAAAGGATTTTATTTCGTATTTTAAGCATACGTAACTAAAAAAGCAGTCAACTATGAAAAATTTCATAATAGGCATCGTCTGTTTTCTAACAGCACATACGATAAATGCACAAGTAATTAATGATGAATCTTATCTGGATGAAAGTTTTTATAAATTCAAAATTAAACTAGAGAATGCAGTTTTGAATAGAGACCGTGAGGCTTTGAGTTCCATGCTTGCCGATAGTATTAATGAAAGTGCTAATGGGTGCGGGTATAAATGTCCTAAAAAAGAATTTCTTGATTTCTTATTCCCCAATAAAGAATCTAATGAATGGACCTCTCTTTTGAATCATATTAGATTTGGCTTTAAAAAGAAGAGTACGGCAGACAATGCGCTTGATGCCGTTACAGACACCCCTTATTACTTCTATGCTCCCTCTTTTAATGATGAGATAAACTTAGAAACGCAACTGATTATATTGGGAGAAAATGTAAACATTAGAGAAGATGCTGGCACAGACAAAAAAGTAGTAGCACAGTTAAGTTACGAAATAGTAAGGTGCAACTGTAGTATTACCAATATAACTGATGATACTTATAAATATGCAGATGGCATAGACTGGATTCAGGTTACCTTAAAAAATGGAGTAAAAGGTTATGTAGCCGCAAACCTAACCTCTCAAAACATCTCTAGAGACCTGGTTATAATCAACACAGCTACAGGATGGAAAATAACATCGTATTTTATGAGTCCGGGTTGTTGATTTTTCCTATTTTTAAATTTACTAACCAATCAATACTACAATGACCAAAAGAGATTTTTTACGACTTCTTATTAAATTCATTGCGCTAAACTTATTAATAACCTGCTTGTACACCTTAATAACTCAAGTTTCTTATGCTATTAATTTCAACAATTTGAACACTAATATACTCCTAGCAATTTCAATGATACCACCTCTAATATTATTCTGGGTATTAATCACAGGATCTGATAAAATTATATCCTTCTTAAAACTAGATAAACATTTTGATGACGACCATATTATTATTGGTAATATGAACTTAAAAGGAATATACGCTACGGTAATCATTTTTATTGGTGCCTACTTATTTGTAGACCATATAGCTGATTTTATTTATCAGAGCATTTTAGTGTTTAAAGATACTATTAGCAAACAAAACCCAATATCTACTTCACACATTCCGTTAAAACCTATGAATTATCAAACCTGGATTACCTCAGGTATATGCATAACAATAGGTTATTTAATGCTTACCAATGCTAAGCGCCTAGGTGGGTGGCTACATAAAAATAATGATTAAACAATTTAGTTAATTACTATATTTCACTATTTTTATACAACCCTGTAATATCCGAACCCATAACATTAAATTACTTCGTTATGAGATACCTTTTAAGTTTAGTTTTACTAGTTTCGCATTTTATTGCACATAGCCAAGAAGAACCTTTACAAGAAGCCCCTAATTATGGCAATATAGAAAAGGCAATCACTAAAAAGAAGTCTTCTTTCTATTATCCATTATTAATGAAACGCTTCCAAAAAGCAGATACTACTTTAACATTAGAAGATAAAAGACATCTATACTATGGGTATCAATTTCAGGAAAAATATAATCCATATGGCAAATCAGTATATAATGATAGTCTGGATTTATCATTAAAAATAACCAATCCAACCGAAGATACTTTCAAGGATATAATTAGGTATAGTGATTCAATTTTAGCCGAAAATCCATTTGATTTACGTACCATAAGCAATCAATTAAATGCTTATGAGACCTTACAAATGGAAAAAGAATTTATGATTAAGTTATTTCAGTTCACAAGCACCATAGATGCCATAATAAGCTCAGGAGACGGTAAAGAAGAAGAGACCGCTTTTTATGTTCTTTATGTACCCCATGAATATGATTTGATTAACATAATAGGACTTGAATTTGGAGGAGAACAAAGTCTCATTAAAACTTACGACTATCTTACATTGAAAGAAAACGAGTATGATCTTAAAGGATTATATTTTGAAGTATCTGCAAGCCTTAATCATATGTCGCAAATGTTCACTAAATAGCACAACCCACCAAGTAACTACAATTTTTAACACTCTACAATTCAATTATTTACAATTAAATACGTAATTTGTATTTAGCTACCGCTTAGCAAACACGGGTAATAAATAATTGAATAACCATTATAATGTATATTATGGGGTGGAAGAAAATTGCTCGTTTTATAATTTTTGTAACGTTCTTAGTTACTTCCGGGGTTTATATAGGTCTCGGCTCATTCTCCTATTTCATATATTTTGCGCTGTTTTGCTTAGCAGGCATTCTTATATCTGCATTTTACTTAACCTTTAGCCATATAGACAAATACAAAATATTTAAGCATTTTTATTTGCTTATGTTTTGTGTAGGGTCTTTATTAACCTGTGTAGCTACCTACCAAATCAAAAACTACTGTAACTTAAAACGTGGAGAACTACTGGTAGACGCAATTGAAGAGTACAAATTTAAGAACAATAGTTACCCTAGCACCTTAACAGATTTGGTACCTGAATACCAAAAATCGTTACCAAAATACATCTTTAAGCTAAAGCAGCATTCATATAATTATTTGGTTAGCCCAAGAAAAGATTTCTTTTTTCTAGAATACAATATTGATAATTATACTTATAGAAGCTATAAAAGCCAATTTGGTATTTGGTATATAGAAGACTAAAAAAGCCTTAAACACTTTAAGTGCTTAAGGCTTTATATTATAAATGTAGATACTATTTACAAGACTAATTTGTGAACCATAAATCATACGGAATTCTTGATAAAAGTAACACTAAACCAATGGTATAGAATAATGCAATTTTACCAAATTTACCTTTAGCAGTTGTTTGCTTTTTGTGTTTAGACCAACCAATAGTAATTAAAGCAATAGCTATAATATTAACTACAGGGTGCTCCACTAAAACCAAACGTAATAAAGAGTTTTTCATAACCCCACCACCAAGCTCAGACCATACATTACGTTCTGTAACAAAGTATAAAACTAAACCAATAAGTAATTGTACATGCGTAACAATTAGCCCGAATAAACTAATTCTTAAATCTTTATCTGTAAATGGCTTATTGCTAGAAAATTTTACAATAGCATTTAAACAGGCCAATACTAAGATTAAAACTACTAAGTAAGCCCAGTAAGAGTGTATGGTTAAAACCGATTCGTACATAATAAGATTCTTTTAAGTTGGTGCTAAAATACAATTAAACTAATTTCTATACCACCTAAAAGTAAAAGTAATTGAATATTAAAATATAAAAAGCCGCTATCGTTATGATAGCGGCTATTTATATCGTGTAATTCTATTCTTCCAGATTTCTTAAAAAAGCTTCTTTGTGAGCTGCTTTTTGTTTTGCTTTTCTTCTGGCAACAGATGGCTTTGTGTAGTGCTGTCTCTCTCTTAACTCATTTAACACTTTAGTGTTTCTAAATTTTCTCTTGTGTCTTTTAAGAGCGCGTTCAATACTTTCGCCTTCTTTTACAACGGTTTTTAACATATAAAGTCCTCCTTTAATTTAATTATACACCACCATTATAACATTTTAATTGGCAAAAGCAAATTACAGCGCTACTTTATGATAATTATAATAGAATTTACGCATTTTATACAAAAATTGTATGGCTATCGTAATTGTTTCTGCACTTTACAAGGGTTGCCAAAGGCTACAGTATGTGGTGGAATACTTTTGGTTACCACACTACCTGCTCCTATAGTACAACCATCTCCTATGGTAACGCCTGGCAGAATAATACACCCTCCACCTATCCAAACATCGTTACCAATGGTAATTGGCGCTGCTTGCCCTTGATGTGCTTTACGCTCTTCTAAATCTAACGGATGGGTTGCTGTATACATTTGTACGTTGGGTGCAATAAACACATTGTTACCTATAGTAACAGGGCAACAATCGAGAAGTACAAAATTAAAATTGATAAATACATTATTTCCCATTTTTGTGTTAACACCATAATCTACACGCAATGGTTTTTCTATATGAACATTAGTACCTACTTCAGCAAAAATCTGTTGCTGTAAAGTATCTTTCAGATCTGCATCTCTTGGTGAGGTTGCATTAAATTTATCTACAGTTTCTCTTGTTTTGTATCGTATTTCAACTAGTTCGGGGTCATTAATCCAATACCACTCTCCAGATACCATTTTTTCTCTTTCGGTCCTCATTGCTCTTATTAGTATTTAAAAATTTAAAGTTACTATAAAAGCATTAGGTTATATATCTTAAATGTATTTTTAACACTTGTTAATGAGCTCCACTTAAAAACATCATTACAAATGCGATACCTCCAAAAAGTAATAGCACCGGACTTAAGAAACTTATTATCAATCCAGCTATAGAGAGTCCCATACCATTTTCTAATTTTCCCGCCTGTACTATGCCAATAATACTAAAAATACCCCCAAGTATCCATATTATAAAATCTAGAAATGGAACCCAAAATAAAAAAATGGCTAACAGCGCTAAAATAAAACCAGCGATAGCAAAACTATTTGTTTCTTTTGTCTCAAACTGATGGTTAAATTGCTTATTCATCCTTGCCTATTTGTATACTCGATAATTAAGATTAACTATTTCAAAAATCTAATATACAAGTTATTAAATAATGTACTTGTAACATTTTACCCAAAATTGCGTTATATAGCTATCATCATCAATCAAAAAATATACATGTACAGTTATGATTCAAAAATTTTTTATTCTGTGCTCCGGCGCAGATACGCAAATATTAGACACTTGTTCTAATGGAGAAAAAAATAAATATGCTGGCATGGGGGCCACCGTTTTTTTCACGGCACTCATGGCATGGATAGCAGGTTCGTACGCTCTATACACCATATTTGATAATGCTTATACCTCCGGATTTTTCGGACTCATTTGGGGATTACTAATCTTTAACTTAGACAGGTACATTGTAGGTACCATGCGCAAAAAAGATTCTAAACTAAACGAAATGGTCCAAGCCATTCCACGTATTGTACTAGCTATTATTATTGCCATCGTAATTTCGAAACCTTTAGAATTAAAAATTTTTCAAAAAGAAATTGATGCTGTTCTTCAAGAAGAACGTAACCAAAAACTAATTGATAATAAATCACAGATAACCTCTTACTACCAAAACGATATTAACCACTTAAATCAAGAAATTGATAATTTAAAAAAAGAAATTACAACTAAAGAAAGTGAGGTAAATAACTTATACAAAACCTACATAGAAGAGGCTGAAGGCCTTTCGGGCACTAAAAAACTAGGAAAAGGCCCAGTATACGAAGAAAAAAGACAAAAACACGATGCTGCATTACTAGAGTTACAAACACTAAAACAAACCAATCTTGAAAAAATTGATAAAAAAGAAGCGGAAATTGCAGTTGTACAAGATCAGTTAGAGCAACAGTTATCCGATACCAATCCTATTATTAAAAACTTCGATGGTTTAATGGCACGTATCAACGCTTTAGGCAAACTACCTTGGTTACCTGTTTTATTTATCACTTTATTATTTTTAACGATAGAAACTGCTCCAGTAATTATTAAACTATTAGCATCTAAAGGAGAGTACGATGCTAAACTAACCGATCTAGAAGAAACACAAATAGGTTGGCTAGGTCAGAAAGCGTATCAACGTACCAAACAACAAGAAACCGACAAAGACCTTAATAATCGTATTTATGAAGATCTTAAGTCAGATGAAGCTCTTTATTCTGAAAAGAAAGAGAAAGCCGCAGAAATTGCAAAATTACAAGCAGAAGCATTTTACAAACAGCAAAAATCTGTTCTCTAAATAAAATTTAAAAATATTATAGTCATAACAGGTAGTACTGACTACCTGTTTTTTTGTGATTTTATTTTTTAGTAATTATAACAGATTACAGATTGACGCACTGATTGTTGCATTTTAAAGAGAAAAGATACGGTAAAACTTACCAAGACAATACAAAAAGAACAAAAATCCAGGTTCCCACAAACCATGCAATCTTAAGAATACTGACCATAACTTAATCTTGCTATCCCAATAAAAACAAGAGATCTTAACAATTACAAAAACGCCTCAAAACACTCTAATATTTACACATTAAGTGTTAGACTTATCTTACATGAAAATCTCGTACTAAATCAAGAAAAAACAAGATTTAAATCTCATTGTATAGAATTTTTATAAATATTGATACCTGCAAACCACTTTAAGCATAAACAACACATACACAATTAAATAAAAATATATAATTTTAGCAAAACACGTATATCTACGTATTTTTTTATACGGAATATATTTCTATTTTAGCTAAAATAACTAAACCAACTAATATGCTATTTCACTCTATTACTTTTTTGGTATTTCTACCAATTGTTTTTATACTATATTGGTACATAACAAATAATAACTTAAAACTTCAAAACGTTTTAATTTTAATTGCCAGTTATGTTTTCTACGGCTGGTGGGATTACCGCTTTTTAGCACTTATTGTTTTTAGTACAGTGGTAGATTTTATATGCGGTTTGCAAATACATAAAACCTCTATTAAATCTAAAAGAAAACTGTTTATGTGCATAAGTCTTATAGCTAACTTAGGGCTATTAGGATTTTTTAAGTACTACAATTTTTTTATAGAGAGTTTTGTAGAAGCTTTTTCTAATGTTGGAGTAAATATTGAAATATCTACCCTTTACATCATCTTACCTGTTGGTATAAGTTTTTATACTTTTCAAACATTAAGCTATACAATAGATATTTATAAAGAAAGACTGAAGCCTACAAGTGATTTTATAGCTTTTGCCAGTTTTGTAAGCTTCTTTCCTCAATTAGTTGCCGGCCCAATAGAACGTGCCAGCAACCTTCTCCCACAATTTTTCAAAAAAAGAACCTTTGATTATGCAAAAGCAACCGATGGTTTACGACAAATGCTTTGGGGCTTCTTTAAAAAAATGGTAGTAGCAGATAATTGTGCTCAAATAGCTAACGACATATTTAATAACTCAGACTCATATAATGGTAGCACTCTTGTTATAGGTGCATTAATGTTTACCTTTCAAATATATGCCGACTTTTCAGGATACTCTGATATAGCTATTGGCTGTGCCAGACTATTTGGATTTAATTTGAGACAAAATTTTGCGTATCCTTATTTTTCAAGAGATTTTGCAGAGGCATGGAGACGCTGGCATATTTCTTTAACAACCTGGTTTAGAGATTATTTATTTATTCCTATCATAAGATTATGGAAAAAACATAAATGGGTTAAAGTACCTGTTATATTTTTGCAATTCATTATCATAGGCTTTTGGCATGGAGCTAACTGGACATTTTTTTACTGGGGACTATTACAGGCATGTTACTTCATACCTACTATTTACAAAAAAAGTAAAAAACCGCAAACTAAAGTTGTTGCCCAAGGTAAATTTTTCCCAAGCCCAATAGAATTATTAAAAGTACTTAGAGTGTTTACTTTGGTATGCTTCTCTATGATATTTTTTAGAGCTACCAGTGTTTCACAAGCATTTGGATACATTGGCACCATATTTTCTTCTTCTCTTTTTGAAAAAATACAGATTACCAGTCCTAGAACATTTACAACTACTAGCATTTTAGTAGGTATTTTCTTTTTGGTAGAATGGCTAGGAAGAGAAGATCAATATGCAATTGAGAAAATTGTACTTAAGTGGAAACGCCCACTGCGTTTTGTTTTTTACTACGCTATTATTGCAACCATATTTATTTACAAAGGTGAACCTCAAGAATATATCTATTTTAACTTTTAATACATAAATTGTCATGACCAATAAATTTGTTAAAAAAATATTGATATTTTTAGTACCAATAGCCGTAAGCCTTCTGCTTGTAGAGTACTTTGTTAGAGATATTCCTAATGACTACATTCTAAAAAGAGAATATTTAGATAAGAATGCTACCGATGTTGAAACTATCATACTAGGAAGCTCTCATACGTACGTTAGTCTTAACCCTGAATTATTTAGTAGCAAAACATTTAACGCAGCTAAAGAACTTCAGGATATTCAATACGACCATGAAATTTTTAATAAGTACAAAGAAGAGTTTAAGAACAATCTTAAAACTATTATTATTCCCATTTCTTATCCTTCTTTATGGTCTAATTTATCTGAACAAAAATCAAGCGAATTCGATTTGAAAAATAATAGTTATCGCATGTTCTACGGGTTCAAAAAAAACACATTTTCCCTATATGATTACTCCTATATTTTGAGTTTTGACTGTCGTGAATTATCCTCAGAATTGTTTTCATACTATATTTTAGGATCTACTAACATGGTACATTGTAACACACTAGGCTGGAAAAAACGTCCTAAAACTGAGTTAGACACAAATTACTTAAAAAATACTGCTTTAAAACAAAACAAGTTTCATACCGTAAAAGATTTAAACGATGAAGCTGCAAAAAGGAACTTCGAACAAAACAACAAATGCTTACAGCACATTATTAAATGGGGAAAAAATAATAATGTTAACATTGTTCTGCTAACCACTCCTAAATATAAATTTTACAGAGCGTTAGCTAATAAAGAACAATACAAAATTATGCACAACACAATAGACAATTTTGCTAAACAGAATACAAATTGTTATTATTTAAATTTGGCTGCCTCTGAAGATTTTGAAGATGGGGATTTTGCTGATTCCGGCCACTTAAACGAATTAGGAGCTATAAAACTGAGCAACAAAGTAAATGATTTTATTGAAACCGAAATTAAGCCATAGTTAATAGGCAATCAATTATTTATTATTTAGGCTTTTATTGCGGAGAGTAAGGATATTAAACCAAGAAAAATTACCAAGACCAAATAAATCCACCAGGTAAGTATTTCAAAAGGATATTCTACTAAAAATAATATAAATCCTATAAATAGAAATAATAAATAGTGTAAAAGATTTTTATTTTGTTCTATTATAGCAGCTAAAACTAAACTCACTAACAACATAGCTGCTGTAACTGGTATTAATAAACTCCCAGATATAAAACCAAACTGCCAATGTGTAATTTTTAATAATACTCCAATTATTAAAACAATTATACAGGCGTATATAAGTATTTTAAAAGGTAGCTTTTCAACAAATTTACCCTCCATTCTTATAATAAATAGCATCAACAGTAATCTATAATTCCAAGGGGATACCAATAAATCCTTGTACGTAAAATATCCATAAATACATTGCACTGCTGCAAACAAAAAAGCCACGGAAAGAATACTATAGTAATGCTTTTTGGTCATGGTTTTAATTGATTATTTGCGAATACCCTTTTCATTACACACAGAAAAGGAATTTTACTAAAATAGAAAAAGTATAATTATTTTTTACAAATAAGTGTTATTTCTCTTTAGCTTTCATATGTTCTATGTATGCTCTAACCAATACTTCAAAATCTTCTTGCAAAAAATCTTTGTTTAGTATTCTTTTCACCAATTCTGGTTCATCCTGAAAATAATTAGCTGCACGGTTACGAAATTGTTTTTCTACGCCAGACACACTAGCACCGTAATAACCACTCTCTGCAACATAAGATACTATATCTTCATTTTCTCTTTTTAAATAATAACTAAACGCCGCAAAAGCACCTCCTGCCTGAGACACATATATAAACTCTCCATCTTCATTTACATAATATTTACCAGAAGACTTATACACATTAATAAACTGATTTGTAAATAATCTAACAACCCATATCTTTTTCTTATACGTATGTCCAGAACGTTTTGTTAAAAGCCTCCAATGTACTCTATCAAAAACCACTGAATCACTTTTACTTAAATGAAAAGTAATTGTACTAATAGAGTCTGAAACTATTTCTGTTTCATCAGACGTATCTGACTTTTTGAATTGAATTTCTTTGGTTGTCATTTTAATAGGTACTACTGCATAACCATCTAAAGTACTTCCATCGTTAAGTGCTATATCAGCTTTATAAAAATCCTCATTAGATGTTATTAAATACCTTAAACTCTGAGATTTTGCTGTGTAAGCTGAAATCAGCACAACAAAAAGTAACAAAACTCTTTTCATTTCTATATATTTATTGATTAGTTATTAGGTAACGCTAATATATAAAAAACCATAAAATAATAAGCCGTCAGTTTAGCTAAACTGACGGCTTATATTTAACAAGGAACGTGCTATTAATCTTCAAAACCTAAATTTTCTGGAGTAGCCAGTATTATTCGTTTAGTAGTTTTTTCCGACGCTAGCGCTTCTACAACTTCAAATTTTAAATCATCAAACCACATAGAACCCGTACCCACTAAAAGTCCACCAAAATTAAGCGTAGCTGCAGATTGTGGAACTTCTAACGTAATCTCATACTGCTTCCAATCACCTGTTCCACTAACATGTTGATTCTTCATATTATCAAAATCTAGTACATCACCATCTAATCCATCTACTCTAAGCCATAGTCCTGCCCATTTCTTCACGTCTTCTGTTTTTATATAGCCAGACAGTTTTACTTTCTTACCCCTAAATAAATCGGCCTTGCAACTTTGCATTAAGGTACCAAAACCTTTTACCTTTTTCTCAGTAGACCTAATTACTGCGGCACTTCCTCCACTATAATATACCTCTTTATCTGAACCCATAAAATAAGCCTCCTTTTCTGAGCCCGATTTAAACCATCCCTCAAGATTATCTTGAGCTTTAAATGCAAATAAACTTAGTACAGCAACTACACCTACAATACTTAAAAATGCTTTTTTCATTCTGTTTCGTTTTTTTGTTAATGAATAGTCAAATGTATCTTGTAGAAATTTTCTGTAATTGTGTTTTTTAGACATTAACGTTTTTTAACTTTCTTAAAATAGATATGCTGATTAGAGTAACTAGAAACGTTTTTAAAGAAGTTTCCCGGTGTTTCACCCGTCAAACGCTTAAAGGAGTTAGAGAAATAAGAAACGTCACAATACCCCTGTAAAAAAGCAATATCAGATAAACTAACACTCTTGTGCTCAGCTTGAAGTTGCTCCAGGGCCTTTCTAAAAATTACTATCTGTTTAAACGTTACAGCACTTTCACCACACAGCTTATAAAACAATCGTGATAGTTTCTTTGCACTACAACAACATTGCACAGCTAAATCTGAAATGGATACATTTTCAGTCTCTAAAATAGAAAATGCCTTTATCATTATCTCGGTACCTGGCTTTTCAGATAGCTTACCAAACAAATACGCATCTAAAATATCTATTTTAGTATCCATCCCAGCTTTTAAAAATGTAGGGTTGAGCGTAAAGAAATCTGTAAAAATTGAAAAAACTTCTGCTTGCTTGTCAGTTACTATAGGTAGCGGCTCTTCTTTAAATTGAGCTAAGCCATAAGGCTTAAACACAATACAAAACTCTTTTACTTTACCCTCTACAATAATCTGAATTGGCTTTTTAAATCTATTAAAAACATACACTCCACCTTTAGCACCTGTAGCTTCAGAAACAATAGTGCTATAATCATTTGCATTTACAAACGCATGCTGCATTATTGAACAAGGCAAATTATAATGCGGATACGCATAATAGTCTATATCTTCTAGGGTAGTCTCGTAATAATAAGCAATGTATTTTTGAAGTCTGCTATCTTTTGGTAAATATGTAGCTATTTTCATATAAGGATGAATTCATAAATCCGCGCAATATGTAAAAAACTACCTATATAATTTTTATAAGCAATTGTTAAACAATCTAAACAAAGTATTAATTAACGTAAAAATCATTTATTAATTACCCTGCCACAATGTGGACAGCCACATTGATCCACTTTAATCGTTTTATTATTCTGCAACCTCTCTATAAAAGCAGAACTCAATATACCTGTAGGCAAAGCCACAAAGCCTATACCAATTAAAGCTATAATAGCACTTAATAATTTCCCAATTGGTGTTATAGGATAAACATCTCCGTATCCCACAGTAGTTAAAGTTGCAACAGCCCACCAAAGTGAATGACCTATACTGGCGAAATTTGAAGGTTGCACATCATGTTCAACATAATACATAAAGGTGGAGGAAAATATCAATAAAACAAAAGCAATGAAAACAGTAATCAATAATTCCGACTTAGTATCCTTTAAAACTTGACTAATCGTCTTTAAAGCTTTAGAATACCTCCCAAGTTTAAAAATTCTTAACAACCGAAATAACCTCAATATTCTTACTATTCTAAAATCAAAAGGAAAAATAAACGGAAGATAAAAGGGAAGTATACTAACCAAATCTATAATCCCGAGTGTTGAGAAAAAAAATGAAAACCTATTTTCTTTAACTAAATCTGAACTCTCTAAAACTACATTTGAAGACCACAACCGCAATAGGTATTCAATTGTAAAAACTATAATCGAGAAAATTTCAAAAGTCTTAAAACCATTTTTAAACTCAATATAAATAGCATCATAAGACGCAAGTATCAAAGCTAAAACATTTGCTATAATTAAACTATAAATGAAAATAACAAAACTCTTATTGTTATTCAACAGACAATATACCTTATACTTCATAATTAAGGGTCTTAGAAATTTTAGGTTAAACTCACTTTAGAAAATCAAAGTTGACATTATACTAATTATTGTTTAATAACAGTACAACAAAACACACCTTATAAACTACAATCAAACTAAATCAAAAAATATAAATTACTTATGATTAAAAAGAGATGATTCCACTTATACTTAACTGTGTACACTTTTAACAAAGTCAATTTACCCCTTTTAAATAATGTTTCAAAAAAAAAACGGGAGGCCTAGGCCTCCCGTTTGTACTTGGTATATAAAATGTTTAAATCACTAAGAGTAAAATTCTATTTTACTTAAGATTTAGCTACACTTGCAGCAAGGTATTCACGATTCATACGTGCAATGTTTTCTAAAGAAATTCCTTTAGGACATTCAACCTCGCAAGCTCCGGTATTGGTACAGTTACCAAAACCTTCTAAATCCATTTGCTTAACCATATTCATTACACGGTCTGTAGCTTCAACTCTACCTTGTGGTAACAAAGCAAACTGAGAAACTTTAGCCGATGTAAATAACATAGCACTCGCATTTTTACAAGCAGCAACACACGCACCACAACCAATACAAGTAGCAGCATCCATAGCTTTGTCTGCAGCTTCTTTACTAATTGGAATAGCGTTTGCATCTTGTGTATTACCAGAAGTATTTACAGAAATGTAACCACCTGCCTGCTGAATTCTTTCAAAAGCAGTACGGTCTACAATTAAATCTTTTATTACAGGAAAGGCAGCAGCTCTCCAAGGCTCAATTACAATGGTATCTCCATCTTTAAACATACGCATGTGTAACTGGCAAGTAGTAATCCCTCTATCTGGTCCGTGAGGCTCACCATTAATCTGTAAAGAACACATACCGCAGATACCTTCTCTACAGTCATGGTCAAATGCCACAGGCTCTTCACCTTTTGCTACTAAACCTTCGTTCAATACGTCCATCATTTCCAGAAAAGACATATGTTCCGAAATATCAGTAACTTTATAATCGACCATTTGACCCTTAGCCTTTGAGTCTTTCTGTCTCCAAATTTTAAGTGTTAAATTCATAATGTCTATCTTATTTGTATGAACGTTGTTTTAGTTCAATGTCTTTAAATTCTAATTGTTCTTTGTGTAATACGGAATCACTTGGTTCTCCTTTATATTCCCAAGCAGCAACATAAGCATATTCTGCATCGTTACGCTTAGCCTCACCTTTTTGCTCACCGTCTAACTCTACAGACTCTTCACGGAAGTGACCTCCACAAGACTCGTTTCTGTTAAGTGCATCCATAGCAAATAACTCTCCAAGCTCTAAGAAATCTGCAACTCTACCTGCTTTTTCTAATTCAGGGTTAAGCTCGTCTGATCCACCTGGTACTTTAACTTCTTTCCAAAACTCTTCACGTAAAGCCTTAATTTCAGCAATAGCTTCTTTAAGTCCTTTTTCGTTACGAGACATACCACATTTCTCCCACATAATTTTACCAAGTTTCTTATGGTAATAATCCACTGAGTGAGATCCTTTATTTGTAATAAAGAATTCAATTCTATCTTTAACAGCCTTTTCAGCTTCGTCAAACTCAGGAGAATCTGTTGGTATTTTTCCGGTTCTAATTTCGTGAGAAAGGTAATCACCAATAGTATAAGGTAATACAAAATAACCATCTGCTAAACCTTGCATTAAAGCAGAAGCTCCTAAACGGTTAGCACCGTGATCAGAGAAGTTAGCCTCACCAATACAATATAAACCTGGTACAGTAGTCATTAAGTTATAATCCACCCAAACACCACCCATGGTATAGTGTGTTGCAGGATAAATCATCATAGGAGTTTCGTATGGATTCTCATCTACGATTTTTTCGTACATCTGGAATAAGTTACCATACTTAGCTTCTACAATTGCTTTTCCTAAATCGTAAATTTTTTGTTTACTAGGATTAGAAATATTATGAATTTTAGCCTGCTCTTTACCATAACGCTCTATAGCAGCAGCAAAGTCTAAGTAAACCGCTTCTCCTGTAGCATTTACACCGTAACCAGCATCACAACGCTCTTTAGCTGCTCTAGAAGCAACATCACGAGGTACTAAGTTACCAAAGGCAGGGTATCTTCTTTCTAAGTAATAATCTCTGTCTTCTTCTGCTATTTGAGTAGGTTTTAATCTACCTTCTTGTAACGCCTTAGCATCTTCAAGTTTAGCAGGTACCCAAATTCTACCATCGTTACGTAACGACTCAGACATCAATGTTAATTTAGACTGATAGTCTCCGGTACGAGGAATACAAGTTGGGTGAATTTGTGTAAAACATGGGTTAGCAAAGAAAGCTCCTTTTTTGTGAATTTTCCAAGCTGCCGTAGCGTTAGATCCCATCGCGTTAGTAGATAAGAAATAAACGTTACCATAACCACCGGTAGCAATAACAACTGCGTGCGCAGAGTGTCTTTCAATTTCTCCGGTAACAAGGTTACGTGCAATAATACCACGTGCTTTACCATCAACTTTTACAACGTCTAACATTTCGTGACGGTTGTACATATCTATTTTACCACGAGCAATCTGGCGGTTCATTGCCGAGTAAGCCCCTAATAATAACTGTTGTCCTGTTTGACCCTTAGCGTAGAAGGTACGAGATACCAACACCCCACCAAACGAACGGTTGTCTAACAACCCACCGTAGTCACGTGCAAAAGGAACCCCTTGCGCCACACATTGGTCAATAATATTTGCAGAAACTTCAGCCAAACGATAAACGTTAGCTTCACGAGAACGGTAGTCACCTCCTTTTACAGTATCGTAAAATAAACGGTAGTTAGAGTCACCGTCTCCCATGTAGTTTTTAGCTGCGTTGATACCACCTTGAGCCGCAATTGAGTGCGCTCTACGAGGAGAATCTTGGTAAGCAAATGCTTTTACATTATAGCCCAACTCAGCTAAAGTAGCTGCTGCCGAACCTCCTGCTAATCCTGTTCCCACCACAATAACATCGATATGACGCTTGTTAGCCGGGTTAACCAGGTTGATTTTATCTTTATAAGTAGTCCACTTATCTTTAATTGGACCCTTTGGTACTTTTGAATCTAAAATAGCCATACTGAATCTGTTTTATTTGGTGATGAAATGGAACAATGCAATAAAAATAAAGCCTAGTGGAATTACAATTGCATAGATGTTTCCTAATTTAACAATAACATTACGGAACTTACGAATTCCCATTGACTGGAAAGCAGATTGAAAACCGTGAAGTAGGTGTAATGATAATAATACAAATCCTAAGCAATAAAATGCAACACGTATTGGGTCTGCAAATTTTTCGTGCATTTCTTCGTAATATCTTAAATGCTCAGTTCCTGGAATTAAACCGCTCATGTCACCTTCAACATATTTAACGGTAATTTCATGAACCCAAAAGTCATAAAAGTGTAAAACTAAGAACGCTAAAATAACTGCTCCACTTACTAACATGTTTCTAGACATCCATGATGCATTTTCGCCACCACTATACTTAGTGTATTTTACAGGTCTTGCTGCTTTGTTTTTAGCCTCAAGTACAAACCCCATTACAAAGTGAAACACAACCCCAACAATAAGAATAGGCTGCATTAAAAATTGCACCAACGGGTTTGTCCCCATAAAATGTGAAGCCTCATTAAAGACATCTTCACTAAATACAGAGATAAAATTCACAGAAAAGTGTAGTAACAAGAAAATAATAAGGAATAGAGCTGAAAGTGCCATCGCGACCTTCCTTGCTATTGATGATTTTATTAATCCGCTCATTGGTTTAAGAAATTTTGTTACACAAAAATAGAGCACGTTACTTTTATTAACAAAACTTTAGTGCTTAATTACTGTCCATATTCTTTATTTAGAATGAATTTAAAAAGGCGTTTAAACGTCAATCTACATCGTTTGAGGACAACCCTTACAGTTTTGACAATCAAACAACCACTTTAAAATGATATATGTTATAGTATTATTCAATAAAGCGTCTGTATTTTGTAAAGTTTATCCCTATTTAACCTTAAATCAAAGCTAATATTAACAGATTTTAGCATCTGATAAAAGGCAGTTCATTCACAAATCTATACCTTTGCAGTAATATAAAATTAAATACAATCGGTATGAAATACTTCCCAATAAGCAATACGCTTTTTGTAAAAAACAGAGCCAAATTTACAGCGGCAATGAAACCAAAAAGTATTGCTATTTTTAACTCTAACGATATTTACCCAATTGGTGCAGATAGCACATTACCTTTTCAACAAGCTAGAGATTTATTTTACTTAACAGGTGCAGACCAAGAAGAAACTATTCTATTACTGTTTCCTGATAGCATTAATCCTAAACACAGAGAAATCTTGTTTGTTAGAGAAACTAATGAACATATTGCCATTTGGGAGGGTGCAAAACTTACCAAAGAGGCTGCTACGGAAACTAGCGGTATTCAAACCATCTATTGGTTAACCGATTTTGAGCGTATTTTTCATGAATTAATGTGCGAAGCGGAAACCATTTACTTTAACACTAACGAGCATTACCGCCAAGCTGTAGAGACGCAAACAAGAGAAGATCGTTTTATTGAATGGTGCAAAAAGAAATATCCTGCGCATGCTATTGCAAAAAGTAACCAGATATTACAAAACGCAAGAGGAGTTAAAGAGTCAGAAGAAATTGCACTTATTAAAAATGCCTGTGACATTACCGAAAAAGGGTTTAAACGTGTACTACAGTTTATTAAACCTGGGGTTATGGAATATGAAATTGAAGCGGAATATATGCACGAATTTTTAAGAAACCGCTCTAAAGGTTTTGCATACACCCCTATTATTGCTTCAGGATTTAATGCAAATGTTTTACACTATATTGAAAACAATAAAGAATGTAAAGATGGCGATATGCTTTTAATGGATGTAGGTGCAGAATATGCAAACTACTCTAGTGACATGACCCGTACCGTACCTGTAAATGGACGTTTTACTGCACGTCAAAAAGAAGTATACAATGCTGTTTTACGCGTGAAAGATGAAGCTACCAAAATGTTAGTACCTGGTACTATGTGGGCAGAATACCATGTAGAGGTTGGTAAAATGATGACATCTGAATTATTAGGACTAGGTTTACTAGACAAAGCAGATGTACAAAATGAAAACCCTGACTGGCCAGCTTACAAAAAATACTTTATGCACGGAACTAGCCACCACATGGGGTTAGACACTCACGATTACGGAGCACTTAAAACTCCTATGGAAGCTGGCATGGTATTTACCGTAGAGCCTGGTATTTATATTCCTGGTGAAAACATGGGTATCCGTTTAGAAGATGATATGGTAATTCAAGAAAACGGCGCACCTATTAACTTAATGGAAAATATTCCGTTAACCGTTGAAGAAATTGAAGATTGGATGAATAAATAATTCATTCCAAAACAACATATACAAAGGGTAGTGAGCAATCGCTACCCTTTTTTTATTCCCCCTAACCCCAAAGGAGAAATACTCACTCTGATGAAATACTGAAATCAATTCAGCATGACGTAAACAACTACCAAAATAAACAAACCAATCGTCACCCTGAAATCTATTCAGGGTCGCATAAGAGTAAGCAAAGCAGTACATGAAAATCCCCCTACCCCCAAAGGAAAAATACTCACTCTGATGAAATACTGAAATCAAATTCAGCATGACGCAAAAACCACCTAAACAAGCAAACCGATCGTCACCCTGAACTTGATTCAGGGTCGCATACGAGTAAGCAAAGCAGTACATGAGCCACTTGGTAATACTGAATAATATTCTGCATAGCGATTATCCCATTCCTTTATGGAGAGTTAGAGCGCTTTACCTATCTTTACCATTCAAAAAAAATCATCATGCCCCAAACAGCTTATAACAATTCAGATATTCACTACACCATTAACGGAACTGGTAATGCCCTTGTGCTATTACACGGTTTTTTAGAAAGCAATGCTATTTACAAACCACTTACGGAAGAATTAGCTAAAACCCATACCGTTGTAGCCATTGATTTACCAGGACATGGACAAACCGGCTGTTTTGATAACATTCATTCAATGGAGCTTATGGCTGATGTTGTGCATACTGTTTTAGAAGCTGAAGGTATTAGCAAGGCAGGTTTTACAGGGCATTCTATGGGTGGCTATGTGGCACTGGCTTTTCTTCGCAAATATCCTGAAATGGTAACCCACCTTATGTTATTAAATTCGGTAGCCAATGAAGACTCACCAGAGAAAAAAGCCAATAGAGATAGGGGTATTAAAGTTGTACAACAAATGCCCGAGAATTTTATTAGCATGGGCGTTATGAATTTATTTTCTGAAGCTCATAAAGAGAGTTTTGCCACCGAAATACAAACCTTGAAACAAGAAGCGCTTAAAACTCCTGTTGAAGGCGTTACCGCAGCTTTAGCTGGTATGAGAGATAGACCAGATTCAGTAACCTTATTAAAGAATACCAACATTAAAAAACACTATATTATAGGTACAGAAGACCCTACTATAGATGTATCGGCAATTATTGAACAAGCAGACGAAGTAGGCGCTGGCACTACTGTTGTAGAAGGCGGACATATGAGTTATCTAGAAAATAAAGACGAGACACTACAGGCTATGTTATCATTTTTTGAAAACTGATGTTAAAGCCATTAAACCATACACACTTAAAAGAAGCTACAGCGTTACTTAAAAACGTTGTTGCAGCCATGGAGGCAAACGGGCTAAACCAATGGGATGAACATTACCCTACCCAACAACATATTTTAACTGATATAGAAAACAGGCATGCGTATGGTTATTTTATAGAAAATACACTAACAGGTTATGTAGCCTTAAATGAACTTTACGATGTAGAATACAAGGCTATTGAATGGCATACCCACCCTCCGTTCTTAATTGTTCACAGACTTTCTATACACCCTAACACACAAGGTCAAGGTATTGGTAAAAAATGTATGCTAGCCATAGAAACCTTTGCCAAACACAATAACTACAAAGCCATCCGATTAGATACGTACATCCCTAACATAAAAGCTAATAAGCTTTATAATGGTTTAGGCTATAACAAAACAGGTATTGTACAATTTAGAAAAGGACTCTTTTACTGTTACGAAAAAGAACTTTAGAAGCCACTTAAGGCTTTTTAACTTTCAATCGTTAAACAAAAACCAAAAGCAAGGTTGCTTAATTTGTTTTTCGTTATTTTAGCTATATACAAATCCTTTAAAAAACGCTATGGAAAAAGTATTGAGTCCCATTGTAGAAGCCTCTATACTTCAGGTAATGATGAGTACTGATAATTTAGTACTTGTTGATGCAGGGAGTGGAGAAAGCGCAAAAGAAGCCTACATACAAAAACATATTAAAGGAGCTTTATTTGTAGACTTAAATTCGCAGTTATCAGACATTAAAGACGATCCTGCTAACGGAGGAAGACACCCATTGCCTTCCACTGAAGATTTTGCTAAACTATTAATTAACTTAGGCATTACCCTCGAAAGTCATATTGTTATATACGATACCAATTACGGAGCCAACGCCGCTGCTAGATTTTGGTGGATGCTTACCGCTGCCGGTCATCAAAAGGTACAAGTACTAAACGGAGGTTTTCAAGCCGCTGAAAAGGAACACCTACCAATGGAAACTGGTTTACAAACCGCCACCAGCCAAGGAGCCTACACCATAGATAAATGGCTATTACCAACAGCTTCTATGCAAGAAGTAGCAACCACAGTAAATACTTCTAATGGCTTGGTTATAGACGTAAGAGATACCCCAAGGTACAACGGAGAGGTTGAACCTATTGACACCGTTGCCGGACACATACCTGGTGCTGTTAACATCCCGTTTAAAGAAAATTTAAGTCCAGATTTTAAGTTTAAGTCGCCACAGGCACTATTGGAAAAATACAATACCGCTTTTGAAGGTAAAGATCCAGATCATATTATTATACACTGTGGCTCAGGTGTTACGGCATGCCACACCTTATTAGCTACTGCCTATGCAGGCTTACCCATACCTAAATTATATGTTGGCTCTTGGAGTGAGTGGAGCCGAAACAACAACCCTATGTTTACATTAGACTAAAAGTAAGTAACCTACTAACCCAAAAAACTATGAAGAAACTTATTGCAACCTGTTTTCTTAGCGGATTACTTATAGCGTGTGGAAACACCACCACTAAAGAGGATACTCCCATTGAAATACCAGAAAACAATGTAGAGTTAGTAAAACATTATTTCTACTATTTCAACAACCACGAATGGGATAAAATGGCAGACATGTATGCAGATACCATTGTATTTAAAGACCCTTCCTTTGGGGTAGGTAAGGTTTTTGAAACAAAAACAGAAACCAGCAAAAAATATAGCGAGTTACACAAGCTATTTCCAGACATTAGAGATGAAATTATAGACATTTATCCAACTACAAAAGATGCCGTAGTGGTAGAATTTATTTCTACAGGCACTGCGCCCAATGGCAATATCTTTGAACTGCCTATTTGCACAATCTTTACCTTTAAAAATGGTAAAATAATAGCCGACTATACCTATTACGATAATTAAGAACATCCTTTAAAATTAAACCATAAAAAAAGCCCTGATACAACATATCAGGGCTTTTTAATTTATACGAAATATCAGATTAGTCAGCTAAAATGATAATCTTATTATCGTTCATCTCTATGGTTCCGCTGTTAATTTCTAAAGTTTTATCACCGTTAACAGTTCCAAACTTAGAAGCAAACTCTTCACCAATAGCAATGTTACCTTTAATTTTTATAGTTCCTTTACCTAACAAAGAAACAATAGCGGCGTGATTATTCAATATCTGAAATTCACCATCAATACCTGGTACGGTAACTGCCTCTACTTCTCCTTTATACAAAGTAGCTTCGGGTGTAACTATTTCTAAAATCATAATTTAACGTATTCAGCTTTAGGACTCACTTTAAAAAGTATCCTACCACTGTTGGTTACTATTAAGCGTCTGCTAACATTTTCTCACCAGCTTCGATAGCCTCTTCAATGGTACCTTTAAGGTTGAAGGCAGCTTCAGGAAGGTGGTCTAATTCACCATCCATAATCATATTAAAGCCTTTGATAGTATCTTTAATATCTACTAATACCCCAGGGATACCAGTAAACTGCTCAGCTACGTGGAATGGTTGAGATAAGAAACGTTGTACTCTACGAGCACGAGAAACTACTAACTTATCCTCTTCACTTAATTCCTCCATACCTAAGATGGCAATAATATCTTGTAACTCTTTATAACGCTGTAAAATCTCTTTTACATTTTGTGCACAAGCATAGTGTTCTTTTCCTAAAATTTCTGGAGTTAAGATACGAGAAGTAGAATCTAATGGATCTACCGCAGGATAAATACCTAACTCAGCAATTTTACGAGAAAGTACTGTAGTAGCATCCAAGTGAGCAAACGTAGTTGCAGGAGCCGGGTCAGTTAAGTCATCCGCAGGTACGTATACCGCCTGAACCGATGTAATAGAACCTCTTTTAGTAGAAGTAATACGCTCTTGCATAGCTCCCATCTCAGTAGCTAATGTTGGTTGGTAACCTACCGCAGAAGGCATACGCCCTAATAACGCAGATACCTCAGAACCAGCCTGTGTAAAACGGAAGATGTTATCTACGAAGAAAAGTACGTCTTTTCCTTGTCCTTCACCAGCACCATCACGGAAATACTCTGCAATAGTTAAACCAGATAAAGCAACACGTGCACGAGCTCCTGGTGGCTCATTCATCTGTCCGAATACGAAAGTAGCTTTAGAGTCTCTCATAGTTGCTTTATCAACTTTAGAAAGATCCCATCCACCTTCTTCCATAGAGTGCATAAAGTCATCACCGTATTTAATAATACCAGACTCTAACATCTCTCTTAAAAGGTCATTTCCTTCACGAGTTCTTTCACCTACACCGGCAAAAACTGATAAACCTCCGTGACCTTTTGCTATATTGTTAATTAATTCCTGAATTAATACTGTTTTACCTACACCAGCACCACCAAATAAACCAATTTTACCACCTTTTGCATAAGGCTCGATAAGGTCGATTACTTTAATACCGGTAAATAGTACTTCAGTAGAAGTTGACAAATCTTCAAATTTTGGAGCCGGACGGTGAATAGGCAATCCATTATCTCCTTCTTTAGGAAGATTTCCTAATCCGTCAATAGCATCACCCATTACGTTAAATAAACGTCCATATACTTCAGAACCAATAGGCATTTGTATCGGATTTCCAGTAGCAATTACTGCTGTACCTCTACTTAAACCATCAGTAGAATCCATAGAAATTGTTCTTACTGTATCTTCACCTATGTGAGACTGAACCTCTAATATTAATTTAGAACCATCTCCTTTATCAATCTCAAGGGAATCATAAATTTTTGGAAGAGCGGCTTCAGTTTCGAAAACTACGTCTACTACTGGGCCGATGATCTGTGCAACTTTACCTGTAACTTTTGACATTACTTTATAGATTGTTTTATTTATGTGCTTTTTCAGTGTGCAAAGATATACTTTAAAGAATAACTATTAACAGTTTTTTACCATTTTTTTGGTAAGTTCAAATACTTTTTGTGTTAAAATAAAAAATTCTAACCCTCTGATGTATAGCATCATGTATAAAAAAGCCCCTAAAAACATTGTTTTCAGGGACTTCTCAATTATATATTTAAAATAAATCTAAGGGTTTATTGTCCACGACAAATAGTACATAGAACCTATAAGCCCGGTACCTATTGCCTGGTAATATTCATTACTACCTATATTAGTAGCTCCTAATTTAAAATTAGAGTTTAAGAAATCTATTCCGTAATTTAACTGTGCATCTACTACGTGAAAAGCAGGCACGTTACCATCTGCAAAAGATGCTTGCCAGAAGTAAGAATCACTCCATCTCCAGCTTACTTTAAATCCTAATTTTTTAAATAACTCTTCATTTCCAATACTTGCCTTTACCTTATGTTTTGGCGTATTAAAGCTAGGTCTAAAATCAGGGTCTTCATTGGTATTAAAATCAAACTCAGAGAATGTATAGTTAATATCAAAATCGTAATTCTTAAACAATTTTGTTTCTAACCCAGCATTTATACCATACGATTCAATATCTACAGCAGAATTTGTATAGGCTTGGAATACTTGATAATCGCCGTTTTGTAATGCCAATAACGATAGAGAGTTATCTCCCACTGTACCATATAAAGGCACTAAAACATTTTCTGTAGAAATAAAATCTTGGTACTGGTTATAATATCCACTAATATCTAACTGAACCGATTTTAATTTACCACGGTACCCAACCTCAAAAGCAGTAACCTGCTCTGGTTTTACTAAAGATACATCTGCAGCAGTTGGCATCCCTTGGTTTACAGAACGAACAGAATAGGCATTTTCATACGCATCTCTACCATATACTGTAGCTTCCGTTTGCCCAGTTACTAATTGCCCGCTAGACGATAAAGTATTAGTAACAGAATATCTATCTAAATTATCTGGTGCAGAACCTACCAAAACAGCAGCACCTGCATTTAATCCTATATATAAATCTTGTGTAGTTGGGTTTCTGAATCCTGTTTGCACAGAAGCTCTTAAATTATGGTTACCCTCTTTACCTAAGGTATACCCTAACGAAAGTCTTGGTGAAAAGAAACCATCAAATAATTGTGATTTATCAAAACGACCAGAAGCAGTTACTTTTAATCTATCTGCTAATAATTTCTTTTGAATTTGTGTATATGCACCAAACTCAGAATAATCAATAGGACCATCATAATCTGTAAAAATAGTACCCATAGAATTTAGCTTATACTGACGGTACGAACCACCTACTTGAATTTCTGCAAACTCTTCAGTTAAATGCGTAAAGTTATAATTAGCATCTACATGGTGTAATTTAGTTTTATCTTGAAATTTAGCTCCGGTAGCTAAGTCAGGATCATTAATCACCTGATTAAATGCCGTTTGAAATTCACTAGTACCAGGCAATAATCTACCCGCATCTGCAGCCTGACGAGCCATGTCATGTGCTGTTTGGTAATCTAGAGGCACTCCAGTACCAATACCTAAACGTGATGCTATATAAGTTTGTGCATAATCTGTAAACCATGCTTGGTCTCCTTTCCAATAACGGTTTACATTAATAGCTGCAAAACGGCTATCATAAGAATCTCCAGCATCTTCAGTAGTCATATACCCTCTTACAAAAAAGTTATCATTTTTAACTTCTAATTTAAACTGCTGCATTAAGAAGTTATTTAAAGAGTATCTATTAGACCCTTGGTATATAGTATTACCACTACCAATTTTATAAACCCCGATAATTTCAAAATCATTATCAAAAGGTTTAAAATGAACTGCCACGTCCGCCTTCATACTCTCAGCTTCGTAGTTCATTAAATCAGTTTCATTATAACCAGTTCTAGACACCACATCCGATCCTAAAGTTCCGGTAGGCAAACCTGCCAGTGCATCAAAATTTAAAGTGGTGGCCACTTCATCACCATATACGTTTAACCCATTATATGCAGGGTTACTACGTGTAGCACCTGGCATCTCTAAATCCATTTCATTATTCGCATACCAATCGGTACCGTTCAAGTAAGAAAAATTAGCTTTTACCGCAAATTTAGAATTAAACGCTTTTGCCAAACGCACCCCTAAATCATAGTACTCATTTGTACCTGCTGCTTTTTGCGAAGTCACCCCTCCTTTTACATATGCACTAACTCCTTGTTGTTCAAACGGGCTTTTAGAGCGCATAAATAAAATTCCGTTAAATGCATTAGCACCGTATAAAGCAGAAGAAGCACCAGGCAATAACTCTACGCTAGCTACATCAAGCTCGTTCATCCCTAATAAATTCCCTAATACAAAGTTTAAAGCCGGAGAAGCATTATCCATACCATCTACCAATTGCACAAAACGTGTATTGGCAAATGTTGCAAAACCTCTTGTATTAACAGATTTAAAAGTTAATGAGTTGGTATTTAAATCTACCCCCTTAAGATTAGCCAATCCATCATAGAATGATGCTGAAGCTGTATTTTTTATTTGTTTGATTCCCATACGTTCTACAGACACAGGCGATTCAAACACACGTTCAGGAGTACGAGAAGCCGAAAGCACAATCTCATCTAACTGAGTATGCTCTTCTTCTAACTGAACTAAAATATTTTGATTATTTTCTGTTATTTCATACGTTTTAGAGACAAAACCTATAGTAGAAATAACTAGTACGAACGGAGGATTTTTCTCGGTTTCAAAAATAAAATTCCCATCAAAATCTGCTACTACACCTTCTGTTCCTCCTTGTAGGGTAATATTAGCAGGTACCGGGACATTATTAGCGTCTACCACCTTACCAGTAACTTTGGTTTGGGCAAATAAAGTGACAGTGCATAAAAATGCAATTATACTAACTACTTGTTTCATTTGGTATTTTATTAATTTTTCGGTAGCAATATACGTTTTTTTTCAATTCAACAATAAAACTACCGAAAAATTTATAAAATACTAATATAAGTGTTTATTCTACAGTTACAGATTTTGCCAAGTTACGAGGTTGATCTACATTACAGCCACGCATAACAGCAATATGATAAGAAAGTAATTGTAAAGGAATAGTTGCAATCAACGGAGTTAAAAACTCCACAGTTTCAGGAATTTCAATAGCATAATCTGCCATCTCCTTAATCATGGTATCACCTTGGGTAACTACAGCTATAATTCTACCTCTACGAGATTTAATTTCTTGTATATTACTTACAATTTTTTCATAGTTCCCTTTTTTAGTAGCAATAACTACTACCGGCATTTGCTCATCTATTAAAGCAATAGGACCATGTTTCATCTCTGCAGCAGGATATCCTTCTGCATGTATATAAGAAATCTCCTTTAACTTTAAAGCTCCTTCTAATGCAACAGGGAAATTATATTTTCTACCTAAGTACAAGCAATTAGCTACATCACTATAGTTCTCTGCTATTTTTACAATTTGGTCGTTTACATCTAAAACCTCCTCCACTCTTCTAGGGATTGCTTCTAAATCAAACAAACATTTTTTATAATCGCTAGTAGACAATGTACCTTTAGCATTTGCTAAACGCAACGCTATTAAGGTAAGCACTGTAATTTGAGTAGTAAATGCCTTGGTAGATGCCACCCCAATCTCAGGACCAGCATGTGTATAAGCACCTGCGTTGGTTTCTCTAGCTATAGAAGACCCAACTACATTACATACACCAAATACAAAAGCTCCCATAGACTTGGCTAATTTAATAGCCGCTAAAGTATCTGCTGTTTCACCAGATTGTGATATAGCAATAACTACATCGTCTCTTTTAATAACCGGGTTTCTGTATCTAAACTCAGAAGCATACTCTACTTCTACCGGTATTCTTGCCAAATCTTCAAATAAATATTCAGCCACTAAACCTGCATGCCAAGAAGTACCACACGCTACTATTACAATTCTGTTGGCATTTAAAAACTTAGACAAGTTATCTTCAATACCAGACATTTTAATAATACCTTCATTTGGTAGTAATCTACCTCTAAAAGTATCTAATATAGCACTTGGTTGCTCATAAATTTCTTTAAGCATAAAGTGGTCATACCCCTTTTTCTCAATTTGTTCAAGACTTAATTGTAATTCTTGAATATTAGCATCCAACTGTTCATCATCATTAATACTACGCACTTTCACATCCCTACCTATTCTAATAATAGCCATTTCTTCATCTTCTAAATAAATAGCATTACTAGTATATTCAATAAAAGGTGATGCATCTGAACCTACAAAATATTCATTTTTACCAATACCAATTGCTAACGGACTACCTAACCTAGCCACAACAATCTCGTCTGGTTTTCTTCTATCAAACACAGCAATAGCGTAAGCACCTACCACCTGCTTAAGGGCAATCTGTACCGCTTTTCCAAGTTTAACCTTTTCAATTTTCATTACCTCTTGTATCAGGTTTGCTAATACTTCAGTATCTGTATCTGAATAAAAGGAATATCCTCTTTTAGTAAGTTCTTGCTTAATAGACGCATAGTTTTCTATAATACCATTGTGTATTAAAACTATATCGCCTGAATTTGATTGATGTGGATGTGAGTTTACATCATTTGGTACACCATGGGTTGCCCAACGTGTATGCCCAATTCCTAAACTTCCTTTTGTTGGAATATCTTTTTCTACCTTATCCTTTAGGTCAGATACTTTCCCTTTGGTTTTGCAAATATGCAACTCCTCACCATCATATAGTGCTACACCAGCACTGTCATACCCACGGTACTCTAATCTTTCTAAACCTTTAATTACTATCGGATAGGCATCTCTATATCCTATATATCCAACAATTCCACACATATAATATTAATTTGAGGGTTTTGTGTAAAAAACTTCCAAACGCAATCTTCTGTCTTCTGGTACTGTTGCGCTTGAACCGTATAAAATTGTTCCTGAAGGGTTTGTTGTAGACCCATTAGGTATTATAATCTCTTCTGCCCCAGCATTCACTTTAGCAGCTCCTGTAGCTACATTTGTAATATCAGACAAAACCACCAAACCTAAGGTAACATTTAAAGAATCGTGTCTAACTATGTTATTCAAATGCTCGGTTAATCGTATCTTATACTGAATAGCGTCTCCATCATCGTTCTTCTCAATAATACCTCCATGTACAAATCTATTGTAAAATACATTACCAGAAGTTGTACTACCATTACTATCAATCAAATAATCTATTAAAGGAGTACTCTCTTCATCTTTATTAAACAAATAAATTCTATTTGGCTCAATCAACTCGTTAGCTGCTCCATCTAAATCGGTTCTATCTACATAAAATGTTAGGTTAGCCTCATTAATCAACCAGTTTTCATCACGCATCATCTGAATATCATCTGGCTCAAATAATGTAATTTCAGCCATACTACCTTCAGTACCCTTTAAATAAACTAACTCTGCATCTTCCGAAGTATCTAAAACAGGAAAACCATTAGTTGTAGTTTTTTGAATCACATTTCCAGACAAACCTAATGTAAAAGACGACTCATTAGTATCATCATACTCAATAACTCCATCTTCATCTTCTGTTGCTGTGGTATATGTGTATTCAATTGTAATATTTGCTTGAGATATATCCAATAACATCAATAAGTTCTCATTAAGATTATAAGTACTTATAACAATACCTCTTAAATACTCTCTAAAATTAGCATTGCTTGAAAATGAAGAACTCCCTTCTTGATCTATAATCATTTCCTGGAAAAATTGTGTATCCAAGTCAATTCTTATTCTAGGCAGCAATACCTCCGCTACATCTTCAGACTCATCCACATCTTCAGTCTCCGGATCATCTTCGTCAAATGTTATTAAAGTACCATCATTAATTTCAAAAGTATCATCATCTCCTAAAATATCAGAAGTATAATTCAAGAAATTTGGCGTAGGATCAGACGAAAAATATTTAGCAGCTTCGGTAAAATCAGGCTCTTGATAATCACCTAAGTAGTAATCTAATTTTTCAACTCTCAGACCAAAGGTTAAATCCTGATTACCATAAATAGAATCAAGCTCATACGTCTGCACATCAAAACCATCTAACACCGGGTTACCATCTTCGTCAACAGTTGCCGAAGTAAAATATGGAATATCTAAATATACTCTAGTAACTGTCTCTTCTTCATCAATAGTATAATACAACGTATCATCAGCTACTTCTCGCTCTTGAGAATACAAACCAAAACTAGGATTTGCTGCAGGCAACGCCAATTGAGAAACTATATACGATTCTTCTTCACCATACACATCACTTGTATACTTTCCTAATTGATAGGTAGTCAACCCATTTGTTTGTACTGAATTTAACTTTACATTTTTTGCAAAAGTTTTAAAGTACGCAACATCTGTATCGAAATTCGGACTCACACCTGGCAAATCCAAATTACTAAAATCTTTCTCGCATGAAGTAAGAATCCCTAGCAACATAATCCCCAAAGCTAAGGCTCTCATACAAGTTTTTGAGTTTTTAATCATGTAATTTAAGATGTTAATTTTAAAATCTCTTTATTATAAAATTCCATATAAGCTTCTTCAAACTCATACACCGGAACAAACGGAAGTACCGGAATTTCTAATGATGAAAGAAATTCTTGCAAATCATCTGGGATTGTTTCAGAAGCAACAACCACTCCATCAGAATTTTTTGCAGCTAGTTTCATTATACTAGAATAATCAGGTTCTTTAATCACATCTACTTCAGATGCTTCAAAACCATCAAACAACACCTTATCCATCATATCCTTATCTAACGTACCATCAAAACCTTTGTTGTACACAGACGTAACTATTTTACTATCTGCAAATAAAGGTTCATCTCCATAGTACTGTTTTAGATATAATGGTAATAAGGATGCCATCCATCCATGAACATGAATAATATCTGGAGACCAGTTTAATTTTTTAACAGTTTCTACTACTCCTTTAGCAAAGAAGATAGCACGCTCATCATTATCTGGAAACAAGTTACCATCTTCATCTTTAAACGTAGCTTTACGCTTAAAATACTCTTCATTATCTATAAAGTACACCTGAATTCTTTCTTTAGGAATAGAGGCTACTTTAATAATCAACGGCATATCCATATCGTTTACCACAAGGTTCATTCCAGATAAACGTATTACTTCGTGAAGTTGGTGTCTTCGCTCGTTAATATTACCATATCTAGGCATAAATATGCGTATTTGCCCACCTCTGTCATTCACCATTCTAGGGGTTTCAAAAGACATTAACGAGGTTTCATTTTCAGGCAGGTACGGCATCACTTCAGAGGATACAAACAACACTTTCTTATCAGTCATAAAATCTTTTCTTTGGTTTAAGACTCACTTTTAAACATGCAAAATTACAAAAATTATGTGTATTTGTCCTAAAATATATAATTTTGCACCGTCTAAAGACAATAAAATGAACCTTTTTAAAGAGAAAGAAAAACTAAACGATTTCTTTTCAAACCAAAACCAAAATGCAACCCGAATAGGCTTAGTGCCTACTATGGGCGCTTTGCACGAAGGACACATATCACTGATTCACAGAGCTGTATCAGAAAACGATATGGTAGTTGTTAGTATTTTTGTAAACCCTACTCAGTTCAACAACAAAGAAGATCTAGATAAATATCCGAGAACTTTACAGGAAGATATAGATAAGATAAAAGCTTTTAATGAGCACGTTATTATCTACGCTCCTGCTACAGAAGATGTGTATGCCACTGCTGTACAAGCTGCCAATTTTGACTTTGATGGACTAGAATTTCAAATGGAAGGGAAACACAGACCCGGACATTTTGACGGAGTGGGAACTATTGTCAAAAAACTTTTTGAAATAGTAAAACCTACAAATGCATATTTTGGCGAGAAAGATTTTCAGCAGTTACAGATTATAAAAAAGATGGTAGCTAAAGAGCAAATGCCCGTAAACATTGTTGGCTGCCCTATTTTAAGAGAAGCTAACGGATTGGCTATGAGCTCTAGAAACGAACGTTTACAACCCGAAACTAGAAAAAATGCCTCTTTTATTTTTGAAACCTTACTACTGGCAAAAGATATGTTTGGTACAAAAAATGTTAGAGATGTAGAGCATTGGGTAACCGAAGCATTTGAAAAAAATGAAAATTTCGAGTTAGAATACATTGAAATTTGCGACGAAGAAACATTGAAACCCGTTACAGAAAATTTAAACACTAAAAATTACAGAGCTTTTATTGCGGTTTATGCTGATGAAGTAAGACTAATTGATAATATAGCTTTAAATTAACTATTTTTGTGCCATGCAAGTACATGTTGTAAAATCTAAAATACACAGAGTAAAAGTTACAGGTGCCGATTTAAATTACATTGGTAGTATAACGATTGATGAAGACCTGATGGAAGCCGCCAATATTATTCAAGGTGAGAAAGTACAGATTGTGAATAATAACAATGGTGAGCGATTGGAAACCTATGTAATACCAGGACCTAGAGGTAGTGGTGAAATTACATTGAACGGGGCTGCTGCCCGTAAAGTTGCTGTAGGAGACGTTCTTATTTTAATTACGTATGCAGTTATGGATTTTGAAGAGGCTAAAACCTTTAAGCCTGCTATTGTTTTCCCTAACGAAGAGAATAATTTGTTGCGGTAACCTTGAAAGTTAACATAAAAAAAACGGTTAGTACCATACTCCCACTTACGTTGGGAGTTTTTTTAATATGGTATTCTGTAAACAAATTCTCTGCAGAACAGATTACCGAAATAAAACATTACTTTAAAAATGCCAACTACTGGTATGTAGTTATTTCAATACTATGTGGTTTTGCTAGTCACCTCTCTAGAGCGTACCGATGGAACTTTATGTTAGCTCCACTAGGCTACAAACCCAAACTAGCTAACAATGCCATGGCTGTTTTTTCTGGCTATATTATGAATATGGCTGCACCACGTTCAGGAGAGTTTTCCAGAGCACTAGTGGTGCACAAATATGAAGGCGTACCTTACGATAAAGCACTTGGTACCATTATAGCCGAACGTGTTGCCGATTTATTAATATTAGGCATCATAGTAGTCTCCACATTTTTTATTCAAGTAGATGTTTTAAAAGGGTATCTTACCAACATGGTTCCCATTAAAACGCTCACTATACTTGGTGTTGTATTGTTACTTTTAGGCATTGGTTTTTTGTGGTTTGTGTACAAAACTAACAATGCTATCAGTTTAAAAATCAAAGGCTTTATTTCGGGTATTATGGATGGCATTTTATCCATTAGTAAAATGGAGAAAAAATGGGCATTCTTATTCCACACACTATTCATATGGTGTATGTACCTAGCTATGTTTTACATAAACATCTATGCCTTACCAGAAACTTCAAACATGCAATTTGGTGTAGTACTATCAGCATTTGTAGTAGGTAGTTTTACCATAGCATTTACCAACGGAGGGTTTGGCTCTTACCCATTTTTCATAGCAGAAATACTAACGCTTTTTGATGTACCAAATACCGTAGGGACTGCTTTTGGGTGGATTGTTTGGATTGCTCAATTTGTAATGCTCGTCTTTTTTGGAGCACTTTCATTAATTTTATTACCCTTTTACAACAAAAATAAATAATTTACTAACTTGCAATAGTTCACTATTTACACCAAAACACCATAAAGCTTATGAAAAAAATCCTACTAATTCTGCCATTCTTATGCTCATTAATTACCAATGCTCAAGTATTCACAGAAGAAATTGAGTCTGGTATTCTTGAAGAAAAAAGAACCCTGAAAATACATATTCCGGCAAACTATACTGAAACTGAAGTATACCCGTTAATTATAGTATTAGATGCAGATTATTTGTTTGACCCCGTGGTTGCAAACATTAACTACCTATCGTATTTTAATGAAATGCCCGAGGCTATTGTAGTAGGTGTTAACCAATTTGAGTCTAGATACCAAGATATGGAGTCTGACCCTGAAACAGGACTTCCAAAGAATATAGGCGCTTACTTTTTTGATTTTATAGGTATTGAGCTTATTCCTTATATTGAAAGTAAATATACTGTAGCAAACTTTCGTATGGCTGTAGGCCACGATTTAAGTGCAGCATTCATTAACTACTACTTATTAAGAGACGAGGTTATGTTTAACGCATATATTTGTATGAACCCAACCTTTGCTCCTAAAATGGAAGAAAGGGTGGCTGCAAGACTTGCTACTTTTAACGACCGAAAGTTTTACTACATGGCTACTGCCGAAAGTGATGATAGAGATGTTAGAGAACGTGTAAACTCATTACACCAAACCTTAGATCAGTCTGAAAATAAGAACCTTTATTACTATTTTGACGATTTTAAAAATGCCAATCATAATACTACGGTTATTTACGGGTTACCAAATGCTTTAAATGACATTTTCTCTATATTTAAACCTATTACACCTAAAGAATACCAAGAGAAAATACTTACAATGGAAGAACCTGTTATTAATTATTTATATGACAAGTACAATACCATAGAAAACCTTTTTGGGTTTGAAAAAGAAATTTTAATCAACGATTTTATGGCTATCTACGCAGCTTGCCGTAAAAAAGAAGATTTTGAATCTTTAGAAAAACTTGGAGCCTTAGCCGAAAGAGATTACCCAAAAACCATGATGGCAGATTATTTTTATGGTGAATACTACGAGCGCATAGGGAAACCTAAAAAAGCGCTAAAACATTACCAAGATGCTTTTGCTAAAGAAGAAATTGACTTTATGACAAAAGACCTTGCCTACGAAAAAATGCAACAAATAAAAATTGATTTTGGTCTGTAAATGGCAAAAGTAAAAACTACCTTTTATTGCCAGAACTGTGGCGCACAATACGCTAAATGGCAAGGGCAATGTACCTCCTGTAAAGAATGGAATACCCTTGTAGAAGAGGTAGTACAAAAAGAAGAAACAAAGGGTTGGAAAAGTGGTGCCGTAACTGGTGGTGTTAAACGCGCACCCAAACCTATTTCTATAAAAGATATAGCCAGTGAAGAAGAGTTTAGAATGCGTACTCCTAATACCGAGTTTAACCGTGTATTAGGTGGTGGATTGGTACCTGGCGCTGTTATTTTACTAGGTGGTGAACCTGGTATTGGTAAAAGTACCCTGCTTTTACAAATTGCTTTAAACTTACCCTTTAAGGTATTGTATGTTTCTGGGGAAGAAAGTGAGCGCCAAATTAAAATGCGTGCAGACAGGTTAGTGGCTACACCCAATAACTGCTATATACTTACCGAAACCAAAACACAAAACATATTTAAGCAAATTCAGGAAGTAGACCCTGATGTGTTGGTTATAGACTCTATACAAACATTACACTCAGATTATATTGAATCCTCGGCAGGAAGTATTTCACAAATTAAAGAATGTACTTCTGAGCTTATAAAATTTGCCAAAGAAACCCACACCCCTGTACTACTTATTGGGCATATTACCAAAGATGGCAACATTGCAGGACCTAAAATACTAGAGCACATGGTAGATACCGTACTTCAGTTTGAAGGCGACCGTAACCATGTATACCGTATTTTACGCGCCCATAAAAACCGATTTGGTAGTACTAATGAACTGGGTATTTATGAGATGCAAGGCGCTGGTTTACGTGAGGTATCTAATCCTTCTGAAATACTTATTTCTAAAAATGAAGAGCAATTAAGCGGTACTGCTATTGCAGCCACGGTAGAAGGTTTACGCCCAATTCTTATAGAAATTCAGGCATTGGTAAGCACCGCTGTATATGGTACCCCACAACGTAGTGGAACTGGTTTTAACTTAAAACGACTAAACATGCTTTTGGCTGTTTTAGAAAAACGTGCTGGTTTTAGACTAGGTGCCAAAGATGTGTTTTTAAATATTACCGGAGGTATTACCGTAGACGACCCAGCCATAGATTTAGCTGTGGTAGCCGCCATCCTATCTTCAAATGAAGATATTGCTATTGAGGGTAGAATATGCTTTGCTGCTGAAGTTGGCTTAGCGGGCGAAATACGCCCTGTTACCCGCGTAGAACAACGTGTAACCGAAGCAGAGAAACTTGGTTTTACTACCATTGTTATTTCATCGCAAAGTAAATTGCCTGAATTAAAAACGCGCATCGAAATTAAAAAAGTATCAAAAATAGAAGAGGTAGTTAGCTTTTTGTTTGGGTAAGGTATACACCATAAAACATCATTAGCCCCTTGACAATCAAAAGACTACAAAAAACACATATAGTTTTTGTGATTTGAAGTAAAATTCTTTCATTAAATAATTTAAATTTGATGGTATTAAAACAATTTAAACCAATCAAAAAATGAAAGTTAAAACACTTCTATTCTTTTTTCTAGCCGTATTTACGTTAACCATTGCAAATGCGCAAAAAGTAAAAATTAAAAAAGGCATTGTGTCAGTTGATGGTAAAGAAACATTTACCACCGATAAAAAGGGATTATCCAACAGCTATTCTTTATTTACATTAGATGGTGAAAAGGAAATTATTTTTGTTAACTGGAATAGTAACGAAACCGTAGGCTATGGTGAAGACGATTTTGTACAGGTAACTTTTTTAGATGATAATCTAAAAATAGAAAGCGCCACTTCTTTAAAAATTTCAGCCAAAAATCTTTTTCAACTACTCATTAAAGACAAGGTAATTAATCTAGACGGTACTGTTAACCCAGATAAACTAGACCGATTTTTTACAAAATATGATGAAAATATTACCGACAGAACTACTAGATTCTAAAAGAAACTAATAACCTCAACGCAACTAAAACGAGTATGTTACATCTTCATAGAAACACTGCTATGAAAAAACACATACTCGTTTTAGTTTCTATTACAGCATTCATCTATGCCTGTACAGAATCGGACGATACTGGTACTTCTACTAACGGTTTTGTTGGCACTTGGAAATTAAAAGCCACCATGGTGTCCCCTGGAGGCCCCGTACCCTTTGAACCTATAGAAAGTGATAAACAAATAATATTAAACTCAGATTTAACCTTTACTTCTAATGGTGAATTCTGTAGCATGGTCTCTACAGAAACCGGTTCAACAACAACGGGCACCTATTCTACAATGGATAGCTTACTTATGCAAGACAATTGCAACATGAATGTAATAAGTTACCCCACATTAAAATTAGAGGCGGACACCCTTATAGTCTCCTATTTATGCATAGAAGATTGTGCTGAGAAATATATAAGACGATAATTAAAATATAAAAACCAAAGCCAGGCAAAATGCCTGGCTTTGGTTTTTATATACTTTTAAAAGAAGTCCTAAAAATAGCATAATTAAATACTACCTAATTGGTAAGACTACTCATATCTATCACAAAACGATACTTAACATCTCCTCTTTCCAGACGATCCATTGCTTCGTTTACATCCTGAATAGTAATAAGCTCAATATCAGCTGTAATATTATGTTCCGCACAGAAATTCAACATCTCCTGAGTTTCTGCAATCCCACCAATATTAGATCCCGAAAAGCTCTTTCTACCCATAATTACATTAAAGGCACCTACTTCTAAGGGCTCTGGAGGTAATCCAACCAATACCACAGCTCCATCTACCTTTAACAAACCTAAATACATATTAATATTATGTTTAGCAGAAACCGTATCAATTATAAAATGTAAGCTTTTTTGATAGGCCTTCATTGCCTCTTCATCAGTGGATAATACAGCATGGTCTGCTCCCATTCGTTTTGCATCTTCAACTTTAGCAGGTGAGGTAGTAAAAACAGTAACCTCAGCTCCCATAGCTTTTGCTATTTTAATAGCTAAGTGTCCTAAACCTCCAATACCTAAAACCCCTACTTTTTTACCTGGCCCCGCATTCCAATGGCGTAATGGAGAATATACGGTAATACCTGCACATAATAGTGGTGCCGCCGCCGCTAGATCTAAAGAATCTGGCATGTGCAGTACATACTTATCTTCACATACATAGGTTTTTGAAAACCCTCCATAAGTCATCCCTCCTAAGTATTTATCAGGAGAATTAAATGAAAATGTTGGAAACTCATCACAAAACTGTTCGTTTCCTTCTGCACAATGCTCACAATGCTGGCAAGAATCTACAATACATCCAACCGCAGCCAATTCACCAATTTTAAAATCAGTAACCTCACTACCTATATTTATAACCCTACCCACTATTTCATGTCCGGGTACAATAGGATACGCCGTCATACCAAAATCATTCTTCATTTGATGCAAATCAGAATGACAAATTCCACAATACAACACCTCAAACTCTACATCTCGTGGCTGTAATACTCTTCTTTCAATGGTCATCTCTTCTAAAGGCTTATCAATAGCCTCCATACCATAAGCTTTTACTCTTTTTGTTTCCATAGTTTTCTTAGTATAATTGTAATTATTAAATAAATGTGGAGAACCACTTAATGATTTCCGGATCCCGATGACTAAAAAACTGACTTTTATTGGCATCTAATGTTTTTATTACATTCATATCTTCCACAGTCAATTCAAAGTCAAACACATCAATATTTTCTTTAATTCGAGATTCGGTAACCGATTTAGGTATCACCACAACTCCTCGCTGAATCATCCATCTCAAGGTTACCTGGGCTATAGACTTCCCATATTTATCCCCAATATTCTTAAGCATTTCATTTGTAAAAAAATCATTTCTTCCTTCAGCAAATGGCGCCCACGACTCTTGTTGAATTCCATTTTCTATAAGAAACTTCTGGTCTTCTGTCCGCTGATAAAAAGGATGTGTTTCTATCTGGTTCACCATAGGAGTTACCGAATGGTTTACCATAATATCCATTACTCTATCCGGATAAAAGTTACTTACACCAATAGCACGTATCTTACCCGCACGGTACAATTCTTCCATGGCTCTCCAAGAACCATGTACATCGCCATAGGGCTGATGAATCAGGTATAAATCGAGATATGTCAACCCCAATTTCTGCAAAGAAGTTTCAAACGCTTTTAAGGTTTTATCATAACCCATGTCAGCTATCCATAATTTTGTTGTAATAAATAGATCTTCTGCAGGAATACTGCTTTCCTTTATGGCATCTCCTACCGCCTTTTCATTCTGATAAGCCGACGCCGTATCAATACTTCTATATCCTGCCTTTAAAGCTGCAAGTACACTTTTCTTACACTCTTCATAATCTGGCACCTGATAAACACCATAGCCCAATACAGGCATATTTACTCCATTATTTAATTCAAAATATTCCATTATTCAGTTTCTAATGTTAGTTTATTAATAGCAGATAGGGCATTTAACGTTCTAGGATATCCTATATACGGCAACAATTGTGTAGTTACAGCAATTAAGGTTGCACGGTTATTACCCACATTCAAATTACCTTTTATATGCCCGTCTACTTGACTTTCTGCTCCTCCCATACTTACCAATACAGCATAGGTAACCAACTCTCTCATTTTTATATCCATTCCCTTACGGGTATAATAATCTCCAAAACAATTGGCCGCTAAAAAATACTGTATGTGCTGTAAATCTTGCGGAGCCTCATTTCTCATTTGGTCTATTCGCTCACCAAAAGTGGCCTTCATCAGTTCCAATCCCTTAGCCTCGCGGTTTTCGGGGGTTGTAGTCATTTGCCCTTCTAATGGTAATGCTATTCCATTAGCCTTAAAAATCTCATTAGTAGTATTTAGAAAATCAATTCCCTTAGCTACACCTACATAAGCAACAGATTGGTAGACTACCTCTTTAATTACCGCCGGAGAAACTCCAACATTTAAAGCAGCTTTCACAAACATGCTAAATTCAGCTAAAGATTGTGTTCCTATGGTAGAAGCCAGCGTAATAATAGTTCTTGTTTGTATATCTAGCTCACTCTTTGCATACACCTCATCAAATGCCCAATTATCAAAAATCTCTATTAACTCAGGATCTGTTACTTGTAATTTTGACACATAATTAGGCCAAAGATCCTCGTGATTTTTAATAGCCGCAGAGGTTAAATAATTCTCTACATTACTAGCAGCTGCTGTATAAGAGCTATAATCCTCATCTTTTACAGGCACTCCCCAAATGGTTTTTCCCCTATCTAAATCAGTAACTATAGCAATATGTGTCATAGACTGGTACATAGAACCTCCATGCCAATGATTCACATTTTTTCCAATTTTAATTACATCTCCTTCCTTTATTAACCGAATAGGTTCTCCTTCTTCCTGATAGTATCCTGTACCATTAGTTACCATTAATATTTGTCCTGTTTGATGCACATGCCAATTGGTTCTTGCCATAGGTTCAAATGCAACAGTACCAACAATGGTATGATACCCTTCACCTGGTGCTACATTAATATGTACCCAAGCGGTTCCGGTAAAATGTTCTGCCGGAGCTAAAGTTCCTTTATCTGTAAATTTCACTTCTTTGTTCATGTTATTTTTTTCTTGGCCTAAAAGTATATTCCCTGCAAAAAGAAGGCACATACAAAGCCATTTTATATTTAATATTACACCCCTCATACGTAAAACTTATAAGGTGCTCATATCTATCACATATCTAAACTTCACCTTTCCGTCCAGTACATTTTCATAAGCCTCTTCCACTGCCTTAGGTGTAGCCGGTATCTTTTCCACCTCAGGATAAATATTATGCTTTACCGAGTAGTTTACCATCTCTTGAGTTTCCTTAATACCCCCAATCTGAGAACCAAATACTTTACGGTTTCCTTTCCAAATAAACTTATCTATACTCAACACCGGCATATTAGCCATTGCTGGTAGCCCTACAATACAAAACTGCCCGTCTAAATCTAGCATTTTCAAATACATATTAGGATCGTAGTTTGCAGGAATGGTACTAATAACAAAGCTCATTGTATTATCAAGCCCTTTTAATTCTTCCGCATTATTCACATTCACAAATTTCACCGCCCCCATTGCCAAGGCATCGGCTCTTTTTTCTTCGGTAATATCAAAAACTGTCACATTTGCACCTCTGGCTACCATATATTGCACCGCCATATGCCCTAATCCTCCGTACCCAGCAACAGCTACTTTATCTCCTTTTTTTACGTCTACATAATTTATTGGAGAATAGGTAGTAATACCAGCACACAGCAAAGGAGCCACTTTATCCATTTCAGCATTCTTAGGAATCTTAATAGCAAAATCTTGAGAAACTACCATGTTACTTGAATACCCTCCTTGAGTTATTTCATTATTGTGGAACGGATCATGTGCATGGTAGGTCATAACTACCTTAGGGCAATATTGCTCCATGTGGGCTTTACAATATTTACAGGTACCGCAACTATTTATCATACACCCAACCCCAGCATAATCACCCACTTTAAAGGCAGTTACATTTTTTCCTATTTTGGTAACTCTCCCCACCATTTCATGTCCGGGCACCATTGGGTATTCTTCAGCACCCCATTCCTCCTTTACATGGTGTATATCGCTATGGCAAATACTAGCATAGGTAATCTCCATAAGAATATCGGTATCTCCAAGTTCGTGTCGGTCAAAGTCATAAATTTCAAAGTCACCTTGGTTGTTCATTGCTGCAATTCCTTTAGCAGGAATTCTATTCTGCCCCATTAAAGCAAAAACCATTAACAGGGTACACATCATTGAAATTGTTGTTTTCATTTTCATTTTTTTGTTAAGAATTAGGAGTATTTATTCCCAAACTTTCTCCAATATGGGTGTCTGGGTTCTGAATTAGTTGATGTATAAAATGTGCTATACTTTTGCGGGAAATCACAGATCCCTTTTCTGGAGTTCCTTTTTTGGTTATTTCATAATCTACTTCCAAGTCATTAGTAAACCAAGCCGGGCGTAAAACGGTATAATCAAGTCCAGAATTTTCTATCACATCGGCACCTTCTCTGTAAGGGCGTAAAACCGATTTTAATGGGCTGCCATAAATACCAATAGAACTGATAAAAATGATACGTTTTACTCCATTTGCTTTCATAGCTTTCACTATAATCTGTGTCATAGCCACCAGGTCTCCGGCAAGATTCACATACACAACATCCTGACCATCCATAGCATTAGAAACATCAGAATAGTTCAAGGCATTACCCGTTACTACAAGTGCATTTCCCATGGTATTCAATCTGTTTTTATTTCTCAAGAAAAGGGTTAAGGCAATTTGTCTATCAGCCATCAATTCTTCCGTAACCACTTTTGCCAAACTACCGCTAGCCCCTATTACTAAAACCTTCTTCATTTTCTTTACACATGCTACTATTAGTTTCCAACCCTAGCTTGTAAATGTGCTGGGTAACGATCTCCTTGAATTGTAATTGCCTCAACGGCCTGTTGAATCTGCTTTAAATCGTCATGATTTAAAGAAATTGAAGCCGCTTTTACATTTTCGGTTAATCGATGGATTTTGGTAGTTCCAGGTATTGGAGCTATATAAGGTTTTTGAGCCAACAACCATGCTAAAGCAATTTGTGCAGGTGTAGCTTCTTTTTGAGATGCTATACTCTCTAAAACATCTACCAGAACTCTGTTAGCCAATCTGTTTTCTTCTGAAAATCTTGGTACAATATTTCTAAAATCGGTACTATCAAATTTTGTTTCAGTATTTATTTTTCCCGTTAAAAATCCTTTACCTAACGGACTAAAAGGAACGAAACCAATACCCAATTCTTCTAATAATGGTAATACCTCTTGTTCTGGCTGTCTCCACCACATAGAATATTCACTTTGCAAAGCACTTAACGGTTGTACCTTGTGTGCTCTTCGAATAGAATCTACTCCAGCCTCAGACATTCCAAAGTATTTTACTTTTCCTTCTTGTATCAAATCTTTTACCGTACCTGCTACATCTTCAATAGGAACATTCAAATCTACTCTATGCTGATAAAACAAATCAATTACATCTGTATTTAATCTTTTCAAAGACTCCTCTGCTACCTGACGGATACGTTCTGGTCTGCTATCTTGTCCTTTAGTAGCATCCCCATCTACAAAACCAAACTTGGTAGCTATTACTACATCTTTTCTAAAAGGAGCTAAAGCCTCCCCTAACAATTTTTCATTTTCAAAAGGACCATACGCTTCTGCAGAGTCAAAAAAAGTTACTCCTTGTTCGAAGGCGGTTTGTATTAATTTTATAGCCTCTTTTTTTTCAGTAGCCGGACCATAACCGTAACTTAGTCCCATACATCCCAATCCAAGAGCAGAAACCTCTAATCCCTGACTCCCTAATTTTCTCTTTTCCATATTCATTTTTTTAATTTTAATTTTTGTTGGTACAAATTTCCTTCACGCGGGATATATATTTTGTATACAGATCACTGAGATTTATACCATTTTTACTGAAATGAACAGTTGGCTAACCTTCTAACATTCAACACTCCCTATATTTGTAGAGCATTTAAAATATCAGCTTATGGAATCGATCTATGTAGACACAGTAGCTACCTATAATCATCTTAAAGGAATTCCCACGGAACATCCATTGATAACGGTATTTGATAACTCTAAGACACCTGCTTTACCCAATCATAAAAAAATACATTTAGGATTATACTCTATTTTTCTAAAGGAAGGGCATTGTGGAGAATTATGGTATGGACGCAATAAATATGACTACGATGATGGAACCATGGTATTTATTGGACCTGGACAGGTTATTGAGGTAAACAATGAAGAAGAATACCAACCTTCTGGAATGGCTATCTTGTTTCATCCAGACTTGATAAAAGGTACATCATTGGCAAAGAAAATGGATTCCTATTCCTTTTTCTCATACGAACTCAACGAGGCTTTGCACCTTTCTATCAAGGAACAAGAGATGATACGCGATGCTATGAGCAAGATCACTTACGAATTAAATCTTCCTGTAGATAAGCATAGTAAGGAAATATTAGTAAACTACTTAGAGCTTTTACTTAACTATTGCACACGATTTTACAACCGCCAATTTATTACCCGCGAGCATGTAAATAATGATGTTTTAAGCAAGTTTGAAAATCTTCTAAATTCTTATTTTCAATCGGATCAACCACAAACAATTGGTTTGCCCTCTGTTGCTCATTTTGCCGAACATTTAAATTTATCATCTAACTACTTTGGAGACCTAATTAAGAAAGAAACCGGTAAAACTGCTCAGGAACATATTCAACTTAAACTTATTGATATTGCGAAGGAAAAAATATACGACCCTGATAAATCATTGAGTCAGATTGCTTTTGAACTAGGCTTTAAATACCCTCAACATTTTAGCCGATTATTTAAAAAAGCTACTGGATATACCCCAAAAGAATATCGCTTTTTAAACTAAAAAAAGATTCCTTTGCAGGAATCTTTTTATGTTATGCTGTTCACTCTATAATCGAAATAAAAATCATGTAAAACTACCTCCTAAAACATTACTTTACCCTATCCAAATCTTCATCTACATTTTGGTTTTTAAAATTCTTTTTAGCTAATTCTCCAAAGGTGTAGGTAACCGATAGGCCAACACCATGATTATCGGTAAAATAGGTAGTATTGCTACCAATGCCATTGGTAGTATAACCTTGGGTATATTCTAAAGTATTCAATACATCATTGGCATACAAAAAACAACTCCAATGCTCATTAAACTTTTTGTTAGCGGTTATACTAAGCTCACTAAACCCATTGCTAGTGCGTACCCCTTCATTGTGCTTCATCATGTAATAATAACTAAGTCCTACACTAAAATTGTTTGTAAACTTTAGCTCGTTATTCGAGTAGAAATAGAAAAAAGGAGAGGTGCCCATATCTTGTGCATTGGCATCGGTAACATCTACCAAACCGCCATAAAGGTAATTGGTAGACTCCCATATTTTATGTGTAAACGGAACCATTACAATTACGTGATACCCATCTTCCTTGGCTACATTAGTAGCACCGGTAACCAGTTTATCGGTATCCGCATCATAATTAGATAAGTAATACAATCCGTTGGTGTTTCTGTAATACACAACATACAACCCAGCCCTACCGTGTTTATATTCTAACACCAACTCATTACGCAAAGCAGGCTTCAAATTAATATTGTTTACATAATCTAAATATTCATTTATATACACCCTAATATTGTTAGCCTGCGAAAAAGAAGGACGCATAATACTCCTCGCATAATTTACCGATACATTGTTCATGCTATCAATTTCAAAATTAGCATTCACTCGTGGAAAAAGGTTCGTCTGATTTACAGCTACCACCGTTTCATTTGTATCTGTATAACGCCCATTTCGTACGTTATTTTCTAGACGTAATCCTGCTGTAAAAGATAGTTTTTTCAAGTTTCCCTTAAGGGTTGTATAACCAGCATACGTACTTTCATCATACCCATAATCTGGCTGCTCTAGCGTAAGGGTTCTAGACTCAGAAAAGGTGTCTGCCGTATACAGATTAAGACCCGACTCCCACTGAAATTTTTCGTTAAAAACTACTTCTATATCAGCTTTAGCAGAAAACACCTCAGCATCCGTTTTTTGATGATTCTCTGCTGTTAGCAATATGGCATTTGGATGGGTTACATCATAAATAAAATTATTATAATCTCTGGTTTTATAGGTGTATTGTACCCCTGTAAACAAATTGGTTTTATCGGTTAGTTGTTTGTAGTAATTCAAATTAGTAGTAATATAGTCGCGCACCCCTTTACTTTTGGTATAATTATCATAATACGTTTCTGCGCCATTAGCCGTAATAGTGGTTTGGGTACTAATAGGCATATTATCTCGGTGAATAGTAAAATTAGTTTGGGTAGAAATATAATCGGTCTCATTAAGGTTATACGATATACCAACCGAACCAGGCACCTGCATTCTCGGACCTTCAGATAATGCAATATATTCATTTACAAACCCTTCTTGGTCATACGTAAGTTTTGAGGTATTACTCTCCCAATGGTCTAACTGGTTATAGCCTAATGATAGCTGCATGCTCAATTTCCCAAACCCTATGTAAGCATTTGAATTGAAGTAGTTATTAAAATTATGCTGTAGTGCAGCACTATTTTTTAGTTGTACTTGGTACCCGCTATCACGATCCTTTTTAAGTGTAATTACCAACACCGCATTGCCATCAGCCTCATATTTAGCTGAAGGCGATTTTAACAGCTCTATTTTTTCTATAGCACTTACCGGAATAGCATTTAACTGCTCTATGGTAATACGCTGATGATCTAAGTACAAAATTGGGCTCCCTTTTCCTAATACATTGATAGACTCTTTATCCGCACTTACAATAACACCTGGTAGTTTGGCAATTACATCACTGGTGTTGGGTAAATTAGCCAATACACTATGCTCCATCTTTACGGTTAACACTCCATTGGTATACGTCATACTCTCTTGCAACGAGGTAACCGTTACCCCTTCTAGTTGTGTAACATCGGTAGTAAGTGTAATGGTTTGTGTACTGTCTTGCGCTAGGTTAAACGTTTCAGCAAATGTTTTGTATCCCATAGAAGTAATTTCTATTGTATACACACCTATGGGTAATGCCTCGGTTGTTACCAAACCATCTACAATATCATAGTACAATGGGGCGGTGGTTTCTGCTTTGGTTATTTGTAATGTACCATAGGGAATTAATGCTCCATCTTCCGAAGTAACAGTGCAAGAAAGCGTGGCAGTTTGTTGCCCAAAAGCAAAGGCAACACCTAAAAAAAAGAAAGTAGTAAACAGCAGTTTCATGTCGGTTATTGTTTTGCTGCAAATAACCGATGTGCCGTTGGGTTTCTAGTTACTATTCGGGTACCAAATAGGTACTAGTACCCGTTGTATTTTGGTATTGTTGCAATAACTCTTTCCGGCTACTCACCTGTAACTTACTGTAAATGTTTGTGATATGAGTTTTCACCGTACTAACACTAATAAACAAGGTAGCTGCTATCTCTTTATTGGTTTTTCCCGCTAATATTAAGTTTTTCACTAAGGTTTCTTGTTTGCTAAGCACTACTTCGGGGGTTACCTTACCTTGTTTTTTAGCTTTTACCCATTGTAGTACCACCAACACAACTAGCACCACTAATACTATATTTACAAGTACACTAGTTCTAAAAAAAGTATTGGTACGTTGGTAATGGTATTTGTGAAGCTTATTTTCTAAATACATATAATACGCCGGCGCCACATTGCTCTCTTTTAGCTGTACCAACAATTGCTCGTAATAATCAGGATTCTCTTTAATATCGGTATCTAGTAACTGCTTCTCATCTAACTCTTGTATGCTCATTAGCTTTACCAATAAAATTTGCAGCGAGTCTTTTATATAGCCTTTAGTACTGGTAAGATATTGCGCAATTTCTGATGCGTTAAGGCTTTTAAAATCTTGTGTTTTCTCAAACTTTTTAAACTTGCTCCATTCCTTATCGGCCATACTGGTAGTTTGGTAGCTGGTAGTAGTACCATTAAACACCATACTATCAGCTTCCGATAAAATAAAGGTTTTAAGCGTGTGCAAACGTTGTGGTATACTACCATTTGCAGAAACATTTTCGGTAGTTAACGCCAATTGGTACACCTTATCAGTAGTGGTAAACAATTCCTTTTTAAAAGCAAAAGCTCCGTTGCTATCTATCATGGCGGTTGCCACTACCTTAGTACTATCTTTAACTGTAGGTGCCGCAGGGTCTACCTCTAGTAGCAATACTTCTTTTGCGGTTGCCAATTCTGCCGGGTTTACAAAACCACTAATAGTATTTTGAGCTGTTGCGGTAGTAATAACCAACACCACAAATAAAAACAACAAACGTTTCATACATAAAGAGCTTAAAAGTTGATGTGTTACAAATGTAGGGAAATGTAAAACTTCTTTCATCACTTTAAAATAATCCGCCTAAAAAAGTTGATAGCATATACATAACAATCCAAACTCAGAGTCTACAGGAAACATATTCTAAAGATTTTAATAAAGGTAAATTTTTCAAAACAAAAAACTCCCGAACCAACCTAATGATTCGGGAGTTACAACCTAACCTAACCTCGATGATGGCTATTACTGCCAACCACCACCTAAACTTCTATACAATTCTATATTGGCAATTAAAATCTGTTTCTTTATATCAATTAAATTCAGCTCACTTTCTAAGGCATCACTCTGGGCGGTAATTACCTCTAAATAGTTCGCAAATCCACTTTTAAATAACAGCCCGGCATCTTTAAGTCCTTGGCGTGTTACCTGTATACGTTCTTGCGCTATGGCATACTCTTCTTCTAGCTTATTAATAGTAGCTAAAGAGGTAGATACATCTCCAATGGCTAGCAGTAAATTATCTTTAAAGTCTAGCTGTGCTATTTCTTTTTCAGACAAGGCTACACGGTAATTGGTTTTCAGTTTTCTATTATTAAAAATAGGCTGAAAAATAGACCCATTTAACAATGCAAACCCAGAGCCAACAGGATCAAAGAAATTACTCAACGTACGCGAGTTCAAACCGGCACTGGCATCAATGGTTAACGACGGATATTTTAAGGCCTCTGCAACGCCTGCTTTGGCATTTCGTTTCATTAACTCATACTCTGCCATGGCCACATCGGGTCTGTTTTTAATTAAATCTAAAGGAACGCCGGTACTATAAATACGCTGAAAACTAACCTCATCTAATCGAGTTGTTATCACAATGGGCTGTGGAGCTCTACCTAATAAATAATTCAGATGATTCTCAACAATTGCATACTGGCGCTCCAACTGGGGAACTAGGGTTTTAGATTTTAACATACGTGACTGCGTTTGGCGTACCGCTAAAGACGTACTCTCACCAGCATCGTATTGTAATTTTACTATGTTTAAGGTACTATCGTTTAGCTGATAGGTTTTTGTAGCTACCGCTACCTGCGCTTTTAACATTAACAGGTTGTAATAGGTAGACGCTACTTCACTAATTAACGATGTTTGTACCGCCTTTTTAAACTCTAAGCTTTTCATATACTGCGCTCTGGCAGCTTCTTTTTTCCAACGTAGCTTACCCCATATATCTGCTTCCCAACTTGCTTGTAGTGCAGATGTATACTCCATACGCTCGGTATAGAAACTTGTGGGTACATCTTCGCCATGGTTGGTTCTTGCTCTATTAGATCCGTAGTTGTTATAATTTTCTGAGTAATACTCTCTACGGTAACCACCAGGTGTACTATTTAACGATGGATAAAAATTTGCTTTAGACTGCTCTAGTTGTTCCATGCCTATTTGTAACTCTTGCATGGTTTTTTGCATATCTATATTATTAGACAATGCCTCGTCAATTAAAGCTACTAAAACGGTATCTTGTATATAACTCTTCCATGGTATAGCAGCTAACAGCGTAGTGTCTTTTGGTTCTACACCTTCCATTAAAATACTATCGGTTGCTACGCCATCAGGGCTATAAAATTTACCCGTATCATCGGTACTAAAATCTGGTCTCTTATAGGGTTCGCCTACCTTGCAACCCACAAGGGTTACCCCAACTAAAAAGGCAAACAAACCCATTTTAAGCAGGCGTGTCGCATTTACCTGCTTAAATTCAGAGACTATATTTTTATTATTAAACTTCATTTTTTCTTTTTTAAGGGTGATTTATTATTATGCTCTTGTGTCTTGACACAAAACGAACCTAAGCTTAATCATTAGCTCTTTTTTTAAGCTTCTAATTGTTCTTGTTCTTCATCATCGGTACCAAAACGTTCTAGGTTAAACTTATCATGTAACAACTGGAACACATATGCCAATACCGGAATTACAACAATACCTAACACAATACCTGTTAGCATACCCCCGGCAGTACCTATACTTACCGATTGGTTACCCTGTGCTGAAGAACCATGTGCAAACATTAACGGTACCAACCCTACGGTAAATGCTAAAGACGTCATTATAATAGGGCGTATACGTAAGGCACTTGCCTCTAGTACTGCCTCGAATGCAGACAACCCAGATCGACGTTTTTGTGCCACAAACTCTACAATAAGTATGGCGTTTTTAGCTAATAACCCTATTAACATAATAATACCTATTTGCACATAAATGTTATTGTCTATACCTGCTAAATTAATAGCTGCAAATACCCCAAATATACCCGCTGGTAACGATAGCATTACCGCTAGTGGCAATAAGAAACTCTCGTATTGTGCTGATAGAATAAAATACACTAATAGAATAATAATAATGAATACAATAGCGGTATCTCCCCCAGAGTTTTTCTCTTCCAAACTCATACTTGTCCATTCATAGCTTAAACTAGCAGGAAGTTTCTGTTCAGACAACTCTTCTATTTTATTCATTACATCACCGGTACTATACCCTGGTGCCGGTGTAACGTTTACCTTAGCCGCATTATACAAATTGTAACGATTTACCACCTCTGGACCATACGATTGCTCTAGCTTTACTAAGGTATTTATAGGCACCATATTACCATCTTTATTCTTAACAAAAACCCCATTAAAAGATTCTGGCGATTCACGGAATTGTATATCTGATTGCATATACACCCCATACTGACGGCTAAAACGGTTAAAGTCTCCTGGTTGTACTCTACCAAAATATGATTGTATGGTAAACATCATATCTTTTACACTAACCCCCATGTTTTTAGCTTTCTCATAATCTATGTTCAGCTTATACTGTGGAAAATTAGGATTAAAAGAGGTAAACGCATTTTCTATTTCTGGTTGGTTGTTCAAGGTATGAATAAACTCATTTATCATTTGACCAAACTCACCTAAATCACCATCGGCTCTATCTTGTAACATAAACTGAACCCCATCAAAATTACCAAACCCTTGTACGGTTGGTCTTGGGTACATGTTAAAGGAAGTACCATCTATATTTTCTAACTTGCTTAAAAGTCTTTTAATTACAGGTTGTATTTCATGTACTTCGCCACGCTCTTCTCCAGGTTTTAACTGTATATACCCCATACCTGAAGATGGACTTTCTGTATTCACCACAATATTAAAACCAGATACCGTATTTACCCCAGCTACTGCTTCATCACTTCGTAAGATAGAATCGGCCTCCCTTAAAGCTATATTAGTTCTGTGTAATGATGATCCTTCTGGCATTTTCAAAGAGAAAATTAAAAAGTTATCATCTTCCGTAGGTATAAAGGCACTAGGTGTAGTTTTTGCCATAAGCACAGTACCTGCAATAATAGCAGCTAACAATCCTAGCCCTATCCATTTACGTAGCAAGAACCACTTTACAATGCGTAAATATCCTTGTGTAAATCTATCAAAACCTCTATCAAATTTCTTTAACCCTTTTTCTTTTAACTCAGCTGATTTTCTAGTGGTTTTAGCGTTCGAAATTTTTGCCCAAATCCCGTTTTTACTTTTAGCTTTCTTCTCTCTACCAAAAAATATTTTAGTTAATAACGGAGTTAATGTTAAGGCATTAATAGCCGATATTAACACTGCGAATATAATGGTATAGGCAAACTCCTTGTAAAATACACCTACAGGTCCACTTAAAAATCCTACCGGAATAAATACTGCTGCAATTACTACCGTAATAGACATAATAGCACCTGTAATTTCATCCATGGCAGAAGACACCGCTTTCTTAGCAGACATCTTATGGTGGGTCATTTTTTCGTGTATGGCCTCCATTACCACAATAGCATCATCTACTACAATACCAATAGCTAATACTAAAGAGAACATACTTAGCACGTTCATAGATGCCCCAATAATTTTAAGGAAAAAGAACGTACCTAATAACGATGCAGGAATAGAAATAGCTGTGATTATAGTAGCTCTAAAATCTTGTAAAAAGATAAACACTACTAAGAATACCAATATAAATGCTTCTACCAAGGTGTGTTGTACTTGGCTCATAGATTCGTCTATCTGGTCTCTTACACTATAGGTAATTTGGTAATGAACGCCTTCAGGAAATCTACGGGATTGCTCTTCTAAAATCTCACGTATTTTTTTATCAATATCTACCGCATTAGCTCCATTCTGTTGTACAATGTCAATAGTTACAGATGGTTTTCCGTTCAATCTATTTTCACTGGTATAGTTAGAAGCTCCAAACTCTATACGCGCAACATCTTTTAAGTGTAAAGAGGTTCCTTCAAGGTTAGACTTAATCACCAAATTCTCATAATCTTCAATTTGGTTAAAACGACCATTATGCTTCATAACGATCTCGAATAACTCATCTGAATTTTCTCCAAACTTACCAGGAGCTGCTTCAAAGTTCTGGTCTTTAATTTGGTTGTACACATCTCTTGGCGTTAAACCGTATGATGCCATTTTTTGCGGATTCAACCATATTCTCATGGCGTAATCACGCTGACGTAAAATAGATGCTTCTGCTAACCCTTCTACCCTTTTTAACTCTCTACGGATGTTAATACGGGTATACGCATTTAAGAAGGTTTCATCATAGGTAGGATCGTCACTGTAAATATTCAGTGTCATAATACTACCTTTCATACGCTTGGTTACCGAAATACCAGCTTCTACCACTTCTGGCGGAATTTTCTCTGTAACGGTAGATACACGGTTTTGAATATTAACCGCTGCAATATCTGGATCTGTACCGGGTTTGAAGTACACCGTTACCCTACCAGAACCAGAGTTACTGGCAGTGGAGTTGGCGTACGTCATATTCTCGGTACCGTTAATAGCCTCTTCTATGGGTAATAATACCGACTTAGCAACTGTTTCTGCATTACCCCCCGGATACTTTACCCCAACACTTACACTAGGTGGTGCAATCTCTGGGAAACGCTCTACAGGCAGAGAGGTAATACTTGCTGCCCCCGCTAACACAATAATAATGGTAATAACCAGTGTTAAAACGGGCTTTTTGATAATACTTTTAAACATGCAATTTTTTGGGCTTAAGGGTGAACTTAATTATTTTTCTTTTCTCTTTTTCTTTCTCTATTTATTGTCAAGGGTGGTTACCTCACTTAACAATTTTCCGCGTTGTACAGGTTTTACCTTAATACCACTAGCTAGTTTATCTAAACCAGAGGTTACAATACGCTCTTGTGGTTGTAAGCTTTCTGAACTTACAATATAACTATCACCCGATCTACCTTCTGTAATAATCTCTCTTCTTTGAGCCAGGTTATTAGTATCCAAAACAAATACAAACTTTTTATCTTGAATAAAGGTTGTTGCACTCTGTGGTACTAAAATGGCTTTAGGATGAATTTCTTCCATTAAAATTTTACCTGTATTACCAGATCTTAACAATGTATCTGGGTTTTGAAAACGAGCACGTAATGTAATAGACCCAGTAGACTTATCTATCTGACCCGAGTTAGCTTCAATTTTACCAACATGTTCGTAAATAGAACCATCGGCTAAAACTAGCTTTACTTTATCACTCATTTTATTAGAAAGGGTATCGTTCTTAGCTCTTTCAAAAGACAAATAGTCTGATTCGCTCATAGAAAAATACACATATATCTCATTAACATTAGAAAGCACTGTTAATGGCTCTGAATCCGTCTTCTTAACCACATTACCTATAGATTTCGGGATTCTGCCCATAAAACCATTAACAGGTGCTTTTATTGTTGTGAAGTCTAAATTAATACGCATGTTAGCCGCCTCTGCCTGCGCTTTTTGTAAAGATGATAATGCCACTTGATAATCGGCTTCAGCAGATTTTTTACGAACCTCTGAAATAACCTCGTTATCTATTAAGGGTTGCAAACGCTCTAAATCGGTTTTCGCTTTTTGTACTTTCGCTCTTTCCAAACTCACATTTGCCATGGCGTTTTTATAATCCTCCATATAAGGCTGACTATTAATTTTAAAAAGTGGCTCACCTTTTAAAACAAAGTCTCCTTCATCTACATAAATCTCTTCTAAAATTCCATCTACCTGAGGTCTTAACTCCACCGTTTCTACACCTTCAATAGAACCTAAATACTGGAATCCTCTGGCAGCAGATTCTTCTTTCACAGCCATTACTGGTAACGGCACACCTTCATCTTTCTTTTCCTCTTCTTTACAACTTGTAAAACTTAACGCCATGATTGCACAAACGGCAGCAGCGCTAAATTGTTTAAGTTGGGTATAGTTAAAAATCTTCATTGTATATATTGTATAAAAGGGTTAATGGTTAACTGGTATACTTATAAGAAATAAGTGTGCCTAATTTTACATGCAACTAACAAATACTATTTTAACGGTTGATTTTCAAGGTGTTAAAGTATATTTTATTCTGTTATTCAATTCCCTACAATATGTGAAAATTGTATAAAAAATGTATAAATTTTACACAACTCTAACCCGACAAGGTTGTAGTGTGTAATAGTGGGTAACAGTGCTTATGTAGATAATATTTATCTTTGTAAGGTATTTAATAAACATTGCTAAATTGACAATTAAAGAAAGTCTTTTAAACGACCCCGAGATTTCCTTTTTAACAGGAACCTGGGAATGGCGCGAAACTAAATTTGTAGATTCTTCTGCTCCGCTATTGGTACATTACAAACGTTTGGCTAATAGCAAACACACTTACCATATACATATTGCTGCAAATGGTGTTATCTTATACCTTAAGAACAACGAAATATTTAACGAACAAGAAATAGTAGAGATACGAAAAATACAAAACATAGAAGCCAATTCTTTATTACTAACCGTACATGAGAACGGTACCCAACGTACCATAGAAATGCAACGTTTGTATCTGGAAGATGTTATGAATGTGCCCTATGAGTTTCCGTATACCAAAAAAGATAAGGGAACCTATAATTGGTTTTATAAGGTGAAGTAATAGCTAATCCCCTTTTTGCTTGCTAGCATTATACAGCTGATAAACAATTAAAACTCCAGCGGCGGCTCCCATAGTAGTTACAAACATACTATTACCAAATAGCCACCATAATAAAACTCCTATTGCTTCAAAAATTACTAATACAGTAATAGAAAATAATACTTTATTCTTCATAAGTAACCTCTTTCTTTATAAGAATTCAATTACAAAATAAATAAGAGCAGATGGTAATCACAAAAATTAGCTGTTAAAATCTAATTTTTAATCTACTGACAGTAACATTATTAGCTGTTTTTATACCAATGTAAAAATCAATAAAAATCTTATGAAAACGCTAGTCACAGTACTTATGCTTTGTATAGCCTCGCTAGTAAATGCTCAGAAACTAACCATGGCACAATGGCAACAAGACCTAAAAGTGTACCAAGAGCAATTAGAAGTAAAACATATAGACCTCTATAACAAAATAAGTAAACCTGAGTTTGATGCTACCCTAAAAAACATTGAAAGCTCTTTAGATACTGCTACCGATTTTGAAGTTATGGCAGCATTAATGAAACTTACACACCGCATTGGCGATGGGCATACCTCTATTAGTTTATGGAACCAAGATATGCACTACTACCCTATAGGTATTTACAAATTCGGAAATAAATGGTTGGTAACCGCTACTACTACAGCAGATAAAGCGATGTTAGGAGCCGAGTTAACCGCAATTAATAATATTCCTGTTGATGAAGTAGCCCATAAATTGGCACCTTACTATCAGTTTGTAGAAAACTCACATTCTAATAGCACCCGTTTTGTAGATTGCTTTAACCATTTTGAACTGCTACAATTACTAGGCATTACTAAAAAAGAAGCTACTACATTCACCTTCATAAGTAAGGATGGAACACCACAAAAAATCACATTAGAGCCTTTAAAAAGAACTGAATATGATGAAGTTGTAACACAAAGTTTGGTCTATAGCATTCCACAAATAGCAGCACCTGTAGTGCGTGTGTCTAACGGGTTTTGGGCAGCACCTATTACCAATACAAACGCCGTATATATTTACTACCGCAACTACCCTACCTTTGAAGAAATGCAACAATTTGGCGAACAGTTAGTGGGATATTGTGCAACAAATAACATACGTAAAGTAGTTATAGACATGCGCCAAAACTGGGGTGGCGACTTATTTGTTGGACTTACACTAGCCTATGTAATTAATTTAGCAGACGGATTAGATTTTAAAAACGGTATGTATGTACTTAGTGATCATAAAACATTTTCTGCTGCTACAATTAATACTGCACAATACCGAGCTTTATTAAATGCCACCATTGTAGGGTTACCCACAGGGTCTAACCCGGTTGGGTATCAGGATATGAGTACATTTGAGTTACCAAATTCAGCATTAAAAATAAACTATTCTAAACGCTATTTTAAACTGCAAGAAACCGCTACAGACGGTGTACAACCCGATATAGAAATACCTTATGACCCTAATAAAATTGCTGCTGGTATAGATAATATGCTAGCGTGGTTATATAACAATAAGCTAAAAGAGTAAGTATACTCTTGGCTTGTTACTGCTGCTCTTTTAACCAAGCCTTTGGCGTTTTACCTTCTGCCTTCTTAAAATACGTATTAAATACGGTTTTAGAATTAAAGCCACTATCATACGCCAAAGCTAATAAGGTTAAATGCGCGTTTTCAGGTAATACAGCAATGGCTTTAAAATGGGTTAATCTGTACGCATTTACAAACTCATTAAAGTTGACTTCTAAAAACTCATTGATAAGATATGACAAACGGTTAGGATGCATGCCTATACTTTCGCCTAAACTCGTTAACGTAAGTTGCGTATCTAAATATGGTTTCTCTTCTTCAAAATAAGTAATTAGCTGTTGGTGTAACCCTTCTAATACAGCATCTTCTACCTTAGGTTTTACTAGAGCTTTTGGTTTCTCTATAATATCTTCAAGAAATAAGTTAGACTGGTGTAACTCAGAAAATTCAGCAAACTCATGTAAAGGTGCTAACAAAGGTTCTTGCCTGTAATTAATTAGTTGCCCACGTTTCTGTTGTACATACTGTTTTAACAAAGTAAAAGCCTCTTTTTTATAACCTGCATTAGCCAATATATACAACTCATACGGTGCTAATTGAGCAGGTGCCATATGGGAGTCCCCCCAATCTTCCAAGGTTTCTTCAGTTACATACAAAGTACCATTAACCGCTTGGTATAATAGTTTCTGATACTTTTCAAGAGGTCTGTTTGCAATAAAAGTAAGTAACTGTTGCTCGTCTTTCAACTGTACTAAACATAATACTTTCAAGTGATTTGCCAACTCTAAGTCATCCCTAATTTCTAATGCCTTTTCTACCCAGTCTAATGCACTTTCATAGTTCCTCTGATAATAAAAAATATGTGCTAAAGTATATCTATTATTCGCTGATATAGGATCTACCTCTAACAACTTCTGAGCATACTCTTCAGCAATCTCAAAAAACCCTAAGGCAATACATAACTCTGCCATTGCCTCTAACCCATCAATATAATTGGGGTTTAAAGCCAATGTTTCCAAAATAAAAGCATAGCCTGCTTTAAAATTCCATTCTCCCCAAAATGTTTTGCCTACAAATGCCTGGGTATATTCGGGTAGGTTGGTATCTATTTCTTTACCCATAGCCATATTGGTAATTGCCTTATCCATGGCTATTTCCTTTGGCATATACCCCCATATAGCTAACAAACCATAACATTGCATATTTCCATAATATGCTCTTGCATACTGGTTGTCTTGTAAGATGGCCTTATCGTAATATTCAATAGCTCTTAGCAACGCGTCAGGGGTCCATTGCAACTGCTCGTACCTACCTTTTAAATACAATTCATAGGCCGTAAAACTACGAGTAGATTGCTTTACCAAATGATCTTGAATTTCTAAGTGTCCAAAATTCTCACGTATTTGGTTGGCTATGAGTAGGCTTACCTCATCTTGTAATTTAAAAATATCTTTTAGCTCTCTATCAAAATTTTTAGACCAATAGTGCATGCCCGTTACCGCACTAATTAACTGAGCCGTTATACGCACATGGTTATTAACTACCCTAACGCTTCCTTCTAAAACATTTGCTACCCCTAATTGGGTTCCTATTTCTCTAACATCAATATGCTTATTCTTAAAAGCAAAACTAGAAGTACGGGCTATTACTTTAAGCCCTTTTACAAAAGTTAAGGCATTAATGATTTCTTCAGTAATTCCATCACTAAAGAATTCGTTATCTGAGCTATTGCTCATATTAACAAATGGTAAAACTACAATAGATCTATTTGTAAAAGGCACAGTATTCTTAAATAAAGTGGACATAAAAGGTTCTGAATTATGATTCCGAACCTTTTCAAAGAAAATCAAAACTTCTGGGTTCTCAAAATAAAACACTTTTGCATCGATAAAATAAACAAAAAACTCATGAAACAACTCAGTTTACTCTTATTACTCATAATTACGTTGGTGTTTTTCAGCTGTAATGATAGCGATGATACCACCACATCATTCAATCCTATCTCTTATGACCAATTATTAGAAGATTTAGATTTTTCAGGATATGCCATCATAACAGAAAACGGAGAAGATATTTTAAGAAACGGATATGGTTATGCCAATACCAACTTACTTACGCCACAAAGCTCGGCAATACAGTACAGGTTAGGGTCTGTTAGCAAAACCCTTACTGCTGCCGGAATAATTCAGTTAAAAAGAGACGGATTAATTACCAGTTTTGAACAAACCATTGCTGACTTTGATCCTGATTTTCCGTATGGAGACCAAATTACCATAGCGCAACTATTATCGCATCAATCTGGTATACCCGATTACTTAAGTACTATTGAAACTGATGCACTTAACGGCACCGACTATGATGCTGAAACCATATATGACATTATCAGCTATATGATAACGCAAAATGGGTTGTTATTTGAACCTGGTTCACAAAAGCAGTACTCAAACTCAAACTACTTACTAGCGGCACTTTTAATTGAAGAACTAGCCGATAACGGTTACTACTATTACATAACAGATAATATTTTAACTCCGCTAGCTATGTATAACACCCATAAAGGCAACAACACTGTTAATGAACAAACACATGCCTTAGGATACTTGAATAACCAAGATGTTACCACCTACCCTATGAGCATCACTTTTGGTGCTGGTGACTGGAGCAGCACCCCAACTGATATGGAACTTTGGGTAAATGCAGTAAGTAGCAACTGGTATACCCCTAATGAAAAAGAACTCATATTTACAAACAACGTAGATAGTGGTTACACCGATTTTGGTTTGGGCTGGTTTACGTCTAAAGAAGGTGCTAAAACTATGTACTGGCATGGTGGTGATATTAATGGCTTTTGGAGTATGGTTGGGTTTATGCCAGAAAATAACACCACTATTATATTGCTTAGTAATCACCAAGGAGATGCCTATAGCACTCAACGTAATCAAATAATAGAAGCCTTAATGACTTCAAATTAATATTCAAAAATCAATTATAAAAATGAAACAGTTATTAGTATTATTTGCTCTACTGGTACTAGGTAGTACCGTACAGGCACAGGACACAACCGCTCAAATGGAGCGAAAAGGATTTGTTATCGGACTAGGAATAAGTGGTGGAGCCATTAGTATTTCTGATACCGAAACCGGACAAGATTTTGACAAAGGACAAGGAAGCATAAGCCTACCTAACATTAAATTAGGATACATGCTTAATGAACGTTTAGCGCTGCTATTAAACACCTCTGGAATGATTTATAGTCAGAATGATTATGACCGTAGCTTTGAAACATTTTTACCATCGGTACAATATTGGGTAAACAACAAAAGCTGGATTAGCGGTGGTATTGGTTTAGCGGTAGACATGCCTGCACTTTATGATATTGAGGACAACATAAATGATGACTTTAATGCAGGATGTGCCGTTGGATTAAGTTTTGGACGAGAACTATATCAGCAAAGAAACTTTGCGATAGATTTACAACTACAAACCACAGCTGGTAGAACATTTTTCAAAGGGGATGGACACCGTGATGCTGCAACCATTTCGGTAGGTGTAGGATTCAACTGGTATTAATGTATAAGAACAATTTCTGATCTTGGTTAGTAACAAAAAAATCATGTATGTTTAAAAGATGATACCGAGATCAGAAATTTAAAAACCAACCACTTGCGTTCTTTTAACTATTTTAAAAAAGACGAATGAAACAAATTTAGTGTTACATCGTCATAAAACTTTAAACAAGTTCACTTAGTTATGAAAATTGCATTGTACATATACACTTTATTATTTAGTTTTTTGATGGTAGCACAAACACCTACCACAGCAGTAAACAATACAGAACAAGTTCGCATAGGAGGTATTACACAACAACTTACCGAACGTGGTGCTCAAGCAAACTTACCCTTATTACTCTATTTACATGGAGGCCCTGGAGCAGCTACCTCAGCACACCAAGAGCATATTTCCCAAGAGTTAGAAAAACATTTTATAGTAGTGCATTGGGATCAGCGTGGTACTAAATATTCTCCAAACGATACTACAGCTATTTCTTTAGCGGTAATGCAACAAGATGCCGAAGAGGTAATGCACTATTTATTAAACAAATATCAGCAAAATAAACTTTATATTTTAGGCAACTCATGGGGTACTGTGCTAGGTTTTCACCTAAGTGCTGCTTACCCAGAAAAAATAAAAGCTTTTTTTGCAGTAAGCCCTGTTATAGATAATCTTAAAAGCCAACAACTATTACAGCAACAACTCATTTCTCATTATCAACATCAAAAAAACGAACAGGCCTTAACAGAACTTGCTTCTGTTAACATTCCGTACCAAACGGTAAACGATTTGTGCGTACAATACAAGTGGCAAGCCGATTTTGAAGGAAACCCTATACCCGATGCACATTACAAAGGACTCTACTCTTATTTTGAAAATTGGGGAAAATTATACCTGCCTTTGTACAAAGAGCTGTATGCACACCCAATTAAAAACCAGATAACCAGGTTAGAGTGTCCGCTTATTATAATGGCCGGAACCAAAGACCACACAGCAAATTACAGTGTAACCAAAAACTTTTTTGACTCCATTGCAGTTGCCGAAAAACAATGGTACCCGTTTGAGAATACAGGACATACCATACCTCAAACACAAGCAGATAAAATGCAGGAAATAGTTATAAACTATACGGGCATACTTAAAATGATAACCAAACAAAAACTAAGTACAGATTCTAAAAACCCAACAAGTACCATTAGCGTTTTCCTTGAAAATAAAAACACAGGTACAATACATTCTGCTATAAGTACAACACCTTCAGATACTGTTTACACTATACAAACACCGTTTAAAATTGCTAGTAGCACTAAACTGTTTGTGGCTACTACTATTTTGCAATTAGTGGAAGAAGGTAAACTACAACTACATCAAAAAATTAGTGATTTTTTGCCTGTAGATTCCTTACAAATTATTGATGGTAAAAATTATGCTAATACTATCACAATTAAGCAATTATTAAATCATACAAGTGGATTGGCAGATCTATTTACAGATAAAGCCGAACCATTTTTAGCTAGTGCTGTAGCAAACCCATCTAAGCAATACACTCCAGAAACGATCATAAAAACTTATTATTCATATAATTTACACCGGCAACCACATAGTACACCAGGCACCGAATTCTACTATTCAGACATGAATTATGTACTGCTTGGGTTACTTATAGAACAGCTAGATCAAAAACCATTAGCTAAAAGTATTAGAACCCGAATTTTAGAACCGCTACAGATGCAACATACATATTTACAATATTATGAAGTACCTAAACACCCGGAAACACTTCTTAACCAATTTGTAGGCCCTTATAATTTTAAAGACATAAATACTTCTTTTGACTGGGCTGGTGGTGGTTTGGTGGCTACTCACCAAGATTTAGTTACTTTTATAAAAGCCCTTTTTACTGGTGACATACTATCACAAGAAAGTATACAACAAATGATGACTACAAGGGAAACCGGAGAAGATGGGAACCAATATGGTTTAGGTATTTATAAAACTATGTATAACGGACATGCATTTTACGGACATTATGGATTTTATGGCACCTATATTGGTTATGCTCCAGAAACAGGTACTCTTGTATCGTATTGTATAAACCAAGCTACCCCCAATTTTAATACTTACCTACTACTAAACAATGCTATAAGTAAGTTTGAAAAAAGATGATAGTTTTAATACTTCAAAACATTTAAAATGACAGGACCTGATAAACATACACCCTTTCCACTAAACGGATATAACAACCTTTGTTTTTTAAAAAACATTATTACCAATCCCAACATTATTGTAGGCGATTATACCTATTATGACGACTTTGAAGATGTATACAACTTTGAGAAAAATGTAAAATATCATTTCGATTTTATAGGTGATAAACTCATTATTGGCAAGTTTTGCCAAATAGCCTCAGGAGCTACTTTTATAATGAATGGCGGTAACCATTTAACGGAATCTTTTTCTGCCTTTCCTTTTGCTATTTTTGGCAACGGTTGGGAAAAAGCTATGGACGGTAAAAACTACCCCACCAAAGGAGATACCCATATTGGCAACGATGTTTGGATTGGCCATAATGCCACTATTATGCCGGGAGTAACTATTGGTGATGGAGCCATTATTGCTACTAATGCTACTGTTACTAAAAATGTAGCACCATACACCATAGTAGCAGGCAACCCTGCCAAACCCGTAAAGACAAGGTTTAGTGAAGATGCTATTAACATACTATTGCAAATACAATGGTGGAACTGGGAAGTACCCAAAATCACCGAACATTTAGAGGTCATAACTTCGGCAGATGTAAACAAGCTAAAAGAATTACTATAAAAAGCATTCATACTACCATTGTTTCAGATACTACCTCATATCTTAGGGTTTAGTAAGGAAAATTATATTTGCAGAGCACTTTTATAATATCATTAATCGTGCACTATCCATTTTTAATCGCATCATGCGACCTCTAATTTCGCCACTATAAACCACTAAAAAACAAACAAACCCTATAATTCTTCTTTATTCATAGGGTTTTGAACATGATTTCATACAAGAAAAATGTAAGACTTTTATCCGTTTTTCGCCTACCATTTATACATGATAAAAATAAGCTCAACCGTTAGTCGAACGGTAAATGTTATTTATCTACACATCAAAATACATCTATCTAAATCACTACAAATAAGATGTTTACGAATGTACTTTTACAAAAAAAATCAAACAATTAGTCATGAAAAAATTTATTTGTACTATTTCATTCTTATTCGTAGTTATTGCTAATGCACAAGTTGGTATTGGCACTACAAACCCTCAAGGAACGCTTCATATACACGAAGCAAATGGAACAGCAGCTACTGCTACTACCGGAACTATTATATTAGAACATGGTAATGTTGGAGGCGCCTCTACTATATTATTTAAGAGTGCTGTAAACTCAGGCAATGATTATGCCTATATAACTTATGAAGATGACGGAAGCGGTAATGGTTCTACCGGAGAAAATGGCTTACTAACTATAGGTATAGAAAATGATAGTGCCCCATGGTCAACTATCTACCAGGATGATATTAACATAAAGGCATCAGGCTCTGTGGGTATCAGTAACTCAGCTCCTAACCCTAGCGCATCTTTAGACTTAGGTGCTAACAACAAAGGGCTTTTAATGAACCGTGTAGCACTAACAAGTACTACAGATGTAAGTACCGTTAATTCACCTGCAACAGGTCTATTAGTATACAATACAGCTACCACAAGTGATGTAACTCCAGGTTTCTATTACTATAATGGAACCAAATGGGTAGGAGTGGGTGCACAAAAAAAATACACCAGTACGTATAGTCAAACAGCAGAAATATTAGCAAGTACAAATACTGCTACATATGTAGATTTACCTGGACTTACACAAACCATTACAGCACCCTATACAGGTACTTATCAAATTATTGTAAATGGATATTACTCCTCTGGTGCTCCAGTAAACACCACTGTTACTCAAACTACAAGTACTAATTTTGCATACTATGCAAACACAGAACACAACCACACTGTAGCGCTGTACCAAGATGGGGCTAGCCAAGGGTCAATTCGTTTAACTATTAATGGTACGGCTATTAAAGAAAAATACATCACATCAACCTCTAAATCTTTTCAAGGGCAAACATTTTACAGTTTAGGTCAAAATGCTACTATTATTACTAATGTTACCTTAACTGCTGGTACTAGCTATACTTTTAGAGTGCAAGGTAGAGAATGGGCACGTTACAACAGTAACACAGGCTATTTTGGTAGAAATACTAGTATATATGTAGGAGCCAATGGTGTAGCAGATGCACAATACGCCACCCTTTATATCAATTTTATTAAAGAATAAGTTTAGTACACTACAAATATATTTTTTTAAAAGCCTTAACTTTAATTAGTTGAGGCTTTTTTTGATAAACTCAAGCTTAAAATTAGCTACTAGGTCAATCAATATGCATACCACTATACTATAGTTACAAGACAAACATAGTAGCATTTAGTTTACAATTTTCGCATAAATTAGACCATTTGACACAGCTTCTTTCTCAGTAAAATCGTGCGAAATCGACTATGATTCATTAAGAAGCAATGAAAACTTACAGAGTCCTACAACATCCAACTACATAGGTATCTGCAAGTATTCAAAAACATATAAAATACTTTTCTTACGTAACACTTAAAATTGATATAATTTGACCTAAACACTTGTTTATCATTTTTTTATGAACCTATATTTACCCCAAAATATAATCCTTTAAGAATGAATAAGATTTTAAGTTTTGTTACTATTTTAACTGTAATTAGTTTACAAGCGCAAGTAGGTATTGGTACTACCAACCCACAAGGAACCCTACACGTGTACGAAAACAATGGTACTACACCCACAGCTACCAATGGTACGGTAATTATAGAACATGGTGATGCAGGAGGAACTTCTTCAATTATTTTTAAAAGTGCCGTTAATTCTGGTAATGATTATGGTTATATTTCGTATGCTGATGACGGAAGTGGTAACGGATCTACTGGTGAAAACGGTTTATTAACCATTGGTATTGAGAATGATGCTGCTCCTTACTCATCTATCTACCAAGACGATATTAATATAAAAGCATCGGGGTCTGTAGGTATTAATACCTCTAGTCCGCATCCGAGTGCTTCTTTAGATCTTGGAGCTAATAATAAAGGGCTTCTTGTAAATCGTGTATCTTTAACAAGTACTACCGATGTTAACACTATAAATGCTCCAGCTACAGGCCTATTAGTATATAACACAAACAGTGCTAACGACATATCAGAAGGTTTTTATCATTTTAACGGAGTTAGCTGGGAAAAAGTAGGTTCTTCAAAAAGCTACACCTCTACTTTTAGTCAAAATAATCAGGTGGTAGCTAGTACCAACAACAGTACGTATGTAGATATACCAGGGCTTACCCAAACTATAACTGCCCCTTATACAGGTACCTACCAAATAATTGTAAATGGTTATTATTCTACCGGTTCGCCAATTAATACAACCATTACCGAAACTACCAGTACCAATAGTGCAAACTACAACAATACAAACCACAACCACACCGTAACGGAATACCAAGACGGCGCTAGTCAGGGTTCAATTAGACTTACCATAAATGGTATTGCTATTAAAGAAAAATACATAACCTCTGTTTCAAAATCGTTTCAGGGACAATCGTTCTATAGCTTAGGACAAAATGCTACTATTATTGCTAATGTAACATTAACAGCAGGTAGCTCTTATACCTTTAGAGTACAAGGTAGAGAATGGGCGCGTTACAACTGTAATGCTGGTTATTTTGGAAGAACTACCAATGTATATGTTGGTTCTAACGGAGTAAGTGATGCCCAATACGCAACCTTGTATATCAATTTTATTACCCAATAAAATTATATATATTCATAGCAAATTTTTTTAAGCTTCAACTTTTAATAGTTGAAGCTTTTTTTATTACCACTCATTAGCATATAACACTATTAAACAACACTAGGACTGTCCCAAACCCAACTCCAATTTTTAAATTCTACTTTTTGAGAAGGCACGCTTCCTGTAGCCGAAGGGTAAATACTAATAGTCTCTGCCTGAAAACGAGCATCTACCGTAGTACCCCAACCCGACTTTGTAGTTTCTGAAAATACATTTTGGGTATAGGTAACACCATCTAAGGTAATATAAGCTTCTTGGTTGGCTATATTTAGTTCAAAAGAAATTTCATGATTATTGGTATCTGGAGTGAGTGTACACCCTAAATAGGTCCAACCGCTACCATTCCAATAAAATACTTTTCCGTAGTTAGCGTCCCAAGGATTAATGACCCATTGAAAAGCCAAACCGTAATCTAATTGTGTAGAAACTCCATCCCATACAAAGAGTCCGCCTTCAACAGTTTGCCCATTAAAATTGGTATTACCAGTACTAATTGTATAAGGTATTTTAAAAGTATATGTAGCTGTGTGCGTTACTGATAATGCTGTAGTTTCAACAATTTTATTATAAGTAATATTATGCGCCATAATGCGGCGGTTATCAACATTAGCCTCTAGTAGACCGTATGCTGTAGTATTAGATGTAGCAATATCAGCGGCACTAACAGGGGCAACGCCTGGAGCTGCATAATTACCATCGCCCAATACAACTGTCCAATTAGCTAAGTTTACACCACTTTCAGATTTTATAATTGCCATATTAAATAGGTTTTTAAGTTTAGGGAAATTGAAGATACCAAAAATCACCTAACTACACTAGTTCCTCAATAAATCGGCTATACGATTGGCTATCATTAACTGTCCTTCAGCCTGCATATGCACACCATCTTCGGTATAATTATCAAACACCCCTTGCAACGAATTAAAAACATCCAATACTTCAAAACCTTTATCAGTAGCAACCCTCATTAATTGCGGCATCAATAGCGCAAGTCGCTCATTACCCCCTGTATACTTTTCAGCCATGTCATAGGTACGCATAGGTGGCGGGGTAACCATAATTAATTGTGTCTTACGCTTTTTATACACCTTATGTTTTTTAATAGCAGTAAGTAACTTATCAAAATTAGCAATCACCTCTTCCTCTCTACCCTCAAACACTTTCTTAGCATCGTTGGTACCTAAGCACACCACTATAGCCCTGTACGTCTTATGATTACTTTCTACATAAGCATCGTTTAAGTAAGTATCTATATTACGTAAGGCATTCAGTTCAGTTCTTCCTAAATTATCAAATCCAATGGTTCTGCCCGATTTTGAAATGTTTACCACCTCAGCATCTGGCAATAACTTTATAAGCTGATTTGCCCACCCCTCTGGTTTCTCTGCGTTAGAATCACCCAGCAACAACACATTCCCCGTATATGCATACGGTGTTTCCACTGGTAACAATGCTAATGCTTGGGGTAATTGTTCATGTCCACCCTCAAAAATAGTGAGGTTAATATTATCATAGTGCTTCTGTAGGTACACCCCACGTTTAAACAAAGGCTTATAATTCTCTACTTTTACACTGTATTGTGTTGCTAGTAGTTCTATAATTTCTTCATCGGTTACCACAGCTTCACTAGGTGCTTTTTTATCAGCTACCAATTTATTGTACATATTGATGCTGTGTGTAATAGGTACCGACCCTGTATAGCCATCATGCACACCTTCATAAATGTAAAGTATCGCATTGGCTCGTAAATTCTCTAAAGGTTGTTGCCATATAGGAGAACGTTCTCTGGCAGCTTCTGCATTAAAAGTTCCGCCCAAGGCTTGCTCTATATCAGCAGCATATTTTTGCTTTCTACCTACCGATTCCCAATACCATTTTTCAATATCAGAAATAGGTGCCCATGCAGAAAATGATTTTACCGGGTATTTGATGTTCATATACGCTAGTAAAGTAGCATACCCGCCACCCGAAACACCTACTATATGCACCTCTTTAGGGTTGGCATTTGTATGTGCCAATGCATAGCTAATAGCATCTTCAATAGCTGTAATAACCAACGGACAGCCCATTGCTTCCGGATGATTGTTGGCTCCTTTAAAATCAGGATGAATATAATTCCAGTTTCTAGCAAGTATTTCTTTACATAGCGGATCTTTCTGTGCGTACGTACCACTCCAAGTATGTAAACTAACAATAAGCGGTTGTGGTATAGCAGCTGTAGAAGCGTAAAGCATTGCCTTTTGTTGTGTACTATCTATACTAGCAGGTACGCTCACCTCTGTAAATTCGTCTAGCCAGTGTTTTGATTTTGTATCATCCCAAACAGGGTTGTTTTGTGCAAATACACACAGTATACCCATACAATAACATAGGGTACTTATATAATATTTCATACTTATTAGTTCTGTTCTATCTACTTTCTACAAGATACTTAAAAGTATTCTAACACATTAGTAAAATTGTCCTGTGGTTTCATGTTACAAACCAGATATCAATAAGAAATGGTGATATAGTTTATTGAAATTATCTAGCTAAGTTGTTTATATTTGAAAGTATTTACTTATAAAACATAATGAAAAAACTTTTATTTATTCTCATATACAGCATCTTTTTATCTGCAAACGCACAGGTATTAGAAGGCTACATTATAGACAGCACCACACAAGAAAAACTACCCTATGCCAATATTACCTTGACTCAAAAAAATAAAGGATGTACCACCAATACTAGTGGTTATTTTACCATGACTATAGATACCAACAGTGAGGTGAACGACTCTCTATTAATTTCATTTATAGGATATACTTCCAAAACGATTGCACTATCTACAGCGTTGCAAAACACCCCGATAACCATAGCACTTACCCCAGATAATCAAACCTTAGAAGAAGTAGTTATTACCGATAAAAAATTACATTATGGAACAACTAAAGTAATGGGCATACACACTAAAAAAGCAACGTTCCCTACATCGGTACCTTTTGGTTATGAGGTAGCTACCTTTATTAAAAATGAACAACAGCTACCCGGGCATATTACTGGTATTAATTTAAAACTGAAGTACAGAAAGGAAAGCGAATATACTACCTACCCTGCCTTTTTTAGATTGGCTTTTTACGAAGTAAACGCTAGTGGGTTTCCTGGTAAATACCTCTCTACTGCCAACATTATAATACAACCAGATGGTTCTAAAAATGTACAGATTAATTTAGAAGATTACCACATACCACTGCCTAAAAAAGGAGTATTTGTAGCCGTAGAAACTATTAATGCTGCAGAAGAGGCACCAGAAAACAGTATGTATGTAACCTCGCCCAACTTATTGTTTACACACACCAAGACCCCCCTATTTTACAAAAGATACCGTGGTAAAAAGTGGACCAAGAAAAAGAGTGCTTCTGTATTTAAGAAAAATCAATACCAAATACCTTACATGAAAATTAAGGTACAATACCAAAAATAACCATCTTCAAGGCACCCCTTTGGCGTATTAAAATAACTATTAGCAGATTTATGCCACTTATGTAATTACAATATTATCAAATACAACCAAAACAGTTACACATTACAGCCTCAAACAACCCTACAACTCCTTAACAATAAGTATTTTACAATGAAAGTAACAAAAAATAGCTATTGCCGATAAATTGTAATATCTTTGCCCCAGAATTGATTTACAGGCTTCTGCCTTTGCTTTTTCTGATACAATATTATTTTACACCTAGTATTCTACCCTCAGTTTTGGCTTTTCCAGCTGCCCTATTTCAAACAAGTAAACGTGTTTTAATTTTTATAATGCATGCTAGTTTTCAGTTTAGAAGTATATTTCTAAAAAACACTATCCTCTTATAAATCCCCCCGATGAAGCATTTTACACATATTTAAAATAAAATAGTAACTAATTATAAAGTACATGGGAGACTCTTTTTTTAAAAAAGAAAACGCAAAAAAGAAAGCAAAAAAACTAAAAGAAAAAGCGCAACGTAGAGAAGAGCGCAAGTCAAGCAACAACAAAGGTAAAAGCTTGGAAAGTATGTTTGTTTACGTAGATGAAAACGGACAACTACATGATACCCCACCAACACAAGAAAGAACTGAAATTAACTTAGAAGACATTCAACTTGGGGCTGCCCCAATACCTGAAGAGTCGCCTGTAAAAACAGGAACCGTTGAGAAGTTTATTCTAGAAAAAGGGTATGGTTTTATTAGAGAAGATAATGGCAGTGGTGATACCATATTTTTTCACACTAATGACTTACTAGAACTAGTAAAACAGCAAGATCGCGTAACTTTTGAAAAAGAGAAATCTCCTAAAGGATATAAAGCAATACAAATTAAAAAATTATAAAATTTAATTATCATAGAAATGCAAAAAGGAACTGTAAAATTTTTCAACCAAACAAAAGGATTTGGTTTTATTACTAATGAACAAGGAGAAGACATATTTGTACATATCTCTGCTCTTCAAGAAGAACTTAATGAAGGTGATGAAGTAACTTTTGATGTTGAAAATGGCAAAAAAGGTTTAAATGCTGTAAACGTAGAAGTTATCGGCTAAACCATCATAAAAAATGAAATTTAAGAGCCCCGTTAAGGGGCTCTTTTTTTTTGCTCTATACAACAGCCTATAACTAAAAGCACTATATTTGATTACAACGCAATATGTGGTACTTATACTGCGCTATAAGTACTAAATAACGTTAACAAAACAATCTAATACCTGTGCCATAATGAAAAAATTTGCTGCTTTATTATTTGTATGTATAGGAATATTGATTTCCTGTAACGATAGTGACGACCAAGAAGCTATTGAAATAACTATTACTAATTTTGAAACTACGGTAGATGAAAACCTACCAACAGATACCTCACTAGGTAGTGTAATAGCCACTACCAACCAAGGTAGTATTACTTATAGCATTACCCAACAAACCCCGGCAGATGCTATTGCTATTAACACCAACACAGGAGAACTTACCGTACTTACTGAAAGTGCTTTTGATTTTGAAACGTACCCCAATATTACTGCTACTGTTATAGTTGAAAACGGTGCTGTTTCTGTAACGGGCACAGTTACCATTCACCTTAACGATGTAAATGAAGATGAAGAAACCGTTGAAGTAACTATTACTAATTTTGAAACTACGGTAGATGAAAACCTACCAACAGGCACCTCACTAGGTAGCGTAATAGCCACTACCAACCAAGGTAGTATTACTTATAGCATTACCCAACAAACCCCGGCAGATGCTATTGCTATTAACACCACCACAGGAGAACTTACCGTACTTACTGAAAGTGCTTTTGATTTTGAAACCTACCCTACTATTAATGCTACTGTTTTAGTTGAAAACGGAACTGTTTCCGCTACGGGCACAGTTACCATTCACCTTAATGACATAGTAGAGCTTACCTTGCAAGAACGTTTGGATGCCGGCGAAACTCCTTGTGATATATACCAAAGCGATAACAGCTTACTAGAACAGTTATATGGTTTAACCTATGAGGGTGGATTGATATTTTATTTAGACACAACTACTTGTAACGGACTTGTTGCTGCCCCTAATGATCTTGAAAATGCTATTTGGGGTTGCTACCAAACCTACATTACAGGCGCTACTGATGCTAGTATTGGTACAGGCCTAGCCAATACCAATGCCATTATAGCTACATGCAATACCCCAGACACTGCAGCACAACTTTGTAGTGGGGCTACCATAAATAATTATACCGATTGGTACTTACCAAGCAAAGACGAACTAAATGCCATGTACACCAATTTACATTTAAATGGTTTTGGGAATTTTGTAGACGAGCCAACAAACTGTTGTAATGGTTGGTACTGGAGCTCTACCGATGGTGAAACCAATGGAGAAGCCGCTTGGGTGCAATCTTTCAAAACTGGATACAATGGATCTCAAGGCACATATGACACTGGTATTAAACACTTTGAAAACCACGTAAGAGCCATTAGAACCTTTTAAAAACAGCACGTGTATAACCAAACTTTACGCCTAAGTATTTAGGCGCAAAGTGTTATATTTTAAATTAAAGAATTCCTTACAAAAAATTGAAATACAGTAAATACATAGTATCACTTGTTATTACAGTTACCTGTATAGGTATACTAATAATAGTAAGTAAACAAACACCCTTGCTTAATGCTTCAAAAAATGAAGTTTCTCAGGTTATCATAGATACTATTTTAGAAAAGAACACCCCTGCAAACCTAGACCTCACTAAACATCAATTGTATATTGATACTACTCGAACATCTGAAAACTTTCAAAAACTGATAAACTGGAACCAGAGGTAGATTTAATAGCTAGCGTAGATAGCGTATCAAAAAATCAAATTTCATTAAACTTATATACATTAACAGCAAAAGGAACCTCTGACAAAGCTTATGTGACTATACAACCAACAGCCTATAAAAATGTTTACGTACTAGATTATAATTCCAGAAAATGGTTTGCAACTCCAACAGAAAAAGTGAGTAAATTTAATATGGTTATAAATCATTGCCCAACTGTAAAAATAGTTGAATTTACAGGCTTTGATAAAAATTAAAACACATGCATCAACACACTAAAGAACAATTAGCAGCCACCATAGCTAAACTTAGAATATTACTTATTGTATTAACTACACTAAAGGCAGCATATTTAACCATATTTTTTACCAATGTAAAACTATCTAACACTTTAGATATTAATTATCATGCCAATAAAATAATATGGTTATTAAACGTATTTACAGCTGCCACTTTTATTTGGTTTAACTGGAAAAAATTACCCATAGAAAAAAATAAAAAAACCAATAATACCTTAATGATTATATTTCTTGATGTTATAGGAATGTGGTTATTTCTACCCAATAAACGTGAGCTAGATAAAATGTAATTGTCTTATTTATTGAATTAAAACCTTTTGCTTTAGAAAAAGAATACAAAGTAGCCGCTAGAAACTATATTATTGAAGGTTGGATGCGGTAAGAACCTTTTGTTAAAAAAGGTGTATTCTTCAATATAAATAAGAATTATAGCCTATTTTAGAAGCATGATTCAATCAAATAACATGATGTACCGTATATTTTTCAGTTTACTACTCCTACTAGTAACCCACAGTTTATCTGCGCAACAAATAACCCTACCAGATACCATACCCTTAACCCTAAACCAACAAAATACCATGTATGTTAAGGCGGTTTTTAACCATAAAGACACCCTTAACCTAAACTTTGATACGGGTACTACAGAACTCATTTTAACCACCGAAACATTAGAGCATAAATTAAGTACACCACCAGCACTTTACAATACCTTTTACAACGTAAAAATTGGTAATACTACGTATAGGAGTAAAGTATATGATGCCGCACTGTCTGGGCACGATACCGATGGCAGGTTTGGATGGGACTTTTTTAAAAATAAGGTGGTAGAACTTAATTACAACACTAATATACTAGTGGTAAGTCCTAGCATACCCAAATATGTACAAGAAGATAATAGCTACACAACACTGAACATGATGCCTTTTAAAGATTTGTTGATGATAAAGGGCACTATAGCACAAAACAATATAAAGGTTAAAGACTCCTTTTTGTTTGATACCGGTTACCAAAGAACCGCCATGTTAGACCGCGAAGTGATGGATACTAAAGACTTCCCTTACCAAGAAATGGAAACCATTAAAAAAGTAATTATGAAAGGGGCTCAGGGAAACCAAATTCCGGTAATTACAGCCAATTTACAAAGTCTTACTTTGGGGGATTATGAACTAAACAATGTTCCAATTCAGCTATTAACTGCAAACAAACCAATGAAAGGCGTTGCTATACATATTTTGGGGAATGAAGTATTAAAGCGGTTTCATTTATTTCTTGATTTTAAAAACTACTTGGTGTACCTAAAGCCAAATAAGCTTTTTGAAGCACCCTATGCCGACCAAAAATCGTGAGATAAAACAATCTCTTAGGTGATACTTTTATTTTTTTTATAGGTAGCCGTACAATTTAAATGTGCCATAAAACGTTTTATTACTGTCTGTTATAAAACGGACAACTCATCAATTAAAACGCTGTTATGAAAAAATTCATTTTACTTGTTGTTATGGTTGTTCTGTATCAGGTAACCCAAGCACATACGTGCGACCCACGTATTGTTAGATGCCCTATAGATAATAAAAAGGTAGAGTTTTGTGTTACCATGAGCATGAGCACTTTTGGAAGTTATTACGATTTTCAAAAAACTGGTGCTATAGGAAATCATTATGAGCAATTGATAAACAGTTGCCCTAAATGCCATTTTTCAGGCTTTTTAAGTGACTTTGAAAAAGATTACTCCAATGCCGAGATGCATAAACTAACCACTTTTCTAGAAAAATACAAAAACATTGCTATTACCGATGCTAAGGAATGTGAAATAGCAGCCGAAATAAAAGCTTTTTTAAACGAGCCAAACGATGCTATTTCTAACTGCTACTTATTAGGCTCATACTTAGTAAGATCAGAGACCACTAAAACCGAGTATAGAATACTACTACAACAAAACACATGTACCTATTTACTAAAAGCCATAGATGCCAAAGAGTACGAAGATAAAAAAGTAGCTACCATTTACTATTTGATTGGGGAAATGTACCGAAGAACTGCCGATTTTGACAATGCTATTAACTATTACAACCAAGCCATTGCCAATGAAAATAAGCAAGAATGGATTGAACAAGTAGCCAACCAAATGAAGGATTTAGCACTTAAAAAAGATGCTGACAATAATATATAAATTACCTAAATGTAGGTTAACCATACAATAGAGTCCCCTATAGCTAGTTGAAATAAAAAACAAGATTATATAAGTTACAAAATGAAACCATAGGCAAACTCCCTACCATTAGCACTAATTAACAGTAAATAATACAGAAAGGGTGGTTTGGGATTCTGAGAGAGCTTATTAATCTTATACAAACCATAAACTTTTTGTGGTTATCCGTAAAAATATATATGCGTAAAGTGTTATATTTGGCAGAAGCAAATTTGCTCACAAAAGTTATATATACTTCATGATATATACGAGTTGGCAGCAATAAAAAAAACAGAATAATGGATAAAGACCAAAATCCAGACGAAGAACCTATAGATGGTCAAGAAGAGGAAACCTCCTCTGAAAAAGTCCATAATAGAAGAAAAGGAGCTTATCAAAAATTGAGAAGGGATTTAAGTGAGGAAGAGTTAAATAGCTCAGGAACACAGAAAATGCTTTTAAGCGACCTAGACAGACTTGAAGAAGAAGTAGTCAATCTCAGAAAGTTTAAAGATAAATTTCATGAAAAAGATAAAAATGAAGCTGTATTAGAAGAAAAGCTGAGTTCTTCTTTATCTAAGGAGATTTTATATTCAGTTGCCATATCACTAGGCGCAACTTTAATAGGTCTATCCAATTCCATTTGGGCAGCCGAAAATATTAACGGAGAAATAATTCTTGCTTGCGGAATTGTTCTAGTAATAGGTGGTTTAATATCTAAATTTTTCTGGAAATGAATATAGAAGTTGTAGATATTAAAGACCGAGGAAATAAAGTAAAAGAAAGAATTGTCCTAAAGGCTTTATCAAATTTAGACATAGGCTACTACATTGTATTTCTAACGACTAAGACAGGAGAAAATTCTTTTTCAAGTACACCTAAAAATATTTTTTGGTTTCCTGACAAAGACATTAATGAAGGCGACCTTGTTGTATTATACACCAAGTCTGGTAAGAACTCAATAAAGGATAATAAGTCTGGAAATAGGACTCACTTTTTCTATTGGGGCTTGACACCTCCGGTTTTCGAAAATAAGAACAAAATTGCAGTAGTAATTGAGTCAAGCGGGTGGACATAAAAAATACTGCTGCCAATCGAGTAGACGGCCGTGAACGATAAGTCTACGGTGCGCCTCTCACACCACCGTACGTAGGGGTCGTGTATACTTGCGGTTCATAAATTAAGATTAGGACAAGGCCATAGAGATTCCCATACCATAATCATTATGAGGAATTTCGACTCATATTATGGAAGGGTGAAGAAAAAGAGCTTTGGAGGTAACCAGATAGTTTTGAAGTCAGCTCAGAATAAGTAGCCATTTTGTTTCCTAAAAAGTACACCAATCGTTCCGAACGCCTTCTGCAGTTTATTCCTTTTTAAGGTACGAAATGCAACCATAGGCAAAGTAGTTACAATTAACGGTAACTCATACTAGAAAGGTTTGTTTGGGGTTCTGGAAACGTTTTATAATCTCATATAAAATACAAACTTTTTATGGTTATCCGTAAAAATATATATGCGTAAAGTGTTATATTTGGGAGGAATTGATTTGCTTACAAAAGTGATATATACGAGTTGGTGGTAATTATAAAAAAAACCGGAAAATTGACCTAAAAATGAAAAATTAATGAATGAGAAAAATTTACTTGCTTCCCTAGCAGTTTTTAGAGAATTATACGACAAAGAAACCGATATTTACAATATAATAGCTTCATTTGTGAATGATTTGATATTACAGGATAAAACTATCTCATTTACAATATCTGAAATATCAAAATCATTTAACAATAAGTATGAGTTCAATATTCCTTCGTCAGTTATAAAAACTTCATTGAAAAGACTAGATTATTTGACGAAAAGTGGAAATTCATACATTGTAAACATTAATCAATTAAACAATACCGATGTAATAGATAACAAAAAACTAATTGAAAACTCACATAATGAAATTTTCAATAAACTTACAGAATATGTTGAAGACAAGAAAAAATTAAAATTAAGTGAAAATGAAATAAACAAACTCCATCATAACTTTTGCAATTATTTATTAGATGAAAATAATGGAGACGATTATTTAGAATTTATTTCATCTTTTATTATTTCACATCAAAACGATAATGACATCCAAAAGAAAATCAATGTTATTCGTGAGGGTGTGATTTTATATTCCGGAATTAAATATACAAATGACTCTTATAATTATAACGACTTTGGTAATTGGAGGCATGAATTGAATATATTTTTAGATACGGAAATTATATTTCATTTACAAGGTTACAACGGTGAAGTGTATAAAGAAATAGCAGAAGATTTTTTAAAATTCACCAAAGAAATTAATTCAAAAAGTAAAAAAAACAAACTTATAAAACTTTATTATTTCCCCGAAGTTAAAAACGAAATTGATAAATTCTTCCATAAAGCAAAGTTTATCCTTGAAGGTAAAGTAAATCTAAACCCTAAAGTTACAGCAATGGTTGAAATTCTAAATGGATGCTCAACTAACAGTGATTTACAAAACAAAAAATCTGACTTGTATACTTTTCTATATCGAAATGGAATTGAAGAATTCACAAAGAATATTGATGTGACAGATTCTCAAAATCGCGAATTTAATATTATTAGCCAAGATGTTATAACCGAGGTTAATAGTTATTTAGGCATAGATAATTGTGAAAACTTATTAGATTTATTTAACAAAATTTCAATACTCAGACGGAATAACAATGAAGAAAACTTTGAAAACATAAGATACATTTTGCTATCAGGAAATAATAAAACGTTAAGTGCAGCATTCAATACTTCTGTTTACGAAAGGTTTAGGGTACCGTTAGCAACAAATTTAAACTTCATCATCAACAGATTTTGGTTCAAATTAAATAAGGGATTTTCTCAAAAAGACTTTCCTTCTTCGTTTAGTATTTTAACAAAATCTCAAATTGTTTTATCTAAAGTTCTTAATGATAATATTGGCGAAAAATTTGATGATTTAGAGCTAAAATATAATAAGGGAGAGATAACAAGAGACCAAGCTGTAAATAGACTTAAGGATTTAAGAGTTTCTACAAAAAAACCAGAAGAGATTAAACAAGAAATCACTGATGAAGTTTTGGATTTTATTACAGTAGATAGTCTTGAAGACTACATTGAAAAGCAAAACCATTTTAAAGCAAAAGCGAAAGATTACGAATTTGTGTCAAAAGAGTTAAAAAATGAAACAAATAAATCAATAGTTCTAAAAGAACAATTATTACAAAGTAAAAAAGCTAGGATTAATGAAAAGCAATTGATAATAGATGATTTTGACCTAAAATACAATGAGGCCAAACAATTCGCAAATACATCAGTTACTAAATTGAGAATACTAATTTTTGTATTCATTTTATTATTTTATGGTATAATTCTAGGTCTAATATTTTACAAAGGTTGGGATACTATGGAAAAATACACATATATAATAGGTGTTCCATTAACTATTTTTCTTTTAGGTACAATAATTTTTCAAAAACAAATAAAACTTGAAAATATCCTTAATTCGATTAAAACTTCTATTACAAACAAAAGAATCAAAAGAATTTCAAAATATTCATTAAATGAAATCGAAAACTTAAAATCTGAAATTAACAATCTTGAAACTGAAATAGAAGAAATAAAATAACTACCGCCAGCTGTAGTGTCCGTTGAACAACTCCTTAACAAACATAATACATAAACTAATTGATTCATCTTAGAGCTGCTCTATATATATTATAAAACAAAACACCATTTAGAAAAAACTAACCCTTAGACTTTCTCCCTTCCAAAAACTTTTTTAAGTTTTTGAACATCACCACTAAGTTTACAATACCCCCATAAAATAGTATATTTGGTAAAACGATTTTGCAATAAAAGTTTTTTTAAACATCAACACCAAATACATTGAATTATGGCAGAAGTAACGGCAGAAAAGAATGAGAAAATTGCGCAAATGAACTTCGGCTCCATTTATCCGCACTACTTAGCTAGAATAGAAAAGCACAACAGAACCAAAGAAGAGCTAGACAGGGTTATTTTATGGCTAACAGGGTACAACCAAAATACATTAGATTCGTTTATTGCGGGTAACGGAACTTTTGGTGATTTTTTTAATGGCGCCAAAATTCATCAAAACGCACACCTGATAAAAGGGGTAGTATGTGGCTACCGTATTGAAGAAATCCCAGAAGAGTTTTCTTTGTATAGAGATTGCAGACGAATGGAAAAACTAATTGACGAATTGGCTAAGGGTCGTAAAATGGAAAAAATACTACGAGAAGAAAAGAAATAAAGCTTATTACTACTCTCACTAGCATTATGCCAATACCCAGTTTAATTACAAATAGAGTTCCTTGTAAATATTCAAGAAAATGAAAATAAGATTTAAAAAAAAGCATTTAAAAACCTATATGATATTTGGTATACTATGGTTATCACTTGGCATAATAGCACTTTTTTTTTCATCAGGAACTATTTTAAAATATGGATATTTAGTTATGGGGGTACTCTACATAGCACTGTGCCTATTCCATTATAAAAAGCAGTATCTAAGTATAGAAAACGGAACCATCACAAAGCATGATTTAATATCGCAGAAAATGAATTTGAACGAAATAAAACACATGAAAAAATTTGCTGGAGATTACATTCTAAAATCAGACACAGCCGAATTAACCATTAACACCGAAGTAATTGAAGAAGATTCTCTTAAAGACTTAAGAGCACTACTTGACAATTTAGCTATAGAAGAGGTTTAGCGCCCTATAGTTAAATTATAAATGCAATAAAGTAATTCAATTCCTATGAAATGTTATGCCATACAAACCAATGAAGACACTGTAGGACGCATTCTGCACCATGGTAGACCTGGTGATGTATTAGATTCTAAGAATCTATATACAAAATTAAACCTTTAAGCTCTATGAGTTAAATATTATTGAAATGAAACACAAAGCAAACATTTGATGCAGCGCTTTCGCCAAAACCTCGGCAAAAAAGGAAATAAAAAATCCGTAATAGTTTACTTATAAACCAATTACGGATTTCTTTTGTACTCGAGGTGGGAATCGAACCCACACTCCCGAAAGAACTGGATTTTGAATCCAGCGCGTCTACCAATTCCGCCACTCGAGCGTTTTAGGACGGCAAAGATACTAATTTTTTAATATCCAAACCTAAAAATAAACACCTTACTCCTTCTTTTTTTGTAATCAGATAAATTTCTAGACGTTAAATTATCATTAGCTTAAAATCATTATAAAATAAATTCAACTTTTGTATTACTTATAGAAATTAATTTCTACCTTTGCACCTCATTTTGAAAAGCTATTTTAAGTAACTATTAAACAACATTTTAGCCATGGCATATGTAGCCCCAGAACCAAAAATTTTCGCTTGTAGACAAAGTGAAGCCCTGGCAGCAGACATTGCAAAAGCGTTTGGTGCAGAAATGGGTAAAGTTTCTTTCTCTACCTATAGCGACGGTGAATTTCAACCTTCTTTTGAAGAGTCAATTCGTGGAGCGCGTATTTTCATTATCGGTTCTACCCACCCAGGACCAGAACACTTAATGGAAATGTTACTTATGCTAGATGCGGCTAAAAGAGCATCGGCACGCCACATTACTGCTGTTATGCCGTATTTTGGTTGGGCACGTCAAGACAGAAAAGACAAACCTCGTGTGCCTATTGCTGCTAAAATGGTTGCTAAAATGCTTGAAACTGCAGGTGCTACCCGTATTATTACTATGGACTTGCACGCAGATCAAATTCAAGGGTTCTTTGAAAAACCAGTAGATCATTTATTTGCTTCTACTATATTTTTACCATATCTAAGAGACTTAGGGTTAGACAATCTAACCATGGCTTCGCCAGATATGGGTGGTTCTAAAAGAGCTTATGCATACTCTAAATACTTAAACAGTGATGTTGTTGTTTGTTACAAACAACGTAAACAAGCTAATGTTATTGAGTATATGGAGCTTATTGGAGATGTAAAAGGTAAAAACGTAATTTTAGTAGATGATATGGTAGATACTGCCGGTACTCTTACTAAAGCTGCAGACCTAATGATGGAAAGAGGAGCTATTAGTGTGCGCGCTATTGCTACACACGCTATATTAAGCGGAAATGCTTTTGAGCGTATTGAAAACTCTGCCTTATCAGAATTAATTATTACCGATTCTATTCCATTAAAACAAGAGAGCAGTAAAATTAAAGTATTGAGCAGCGCAAAATTATTTGCCGATGTAATGCACAGAGTACATCACAATACTTCTATCAGCTCTAAATTTTTAATGTAAAATTTATTATTTAATATTTATATAAAATGAAGTCAATTACAATTAAAGGATCAGAAAGAGAAAGCGTGGGTAAAGTAGCTACTAGAACCTTACGTAATGCTGGAAAGGTTCCTTGCGTATTATACGGAGGAGACAAACCTGTTCACTTTTCAGCAGATGCAATTGCATTTAAAGATTTAGTTTACACTCCGGATGCACATACGGCAGTGATTGATCTAGGTGGTACTACGTACAACGCTATCTTACAAGATATCCAATTTCACCCAGTAAGTGATGAGATTCTTCACATCGATTTCTATCAGTTACATGATGATAAAGAAGTAACTATTGAAATTCCAGTAAAAGTTACAGGAAAATCTCCAGGTGTTATGGCCGGTGGTGTTTTACGTTTAGTTAACCGTAAAATTAAAGTTAAAGCGCTTCCTGCTAACTTACCAGATTATATCTATGCTGATATTTCAGGTTTAGAAATGGGTAACAAATTATATGTTACTGCAGTTGCGTCTGAAGATTACAAAATTATGCACCCAGACAACACAGTTGTTTGCCAGGTAAGAATTTCTCGTGCGGCTATGAAAGCGGCTCAAGAAGCTGCCAAAGCAGAAAAAGCTGCTGGGAAGAAAAAATAAGGTTTTATAAACCTCATTTCCAAAAAGCACTCTATATAGAGTGCTTTTTTTATTTTTGTACCCCAAACAAGTACATACAAACCGCTACAACAGCGTAAAGTTATTTGAACAATGAAAAAGTTTTTAATTGCCGGCCTTGGTAATATTGGTGCAGAATACGATGAAACACGCCATAACATTGGTTTTAAAATATTAGATGCGTACGCCGCTAAGCACGAGCTTACTTTTGAAACCGCTAAACTTGGTAGCATAGCTACTCATAAGGTTAAAGGAAGAACTCTTATTTTACTTAAACCTAGTACATACATGAACCTTAGTGGTAAAGCCATACGCTATTGGATGGAAAAGGAAAAGATTGCTGTAGAGAATATTTTGGTAATTACAGACGACCTTAACTTGCCATTCGGTTCTATTAGATTAAAAGGCAAAGGAAGTGATGGTGGGCATAACGGACTTAAAGACATACAAGCTCAATTACAAACCACCAACTACCCTAGGTTTAGGTTTGGCATTAGCGATACTTTTAAAAAAGGTCAGCAGATTGATTATGTATTAGGCAAATGGAGTACAGAAGAGAATGACCAATTAAAAGAGCGTTTAGAAAAATCCATAGAGATCATTCCATCCTTTGCCCTTTCAGGATTAAATAACACCATGAATACCTTTAACGGCAAATAGGCATACTTTTTGTACTTTTAAGAAAAACAATGGTATGAAAAAGCTAATTTATATATTCGTTCTAGCAGGTGTACTTTCATGTGGAACTCACAAAAATGTAGGCTCTACTCAAAAAGCAGTTACCCAATGTAAAGAATGTACGGTAGAAGTATTACATAACAAAAATATAACTATTTTAGGCGACGCCAATACCGGAACTTACTATAACATAACGGACGATACCCAGAAAACGGTTATAAAGTACATATACGGCCAAAATACCAACACTCCCTATCAAGATTCAGGCTACACCGAAACATTACTGCTAACCCTTCCTAATGAGCTTAGCGAAGGTACCTTTAAAAACAAAGAGCTAAGTAAACTAAATGCTGCGTTAGATGTGCAGTGTTATTGCAAGGGCAAAGCAGGCGTTTATAAAATAAACGAGGGGGTTGTTTCTTTAGTAGACAAGGTTGTAACCGTAACTATACCATCTGTAGTAGACAACCAAAAACTTACCAGCTTTAGTTTTCAGTTAAAATAACTAAGCCAAGAGGTGTACGTGTAACGCTTAAATTCATTTATTTACAAAAAAAGAGGCCGCCCATAATAGGCAGCCCCTTTGCTTATATTAACTAAACTTAAATGAAACTCACGTTGGTTGCATCGCAATACACTTGTAGGGTGAGCATATATAAACTCAGTTGTAAGTATTATATTAGATGGTTTAACAAACATAACCATTTTATAACAATTCTTAAAAAAAATATTATTGTTTAATATTTTAACAGTGTTTCGTTATATAATTTAAAAATATTCCTATTTGTAGAACAAATTATCATCTATATAATTCCACACTTCAGCAGGTAATAATGGCTTTATATTTTTACCAATCTTTATTTCATCTCTTATAAAAGATGAAGATATTTCAATAATAGGCGCATGCACCATATGCACATTGCCATTTTCTGCCAAATCAGTACTTAACTGGCTATCTAATAAACGAGGGTACACGTAAATATGATGTCTACCCAAAATAACGTCACTATTTTTCCACTTATGAAAGGTATTTAAATTATCCTCTCCCATAATTAAAGAAAACTCATAATCAGGATATTTCTCCTGCAAGTAAACTAACGTATCCGAAGTATAGTTGGGTTGTGGTAAGCCAAACTCAATATCACTTGGCTTTAGGTTTTCATATCCTTCAGTGGCACGGTACACCATCTCTAACCGTTGGTAATTATCTAACAGTGTACTTTTTTTCTTAAACGGATTATGCGGTGTAACCACCATCCAAATTTCTTCTAAATCAGTATGTTCTGCAAAATGATTTGCAATAACCAAATGACCTATATGAATGGGATTAAAGGTACCAAAATACAACCCTATCTTTTTCATTACCCGCGGTACTTAAGAGTTTATAAAATTGGTTACCAATTCTTCTGCTTCTTTTAGCGCTACTTCTAACTCATAATTTTTGATAATAGTATCAAATTGAGGTGCTGTAGCCAACTCTACAGAAGCCTTGGCAATACGCATATTTATTTTGTCTTCACTCTCCGTTTTACGTTGCTTTAAACGTATTTTAAGCTCGTCTATACTAGGTGGTTTTACAAAAACCGCTAATGTTTGCTCAGGGAATTTTTTCTTTATACGCAACCCTCCGGCTACATCAATATCAAAAATAACATGTTTTCCTAACGCCCAAATGCGCTCTACCTCAGCCTTAAGCGTTCCGTAAAAATTATCACGGTATACCTCTTCCCACTCTAAGAAGTCGCCATCTTTAATATGTTGTTTAAAATCATGTAACGATAAAAAATAATAATCTTTACCATTTACCTCTTCCCCCCTAGGGGCTCTAGACGTACATGAGATAGAAAACTCTAAATTTAATTCTTCTTTACTTAATAAATGACGTACAATGGTAGTTTTACCACTACCAGAAGGTGCCGAAAACACAATTAACTTCCCCTGCTTCACGAATTAAAATACCTTTAAAATTATAAAACGTTTAAAATTTGTTCTTTTATTTTCTCTAGCTCATCTTTCATTTGCACCACAATTTTTTGCATAGGTGCGTAATTACTTTTAGAGCCCATAGTGTTTATTTCTCTACCAATTTCTTGGCAAATAAACCCAAGTTTACGTCCGTTAGAATCGGCTGTATTCAAGGTTTCAGTAAAGTAAGCCAAGTGGTTAGCTAAACGCACTTTTTCCTCGGTAATATCATACTTTTCTAGGTAGTAAATAAGCTCTTGCTCAAACCTATCTGGGTCTACTTTCTCTTTAATTTCAGAAACCGCTTTTTCCAATTTTTCACGTATCATAGTAGTGCGTTCTGGGTCAATAACCTTAACCTCTTCTAAAAGCTTTGCTATGTTGCTAATACGCAATTCAAACTCTTTTGTTAATGCCTTTCCTTCTTCAATTCTAAATTCCATTAAAGCTTTAATAGCTTCATCTAAAGCTAAGGCAACTTGGTCAAACTCTTCCTCGTTAATCTCTTCGCGCTCTGTTTTAAGTGCATCTGGCATACGCACAGCCATCTTTAACAACTCAACCGGCTCACCGTCTACAACATTTTTAAGTTGCTGTATATATTGTTTTACAATAGCCTCATTAACTTGCGTAGATGTCTCTTCGCCCGTAACCTCAACATACAAACCAAAATCTACTTTACCCCTATTTAAAGCATTTGCAATAGTGGCTCTCATACTTAATTCCTTTTCACGATACGCGCCTGGTATACGTGCATTAAGGTCAATACTTTTACTGTTAAGAGATTTTAATTCAACCGTAATCTTTTTGGTAGGAAGCTGTATAATATGCTTCCCAAAACCTGTCATAGATTGTATCATAAGAACATTTATAAGAACAGCAAAGGTAATAAAAACAAACTAGATGTACTGTACTGAAACACAGAAACAAAAAGTGCTCTGAAACACCTACCGCTGCATATTTTTAATTATATAAAAATTGTTTTAACTACAAACCTAATAAACATAAAAATCGCATATAGTTTAGATAGGTCGGTTAGGAATTTCAAACTATATGCGATTTTATAATTAAAACACGGGGGATATACTATAACGTACGTAAATACTCTGCAAGTGCTCTTGCATCTTCTTCACCAATACGTTGGTCAATCATTACTGCATTATTATATTGTTTTTGTAAAGCTTGCGCTATACTATCTTTTTTAAGCATTTCAATAGGGTTCATAATCATATTCATTACCCACTCTGGGCTTCTTTGTTTATACACTCCCTGCATTGGTGGCCCTACCAATTTTTTATTAGGTAAATGGCATGCCGTACATTTTTCCATAAACAGCACTTTCCCTTTATCTGCTAAATCAGTATCAATAGTTTCAGGGAAACTTAATTCCTTAATAGGCCCTACCCCTTTATTGTTTAAATCTACAGGAACCTCAATGGTCTCCTCTTTCTTTTCTTCTTTCTTTTTAGTACGCTCGTAACTAAACCCTTTCTTCTCTTCTTTTTTGTTTTCTCCACATCCTACAAAAACAAATACAAGTGCTAGTATCCAAACGTATTTCATAAAAAATTGCTTTTTCAATTTCATGGCTAAAGTATATTAAATGAATTATTTATAATATGATATTTTTCATAAAATGAACCGATCGTTTCTCACTGTAAGAAACCGATCCTGGTAAATAAAAACCAACATGCCCACCATACGCTGGCATTTCCAGGTATAACTGCTTATGCTCTGTTGCTACAGCAACCGGAAAACAAGTAGCTGATAAAAACGAATCGTTCTTAGCATTTAAAATTAAGGTTGGGTGCTGTATAGCCTGCAGATTAGGCAAAGCACTTGACTTTGCATAATAATCTAAAGCATCTTTAAAATCATGTGCCTTGGCTGTATAAATATCGTCAAAGTCTTTAAGTGTTTTTACAGCCTTAACCTCTTCTATAGTTAACATATCAGGAAACAAAGCTTGCTTTTGCTTTAACTTTAACAACAGGTCTTTCTTAAATTTTGTATGGTAAATAATATTCTCTTTTTTGTGCAGTTGCAGCATAGTACCATACAAATCACATGGAGCAGATACAGCTATAGCTCCTTTTATTTCTTTAGGAATATGAGTATGTGTACCAAGGTATTTAAGTATTACATTGGCTCCTAAGCTAAACCCTTTTAAAACAATAGAGTTATAAATTCCTTTAGCCAATACATATGCAATCACAGTGGCTAAATCTTCCGTTTTACCGCTATGGTAAGAGCTGAACAACTTATTAGTTTCACCACTACAGCTTCTAAAGTTTACTGCACAAGCATCTACATGGTTCTCATTAAAAATTTTAGCCGCTCCTTTAATATATGGGCGCTGAGCACTCCCCTCTAAACCGTGTAAAACTATTACTAGTGTATTGGTTTTCTCTTTAGCATAGCTCCAATCTAAATCTATAAAATCGCCATCGTCTAAGGTAATACGCTCCCTTGTTTGTGGGCAGGTTACCTTTCTAAAAACACTACAATAAATAGTAGAGAAATGTCCGTTTTTAAATATCCCAGGAGGGTTATATACAGCAGATATAAGCGGCATATGCACTAAAAATTTGTATAAAGATACCACTAGTTTTAAAAAAACAGTCTATTTTTATAATTATTATGCATGCATAGAAAAAATTAAAATACCTTATGTACTTAAAAGAATTTGAAATACGTTGGAGCGATACCGACGCCAACCGCCACTTGGCAAACTCTGCCTATATAAACTTTATGAGCCATACCAGAATGGCCTTTTTAATGGAGAATGGGTTTACTCAAAAAGAACTAGCAAAACACAATATTGGTCCTGTAGTTTTTTACGAACACATGTATTATTTTAAAGAAGCCTTTGCCGGAAAACCCGTAAAAGTATCTTTAGAAATTGCAGGGATGAGTGAAGACGCTATGTTTTTTGAATTTCATCATAACTTTTATGATCATTCAGGATTTAACTTTGCCCATTGCGAAATGATGGGTGCCTGGATTGATTTAAAAACAAGAAAACTGATTCCACTACCAGAAGCGTTAAAAAGCCTCCTAGGCGCCGAGTACAGAAGCGATACGTTTAAAATTTTAACAAAAGAAGATACCAGAAAATACAATAAGAAACCAAAACATTTATAAGATAAAAAATCCCTGATGTAACCTCCACATCAGGGATTTTTACTATTTACAACTAAATTAACTCAAAATTTTTACAACAATTCAAAGTCTACTTTTATATCAGTGTCCAATAATTTAGATATCGGACAGTTCTCTTCTGCGTGTTTTACTAACTCGGCAAATTTTTCTTCTGTCACACCGTCTACTTCAGCTTTAAGCGTAATATGAGAAGAGGTTATGGTTCCATCTTCCAAAGTAACTGTACAGTCAGAAGTTAAGCTTTTTGCAATAAAATTAGCCTCCGATAAATTTGCTGTCAACTGCATGGTAAAACAGCCTGCATGTGCTGCTGCAATTAACTCTTCAGGGTTAGTACCTTTTCCTTCTTCAAAACGTGATTTAAACGAGTACTGTGTTTTATCTAAAATAGTACTTTGAGTAGTTAAGTGTCCGTCTCCTTCTTTAATAGTACCGTTCCATACGGCTGTGGCTTTTCTTTTCATAGCTTTTTTTATTTTCTTTTTATAAAAGTACTAAGTACTGTATAGACAGCAGGTTAAAGGAATCTAAAAATAATGATAAAGTTTACGAGTATATTTACATACGTATAAACAGTCGTCCGAGAGTTAATTAAAAACCTTTTGACACTAACGTATTCATTGCAAGAGTTTAATGAAAAAGGTATAGTTTATAAATAATCATAAAACTATTCAGACAATGAAATAATTAAAATAAAGACATGATTAATAAAGAAAAAAGACTTGAAGAGCTTTTAATTAAGCTAAAAGATTATAACTATATTAAAGAAAAACTTTATGATGACCCCACGCTATTATCAAGTGAAGAGCAAGATGTTTTTATTGAAGAAAATAAGACACAAGTATTAGAAATGACAAAAATCATCAAAGAAATTAATAAATTAGAATGGGATATGATGACAAAAGAACAACAACAAAATTATTTAGATAAATATGCTGATGATTAATCCTGTATCTTCCTGATTTTTTTAAGCCCAATAAAGATAGCCCTTTTATATAACGTATATTTCCTGTGAAACTTCTACAAATGCTATTCTTTATTTACTGGGTGCTTCTTTTTTTGCGTTACCAAATACACCCCTGAAAATACTAATGCAGCTCCGGTAATTTTATCTAAAGATAAAGTGCCATATCCGGTAGATACCGCGTATACAATAGCTATTAAGGGCTGTAAGTATATAAATGCCCCAATAGTAGATGCAGCTAGCTGGCGCATTGCATACACATTTAACAGGTAAGTAAAGAATGTAGTACCAATAACCACAAAACAAATTTTCCACCAGCCTTCAAATGGCATGTTTTGCCAATCAATTTCTAGAAATTCGCCATAGGTAACAGGTAAATTAATAACAAACCCAATTAAAAACAGATACTTCATTAGAGTTATTGTACTATATTTTTGCGTAAGTGGTTTTACCAAAATCAAGTATACTCCAAAAATACAGGCATTAAAAATAAACAAAAGGTTTCCTAAAAAAATATTGGGTGCATCAGCTCTGGTCTCGTTCCCCATTAGTACAAGTACCAAGGCACCACCAAAGCCTAATAAAATGCCCAAGCCCTTTCGCAAGGTCATCTTCTCATCTATTAAAAACGAAGAAAGTATAAACACTAAAATAGGTGTAATGGTAGATAATACAGAACTATAAACTGGTGTAGAATAACTTAGCCCTTTAAAAAAGGCTAACATATTTAAACTCATACCGCCCACAGCACACCCGAGTAAACGCCACCAATCTGAACGCTGAATGCGCTCTTTTGGAGTAAACAAACTTACCAACCAAAACAAAATCATGGCGCCAGTAACCCTCAAAAATATAAATCCAAAAGGTTGCACATATTTAGGCATTACCCCTTTGGCTATAGTATGGTTAAGCCCATATATAACTGCTGCACCAGTTGCAGCAAGTATGGCAAGGGTTCTTTTATTCATGTAATGCTGCTTTGGCATTGGCTACTGTTGCTTTACTATTCCCCACAAATATACGATTCTCCAACACCAAAACGGGTCTTTTTAAAAAAGTATAATGTTCTAATAGCAAATCCTTTATATCGGTTTCAGTTAAATTTTGCTCTTTTAAATTACGTTGTTTATACAGTTGAGAACGCTTATTAAACAAAGCCTCATAAGAGCCTGAAAGCGCATACATAGCAGTAACATCTTCTTCATTCAGCGCCTCCTTTTTAATATCCTGTAACGTAACATCTTCTGGTATTGGCTCCCATTCTTTTAAAATTCGCTTACAAGTATCGCAAGTGCTTAAATAATAAATCTTTCTCATAGTAACGTTTATAGAGTTTTGTTGGGGATAAAGATAATTTTTAGAACTCATTACACAACCCTTAAATGTTAAAAAAACCTTAGAATTGATAAAAACCCTTGGGTTTAAATATTGATACCACTACATTCGAGTGTTAATTTTTTCATAAAATGAAATATCTATATATCGCATTCATTTGCACGTTGCTTCCTATGCTAACGCTGAATGCCCAACAATGCAATGGAAGTTTTGGAGACCCCGTGTTTGAAGAAACCTTTGGTAACAACGCCGCTACCGGAGCCACTTTTGCAGGAGCCTTACCTACGGGTACTACCAATTATATTTATAATAGTAACGGAAATACGCAAGATGGTTATTACACCGTAACTACCAACCCTAACGCAGCGCTAAACTCTTTATTTTCAACCACAGACCATACGGAAGATGAAAGCGGGCAGGGATATATGTTGGTAGTAAATGCTGATGAAAACACTACCGGTGAATTTTACAGGAAATCGGTAACCGGACTTTGTAACTCGTTAGTATATCAGTTCTCTGCTTATTTTCTAAATGCGTTGCCAGACAATGGTACCTGTAGCACCCCAATACCTTGCAACGTTAAATTTGTTATAGAAGACGATAATGGGAATGAACTAGGTAGTATTGAAACTGGCGACATACAATCTACCACTACTGTTCAGTGGGTTAATTATTCGTTTGAATTTGAAATGCCAGCAGGAAGTAATAGTGTTTCGGTAGTACTTATAAATAATGCCTTAGGCGGTTGCGGAAACGATTTAGCCATTGACGATATTACCTTTAGAGCCTGTGGTAGCCTAGCTACAGTGACTACTGATTTTGCAGATTTTGCAGATGGTGTATGCCCTAACGACCAAGTAACTTTTGAAGCTGATATAGATGAAACCGCCTATACTGATGTTGCTTACCAATGGCAAGTAAGTTATGATGATGGCACTACTTGGACAGATATTGCAGGAGCGACTACTAATAGCTACACAGCTACCAATTTTGATGAAGACCAACAATACCGATTTTTAGTTTTTGAGTCTCAAAACAGTAATAGTCCTAATTGCCAAATTGCCTCAGAAGCTATTGAAATTGATTTATTTGCTACACCAGCAGAAACCCCTAATAACTTGTTAGGATGTGACATTGATGGAACAGGAACCGGAACGTTTGACCTTGATCAGGTAATTACCACCGTACTGGATGGTGCAGATGCAACCGACTACACCGTTACCTTTTACAACTCACAAGCAAATGCAGATGCACCAACCAACCCTATTACAAATACCACATCGTATACGGGTACTGAAGGGGAAGAAATATTTATTAGGGTAGACGATCTTAACAGGGGATGTGCTAATACCACTTCCTTTTTCTTAACTATAGAAGACGCCCCTATTGTTAACACTCCAGTCACTTTACAACAGTGTGATACAGATACTGATGGTATTGCCGCTTTTAACCTAGAAGAGGCCATTGATCTCATTTCTACCGAAAACTATACATTCACATTTTACAGAACCTTGAGTGGAGCAGAAAACGAAGATATCTACGACAAAATAATAGATCCTACCTCTTTTACCAATGCGGTCTACAACCCTATTTATGTAACTGCTACCAATAGTGCAGGGTGTTCTTCCATTGCAGCGGTTAACTTAGTAGTTTCTACATCTCAAATACCTACCGACTTTACAACAACACTAGAAACCTGCGATACAGATGCCGATGGTGACAATACAAATGGTATAGCCACTTTTAATTTAGGAAGTGCTACTACCGAAATTTTAGATTTGTTTACCAATGCTTCTGATTTACAGATAACCTATTATACCTCTGAGGCCGATGCACTTTTAGAAACCAACCCTCTAACCAATAATTACACCAATACAGATGCTCCGCATGAGGACTGGTTGTATGTTAGAATAGATGACACTAGTAACAACTCCTGTTTTGGCATTTCAAAATGTGTTCATTTGGTGGTGAACAGTATTCCGCAGTTTTCTGTTAATACACCTCAAAATATATGTTTAAATGAGGTGCCTGTTACTCTAGAAGTACAAAACCCAACAGGCTTGTACAGCTATGAGTGGTATGATACTGATGGGCTACTAATTAGTACCACTTCTTCTGCAGAAGCCCTTACAGACGGTATATTTACCGTTACCGCTACTAACGCATCTGGCTGTAGTGTAACGCAAACCATTACGCTAATTGGATCGGACGTGGCTACTATCACAAACATAAATGTTTCAGATACACAACGCTATAATACAGTAACTATATTAGCAGAAGGCGTAGGCAATTATGAATATAGTATAGATGGTGTTACCTACCAAACTTCACCCCTATTTGAAAATTTAGAAGGTGGTTATTATACCGTTTATGTGAGAGACACCAACGGGTGTGGTGTAGTATCAGACAGTGTTTGTGTAATAGCTTTCCCAAATTACTTTACACCCAATGGAGACGGAGTTAATGATACTTGGAAAGCATTAGATGTACCTAACGACTGTGTTGCCGGTGCCTATATTACCATTTTTGACAGACAAGGTAAACTACTTACCCGCATTGCACTAGAAGATGGTTGGGATGGCAACTACAATGGTCACCTGATGCCATCATCTGATTATTGGTACACGGTATTTTTACCACAGCGCAACAATAAAACAATAAACGGACATTTTTCTTTAATTAGATAAATAGCTTACTTACTTTATAGCTAAGAGAGGTAATTGTATATTACAATAACCTCTCTTTCTATGCTTATACTATCAATTATCAGTAATTTCAAGCACTATATTTAGTACCTTTATAAAAAATATACATGTATGGAATTTACTTTTAAAAACACTGAAAATAACCGTATCATTTTTATAAAATTCTTAGAAGAGTTAAGCCTTAAAGAATTAAACACCATCCCTTCGGGATACAACAACAACGTTTTTTGGAACATAGCGCACGCCATGGTAACCTCACAATTATTATGCTATAAACTTTCAGGTTTACCATTTACTATAGATGCTGCTTGGGTAGAAGCATATAAAAAAGGTACTAAACCTGAAAAAGAAGTAACTAAAGAAGATGTTGATACTTTAAAAGAATTACTTACCAGCACGCTTAAGCAACTTAAAGCTGATTACGATGCGGGTAAATTTAACGGTTTTCAAACCTATACCGTAAGCACTAATAATAGCACCTTAAACAGTGTAGAAGATGCTTTAGAGTTTAATGAATACCATGAAGGTATGCACCTAGGTTATATATTAGCGCAACGCAAGGCACTATAAATACTGAAGCTTATCTTTCATAGTACTAAGAGGTAGCTTTATTTCAATAGGACCTTCAGAATAAGGCGTAATCTCATAAGGGTTATAAAACAAAATAATATCTGTTTTTGAAATACCTATATTTTCAGGTAATTGAAAAACATCATTTTCAAACCAATAGCCGGCATCTTTCAAAAGAACATTGTCGGCTAATTTTTCATGCTTTCTAAAAGCTTTCTCTGCATGTTTCTTAAAAGAAGCCACATCTTTAAACAGTGCTTCGTTTGCAATTACCGCCCCAGTGTTGCTATTAATATTAATATACTTGGTAGCCGTATACCCGTGTGCACCACCAGTATACATAAAGCTATTTAGCTTTACACTAATTAATGAATCAGACTGATACGAGATAATTCCTTTTACCTTTGCCTCAAAGCCAGCATCAGAATCCGGAAAATCTTTTCTAAGTGTTTCAAACTCCTTTTTAAAAGAAGCCACAGCATCATCTACAGACACACCTACCACCTCATCTTCAGGTGCCGATTTAATAATGGCTACTACCGCTTGCTCTATATGCTTATTAATTTCCTCTAAAGGAAAATCTGCCGTAGTTATTTGAGGGTACGAAATGTCTATTAAAGGACAATTAACTCCTTTACACTCCTTATTACTTTCTTTAGTGATATAATCAAAAGCTACTTCTTGCTTTTTCTCGGTTTCGCAGCTCAAAAACAGAGCCACCATTGCAGTTAGGGCTAGTATTTTTTTCATAACAAATTTTAAAGGAAGGTTAAAGATAGCAGGTTTATTGATATTGCCTTTAATATAAAGTACTTTTGCATAGATTTAACAGCAATTATAAATTCGTTTATATGAAATTCAATACAAAAACAATACACGGTGGTCAAGAGCATGATAAAGCTTATGGTGCCGTTATGCCTCCTATATACCAAACTTCTACCTATGCGCAAAGCACACCGGGCGGACATAAAGGTTTTGAATACTCTCGTTCTCAAAACCCTACCAGAACTGCTTTAGAAAATGCTTTTGCAAGTATAGAAAACGGAAACTACGGGTTAGCTTTTGGCAGCGGATTAGCAGCTATTGATGCCGTTATGAAATTGTTCCAACCAGGGGATGAAATTATTGCTACCAATGATTTATATGGTGGTACCTACCGTTTGTTTACCAAAATTTTTCAAAAACTTGGTATTACATTCCACTTTGTAGGTTTTCAGGAAGCCGATACTATTGCACAATATATTAATGATAATACCAAACTAATTTGGGTTGAAACACCAACCAACCCTATGATGAATATTATTGATATTGAAGCAGTAGCTAACATTGCAAAGGCTCATAACTTACTATTAGCCGTAGACAATACATTTGCTACACCTTACCTACAACAACCTTTAGATTTAGGTGCTGATATTGTAATGCACTCCGCTACCAAATACCTTGGTGGGCATAGTGATGTGGTAATGGGTGCTTTGGTTGTAAAAGACAAAGAATTAGCAGACCAATTATACTTTATACAAAATGCCAGTGGTGCTGTTTGTGGCCCTATGGATAGCTTTTTAGTGGTTAGAGGAATTAAAACATTGCACGTACGTATGCAACGCCATTGCGAAAATGGAAAAGCTGTGGCAGAATTCTTAGCGGCCCACCCTAAAGTAGAAAAGGTATATTGGCCAGGGTTTGAAACCCACCCAAACCATGCTGTTGCTAAAAAGCAAATGAAAGACTTTGGTGGTATGATTTCTTTTGTAACTAAAGGAAACAACTATGAAGAAGCTATTAAAATTGTAGAAAACTTAAAAGTATTTACATTGGCAGAATCATTAGGTGGTGTAGAAAGCTTAGCTGGGCACCCTGCTAGTATGACGCACGCTAGTATACCAAAAGAACAACGTGAAAAAAATGGTATTGTAGATAGCTTAATACGTTTAAGTGTAGGTATAGAAGACGCAGAAGATCTTATTGCCGATTTAAAACAAGCAATTGAAAAATAAACATAACAAAAGAGGTGCTTTATGCACCTCTTTTTTATTTTCCGTACCCTTCAAGAATACCATATATTTCCATAGCACTACCATCTGTAAGTAGTGATACAAATTGACATATTGAGAGCAATCCAGAATAAGTATCTTCTTTAATGCTTTTAAATTTTTCAGGTAACATTTCAAGCACCAACTTATCATAATTAGAGGCAGTGCCTTTTACATTATTCATATAAGCAGTACAAAACTTCCCTAATAAGGTTTGTAATACCCTATACCCCATTAATTCTTTTTCAATAACATCTCTACTGCGGTAAATACGCTCTACAGATATTTTAATAATATCGCTAATCTGAGCTTTAAACTTACTTTTCTCGGTTAACGCATAATGAAATTCACCTTGTAAAATAGCCTCCTCATTAGCTAAAAATACCGCTACAGCATCTTGTATCAATTGCCCTATTGCCAAAGCTCTTAGGTAACTAATACGTTCTTCTTTAGTAGTAAGTTCATAATACTTTTGGGTATTAATAGTATCTTTTACAATAGCTATTAAAAACTCCAATGCATAATCTTCGTCTATCAATCCTTTGTTTATACCATCTTCAAAATCAATAATAGTATAACATATATCATCTGCAGCTTCTACCAAAAATGCCAACGGATGGCGGTGATACGCCACGTCATCTCCTGGTTTTTTAATAAGACCTAACTCTTGTGCTACATCTTCAAACAAAAATGTATCGTGCTGAAAAAAACCATATTTCTTATCTGCAATTTGTGAGGTTGGCTTTTTAGGTAACGACTCCTTTGGGTACTTTGTAAAAGCCCCAAGCGTAGCATACGATATACGTAAACCCTCTTCTACTTTAAACAATGCATTGTTTAACACCGAAAATCCATTGGCATTTCCTTCAAAATCAATCAGGTCTTGCCATTGCTTATCGGTTAATTGGTTTTTGTACTGTTGCCCTTCTCCATTACTAAAAAACTCTCCAATAGCTTTTTCCCCACTATGTCCAAATGGTGGGTTTCCTATATCATGGGCTAAACAAGCCGCCGCTACAATAGCACCAAAATCAGTTATTTGATATCCTAAATCAGTTTTTAAGTGCGGGTATTTTTCTAAAATAGCCTTCCCTACTGTACGCCCCAAACTTCTACCTACTACCGATACTTCTAAGCTGTGCGTAAGTCTGGTATGTATAAAATCGGTTTTACTTAAGGGTACTACTTGTGTTTTATCTTGTAAACTTCTAAAAGCAGAAGAAAAAATTATTCTATCGTAATCTACTTCAAAACCTAGTCTGGTTTCATCTTGTTCTAAACGTACTCTTTTTTTTGTATCTCCGTATTTTTTCAGAGACAAAAGCTGTTCCCAATGCATATTATATGATCTTAAGTGCTGCAATATACAGCATAATTTTTTTGGAAAAATCTCAATACATTGAAAAACAAGCACCCTACAAAATTGCACTTTATTTTAGTTACAATTATTTAACACTCGATTAACCTGAACTTTACAGCAGGTCATGTTCTTTGCGGAAAATTCAACAACACTAGAATGAAGTATTTCTTAACAACTATTTTACTCATGTTCATTACCTTAGGTTTTGCACAAGAGAATGGTTCCATCGTAGGTACAATTACCGACAAAGACATGAACGATGAACCGCTTCCGTTTGCGAATGTTCAAATTAAAGGAACAGCTAAAGGAACAACAACAGATATGGACGGTTTATTTCAAATTCAGGATGTAACTCCTGGTACATATACCGTTGTAATTAGTTTTATTGGATATAAAACATTAGAAGTTCCTGATGTAAAAGTTGAAGCAGGAAAAGTTGCTAACTTAAATGCAAGTTTAAGTGCTGATAGTCAAATGCTAGAAGCAGTAACAGTAGAAACAACAACTAAAAAAGATTCTCAAGTAGCGCTGTTAATAGAACAGAAAAAAGCGGTTGAGATTAAAACTTCTATTGGAGCACAAGAACTTTCAAGAAAAGGTATTAGCGATGCTAGCCAAGGTGTAGTAGCTGCTGCTGGTATTACTAAAGTAGCCTCTAGAGGTATATTTATTAGAGGTCTTGATGACCGTTACAACTCATTATTAGTAAATGAGCTTCCTGTATCTGTAGTAGACTGGGAACAAAAAATTGTTCCACTTGAGTTATTTACCTCAGACATTTTAAGAAACATTGATATTAACAAAGTATACTACCCAAATCTATATGGAGATTTTGCAGGTGCTACTATTGATATTCACACAAAAGACATTCCTAACAGCCAAGTGGTAGAGGTAAGTTTTGGTGCTGGTGTTAACAGTAATGCTTTTAAAAGTGGTAACACATTTTTAATTGACAAAGAATCTTCTACTGAATATTTTGGTTTTGGTGGAGCAGATGCTAGAGAAATTCCAGCTGTTTTTAGTGAAAACACAATCTCTACAAACATCTCATTAACTCCATCTGAATCTGCTAACCTTTTTGAATCTGATTACAACTACGAAGAAGCAGGTACTCCTGTAAGTTTTGATTTTGGAGTTGTAGTAGGTGATAAAATAGATTTAAAAAATAGTGATGCAAGATTAGGTTACTATATTGGGTTAAGTTATTCTAACGACTATAACTGGCAATATGGTTCTGATTTACAATACGGAGGTAGTGGTACTGAAGTAAGAGGGTTCTCTAAAGATAACAGCTTTGAGTTTAGTACAACTTCTAACTTATTAATGTCTTTATTATACCAAAACCCTAGAACTAAGTTAGCATTAAACTACTTACAACCTAGAACTTCTAGCAACAACTTCCAAGATGCTCAAGGTTTTACCAGAGACGTTGATAACAAATTTGCTAGAAACAACAGATACAAAAACTCTGTTTTACACCAAATTCAGTTTATTGGTAGTTCTTACTTAGATGAGTCTAACACAAGCGGTGTTCGTTACCTTGGTACATATGGTATTGGTAAATTTAGCCAACCAGACCAAAAAGTATGGTCTTATGAAGATAACAACGAGGACGGCATTTACACTACTGAGTTTAGTAATGCAGATGACCTTATCTATAATAGATACTTTTTAAGCTCTGACAACTACAATATTGCTGGTAAATTAGAGTATTTCAGAAAAATGGGAGAAGTTTCAGATGAAAATGGAGATTTCTTTAAGCACACTGTAAAAGTAGGTGCCGATGCTAATATTGAAGAAGTAGATTTCTTCAACAGATTCCTTTTGGTTTCTAGATACACTACTACTGCAAATGCATTTATTGTAAACCCTGACAGACCAAATGATGTTATTGAAAATGGTTTTGCTAGTGGAGATTTAAGATACACTGAATCTGTAGGTGCACCAAAATCTTATGTTGGTAACAACAATATTTATGCGGGTTATGCTAGTTATGCATACAAACCTTCTCAAAAATTTGATGTTTCTGCAGGTACTCGTGTAGAATACATTAACAGAGAGTATACATTACAAAACTCTGGTATTTTAACTCAGTTTAATACTATAGAAATTGAAAGTGGAGCTAAGCTATTACCATTTGTTAATGCTAAGTATTCATTATCTGACAAAACAAACTTACGTTTTGCTGCTAGTAAAACGTATACACGTCCTAAAAACGTTGAAACGGCTCCTTTCTTAAGAATTGACTCTAAAGGAGATGAATTAGTAGGTAACCCTAATTTAGTTTTATCTGACAATTACAATGCAGATTTAAAATTTGAGTTATTCCCTAACTCAGGTGAATTACTTTCACTTAATGCTTTTGCTAAACACATAGAAAACCCAATTGAAACCATTCGTGTACAACAAGGGGGTACTTCTTTCAGAACTACTTTTGTAAACACTGAGAGCGCTTTTCTTTATGGTTTAGAACTTGAAGTAATTAAAAAGTTAGGTAACATTTTTGACAATGAAGCTTTAAACAATATTTACTTTGGTTTTAATGCTACGTACATGCAATCTAACGTAACATTAGACAGATCTGATGCTAATCAGGTAGGTTTAATTTCTGATGAAAGAAGTTTACAAGGTGCATCTGACTTCCTATTTAATGCAGACGCTAATTATGACTTTAGACTATCTGACAATTGGGAAAGTACGTTTACAGTGACATTCAATACCTTTAGCGAGAGAATATCTGCACTAGGTTCTGGTACTATCAACGACCAATACGAACAACCATTTAACGACTTAACATTTATCTGGAAAAACAAGTTAAATGAACACTTATCTGTTTCATTTAAAGCAAGTAACATATTAAATGACACTTCAGAAAGAATTGTAGATCAGTTAAACGTTCAGTCATATACAAACTATAAAAGAGGTACCGATTTTAGCGTAGGTGTTAATTATAGCTTTTAATAACAATTACTTAATAATTGGGTAATCATTACAATAAACGTATTAGGTTAATTTGCTCAAAATTCAAAAAAGCAATTTTCTAACAAAACACAATTATGAAAAAATTCATTTTAACTGGTTTCGCTCTTGCAGCATTATTTTTAACATCATGTGGTGATGACGACAACAATGGAGGCGGTTCTTCAGTTTCTTTCTTTGATGGTACAACTTTAAGAGGTACTGTTACTGAAAACTATGAGATCCCAGCTGGTAACTACATTTTACAAGGTGATGTTTATGTAGAGAGTGGTGTTACTTTAACTATAGCTCCTGGTACAACTTTTACTGCTAGTAGAGCTGATGGTATTGATACATTTATTGTAAAAAAAGACGCAACTATTATAGCAGAAGGAACAGCTGCACAACCAATTATTTTTACTGCTGACGTTCATGAAAAAGGACAATGGGGTGGAATCACTGTATGTGGTAATGCACCAGTAAACTTTGGTGTTGGTGAAGGTGCAGATTTCCAACAAATTTCTCCTGCAATTGCTGAGGTTCGTAACTTAGAATATGGTGGATCTCAATCTGGAGATTCTTCAGGAGCTTTAAAATATGTTGTTGTAGCTTACGGTGGAGCTCAGTTAACTCCAGAATCTGAATTCAACGGTTTCTCTTTCTACGGTGTAGGTAGTGGTACTGAAGTTGAAAACATTGTTTCTTACATGGGTAAAGATGACGGTATGGAGTTCTTTGGTGGTACTGTTGGTGCTACTAACTTACTTTCTTTATACTCTGGTGATGATTCAGTTGACTGGACAGAAGGATGGACAGGTACTGTATCTAACATCTACATCTCTATGGAAAGTGATGCAGATTCAGGATTTGAAGGTGACGGTAACGGTTTAAACAACGATGCTGACCCAGCTTCTAACCCACAATTATCTAACATCTCTATTATTGGTGGTGCTGGTAACGGTGAAGGTATGAACTTAAGAGAAGGTACTAACGTAAACATTAGTAATGTTTTCATGTCTGGTTTTGATGTTAGTGACGATATGAAATATATCGAAATTGATTCTGACAGATCTACTGCATTCATTACAGATGGTACATTCCAATTAACTAACATCGATTTCAATACTCCTACTGCAGGTCTTAAAATTGATTTTGATTCAGTTTATGATGATGTAGCTTTTGATGGTTCTTTATCTACTTTAGGTTTACCAGGTTTCACTGAAGGTACTTCAACTGGTGCTGGTGCTGGTGCTGATATGCCAGCTTGGGCTGATTGGTTTACTGCTTTAAGCTTATAAGAATTAGCTAAACATATATTACTAGATTTCTAGAAATCCTTAGTAATTGAAAACATAAACCCTTGTGATTTATTTCGCAAGGGTTGTTTTTATTTATACCATTGCTGTTTTGTATGCAACTACTCTGTTGTACTACATTTTAATATACCCTGCTTTTATTTTATTAGCGTTTTTATAATGCTTAATTTTACCAAAAAATTTCTGCATGCTAAACGTTGCTAACATCTCATTTTCTTATAACGAAAAACCTATTTTAAAAAATCTGTCATTTAACGTTCAGCAAGGAGAACATATAGCTGTAGTTGGCGAAAGCGGTTGTGGTAAAAGTACCTTGTTAAAGTGCTTATATGGGTTATTTGACTTAGATGCAGGGGAGATGTTCTACAATGAAACCCAAATACTAGGCCCGGCTTATCACTTAGTTCCTGGCATGGATTTCATGAAATATTTAGCACAAGATTTTGACTTAATGCCTTTTATTACGGTTGCAGAAAATATAGGTAAGTACCTTTCTAACTTTTATAAAGAGGAAAAACAGCAACGCATTAAAGAGCTTTTAGATATGGTAGAGATGACACCCTATGCCAATGTAAAAGCAAAATTGTTAAGTGGTGGGCAAATGCAACGTGTTGCGCTGGCTAGAGCTATTGCTCGTGAGCCTAAAGTATTGTTACTAGATGAGCCATTTAGCCATATAGACTCTTTTCAGAAAAACCGATTACGTAGAAATTTATTCCAACACCTAAAACAAGCTAACATAACCTGTATAGTTGCCACACACGACAAAGAAGAGTCTTTACCTTTTGCTGATAAGATTTTAGTTATGAAGGCCGGAGAGGCACTTTCTTTCAGCACACCTAAAGAAGTATACAACAACCCTAAAAATACGTATACAGCAGCGCTATTTGGCGATATCAACGTTTTAAACGGTAAAGACTTTGGTAAAACTGAGAAAGAAATTATTTGTTACCCTCATCAACTACACATAGTACCTGAAAATGGCACCCCTGCCATGGTAAAAGAATGTTACTACAGAGGCGCAGATTATCTAGTAATTGCCGAATTACAAAACGGACAACGCGTGTTTGTTGAGAGTAAAGAACCGTATACAACAGATGCTAACATAGCACTTAATTTACTAACTAAACAATAGCCTTTATAAGTATAGTTTTCCCCATAAAGGAAATCTCTTCTCCTACTCTTTTGCCGATTAAAGCAACGGCAATTGGAGACTTTAACGAAACAGCATATACAACAGCGTCCTCACATTTTACAACACCTTGCCCAACAGATAATAGATAGATACCATTACTGGTATTTACCATGCTACCCAATCTAACAACATCCTGTTGCTTAATGGTATCTGCCAATATTCTGTTTACAATTTGCAGCTCTTGTTGAATACTACCTATTTTGTGGCCCGTTTTTTCCATTTCAAGCTGAACCATGGCTCTACCGGTTTCATGTTTATCACCAGCAGTACTTTTAGTTTCTGAAAGTAATGATTCCTGTAAATCTTTAATAGTGATTTCTAATACGTGAAGTTTGTCTGTTAAGCTAACCTTACAGTGTTCTAACACCCTATTTTTTAGTTGTTGCATCCTTATCCTTGTACTTATCATAATTTAAACTACCCCCATGAAAACGCATTTGCTGTAAGGTCCAGGCAACTCTACCCTGTATATAAGGTGTAGGTGGGTTAGCTCTATATTTTCTAGGGTTAGGCAAAATAGCAGCTAGCGCTGCTGCATTGCTTTTGGTTAGTTTACTAGCAGGTTTGGTAAACCAGTATTGTGAAGCAGCCTCTACTCCAAATACGCCATTACCCATTTCAATACTATTTAGGTAAACCTCCATAATGCGCTCTTTAGGCCAAATAAGCTCTATCAAGAATGTAAAATATACTTCAAAGCCCTTACGTACCCAATTTCTTCCTTGCCACAAAAACACATTCTTAGCTGTTTGCTGACTAATGGTACTAGCACCTCTCACCTTTTTACTTTTCTTATTGTGCTCCATAGCCTTTTCTATGGCGCCAAAATCAAACCCATGATGTTTTAAAAAATTCTGATCTTCACTACACACAACAGCAAGCTCCATAGACGGTGCTATGTATTTTCGGGGTACCCAATCGTGTTTAATTTCAAACTGGTCATCGTCTTTATTTTCATAAGCCCTTATAGCCATTAAAGGCGTGTAAGGCACTGGTAAAAAACGATATGCCGTTACCCATAAAACGGTAATAACAATAAACCAAAAAATAATTTTAAGTATAAATCGGGTGAATTTTTTCATAATTTACGATGACGCTTCTAAAACTGCTAATTCTTTTCCTACCAAGGCACCTATGGCAATACCCATACCGCCCAAACGCACACCACAATACACATTGGTACTCAACGACTTTAATACGGGCCTTTTGGCTGCGCCTACTCCCATAATACCGCTCCATCTGTGTGCTATTTCAAAATCGGTATCTGGTAAAATAACCGTTTCTAATAATTCTTCTAACCGCTCTTGTATAAGTATAGTTTGTGCCATATTGGTTGTGGTTTCACCTGCAATATCTAAGTTTCTACCACCACCAAACAAAATGCGGTTATCAATATTTCTAAAATAATAATATCCTTCTTCTATATGAAATGTACCTTTTATAGCTAGATTAGGAATAGGTTCTGTTACCAAAACTTGTGCACGTGCAGGTTTAACATCGGTAATTCCTAAATCACCTGCATACCCATTGGTAGCTATAAACAAACGTTTCATTTTAAAATCAAATGCATTGGTAAACACTTCCACTCCATCGCCAAAATCATCAAACCCTTCTACAATAATGCTATTCAATATTTTAATACCTTTCATGTAGGCCAATTTTAGCAATTCAGCCATCATTTTACCAGTATCTAACTGCCCCTCTAAGGTGTTGCTAATATAGTAATCTTGTATTTTACCGAAACTAAAAATATTAGCTTCTTCCTGAAAAACATCTTGCTTAAAATAAGGCTTCAAAATTTGGTTTACCCGTTCACGCTGTTCCAAACAAGATTCATAAAACTCAGGGTCACCTTTCAAAAAAATCTCATGTCCTCCATAGTTTTTATAATCCATAGCCTTATCTCCAATAAGTGCTCTAAGCGCTTGTAAACCTTCCCATCTACTAGTAGCCAAGTGCACCATTTCCTCTTCACTATGAGTATTCATGTCATTCAGTAGTTCAGACAAACTACCAAAACAAGCAAATCCGGCATTTTTAGTACTTGCCCCCATAGGTAGCATCCCTTTCTCTAAGATAAGAATAGATGCATCAGGATATTTTTCTTGTAATGTTATAGCACAATTAAGTCCTACAATACCACTACCTACAATAGCAATATCTATGTCCTGTATCCAATTTTTTAATTCCCAATAGCTAAACATATGTATATTTTTCTATTAAAGATAACAAATAAAACAGGACGTTAACACACTTTAAATCACCTAATTAATAATTCTACGAAATTTGCTACCGAACCATTAAAGTTTAATTCACCATCAATAGTATATACAGCACCCGACGAATTCACCTGTAGTTCTAAATTCTGTAAGTCTTTCGCATAATCACTAAAAGCATTAAGTTCCTTATACTGAAACAATGTATTAAAGTTAACAAACAGATATAGTATACTATCATCTGGTAAGTTTAAATCTAAATCCCTACTTACATCAAAATTGGTGGTACACTTTAAAGAAGTAGTAGTGTTATTTACCAACAAGGTGTAAAGCGGAAATACTTCCTTATTCACTATACTATCTTTCACTATCTGCTGTGTTCTTAAATAATGCTCTAAATCTTCAACAGCATCACCTGCGTCTAATTGCATTTGAATGTTGGGAACCGTTACATTGTTATAGCTCACCACAGGTATCTTTTCGAAATCATCATTATACTCATAGGTAACAGCAGATTCTTGTTGGTTGGTAACACCTTTTACCTCTAGCCCAAAATTATTACTGTATTTTGCTATACTATCATAGGTTAATTGGTAGCCTCCTATATTAAAATTACCATTAGCCATATAAGGGGCTCCGTGCATCAAAAACTTGATAGCAACAGTAGTATCTCTTTTAAATGGCTTAATAACATCTGATTGTTTCCTCTTTCTAAATACTCCTTCCCAAACTCCATCTATTTCAATATGTGACCTACTTATATCAATTGCTATATGGTCAATAGCTGAGCTACCCAAAATGGTAACATCGTTATCAGCTTCTTTTATGCTATTAAAAAGGTATTCCTCTTCTGAAAGAAACAAATGATCTACCAATACCAAATGAAAGACATCTTGAACCTTTTCTTTACTAGCAGCATAGCAAATTACCATTTTATCATTAGTTAACGCTGCACTCCACTGGTAATCATTCTTCATTAAATAAGTATAGCCTAAAGAATCTGACATTTGTTGAAAATGGTATTTCTTTTTTAAAAAATTGCTAGCATCCAATGAGTCCCATATTGGTAATGTGGTAAAAATGGTAGTGCTTTTTTTGTTCTTAACAGTATATAACAACACATTTGCAGGCACGTAAATACCCGTATTTAAATGTTCTTTGTCTATATCATCAACACTCTCTACCTCTCCTTTTACCTTAGATAAAAAGTACTCTATAGCTAAATCATCTACCTTTACCTTTACAACCTTATCAACATTTGCTGGCAATACGTTTATATAAGATTTATACTCTCTATACCCTAATACTACATAAAAAATAAGGAGTAGCACCAATAAAATTGGTACTACTCCTTTAAAGATTTTTTTAAGTATCTTCATTTATCTTGGCATATTTTGAATCACATCAAAAAAGTATTTTAACCCATTTTCATGACCTGCAGGAATGGTCCATTTATAAGTACCCTCCATACGGTTCCCTTTAACTTTAGAAGTTTCTAAGCTAAGCTCTCCAAAATTTTCTAATAAGTACAATACCATTTTCATCTCACCAATACTCATATCTTCTACCGGTAATTCTTGCGACATTCTATCGGCGTTAAAATAGGCAGAAAACTTACTCTTAGTTAGCATATCTTTATGTGCATCTGAAACTTTTGCCACAAAATTACCAGACGTAATTTGCGACATACTCTCTGAAGAATTACCCATAAAAATAATTCCATTTTTTATAGTAAGGTATACATTAAAAGGCACATCAACTGGCGTATCAATTTCGTAATACCCACCCATATTTTCAATCACGTGCTTTTCAACACCATAAGCTATAAGTCTATTTAACAAAGAAGTATCATCTGAAGAAGCCATTACTAAAAAGTCTGGTACTTTCTCCATTTTGGTATCAGTTACCTCTACATAATTAAAGTCTTCATCATAGTCATACGTAGTATATGTTACCTCTTCTTCATATATACCATTAAATACAAATAGAGCATCTCCTTTCACAACATCTCCAATAGCCTCTTCATCTAATAATAATGAAAATAGGTCAGCAAAAATATCTACCACTTCAGTGTCTAACTGAGGTACATTTGGCATGTACTTAGTTAAAAGTTTAGGATATACTTTTAACGTTTCTTCCGTATTAATAGCAAATGCCATATAACCTATCGCTTTGTCCTCATTAATATAATTTAAAAAGTCTGAATTCAACTTTCTATCATATATCTTCTTATACATATCCGCCATTTCATCACTGAAATTAGAGGTCATTTTCACTGTAATATCCTTATCATTAATATAAAAATTGTTTGATAAAGAAAACTCCTTATACATATCGCTCATCATGGTTGCATCTAAATTAGCATACCCAGACAAACCACTAAAAAATGCCTCCATCATAGCAGACATATCTGCCATATACAATGAAAGTTCTGCTTTATCATCAATCTGCTTTCTATACTCTTTATTCTTTAAGATAGAAGATTTACCATCTGCTCTTAAATATTCCTTAGCTTTTGCAAAGCTCCAAGCAGCAGCAAGTTGTTTCTTAATTTTATCATTTTCAGAAGGCTCTGCCGGCTCATATTCATAATCGTAGTCATACTCATAATCGTACGCGGTAGAATCCTGAGGTATTGTTTCAATCACTTCTTCTTCAATTACCACTTCCTCCGCTACTTCCACGTCTTCTACACTTTCTATCTCCACCTCTTCTACTTCGGTGTCATCTGGGTAAACAGTAGTTTCCTCAGGCTCTTTTTCTGCATTCTCTGCCAACCATGCTTCGAGAGAAAACGGCTCTTCAACCTCTAATCCGTAACGTGCAGCTACTTCCTCTTTGTTCAGATAATCGTTATTTAAAACACCGTTCACAAAAGCTACATACTCCTTTGTCCATAACATTACAGGAGCCGTTTGCTCTCCTCCAAAAGTGTGAAATTCTTGTTCTTGCACAATCTCTGAACCTTCCATACCTGCAAAAAACACCTCTAACTTATCACTATTAGATACAGGTAAAATAACTACATGGTAGGTAATACTATCGGTAACCTGCATAAAGTACTGGGTAGAAGCATTTAAATTAATACCAGCATCTGCTAACGAGGTTGATGTTTCAGAAAAACGTTGAATCATAGGTATTAATGACTTTCCTAATAACGACTCATCTAATTCTACAACAGACATGAGCTCTAATAGGTTTTCACCATTAGCCGAAACAACGGCATTTGCATTTTGCGGAACCTTCTCTATAGTGTTCTGCGATTGCATTGAAAAGGTTGCACCTAACAAGGCACATAAAAGAAACTTTTTCATAGGTATTATTTGGTTAGTTGAATTGTATTTTCAATTGATGATTCTCCGTTAATAATATGGGTTATGGGCAAACGCATCATCATCGCCTTTTTTGACTTTGATAGTTTAGCCTGTTGGTTGCTATAGGTTGAAACTTCAGTATCAAACCTGTATATAACTGTATACGTAGCATTATTAAATACCGCTTTATCAGCGGATTTTAAGGTATTAAAATCTTTTTTTAGTTTGGGCGCATATGCAAAATGCCTCTTAAATAATTTGGAAGCCAAATTAAAATCGTACGATTTAAAGGTACCTTTCATACGCTGCTTATCCCAAAGACTTTGTGAAAAGCTATTGATATTATCTACTTGTTTAAAATTACAACCGAGTGTAATAATATAACTATCATAATCTACGGTATAGGTAACATTTGAAATGCCATTGGCTTTTTTAAGCTCTTTAACCAAATATGTAACCTCTTCGGTAATAGCTGCTTTAGAGGGCACTTTATAGCCTTGTACGCTATCTAAAAGCATCACAGAAGCCAATTTAGACTTGCTTTGACTAGCATTAAAGGTGAGTAAAATTTTACCCGATCCATTTTCATGCAGGGTTACCTCTTCTATAATCTCAAAACACGAGGTAAAGACTACGGAAATTAGTAGTATTAAGAAGATGCGCACGGTAAAATTTCTCATTATTTAACAGGTAGTTGTGCCAAATATAAAAATTTACCTGCAAACCATATAAAAAAAAGCTCCCGATATTGGGAGCTTTAAAGTATCTTATTCTTTTTCTTTCATTTCGAAAGTTTCCATGAACTTAGTGGTATAATTACCCGAAACATAAGCCGGATCATCCATTAATTGTCTATGGAAAGGAATGGTAGTTTTAATACCTTCAATTACAAACTCATCTAAAGCACGCTTCATTTTATTGATAGCCTCTTCTCTAGTTTGAGCAGTTGTAATCAATTTAGCAATCATAGAATCGTAATTAGGCGGAATTACATAATCACTATACACGTGTGTATCTAAACGTACACCATGACCTCCTGGTGCGTGTAATGTAGTAATTTTACCTGGTGACGGTCTAAAATCGTTATAAGGGTCTTCCGCATTAATTCTACATTCAATAGAATGTAATTTAGGGAAGTAGTTTTTACCAGAAATTGGCACACCAGAAGCCACTAAAATTTGCTCTCTGATTAAATCGTAGTCAATAACCTGCTCTGTAATCGGGTGCTCTACCTGAATACGAGTGTTCATTTCCATAAAATAGAAATTACGGTGTTTATCAACTAAGAATTCAATAGTACCAGCACCTTCATACTTAATAAACTCTGCTGCTTTTACAGCCGCCTCACCCATTTGCTGACGTAATTCGTCTGTCATAAAAGGTGAAGGAGTTTCTTCTGTAAGTTTTTGGTGTCTTCTTTGTACTGAACAGTCTCTTTCAGATAAGTGACAAGCTTTACCGTACTGGTCTCCAATAACCTGTATTTCTATATGGCGAGGCTCTTCAATAAGCTTCTCCATATACATACCATCGTTACCAAATGAAGCAGCAGCTTCTTGTCTAGCGCTTTCCCATGCTTTTTTAAGATCCTCTTTTTTCCACACGGCGCGCATACCTTTACCACCACCACCGGCAGTAGCTTTTAGCATTACCGGATATCCCATATCCGTTGCCAGTTGCTCAGCTACCTCATAAGAAGGTATAATACCATCAGAACCAGGTACCGTAGGTACACCAGCTTCCTTCATGGTAGCTTTTGCTGTAGCCTTATCACCCATTTGGTCAATCATTTCTGCAGAAGCACCAATGAATTTGATACCATGTTCAGCACAAATTCTAGAAAAATTGGCATTCTCAGAAAGGAAACCATATCCTGGGTGAATAGCATCTGCATTGGTAATTTCTGCAGCAGCTATAATATTAGGAATTTTCAAGTATGAATCTTTACTTGGAGCGGGTCCTATACAAACCGCTTCGTCTGCAAATCTAACATGAAGACTTTCTGCATCGGCAGTTGAATAAACTGCTACGGTTTTAATCCCCATTTCTCTACAGGTTCTTATAACACGTAGGGCAATCTCTCCTCTGTTAGCTATTAATACTTTTTTAAACATCTGTCGAATTCTTAAATGTGAATGTTACTTTTATCAAACTCTTACACCGGTATGTTGGTTACCGGCAGAACACAATCAATTTAAAATTCTTAAGACGGATCTACTAAGAATAAAGGCTGATCGAACTCTACAGGACTTGAATCATCTACCAAGACCTTCACAATTTTACCTGAAACTTCAGATTCAATTTCGTTGAAAAGTTTCATTGCTTCTATTACACAAAGCACATCTCCTTTAGAAATAGTACTACCTACTTCAACAAACGAAGGTTTGTCTGGTGATGGCTTTCTGTAGAAAGTTCCAATGATAGGAGATTTCACAGTTATATATTTCGAATTTTCATCTTCTTTAGTTTCTACTGCAGCAGCAGGTGTTGAAGGTGTTACTGGCTGCGGAGCCGGTGCTTGAGGTAATGCCTGCCCCATTGGAATTTGCTGTAGTACTCTAGTCTCTGTTTTAGACTCTTCTACACCAGTTTTAATGGTAATTTTAACATCCTCCATCTCCAGTTTTACTTCACTGGCGCCAGATTTGGCTACAAATTTAATCAGATTTTGAATATCTTTAATATCCATAATTTTAGGTTTTATTTTATGAATTATAAGCCCATTTGATATAAATGGACCCCCAAGTAAATCCTCCACCGAAAGCAGCGAAGACTAGGTTATCTCCTTTATGAAGCTGCTTCTCGTAATCGTTAAGTAATAAGGGTAACGTTGCAGAGGTTGTATTTCCGTATTTGTGTATATTAATCATTACCTTATCTTCAGCAACTCCCATACGTTGGGCAGTAGCATCGATAATTCGTTTGTTAGCCTGGTGTGGTACCAACCAGTTAACATCTTCATCAGAAAGTTCATTACGCATCATAATTTTCTCGGCAACATCTGCCATGTTAGAAACCGCATGTTTAAATACGTTTCTTCCATCTTGAAAAACATAATGCTGTTTGTTTTTCACAGTTTCTTCTGAAGCTGGTAATAAAGAACCACCTGCTTCAATTTTTAAAAACTCTCTTCCTATACCATCACTTCTAAGGTATTCATCTACAAAACCTAATCCTTCATTATTAGGTTCAAATAATACAGCTCCAGCACCGTCTCCAAAAATAATACAGGTTGCACGGTCAGTGTAATCTAAAATAGACGACATTTTATCTGCACCAATAAGCAATACCTTTTTATATCTTCCAGACTCTATATAGCTGGCCGCTGATGACATTCCGTATAAGAAACTAGAACAAGCTGCTTGCAAATCAAATGCAAAAGCATTGGTAGCCCCTATTTCAGATGCCACATAAGCAGCAGTTGCTGCAACAGGCATATCAGGTGTAGCTGTAGCTACAATAATTAAGTCAATCTCTTCTGCTTTAATACCTCTTTTTTCAAGTAGGTTCTCGGCAGCCTTAATGGCCATATAAGAAGTTCCCTTGTTTGGGTCTTTTAAAATTCTTCTTTCTTTAATACCTGTTCTAGTGGTAATCCATTCATCGTTTGTATCAACCATCGTTTCCAAAATGGCATTGGTTAATACAAAATCAGGCAGGTACGCTCCTACAGCGGTTATGGCTGCTGTTATATTTTCCATAAATACGTTTTTTCAAAAAAGCAAAACAGATGCAAAATTAAGTGAAAATAGTAAAAAAACACCATTTTTTTGAAAAAAAAGGATTTTTTAACCCCAAAATGCTCATATACAAAAAACTCTCACATATGTGAGAGTTTTTTAATGCCTTTCTAAAAATTAAGCTACTTCTTCCTCAGCGTTATCAATTAACACCTGACCTCTGTAGTATAATTTTCCTTCGTGCCAGTGAGCTCTGTGATAAAGGTGAGCCTCTCCTGTAGTAGGATCAACAGCTACTTGAGGAGCAGATGCTTTGTAGTGCGTTCTTCTCTTATCTCTTCTGGTTTTTGATACCTTTCTTTTAGGATGTGCCATCGTTCAATCTTATTTATCCGTTAATAGTTTTTTTAGCGTATTCCACCGAGGATCAATATCGTCCTCGTCATTCGTCTCTTGTTTTTCTTTAGGCTGAAGTTCCTCCAGCTTTTCTATAATATCCGATGATAGTGTTCCATCTTCTACCCCCGGGTGTATTCTTTTTGCAGGTACCGAAAGCACAATCATTTCATACATATATTGCGCTACATTTACTTGGTACTCTCCATGTGGTAAAATGAGTAATTCTTCATTATCATCATTAAACTCATCTCCAAATTTAACCACCATCATTAAAGTCCCTTTTACTGGTAAATCAAAAGGTTCACTGGAAACATCACAATCAACATTTACCGTTCCTTTCGATTTAAAATGCAACTCTAACATAGAAATTTTCTTATCTAAAATCACTTCTACATTAATAGACGCACTATTAAACTCAGTAAAACCAAACAACTCAAAGAACTCATTATCAATTGAGTACTGAAACTGGTGTTTCCCTTCCTTTAAACCTACAAAAGGAATATTGTATTCCTTAAACTTGTCCATCTTAACATCAGTTTAGAGCGTGCAAAGATATAAATTTTTATTTACGCTGATAATTTTATCAACATTTTTTTATATCAATTGTTAATTGTCAGATTTAACTAACGGGTTTGCACTTAGTAATTTATAATCTTCTCTATTATTAAATATCTTTATGGCAGCAAATACAGCTTCAATAAATGACGACTGATCTGCCTCTCCTTTTCCTGCAATTCCGTACGCAGTACCATGATCTGGTGAGGTACGCACCTTACTTAAACCAGCAGTATAATTAACCCCTTTACCAAACGACAAGGTTTTGAAAGGTATCAACCCTTGGTCATGATAAGCCGCAATTACAGCATCAAATTGCTTGTAAGAATCAGACCCAAAGAAACTATCTGCCGCATACGGACCAAATACCATCTTACCTTCTTCAAACAGTTTTTTAACCGTAGGCTTCATTACCGTGTCATCCTCATTTCCTATAACTCCATTATCTCCACTATGCGGATTAATACCCAACATAGCAATTTTTGGTTTCTGTATAGAAAAGTCCTCAATCAAACATTTCTCAACCGTAGCAATTTTTCTTTCAATTACTTCCGGTGTAATAGCACCAGCTACATCTTTCACCGCAACATGATCTGTCAATAATCCAATACGTAACGTATCAGATATCATAAACATTAAGCTATCACCTTCAAGCTCTGTTGCCAAATAATCGGTATGCCCAGGAAAATTAAACTCTTCGTTCTGTATGTTATACTTATTAATAGGTGCTGTAACCAACACATCTATCTCATCTGCTTTCAAAGCAGCCACCGCTGCCTTTAAAGATTGTAATGCAACATCTCCTGCAGCTTTGGTTTCTTTACCAAATTCTACATTAGGTATATCTTTAATAACATTTACCACGTTCATTTTACCATGAACAATCTCAGAAGCGTCAGAAATACCAACAAAATTGGTACTCAATTTAAAAACCTTCTTCTGAAACGAAAAAGTTTTTGTAGCACCAAAAACAACTGGAGTACAAAATTCCATCATTCTTGGGTCTTCAAAAGTTTTTAAAATTACCTCTATTCCTATACCGTTAAGATCTCCAATAGATATACCTACTCTAATCTTATTTTCTTTTTCACTCATATAAAATTCTCATTTCTTTTAATCAGCATCCATCCAACAGCATCAATTTACTATTTTTGATTTTTTAAATCTAATACAAAATTAACTAAATATATTTAGAATATGTTTACAGGCATCGTAGAAGAATTGGGGAAAGTTATTTCTTTAGAAAAAGAACAGGATAATTTACACATCACTGTTGCAGCCCAAATGACCAAAGAACTTAAAATAGACCAAAGTGTATCCCATAATGGGGTATGCTTAACTGTTGTTAACATAGACAAAGACAATTACACTGTTACAGCTATAAAAGAAACTCTAGACAAAACTAACTTAGGTACTTTAGAAGTTGGCGAACATATAAATTTAGAGCGTGCTATGATACTTGGCGCAAGATTAGACGGACACATAGTTCAAGGACATGTAGACCAAACCGGTACTTGTACAGCAATAGAATCTCAAAACGGAAGTACGCTTTTCACTTTTGAATATGCAGACACCTACAAAAACATTACTATAGAAAAAGGAAGTATTACAGTAAACGGCACTAGCTTAACCGTTATTAACGCAAGTAAAACCCAATTTAGTGTAGCAATAATACCCTATACTTATGAGCACACTTGCTTTAAAAACTTTAAAGTAGGATCTAAAGTAAACCTAGAATTTGATGTGGTGGGTAAATATATAGCGCAACTGAATGCGTATAAATATGTTTAAGCGATAGCTTTCGCCTTTTTTATATAGCGGTAACCTCCATACAGCATCCCCAAAAATAACATAGGCATAATCCATGCATCAATTGGTAAACCAACTGGTGGTGGTGGTGCTCCATTAGGCTGCGGTGCTGGGGGGTCAACTGCAAACATTGGCGCACTTAGTAGGCTAAGTAGTATAGCTAAGATTGTTTTATTCATATTTTTATAGTAACGAACCATGACAAAAGTATAAATAATTTGAAATAAAACTTAAAAAAATCGTTCAACATCCTTAAACTTTAGGTGAAGTTTAGGTAAAGAGCCACAGAATACCAACTTATACTTATATACGGAAAAACGAAGTGTAGGGTTCAAAAAAAGTCAATATTTTTTTTAATTCATAATTTTTACCCCTGTTTTTCTCATTCCTGACAAAATTAATTTGCCATTTTTTCATTTTATCAAAAATCACTTAGGATATTCAAATAAAACTTTTATATTTGTGTAATCGATTACATAAATACTATTTAACCATGACAACACACGAATTCAGATATGCATCTCACCCTGTAGATGCAAGGTCATACGGAACCGAAGAACTTAGAAATCACTTTTTAATAGAAACCTTATTTGAAGCAGACAATATAAAGCTTACCTATTCTATGTATGATAGATACATTGTTGGAGGAGCAATGCCTACCAATGAAGCTTTAAAATTAGAAACTATTCCATATCTAAAATCAGAAAACTTTCTTGATAGAAGAGAAATGGGAGTGATTAACGTTGGAGGTAAAGGAAAAATTACTGTAGATGGTGAAGTATTTGAACTATCTAAAAAAGAGGCCTTGTATATTGGTAAAGAATGTAAAGATGTAATTTTTGAAGCTGTAGATGGCGAACAACCATTATTTTATATCAACTCAGCACCTGCACATACGAAGTTCCCTAATAAAAAAGTTGGCAAAGAAGATGCAGAAGTTATTGAGCTTGGTGATGAAAAATATGCCAACAAACGTATCTTAAATAAACTACTTGTAAATAGTATTGTTAAAACATGCCAATTACAAATGGGGCTAACAGAATTACTTCCTGGAAATGTATGGAACACCATGCCAGCGCATACACACAGTAGAAGAATGGAAGCCTATTTTTACTTTGACCTTGAAGCAGGACAAACTATTAGTCACTTCATGGGTGAGCCAGAGCATACACGCCATATATTTTTACAAAGCAACCAAGCGGTGTTATCTCCTGAATGGTCTATCCACTCTGGGTCTGGTACATCAAACTACTCTTTTATTTGGGGTATGGCTGGGGAAAACCTAGATTATGGAGATATGGATTTCTGTGCTCCAGACGAATTAAAATAACCACTACCAAAACAAAGCATACTATATGAACTTATTTAACCTACAATCCAAAAAAGCACTTATTACAGGAGGCACACACGGTTTGGGTATGGCTATGGCAGAAGGACTTGCAGCTGCAGGTGCCGAGCTTATAATTACCAGTACCACACCTGAAAAACTAGAAAATGCCTTAGCGCATTATACCTCTAAAGGTTTTAAAGCTACTGGGTTTATTTTTGATGTAACCGACGAAAAGGTGGCTGCTGAAAAGGTAGCGGAAATAGAAGATACCGTTGGTGCTATTGATATTTTGATAAACAATGCAGGAATTATAAAAAGAGTACCGGCAGAAGAAATGGAAATTTCTGAGTTTAGAAGAGTTATAGATGTAGACTTAGTAGGTGCTTTTATTATGGCGCAATTAGTTGGTAGACGCATGATAGAACGTAAAGAAGGTAAAATTATAAATATCTGTTCTATGATGAGTGAGCTTGGTAGAAATACGGTTTCTGCTTATGCTGCGGCTAAAGGTGGCTTAAAAATGTTAACTAGAAATTTAGCCACAGAATGGGCTAAACACAACATACAAGTAAACGGTATTGGTCCGGGGTACTTTGCTACCTCACAAACCGAGCCCATAAGATATGATGGGCATCCGTTTAATGATTTTATTGTTTCAAGAACTCCTACAGGCAGATGGGGCGACCCTGAAGACCTACAAGGAACCACCGTTTTTCTTGCTTCTAAAGCAAGTGATTTTGTAAACGGACAAATAATTTATGTAGATGGTGGGATATTAGCTACCATCGGAAAACCTAGTAACGAAAAATAAACTTTGTTAAAATGAGTAAACCATTTATACATGATAATTTTTTGCTAGAAAACAGCTTTGCAGAAGAGCTGTACCACAACTATGCTAGCAAAATGCCGATTATAGATTACCACTGTCATTTAACACCAAATGACATTGCTAATAATACACAATTTGAGAACATCACTAAAGTATGGATCTATGGCGATCATTATAAATGGAGAGCCATGCGTACCTTAGGGGTTAACGAAAAATACATTACTGGTAACGCTACCGATAAAGAAAAGTTTGAACAATGGGCTAAAACGGTGCCATATACCATGCGTAACCCTTTATACCATTGGACACATTTAGAGTTGGCACGCTACTTTAATGTAACCGATTTACTAACCGAAAAAACTGCCGATAGTATTTATGCCACTACTGCAGAACAACTAAACCAGCCAGATAACAGCTGTTTAGGGTTATTAAATAAAATGAATGTAGAAACGGTGTGTACTACAGAAGACCCTACAGATACGTTACAGTACCATCAACAATTTGCAGCTAGCGAAAATCCTTCGCTGTACATGAGCACTTCTTTTAGACCAGATAAATCTATTCTAATTGATGCCGATACGTATACCGATTATTTAAAAGCTTTAGGTGAAGCTGCCGATATAGAAATTACAACGTTTGAGAGCTTAAAAAATGCACTACGCGCTCGTATAGAATATTTCCACAAGAATGGTTGTAAATTATCAGACCACGGTTTAAACTTTATTCCTTTTGAAAGTTTTACAGAGAGTGAAATAGAAGCTATTTTCTCTAAACGTTTGAGTGGTAAAGCACTTTTAACTGAGGAATCTCATAAATTCCAAACCGCTATTTTACTATTTTTAGCAGAAACCTATCATGAGTTTGGTTGGGTACAACAATTTCACCTTGGTGCCTTACGTAACAACAACAAACGAATGTTAAGTTTACTAGGCCCAGATACCGGATGGGATTCTATAGGAGATTATTCGCAAGCGGAAAACCTATCTAAGTTTTTAAATACATTAGATGGTAAAGACAAGCTTACAAAAACCATACTTTACAATCTTAACCCGGCAGATAATGAAGTATTAGCTACTATGATTGGTAACTTTAATGACGGTAGCGTAAAAGGTAAAGTACAGTTTGGATCTGGATGGTGGTTCTTAGACCAAAAAGATGGCATTATTAAGCAAGTAAATGCATTATCTAATATGGGACTTTTAAGCTGCTTTATTGGTATGCTTACCGATTCTAGAAGCTTCCTATCATTCCCAAGACATGAGTATTTCAGAAGAGTTATTTGTAACTTATTTGGAGACGAAATTAAAAGAGGCGAATTGCCTAACGATATAGAGTGGATAGGAAAAATTATTCAAGACATCTGTTATAACAATGCCAAAGAGTATTTTAACTTTCCGGTAAACGCAACAAAAGAGGTAGTAATTTAATTTCTTAATACGGTGAAAAAAATTGTAGCATTAGGCGAGCTGTTGTTAAGGTTATCTACTAAAGATTACCTTAAGTTTTCGCAAGTAAATGAGTTCAATGCAGATTTTGGAGGTAGTGAATTAAACGTACTTACCAGCATTGCAAAATTTGGGTTACCTGTTGAGTTTATTACCAGACTTCCTAAAAACGACATTGGGGAAAGTGCTCTAATGGAAATGAACAAATATAAAGTAGGTACTGGCCATATACCCATGGGTGGTGACCGCTTAGGTATTTATTTTCTAGAAAAAGGAGCATCTATTAGAGGTAGTAAAATTGTTTATGACCGCGCCCACTCTTCCTTCTCTACTATTCAAAAAGGGATGATAGATTGGAAAGAAGTTTTTAAAGATGCCAACTGGTTTCACTGGTCGGGTATTACACCAGGGGTTTCTCAAGAAGCTGCCGATGTTTGTATGGAGGCCATTGAAGTTGCCAATGAAATGGGCTTAACCGTTTCTACCGATTTTAATTACCGTGCCAACCTTTGGAAATATGGCAAAACTCCGCAAGAAATTATGGAGCCTATGGTTGCCAAATGCCATGTTGTTTTAGCAGGAGATTACGCCTCTAAACAATACTTCGACATAGACCCTGAAGGAACTACTGAAAAAGAATTACTAATCTCATTATGCGAAAAGCTAAGAAACAGATTTAGCAGTATTCAAAAAATAGCTATTACCAACCGTGGTAGCATTAGCGCATCTCACAATACTTGGTCGGCTGTTTTACATGATGGCACTACCTTGCACGAATCAGAATCTTATAACATAACCCATATTGTAGACCGCATAGGTGCGGGAGATAGCTTTATGGGAGCTTTAATTTACGGATTAAATACCTACGATGACGCTACAGCACTAAACTTTGCAGTAGCCGCTTCTTGCTTAAAACACACCATTTACGGCGATGCCAATTTGGTTTCTAAAGAAGAAGTAGAAAATCTTATGGGTGGTGATCAATCTGGTAGAGTACAACGATAAAACTAACAACTGATGAAAATATATTCACGAATAGAAGTTGCCTTACAAATGGAAAAAACAGGACTGGTTCCGTTGTTTTACCATGCCGATGTAGAGGTAATGCAAAAAGTAGTAAAAGCTTGCTACGATGGTGGTGCTTGTTTATTTGAGTTCACTTCTCGCGGTGCCTTTGCTCATGAAGTATTTGCCAGCTTAATTAAATACTGTTCAAAAGAATGCCCTGAAATGATTTTAGGTGTAGGCTCTGTTACAGATGCTGCTACTGCTTCTATGTACATGCAGTTAGGCGCAAGTTTTATTGTAACACCTGTATTTAGAGAAGATATTGCCATTGTATGTAACCGAAGAAAAGTTTTATGGTCACCTGGTTGTGCTACGCTAACAGAAATTGCCACAGCAGAAGAATTAGGTTGCGAAGTAGTGAAACTATTTCCGGGAGGTACTTATGGAGCTAATTTTGTAAAAGCCATTAAAGGGCCTTGCCCTTGGACTAAGATTATGCCTACCGGAGGTGTATCCCCTACCGTTGAGAGTATTTCTGAATGGTTTAATGCAGGTGTAACCTGTGTAGGTATAGGCTCTAAACTAATTAATAGCCAGGTAATAGCCAACAACGATTATAAAGGATTGGCAGATAAAGTAGCTGAAACATTGGCTATAATTAAGCAATATAAAAAGTAACCTAAGCCAAGGCTAACCCTTGTGTAATAGTTACAAATTAAGTTCTTATTTCGAGAGAAGCCTTACGGCATATAGGCTCGATTATAAAGTAAACTAACTAACAATAGTATGCTTAACCTCTTTATAGCCAGAGGCGCATACTAACATTTAAAAACTATAACGATTTCGTAACACAACAAGCTGACTAGCATAACATTAAAACAACCAATAATAGCGCATTAATCGTATTCAAGAAGTGTAATTAATGTGCATAAAACATCATTTTACTATGAAAGCAACAGCTAAAACAACTACTAATTTCCGATGGTTTATTTGTACCATGCTCTTCTTTGCTACTACAATTAATTACATGGACAGACAGGTTCTTTCGCTTACTTGGGCAAATAACATTGCACCTGAGTTTCATTGGACTAATAATGACTATGGAAACGTAACTGCTTTATTCTCTATATTCTATGCGATAAGCATGCTTATTGCCGGACCACTTATTGACTGGTTGGGCACTAAAAAAGGATTTTTATGGGCTATTGGTATATGGTCTTTAGGAGCCTGTTTACATGCTTTTTCAGGTATTTTTACCGCAGGGTATATTACAGGAGAATGGGTATTTAGTTTTAGTGGTGCTAAAGAAATTATTGAAGGGATAGGAGAAGTAGGTACTGTAGTATCTATTAGTGTAACGTTCTTTATTTTTTCAAGATTAGTATTAGCCTTTGGTGAAGCAGGTAACTTCCCGGCGGCTATTAAAACAACAGCAGAATATTTCCCTAAAAAAGATAGAGCTTTAGCTACTAGTATTTTTAACGCTGGGGCTACCGTTGGGGCACTTGGTGCCCCACTTACCATACCCTTTATAGCCAATGCTTACGGCTGGGAAATGGCATTTATACTTATTGGTGCTTTAGGATTTATTTGGATGGGTGTATGGATTTTTGTGTATGATAAACCAGAAACCCACAAAAGAGTATCTAAAGATGAGTTAGCATACATCCAACAAGATAATGATATGGATGAGCCTACAGCAGATGGTAAAAAACGCGGGGTGAACATTTTAAAATGTTTTAACCATAAACAAACCTGGGTATTTTTAGTAGGTAAATTTATGACCGATGGGGTTTGGTGGTTTTTCCTTTTCTGGACACCAGCTTATTTAAGCGCTATTTACGATATGAATGATACCGAAACAGCATTACCACTATTTATCTTATATGCTATTACATTACTAGCTATTATAGGTGGTTGGTTACCTAGTTATTTTGTAAATAAAGGAAAAGAACCTTATGATGCGCGTATGAAATCAATGTTCATATTTGCACTCTTCCCTTTATTAACATTGTTTGCACAACCTTTAGGGCAAATAACCTATTGGATACCTATTGTAATTATAGGTATTGCAGGTGCTGCCCACCAATCTTGGTCGGCTAACATATTCTCTGTAGTAGGAGATTTATTCCCAAGAAGAGCCATTGCAACCATTACAGGTATAGGAGGATTAGCTGGTGGTATAGGTTCTTTCTTTATCAATAAAGGATCGGGTATGTTATTTGATTATTCAAAAAATACCCAAATGACCTTCTTAGGCTTTAAAGGTGAAGAAGCAGGTTACTTTATCATATTTTGTGTATGTGCAGTAGCTTACATGATTGCTTGGGTTGTAATGAAATCACTTTTACCTAAGTACGAACCAGTTACCGATTTATAAATGAAAATATACTTTTAAATTATTACAGCGTAATTTAAATAGATAAAAAGCTTTAACTAATTTAGCATTAGCTAAAGAATAGGTAGTTTAATTTAGAAAGGCGTTGGAAAATGTACGTTTTCCAACGCTTATAAAAACAAAACCCATAAAACCTAAAACGTATGTCAGTAGAAAATAATACACGCTTACTAACCAGAGCAAATGTTGGCCTGGAAGCAAAATTACCTATCAAGGTAATACAATTTGGCGAAGGTAATTTTTTAAGAGCCTTTGTAGATTATGCTATTCAACAGCTTAATACAAAAGCTGGAAAATCTTTTGGGGTTTCAGTTGTGCAACCGATTGCACAAGGAATGGTGAATATGCTAGAAGAACAAGATGGACTATATACCCTATTTATGAAAGGGGTTAAAAAAGGAGAAGAAATTCAGGAAAAAGAATTAATCTCTAATATTGTTAGCACTATTAATCCATACACTGATTATAATGCTTATTTAGCACTAGCAAAAGAAGAAGGACTTGAGTTTATCATTTCTAACACTACAGAAGCAGGAATTGCGTATGTACCTTCTGACAAACCTGATATGCAACCACCGTCTTCATTCCCTGCTAAATTAACGTATTTGCTATACAAACGATTTGAGCATTTTAATGGAGCTGAAGATAAAGGAGTTACCATTATACCTTGTGAACTAATTAACTACAATGCAGACACCTTAAAAGATTACATTTTTAAGTATATAGATGATTGGAGTCTAGATGGTGAATTTAAAGTATGGTTAAACAATACTTGTACCTTTCATAATACATTGGTAGATAGAATTGTACCTGGATATCCGAAAGACCAAATTGAAGAGTACAACGCTCAATTAGACTATAAAGATAACCTTATTGTAACAGCAGAAGTTTTCTTCTTATGGGTTATAGAAGGTGATGAAAAATTAAAAGAGAAACTGCCATTTGACAAAACTGATTTGAATGTATTGGTAGTAGAAGATATGCAACCATACCGTACCCGTAAAGTACGTATTTTGAATGGTGCACATACCAGTATGGTACCATTTGGTTTATTATACGGTAAAACAACCGTTAAAGAAACGGTAGACGACGAGTTTACAGGAGACTTTATACAAAAAGCAGTGTTTAAAGAAATTATTGAAACACTGGATATGGAAAAAGAAGCACTAGATAAATTTGCCGAAGAGGTATTTGACCGTTTTAGAAATCCGTTTATTAAACATAATTTATCCAGTATTGCACTCAACTCTATTTCAAAATTTAAAGTACGTGTATTACCAAGTTTATTAGGCTATGTTGAAAAACATGAAAAGCTACCTGTTCATTTAACGTTTGCTTTTGCTTGTCTTATCCGTTTCTACAAAGGAGATTGGAATGGTAGTACAATGCCTATTAATGATGATGCTACAATTGTAGACTTTATACAAAAAGCTTGGGCTACCAATGAGTATGCAACCGTTACAGAAAAAGTATTAGGTAATAGCCTTTTCTGGGATAAAGACCTTACCAAAGTAGACGGGTTAAGCAAGGCAATTACATTAGCACTACAAGAACTAGATGCTAATGGTGTGAAAGTAGCCTACGGAAATTTTAGTCAACTATACGCATAACACCAAAACCATGCAAAAGAGATTAATTAAAGTACATAAAGATGACAATGTAGCGGTTGCCTTAACTAACTTAAAGGCAGGCGAAACCATTGTACTAGAAGACACCGAGTATACGGTACTAACCGATACCAAAGCAAAACACAAAATTGCTACTACTGATATGGCCGTTGGAGATGAAATAATCATGTACGGAGTATTGGTGGGTAAAGCAAGTGAGTTTATTGCTAAAGGAGGGGTACTTACTACAGAAAATGTAAAGCACCAAAGTGCAAAAGTATCAGGTAAAACCGCCGATTTTAATTGGACAGCTCCAGATGTTTCTAAATGGAATGATGCCACCTTTATGGGATATCACCGTGAAGATGGCCAAGTAGGCACTGCTAATGTATGGTTATTCTTTCCGTTAGTATTTTGTGAAAACAGAAACATTGAAGTGCTAAAAGAAATTTTTGAAAAAGAATTGTTGCACCAAGATGTTAGTAAACACAGACGTTTATTACGCTCGCTTATTAACAATACAGGAGACGACACTCCAGAAGTTGAAGAAAGTACCAGAGTTTTTGAAAATGTAGATGTAAAATTTATTACCCATCAAGGAGGTTGTGGCGGTATTAGACAAGACTCTGAAACACTTGCTAGATTACTTGCTGGTTACGTAAACAACCCAAATGTAGCCGGGGCTACAGTATTAAGTTTAGGGTGTCAAAACCTACAAATACAAATATTTAAAGATGCGTTAGCAGCTATTAGTCCAGATAGCTCTAAACCTGTACTTATTTACGAACAACAACAAATGGGTACGGTAGAAGAAATGCTAAACGTAATTATACAAGACTCTTTTGAGGCTATCAAAAAGGCCAATAATATAGAGCGTAAGCCTACTCCTATCTCTAAACTAAAAATAGGTTTAGAATGTGGCGGGTCAGACGGATTCTCAGGTATTTCAGCCAACCCAACCCTAGGTCATGTATCAGATATTATGGCGGCTGTAAAAGGTACAGCTATCTTATCGGAATTCCCTGAGCTTTGTGGTGTAGAACAAGAATTGGTTAACCGCTGTGTAGATACTGAGAAAGCTGATAAATTCTTAGAATTAATGAAAGCTTTTGAAGCTTCTGTAGTAGCTGCCGGTTCTGGTTTTGATATGAACCCATCACCAGGAAATATCAAAGATGGGCTTATTACCGATGCTATGAAATCAGCCGGTGCGGCTAAAAAAGGAGGTACTTCACCAGTAGAAGATATTTTAGATTATGGAGAGTATGTTACCAAATCAGGTCTTAACTTATTGTGTACACCGGGTAACGATGTTGAAAGTACAACTGCCATGGCAGGTTCTGGTGCAAACATTATTCTCTTTACTACAGGATTAGGCACCCCTACTGGGAACCCAATTACCCCAGTAATCAAGGTATCATCTAATTCAGAAATGGCTATTAAAATGCCTGATATAATTGATTTTGACTCGGGTGCTGTAGTACGCGGTGAAAAATCTATAGAAGAAATGGGTGATGAACTTATGGAGTTTATCATAAAAGTAGCTAGTGGCGATATAGAAACCAAAGCTGCTAAACTAAACCAAAGTGATTTTATTCCTTGGAAACGAGGAGTTTCGTTATAAGAAAATATTGAGTTATCGTTCTAACTCATATTTGTTTGTTGTTTGCTGTTAACTTTGAAGAGGACTTTCTCACGATTAATTCGGGGGAAAGTTCTACTTTTTTCATAATCTTTAAGTTAGGCTCTTTCATCTGTTCTAAAAATACGCGCGCTGCAGTTTTACCCATCTCTACCGGTGACTGATCTACTGTTGACATTGATAACTCCATAAACTGTGTAAACGGTTCATTACTAAAACCTACCACAGCAAAATCATCGGGCACTTTAATTCCTAAGACATTCAGTTGTTGTATGGCACCCAAGGCTGCATAATCACTAGCAGAAAATATAGCATCTGGGGCATTCTTAAGCTTAAGCAATTTTTTTATTGCCTTTTCCCCTGCGTCTATATCACTTTTCGTGGTAATTAAATAGTCATCATTATATGCAATATCATGATCTTCTAAAGCCTGCTTATAGCCCTCAAATCGATGTTTGTAAATAGGTAAAGCCAAATCAACAGTAGCGTGGGCAATACGTGTACAGCCCACATCAATTAAGTGTTTAGTAGCCATATACCCCCCTTGAAAATCGTTTATCGTAACGGTACTCACACCATCCATTTCTTTTATTCTATCAAAAAACACAAGCGGTGTGTTACTTTTAAGTATTTTTTTAAAATGACGCACTTGTTGCGTGGTCTTAGAAACCGACATTAAAATACCATCTACCTGTGCATTCAATAAATTCTGTACGGTTTCCTCTTCCTTTTTAGCATCTTCATGTGTCTGACAAATAATTACATGATAGCCCTTAGGGTATAACTCTTCTTCTATACCTCTAATAATAGATGAGAAAAAGTTTCTATTAATAAAAGGAACAATAACCCCTACATTATGACTTTTACCACTTTTTAAAGCTAATGCAAAACGGTTTTGTTCATAATTCATCTTCTTAGCTGTTTCCATAACCAAGGTTTTGGTGGCTTCGCTAATTTTAGGATTATTATTAAGTGCTCTAGAAACTGTTGCCGCGGTAATATTTAATGCCTTGGCAATATCATATATGGTAACTTTTTCTTTCATCAGAAGAACTTTAAATGGCGAATATAGATAAGTTTTGATTAAAGTTTGTGTAATCGATAACATTTACCTGAAACACAAATTACTAAAACGTTGTAATATACTATAAATTTCCCAATAAAAACAGGAGTTTTGACAATATGAAACTTATCATTGCTAAATTTTACCTATCAGTCATTTTTTTTATGTAAAAATTTGATTTTTCATATTATTTACTTAGATTCGTGCAATCGATTACATAATTCAGGTTTTTAACAATTAAAATCTTATGTTTAGAAAGATCTCAACCAACAGATTAACCAAGGTATTTACTGTACCATTATTGGCCCTTTTTGTAGCAAGTTGTGCAACAGACACTAAAAAGGATTCAAAAGAAAATGGTTCTTCCCCTATGGATACCGCATGGAAACAAGCAGAAAACATTATTAACACCGTTAAAGCACCTACTTTTAAAGATAAGGTATATAACATTACCGATTTTGGAGGGGTTGCTGATGGTACCACTAAAAATACAGAAGCTTTTAAAAAAGCTATTGAAACCTGCCATACCGAAGGAGGTGGGACTGTTTTAGTACCAGAAGGCACTTATTTAACAGGTGCAATTCACTTAAAAAGTAATGTAAACCTACATCTTAATAAAGGTGCAGAGGTATTATTTTCTAAAGATACTTTAGATTATTTACCTATGGTGCACACTTCTTATGAAGGGGTAGAATTAATGAACTACTCCCCTCTTATTTATGCCAAAGGAGCTAAAAACATTGGCGTAACTGGTGAAGGTACATTTAACGGCCAAGCTGATAATACCAATTGGTGGCCTTGGTGTGGTGCTGGGCATTACGGTTATGCAGAAGGCACACCAGCGCAACGTGCACCTCACAATTTACCGAGATTACGCACTATGAATGAGAATAACACTCCTGTAGAAGAGCGTACTTTTGGTCCCGGACATCAACTAAGACCATTATTTTTTCAAGTACTGGAGTGCGAAAACGTTATCGTGCAAGGGGTTACTTTTACAAACGCACCATTCTGGGTAATTCATCCATTAAAATCACAAAACATATTGGTAGACGGCGTTACCGTTAACAGTCACGGGCCAAATAACGATGGTTGCGACCCTGAATATTGTAAAAATGTAGTAATTCAAAATTGTACATTTAATACCGGTGATGACTGTATAGCCATTAAATCGGGTAGAAATAACGATGGTAGACGCGTAAACATACCTAGTGAAAATATAGTAGTTCAAAACTGTACCATGGCCGATGGGCACGGAGGTGTAGTTATGGGTAGCGAAATATCTGCTGGCGTACGCAATGTATACGTTAGAGACTGTAAAATGGATAGCCCTAACCTAGATAGAGCTATACGTATTAAAACAAACACCTTAAGAGGTGGCTTTGTGGAAGGCGTTTATGTAAAAGACCTTGAGGTTGGCCAAGTAAAAGAAGCAGTACTAAAAATAAACACCTTTTATGGTATTTATGAAAACCAAGAGGGTGAGTTTATGCCAACTATTAAAGACATCTATCTACAAAATGTAGCGGTTAAAAATGGTGGTAAATATGGTATCTTAATTAAAGGTAGACCACAAGCTCCTGCTAAAAACATTACGCTAGAAAATGTAACTATTGAAAAAGCTCAAAACGTTACTTCTATAGAAAATGCAGAAAATATAACATACATCAATACTCACATAAATCAACAGTTAATGAAATAAACCTAGTCAATTTAAATAATACTAATCCAAATATAAATTTTTTACATCATGAGATTTAATTCATTCAAGCTAGTAACCACCCGTAGGTTACTAACTATAATCTGCACATTTTGCCTAGTGCTACTCACAGGCACTATGTCTGCGCAAACTTCGCGCACTATTACAGGTACCATAGTTGAAGAGGGTACTAACATACCGCTTCCTGGGGTTAATGTAATAGAAAAAGGCACAAGTAACGGTACTTCAACAGACTTTGACGGAAACTTTTCGATTACCGTTTCTAGTAATGATGCTATTCTGGAGATTAGCTACATTGGGTTTACTCCACAAGAATATAGCACCGAAGGTATAACCACATTAGACATTGTTCTAGTACCTAATACCGAAGCATTAGACGAGGTAGTTGTTGTTGGGTATGGTACACAGAAAAAATCTGATTTAACCGGTGCTATTGGTAGTGTAGATGCCGAAGCAATTACCGAAAGAAACATGACCAACCCTTTAGAGGCTTTACAAGGTAACGTTGCCGGGGTTCAAATTAGCAACTCAACTGGTAGAATTGGTGATGGTTTTAATATTTCTATTCGTGGTAACGGATCGCTAGGTAATGGTAACTCACCATTATTTGTAGTAGATGGGGTGCCTACTGATAATATTGACTTCTTGAACCCACAGGATATTGCTCAGATGGATATTCTTAAAGATGCATCTTCTACTGCAATTTACGGTTCTAGAGGGGCTAATGGGGTAGTTATGATTACTACTAAAAACGGTACTCAAGCTAAAGGTGGTTTGTCGGTGTCTGTAGATAGTTATATTGGTTTTAAAGAAACTGCCAGACTTCCTGAAATGATGGACGGGCAAACATGGTGGAGATATCACCAATCTGCTTATTTAGCTACTGCCGCTACAGACCCTAACACAGGTACTGTTACAGAACAAACTTTATATGATGCTGTTATCAATACAAACAACTCAGAACTTTTAAGAAGAGCTACTGAAAATGAGTACTATGACTGGTACGACATTATGCTTAAATCTGGTTTTCAAAGTAATAACTTCGTAAATGTATCGGGTAGAGCTGATAATGGTTTAGGATATAACATTGGTTTAGGGTACCAAACAGAAACTGGTAACATAGAAAATGAATCGTTAGATAAATATACCTTCAATTTAGGTTTAGATCATCGTATTAACGAAAAACTTACCTTAGGAGCTAGCATGAAAGTTTCTTTAACTGATAACCAAAGAGGTAGTGACCAAGCAATGCGTGATGCTTTCCGTTTAAATCCGTTTTTAAGTCCTTATGGCTTAGATGGAGAGCTATATGAACTACCTGGTAAGCTTAGAGATGCCGACGGTAATTTTATCATCAACAAAACAAGTACTTATAACCCAGTACTTACCGTACAAAATACAACAGACGAAATTAGAAGATGGAGAGCTATTGGTAACGCTTTTATACAATACAAACCAATTGAATGGTTAACCTTAAAATCTAATTTCTCTTCATCAATGTCTAACTACAGAAGAGGACGTTATTGGGGACTACGCTCAGAAAGAGGTGCTTCTTTAGGCGAAGCTTCTGCTGATATTAATAAGAATGAGAACTTTAACTATACTTGGGATAACCAAGCTACAATTGACTATACTTTTGAAGATAAGCACGCCTTTAACTTCTTAATGTTACAGAGTATTTATGTAGACAGATCTGAGAATACTTCACAGTTTGCAAATGGTTTCCCTTTTGATACAGGATTCTATAACACAGGATCAGGAGCACAGAGTTCTTATAACATTGGATCTGGATACTCCAAAACACAACTTAGCTCATATGCACTACGTTTAAACTATGTGTACGATGACAAATACCTATTAACAGTTTCTACTAGATGGGATGGTTCTTCTTTATTCCCTGAAGAATATCGTTGGGATAGCTTCCCTTCTGCTGCTATCGGTTGGAGAATTAGTCAAGAAGAGTTTTTGAAAAACAACAAAACTATTTCTAACTTAAAACTTAGACTTAGTTACGGTTACAGTGGTAACAATGTAATAGACCCATACTCTACTGTAAATACTCTTGATGGCCAAACCTATTATGATTACAATGGAACTGCTGCAAACGGATGGATTCCTACAAGTTTATCTAACAGACGTTTAGCTTGGGAAAAAACAAGAGAATATAACTTAGGACTTGATTTTGGAATTTTTAAAAGTAGAATTTCTGGATCTGTTGAATTATACGATCGTTTATCAGAAGACATCTTAATGAGTCAAGATTTACCAAGTGAATCTGGTTGGCCAAGTATCAACTCAAATGTTGGTAAAGTGAGTAATAAAGGTATTGAAGTTGCCTTAAATACAAACATTATTAACTCTGGTAAACTAAGATGGGATGTAAACTTAACGTATACCAAAAACGTTAATGAGATTAAAGAACTATATGACCAAACAGAAGATGATGATATAGGTAACGGATGGTTTATTGGTGAAAACATAAACTCTTATTATAACTATGTTTTTGATGGGGTTTGGCAAGCAGACGAAGCAGCAGAAGCAGCTTCTTACAACCAATCTGAAGGACAAGCAAAAGTGAAAGATATCAACGGTGATGGGCAAATTACACCAGATGACCGTGTGATACTAGGTAACCCAGACCCTGATTGGGCAGGTAGTTTATTTACCAAATTAAGTTATGGTCAGTGGGATTTATCTGCTTCAATTATAACTAACCAAGGTAACTTTGTATATAGTAACTTCCACTCAAACTTTACAAATGTTAGAGATAGAGGTAGACAAAAACAAGACATTTACTGGTACATTCCAGAAAACGATGCAGGGTTACCAGCACAAGCTTCAAACAGTTATCCACAACCACGTAACGAAGGTACTTACTGGATAAATGATAATGTTGGTTACTACCGTGATGCTTCTTTTGTAAAAGTTAAAAATATTTCACTAGGATATAGAGTACCAAAATCAGCACTTGAAAAAGTTGGAAACATCAAATCGTTAAGACTTTACGCAAACGTTTTAAACCCGTTTGTATTTACAGATTATGACGGATACGATCCTGAATGGGCAGGCGCTAGTTTAGGTACAGGTAGAGTAAGTTTTGTGACTTACCAGTTTGGATTTAGTTTAAAATTTTAATGTGAAAACAAGATGAAGAAAATATATATAGCTATCGCTTTTTTAGGTCTTACATTTACTTCATGTAGTGACTTTTTAGAAGAGGAAAATCTTTCTAACACCACGGCAGAAGACTTTTATACCTCTGCTGTAGGATACGAAAATTTAGTGAATGCAAATTATTCTCAACTACGAGATATATACGGTGAAGAGCCTTGGTTATTCTGCGCCGGAACCGATATGTATGCTGAAGGAAGAAATGCAGAACCGCCAGGATTAAGTAGATATACTCAGTTAAACTCAACCTCAGATGGTGTTGCTTTGTTATACGATCAATGTTACGAGGCTATTCAGCTAGCTAATATGGCCATGTTTTATAGTGAAAGAACCGAGCAAACAGATGAACTATCTTCTCAAATAGGAGAAATTAAATATCTAAGAGCTAATGCATTCTTTTTATTAGTACAAACATATGGAGATGTTAGTTTGGTAACAGATTATATTCAAGAACCTCAACTACAATTCTCTAGAACTCCGGCAGAAGAGGTATACGGCTTTATAATATCTGAACTAGAAGAAGCATTAACCTTAGTAAATGATGGTGCTTTTGACGGTCATATAAAGAAAAGAGCTGTAGAGCATTTACTTGCTAAAGTATACTTAACAAGAGGATATGAAACTTTTGGCTCTACTAATGACTTTACTACTGCAGCATCATATGCAGATGCAGCTATTGACGGACAAAGCCTTACCATACCATTTAATGATTTATGGAGCCCTGATAACGAAATGAATGCAGAAACACTATTTTCTGTTCAATACGATAATAGTTCAGTTACCGTGAATCCTAGTAGTTATGGTAATCAGCAAGCCTATTTCTTTGGATCTTACCAAGGTGGGTCTGAAATAGCTGGTGATGCTCCTTATCGTTCTTACAACTTATGCCCTACTAAATATACGATAGATTTATTTGAGCAAGGTGACGAACGTTGGGAAGGTACTTTCATGGTAGAAATTTTTGACCGTTATTTTGATTACTTTGATGAAGAAGATCATACAACATTAAATGTTCACCACTACTTTGAACCAAAATGGTATGCCAACGATGCTACGTATATGGCAGATTATATTGCCAATCACCCAGGAGTAACATACCACGAGTATGATACCTACCATGCGGCAGTGAATCCGAACTTGGATAATGAAACTATAACCGTTAAAAAGTTTGACTCTCCAGATGTTCCATTTAGTGCAAGCTCTAGTGTAAGAGACATTGTATTATCTAGATTAGGAGAAACATATTTAATAGCTGCAGAAGCTTATTTACAAGCGGGTAACGCTACTACAGGGTTAGCTAGACTAAATGAAGTACGTCAACGTGCAGGTGTTGCAGACGCTACCCTTGCGGAATTTGACATTGACTATATTTTAGATGAAAGAGGTAGAGAACTAGTAGGTGAATACCACCGTTGGTTTGATCTTAAAAGAACAGGTACTTTAGTAGAAAGAGCTGCTATGTATCATTACTTAATTGAAGAAAGTAACTTCAATGGCTCTAACGGAGTTCAGAAAATTTTAAGACCTATCCCTCAAACTGCATTAGATTTAAATCAGAATCAGGATTTCCCACAAAATCCAGCTTACGAATAGTTTTCATATTTAATTTGAGTTAAACACTAAAGAAGCCTGTACATACTGCAGGCTTCTTTTCTAAAAACATAAACACAACTAAATCATGAAAAAAATTGTCTTTACTTTAATTAGTCTTACTACACTACTTATTGCTTGCAATGAGCAACCAAAAAAAGAAACTACTACAACCGAAAAACAACAAACAAACACAAAAAATTCCCCAACCTATGCAGAGCTATCTATTAGAGCTGGTAAAGATTGGGAACCTAAAAAATTTGGTGGTGGAGCCTTTAAAAATGTAGACAGTTTACAACTACCTGAAGGACACTCAGACCATGCTTATTACATTCGTTATGAAGGGCCAGGATGGGAAAATAGTCAAGTAGGCTATAGATTATACTTAGACTGGAGAAACGCCATCGATATTTTTGGTAAAAAAGTAGATAGTATTGTACTACCATATGTAGGGCAAGATGATTATGAAAGATATCACCACGAAGCTCCTTGGGGTCAAGATATATTAAAAGCAGGGAAATCTTTAGGAATTGGAAGCTTTGGCCGTTTTATGAATGATACTGTTGCGCATTTTAAAAATGTAGACAAAACCGTTTGTTACGTAAAAAATGATACTGGAAAATCTACTGTAAGCATTTCTTATACAGGATGGCATACCGGTGAGGTATCTACAGATTTAGAAGCTAATTTAACCATCTATCCTGAAGACCGTTTTACAAAGACAGAAATAACTTCATCAGAGGCTTTTGAAGGTTTCTGTACTGGTATTGTAAAGTTCAAAGACATCCCTTTAAAAGAAAAAAAGAGTGCTAAAGGTACTTGGGGTTATATAGCCACTTATGGCACACAAACTTTGGTTAGTGATACCGATAAACTAGGAATGGCAGTATTTTACAAAACTGCTGAAGTAGCTACAACTCAAGAAGGGCCACACGACCACTTAGTGATATTTAAACCCTTTACCAATACTATTACTTACTATTTTACAGCAGCTTGGGAACAAGAACTGAATGGTATTACAACAGAAGAAGATTTCTACGCGTATTTAGATAAAAAACTAGAAACTCTGGATGTTACCGGAGCTTTAAACAAATAAGATGATGAAAGCAATAAATCATATACTTAAAATATCATTACTAAGCCTAGTAACAGCATTTGCGGTTTCCTGCGATGTAAAAGAAAAAAAAGAAACCACCGACAAGGAAGTAACAACTAAAGATACTGCGGTACCAACAGATTTGAAATGGTCTGAACGTATGATGCTATCTGAAATACATAGATTTCCGGAAGCTTCAAAATTAGACTTTGTAGATGTACCGAGATGGAGTTATACCAATGGCTTGGTGCTTACTGCTACAGAACGCGTGTACAAAAAATACCCTAAAGAGGTGTACTACAACTATATTTATGAGTATGCTGATACCATGGTTACTAAAGATGGTACCATCCGTACCTATGATTTAGACAAGCAGAACTTGGACATGCTAAAGTCTGGTGACGTTCTATTGTATTTATACAACAAAACCAAAGAAGAACGTTTCTTAACAGCGCTACATACACTAAGAAGTCAAATTGATACACAACCAAGAACATCAGATGGAGGTTTTTGGCATAAGAAAAGATATACCAACCAAATGTGGTTAGATGGCTTGTATATGGCAGAGCCTTTCTATGCGCAATACACCAAACAATTTAGCAAAGGAGAAGAAGCTACTAAAGCCTTTGATGAGATTGTACTACAATTTGATTTAATTCAACAACATACATTAGACCCTACTACCAACCTTTTATACCATGGTTGGGATGAAAGTAAAGAACAGCAATGGGCTAATAAAGAAACGGGTACATCACCAAACTTTTGGTCTAGAGCAATGGGCTGGTATGGTATGGCAATGGTAGATGTATTAGATTTCTTGCCAGAAGATCATCCTGGTAGAGAACGCATCATAGAATACTTAAACCAATATGCAGAAGCTATTACGAAGGTACAAGATAGTAAAACCGGAGTATGGTACCAGGTACTAGACAAAGGTGCTGGAAATGGTAACTATTTAGAAGCTACTGGTAGTTGTATGTTTACTTATACTTTTACCAAAGGTGTTAAAAAGGGTTATTTACCAGAAAAATATTTAGATGTAGCTAAGAAAGCCTATGACGGAATATTAGAAAACTTCATTACTGTAGAAGAAAACGGGGTAGTAAACCTTAACAAATGTTGTGCAGTAGCAGGCTTAGGAGGTAACCCTTACAGAGATGGTACTTTTGAGTATTATGTAAATGAAAAAATTAGAGCCAACGACCCTAAAGGAACTGGGCCTTTTGTAATGGCTAGTTTAGCATTAGACAAATAATCAATTTTTAAAAGTATTGAAACATATAAAAACCTCGAGAATCGAGTAATGTATGAGAAATTTTTGGCTACATACCCTTATGGTTACAACCATAGTTTCACTATGTAGTTGCAAAAATTCATATAGCCAAGATGAGCATAAGGTACTGCCACCTTACAACATAGAGAGTACGTACCAAAAACTAAAAAATAAGTATCCATCTATTAGTCCTGTACATTTGATAGATACGACCCTTACTATTAAAAAGGATATTGTGTACCATAAGACATCCACCTCGAAGCTTTTTTTTGATGTGTATTTTCCTGAGATTACAAAAAAAACAGAAGTTTTTCCTGTTGTGTTATTAGTTCATGGAGGTGGATGGATTGTGGGTAGTAAAAAAAATCAGCACCCTATGGCGCAGCAACTAGCTTTAAATGGCTATGTTGCCATTCCAGTCTCCTATACACTAAGTGAAGAAGCTACCTACCCTGCTGCTGTTATAGATTTAAAGCATGCCATACAGTATATTAGAGAGCATGCTAGCAGTTTACATGCAGACCCTAATAGAATAGCAATTTTAGGAGCTTCTGCCGGTGCACAGCTAGCAACCTTAGTTGGGGTTACACCCAACAACACCATATACCGTACGCAAAGCAACACATCAGATGCTGTGCAGGCAATTGTTAATGTAGATGGTATTGTATCGTTTACTCACCCAGAGTCTGAAGAAGGTACTATTGCTGGGCAATGGCTTGGTGGCACCAAAAGTGAAAATATAAAAAATTGGGAAGAGGCTTCCCCGCTTAATTACGTGAGCAAAAGTACACCACCAATTCTTTTTCTTAATAGTAGTCGGCCTCGTTTTCATGCGGGCAGAGACGATATGATTACCCAAATGAATGCCTACGATATTTATAGCGAAGTGCATACCTTTTCAGATGCACCGCATTCCTTTTGGTTACTAAACCCTTGGTTTACCCCTACGGTATTTTATGTAATTAAATTTCTAGACAAAACACTAAAACATTCCTCATGAAAAATATACTTACCGTAATACTTTTAATAGTTGTTACATCGCTCCAAGCACAAACAAATACTCCCTACAGAAAAATTACAGTTGCTTTAGATGGTAGCGGTGAATTTACCTCTATACAAAAAGCAATAAACTCTACCAGAGACTTAGGTCCCGGAGAAGTTGCCATCTTTATTAAAAAAGGTACCTACCATGAAAAAGTAACCATACCTACATGGAAACATCAACTGACCCTTGTTGGTGAAGACAAAGATCAAACCATCATTACTAACAACGACTATTCTGGTAAAATAGACTCTATTACGCAAAAAGAGCATAGTACTTTTACGTCTTATACCTTACTGGTACAAGGAGATGATATACACCTTAAAAACCTAACCATTAAAAACAGCTCTTGCAACCAAGGGCAAGCAGTTGCATTACATGTAGAAGGTGACCGCTTTATGGCTAAGAATTGTAATCTGTTAGGTTGCCAAGACACGCTTTACACAGCAACAGAAGGAAGCAGACAATATTATGAAAACTGTTTTATAGAAGGTACTACCGACTTTATTTTTGGAGAAGCTACCGTAGTTTTTCAAAATTGCACTATCAATAGCCTAGTAAACTCGTACATTACGGCTGCCGCTACACCACAAAACCAAGAATTTGGGTATGTATTTTTTAATGCCCACTTAGTTGCAGAAGATGGTGTAGATAAAGTATATTTAGGAAGACCATGGCGCTCGTATGCTAAAACGGTATTTATACATACCACTATGGAAGAACATATTTTAAAAGAAGGCTGGAACCCTTGGACAGGGGATAAAATGTTTCCTGAAAAAGAAAAAACTACCTACTATGCAGAATATAAGAGCACAGGGGAAGGCGCATCTTCAGAAACCAGAGTACCCTGGTCACATCAATTAACTAAAAAAGAGGCTCAGGCTTATACCATTGAAGCTATTTTTAAAGGGTGTGATTCTTGGAACCCAAAAAACATACAACTATGAAAAAAATACTCATATTAGCTACCTTACTAATTGGCAACATAGTACTAGCACAAAATAAGCCAACGCTCTATCTAATTGGCGATTCTACCATGGCCAATAAAGAAAATCCAGAGGTAAACCCTGAGCATGGGTGGGGGCAAATGCTCCCTGTTTTAATGACCTCTGATATTAAGATAGAAAACCATGCAAAAAATGGTAGAAGCTCTAAAAGTTTTATTACTGAGGGCAGATGGGATAGTATTATGAAAACCCTTAAAAAAGGAGATTTTGTATTTATACAATTTGGGCATAACGACCAAAAGTATAAAGATAGCACACGTTATACCAACCCATATACTAGGTACCGCTACAACTTAGAGAGGTATGTAAAAGAAACCAGAGAAAAAGGTGCTTATCCCATTCTTATGAGTTCTATTGTGAGAAGAAACTTTAACGAGCACGGAACCTTGGTAGATACTCATGGTGCTTACCCACTTGTAGTACGAATGGTGGCTGATGACTTAAAAGTTCCTTTTGTAGACATGCAATGGCTTACAGAGCAATTAGAAATGCAATACGGACCAGAGGCTTCTAAAGCCCTTCATTTACACATAACTGAGGGCACCAATGATTATGTACCTAAAGGGAAAGAAGACAACACACACCTTTCTAAAAAAGGTGCAACATTAGTGGCTACTTTAGCACTTCAAGAAATAGCAAAGCAAAAACTACCACTTAAAAAATACATTAAGGCAACCGTACTAACCAACAAGATACTTCACTAATATGCCATATACCACCAATGTTTTCTTTAAAGAAAAAGCTACTGATTGGGAACCTGCCGGAGAGGGTATAACCAGACAATTTGTTGGTTATAACACTCAGTTAATGGTAGTAAAAGTAAAGTTTGAAAAAGGAGCCATTGGTGCCTTACATTCACATTTTCACACCCAAGGTACATATGTAGCCTCAGGAAAGTTTAAAATTACCATTAACGGAACTTCTGAAATATTAGAAACTGGTGACGGATTTTTTGTACCACCCAACGCAGTACATGGAGCAGAATGTCTGGAAGCAGGTATGCTTATAGACTCCTTTACTCCCATTAGAGAAGATTTTTTATAAGAAATTATGCTAAAAACAACTATCAAATACCTGTTTACTACCCTCTTTATACTTCTGGGCACATTGGCTTATGCTCAATTAAGTGAAACAGAAAGGTTACAGAAAATAAACGCTATTGTTAAGAGCATACAATTACCCAATATACCAGACTATACAATTTCAATAACCAGTTTTGGAGGTAACGGAAATGGGAGTTATAACAACAAAAAAGCCTTTGATAAAGCCATTAAAAAACTAGCAAAAAAAGATGGCGGTACGTTAACAGTTCCATCAGGCACGTATGTTATTAATGGACCCATTCATCTTATAAGTAATATGAACTTGCACTTAGAAGATGGTGCCGTTTTAAAATTTGGAAGTAATCCTACAGACTACCCACTGGTATATACCAGTTGGGAAGGTACATTTTTGTACAATCATAGTCCGTTAATTTATGGTAACAACTTACATGATGTTGCTATTACCGGGAAGGGTATTATTGATGGAGAAGCTGCAGATACATGGTTGCAATGGAAACCTAAAGAAAATGAAGACAAGCTAAAGAGCAGGGATATGAACCATGCCAGTACGCCAATTGAAGAGCGCATTTTTGGTAACGGGCATTACCTAAGACCTCAACTAGTGCAATTGGTAAACTCCGAGCGTATTTTAATAGAAGACATTACTTTGGAGGATGCTCCTTTTTGGTGTTTACACTTACTTAAATGTAACTCCGTAACCATTAAGGGTATTGCCTATGACGCCTATAACAAAAACAACGATGGTATAGACTTAGAGTATACTAGTAACGTACTCATAGAAAATGTAACGTTTAGCAACGGCGATGATAACATAGCCATTAAGGCAGGTAGAGATCATGAAGGGAGAGCAAATGCTGATACCCCATCTCAAAACATTGTGGTACGCAACTGTCTGTTTAAAGGACTACATGCCCTTGTGATTGGTAGTGAAATGTCTGCCGGAGTTAAAAATGTATTTGTAGACGATTGCAAAGCACATGGCTATTTAAAAAGAGGTATCTATTTTAAAACCAACAGAGACCGAGGTGGGTATATAAAAGACATTTACATTAATAACATTACCTTTGAGGATACTGAAGATTGCTTTTACATTACTGCCAACTACCATGGAGAAGGAAATGGATACAACTCTAAAATTAGCGATATTGTTATAAACAATGTGAGTTGCAAAAAGGCTAGCGGAACCGCAGTTGTAATTCAAGGATATAAAGACAGTAAAGTAGAAAATGTATACTTAACCAATATCACAGTAGCAAAAGCTACCAATGGTACTTCGGTTACCAATACCAAAAACGTGGTTATTGATAATTTAATTATTGGAGAGGAGGCAACAGTACCTACTTCTGTAAAATAAAAGCTATGAAATACTTCTACATACTTTCGGTATTATGTTTATTAAGTATAACGGCAACAGCTCAAGAATATATTACGCTGTGGGAAAAGGGTAAAATGCCCAATAGTAAAGGGCTTATCTTAGAACATATAGAAGCCAGAGAACGGGTTACCCAAGTAGCTACCCCGGGTATGTATGCTTTTTTTCCGCCTTTAGAAGAGCGTAACGGAACCAGTGTTCTTATTCCACCAGGAGGAGGTTACCATCACCTAACCTATAACTTAGGAGGTTTTCAGTTGGCTAAATGGCTGAACACACAAGGGATTACTGCCTTTGTTTTAATGTACCGATTACCAACATCACCAGACCTTATTAACCCTGCCGACGGACCCGTGCAAGACGGACAAAGAGCATTACAAATTATTAGACAACATGCCGAAGATTGGAAGCTAGACTCTACAAAAGTAGGTGTTTTAGGTACCTCTGCCGGAGGGCACTTAGCATCTTATCTGGGTACACATGATAAAGACATTACTGGAATGACCGATACCACAAGCACCTTTGGAGTACAGCCTAACTTTATGATTTTGGTATCTCCCGTAATTTCTATGGAGTCTGATACACACCAAGGAAGTGTGACTAATTTACTAGGGGAACATGCTACCGATGCTACCAAAAAAGCATATTCAACGCAGTATAGCATTAATGCTACTACACCTCCTACGTTTTTAGCACATGCTGAAAATGACCCTGCGGTACCGCCTTCTAATAGTTTACGTTTTTATACAGCGCTATTAAAAAACAATGTAAACGCCAGCTTACATATTTTTCCTAGAGGAAAACATGCCATAGGCATTTACAATGCCTCTGAACATACCAACCAGTGGAAAGCACTATGCATACAATGGTTAAAAGAGTTAGCATTCATTACAAGTCCGAAATAATTAAAGCTTATAAAAAAGCGAACGACCTTCCATTCGGTAAGGCCGTTCTAGGGTTCGGGGTTGGAAATCAATTTGGGGAAAAAAGCTTCCTAACCATTCTATAATGGTGTTACTATTTGGTAATGTATATTACCTGTAATTGGGTTGGGGTACTGTTTTTAAACTTGCGTTTAAAAAGGGTTATATAATACTTTGGGACAAAAAAAAGTGCGTTTTTATATTTCTTTAGTTTTAAGAGTTCAAATCGAACAAAGTTTCGTAACCTGCCAACAATATTCCATTTTCCAATACCATCAAACCTATAAAGCTCTCCACTACTATTTACAATATGTTTTTTGGAAAGTATAGTATCCAAATCATTTGTAAAATCAACTACTATATAGCCATTTATAGGCATTTCCTTTTTGTTGTACAGGTAACGAACCCCTGCTCTTACAGCTCCATCTCTACTCATATTTCTTTTTATATCTACAATACTAAAATCAAGATTCTTCAATAATTGAATATTCTGTAAAATCATCAGCGTGTTATCTCTGCTTCCGTTATTTACTAAACATACATGGTACTCGGTATTTGTTGTAACAAAATCAACAAAAGCCTTTACATTCAACTCATTACCCACATTATAACAGGGTATTATAATTCCCGTTTTCATAAATTATAAGGGTCTTTTTTAATAACACTTCAAAAATACGCTCTAAAAAAGCCTTTTAGTTGAAATTTCGCTGGTTGGGAATTATGTATCGACGAATGAAATCTTTTTACACATTAGTTAAATCTCTAACAATGGTAAACTTTAGTATATTTACGTAACTTAAGCATTTATGGGAGCGTTAGAAAAGTCGAATAAATATTTAATTGCCGCATTATTGATAGGGGTAGCCTTTAATGGTGCTTCCGTTTTCTTTACTATTGAAAACACTTATGATGCGTTAATTCATCTTTTCTTTGCAGACCATTATGCAAATAGCTGGTTTGAGCCTTGGAACTACGAGTGGTATACTGGCTTTACCGTAATGAGTTATCCGCCACTAGTGCACCAGTCTATAGGATTATTCTCTTATATAGGTGGACTAAAGTTTGGACTTTTTACGGTTGCTTTTATAGCTATCATACTATTTATAACAGGGGTATATAGGTTTGCTAAACTTATGACCAGTAACCGAACTGCGGCAGGGTATGCGGCTATTCTAGCAGCACTGTCTTCCTCATTTTTAGAAACATTACACATTTTTGGTCAGCTACCTAGTATTGTAGGTATTTCGGTATTAATGCATGCCTTACCCGAAATATACCTTTGGTTAAAAACAGGGCGCTACAGATACTTTTTTACATGCTTATCGCTTATATCTGTAACGGTAACCTCTCACCATGTAACGCCAATTTTTGGAATGGTATTTTTTATATTCCCACTTATAGGAATGGTGATTATGGATGCCTCAAGAGAACAGGTAAACAGTATGAAGGAAGTAACCTTTAAGGTATTTCTAAGAACTTTCTTTAAGCTGTTTAAACGTATAGTAATGTTTGGGTTTTCGTCTCTAATCATAATAGTTACATGTATTTTACCCTATTGGATTAACAGTAAAAAGAACCCCATTACCCAGGTACCTATACCACATGGTTCCAGAGATAATTTTTTAGAAGTAACCTCATCAGGGCTTGTATTCTTCTTAATTCCGTGGGGCGTATTGCTACTTATTCTACCGTACATATTCTACAGATATTATAGCAAACGCTACTTATTTTTTGGGTTATCAATCACCATACTTACCATATTAGGTACGGGAGGTACAACACCTATACCTATTAAAGTTTTAGGAGAAACTGCTTTTAATATACTTACCCTAGACCGTTTTACGCTTTGGGCATCCATCATGTCGTTACCCCTATTAGGTGAATTTGCCTATAGGTTTGTAGAGGGCGATTATAAAACCTACTTACAAAACCGGTTTGGTGCTATTTACCACCGCTTATTAGGCGGCTTTTTAGCAGTATTGTATTTGTTTATGATAGTGTTTACTATGAGTTTAGGGTATTTTAGACCCTCGCAACCTCAAAAAATAAAAATGTTGCCTATAGTAAACTTCCTGAACCAAGATCAGCACGACCATTGGCGCTTTCTTACCTTAGGGTTTGGAGACCAAATGGCATGGCTATCGGCACAAACCAATGCCCTTACGGTAGATGGTAACTACCATTCTGCCCGTAGGTTACCAGAACTTACTACCCGAGCTATAGAACGTTTAGAAAACTCTAAGTTTAGAGGGGTGGAAGGTATAGGATCATTACAACAGTTTTTAACCACCCCAGAAAAATACAACCTAAAATATATTTTTAGTAACGATAAATTTTATGATCCCATACTCTACTTCTGTGGTTGGCAACGACTCCGACAATTGGAAAATGGGATTATGGTATGGGAAAAACTAAATGTACCACCCTTATCATCTATTCTTCCTAAAGATGATGTTGCCACTTGGCAAAAAATTTTATGGGGTATTATGCCGGTTACTACAGTGATTATAGCTTTTTTACTAAACGTACAAATGCTGTTATACCGAAGTTTAAAAATGAAACCTAGTTTTGCTAGTTATCTTAAATTTCAGAATAACTATACTAAATTCTCTAAGGGTGTTTCTATTTCCATACACCTATGGAGTTTGGTAGTAATGGCATGTGTAGCATATGGCATGTATATTTTCTACATGAAAAATGTAAGTCAGATTTCGCCCGAAAATGCTATAAAAGCATACTATGACCACTTAGATTTTAAACGGTTTGAAGATGCCCATGCCCTTATTGACCCAAAAAGTGATATTGATATTGCGCAATACATGCTAGAGGTTTCCGTAACCGATGGTTTACTTAGTTCATACGCAAAAATGGATGCTATTAAAACTGAATTTATAGCTAGAGACGATTCTACTGCTACTGCTATAGTACATACCAAATGGATTACTCCTTTAGAGCGTGTAAATAAAGATTTTCATAAGCAATTGGTAAAACGTAAAGGTAAGTGGTACCTACTACCAGACGAGGTAAATGCCGATTTGCCTCCAGACCAGCTATACTCCGATAATGTTACGAGTTATTTTAACCAAGGCCGTAGACGTATCACCACCGAGCAAACCTATCACGAAGATATTTTAAAACAACCCGTACTAGAAATTATTACTGCTAAACTAGTAAAATATGATAACCACTATGCCATTATAGGCGAAATACAAAACGTAGATGATGTACCTGCAGATGTGGTTATTAAGGGTACTTTATACAATAACGACAACCGAGAGCTAGCTACCTTTAATGCCAAAGATGTACTAAAACATAAATTAATGCCTAAGGAGGTAACCAGTTTTAGAATTAATTTTGAAGGAATAGCCTGGACCAATGTAGAAGACACCATTCCAAAATCGTTTAACCCAGATGAGTTTACTCCTATTGAATTAGAAGAGCAACCTACTAAATTTAATTTACAAGCTGCTGGAAACGTATCATCTTCAGATTTATACAAGGATATTGTATTAAGTAAATTGGCTATTAATGATAGTGTTATAACGGGTAATTTATTTAACAGTGGTTTGGAAGAAATTACCATACCGCAACTAGTTATTAGTTACTATAACAGTGAAAAAGAATTGCTTTTTGTAGACCAAAAATATATTAAGGAAGGTATTAGACAAGAACGAAAACAGCCGTTTGAATATCCAATACCCCAACCCGAAATCATGCAGATAATTAGTAGTGATATGGATAATTGCTACGTAAACGGTTTACCTAATGAAGATATTTCTAACAAAATGGTACCTAACCGTATACCAAAACATTCCTACAATATGCTACAACCGCTAGAACATCCGTATTTTAGCTTTGTGAAAATGGAATTGAATAATTACATAGGAAACCCTAATTAATGCGTAACAAACTTACATATATACTAATGAGCCTGGTTATAGCCACTGCTGTTTCAGTAACTACTATGTATACAGCTGCGCCTATTAGTGTAAGTTTATTAACTACTGAAAAAACATATACAGCAGGAGACCGTATTACATTATCGTTTTCTAAGGTACCCAATAAAAAACCAAAACTATACATAGCCTCTTCCTATGGTACTACGCTATTAGATCCCGAGGTTACCGAAACCGCGTTCTTATATCATGTACCGTCATTAATAAGTAATAAAGCTTCTACGGTAAATTGGAAACTTATGCTAAAAGATAATTTCCTAACCGGTAACTTTACCATAACTCCCATTCTAGAAGTAAAAAGTATGGAATCGTACTTAGGTCCGCCAAGTATTAATGCTGGTGGAGATGACTATACTATGCTAACGGTTTTACCCACCGACAGTCTAGACAATGTATTACCAGATAGTACCAAAGTAGCCATTAAGCGCCAATTTAAGCGTACTTTTAAAACAGACACAGTACTTACCCATAACCTATATAGTTATAAGCTTATATACAGTACAAAGCAAGCCGGTAGAATATTTACAGCATCTAATTGCTTGGGTATTGACTCTAAAGAAAAGGACGTAAATGTAATGCCAGACACCCCTGTAAATTTCAAAATTGATGTAAACAGATTGCATGACTATGCTGATGGGAACCAAATTGCTGAAATGTATACCTCGCAAATAAAAGATGGGCACAATAACATTGTAAGCGATGGTACCTATGTTACCTTTTATATTACTAATAAAAAAGGGTATGTACTTAAAACCTCCGGTAATACAATAAACGGAAAAGCAACCGCAAGAATTATACATCCTGACTATGCAGAACATTGGCAAATAAAAGCCTATGTAGAAGGTATGGCAGAAAGCAATACCATAAGTATCGATTTTGAACAGGTAGTAGCAGACTTTGAAACGCAGTTTTCTAAAAACAACCGTGAAGTAACCATAGGCCCTATAAAAAGTTATATGGATCAAATGATTCCGGATGGTTTGATAATTGAATTGAAAATATATGATAACCAAACTTTAGTAAACACCTTTACCACTGCTACCCGTGACGGATATGCAGCCTTTACTTTAAAACAAGTAGACGTACCCAATAACACATATAATATAACTGTTGAACTTGCAGGCATCAACAAAACCTACACATCTAAAACCCTATGGTAACCCTTAATAAAAACATATTACGTGGTATTCTTATTCTATCATTTGTGGCCATAAATGCACTTATTATTTTTGGTATAAGTGCTCTGTTCACCTATTTAAATACCGGGGCAGATAGAAGTAAAATGCTTCATACCGAAATACAAAAAATTGATCAGTACCTGCCTACAATGGATTGGGCTCCTATGGCAAACGAGGGCAGACCAATGGACAAGCAAACCTTAGGGGAGTTAGAAAGCAATTATTTAGATGCTTGGTATGTAAAACACGTTGCTTATAATACCAACTTGCGAGAAGGTATTGAAGATTTCTATACGGAAAGCTCTAGAGAAAACATCTTCAATTTTATAGATCTAAACAAACAACAAGGCATTACCTTAGAAGAAACAACGCTAGAACATCATCCTAAACTTAACTTTTTTAGTGAAGACGGGCAATTAATAATGCTTACCGATAACAATGTAAAAGAATACAAGCGTGTATACCAAAACAAAAAGTTGGTAGAAGAAACCATTGAAACCGCCACGTATAAGGTGCTACTTCTTCTAGAAGATGGTTTTTGGAGGGTAAGACATATGGTTAAAACCGATGCTACCCCCAACCACAAATACCATAACAAGCAACACACCAAAACTGGTACTATACACGGTATTAATTATTACCCAAAAAATACACCTTGGGATATGTTTGGTGAAAATTTTGAAATAGATACCATTCAGCAAGACTTTAAGCTAATTCATGATGCAGGACTCAATACGGTGAGAATTTTTGTTCCGTATGAAGATTTTGGCAAAGCCAAAGTAAAGGATGAAAAGCTAGTAAAATTGAAAAAAGTACTAGATGCTGCAGCAAAAGAAAACATCAAGGTGCTTATAACGCTATTTGATTTTTACGGAGATTATTCTGTTTTAGATTGGACACTGAACCAACGCCATGCAGAAACTATTGTTAAAGCATGTAAAGACCATAGTGCGCTATTAGGCTGGGATTTAAAAAACGAACCCGACCTTGATTTTAAAAGCAGAGGTAAAAGTACTGTAGAAGCATGGCTACGCACCATGTTAGAACTAGTAAAAACAACAGACCCCAACCACCCTGTTACCATTGGATGGGCAAAGCCCGTTAGTGCCCCTCTATTAAAAGATGAAGTAGACTTTGTATCGTTTCACTACTATGAAGATCTTAACCAGTTTGAAAATACCTATACCCAACTTAAAAAAGAAATACCCAACAAACAATTAGTTGTGGGCGAGTTTGGTATGTCGTCTTACAGTGGACTATGGAAACCTTTTGGAAGCTCGGAAGAAGATCAGGCTAATTATCATAAAAACATCCAGAGCACATTCGAAAAATATAATATTTCGTATATATCCTGGACGTTATATGACTTTGAGAACATCCCGAAGGAAGTGGTAGGTAGTCTTCCTTGGAGAAAAAATGTTCAGAAAAAATTTGGGTTTATCGATAAGAATGGGGCAAAAAAAGCTTCTTTCGACTATATATCATCTTCAGGTACTACTGAAGAATAGTAACCTTTTTTGATTCTTTTACTTTAGGTTTGTCTTTCTTTTTTTCAGGATTCATAATCTTATAAAAAGTATCTAAATACATATCGGCAATTTTAGGCATAGGGAATGCTGTAGCTGCTTTGTAATTCACAGCACCTAAATACTTACGGTAGGTTTCGTTTACCAAAATTTTCTCTATAGCATCTGCCATACTATCAATACTAGTAGGTTCAAAAAACTCACCTTCGTAACCTTCGTGCTTTACTAATAATGCTAAATCCCCTAAATCTGGCATTACAACAGCCTTACCATAACTACCCGCCTGGTGTAATACGCCAGAACTTCCAGTTGTAGAGGTATACGGGAACACTACTACAGCACTATTGTTAAAAATTACAGGTACTTCATACTCCTCAACATATCCGGTAAACTTCAACTGTGGTACATGAGCATACCTTTCCTTTACATTTTCCAAATATCCCGGTACGTTAGGGTTATCAGTACCTGCAATTACAATCTCTACATTTAAATTCCTTCTACTTCTTATTTTTTCAACAGCCTCTATAAGCCCTTCTACTTTTTTGTAGGTACCAAACTTACCAAAGGTCATTACCTGTAGTGGGCCATCCGGTACTTCGTAGGATGGCTCCGCAGGTATTTCAAAGGTTCCGTGGGGTATAAAGGCCAAATTAGTTGCTTTATATTTCTCTTTATAAATATCTACATACTTCTGCATGGTTAAAGCCACAACATCTGCTTGTAAAATCATTCTGGTTAATACAGTACCAATAAAGCCATACATTTTTTGCATTAATTTGTTGGTAGTAAAACCTGCTTTGCCCAAATCTACCTGCTCTAAAATATTGTGCAACAGTACAATGTTAGGTATCTTTTTTAGTTTACAAACCAAGGGCAATAACAAGCCTAATGCAGCAGCTATCTTTTTGTCTCCAAACTTCATAAACTGCAAATTGAACAAGACAGCATCAGGCTTAGTTGAATTTATTGCCTTTGTAACAGTAAATAAATTTTTATAACTATTAAAAGACCAGCATTGCTTTACCGTAACCCAGCAACCTGCTGTAGAAAACGTAAGCTCTTTAGGCTCATCAGTAATGTCAGTTAACAGAATTAACTCAGTAATTTCTTCCTTCTGAGCAAAACTCTTAACCAAATGATAGGCATACTCGTTTAATGTAACTTTACTTGGGGGGAAAGCTGTAACGACTGCTAGTTTCATAACATAAAGATTTTTAGTAGGTTAATAATTATAGTACAAATTTGGTATAAAAAAACACTTCAAGATTTATATTTAGTCGGATGACAATTAGCTGTAGACGAATGGTACACCTCAACAGTTAATCTATAATAGTGCGCTTTTCTTTTCGGTTGCTAATTACAAAGAAGATCATTTGAATTATCAGTAACATGGCCATAGCCACTATTTGCATATGCACTACCTGAGCAAGGTTCTTGTGAAATACAGCTACCAAACCTACTTGTAACATCCCAAAAATAGCCGAGATAATAACTGGTACATATTTATCTAAAGACAAATAGTAGTACGCAAATATGTTAGAGATAGCAAACATAGCAGTAGCTACTGCATACTTCCATAACAAAGGTGCCATAGACAAATACTCACTACCAAATAAGATGGTAATAACTGTTTTTGGAAAAAGCACACAACCCAATACAATTACCAGAGCTATTGCTCCAATATATCCCACATATTTAAACAATACATGTGCGGTTGGTTTTCCCTCTTTTTTAAGGGCTACCACTGTTGGTAATAATAACATTACAAACATCCAGGCTACAAAGTATACAATACGCCCTATTAAAGCCAAAGAAGCATATAATCCGGCCTCGTAAGAGGCAAAGTAATGTTTTACCAATAAGATGTCACTGTTATTAATAATAATTTGTGTAAGCTCATAAAACGCAGTAAGCAAAAAGAAGTTTCTTACCTGTTTATTTTCTGCTTTACTAATAGCAATATGTTTAGACAAACTAATATTTTTATACTTAAAGGGAACAAGCCCTACTCCAAAAGAAATTAAGATCCCTAAAGAGATTACTACTGATGACTCTAAGCCCGATAAAAACAAAAGCGTAAAAGTAATTACCAATCTACTTAACATTTCTCCTTGGTAGGTTATAGATAAACTTTTAAACTCTTTTTTACCTTGAAATACACCTCTGTTTACACTCATTAAAAAGTATAACGGTACACCTATACCAAATACTTTAAACATTATTGCGGTAGAAGTATTAAATACTTGTTGTAACTGCGGTGCAAAAATAAAAATGGCAGCCCCCATAAACACACCAAATAAGGCTCCGTGCACATAGGTTCTTCCTATAAATCTTTTCAATGTTCCATTTTCAAAAAGTACCGAAAACTTAGCCGTTACCAATTGAAATGTCATTGCTATAAAAGACAACACTAATAAAAAAGTAATTAAAATTGCTGCATCGGCAAATTTTTCTGGCCCTAGTATTCTTCCCATTAAAAGGTTATACAAATAGTTTCCTCCGTTAACAACTAAAACACTTAACATGAAAAGCTGTTCGCCAGAAATACGTTTTGGTAAAATTTTAGAAATAGCTTGCATGAGTTTCAATTTGGTTATTTTATTAGTATCTTCATTTTCACATTACAAAGATGATAGTTACTTTTTATTTTTATGAGTTAGCTTCGGTTATTGGCAAATAACTGTAGACGAATGAAAATATATAGATGATTAATTCAAATCTAAACAGCATATAATGGCCTCAAAAAAATACCTACTTATTTTTTTACTTATTTGTTTTTCATTTGGTTACTCACAAGACATGAAAGAAGGTTTCACCTATTTAGAAACCGGACAGTATGCTCAAGCAGAAACCTTTTTTAGCAACATTTTAAAAGAATACCCAGATAACAAAACTGCCAGACTATGTTATGGGCGTGCTATTGGTTTAAATGGTAAAGAAGATGCTGCTATGGTTCTTTTTACCAATTTATTAGCCGACTATCCCAACGATTTTGAAATAAAGCTTAACTATGCTGAAGCTATGCTTTGGAATAAGAACTTTACCGATGCAAAAGGCTATTACGAAGGATTAATTGAAGAAGAATCCGAGAGTTTTCCGGCACTTTTAGGATATGCCAATACACTCTCTAACCTTAAAATATACGACCAAGCACTGGCCAATGTAAACAGAGCGTTGGAAGTTTCGCCAGGAAACCCTAATGCGTTGGTTTCAAAAAAATATATCCATTTAGGTTATGCTAACCAATATGTACAAAAACAAGATTATGAACCGGCAATTAGCTACTTAAAAACCAATTTAGAACTGTTTGAAGGTGATAGAGAAACCTTACTTAATTTAGCTAATGTATACATTATAGCCAATCAGTTAAGCAATGCTCAAGACACTTATAAGCAATTGGCTACCAACCAAAAAGACAGTATAACCGCTTTAAACGGTTTATCGTTGGTATCTCACTTGGGTCATAAGGAAAAGAAAGCACTTACCATAAGCAAACAAGCAAGAACCAAGGCTACTAAAGTAGCCGATACGCTATTAAAAAATCAAACCGAAGAACGCTACGTACAAGCCCTTATCTGGAATAAGCAATTTAAAGATGCCAAAAGCACCATTGATTCTTTAATAGAGGTACACCCTAACGAGAACTGGGTGCTAGCGCTACGTGCTACCTTAAACATCTATAAAAGTAATTTTAAGGAAAGTCTGGTAGATTATAGAGCTATTTTAGAAAACGATTCTACCTCTTTTGACGGAAACTTAGGGAAAGCAAATGTTTTAAAAGCCTTAGGCTTAAATAACGATGCCTACACAGCGGCATTTAAAACTCTAGATTTTTATGACAACCAAAAGGATGCGGTTAACTTTATTAACAACCTAGGAAAAAACTTTACACCCTATGCAGACACCAAAGCTAGTTATAGCTTTGATAACGGAGACAACCAAGCCTATGCTATACAAACACATATAGAGGTGCCTTTCTCTCTAAAATTTAAGCTTATGGGGCAATATGGGTACCGCACAACCGAAAATAAAATAACAGGCAACAAAGCCAATGGGCAAAACGCTCTTATAGGTGCGGGGTATCAAATTGCGCCAAGAATATTAGCTGAGGGTATGTTTGGGGTTACTTCTACAGATACCTACACCCGTTTTGTAACCGATCTGGTATTTAAAATGAAACCTCTAAAGCTACAAGTGCTAGATGTAGGATACAAAAGAGAGTTACAAAGTTTTAATGCAGATCTTTTACAAAGAGAAATTATACAAAACCACTATTACCTAAACCATAACATAAGCACCAACTTTAATTTAGGATGGTTTACACAATATTACTATACCTCACAAAACGACGATAATAGCAGACATTTAATATTCACCTCTTTGTATTATAATTTATTAAGCAGACCCTCACTAAAAACAGGGTTAAACTACCAATACATTACCTTTAAAAATCAGGTACCTAGTATATACTTTAGTCCAGAGAAATTTAATGCTGCCGAGGTTTTTGTAAACCTTATTAAAGATGAAGCTATTAGTAAACAAAACGAGTTTTATTATGAGCTTACTGCAGCTGCAGGCTATCAGTTTATAGAAGACGATCCTAAACAAGGAACCTACAGATTACAAGGTAAGTTTGGTTATGTACTATCTAACAGATTACTAGCAAACGTTTATGGCATTCACAGTAATATAGCCTCTGCTACCGCAGCAGGTTTTACGTATACCGAGTTCGGTTTACGAGTAAAATGGTACCTTACCAAACAACCTCTATATACAAAAAAGAAAGAGCAGAATTAAATTCTGCTCTTTACTAACTAAACTACAATTCAAATTATGAGGGTAAAACTTAGGAATTTTTTCCTCAAAAAAAATACTAACTAAAAATTCTTTTTCTTCTTGTTTAAAGGAAGAAGAAGGAGGCCCTTCACCCCTCCTTCTCTTCCACAAATAACCAATAAACTTGCTATGAAAAAATTTATTACTACTCTCTTAAATTAGTCGAAAACAGAGCTTTAAACTTACACCTTTGATTTTTCCTATTTTTTAAGGAGAAGGAGAATTTGTGCATCCCCTTCCTCTTAAATAACCAACTAAATTTGCTATGAAAAATCTACTACTCTATTTTCTGTTTCTTTCGAAGTTTTCTCTTGAATAATTGAAAATAAGGGAGCCGGAGTATGACTCCCTTATACCAAAATAATAACCAACTAAACTCAATATGAAAACTCTTTTATATTTTTAATATTCATTACAAGTATCATCTGCATTTTTGAAGAGAAAGGAGATGAAGTACACCTCCTTCCATCAAAATAACCAACTAAACTTGCTATGAAAAATCTACTACTCTATTTGTTGTTTTAAAGAGTTGCTGTTTACTAGGTTAAAAAAGTAAGGGAGCCGGAGTATGACCCCCTTACAACAAAATAATAACCAACTAAACTTGCTATGAAAAACTCTTCTATATTTTTAATATTCACTACAAGTACCATCTGGATTTTTGAAGAGAAAGGAGATGAAGTACACCTCCTTCCATCAAAATAACCAACTAAACTTGCTATGAAAAATCTACTACTCTATTTGTTGTTTTAAAGAGTTGCTGTTTACTAGGTTAAAAAAGTAAGGGAGCCGGAGTATGACTCCCTTACAACAAAATAATAACCAACTAAACTTGCTATGAAAAACTCTTCTATTTCTTTTGTTATGAATAAAAGTAAGCCGCTTTTTTTTGAAGAGGAATGGAGATGAGAAGCATCTCCTTTCCTCAACATAAACCAACTAAACTTGCTTATAAAAAAAAACTAAACTACTCTTACTCTTCTATATTTTTAAACCTGAACTCAAAGAACGTTTTGGGTATTGAGCAGGAGGAGTTTCCTCCTGCCTATAAATAATAACCAACTAAATAGCTTTTGAAAAAAACCAATCACTGCTATTTTACCATGAACGTGCCAGTGTATTCGGCATTTGTATCGTCTTTTATAATGTACTTGTACATTCCTCTTTTTAAGTGGTTAGCCTTGTAGGTAACCTCTTTGTTAAATACTTGCTTAATTGTTTGTACATCTACTGTTCTACCTAACATATCTACTACTTGAATATCAACTGATGCTGCTTGATTTACCAATCTTATCGTAGTACTACCCTTAAAAGGATTCGGATAATTAATTACTGATGGAACCTCTTCTACCGCAACTTCTTCTAACGCTAAGGCTACATTGTTTCCAAAAGCAACACTTTCAATACTCATATCATATGGTACATACGTGGTATAATTACCATTTATAGAGAATACTAATGTTTTTACATCGGTTATGTTAGCACTGTTTCCATTACCATCTACAAAATCGGTAAAAGCTATACCATAATCTGTAGCACTGGTAGTTGCAGGTATGGTGTATCTGTATCTATCATTCCAATCTGTTAAGCCTTCTTGCATTAAGATAACTTCAACAGGTGTGCTAGTTGTCATTGTAAATTGTATAGCGCTATAACCGCTTACATCTAAAGTTTGATCTCCTGGTAAGGTATGTCTAAACACATTCACCGTACCCATAGCCATACCACTTACCGTAGGTTCTCTTTCAATCTCATGAATTTGCGGATTGTAAGTTAACATTGGTGCTGCTATATCAAAGTAATCTAATGTAGCATTGTCACTCAAATAATCTACTCCCCATGGCCCATCTGCTAAGTATAAAGCATCTTGTTGCGTACACTCATTTACTGCTAATGAAAATCCTATATCAAATAAGGTTCCAGTAGTTATACTTACACTATCATACCAATTACCGGTTAAAGCTACCGACTGTGTTACTTGATAACTATCTGCTAATTCTGTATCAGCAATGTTACCTGTAAAACTCATAGCTGTAGATGCCGACTTATTAATAATATTTAAGTTTACCACTCCGTTTGCATAGAACCCAGATCTTACAAATACCGTTGGTACTCTATCGGTAACAGTAGTTCCGTTTAAAGGTTTCTCTGCAGTAAATGTATCTATTACATGGTTTGCTATAGAAAACACCTGCGAAAAAGATGATCCCCAAATCTGAAAGTTAAAATAATCTCCTGCAGGGTACTGATCTATGTTCCAGTAGCTATGAATTTCATTAGCTGATTGTCCTAATTTTACAGAAAAGCTCAACGTATACTCTACTTCGCCACCCGCTCTTAAGATCTTGGCACTAATTAATTCATATCCTCTAACCATTACCGTTCTAACATCTTCTAAACTACTGCTGTTTAATCTGTCACAAATCATTTTGGTATGGTCGTACACATTACCTGTAGATTCTGTTGCTAACACAGCAGAAACTCTATCTGCACCGCTATACATATCTAAAGAGAATACATCTACTGCATTTGTAATTCCTAATAAATCTGTTGGCGAAGAAACATACGCTGTTTCAGTACCATACATACCGGTACCTGGTAAATAATCTACAATAGATACATTGAACGGATTAGCAGCTGTATTAGAAGTCTTATAACTACTTGCTTTATCTTTATTAAAAATGGTTTGCGCACTCTTTTTATTAGCTGCATTAGCAAACTTGGTTCTGTTAAAATTTCTTTTAGCTACTAACGAAGCTAAATCTCCGTTACTTTCTAACCCACCATCATTAGCGGAAGTAATGTTGGCTGCGCTACTAACATCTGCATAGTTGGCAGTTCTCATAGCCGTGTAAGGGTTTGCTGTTACATAGAACAACGCATCGTTAAAGTCATTATCACAAGAACCATAATCACGTCTAATATCTTCAAAACCTAAAATAACTCTTTGGTTGGTAGGGTCATTCAATAATACGTTGTGGTATCTTAAATTAGGATCTGCTTCTGGATTAAAGTTAGGATTAGAGTATAACTGCCAGTGCCCTTGTGTAACACTACCATTCCATCCGTTAGCTAACAACACCCACCCGATACCAGTACCTGCCGGAAAATCGCCAAGTTTTACTTTATCTCCAGGACTCAAGCCGCCACCTGAACCTACATTTGATACATTTGGAAAAATAATGGTAATATCTTCTGGCTGAGGACCTGATGTTGGAGGGTTATTAACATCATATGTATAAAAACCTAAAACATTCTTATAACCAGCCCCCTCATTAACATAAGTTACAAACACCTCAGCAAACGCATCTATAATGATATCTGTATCATAACCCGATGATATATAATGTGGATTATAATCTGGCACCGGATACCCTTCTGGTAAAGATCTACTTACCAAATTTTGAGTATCTTGTGAAACAATATCTCCAGGGTTTTCTAAATATAAAGGAGTTCCATCTGCCGTATAATTCCCCAAAAAATTGTAATTCTGAGCTTGTAATGTACATATTGACATTACCGCTATAGCTACTATTGTGTAAAATTTCTTCATGATTCCTTTGTTAGAGTTTTAATACACTTCAAAAGTATCACGAAGTCAGGGGGTTTCGTGTCAAATTTCGATGGGCGCCTATTTACTGTAGACGAATGGAAACAACCACGGGATATACATTTATAACAAGTTTAAACGTTTCATTAATTCAGGCCTGTTAGATCTACTTACAGGTATCACATCTTTTTTAATAAGCACGCTATTATCCTCAATATCAATGATTTTATGAATGTTAATAATATACGATCTGTGTACTTTTAAAAAAGTATGAGCAGGTAATTTATCCTCTATTTTCTTTAAGGTAGAATGTACCGTGTAGTTTTTATCTTCGGTTTTAATCTGAATATAGTCACCCTTAGCTTCAATAAGGTAAATACTAGGCATATCTATCTTAATAAGTCTCCTGTCTATATTTATATACAGGTCGGTAGCCGAGTCTTCAGATGTTTTCTCCTTAGCAGGAGCATCTGCTTTAGGCTTAGCAGTAGCAACTGGTGCAGGTGCACCTTCCTTTTCTATCTGAAACACCTTAGCCTTTTGTATTGCCTTTTCAAATCTAGGCAAAGCAATAGGTTTCACTAAATAATCCACTATGCAATCATATTCAAAAGCTTCAATGGCAAAATTAGCATCAGAAGTTGTTAATATAATTCTAGGGGGGTTTTTTATAGTTTGGATAAAATCAAACCCAGTAAAATCGGGCATATGAATATCCAAAAATATAAGATCAACCTCGTTCTGATTTAAATATTTAATAGCCTGAATAGCATTGGGAAAATCTCCCATAACATTCAATTCAGTAACTTTTGTACATAATTGTAATAGGATGGCTCTGGCGGTTGCCTCGTCATCAATAATAATACAATTCATACAACAAATATAGTTTTAAAGTTCTTTTAAAAAGTCAGTCATTACTTGTAAAACCTCTTGAAACTCCTTTTGCAATGCGGTTTCCCCCATTTTTAAGTTGTTTTCATAGGTGTCTGCAAGTGTATAACTTTTTTCTAACCCTAAAATACTAATTTTATGTTTAATTTTATGTACAATTTCTGCTGCATCTGAAAAATTTTTTTCTGCTACAGCTTTAAAGTAAATTTCTTTCTCTTCCGGAAACTCTGCTTTTAAGATTTTAAGCAACTGTTGTTCAAAGTCTTTATCGCCTCCTGAAAGACTATGAATGTAGCTAAAATTTGGTAGTTCCATAACTTATTTTTTTAAAGTAAAATAAAATGTTGATCCAACTCCTACGCTAGATTTTAACCATATAGACCCCTTATACAAGTCTATAATTTTTTTGACTATTGCTAGCCCTATACCTGAAGAATCAGGGTTGTTATTCAGTTTTTCGAATGTTTTAAATATCTTTTCATGGTATTGTTCCTCTATACCAATACCATTGTCTTCAACAAAAAACTCCCAAAAGTTATTTTTATTAGCGCAGCCTATAATTATTTTAGCCTGCTCTTTATCATTATATTTTATGGCATTTCCTATGAGGTTTTGAAACAGCTGACGCAACCTCACCGTATCACCCTTTACCACAGGCAAATGATTTTTAATAGTTACCTTCACATGGTTGGGTATAAACATAGAGTTGATAATATCAGGCACTAAAAAATTAAGATCAACCTCATAGTATTCGGTATCTTCTTTATCTATGGTAGAGTATTCAAGAATACCACTAATCAAGGTTTCCATCTTTTGCACGTTGGTTCTTATCAGGTTTAATTTTTCCTTCCCGTTCTCATCAAGTTGGTCAAAATAATCTTCCTTTAACCACAAGGTAAGGGCGTCTATGCTACGTAAGGGCGATTTTAAATCGTGCGAAACCATGTGTGCATAATTACTAAGCTCATCATTTTGAGTTTCTAAACTTTGCAATAAGCGTTCTCTTTGCTTGTTGACCACTAAAATTTCTTTGGCTTGATTATTTATAAAATCAAGTAATTTTGAACCATCTACTGCAATATTTTCTTCATCTGACCCCACGGGCATCGCCGCTATTTTTAGGGTATCTATAATTTTTCTAAGCTTCTTAATTACTTTTTTTTGCGCTTCACTCTCTTTACGCAACTGGGCATTCACATTAAAAAGCTCTTCAGAGCTTAATTGCATGGCACGCTGAATCATAGCAGATTGCTCATCAAAATTATCGTATGACTTACTAATGGCACTTAAAAAGGTTTCTAAGGCCGGATCATCAACATATTCCGATGGTAAAAATTTACGTATCTGTCTTTTCAGCAATGAATTCATACCTCACTCATCAACGTAATGGTCATAGTTTGGTTATGCAGCCTGCACCCTTGCTCTCCGCTAAAAGGGGCTATTTCTCCGTACGAATAAAATCCGGTAAGGGTGGTTTCTGCACCAACCACTTCTAATACTTCCTCTACCTCTTCTTCTACCCGTTGATCTAATACCAGTTTTCTACCAATACAACTTACCAACATAGCTAATTCTGGCTTGTTTTTACATTGTTCCAATGCTTGCCTTGCCGCCCTCTCAGAGGCATTTGCAATGTTATCTACATTGGTCATCATTAGTTGTACTTTAGAGTTTACTGGTATATCACCAGCCAAAATAATGGCATTGGCTTCTTCATCTATATTTAAAATAGACCTAACAATAGCATGCTTACTGCCTTCTGCCACCACATTTAAAGGATATAATAAAGCTGAAGCAGGTAAATCTTTAGACTTTTCACCCAAGTAATTTTTATAAAGTTCTAAGGCAGGTAAACTATCTAACTCATACAAAACATTGCCCTCAGATTTAGTAACAATACGTTCCGGGCCAAAAGGAGTCCACCCCCCATATATTGAGGAGGTTACCTCTAACGCGGTTCCGTAAAAACCAACCGCTACTATTTCTCCTTCCTTTGGGTTTTCGTTATAGCTAGACAAGGTACGCTCAAAACGGGTATCATCTGCGCACATACCACCGGTAACTAAAATACGCTTTTTCATAGCGTTATTTAAGCCGCGTGTTAAGTTGCTTCCGTTAATATAGCTACCATCTGTTATAAGTAACATAAACTGTAAGTCTTCCTCCGGAAATTTATTCATTAAATTAGCTCCAGTTTGGTAATCGTCTCCGTTACCATTTAAAACGTTTTCTGTTTTAATTAGAACATTGGTTTTTTCAAATTCTATAGCGGTAATGGTTACACTTTCTTCATTAACCATATTAGAAGAAATATCTCCGCTAGTAGAACCAAATACAATTTCTCCGTCTGGGAACAATCCTTTTATCTCTTCATAGATAGAAGTATCTTCCAATAAAAATCGGTTACCAAAAACCAACACCAATGGCTTTGATAACACTAAGGCTTTACCAACATATTGCCAAGCCTCATTTTTTCCTCTCTTAAGCTGAACTGTTCTCATACTATATTATGCAATAATTTTTTTGCTAATGGTAAAGTAAAAAGTGGTGCCGTTGCCTACCGCACTTTCTACCCAAACATCTCCTCCGTAGAGTTTTACAATTTTTTTTACAATTGACAACCCAATACCGGTGGAGTCTTTACTTTTATTGAGGGAATGAAAAATTTCAAAAATCTTGTCATGGTATTTGGCATCTATACCCATACCATTATCTTTAACATAAAAGGTGTACTTATCCTTTCCATTTTCCATACCCACTTGTACATGCCCCTGTTCTTTATCTATAAACTTAATGGCATTGCTTATTAAGTTTTGAAATACTTGCTGTATTTTAGTTTTCTCTGCTTGTATTACCGGCATTTCAGTTTCTATATCAACCTTTACATGCTCTGGTATATACAATAGTTGCAGAATATCTTTTATTACCAAATCGGTGTTTACCGACTCTAGTTCTATGGTAGTAGAACCTGCACTAGAATAGTTTAAAATATCGGTAATTAATTGTTCCATTTTTTCTAGGGTAGACTCAATAAGTGCAAAGTTTTGCATACTTAACTCATCTAACTTATCTTGGTTATCTTCTTTTAACCAACTTACCAAGGCATAGATACTACGTAAAGGCGACTTCAAATCATGCGATACAATATGCGCATACTCTTGTAACTCTACATTACTTTTTTCCAACTTTTGCAAGAGCGCTTCTTTCTGAAACTCTAGGTTTTTAATATCGGTAATATCTAATACTACCCCAATAGAACCTATTAACTTACCCTCTAGCGTATAGTTAGGCCCACCACTAATTAACCAATAGCGTTTAGCTCCTTTTTTAGTGTAGGCAGTTACCTCATACGAGGTTGAAATACCAGAACTTCTATTGCTTCTTACCTCATTTAGCAACTCAGTATCGCCCTCTTTAAACACTAAATCAGTGCCAATTTTACCAATAAGCTCTTTCTCGGTATACCCTGTCATTTTACACAAACTTTGGTTTACCATTAGTATTCTATTATCAAGGTCAACCTCAACCAATCCAAGGTTCATGTTAGCTATAATGTTACTATACTTTTGCCTTTCTACTTCCAGGCTCTTTCTATATTTCTTTTTAAGCGTAATATCTGTAAAACTCCATAGGTGACCTCTAAATTTTGTACCTTCTAAAACGGGCATATAGTTTCTCTCTAGCACCATTCCATTTTTAAGTACTATTTCATCACCTAATACCTCTACTCTATTGGCTATAATTTCTTCATACCTAGCTCTAAATTCATCGGCGTCTTCAAACAGGCGTTCATCTATTATAAAGCTAGATACCTTTTCGGTATCGTTAAGGTCGGTAGTTTCAGGTAAATCAAAAAACTCATACATCTTTTTGTTTACCAAAATAGTATTGTTATGCTCATCTAACATGATTACTCCACTTTCTAAGTGTTGTACCAATAACGACAATCTGTTTTGAGAAGATTTTAATTTTTGTTCAGATTCACTCTGCTTGGTAATATCGGTAAAAATACCCTGTATGGCTACCGCCTTTTTATTTTCGTTGTGCAATAAACTAGCGTTTATGTGCAGTATTTTTTCTTCTGAATTTTTAGAAATTATATGAACCCTTAAATCCTTTAACTGCTCATTTTCTAACAGCATTTTAAACGCCTTGCTCATTTTTTCAGCATCCTCTTTCACTACAAGGCTCTGAATATTAAAGCTCTCTTTTACGCTATCATACCCTAAAAGATCTACTGCAGCATCGTTCATTTTTAAAACGTTACCCGATAAATCCATCATTAGATAGGCATCTACCAAGTTGGTAAAAACCCCTGTTAGCTCTGAGCGAGTGGCAATAAATAGTTTATGAAGTTTGTTGTTAGACTCTTGAAGTTGCTGTGTAAGCTTGTAAAGCTCGGCAGATTTTTGCTCTAAAATTTGCTCAGATTGTTTTCTGGCTTCTTTTTCTCTTTTTAAAGCTCGTTCTAATATCGCAACTCTATCTTGTTCCATCAGGTTTTATGAATGACAAATTTTACTTCTGTACCGTCTTCCTTCAATTTTTCTGTTAAAATGGTTGCCTGAGTATTAAAATGAGCAAAGGTGCTTTGCATTAATCCGAGTCCGAAACAGTGCATTGCTCTGCTCGATTTGTAAATCATTACCAACGAATCGTCTGTTTTTTCTAAAACATCAAAAGTTGGTAATTCAGCATCTGGGTAAATTTTTATAACCTCTACATGAATATGATTTTCTATAGAAGAAAGCATTTCAATAGGGTCTTTGTACATATCAAAAAAGCTGCTATAACTACGCTTTAATGCAGTAAAAAAATGCTCTGCATATACAAAAAGCAAATCGTCCGTAGCAATACCAGTATGCTTGCTTAAATTACCAAGCAGTTGTAACATTTCTGAGAAATTGTATGTACCTACAGAGGTATACACCCCACCCGAAGCCAACTTAGACTCTTCAATAATGGTATCCACCATTTCCAATCCAAACTTTTGCTCTACAAGTTCTAAAAACTCGGTAAATACAATCCCTTTCATCTTATCCCTTAATTAACTCGTTAATACTCCAATACTCTAATACTCTGGTAATTTTCTCAACGTAATCTTCGTACTTTAAGGGCTTAATAACGTATCCGGCAATTCCAATTTTGTAACATTCTAACAAATCTTTCTGATTGCTAGAAGTAGTTAACACAACAGTAGGAATGTACCTCAAGGTATCATTATTTTTTAAGATTGACAAAAATTCTATTCCATTTATTTTTGGCATATTCAAATCCAAAAGAATAACATCTGGCAATCTATCCTTATGCTCTAACACTTCTAGAGCTTCCTCTCCATTCTTTGCCTCTATAATAGATAGGTTCAGTTGCAACTTACTAACAGTTCGGTTAAACTTCATAACTTCTATCATGTCGTCTTCTATAAGAAGTACTTTTAGTGAATTTGTCATTTCTAGCTAATTTTTAACGATGTAAAAATAGGTAACATTAAACAAAAACTGAGCACCCTTACGCTACTTGGAATTTACTATAGTTGAACGGTAGTTAAGTGTAGACGAACGGAAAACCGTTTTTTAACCCATAGATTAACTACACCCCTATACTCTTATAATTTAGTAAGAAATTACCAATAAATGTAAGCTTTACACCATTAGATGTAGCGTTGCGTATTACAGTTTGTAAGACAAACATACATATTTTAACGCCATCTATAATGGCAAAATTTTGTTAAAAATCCGAAATTTAAGTTATGTACTTTGAAGAAATAACACCTTATAATAGTGCTTTAGACACCCTGTTAGCTGCTATTTTAGAAGCCCCAAAACCTAGCACTGTAATGGTAAGCATTACCACCACCATATCGGTTACTTTTGGTGCTACCGGGTAAGGCAACGATGGCGATATAAACACAAATGGCGAAACCTGCTGTACATATAGCAATACATAGGCAATACCCAAACCTAACAACCCACCTATTACCGTTATAAGCGCCCCCATTAAAAAGAAGATAAGGCGTAGTTGCTTTAGGGTAACCCCCATTGCATAGAGTGTTTTTAGGTTTTCTTTTTTATCAAGAATCATCATGGTAATAGCACCGGCAAGGTTAAACAGTGCTACAATAAGTACCAAGGTAAAAATAAGGTAAATAGCAATATTCTCGGTATTTAGCATACGGTACAAAGCATCATTTAATTGCTCTCTGTTTTTTACTACCACCTTATTGCTAAACAAGGTTTCTATAGCCGTACGCACCACCTCTGGGTTGGCACCCTCGGTAAGTTTTAGTTCTATAAACGATACTTGGTTAGCAGGTATAGAAGCCAGTTCGCGCGCCATACTTATGGGTGCAAACACATATTTTTTGTCTAGCTCTTCCGTTACTTGGTAAATACCTGTGGCAATTACAAAAGCCTCGTTAAAAGGTTTAGAGGTGCTGGTAATACTACCTTCCCCTGGTTTGGGCACTATAATCTGCAGGCGGTTGTTACGGTCAAAAATACCCATACCTAAGGTATTAGATATTCCGTTACCTATTACTACCGATTGCTTAGACAATACCCAACTACCATAGCCCAAAATACTATCTATAGCATTTACGTTACCGTAGTTTTCATCTACCCCTTTAATGTACGCAATGTGGTTTTTCTGTTTAAAATTTAAAAACACCCGCTCCTCTATAACCTTGGTATACTGCGCCACCCCTTCTATAGCACTTAACTGTTTAAGTAAGCTATCGGTAACGGTAATGGTTTTACCCGTAGCAGGGGTAACTTTAAGGTCAGGATCAAAAACTGAGGCAAAGGTTACACTAAACTTTTCTAACCCGGCAAACCCAGCCAATACAATAAACAATGCAGCAGCAGCTACTACCACCACAAACGCAGAAATGCCATTGATAATATTAATGGCATTTTGTTTACTTTTAGAAACAAGGTAACGTGCGGCTATGTAAAAAGGTACATTCAACAATAACCCTGCTTAAGATTTTTTACGCTTTTCTAACAAGTCCGGATTTTCAATAGGATTGTCTCCGCCTTTTAACGATTTGTCAATTTTATCTATATACTCTAAAGAGTCGTCTATAGCAAAATCTAGCTCTGGCATTCTGCGCAATTGGTTTCGCGTACGTTGTGCCAAATTGTGTTTTATGCTATGCTTGTTAGACTGTATACCTTCTAATAATTCACTTCCTTTATCACTCGGAAATATGCTTAAATACACCTTAGCCAACGATAAATCTACCGTTACATGTACTTTAGTTACCGAAATTAGTACGCCATGTAACCCACCTTCTCTTGCAGCGCCCTGTAAAATATCTACAAGATCGCGCTGTAATACACCTGCAATTTTTTTCTGTCTGTTACTTTCCATAGGGCAAAAATACGTAATTTAGTAGAGGTTACACACTTCTTATATAAAAGTAACCATTTACCAGATAAACACAAACAACAAACAAATGAAGTTATCATGAGAAAAATTGAACACATAGGCATTGCTGTAAAAGACATAGAAGCCTCTAACAGCGTGTTTGAAGCACTTTTTGGCGAAGCCGAGTATAAGACAGAAGCCGTGGAGAGCGAGGGCGTTAAAACCTCTTTTTTTAAGGTGGGGCCTAATAAAATAGAATTGTTAGAGGCTACCAACCCCGACAGCCCCATTGCCAAGTACATTGCCAAAAAGGGCGAAGGCATACACCACATTGCTTTTGATGTAGAAGATATTACCACCGAAATAGCAAGATTAAAAGAAAAAGGATTTGTAGTTTTAAACGAAATACCTAAAAAAGGTGCTGATAATAAGCTGGTTGCTTTTTTACACCCAAAAGGCACCAACGGTGTTTTAGTAGAATTGTGCCAAGAAATATCATAAAATGCTAATTTTGTTTGGTGCATTACTAAAATAATAGTAATATTGCATCCGCAAAACGCAGGTCCTATAGCTCAGCTGGTTAGAGCACCTGACTCATAATCAGGGGGTCCATGGTTCGAGCCCATGTGGGACCACTACTTAGCGTTACAAAACCCTTACAGGAAACTGTGAGGGTTTTTTGTTTGGGATTAACAAGAATAGGGTTAATGTTTTTACATTCCATAAAACCAAAAAAAATCTTCACAAAAACATTAACTTCCCATTGATTACTAATACCATACACCAAAAAAAAATCAGCTTACCAATATTCAAAGTTACAATCAACTTTAGCGAAACTTGAGCTAAGAGACACAGCACCTTTATGAACATAAGTCTTTTGCATTAAAATAACTAGATTAGGTAAACATATTCTTGTGGGATGAAGTAAAAAAAAAGACTGTATACAAATTTTTCTTAAATTTGCAATAATTAACCATCAAAATTTTTTGTCAGTGACAAAATAACCAAAATAAGCCAATATGACATAAAAGTCATATTTGGCATAAAAAGTGTATTTAATTAATTTCGATTAATCACTAACCTATGTTATTTCTGAGACTTACAATCTAAGATATAACACTTAACCATTAATCGGATTTTTGTAACATTTAAACCTTCTTTGTGGTAAAAGCAGGTGCAAATATTATAAAAAATATAATTAAAAACAAAGTATAATTTAAATTTTAAAACTGTAGAAGCTCATAAATTATTGACTTAGTGGATAGTGACTTTAAAAAATCACTACAATACCAAATGGTAAACTTATTTTTTATAATATAAATTTTTCGCAAATGAAATTAAACATTAGCACATATTTCAAGCTGAATTGTCGACAGCCTGAACTAGAATTTATCGACATTGATTTAAACAAAGACAACTTGCTTTTCGTAGACCCTAGACTTATTGAAATGGGTAACGACATATATTCTAAAAAGATGCAAAGGAATATTGAAGTATTTTGGGCAGAAATAATAAAAGCAGTAAAAAGAAATGATAAACGTGCAATTAGCTCCACACTTGATGGCCTAAAGGAGCCCAAAGAGACAAGATTAGGATACGCATCAAACACATGTGATGGTAATTCAATAGCTAGAAAACTTAAAAAGAAACTGATAGGCGCTATCATGAAAAATAAAGCTGTGCAGAGTGGACAACTAAGTCAATTTTGTGATTTTGAATTTTTCATAGACGATGTAAGTTCGGATAGAATATCAGATATGGTCACCAAAATAGTGAAAGATGTTCTGGTTGAATTTACCCAACACCAATGTCAAATTCATAAAATTCCAATGAAACTTTTCGTTCAAGATGATTTTCTAGATATCACAAAAGGAAATGTAAGTTGGATTAAGGAAATGAATGTTGAACTACCTTTTGACGAATATGGAGAACCTATCATATTCGTGCCAAAAAACATAGTTAGACTTCAAGGAGCTGCTGGTCAAAACTTGAGATGCTTATACCGATTCGCTATTCGTGAATTTGTTCAGAATGATAAAGAAATGCTAGAAGATGTTAGCCCTACAGGTAAAGATGGAAAAATTCTACTTCGAGATGTAAAAGTTAAACATCCTATCTCTAAGGAGTCATTAACTGCTTGGTACAATAAATACGGAAAACTCATAGTTGATTTCAAAACAGATGTCTTATCTGAAAGAATTCATCCGTTAAGTGATGAACAGATTATGAATGTAATATATGAGGAAGACATTCGGAATGCAAGTTAGTCATTAATAATAAAGAGTTTATAAACTCCTTACAACAAAGCAGAGCTATATAGCTCTGCTTTGTTAGTTAAGATTTAACAATCAGTAACTCAAGACCTATATAATTCATCGAAAATTATAATTAACCATATTACTACGGAAATTTAACAAAAAAATGATACAAGGTATTTTCTTCGTAAATTTGCACTACTTTCTAAAAGATAAACACTTATAAGCCGAAGAAATAAACTGTAACAATACTATCTTATTAATTACAGCAACTTAATTTGTTTACTTAAAAATAATACCTAAAGCATTTATTTTATATACTAAACATCTAAATACCCTAACAAGAATTTTATGATTCTAGAGTCCACATACTTTTCCATAACTTCTCTAATTAATTTATCGTCAAATTCACCTACCCTTGAATCGATTATGAATTGCCCTATAGCTTTATTTTTGTCATTGTAAAAACTTAACAACTCATATTCTACATTTGAATGATGAGATATGCTAAAATTCATTTCCTCATCTTGAAATAAAAATTTAACGTTTTTTAAATTAGCTTTAATTTTAACTTCATCATTTGTAAAGTATAAATTATCAACTATCTCAAAATCAAAATTAAAATCTTGGATTTCTATTCTCATTATTATTTTATCTTTAATTACACTTATATTTTTATCATCCAACCGTTTATACAACTTCAAAGTATAAAGGCATAAATCAATCATCTTAATATTTAAGTGTAGCCATTTTAAAAAAGGTTACAGTTATTTACTATAATGCACCCCTAAAATAGCTTTTAGTTTTCCTTCGTATAACTGTTTGTGGTATTGTTGTTTTAGGTCTTGCAGGCAATTGGCACACAGGCAATCGTCGTGTAGGTTTTTAATATATTGGCGTTCTTCTGCATTTAAGGGAACGGTTGCACATTGGCACAAGGTAATAGAACCTACTTTGCATTCAAATTCCGCCTGGCAGCGGGCACAATATTTTTGTTCGTGTTTGGGCACGGTACTTGTATTTTTCTTACAACTAAGATACAGAATAAATATGAGCTACCCTACTTATGGTAGCGGTAATGCCCAATAATTTTAAAATTAAAAAGGCAATCTTCCAGCACTTGTCCGCCACCTATATTATGCACCAACATATAACGGTTGGTATGCGGTGCTTTTTTGTTTACCACAATACCAATATGGGTAATGCCACCCCCTAAATTGTAACATACAATATCGCCGGGTTTATAATCATCGGAGTTTGTAGTTTTGGGCAACACAGTACCCTTGCGTTTAAAAAAGGTCATTAAATTAGGTACGCGCCTATGGTCTATATTGGTATCGGTAGTTTTTAAACCCCAGTTTTTAGGGTACTCGTTAAAATGGGCTTTCATATCTTGGTGCACCTCCTTTTGTAAATCAATCCCCAATTTGCGGTACGCCCGTATTACTACATCGGTACACACCCCTTTGTTTGCAGGTACATCGCCATTGGGGTAGTCTATAGAAAAATAAGAAGGATCATACGCAACCTCATCTTTGGTTAACGCTAAAGCCGCCTCCGAAAGTGTTTTTTGGGCTACAACGGTAGCTACTGTGGTTAACGACAGAAAGAAAAATAATAGTGTTGTTTTCATCAAATTATCTATTTAACAAGGTGTAATAGGTAAATAATTCTTTGGCTAGTCTAGCATTAGCTCCTTTGGTAAAAGCCATTATGGGTCCGTTGGTATTATATAGCAACAACAAACCGTACTCTGGGTTAAACGCTAAAGGTCCGGCACCATCTACAGCCCCCTCTACATCATCATATAATTTAAAAGGTTTATCAGAGAGCTCCGGTAAGGAAATTTCCACTCCCTCATTAGCTTTATAAAAACTACCTAACCAACTCAAGGCATCCTTTTCTTCGTTATACGAAAAAGAGATACCTCTATCAGCAAACTCTTTACAGGTGTACTTATATTGTAGCATATCTTCCTTTTCTGTTACCGTAAAGGTGTAGTGCAACTCTTTATACGTAGTAGCCGATGAAAAAACGTAGGTGTTACGCTTATAAGTTTTGGGGGTATGGGTAAGCTGGCAGCTACTAGCTACCAAAAGCAAGAGTAGTATTTTTTTCATTCTTCATGCAGTTGATTGTAGGTTGTTGAAACACAGAAACCATACCAAACTACACCGGTTGTATTTTAAATCTACAAGCATTTGTTTATTAGGTAGTAACGGCTACCTTTGTTGCATACAAAAATAATCTGTAATAATCATGAGGAAACCCTTACTACTCGCACTTTTTTTTGCACCCTTATTACTTATTGCTCAGATGCCTACGTACTATTCGGGTATCAATTTTAACGCTAGCAGTACTTCGGTAAAATCGCAATTGGCTAATTTAATTACTACCACCCATATTAACGACTTGCCTTACACTAGTGGAAGCTTAGATACTTGGGATGTAATTAGACTAACCGACGAAAACCCCGCTAACAGCAACGAGGTTTTATTATTTTATGGTTATGATAACAATGATGGCGACACCATGACCGATTATACCAGAGATTCCTCACTTTCTTGCCATACTTCTGGTTGTACGGGGCTATGGAATAGAGAACACGTATATGCAAAGTCTATTGCTACCCCTGCCTTAGAAACTGATAACCCGGGTTCTGGTACCGATGTGCACAACTTAAGGGCTTGTGACGGAAGTATGAACAGCTCTAGAAACAACCGTATTTATACGGCTGGCACAGGGAATTCGCATATTGTAAATAGTAATTTTTGGTATCCTGGTGATGAGTGGAAAGGCGATGTTGCACGTATTATTATGTATATGTATTTACGCTACCCTAGCCAGTGTGTTGCTAATAATATTGGTAATGGCCCAAACACCATCCATGCAGATATGCCCGATATATTTTTACAATGGAATGTAGAAGACCCGGTAAATGATTACGAATTGCAACGTAATGCTGTATTAGAAGGTATACAAGGTAACCGTAACCCGTTTATAGATAACCCATATATAGCTACCCTTATTTGGGGTGGTACCGATGCCGAAGATACTTGGGGTACTTTAGAGGTAGCCGCCGTAGCTTTAGACAACATACAGGTATACCCTACCAACGTACATACGCGTTTGTATATTACCAATGCTTCACACGCAGCATACACAGCAGCAGTGTACACTATGCAGGGGCAACAAACAAACTTACAATTGGTAAACGATAGCTATATAAATGTAAGCAACCTAGAAGATGGAATTTACATTTTACAATTACAAGATGCACAAGGCACCAATAAAACCTTTAAGTTTATTAAAAACTAGGTTGCTGTAATACAATTTGTTAAGAGCTTTTTAAATATAGCTTAAGAAAAATCTAAAGATTTAACTAACATCTATTTTTAAGGTAATTTTAATCGAAATGATTGTTGAACCTTAAAATGAAGTACGATGATAGGATCTGTTTTATTAGTTACGGCTATGTTTTTTGTGTTGTACAGCTTGTTTCATTTAATAGTTCAGCTAGTAGATGGAAAGTCTGACACACGTGATATGCTTTGGTTTTGGGTAATTATATTATTACCAGTGGTAGGTTCTGTTATCTATTTCAGTTACCGTACGGTAAACGCAAAATATAAAGTATTAGTAAAAGACAGCGATTTAAGCGCTGAGTAATTTTTAAAAAAACACCCTTATATAAAAAACCACCTTTTCAGGTGGTTTTTTTCTACACTTATTGCTACTTAGTTTAATGTCACAACCGGACAATTCACTGTAGCAACCCCCGTTGCCAATATATTGGAAGATTGAGCAGTGGTTAAATTACCTACCATATCAAAATCCATATTATCATATACATTTACCAACCATAATGGCGAATAATCATCGTCTGACGGAATGGTTGCAATTACATTGTGGGTTTGGTCGGTTCCCATTTCAGTTACAAAACCAGAAGCCGCACCACTATCAGGATTCATATCATCTGGGTTGATATTAAAACTCACATAAATAGGCGATAACGGAACCATATCTGTACTTCCTCCATCTAAAATTTTCTCAAAGAAAGAGAAGTAATACACCACCTGATCTTGGTACCAACCACGGTGCAGTTCGGTATCTTCGCTATTTACTCTTTTAGAGGCTATAGAACCATCGGGCACCACAGGACAATTTACCACAGTACTGGTTTTCATAATCTCTAATCCTGCACTTAATAACTCTGCCTCACTGGTTACTGTATTGGCAACAAAACCACTAGGCACCGTTACTTGGTATACTTGCCAAAAATCGTTATACCCTGTATCTCCTGGTATTACACCAACAATATTCAATTGATCTTCTACCGCAGTACCATCTTCATTAAAAAATAAATAAATAGGTGCCGGATCGGTTGGTTGCACATCAAAATTGTAATACTGTACTACCGCACCATCTGCGGTTAACCCTTGGGTAATAAAAGGTGCACCAGAATCAAAATCTATAGGCTCATTTGCTTGTGGCAATCCGTTGGAAGCTGTACGTACCATAAGCGTCCCTGCGGCTTCACTAAAACGGTCTATACTCACCTTAGGTGCCGTATCAGGGTTTAATGCGGTGTCCATTGTAGTGGTACCGGCATCATCATCGTTACAAGACATCATTAACATCCCTAACGCTACAAAACTTAACATTGCTTTCTTCATAACAGTTACTTTAAATAATTTTTTCAAAAGTACCTGCTACCGCTATCATAAAATGTTAGCCAGCTAACATAAACTATTATTTTAGTAACCAGATTTCGTTACGTTGAAAAGAAAGGTAGTTTTCTTCTTTTAATTCGTTCATCAATTGGTTTAATGTAGGTCTTGAAGCACCTATTAAACTGGCTATATCCTTTTGTGTGTAAGGGTGTCTTATAATCTTTTTACCAGTTATTTTACAACAGAAACCATAGTCTTCGTAAAGCTCTTCCAGAAATTCTATCAGTCGGGTTCTAGTATCTTTAAACAGTAATATTTGTAACCTGCGTTCTAATTTTTTAAACCTAAAGCCAATAAACTTATACACTTTTGTACTCAGCATTTTGTTTTCTTTCATCAGCTCTTGCAGTACATCTACTGTTACGGGGCAAACCGTGGTATTGGCTACCGCCATCGCAAAATCGGTTCGGGTATCTTCTCCTAAAATGGCTTTTTCTCCAAAAATTTCACCTTTGGTAAGTATGGCTTTTACCACTTCTCTACCGTCTTCTGTATAATATCCTATTTTTACTTTGCCGCTCTCTATAAGGTAAATGGAGTCTCCCTTATCTTCTTCAAAATAAATGTAGTTGTTTTTAGGATACTTATTGAATTGATGGCACTCTTTGTAGGCTTTAAACTTATGCGGACAAAGAATACCGAACATGTCTATTTCATCAAAAAACCAAAGCGATTTCATAATAATATTAAGTAAGGTTAGTAATCAAAATGTCGGTAATACCTACCTAACCTTACGTTTGTATACTAAAAAACCCCTGAAATTTCAGGGGTTTTATTAAATATGTGTAATGCTATTACTCTACTTCTTTATCGGTAATATGCAATTTCTGGTTCATTTTCATAGGAATACTCATTTCCTCTTCGTCTGCAGGAGACATTTTCACTTTCATATCCCCCTCTAAATCTTGCTCCATAGTAGCATCTATAATCCAACCTGTTTCTTTATCTAATTTTATTACAGAAGTATAGGTACCTTCAAGATTCAAATCGCCTGGTATACTATTTAATTTTGGCGCTTCATTAAAGTCTTCTGGTGTTAAAGTAGTTTCTCCTTTTAAAACTATATAATCACCTGCAATTTCCTCTATATGATAATCGGTACTTACCGATGTATTAATTGCTTTTAATTGTGTTTCTATAGTCCAAACATCGCCTTTACCAACAGTCTTCTCAGGAAAAATAGCTGAAAGCATTTCAAAATTTCCTTTTAAAGCGTCTTCACCATAACTAGCATTCATTTGTTGTTTTAGTTGCTCCTTTTGCATTTGCGGTACATTTGGGAACTCTCCTAAAACATTCTCAAACAACACATCTAGTCCTTTTACTTCTTTTACTTTTCCTGTTTTCTCTAAGATAATGGTAAATGAATCTGACTTTAACCCTTGCAACATTTTAGTCATCAATTCTGTCATAATATTGGTAGTATCTACCGTTTCAGAATCAAAAGTCATAGTACCCTGTGGTGATTTCATTTCTAATGATAAGAACTTATAGGTTACATCTACATCATACGCATCGCCTTCCATACCATTTACATGAAAATCTACATCACCCTTATAATTTACTTCTGTAGACATTTTTTGCCCCATAAACTCTTGTTCCATATCAACAGTAGCAGAAGTAGATTGTTTATACGTTTCTCCTTCTTTTAAGTGAAGTGCTAAATCTACCTTATCGTTTCCACAAGAGGTTAATAATAGTGCCCCGGCAAAGGCAAACATCCATAATTTTCTCATATTAAAAAGTTTAATCTTACTCTAGGGTGGCTAAGGTAAGCATCCTTTTTGGGCTATACATTTTATTTCTCATAAAATTTAAGTAACCCAAAATCAAAAGGTGTCCACAAACAAGCTTCTAGTTCAGCCTGTTTCAATGCTTCATTTGCCCATGTATTACAGGTATAGAATAAACTATAAGAACCATGGGCTTTATAAAAAGCATCATTGCTACCATAGCTTGCACCTGGTATTAATACTTTTAAGTTTTTGCCTGTAGTTACAAAACTACCTGCTATAAAGGTGTTCAATTGTTGTAATTGTTGTTCAGAAACTGGTACCTTACTCCAATGGGTGCGTTTATTTGCATAGGTAGTTACATGCATTAGGCTTTCACTTTTTAAAAAAAGTGCTGTAAAGGCGGTACTAAAAGTAAGATCACTCCATTGTGGCGTATGCAAATAAAAATTGGCATCGCCCCACCCAAAAGAAACATACTTGGCTTGTGTAACTCCTTTCAAATCTTTTAAAACATCTTCAGCTAAAAGTTCCTTCGGAATAATTACATCTAGATGCACCCCGTTACTGTGTATATAAACTTCAGTTACTTTATTACTCTCTAACTGATTAGAATGAACAGGAATATAGGTAGCACATAAAGCCACCACCATATAACCCACCGTAATGGATAAAAATACCGCTATAACTTTTAGTAATCTTTTTATATACTTCATCAAACTTTTTATAAAAACTAGCAAATTCAATAGCTAATACATTAGGAAGTTAGCTTTTTTTAAATATATTTGAACATAAGGATTATAGATTTAATTAAAAAGTACAAGCGTATTTTTGTAAAAGCCACACTTTGTGGCTTTTATCATTTCTCAACACTACGCCTATAAAACTAAACTTCTCTCAATTATATCCTGAAATTTTCAGCAAATTCAAAACATTTTAGAATAAAACACTTAAAAGGTTTCATTTCATTAACATTTATTTATAATTTTTTACTTTTGCAGCTATTATCATCCATAACTAATTATCCAACAATTAAATTACATGAAAAAAAAGTACTTTAACTTTCAACTTTTGGTAGTACTGCTTTTCACTGGTTTGTTTGCCAGTGCACAAAGTAATCAGTACCTACATTTTGACGGGTCCGATGACTATATTGCATTTGACGACGCTTCTTCGTACATCTACAACTCTAACACTATTACCATGGCAGGTTGGTTTTACACCGATGCATTGGTATACGGGCAAGGTATGATGAGTCTTAGAGGTGGTGGTACCGGAGACGGACAAATGTATGTGATACAATTAAACAATGGTTCTTTAGAATGCCGTGTTATTACGCAAACAGGCTTACACCAAGTTCAAGCACCAGATGGTACTATCGTAGCTGGGCAATGGCAGCATATTGCTTGGGTGTTTGATATGTTTACCGTAAAACTTTATGTAGACGGTAACCTTGTGGGTACTGGTTCTGCTTCTGGTACATACCAATCTAACGACAGACCTTTCTCGGTTGGTAAGTGTATCTTAAATGGTTATAACTTTATTTACGGTGGGCGTGCAGACGAGGTTTCTTTATGGAACAAAGCACTTACTCAAACCGAAATTCAGAACATGATGACTAATGAACTTACAGGATCTGAATCTGATTTAGTAGTTTATTATAAATTTGACCAAGGTACCCCAGGTGGAGACAACACCTCTATTAGCCAAGTAAATGCTTATGGTAGCGATACTAGTAAAAATGCCGATTTATACAATTTTGCATTAACTGGTACTACCTCTAATTTTAACGGTACGTTAGATGCAAGTTTCCAAACTATTGCTTTTAGTACTATCCCAAACAAAACAATTTACGATGCCCCTTTTGATATTACTGCTACAGCAAGCTCTGGTTTGCCTGTAACGTATACTATTGAAAGCGGACCTGCTACTATTAGTGGTAATACTATTACATTAACTGGTACTGCCGGAGATGTAGTTGTAAAAGCTAGCCAAGCAGGTGATGCTACTTACAACGCCGCAGAAGATGTATACACCACTTTTAGCGTTTTAGACCCTGCTGCAGTATTAGTTACTTCAGATATTTTACACCCATTAGCAGGTGATGTATATGCACCTAGTTTAATGCCTATAAAAGTGGCTGTGAAAAGTGAAATTCAGTATACTGACTTGTTTTCAGTAAGTACATTAAATGCTACTATAGATGGTAACGACGTTACTTTAACAGATCACGGAAACGGATTTTTTACGGGTTGGTGGACACCAACTTCTTACGGATCTCATACTTTAGAAGTTCAAGGAACTAATAACTTCGGAAACTCTTCTCAAGAAAGTATAACCTTTAACCTTACTTCTTCAGTTTCTGACCAAAATGTATACGGAACCAATAGTCTTTGGTTAAGCTCTGATGAACCATCTTTAACCGAAACTTCTGATTTACCTAGCCATATTGGAGCGTTTACTCAAATTACAGGTACGCTACATATTGATTGTCCAACAGGAGGATGCGACCCATGGGATAGAGTTTCTACTATTGAAGTACAAGGAAAAGATGGTGAATGGTACGAAATTATTCGTTATTTAACACCTTACGGTATTAGTTGCCAAAGTACTATTGATTTAACAGATTTTAAATCGTTACTAAGCGGTAGAACTACCTTTAGAGTTAACCTTACTACTTATGACAACGGATTTGAATACTCATTAGAATTAGATTATACTGCAGGTACAGACCCTGAACCTTACGGAAATGTTCAGAAATTATGGTACCAAACCTATCAGTTTGGTGACCCAGCTGATTTACAACCTACAGAAGACTTAACTATGGATTTTCCTACTAACAGTTCTTCTGCTAAAATTAAATTAGTTTCTACAGGTCACGGATGGAGCAGTAACGCCCCATACTACGATGCCAACACAAATAACGCTGCTGAGTTTTCAAATAACACACACCATATTTGGGTAAATGGATCGCAAACTTTTACACAAAACAACTGGGTAACTTGTTTACCAAACCCAGACGGATGTAATTTCCAAGCAGGTACTTACCAATACAACCGTGCAGGTTGGTGTCCTGGTAGTATTGCACAATTCTTTGATTATGACATGACTCCTTTTGTGGGTAACTCATCTGTAGCATTAGATTACGTTTTTGATGAAAGTTACATGGATTACTGCCACCCAAACAATCCTGATTGTATTTCGGGTGTTACTTGTAATGATTGTAACGATAGTTTTAACCCGCATTTAATTGTTTCTTCTTACTTGATTTCTTTTGGTGCTTCACCACTAGTTTCACTAGCTACAGAAGATGTATTGAATGTTAATAATGTAAGTATTTATCCTAACCCATCTGCTGGATTGTTTTATGTACAATCTTCTAAAACAGCGTTGAAGGAAATTACTATTCACGATATTCAAGGTAGAGTTATTAAAACGGTTGCAGCTGCAAACGGATTACAACCAACTACTATTAATATTAGAAACCAAGCTACTGGTATCTATTTAGCTACTATTACAGATGTAAATGGTACTTCTATTACAAAACGTATTGTTGTAGAATAAACTTTTATAAACATATAGTAAGTAACCCCCATGTGAATTAGTTTACATGGGGGTTTTCTTTTCCATTATTTAAAAACTCCCTCTGAGCATATCTGCTACCTAGCCACACTAGGCAACATTAACCACTCAACAGCTCTTAAAACGTATTAAAATTAGCTTTCACACAACCTAATGCATCCCTTAACAAAGAGTATTTAAGAAATTAGTTTGCTGGATAGGTATCAAAGTGATTTTCTTTTTGGTAAGCCTTCACCATGTTCCTGTAAAACAAAAAGTCCGATTCTAAATTAGAATCGGACTTTTAAAAAAAATATCTTATACTAGAAATCGGTATCAAAACCATCATCCTTAGGCATTTCTTCCGGAGGAGTATCTCCTTCTGGTACCGTTTCATCCGGTACACGCCCACCGCAGGTAAGGTCAATATTCATTTCTTCAGGCTTTTCAAAATCTTCTTTAGAAACTCCCAATTCTTCATTAGCATAACACTTTTTCATGTAAAGCCCCCAAATAGGTAGTGCCATTGCAGCACCTTGCCCATAGGTAATACTTCTAAAGTGAATCGAACGGTTTTCTCCTCCAACCCATACTCCGGTTACTAAGTTAGGCACAATACCCATAAACCATCCATCACTTTGATTTTGTGTAGTTCCTGTTTTACCGGCTATTGGGTTAGTAAATCCATAAGGATATCCCGTCATTACTTCTTTATAATCTTGACGATATCCCATAGTTGTATGGCGTAAACGACCACCAGAACCGTGTTTTACTACACCTTTCATCATCTCTAACATCGTATAAGCCACATCCGGACTCAATACATCTCTGGTGTTAGGCTTATATTCATATAAAACGGCTCCGTTTTTATCTTCTATACGGGTTACTACTACAGGCTCTACATACACACCTTTATTTGCAAAAGTACCATATGCACCCACCATTTCATAAACCGTAACATCGGGTGTACCTAACGCAATAGAAGGATATTCTGGTATTTCAGATGTAATACCCATTCGGTGCGCCAAATCTACTACAGGTCCTGGTCCAATTTGATCCATAAGTGTTGCCGTTACCGAGTTTACAGAATTTGCAAGCGCTGCACTCAAACTCATCATCTCTCCGCTAAATTCATTATTTGAGTTATCTGGGCACCATGCTTTTAAATTACCATATTTATTAGCAGGTATACAGTGTTGTACATCTGGCACCTCATAACATGGAGCATAATGCAACTGGTCAACCGCAGAGGCGTATACAAAAGGTTTAAATGTAGAACCTACTTGACGTGTACCTTGCTTTACCATGTCAAACTTAAAGTGCTTGTAGTTAATACCACCAACCCACGCTTTAACATGTCCGGTTTGTGGCTCCATAGACATCATACCGGTACGTAAAAACTTTTTATAGTAGCGTATGCTATCATATGGTGTCATAATGGTATCTATCTCACCATCCCAAGAGAACACAGTCATTTCCTTTTCTTTATGAAAAGATGCTTTAATCTCCTCCTTAGACTTCCCTAAATCATACATCATGTGGCGCCATCTTTCAGACCGTACCATAGCAACATTTAACGTATGAGTTACCTCATCTTTAGTTAATTTAAGAAAAGGTGTTGTTTTGTTTCTCTCAGGTGTATTTTGTACGTCAAACTCATTTTGTAAATCAATCATGTGATCCCTAACCGCTTCCTCGGCATAAGTTTGCATACGAGAATCAATAGTAGTATAAATTTTTAACCCATCAAGGTATAAGTCATACTTCTCTCCATCTTCCTTTGGATTATTTTTAATCCAATCTTTCATATACTGTTGTAAGTAACCTCTAAAATAGGTAGCTATACCATAATTATGAGATTCAGGGTTGTAGTTTAGTGTTACAGGTATGGCCTGTAATGAGTCTTTAACTTCTTTTGTTATAAACTCATTTTTGTACATCTGAAACAGTACAATATTTCTTCTGTTAGTAACTCCTTCTACATTTCTTCTAGGATTATACAATGAAGAGTTTTGAAACATACCTACCAACATGGCAGACTCTTCCATAGTTAAATCCTTCGGCTCTTTACCAAAATAAATTCTAGACGCCGATCTAATACCTACTGCTAAGTTTCCAAAGTCATAGGTATTAAAATACATGGTTACTATTTCTTCTTTGGTATAATTGCGCTCTAACCTAACGGCAATAACCCATTCTTTTATTTTTTGAGTAATGGCATCAAACTTATTGTTAGATCTTACCCCAACAAACAACTGTCTTGCCAACTGTTGTGTTATAGTAGAAGCCCCACCTTTACTACCCAAAAAGGCAAACGCACGTAAGGTTCCTCTACCATCTATACCTGAATGCTCATAAAAACGTTCATCCTCAGTAGCAATTAATGCATTTACCAGATTAGCAGGTAAATCTTCAAATTTAATAGGGGTACGGTTTTCTCTTAAATAAAACTTTCCAAGTGTTTTACCATCCGATGAAACAATTTCAGAAGCCTGATTGGTATCAGGGTCTTCTAACTGTCTTAAATCGGGCATTTTCCCAAAAGCTCCCCATGAAGCTAATAGAAAAACAAGCACAACACCTAAAACACCGGTTAAAAATAAGCCCCAAAACCAAAAAATATACTTCCTGAAGCCTTTAGATTGTTTTTTAGAGGTTTTCTTTTTAATAGCCATTATTTTTTAATTCGTTTGATTCGCTTTTTCAACTGAAACTCCTACGTCTGTAATTCCTTTTAAGTCTATAACGCCATTAATGCTACCATTATTTCTCATAGCATGTGTTACTTCTACTGTATAATCTCCTGATTGAGAAAAAGTAAAAGGTTCATCATATCCTTTATACCAAAGTTTACTTTCTTTAATAGAAGAAAAACCTTTTCCTAACCACTCTCCATTTGGCTTTGCCATCTCATACAACAACGTATCAGAGTCTACTTTACCATCAGGATAATTAAGCGCTACAATTAAATACAAATTACTATAGGCATACTCCTCATTATTTCTAAGGTTTACATACATATTGTATACCTCAGTAGTATCTGGAGCAGCAAAGTCAAAGGCCAAGGTATCTTGCTTATTCCAACTACCATCTACCGATGCAAACTCGGTGTAAATAGTGTTGCTATCGCAAGACATAAATAGTGCCAAACTACTAAAAGCAATAAGTAACCTACTAGTTATCTTTAGCATTATTGTTATTGTTGTTGCTGTTTTTATTATTACCAGGTTTTCTAGAACGTTTGTTTCTGTTATTAGGTTTTCTAGAAGCTCCCTGTGTATTATTGTTAGTATTCGGTTTATTCTCAGAAGCCGGACGATTCTTTTTCTGGTTGTTATTAGAACCTCCTTTATTACCTGAGTTACCTGTGTTATTATTATTGTTATTAGACTTTCTAGGTCTATTTTTATTAGAACGTGGCTTACCATCCTTAGCTGCCAGTTTAGCCTCTGCTGATCCAGCTGCCTTGCTATTACTATTAGCACCTCTAGGGGTTTTAGCCTTGGTTTTCTTTCTTCTACGTTTCTTAGGCTGGTCGAATCTGGTTAAACTATCTTGACCAACAACGTTCTCAAAGCTTGTTTTAGTATCCTCCTCTATCATTAATTCAGACTCAAACTCCTCTAAGCTAGATACTTTTTCACGTTGCTGATTGGCCGCAATAATTTCATTTACATGATCTAATGTAAGTTTATGCCAATTCATCGGATGATCTTCATAAGCATACCACATCAAGCCTTTAAAAATATCTATTTTTTGGCAAGCAGCTCTCCCCTTTTCAGTTTCAAGTTTCACCTCTGTTTTAGGGAAATTGTTTAACGCATCTAAATAGGTATCTAACTCATAATTTAAGCAACATTTTAACTTACCACATTGTCCCGCCAATTTTTGCGGGTTTAAAGACAACTGTTGAAAACGTGCTGCTGAAGTATTTACCGATCTGAAATCTGTTAACCAAGTAGAACAACAAAGCTCTCTACCGCATGACCCAATACCACCCAATCTAGAAGCTTCTTGACGGAAACCTATCTGGCGCATTTCAATACGAATGCTAAAGGCACGTGCCATGTCTTTAATTAACTGTCTAAAATCTACTCTATCTTCTGCAGTATAGAAGAAGGTAGCCTTAGACCCATCACCTTGAAATTCTACATCTGATATTTTCATTTGTAAATTCAAAGCAATAGCCAACTCTCTCGATTTTTTTTGAACATCGGCCTCTCTATCACGAGCTGTTAGCCAAATATCAATGTCTTTCTGAGAAGCTTTTCGATAAATTTTAGGTAATGTTTCATCATCCCAAGAAACTTTTTTCCTTTTCATTTGCACCTTTACCAGCTCTCCGGTAAGGGTTACAATACCCACATCGTGCCCTGGTGATGCCTCTGTAGCCACCACATCGCCAATGCTTAAAGTTAAATTTCCTGTATTTCTAAAAAACTCTTTTCTACTATTTTTAAAACGAACCTCAACACAATCAAAGGTGCTTTGTCCGTTAGGAAGCGACATATTTGAAAGCCAGTCAAAAACTGTTAATTTATTACAACCGTCAGTTCCGCATGTCCCATTATTTTTACAACCTCTCGGTTGTCCGTCCTTTCCACTTGAACAACTGGTACAACCCATCTTTCAATTTCTATATTTATTCGGTAAGCACAAAAAAGTAACCTCCGATACCGTTCATAAATTTGTTTGCAATATGTAAAGATACTATTATTTAATTGAATTCAATTTCATAATTCAATCTGTTCGCTAAAGACTTCAACCGATTCTTAGATCTAAAAACGTTGAAAAGCAAATCTTTACTCCAACCAATTCTTTTACAATAACTTTCAAAACTTTCTTCTTTCCAGTCAAAATCCTTCTTCCAGAAAAAGTTAGGAGAAATGTAACAAAACGTATAATCGTAAATAAAACTAGAGGTATTTATTTTATCCGATTTGTTGGCTTCTCCAATAGCGTCAGGGGCCAATAACAAAATGTTATGTTCAGTACATTTACTTTTAATAACACCAATAGTATCTTGATATGCTGTTTTTAACCCTGAAACATCAAAATTATTATATTCTGTATTCCCTATTTTTTGAATAGGTCTAATCTGTAAGATATCAAAACTGTTTCCATCAAAATGGTTAAAGATATCTTTTAGTTCTTCAAAGTTATCTTGGTTAAAGGTATAGTTTACCCTAACCTTAAAATTGTATTTACTTCTTAACGCGGCAAAAGCCTGCATAGCATTACAAAACTTCTCATAATCTCCACGCCCCATAAAATCTTCGTAAGTATGCTTGGTAACACCGTGTAACGATACCGTAAACTCGTCTAACCCCGCTTTTAAAAGTTCCTCTGCCTTTTCCAAAGTTAATAAATTGGCATTGGTAGTTATAGAAATATAAGGCACTTCATATTGTTTACCCAAGGCTACTAACTCTGGCAACTTTTTATAGAGTGTAGGCTCTGTACCGCACCCTATTTGCAATTTTAAAGCACGACCAAAAATTTGAGAGGCTATACGCTGCACCTCTTCATCTGTTAATTGGCCTTTCAGTTTCTTTACATAATCTTTATCTGTAAAATAGCACATCTTACAGCGTAGATTACAAGCCATTACCGGATCTAGATTTACAGCCACATATCGTTTTTTGAATATATGAAACACATACAAACCCAAAAACTTAACTCTATGACTTTTAATCTTCTTGTTTAACTGTAATAGCTTATAAATATTCATAAAAACTTACTCCTTTTTGGAAATATAAGGTAAATAATCTGCTCTACCTTTTTTAAAGATTTTATTACTGTTATTTTTACCTTTTCGAAGCTTTTTCTGCTCTTCGTAAGGTAATGCAATAATTTCTTTACACTCTTCAGAACAACAATGATTCATTTTCTCTGCGCATTCTTCACACTGAATAAATAACAAATGGCAACCTTCGTTAGCACAATTTACATGCGTATCTGCTGGTTTACCACATTGATGACAATGTGCAATTACATCATCAGAAATTTTTTCGGCTCTGCGCTCGTCAAAAACAAAGTTTTTACCAATAAACTTATTTTCAAGTCCTTCTTTTTCAACCTGTCTAAAGTAATTGATAATACCTCCCTCTAATTGGTATACCTGTTTAAAACCTTTATGCTTGTAATATGCACTAGCCTTTTCACATCTAATACCACCAGTACAGTACATTACCAATTTTTTATCTTCTTTATGCTCTTTCAGATCATCTTCAATAATATCTAAAGAATCTCTAAAGGTATCCACATCTGGTGTTACAGCACCTTTGAAATGACCAATTTCACTTTCGTAGTGGTTACGCATATCAACCAACACCGTATCTGGATCTTCTAAAATTTCATTAAACTTAATAGCATTTAGGTGCACCCCTTTATTGGTTACATCAAATGTATCATCGTTTAAACCATCGGCTACAATTTTAGAACGCACCTTCACTTTTAGTTTTAAAAACGAAAAATTATCTTGCTCAATAGCAATATTTAAACGTACATCTTTTAAAAAAGAAATGGTATCTAAATGGTCTTTAAACTGCTGAAAGTTTTCTGCCGGAACCGATAATTGGGCATTAATACCCTCAGTGGCAATATAAATTCTACCCAACACTTCAATGCTATCCCAAAACAGGAATAACGCATCTCTAAGTTCTTGCGGGTTTTCTATTTTAGCGTATTGATAGAAAGAGATTGTAAGTCGCTCTTTGCCGGCGGCTTCAATAAGTTCTGCTCTTTCTTTAGCGCTTAATGTATTGTACAGTTGCATGCTATACTAATTTTTAAGGTTAAAGAATATTGTAATATGTTAGTGCAAAGCTACACTTTTTTTGTAGTTATAATTTTAACGGGACATGCCTTTTGGGCATTCACGCATTCCTCATAAATACTATCGTCTGGTGTTTTAAGGGTGTGAAAGCCCTTTTTATCTGTAGCATGTAACAGCACACTCTTACCGTCTTTTTTAGACATTTGAAATTCAGCAGGTGCTAATTCTACACAGTAATTACACCCTATACATTTATCACGTTGCAGTGTAACTACTACCATTATTGCGGTACTATTTTATAAAGTTTATCAGACAAACGAATTCTAAAATCTAACGGAATGGTACAAGAATCTCCTTTTTTTGCTACCTCTAATTTTTCATCGTTCACCATCATTTCGGTTAACTCTAACTCTTTTACACCCGTTGTTGGCCCCGTAATTAACAGCGTATCTCCTATTTTAATATCGTAGGCTTCTATTTTAAATTCGGCAATATTAGACTTCGGGAAATAATGCATTCCCTTACCAATATATAATTTCTTCTGGGTTGCTTGAGACCCTGGTCCATCACTCCATTCACCTAACTTTTGCCCAAGGTAGTATCCATTCCAAAAACCACGGTTGTACACCTTTTCAAGTTCTTGCATCCAGTTAGCCACTTTTTCATCGTTATAGCTACCCTCGTAATACGCGTCTATAGCTTCTCTGTAGGTTTTAATAACCGTTGCAACATACTCAGGTGCTCTACCTCTACCTTCAATTTTAAGCACCATGGCACCCGCATCTATTACTTGGTCTAAAATATCTAAGGTACATAAGTCTTTAGGAGACATCATATACTCGTTATCTATTTCAATTTCAAAACCACTTTCTTGGTCTATAACCGTATATTTTTTACGACAATTTTGCTTGCAAGCCCCACGGTTAGCCGAAGAGTTATGCGAGTGTAAGCTAAGGTAACACTTACCAGAAACCGCCATACACAATGCACCATGACCAAAAATTTCTACCTCAACTAAATTACCAGAAGGTCCTTTAATTTGTTCTTTCTCTATTTGATCACAAATTTTCTTCACTTGGCGTAAGCTTAACTCTCTACTCATTACCATGGTATCTGCAAACATGGCATAAAACTTAACCGTTTCAATATTGGTAATATTAATTTGAGTAGATATATGCACCTCCATACCAATTTGGCGAGCATAAGCAATTACTGCCTGATCCATAATTATAACCGCAGTAATATCCGCAGCTTTGGCTGCATCTAAAACCGTTTTTATAATAGACAAATCATGATCGTAAACAATAGTATTTAAAGTAAGATAGGTACGTACATTTTTCTCTTTACAGCGTCTAGAGATTTCCTCTAAATCTGCAATGGTAAAGTTAATACTTGCACGAGCTCGCATATTTAATTGCTCCACTCCAAAATAAACAGAATCCGCTCCATTATCCAACGCTGCCTGTAAACTCTCAAAGTTTCCGGCAGGCGCCATCAATTCAATTTTTCCAGTAGGTGTCATACTATTTCCAATTTCAGGGCGCAAAGATACAAATTAGAATGTTAAAATTGTATATATCTTATTTTCAAGCACTCAGCAACATAATTAAGCTAACCCACAGAGTGTTAATTTATTAGATTCATTCTCTATAAAAACCAAAAAGCGCTACCAAAAAAATTTCAGTAGCGCTTTTCGCAGCTAATTCGTTAATACTAAATTCATATATCTGAATATTATTAACGAATAGCTATCCTCCATCTAACTTACAGCTTATAACCATATAAACTGTAAGAAATCCGTTTCCGGATAACATTTTTCTTCTTAAATACCTCATACTTCTCACTCCATTTACTCTATAGATGCGTAAAATACCAAAAGGTTGCGTACCTATTATTGTATTCTGATAAAAGAAATAGTATTTTAGCCAGCATAAAAAGGACAATATGAGCTCAGAAAAAGACGCTAAATTAAAAGCATTAAAACTAACTTTAGATAAATTAGATAAAACTTACGGAAAGGGTACCGTAATGAAAATGGGCGATAGCGCTGTAGACCAAATAGAAGTGATACCTACCGGATCTATTGGTTTAGATATTGCTTTAGGTGTTGGTGGTTACCCTAAAGGTAGAGTTATTGAAATTTTTGGACCTGAATCTTCTGGTAAAACAACCCTTACCTTACATGCTATTGCAGAAGCGCAAAAAGCAGGAGGTATTGCAGCATTTATTGATGCAGAACACGCATTTGATAGATTTTATGCTCAAAAACTTGGTGTTGATATTGATAACCTGATTATTTCGCAACCAGACCATGGTGAACAAGCACTTGAAATTGCTGATAACTTAATTAGATCTGGTGCTATTGATATTGTTATTGTTGACTCGGTAGCAGCACTTACTCCTAAAAGTGAAATTGAAGGAGAAATGGGAGACTCTAAAATGGGACTTCATGCACGTTTAATGTCTCAGGCATTACGAAAACTTACGGCTTCTATTAGCAAAACACATTGTACCGTTATATTTATTAACCAGTTACGTGAAAAGATTGGAGTTATGTTTGGTAACCCAGAAACAACCACTGGTGGTAACGCATTAAAATTTTATGCTTCGGTACGTTTAGATATTAGACGATCTACACAAATTAAAAGCTCTGAAGGTGATGTGGCTGGTAACAAAACCCGTGTAAAAGTGGTTAAAAACAAAGTGGCACCACCATTTAAGTCTGCAGAGTTTGACATTATGTATGGGGAAGGTATTTCTAAAGTTGGAGAAATTCTAGACATTGGTGTAGAATATGAAATAATTAAGAAAAGTGGTTCGTGGTTTAGTTATGGCGATAGCAAACTAGGCCAAGGTAGAGATGCTGTTAAAAGTCTCTTACAAGACAATCCGGAACTATTAGAAGAACTGGAAGCAAAAATAAAAGAAGCCCTTCAAACGGTTAACTCATAATATTTTACAAATCCCGAAATAAATATTTCGGGATTTTTTTTACCTCATACGCAACCTTTCCCTAATTTGTGTATCTACAAGAAAATAGAATAATATTAATTGATAGTTTTAATGAAAAAGTTTTTTAAACCCATGAAGAAGTTTCTAGTTTTATTTGTTGCTGCGTTACTTACTTTTTCCTGTTCTTTGGATGATGATGACACGGTAGACTACCATTTTGAATTTATTGGAGCTGATTATGTTGAATTTCCAGCAGAAGACATGCACGTAAACAGTAGTTACCCTGTTACTCTTTATTACACGCTTCCGAATACATGTTATTACATTAACGGAATAGATTATAATTATACCAGTGATTTTGAAAGAGTAGTTTCTTTAGTAGCTACTGTATACAACAATAACAATTGTGAACCTACAGATGGCTCAACACTAAACGATTCTTTCACATTTAGACCACTTTACGCAGGTACATACACCTTTAATTTTATAAGCGGTATAGATGAATCTACCGGTGAATATACCTACCTAACATACGAGGTAGAAGTTTTAGAATAAACATTACACAGTAACCTGCTAACCTTAAACACCAAAACTATTGAGTTTAGAACAACTCATTACAGCTTGTAAAAAGGGCGAGAGAAAAGCCCAACACCAGCTTTACCAATTATTTGGTAGCAGGCTGTATTCGGTTTGTTTAAAGTATTCAAGAAATAAAGAGGAAGCAGAGGACAACTTACAAGACAGTTTTTTGGTGATTTTTAAAAAAATAGATCAATACAAAAGCAAAGGTGCTTTTGAAGGTTGGCTGAAAAGAATCACCATTAATACTTGCTTGCAGAAGTATAGAAATCAGGGCGTTTTTGATATTATCCCTAATAGAGATATTGAAGACGAAGATATTTCAATTGATTTTGATGACGAGTCAAGATTTAGTCTTGAATATCTATTACAACTAATTCAAGAGTTACCTAACCGTTACAGATTAGTATTTAACTTGTATGTATTAGACGGATATTCACACAAAGAAATTGCCGATACGCTTCAAATTTCTGAAGGTACTTCTAAGTCTAATTTAGCACGCGCTAGAATGGCTTTGAAACAACGTATTGAAGAAGATGAATTGGTAAAAAAAAAGAGTAATACACTGTAATGGAGAATGATGAAAAAAACATAGACAGACTCTTTCAGGAACGCTTCAAAGATTTTGAAGCCTTTCCAGAAGAAGCTGTTTGGGATAATATTCAGGCAAAGCTTGATGAAGAGGACGACTCCAAAAAAACTCCTTTGATTCCGTGGTGGCTAGGCAGATCTGCTGCAATAGCGTTGCTACTTATTGGCCTTGGATTAATGACCTACTTTTTACCCTCGGTAAATACACAGGATATTGAAGTTGTTGATACCCCTACTAATTCTAAAATGGATATCAACACTTCTACAAACAAAAATATTGATTCTACTACAGAAGATGCTGTAGTAACTTCTAACACAGAAGAAACTACTAATAATATACCAGAATCAATAAATAGTAAGGTAGGCAGTATTGAAGGCGCAACCACCAATGCAACGGTTAGTAAGCAAAATGAAGAGGTTGTTTACACAGACAAAAACACCTTTAATACTGGCAAAAATGCGAGTAGAAAATACACGTTTCAGAAGAATAATTATAGTGCTAAATACAGTGATGATAAAGCATTTAAAACAAAACAACCTTTTGACTATCCTACAAACACTAACACCGATAATGAAGAGGTAATAGCTACCATTACAACTACCGAAAACACTAAAAACAAAGAATCTCAGAAAGCCCCTATTGTAACCAACGAAGAGCTTCTGAATAATAATTTTGTGATAGACACTAATCAGGTTGTTAAAACCAATTCGGCTATTGCACTGGCTACTGTAGACTCTATCATAGCTGCCGAAGATGAAGAAGAGGCGTTAACCCTTGAGGAAGCTATTAAGTTACAAGAAGATAAATACAAAGATGAGGACGAAGAAGAGGAAGAGGATGATGTTGCTGGAATGAAAAAATGGAGTGTAAACCCTAATGTAGCGCCTGTGTATTTTAATTCATTCTCTAACGGATCGCCTATTAGTTCTGAGTTTGCCGGCAACACCAAAAATGGTAACTTAAACATGAGTTATGGTGTAAACGTAGGGCTGCAAGTAAACAAAAAATTGAAGATACGATCTGGTATTAACAAGGTAGAATACGGATACACTACTGATGATATTTATTTCACTAATAGTGTGACCAACTCAAAATCTGTAAGCTCTATTAATTACTCTAATTCTGGAGCAACAGTTTTACTTACTAACAATTCTACCAACTACAGTGCTAGTCCTAACCCAAATGGCGGACTTATAGATGTATCTGAATCAAGTGCTTCTGTAGAAAAATCTAGAGGTTCTTTAATACAAAATATGAACTACTTAGAGTTCCCAGTTGAATTAGAATATAGCATTGTAAATAAAAAATTAGGGATTAACGTTATTGGTGGAGTAAGTACCTTACTATTAAGTAACGATGAAATACTATTAGAGTCTGACGGACTTGTTACCAATATTGGAAACGCTAATAATATAAACGACCTTAATTTTAGTACAAATATTGGGCTTGGTATTGACTATAAGTTCACAGACCAGTTGCTTTTTAACATAGAGCCCATGTTTAAATATCAATTAAATACATTTTCTGATGATAACGGGTTTAACCCATATTCATTAGGATTATATACCGGTTTTAGTTTTAGGTTTTAGTTAGGTTAGGTTAGATTATTCGTAAAAAGTGATGATGACCTAAATATGCCTCTGAGTTCTTCAGGGGCATTTTTTTTGCGTCATAACCATTACAACCTAAAATAATAGCATTTACAAGCCTTCTACTATCCATTTACTTATTTTACTAGAAAGAACAGCTAGCTACTTCATTAGTTTTTCTAAGGTCTCTAAAATTACTTCATAGGTACTACGCTTTAAAGTTTCCTTATCCTCTTTAGTAGCACCGCTAGTTTCTATAAAAGGAAGCACCTGCGCTCTACAAATACCAGGAGACCCCTTAAAAAACACATAAGGAAAACGCTTTTTATTATCAGGAAAAGCAATAGGCACTATAGGTATTTGGTACTCTATAGCAAGTCTAAAAGCACCATCTTTAAAACTATCTAATACTACATCATAATCGTCGGGAACGCCTCCTTCTGGGAAAATACATATACTCAACCCACTATTTAAACGTTCTTTTGCCTTTTTATAAACAGCAGACCTGCTACCAGCGCTACTTCTGTCTACCAAAATACATACACGCTTATAAAAGAAACCAAACACAGGTATTTTAGCTAATTCTTGCTTACCCACAAATACAAAAGGACTTTTAGACACCTTCAGCATTAGCATAATATCTAACATACTGGTATGGTTAGCAACAAGCATGTAGCTTTTACCACTTTCAAGTGATTGATTATAACGTATTCTTTGGTAACAACCCATTCCATAAATAATAATATTTGCCCATATATTACGTGCAATCCAAAAGAAAGCAGGGTACCACTTTTCTTTAGAACTAAGCACCAATAATATTGGAAAAAAGATAAGAATAGGAACTGCCACTAACGTATAAAACCATATACGCCACAACAAAATACCAAAAGCTTTTATGAGTTTAACCATAAAAGCAAATGTAATAAAACCATTACAGGTAGAACTAATTTATTTGTTCTACCGTAAAATAGGTATCTTGTATGCTATTACTAATAGTTGCAGAACCACCAATACCAAGTGATAACGTGGTGCCATAATAAAAAGAAATCTCATCGCCAGGGCTAAGCTCTACCATAGTAGTAGCCACCATATATTCATTCAAACTTAAAACGGGAGAGCTTGTAGCAATTGCTACTCCATTTTTTCTAATAGCTATATAAGGTATTAAGGAAATAGAAAGTCCGCTTGTAACATATTTATATTGTAAATAAATCTTATATATACCTGCTTTATCTATATCAAAAACATGATTTACAGTGTCGTACTGACCTTTAGTATCAAAAACAATATTGGTAAACTGTAACTTTTTCCACGTAAGCACACTAGCATTTACCAAAGCTAAAGAACTAGTTAAACCACCTTTAGCAGCTGTACGCACAGAACTATAATACACATCTTCTGCACTTACTCTTTTTACAAAACCATTTCCATTAACCACTAAAATAGAATCCGCAGCAGCAGCTGTTGAACCCTGTGGTGTATCTACAATTCTTAAATCTCCATTAACATCTAAAGTTGCTAACGGATCTGTTGTGTCAATCCCTACCTGTGCTGTTACTGTTAAACAAGTAGTGATAAATAAACCTATACAAGTAATAATTTTTTTCATATCGCAATTAATAAGGGTTAAAAAACTCTAGCGGGGGAATGAAAAAATCAATAAATCAGGGGGTGTTAACATCCTTAATAAATTAAGGTACACATCTCTTATTGGTGGGAATAGGTGTTTAAGATTTTAATTGCTTGTTACAAACAATTGACCGTCTTTTTAGAGGGAAAAAACTTTAAAAGTGTAAAAACTAACATTTTTTACTTTTGAAGTCTTGTTACTAAAATAGTAAAAAAAATCATATAAAACTTACGTTTAGAAATTTTTTTGCCGTTTTTTTGTAGTTAAAATAAAAGATCTAGATTATGTCAAGGATTTTAACGGGTATTCAGAGTACAGGAGTACCTCATTTAGGAAACATTTTAGGAGCTATTTTACCGGCTATTGAAATGTCTAAAAAACCTGAGAATGACTCATTTCTGTTTATTGCAGATTTACACTCACTTACTCAGATTAAAGATGGTGAAACTTTAAGAGCAAACACTTATAGTGTTGCTGCAACTTGGCTTGCATTTGGTTTAGATGTAGAAAAAGTAGTTTTCTACCGCCAAAGCGATGTACCACAAGTAACAGAACTATCGTGGTATTTAAGTTGCTTTTTTCCTTATCAACGTTTAACATTAGCACACTCTTTTAAAGATAAGGCCGATAGATTAGCTGATGTTAATGCAGGGTTATTTACCTACCCAATGCTTATGGCTGCCGATATTTTATTATATGATGCAGAATTTGTACCTGTTGGTAAAGACCAATTACAACATATAGAAATTACCCGTGATGTAGCTTCTAGGTTTAATAACCAATTAGGAGAAACATTTGTTTTACCAGAAGGTACCGTACATAAAGAAACACAATATGTACCTGGTACTAACGGAGGTAAAATGAGTAAATCTGCCAATAACTTCATCAATATATTTTTACCAGACAAGAAGTTACGTAAGCAGGTTATGGGTATTGAAACCGATAGCACCCCTTTAGAAGAACCTAAAAACCCAGATACATGTAACGTATTTGCTATTTATAGCATTTTAGGAACCGAGGAACAAGTAGCCGCTATGCGTGCCAATTATGAAGGTGGTAACTATGGGTACGGACATGCAAAACAAGCTTTGTTTGAGTTGATTTGCGAAAAATTTAAAGAACCTAGAGAAAAGTTTGCCTACTACATGGAAAACTTAGACGAGGTAGACAGATTGCTAAAAGTAGGTGCAGAAAAAGCATCTGGAATAGCAAACGACGTTCTAAAGAGAGTTCGTGAAAAATTAGGATACTAAATCTACTATACAAAGAGGAGCCCAAAAGCTCCTCTTTTTTATAGGGCTTCAAATAATTTGCCTGGTAACGGACGTATAAGTCCCTTCATTTCTAAATTAAGTAACGTAGCAGATACTTTAAATATAGGCAAAGCACATTCTAAGGCTATAACATCTAAAAGTTGCTTCCCCTTATCTTTTAAAAAAGTATAAATAACATTCTCATCTCCTTCTAATTCAACAAAAAGTTGCTTTTGAATTGGTTTTGCCGTTTCCTTTTCTAAGCTCCATCCTAAACTATAAATTAAGTCTGCCGCACTAGTAAGCATTTGTGCCTTTTGTTGTTTAATTAGGTTGTTACACCCTACGCTATAAGTATCGCCCACCCTGCCAGGTACCGCAAAAACATCCCGATTATAAGAGTAAGCAATATCAGCAGTTACAAGGCTTCCTCCTCTATCAGCAGATTCTATTACTACCGTAGCATCTGCCAAACCTGCTATAATACGGTTCCTCCGTAAAAAGTTATTCCTATCAAACTTATCAGTACTTTTAAAATCAGTTACAAACCCACCATTAACCTCCATCTCTTTCATATACTTGGCATGTACCTTAGGATATATTTGGTTTAAACCGTGCGCTAAACAACCAATGGTTTGCAAATTATTCTTCATAGCGGCTTTGTGCGCACAAATATCTACCCCATAGGCAAAGCCACTTACAATTACAACATCTAAAGCTGCCAACTCCGCTACCAACTGTTCGCAAAACGAAGTTCCGTAAGAGGTAATACGCCTAGTACCCACAATACTTACCAAGCGTTTCCCCTGTAAATTAATATTCCCACGCTGAAACAATACAACTGGGGCATCTATACAATGTTTCAACTTCTCTGGGTACAACGCATCTTTATAATAGACTGGTGTAATACACTCTTGCTCTATAAATCGTAGTTCCGCTTCGGCACCAGAAACATAATCTTTTTCAAAAAGCTTTTTAATCATCAATTCACCAATTCCGTCAATTTTGGTTAAGTGGTGTTTCTTTTCGTTAAAAACAGCTTTTGCACTACCGCAATGATTGATTAATTTTTTGGCATTAATGTCCCCGATTTTAGGAACACTTTGCAGCGCCAAAACCCATAGCAAATCTTCTTGGTTCATTCTCAGAAATTTAGCTAAAGGTAGCTAAACTTATTAACAAACACCTATTGAATATAAAAAATTACTAGCTTTGTAATTATGAAGTTGGAACATTACATAAGCGAATTATTATACAGATACGAGTGTGTTACCGTACCTGGTTTTGGTGCATTCTTAACAAGTACACAAGGTGCCAGAATACAGGAAGCTACCGGTGCTTTTTATCCACCAACCAAGAAGTTATCTTTCAACAAACAGATTACTTCTAATGATGGGTTATTGGCCAATTACATTGCTACTGTAGAAAAGCTTACGTATGAAATTGCCATGCTTAAAATTGAAACCAGTGTTTTTGAATGGGAACATACCCTTAAAACTCACAGTGAATTAGCACTTAAAAATATTGGTGACTTATGGCTTAACAATGAAAGTTCTATTCAATTTACACCTACAGAGCAAGTAAATTATTTAGCAAGTTCTTTTGGACTTACCACCTTTGTTTCTCCTGAAATTAAAAGAGAACAACTTCATAAACAAGTACGTACTTTAGAAGAAAAAGTACCTGTTACCGTAACTCCTGAAGCTAGAAAATCTCCTGCATACTTAAAATACGCAGCAATTTTTGTATTAGGCTTATCAGTTGCCGGGTATCTTGGGTATAACTATAACAACACCCAACAACAAGAGCAATTACTAGTAGAACAAAATGCTCAGGAACAAGTATCAAAAGAAATTCAGCAAGCTACTTTCTTTGAAGAAATTCCTTTAGAACTTACACCGGTTAAAATTAACTTAACCAAAGAAACACCTAGCTACAAATACCACATTGTGGGTGGCGCTTTTAGAGAAAAAGAAAATGCCAACACCAAAGTAAACGAACTAAAAACTAACGGTTTTGAAAATGCTGTTATTTTAGGAGAAAACAAATTTGGGTTATGGCAAGTATCTTTACAAGGCTTTAATGACCATAGAGAAGCAGAGCGTTTTCTGTTTAAAAACAGAAAAAACATAGAAGGTATTTGGTTGTTTATTGCTGAATAAATTCAACTTTTCATAGTAGCCCATTCATTTTCTTGTTCTTTTAACAAGAACTAAGCTTGTATTTAAGTTTTTTTTAAACGTTTTACTTCTTTTTTTGGCAATTTGTTGAATAACAGCTCGAAAGTTGTTTTCTTATATTTGCAAAAAACCAAATACGAAGATATGCAAGCTAAAACCCCGAGTGAATCTAAAACCATTATGACCGACCTGGTGTTACCAAGTGAAACCAACCCTTTAAACAATCTTTTTGGGGGCGATTTGTTAGCACGTATGGACAGAGCAGCTAGTATTGCTGCCAGAAGACACTCGCGCCGTGTAGTGGTTACAGCTTCTGTAAACCACGTAGCTTTTAACCGTTCTATTCCGTTAGGGAGTGTGGTAACTGTTGAAGCATGTGTTTCTAGGGCTTTTAAGACCTCTATGGAGACCGTAATAGATGTTTGGATAGAAGACCGTGAAAGCGGCCATAGAACAAAGGCAAATGAGGCTATTTACACCTTTGTTGCCGTAGATGATATGGGGCGCCCTACACCCATCCCCGCACTGCAACCTGAAACCGATTTAGAAAAAGAACGTTTTGAGGCCGCTTTGCGTAGAAAACAGTTAAGTTTAGTACTTGCCGGTAAAATGAAACCTAGTGAAGCCACTGAATTAAAGGCTATCTTTACAGAAAAATAGAAACTATGAAAGCTTTCAAATTTGTACTTACTGTATGTGCCGTTTTTGTAACCACCTTGTGTGTTGCTCAAACCACGTATACGCTTGAGAAAAATATAGCTTACAAATCGGGAGACGATTTAACAGCATATGAAAAAGAACGTTGCAAACTTGACATTTACTACCCTACTAATGTAACCAATGCACCTACTATTGTATGGTTTCATGGTGGCGGATTAACGGGAGGAGAAAAATCAATACCTGAAGAACTGAAAAATCAAGGCGCCATAATAGTAGCTCCAAATTACAGACTGTCTCCTAAGGTAAAATCTACCGAATGTATTGAGGATGCTGTAGCGGCCACAGCATGGATTATGCAAAATATTGAGAAATACCATGGCGACCCAAAGAAAATAGTAATGAGCGGCCATTCTGCTGGAGGATATTTAAGCATGATGGTAATTATGAACCGAATTTATTTGGCTAAATTAGGTATTAATGCCAACCAAGTGGCAGCTTTGGTGCCGTTTAGCGGACACACCATAACCCACTTTACTACTAGACAAGAACGTGGTATACCAGGCACACAACCTGTAATTGATAAATATGCACCCTTATACTACGTACGTAAAGATACACCTCCTGTACTTTTAATTACCGGAGACAGAGAAAAGGAAATGTTAGGCCGATACGAAGAAAATGCCTACTTCTACAGAATGCTAAAAGTAACTGGCAATACCGATGTAGAGATAAAAGAACTGAAAGGAGAAGATCATGGTAGTATGGTTGCTCCGGGATGTAAAGTGCTACTAGCATATATGAAAGAAAAAGGTCTGTTATAAAACAGACCTTTTTCTTTTTACATTTTATACACCCAAAGTTCTGGGTTTAACTTATCTGTATTCTTGTAAATAAGAAACTTCAATTCGGTTTTACCAGTGTGTTTATTGGTAAATATTTTACCCAAAGGTTGCTTGGCAATTACCCTATCCCCCTTCTTCACGTATAACTCTGCAAGGTTACAATAGGTAGTTATATAATTACCGTGTTTTACATACACAATAGCCTTTCCTAAGGTAATGGTAATATTTATCACCTCTCCTTCAAATACGGCACGTGCCTCTTCCCCTTCAGGAGCAATTATGTTCACCCCACTATTATCTTGTACCAGCCCCGGATACACAGGATCTGAGTACTTACCAAAACCTATTGAAACCACACCTCGTTCAACAGGCCATATGAGTTTACCCTTGTTTGCCGAAAAGTTATTGGCTATCATTTTCTCTTCTGGAGTTAAGGCAAAAGTGTTAGAAGCACTACTAACGGTACTACCGTTTGCAGCAGCCTTTCTTCTACTCTCTGCAATAGCTTCTTTAATAAGTCGGTCTATTTCTTTCTCAAGGCGCTCTGCTTCTTTCTTCTTCTCGTTAATTTGCGCTAGGTAACCACCCTCTTTCTGCTTAATAGCAGCAATTAACTCTTGTTGCTCTGTCTTCTCAGACTCTAATTTAGCCCTAATACCACGGTTCTCCTCAATTAAATCTTGCTTCTCGGCACGTTGTGCTAACAACGATTGATTAAGCTCTTGTAGCTCCTTTGTTTTATCTTGTATGACCGCTCCTTGTTTTTTAAGATGCGACCTAAACTGGCGCATATATTCCATACGTTTATAGGCCTGAAAGAAGGTTTCAGAAGCCAATACAAACATTAAACGGTTTTGTTGTGATTTGTTCTTATAAGACTTACGAATCATTTCAGCATAATTCTCTTTCAAAACCTTAAGCTCATTTTCTAGCTCTTTTATATTCTTTTCGTTCTTTTTAATCTCAGAACTTAAAAGATTTATTTGCTGGTTGGTTACTTTATTTAGCTGCTCACGCACCAATATTTTCTTATTGACACCCTCCATTTGGGTAACCAACGATTTTCTTTGAGAACCTTGCTGACTAAGTAATTGCTGTATCTGATTTATTTCTCTTAATAGCTCCGTTCTTTTTCGCTGTAATGCTTCTTGCTCTTTAGACTGTGCAAAACCACCCCATGCGCTACAAAAGCACACAAAGAAAAACAGAACCCACTTAGCACTTACTTGCTTCATTTACTTCTCTAACGTAATTTGTTTGTAACCATTAGGCACGTTGTATGGAAAGGTTACCTTTTTATTAAACTCAATGTTTTTGTACTCAATTTCTATATCACTCTTTCCTTCTGGGCCATCTACACTTACCGCTATTTCATCTGGAAAAGCTTGTCCATCTATATTTTGATAAGATGTATAAGAAATGCTAGATACTCTATTTTCAGAAGGTTGAGACACCTCTTGTAAGCTCATTTTATAATAAATAGGCTCTAGCTGAAACAACAATTTAAAAGGCCCCATCGGATCTTCAGGTTTTAATTGATATCTGTTTTCTACTACCGAATTATTATACTTTTCTTGTTTAAGATCTACTATCGCTTGCCCTAACAATACATTCTGTAATTTTTCAAAATCAATTTCGGTACCTAGTAAATCACTTATATACGCAAAATCACCTTCAAAGTAAGTACCTTCTAATTTGTTATAAAAAGATACACCCTCAGGAGTAATATACGCTTTTACCACCCCAAAAAAGGCGCTTAACCAAATAGCCTTATCCTTTTCCATTCGAAGGTTTAACGAAAAAGAGTTAGAAGCATGCTCATCTTTATACTTTACATCTACTTTACCCTTTATGGTAGTAAACTCAAGCTCATTAATATAATGATTTTTAATGATTTTTTTTGCTGCATAACCCGTGTTAGCAGTACCTTCTCCAATCACTTTCTTAGAAGCACAAGACGCTACAACAACCGTCATTACTGCTATTAATATTCCTTTGTATAGTAACTTCATAGTAATTTTTATATACTTTTTGCTTTATGAAGGTATTCTTGCTCTTTTTGAATATTCCCCAATTGTTTATGGCAAGCCGCCAGCTCGGTATAAATTCGTTTTTCCAACACCACATCATCTATTAAAAAACTCAACGCCATGTCTAACGATTCTATTGCTACATCATACTGTTTGAGTTCCTTATTAGCTACCCCATGCATATAATAAATAAAAGGCTGTGTTGGGTAACTCGCCAAGGCCTCTTCTGCTAGCTCTAAAACTTTGGTGTATTGCTTAGCATCGTTCAACCTCATTAAGTCTAACTCTAGCTTTTCTATAGCATCAATAGCTTCCTCCTCACCGGTATCAACCTCTGTAGCTTCCAATTCTTCAACATCCTCCTCAATTTGCGTTTTGCGTTTTTGCATCGCTTTTAAATTCACACGCAATTGCTCTCTATCATCAGAATGCCCATATAACTGGTCTAGTGTATCTAACTGTGCAAGAGCCTTTTCATAGTCGCTATTTTTACTGTACAGATATACCAAACTCTCTTTAAAAGCATCCTTCGTTTTAGCTAATTTTTCAGCTGTATAAATAGCCTCATCCGTTTTATTCTGTGCTTTGTACACTTTAAAAAGCGCCTCAGAATACCATCGATTTTCCGGCTCTTTCTCTACTGCTGCCAACAAATAGTTTTCAGCATCTTCAAACAATCCGGCAGATAAGTAGTTAATACCTAACTCATAATCTACAGCTCCATTGTCTGCATCTAGCATTTTACACTCTAACAAATGATCTATAGCCTTTCCGTAATTTTCAATAGCACGCTCTTTTAAAGCTTCAAAAAAATGCTGTTGAAAATCGCTTTCAACCGTTTCAGAAGTAACCGCAGCATCATCTTCCTCTTTTTGGGCCATTACAGGTAAGAGCCCTAAAAAGAAAAATAACACCATATATGTAATACCCCTGAATATTTTCATGTATGTTTTAAATCAATTCTGAATAATCGCCAATACTAATACTGGTAAAATTACCATCAAACTTAGCATGGTTACCTATCATAGCATTATCTAAGGTAGCATTTTTAATGCTAGCATGGTTTTGCACCAAGCTATTTTTTACAACAGAATTTTCTACCACACAACCATCACCTAAAGAAACATTAGGCCCTAAGGTTACGTTGCGCAATACTACATTGTCTCCAATATAGCAAGGTGGTATAATTTCTGAGTTTTCCACAGTTACCGATTCTGCTACTAATGAATGACCATCTTCATATAAAAACTGCAACATACGCTTATTAGTATCTACAGTAATGTTTTTATTTCCGCAGTCCATCCATTCATCTACTTTACCAGGTACAAATTTCATACCCTTTTGCATCATAGCTTTAATACCATCGTTAATTTGGTACTCACCACCATGAATAATATTATTATCTAATACCTTTTGTAGTTCTTGCTTTAATACCTCTCCTTGTTTAAAGTAGTAAATACCAATAACTGCTAAATCTGAAACAAACTCGGCTGGTTTTTCTACCAATCCTGTAATGTTATGGTCATCATTTAATTCTACCACACCATATGCCTGCGGATTAGCCACCTTTTTAACCCAGATTACACTATCTGCAGAAGCATCTAAATTAAAATCGGCTTTAAACAGCGTATCAGCATACGCAATTACACAAGGCCCCTCTAAAGATTCCTTTGCACACATAATAGCGTGCCCAGTACCTAAAGGTTTATCTTGATAATAAATAGTGCCTTTAGCCCCCACACTATCCGCTACCTCTAGCAAATGATTTTCAATAGCATCACCAAAATCATCTTTAATTACAAAAGCAACCTCTTCAATGGGTTGTTTTATCACTTTTGCAATATCTTCTACCAAGCGTTGCACAATAGGCTTACCTGCAATTGGTATTAATGGTTTTGGCACTGTTAAGGTGTGCGGTCTAAGTCGGGATCCTCTCCCGGCCATAGGTACTATAATTTTCATAATTCTTTTTTGTATTAGGGGTGAGGGAAATGTTATTTTTATTTAGTTCCGGTACTACCAAAACCACCTGCTCCACGTGCTGTAGAAGAAAGTTCTTCTACACTAGCCCATTCAGCTCTTTCATGTTTGGCTATGACCATTTGTGCCACACGCTCTCCATCTTCAATTACAAAATCTTCGGTAGACAAGTTAATCAAAATAACCCCCACTTCACCTCTGTAATCTGCATCTACAGTTCCTGGTGCGTTTAAAACGGTAATTCCTTTTTTTGCAGCCAACCCACTTCTTGGTCTTACCTGTGCTTCATACCCAACAGGCAATTCTATAAAAAGACCTGTTTTTACAATGGTTCTTTCCATAGGTTTTAAGGTTATAGGAGCATCAAGATTGGCTCTTAAATCCATTCCTGCAGAGGCACCCGTTTCATAACTTGGCAATTCGTGTTTAGAGTTATTGATAACTTTAATTGTCATTTTTCTTAAGTGTTTTTTTGAGAGCTTTACCCTCTAATGAATAGATCATTAACAAAAATAAAAAAACAAATAGGGTTCCCACATATAAGTTTCTGTTAAAAACATAGAACGATAGTATGGCGTAAACAACGCACGTACCCATATACAACCCTATTTTTTTTACATTGTATGGTATTTTATAGTTTTTCTGTCCGAAATAGTAAGAGATAAACATCATACCACTATACGCCGCCAAAGTAGCTATAGCCGCCCCTTTATAACTCATAGTTGGTATTAATATAAAGTTTAAACTTAAGGTAATTACGGCACCTACCAAAGAAATAGCAGCACCATACCAAGTTTTATCGGTTACCTTGTACCAAACGGAAAGATTATGGTAAATACCTAAACATAAATTTGCCATTAAAATAAAAGGCACTACCCATAGCGCCTCCCAATAGGCTTGTTCTGGTATAAGTATTCGTTTTAAAATATCTGCATACACTACTACAAACAACACTATGAACGACCCAAAAATAGAGAAGTACAACGTAATGTTGGCGTAGGTTTGCTTAGCATCTTTTTTATTAGCATGACTAAAAAAGAAGGGTTCTACCCCTAATTTAAAAGCAGTTACAAACAACGTCATAAATACACCCAGTTTGTAACACGCTGCATAGATACCTACCACATCATCGGCAATACTTTTAGGCAGCATATAACGCAATATAAGCTTGTCAAAACCTTCGTTAATAGAATATGCAATACCAGCAATTAATACCGGAAAAGCGTAGGCAAACATTTTTTTAAATAGCACCTTATCAAAGCTAAAACCAATACGTTTATACAAAGGCAACACCATTAACAATGTAACTCCACTAGCCATTAAATTGGCTAAGAAGATATAATGCACCTTATCTGCAAAAACAAAATTTGCCATAAACCCCTGTGGCTGGTCTCCAAAAAAACGAGGAAAACCAACAAAAAACAGAATATTCAACAATAGGTTTATAAGTACATTACTAATTTTAACAAAGGAGTATTTAATAGGCATTTCTTGATTACGAAACCAAGCAAACGGTATTACTACCAAAGCATCTAGACTTAAAATACCCACAGCATACCCAATAAAGGTAGGTTGATAATCTAACCAAACAGCAATAGTGTTTCTTAATAAAAAGCCTATTACTAAAAAAAGCACTGATGAAATAGACAATGCTGTTAATGCAGTAGATTGCACTTCTGCCTTACGCTCACTTTTATTCATGAACCTAAAAAAAGCAGTTTCCATACCATAAGACAACAAAACATTACCTAATATAAGGTACACCATTAACGATGAGTACACACCATAATCTGCCTTAGCAGGTAATTCATGGATGTAGAATGGCGTAAGTATGAGTCCTAAAATACGAGGAAGTACGGTTGCCAAACCGTAAATAAATGTAGTTTTAAAAAGTTTTTGTAGTGCGCTCAAATTCTGTAACAACATTTAACCTGCGCTAATGTATTGAATTATATACAGCACTACAATTTTATTACTCTATTTTTGAAAAGAGAACGTTTTAGCTATACTAAGATGTTCTTTTATAATTTTACGTGAGCGAAGAATTGATAGCTATTACACAAAACAACCCTTTACGAAATAGCTTTTTTAAGCCCTTTACAGAGCCGAACGTTCTTTCAAGATATTCTCTAACGCATCAGGTGTATTACTAACAATACACACCCTTAATTTACCGGTAAAGGTATTAAAACATACAGCCTTCCCAGGTTTGGTGTTATAAACCAACCTACCACCTGGTGCTAACCGAATACCTAACCCAATCCATCCTGGTATTTTTTCTTGTGTTATGGTTTGTGCAGTAATATTTTTAAGAGGATATTTTACTTTAATAAGCCCTATCCCAAAACTCAGTGTTAAAAATGCCTCATCTATCTTAATCGTAAAATTAAAGAACAATGCTATAATACCCACAAATAACACTATTACACCCAACAACGAATTAAAAGAAACATAGGTACCCGTACCAAAATTAAGTAGCGCCACAAAACCAGCTAAAAAAGCCATCATAAAAATAATAAGAATATGGAAGATCTGAGTCTCTTTGTACACTAAAGGAGTATTCATAATTTAAAAGTAATTCATAAATGAATGAAATGAAAAAACCCTGTCTTAAAAAAGACAGGGTTTAACATATAAAAGAGTGTTTTGTTTATCCGTTTAAAGCTTCTGCTCCACCAACAATCTCTAAAATTTCATTGGTAATAGCTGCCTGACGTGCTTTGTTATACGTAAGTTTTAATTGGTTACGTAATTCGGTAGCATTATCAGTTGCTTTGTGCATAGCTGTCATACGTGCTCCGTGCTCTGAAGCAAAAGAGTCTCTAACAGCTTTATACAATTGTGTTTTTAAAGACTTAGGAATTAATGTCTCAACGATTTCTTTTTTAGATGGCTCAAAAATATAATCAGTTGCTGGTCCATTACTTTCAGTAGTCTCTTGTTGAACAATTGGTAAAAATTGCTCTTGTAACACAACTTGGTTTGCAGCATTTTTAAAGTGGTTGTAGATAAGTACTATCTTATCATACGTACCCTCTGCATACAACTCCATTAACTTATCTGCCAATGCAGCAACATTATCAAAGGTAAGATTATCATAAATCTCATTATGGTTTTCTACAACCTCTTGAGATTTCTTAATAATATCATTTCCCTTTTTACCAATGGTAAAAAAGTAAACCTCTTTACTGCTATAGGCTTGAGCTGCAGCTAACGAAGCTTTTATAATATTAGCGTTAAAACCACCACATAAACCTCTATTAGAAGTCATGGGTACAAATAACACCTTTTTTACTTCTCTTTCCGTAGCATAAACGCTTCCGCTATCCCCTTCTAAAGATGCACTTAAGCTTTGTAACAATTCTGTTAACTTACTAGCATAAGGCCTCATTGCGGTAATAGCATCCTGAGCCTTCTTCAATTTAGCAGCCGATACCATTTTCATGGCACTAGTAATCTGCATGGTTGAGCTCACCGAAGCAATTCTGTTACGTATTTCTTTTAAGTTAGCCATAGTTTTAATTATGGATTATGAATTCAGAGTTATGGATTAGTAAGTACTAATCCATAATTCCGTATTCTAAATTATCTAGCGTATTTAGGAGCAATTTCTTTTGCTACAGCCGTTAAAACGTCTGTTTGAGCATCTGTATATTTACCAGCTTTTAACTCGTCTAGAGTAGCTCTGTGTTTAGCATTTAAGAAATCGATATACTCTTTCTCAAATTCTTTCACTCTATCTACAGGAACTTCTTTCAATAAGTTCTTAGAACCAGCAAAAATAATAGCAATCTGATCTTCTACAGTATACGGATCGTTTTGAGCTTGTTTTAAGATCTCAACGTTACGTTGTCCTTTAGAAATTACGTTCATAGTAGCCGCATCAAGATCAGAACCAAATTTAGCAAACGCTTCTAATTCACGGTACTGAGCCTGGTCTAATTTTAAGGTACCTGCTACCTTTTTCATAGATTTAATTTGCGCTGAACCACCCACACGAGATACAGAGATACCTACGTTAATTGCAGGACGTACACCAGAGTTAAATAAATCTGACTCTAAGAATATCTGACCATCTGTAATAGAAATTACGTTGGTTGGGATATATGCAGAAACGTCACCCGCTTGTGTTTCAATAATTGGTAAAGCTGTTAATGAACCTCCACCTTTAACAACTGGTTTTAAAGATTCAGGAAGGTCGTTCATGTTCTTAGCAATCTCATCATCGGCAATTACTTTAGCAGCACGCTCTAATAAACGAGAGTGTAAGAAGAAAACGTCTCCAGGGTAAGCCTCACGTCCTGGTGGTCTTCTTAATAATAAAGACACCTCACGGTATGCCACAGCTTGCTTAGATAAATCATCATAAACAATTAAAGCCGGACGACCCGTATCACGGAAGTACTCACCAATTGCAGCTCCTGTAAAAGGAGCATATACCTGCATAGGAGCAGGATCTGATGCATTAGCCGCAACAATAGTAGTATATGCTAAAGCACCTTTTTCTTCTAAAGTTTTAGCAATACCAGCAACTGTAGAAGCTTTTTGCCCTACAGCAACATATATACAATATACAGGTTGCCCTGCATCGTAAAATTCTTTCTGATTAATAATGGTATCAATACACACTGTAGTTTTACCAGTCTGACGGTCACCAATAACCAACTCACGTTGACCACGACCTACAGGAATCATAGCATCTACAGATTTAATACCAGTTTGTAATGGCTCATTTACCGGCTGACGGTAAATTACACCAGGAGCTTTACGCTCTAATGGCATTTCGTAAGTTTTTCCTTCAATAGGACCCTTACCATCAATTGGGTTACCTAAGGTATCCACAACTCTACCAACTACACCTTCTCCAACTTTAACAGAAGCAATACGTTGTGTACGTTTTACAGTAGCGCCTTCTTTAATGTCTTTAGAAGCCCCTAAGATTACAACACCAACGTTGTCTTCTTCAAGGTTAAGTACCATTCCTTCTAGACCACTTTCAAACTCTACTAATTCACCGTATTGAGCATTTGATAAGCCGTATACACGTGCAATACCATCTCCTACTGTTAATACTGTACCTACTTCGTCTAATGAAGCCGAGGCTTCAAAACCTGATAGTTGTTTTTTTAATATTGCTGATACCTCAGCAGCTTTTACTTCAGCCATCTTACTTTAGTATTTAAAACCGTTTCGGGTTTATTTATAAATTAAAGTTGTGAAACGTATAAATTGTTATTAAACTCTCTTTCTAATTTTCTAAACTTGGCAGCCACACTTGCATCGTATTGCTTATCGCCAATTCTTAAAACAAAACCACCAATAATTGTAGGATCTACTTTGTTTTCTAAAGTAATCTTCTTGTTGGTTAATTGGTTTATTTTAGCCAATACCTTTGTTTCTAACTCAGCAGTTAAAGGAACTGCAGTAGTAACTACAGCCGTTTGTTCACCTTTGTAAGCGTGGTATTGAATTATATATTTTTCCGCTACAGCTTGCAACAAGTTAATACGCTTGTTTTCTTCTAGCACCGAAAAAAGTCCTTTAGTAACCTCAGTTACGTCCGCAAAAATTTCTTTTAACGAAGCTATTTTCACCTCTGCCTTCACAATAGGACTCTCAATCATTAATCGAAGGTCTTTACTGCCGTTAATGGTGTTTTTAATAAGCTTCATGTCAGCATCTACCTTATCTGCTATATTTTGATCTATAGCTAAAGATAGCATTGCTTTTGCGTAACGTATTGCTGCTCTAGTACTTACCATTTTTTCTTAGTTTAAAGTAACTTCATCAAGCATTTTTTCAACTTGCTTCATTTGCTTAGCATTGTCAGACAACTCGTCTTTAACAACCTTCTGTGCAATTTCTAAAGAAAGACTTGCTACTTGAGTTTTAAGTTCTGCTAAAGCAGATCTCTTTTCTGATTCAATTTCAGCTTTTGCTTGCTCTAAAATAGCAGCACCTTGAGCACTTGCAGCTTCTTTAGCATCAGCAATCATTTTATCTTTAATCTCACGAGCTTCTTTCAACATTACATCTCTTTCAGCACGTGCTTCAGCCAACATTTTTTCATTATCAGCTTGAAGATTTTCCATTTCTTCTCTAGCCTTCTTAGCAGCCTCTAATGCATCTTTAATACCTTCTTCTCTATCATCTAGAGATTTTAAGATAGGCTTCCATGCAAATTTTCCCAAAAGAAAAATAAGAATCAAAAGTATGATTGCTTGCATGAAAAACAATCCCGGTGAAAAATCATTTAATAACTGATCCATGATGTCAAATTAATTTATTCTTGTTGTATTACTGTTTCCTCTTTAAATTTTAATTATTTCCTGCAACCAACCGTTACAGGAAATAATTTTAAAAAAGCTTTTTGTTATGCACCTAAAATTAATGCACCGAAAGCCAAACCTTCTAATAAAGCCCCGATGATAATCATCGCAGTTTGGATTTTACCAGCAGCTTCTGGTTGACGAGCGATAGCTTCCATAGCGCTACCACCAATTTTACCAAGACCTAAACCGGCTCCAATTACGATAAGACCAGCACCTACTAAATTTGGAATAGTTCCCATAATACTAAATTATAAAGTTAATTAATTAAGTTCTTAATGATGATCATGTTCTTCTACAGCAGCTCCAATAAAAAGTGCTGACAACATGGTAAAAATAAACGCCTGTAAAAAGGCTACTAATATTTCGATAACAGAAATAAACAATGCCAAAATTAAAGAAATTGAAGTAGAACCTACAGCTCCAAATTGATTCTTCAATAAAATCATTAAAGCAATTAAACTCATTACAACAAAGTGTCCTGCAGTCATGTTTGCAAATAAACGAATCATTAACGAGAATGGTTTCGTAAACATACCCAATACTTCAATAGGCGCTAAAATAATTTTCATTGGCCATGGCACACCTGGCATCCAGAAAATGTGTTTCCAATAATCTTTATTACCTACAAATTGAGTAATAAAGAATGTAAACAATGCCAAACAGAAAGTAACTGCAATTTGCCCAGTAACATTAAAACCTAAAGGTGTTAAACCAACTAAATTTAAAATCCAGATAAAGAAAAACACAGTTAATAGATAAGGCATAAATCTTTTATATTTCTTTTCACCTATATTAGGACGTGCAATTTCATCTCTAACATAGATAACCAATGGCTCAAGTACTCTTGCAAAACCCGTTGGTATTGGACCTTTTTTATATCCTTTAGCTAAAGCTCCAAAGCCTAAGAAAAGTAATATTGCAGCAAGCAACATACCCACAACACTTTTGGTAATTGAAAAATCTAAAACCGTATGCGCATTATGAGGATGATGTTCTTCATTAAATTCCACCTCAGACGCACCTTCTTCAAGCTCGTAAATTTTACCATGAATCATAGCTAATTTAACATCGCCTTTTTCTACGATAACTTCTCCATTTTCGTCGTGATGAAATTCTGAAGCCATAAATGTTTTTAATCCATTACTAGTCCATATAATAACTGGCAATGCAAAACCATAATGATGATCTCCTGAACTGTAAAATGTAAAATAGTGAGAATCTTTCAAGTGATGCTTGATATACTCATTAACTTCCACAGGATCGTCAATTGCTCCATTGTCTTCTTTAGAATGATGCCCTGTTTCTTCATTTGACCAACCTAAAAAGGCTGTAGAGAACGCTATCAGCATAATAAAAAACCTGATAGTTTTTTTTACTCCTACCATAACTTGTTAAGATGAATTGTGCTTCAAAATTTTGTGCAAATTTACACTATAAATTAACATTTGCTTGTTAATCAAGGATTTTTTTTTCGGAAGTATGCAAAATTGTGATATATAGCAGGTTTGCTATATTTTTTTATCCAAAAGGAGTTTAGTAAAATACACTTCAAATGTTAAAAAAACGAAGTAAGGTATAGCAAAAAGAATCAATTCATCCTTTGAATAAGTTACTTTATGAGTGATGTGAGGAGCCAAGTAAAAACCAATGAGCACTAACTTAAAAGTTATCATCCCTAAAAAGATAAACCCCAAATGTTCAGAAAACTTAAGGTTAAATAGGTATAACTGTACTAAAATTAACACTGTAACTCCAAAATGAAACAAAAGTATACTATTAACAGTTTTATGTATAGTATCAACAAGAACGGTCTTGTTTAACCCTAAGACAACTAAAAAACAAAATAAACTTGCTATTAAAAAATGCAACAAAAACTTCCCTAAAACTCTACTCATCTTTACCTAACTTAATAGCCTCTTTAACTATTATATAAATAGACAAAAACACCCCAACCAAAGTTAGAATGTTCGTATATAATTTACCTGAATGGTATTTTCCATCTAACCATTCGCCCATTAAAAAAAAGACATAGATAATGGCACCAATCTGAAAACCAGCGCCAATAAATCTAATGTATTTACGATGCTGATTTTTTTGACTCGCCACCACCTAAAGATTTCAGGTTATTTGCACCCATGTTACAAGTTGCATTGAAGACAGCACCTGCATCTATATCTAATTTAGCAGCTACAATTTCGCCTTCTACTTTTGCCGTAGATTTTAATGAAAGTAATCCCGATACAATTAAAGTTCCTGTATAGGTTCCTTCAATATCGGCATTTTCACATTCCGACTTTCCGTCAATAACACCAGTTTTTCCAATTACAAGTTTTCCAGAGGTTTTTACGGTTCCAACTAATTTACCATCAATTCTAAAATCAGAATCAGAAGTTACATCTCCTTTAATTACTGTGTTTGGTAAAATACGGTTAGACATTCCGTTAGACTCTCCTTTGGTTTTCACTGGTTTTTTTTCGTTAAACATAATTAGTAGTGTTGTTTAAGGTAAATTTGGTTCTTTGTATTCTTTTAAATTCTTATGAATCTGCAATATAGTATAATTACCCGATGTAATGAAAAAACTATGATCAGGTATTTGTAAATCTTTGGCATCGGTAAGCAGTTTCTTGAACAACTTAATCTCTGCCTTGCTTCTTAAGCCGTGTATCACAAAAAAGCCAGTGTATTCGTCATACACATCATAAGAGAATGTGATGTTAGCATACAACTCAGGTTTCTCTGCATTCTTAATTGTTTCTTCTACCGCAGCTTTAAAAGCTTCTACATTTCCACGTCCTGCACTATCATAGGTAAACACCCATTTCCATGGAGTTACTTCCCCTTCTTTATCGGGAGTGTCCTCAGCAAACTTTTGCTGCTCTAAAGTTCTAATGATTCCTTGCAATAAGGTTAACGCTTGTTTACCTTCTTCGCTAGCAGGGTAATTTAAAGCTACATAATTAAGCGCTTCTTTATATGCTGCCAAACCTCTTAACCTACCAATGGTAGACGCCTTCATCATTTCTAATTTAGACATTATTGGCTCTCCACTAAAGGCAGCAATATCTTCATCTATTTGCTCTAAAATTAACCAATAGGCCTCATCATCAAATAACCGAACATAAAAATCCATTACCTGATCAGGGCTATTAGCATCATCTTTAATCTCTGCGTATGGGTTTTGCAATAGCAATGCATATCTAGAGTTAGGATGCTCACTAATAATTTTATTCTTTATTTGCTCTGCTTTGTAAGGTACAATCTCTAAGTAAATTTTATACAGGTTGTACTCTGCTGGTAATATTAAGTTTTCATCTGGGTTACTAGCCAACATCTCCTCTAAACGTTTAGAAGCCAATCTGTACTCTTTAAATTTAGCATAGTAAATTAACCCCAATTGGTAGTACGCATAATTTCTAGCATGTCCAATACTATCTATCACCAAGCTATCTGAAGGCACCTGATTAAAATAATAATCTAAGGTGAGTATATCTTCGGTTCCTGCAACATCTGTATCCTCTTGTTGCTTTTTAAGTTCTTCTTCAGAAATGGTATTCTTGTTAGAAAGTCGCCATTCATCTTCTAACTGGCGCTCTCCCCATTTACGTTGAAACTCATTTACCCCAAACAATACTGTAGACTCATTATAGAAATAGAAACTACTAGACTTTCCTTTAGACTTTGCATCGTTCGCTAACTTAAGAGCTTCTAATCTACGTTTTTCTTCATCTGCTGCACGTTGCGCTTCAATATCATCAATAATACGTTGGAAGTAGGTAGTTTTCTCGTCATCGTTCATGGCTACCACAGCCAAAATACTATCATTAACCCTCGCTACATCTTCAAAATAAATAACATCATCAAGATTATCGCGCTTCTTTTTTATAGAACGGTATAATTTAGTGTTTTCATTTAAGTTAATCAGGGTACTATCGTAATATTTACCGGCTTGTTTATAGGCAACATCATTAAACTGCATTTCTGCTAAGCGCATATAGTTTTGCGCATTTAAAAAACGATCGGCACCCTTATTTGCCAATGACATATTATAAAAATCGGCAGCTACGTTAATGTTATCTGTATTCAAATACCAGTTTCCAAGCTCGTGATAAATTAAATCTAGATACGGTCGGTTCTCACGGTTTTTGGCAAGTTTTTCTAACATACCAAGCAACGCATTTCTATCTCCGCGGTTCCAATCAAAATTTCGTGCTTTTTGTATATACGCATTAATCATATACACACGTGGCGATTTTCGGTTAAGCCCAATCACCTTGTCAAAAGTAGCATTAGCCTTAGCTGTTTTACCCAACTTATTGTATAGCTGACCTAAGATAAAAAGATACCTTCCTCTTTCTTCATTCTTCTTGGTAAGATCGGCTGCCATGCTTAATGCCGTAACGGCGCTATCGTAATACCTAAGGTTTATGTAAGCTTCCGCCATCATTGCACGCGCATCTGCATGCTCTTGTTCTTCTACAGTATTACGTTTAAATATTTTTTTTAAGTTGGTTAGTGCCAACTCGTTATTATCTAAACGAATATTTACTTTTTCTCTCCAAATTTTGGCATCTACAATATCACTTCCGGTAGGGTATTTTTTAAGCACGTAGTTAAACGCTTCCATAGCCGGTATCATACGTTGGTCGTAATAACGTGCTTTACCCAATAGTAAAAAAGCTTCGTCAATTTGACTATTCTTTTCCCTACCACCAATATTCATAGAGTGTTTTTGAATGGCTTTTGTAGCTTTTTCTTCAGCCTTCTCAAAATTTGCGTTTTTTTGCTGTCCAGGTAATAACACAGCATCTTTTTCTTGCATGCGCTCTACCGGCAAAATTTCCCAATAATTATCTTGGTAAGTTGTCTCAAGCTCTAATTTACCAGCCTCTAATGCCAAATACCCATTATACAAAATGTTGTATTTAGTAGTTAACGCATGAAAATTTCTGTTGATAAACTTATCCTTTTTACGAGAACAGCCAATTACTGATAACAGTACCACTAGCCCAGCAAAATATATGTATCTACCCGTATTCAAATCGTTGTATAAAAATGTACTATTAGTAACTAAAATTTATGCATTTTAGTATAAACAGCGGTAAAAATACACTTCTTTTTTTAGAAAATGAAAAAGGCTTTTATTAAACTACGGTTAGCCTTTTTATGTAATACATGTATTTAACCTGCAAAAAAGGCTTCCAACTCCTTTAATGTAGCCTCAGAAGTAGCTAAATCTTTTACAACCTGTCCTTTATTTAGCACCACAATACGTTCACAAACTTCTGTTACATGCAATAAATCATGACTAGAAACTAACACGGTAACCTCACGATTTTCGGAAAGCTCTTTAATAATTTTCTTTAAACGTATTTGAGTTGTTGGGTCTAAATTGGCAAAAGGCTCATCTAAAATAATCACTTTAGGGTCTCCTATAAAAGAAGCTACAATACCAGCCTTTTTCTGATTCCCTTTACTCATATCTCGCAAATACTTTTTCTGACCTAAAATCTCATCGTGAAAAAAGTCAGAAAACTGAGCTAACAAAGCATCTACATCTGCTTTGTTACACCCTCGTAATTCTCCTATAAAATAAAAATACTCTTCCGCAGTTAGGTACCCAATTAAAAAAGACTCATCTATAAAGGCCGATGTGAAAGGTTTCCATTCTTCACTCTCACTTACCGTAATATCATTACTTTTTATAACTCCAGTAGATGGACTAATAAGATCTAATAATAAACTGAATAATGTAGTTTTACCAGCACCGTTGTTACCAACCAGGCCGAAACTCTGACCTTTAGGAATTTCAATAGTATCAATATTTAATACTGTAGTGCCGTTATATGTTTTTGAAAGATTTTGTATAGAAATCATAGCATTTCAATAAGTTAGTTTTTAGTATTATAGGCTGCAATTGTTTTGTATTTTTCCTTTTGGTACATTTTTTCAATAAATTTAAAAATCTGATTTCTAAAAATGACACCTAGTAAACCGGCAACACCAAGGCTTACCACTCCAATATTTACACTACCAGATATAACATAAGGAATGTAGAATATAATAATTGGCAAGAGCATTTTAGGCAATGCAATTATTAACATGGTTGCACTAAAGGCTTGGGTATTGCTAAATGCTTTAGCTTTATCGTTTAATTTAATAGGAGTTTTATTAAATACCCCCCCTAACAAAACTACAAAAGCATTAAGCCCCATATTAAACAACCCGGCACCAAGCACAATCAAAAGAATCTCTTTACCAAAATATATATAAGGTAAACTTAACAACATTGCTATGGCCGTTGCTACCACCATAAGTAACCATTTACTTTCTAAATAGGTACGGTACTTAATATTCTGACTCATCATTAGTTTATAATACTCACTATCCCATGATGGAACATTTTGACCAAACGTCATTAAAAAACCACCCGTAATAAACATCCCCACAAAAGGTTTTATCCAATACTGCTCTTCGTAAACACTGTTTGTAAAAAAGAACAAGCCATAGCCTACAAAAAACAATGAAAAAAACACCACTTGCTTTGGTCGCTTGTTTCTCCAAATCATTTTAAGATCGTTTTTAAGAAACGGTGCCATTGCCCCAAAACGATTTAAAAATGATAAATCTGTGCTCTGCACTTCCTTCACTTTTTTGCTAATGGCTCCATCTAAATAAAAATTAGCCATTAAATACTTGTAGTTTAAATAGTAGAACAACCCAAACAACAGCAACGGAATTAATGCATAGTAATACGTAGTATAAATACCATACAAAAAAGACCCAACATACGGACTTACATCAAAAACCCTAAAATATGCCAGCAACACAAATGTTGCCAACACCCCAAGTATAAGAGCAAAATAGGTATTATTTTTATTTATAAGGAAGTTCACAAAATTAGTACTACACGTTATTAATAACATGGCTACAAACCAAAGTAATGTACCAGAAACATCATATCCATTAATTAACAACACTATGGTAAAAGGAACATAGAAAAATAAAGGCAACACATTGAAAAACGAAAACAACCCTTTTGCCAATAAAAAGTTTACAGATATTCTTTTCTTTATAGGCAAAATAAGCAAAGGCTTAATATCTAACACAGGTAATTGTTGCATAAAAAACCGAAGCACCAAATCTACCAATACCCAATACACTAAAACATTGTTTACACTTATAAACGGATCCATGTCTGGGCTAACTTTTTTTATTCCATAAAATGCACCAATGCCCATTAGCGTAAATACACCAATAAAATATAATGCGATTAACCCAATAAAAATTTTAGCAATTAATTTTTGCTGAAAAGCAGCAGACCTTGAAAATTGCCGCCACTGCAAAGACAAGAATTTTTTTACCATACGGTTATGTCTTTAACGTTAGATTTAAAAAGTTAGTAGTCTTTTTGTATAAAAGTTACAAAAGATAATTTTATTCTATCACAAACTACTGATATACAAAATATTAAATTTTAAAAAACCTACTATACTGTAGTACAATTCTATTAAAATAGATGTATTTTCTGTTTTTTAGAAACAGATTCATCTTAAAAAAAGCAATAAAACCTATGTTATCAACAGTAAAATGTTAAAAACTTCGGTTCTAAACCCTTCAAATTTTGTTATTTATATAAAATTAGAGATTCTTTATTATTATTTTATTATTTCTTTAACTGCTTCAGTAAGAAAACTTGTAAGCCTTAATGTTTATATGTAATATTACAACCGTAATGCCTACAAACAACCATTAACAATTAATTGATCAATTTTTTTTCATGAAAACAAAAAAAGTCCTCAATCTTTTACTTATGATGTTTCTATTTACCGGCGTTATGTTTGGACAGAAATCAAAACTATCTAAATTCGCCCCAGAAAATAGTACTGCAGCAGTAATGCCAGGCGGCAATGGCTATTCTAAATTTCAATATGAAAGTGTTGAAATTGGTGCTCAATTTGGCTTACCCCTTGATGTATACGACTATGCCTTAGGAGGTGATGTTAAACTTAATTTTAGCATAGGTGAAGAAATGCTTTTAACAGCTGATCTTCAGTATACAAATTTCTCACAAAAGAATGGCAGCGATGGTAGCTTTCTACCCATAAGATTAGGTGCTAAACATTTCTTTTTAGACGATTTTTATGGTGGCGCCCAATTAGGTTCTGTAATTGCTTTTTCAGGTGGAGAAGGCGCTCAGCTTGCTTACGGTTTAGGAGCCGGAGTTAGAGTTGATGAGTTTGATATTAGTATTAACTACGACAACTTTACAGGGTTTACCGGAAGTCAATTGGCTTTCAGATTTGCTTACGTTATCAAGTAAAATAAATCTCATGTTTTAATCTAGCAGCTTTATTGCTACTTTTACAAAAAAAAGTAAATGAGCAATTTTTATAAGCTAACAGTTAAAACTATACAACATAATACTCCCAATTCGGTAGTAATAACTTTTGATTTGCCCCGAGAACTTAAAAACACCTTTAAGTTTTTACCGGGGCAATATCTTACTATAGAAAAACAACTTAATGGAGTTACCCTAAGAAGAGCTTACTCCATTTGCTCCGACCCAACATCTAGAGAACTTTCCATTGGTGTAAAGCGTATGGATGAAGGCAGTTTTTCTAAATATGCCAACGAAGTTTTACAAGAAGGTGACGAACTTATGGTGCATCCACCACAAGGACGCTTTGTATACAAACCTGTAAATACAGGCGATACCATAATGGCATTTGCTGCAGGTAGTGGTATTACACCAATTATGAGTATTTTAAAAGCTGTTATTTACAAAACAAACAACCCTTTTGTTTTGGTATATGGCAACAAGTCTATCGAAGAAACCATGTTCTATGATGAATTAATGGATTTGGCAACTAAATTCGCAAACCGCATTAAAATTCACTTTGTATTTTCTAAACAGCAAGAAGCCAATGCTCTTTACGGACGCATAGAAAGTAGCACCGTAGCAACATTACTTAGTGAATCTTACCAGAAAGATGATTTGGAAGGCTTCTATATATGTGGACCAGAGGCCATGACAGAGACTATTCATGGTGCTTTAGAAGAAAATGGAATAGATACCCATAAAATACACAAAGAACTCTTTACAACGGATCCTATGACCCCAGTTTCAGAAACATCTGTACAAGAAGGCGATTGTAAAGTAACCGTAACGGTTGATGACGATACTAGTACCTTAATTATGCAGAAAAAAGAAAGGGTTTTAACTGCGGTACTAAAAAACGGTATAGATGCACCATACTCTTGCCAAGGTGGTATATGCAGTAGTTGTATTGCACGCGTTACCGAAGGTAAAGTAACCATGGTTAAAAATCAGATTTTAACCGATGAAGAAATTGAAGAAGGATTAGTGTTAACCTGCCAATCTATACCCGAAACAGATACTTTAGTAATAGATTATGATGATGTATAGTTGTCATGTGTCACTTTTTCTAATAACAACAACTTACTAAGTTTTTTAATTACCTCTTTGGGTTTTATGGTTCGCATAGCATCTGCACATTCTGGCACATCTTTGTTACCATAAACCGAAGTAGGTAACTGTGGGTATTTTTCTCTATCAGATAAAATAGCATTTTCCATAGGCTGATTAAACGGCATAAACCCAGCATACGGATGTGTTGCACCCCATAAAGTAACTACTTTTACTCCAAACATTGCCGCTATATGAGCATTCCCACTATCCATTGACATCAATACATCTAAATGGCCTATAAGCAGTAGTTCTTCTTGAAAACTCATAGTTCCAGGAATAATTTTAACATTACCAAAGCCTTGTTGTAAAACTTCTAGCTTGGATTTTTCAGATTTAGAACCGAATAAGAATACGGTAACATCTTGTTTAGCAGCTATACCCTTAATCACTTCCTTCATTAAATCTTCTGGGTATATTTTACTATCGTACTGAGCATAAGGAGCAATACCTAACCACTTTCCTTGCTTACTACCTACAACTTGCTTTACATGCGCTGATAACGGCTGTATGGCAGGAAAATCTATCTGAGATAAATCGATAGGATAACCAAGTTCAGCAAAAGTATCTGCATGCCTCTGAAACATGGTTTCTAACTGTTTAAAGTCTTTATTAAAAGGTCTGGTAAGTGCTTTTTTTCCGTCTCTACCTTTGTCTGTATGTGCCACCTTTTTACCCCAAAGTCTAAACAAATTTCTAATAATTTTAGACCTTAAAACATTATGTAAATCGGCTACAACATCTACATTGAGCTTTTTAAGATCGGTAAAAATCTTAAAAATACCATCAAACCCCTTATGTCTGTTACCCAAATCTACCCCATAGAAATTTACATCGGGTATGGTATCAAACAAAGGCTTAAAAAACTGATGGGAAACGGCCGTTATCTTTACTTCCGGGTGTTGCTGCCTAAATGCCCTTAAAACAGGGATTGTCATAGCCACATCACCCATAGCAGATAAACGTATTACCAAAATGTGTTTAGGTGCAACCATCAAAAGAGGTGCTTTAGTTCTTGTTCTGGTATAACACTGGGTTTAATTCCTCATCGTTATACATCTTCATTTGCTTGTATACTTTCATATACTTATCTCCGTTCTCAATATCTGTTAGCAAAGTATCTATTGCTGAAGACAAATCTTCCTTCTGCTCTAGTAAAACCGCTAGTTTTTCAGCACATTTTGCTTTGTGCTCTGCAGAAGCACCTTCTCTTTCAACCTCTTCACGCATATGGTAAATCTTAAGCGCAAGAATAGAAAGTCTATCAATAGCCCAAGCTGGACTTTCAGAATTAATGGTAGCACCACTCTTAGGGGTTACCTCATTATATTTCTGAAGAAAATAACTATCAATATATTCTACAGTATCTGTTCTGTCTTGGTTAGAAGCATCAATTTTACGTTTTAAATCTAATGCATCTACAGGCGCAATATTTGGGTCTCTTACAATATCTTCATAATGCCACTGAACCGTGTCAATCCAATTTTTTCTATACAACAAATGCTCTAAACTATCTGATGGATATGGATTTTCGAAAGGTTGATATACATCATCTATAACATGATATTTCTGAATACTTTCTTCAAATATCTTAAAAGCTGCCTCACTAAACATAAACAATATCTTAAATTTACAATTAAGAAAAAGTTCCTTTTTCTAATGCTGCAAATATACTTTAAATAATTACTTTTGAGTAATAATACGTTAGAGAAATGAAAGTACATCATCTATCATCAGAAAATTCAATCATTCATAAATTTGTAAATCAATTAAGAGATAGCTCGGTTCAAACTGACGCTATGCGATTTAGAAAAAACATTTACCGTATAGGGGAAGTTTTGGCTTATGAGATAAGCAAAAACTTATCGTTTAAAGAAGTTACACTGCAAACGCCTTTAGCACCTTACAACGGACAAGAAATTGAAGATGATGTGGTAATTTGTTCTATTTTAAGAGCCGGATTACCATTGCATGAAGGGTTACTTTCGTTTTTTGATGACGCCGAAAACACTTTTATTTCTGCTTACAGACACCACACAGGTTCTGAAAACGATTTTGAAATTGTAGTGGAATATTTAGCATCCCCATCTTTAGAAGGGAAAACGGTAATTTTAGCAGACCCTATGTTGGCAACAGGCCAATCTCTAGTAGCGGTAAAAAAAGCTTTAGAAAAGATGGGAACTCCTAAACAAATACATATTGCTGCAGTAATTGGCGCTACTGAGGGTATCAATTTTATAAACAATCACTTTAGCGAAGACACCCACTTATGGATTGCAGCTGTTGATGAAAAACTTAATGAAAAGGGGTACATTGTACCTGGTTTAGGTGATGCTGGTGATTTGGCTTATGGTAGCAAACTACAACACTAACATAACTACCCCAAGAATTAGAAAAAGGCCTATTACTATTTCTTTCATATATTGTTTAGAAAGTTTTTCTAAAAACACTGAAATAAAAACAGATAACGGAAAAAAAGAAAATATAACTACCGTTGAACGCTCATGTGAAAACAATAGCATTGCCAACGTAGCCACTAGTATAAGCATTAATAACCAATATGGTTTTTGTAACGATATAGATTTACTTTGAAACGACCCTAAAAAGTTCATTACCGCAAACAGACCTACTAAGAATAAATACCCGAAAGGAATATAGAATGTAGCACTGGTTAAATCGGTAATTCCAAAATGCTCAAGTGATAAATCGTCTGGTAACGCAAGTGCAATACAATTTTTGTCTATATACAACATATACAGTACATAACCTACCCACAATACCCCAGCTGAAACAAAAGGCACTAACCAGTTTCTAACATCTCTATGCTCAAAAAATAGGATAGCTGCCAATGCAACTGGTATTAATAATACCACCCAACTGTACAAAAAGCAGGCAATTCCTATAAACAGAAAACTATCAAACAATTTTGCTTTTACCGCTCGTTGTGTTTGCAAAGAAAGTAACCTTCTCATTGCCAATACAGCAAGTAGATTGGCTAAAATCATAGTACGGTCTGTAAAAATTACCGGAAAACAAGCTAAAAAGAGCACATATAGCGCTACAGCATAAGTGTTAAGCGTACTAATTTTATTTTTATAAACTATAAATGCAACCAACAATATGGTAACTAATAACAACCCAAAATTAATGGCTACATCTAGAAAAGTAACCGAATTAAAGGCTGTATTAGCACTAAAGCCTTTGTTTAGAAAAACGCTTAACAGTAATAAAAATATTACCGCAATGTAATTTATTGGTTTTGTTTTCCTAAAAATGCTTGAAATCATTGGATCTTTTTATATTTTTGTGTAGTAAATATAATTCAACTTTTACTCATGAAAGATTTATTCGAAGGAATTGCGAACTTATTCACAGATGTTTTATTCATCCCATTAGATTACTTAAGAAGTCTTGAGTTAGAAAACTGGTGGGCAGCTAGTACATTAAGCTGGATTTTCATCATTATCGGCTTTGTTGCATTTGTATATTGGATGCGTGAGCTATCTAAATACAACAAAACCGAACCTGAAGACAAATCTGTATCTGCGCATTCTTTCATCTAATTAAAGATCGAATCCGATATCTTTACGATAATAAATCTTATCAAAATCTAGCAACGCTATATTTTGATAAGATTTTTTTAGCGCTTCTTTAAAATCATTACCAAAAGCGGTTACAGCAATAACTCTACCTCCGCTTGTTACAGTTTTACCATCTTTTATAGTAGTTCCTGCATGAAACACTATAGCATCTGTATCTGTAATATTTTCTTCTCCTGTAATTTCTTTACCTTTTTCATAGGCTTCCGGATATCCTCCTGAAACCGCCATAACTGTAGTAGCAGTTCTTTCATCTAACTCTAAAGTAACTTCGTTTAACGTTTGAGAACCAACCGCCTCTAGTAAAGTTACCATATCTGTTTTAATTCTTGGCAGTACAACCTCTGTTTCAGGGTCTCCCATACGCACATTATATTCAATTACATACGGATCGTTAGCCACCTTAATTAAACCAATAAATATAAAGCCTTTATAAGGTATGTTATCTTTTTGAAGTCCTTCTACTGTAGGTTTTACAATACGGTCTTCTATTTTCTGCATAAATTCGTCATCTGCAAATGGCACCGGAGAAACAGCTCCCATTCCACCTGTATTTAAACCAGCATCTCCTTCTCCAATTCTCTTATAATCTTTAGCAGTAGGCAATACTTTGTAGTTTTTACCATCGGTAAGTACAAAAACACTTAGCTCAATACCACTTAAAAACTCTTCAATAACCACTTTTGTACTAGCATCACCAAACTTAGCATCTACTAGCATATTCTCTAATTCAGCTTTCGCCTCATCAATATTTTCAATAATTAGCACACCTTTACCAGCCGCTAAACCATCTGCCTTTAGTACGTAAGGAGGCAACAATGTTTCTAAAAACTCACATCCCTCTTTAACGGTATCTTTCGTAAAACTTTTATAAGCTGCTGTTGGTATGTTATGACGGTCCATAAACTCTTTAGCAAACTCTTTACTACCTTCCAACGTTGCTCCTAACTTTTCTGGCCCTATCACAGGTATGTCTTTTAAAGCCTCGTCTTGTAAAAAGAAATCGTGTACACCTCTCACTAACGGATCTTCTGGCCCAACAACTACCAAGGTTATGTTTTCGTCTATTACCAATTGTTTTACGGCTTCAAAATCTGTTGCGCTAATAGCAACATTAGTAGCTATTTTATGAGTACCGGCATTTCCCGGTGCTACAAATAGCTTATTCACCTTACTACTTTGTGCAATTTTCCATGCAAAAGTGTGTTCTCTACCTCCTGATCCTAAAATAAGAATGTTCATGAATGTTTTTTAGTTTGCTTAGATTTTACAAAAAAATGCTCTATTAAAAACCGCGATAAATATGTTCCCGACTTTAAAATGCCAAAGTTAAGTGCCTTTCGGTAAAAAATATAATTATGTTTTAATAAATTGAATTTATTTGAAGAAATTGAGTTTTTTCTGATTCTGTAATAAGCCAAAACCTCTGGTATTCCATATGCTTTTCCGCTTTTTTTGATACACGACAACCATAACCCCCAATCTTGGCGTTTTCTAATAAGTGGCATGTATATTTTCCCTAACTCCTTGGCATTGTACATACCCGTTAAATTACCTACGTAATTACTCTTTAGCATTTTACCTAAACTAACCTCTGGTAATGCCTCTATAGTAACCCCCATCAATTCACCTTGCTCATCCATTAGTTGGTAGCTAGAAAAAGATACTAGCGCATCTTTATGAGATTCCATAAACTTTACCTGTACCTTCAGTTTTTCTGGTAACCATATATCATCTGCATCTAGAAAAGCTATATAATGTCCTTTTGCCATATTTATAGCCTTGTTACGGGCATAACCGGCACCTTTGTTAGTTGGCAACGCTACAAACTTAATTCGAGCGTCCTGACGCTTATAATTACTTATAATTGCAGTGGTAGTATCTGTAGATGCATCATCTACAATTAGCATTTCCCAATAGGGATAGGTTTGCTTTTGAACTGATGCAATAGTAGCCTCTATAAATTGCTCAGAGTTGTAGGTTGGTGTTATGATGGAAACTAATGGTTTTGCCAAAATTACTAGCTTAAAGGTTGATATTCGGTTAAAGCATTCATTAATGCTTCTTTAATCTTCTGGGGTGAATGAATATGCGTTATTAAATCTTCTAGTTGTTCGTAAATCTGATGTATATTATGGGTTAATTTAAATTCGTTTAAAGCTATAATTTTATCATGAGAAGTGGTTTTTACCTCAGCATTTCTTTCGTGTAAAGCTTCCTTCAACTTTTCGCCAGATTGTAACCCGGTTTCAATAATACTCACAGGAGTAACCCCCAATTGAGTAATTAACTTCTGCAAAATGCTTTCTATTTTTAAAGGAGCTCCCATGTTAAAAGTATACAACACCTCATCTTCAGAAAAACACAAACATTGTAAAATTAAATTACAAGCGTTTGATATGGTTAAAAAATAGCGTTCTACCTCTTTATGAGTTAATGTAACTGGCTTCTGATGTAATAATTGATTGGTAAACTTTTCTATAACCGAACCATTAGAATTAAATACATTACCAAACCTAACAATACTTAAAGATGTATTTTTAGCATGTTTATGCCTTTCTAATACGTATTGTTCTGCTAGCTGTTTTGTAGCTCCCAAAACACTTACAGGACTTACTGCCTTATCAGTAGAAATAAGCATACACTTTTCACAGTTTTTCTCAATGGAAAGGTCTACCACATTTTTAGTACCAATAGCATTTACACTAATAGCCTCAGCCGGATTTTCCTCTGTAAGCCATACGTGTTTATAGGCTGCTACATGAATTACAATTGCTGGTTGTGCTGTTTCAAAAATATACGTTAACCTATTGGTATTTCTTATATCTGCTAAGTAAGCACTATGGGTAATATTATGCTCTTTTAAGTATAAACTAATTGTGTGCAGTGGTGTTTCTGCAATGTCAACTAAAATTATAGCACTAGGTGAAAAAGATGCAATTTTTTTTACCAAATGGCTTCCTATACTACCTCCTGCCCCTGTAACCAAAATATTTTTACCTGATACAATAGCCTCTATAGCCTCATTATCAACATTGTAATTCACATCAGGTATAATATCTGATTCTTTCATTCTAAATTTTTTACCTAAAATACAAAAAAGAAATTTTGCCTATTGCTCTAAATAGGTTTTAATACAATTTTCAAGATATGCTAAATCTTGTTCTTCTAATACGGGAGAAGACGGTAAACACAAGCCCATATTAAAAACAGTTTCAGAAACACCGGTACTAAAAAATTTACAATGCTGGTATACTGGTTGCAAATGCATTGGTTTCCAAAGGTACCTTGTTTCTATATTCTTTTTCTCTAAAAAAGCCTTTAACCCATGATTAGATTTATTGAAATTGTTTGGTTTTATAATCACGCACGTTAACCAATAATTGGTACTATAAACCTCATCTGGCGCTTGCATAACCTCAACAAAATCATACGTTTTAAAAAGATTACTATAAAAAGTATGTATTACAGCTCTTTTAGAAAGAAACGCTGGCAATTTAGTTAGTTGAGCACGACCAATAGCAGCAAGTATATTACTTTGTGCATAATTATACCCTACATTCTTATGCTCGTAATACGGTGTAGCCTCTTTCGCTTGGTTGGCTAAATACCGTACTTGTGTGGCTTGTTCTTCCGTTTTACACAACACCAATCCTCCGCTAGTCATGGTAATCATTTTATTACCATTAAAAGAAAAGATACCCATATCTGCTAACGTACCACAATAAGCCCCTTTATAGCTACTTCCTAAAGCCTCTGCACTATCTTCTACAACAGGTATATGATACGCTTTACTAATCTCTAATATACGCTTGTAGTTACAAGGCATACCATATAAATCTACGGTAATAATTGCTTTAGGCGTTTGGTTCTTGCTAACAAAATATTTAATAGCTTTTTCAAGCTGATCCGGGCACATATTCCAAGTAGAATTTTCAGAATCTATAAGTACTGGAATGGCCCCTACATAAGTAATAGGATTTACCGAAGCCGCAAATGTAAAATTTTGTACTAAAACAATATCACCTGCACCCACCCCTAAGGTTTTTAAAGCTAAGTGTATGGCGGCTGTTCCAGAAGATACTAAAACCGGTATATAACTTGTTTTTAAATACTGCTGAAGTTCTGCCTCAAACTTAGTACATTGAGGCCCTTGCGGTGCCATCCAATGGTCTAAAAGACTTTCAGAAATATATTGTTGCTCCAGCTCGTTAGTACAAGCAGGAGATAATAATATTTTCTTACGCTCTGTCAAATAGAAAGTTTTAGAACAATTAATATGCTTTTTCTTCACCCTTTACAGCATTGTAAACAGTAAGAAATATAATTTTTAAATCTAGAAGTATAGACCAGTTTTCAATATAGAAAATATCGTATTTAACTCTATTAATAATATCGTTATCAGTTTCTACCTCTCCTCTATACCCACGTACTTGAGCCAAACCGGTAATACCAGGCTTTATAAAGTGGCGTACCATAAACTTATCAATACGCTTTGCAAAATTCTCTGTATGTGATATCATGTGAGGTCTTGGCCCAACAACCGACATATCTCCTAACAATACATTATAAAACTGAGGAAGTTCATCGATACTGGTTTTACGCAATATTCTACCCACTTTTGTAATTCTAGCATCTCCTTTAGTAGCCTGCTGCTTATTGGCATTTTTATTAGGCGTCATAGATCTGAATTTAAAACATTCAAATTCATGGTACCCTACACCGCTCCTTTTTTGTTTAAAGAAAACAGGACCTCTAGACTCTAACTTTATCAATAACGCCACTAACGGTGTTAACCATGATAAAACCAAAATAATAACCAAAGAAGAAAACAAAATATCAAATCCTCTTTTCACTATTTTATTAATTGGTTCATCTACCAAAATACTTCTTAAAGATAATATTGGGGTATAACCGTAATACTCATATTTAAGCTGCTTACTAAAAATAGCCTTATTATCTGGCATAAACTTAATAAGCTTTAAATTGTTATCTGCAAAGGCTATAAACTCAGCTATATCATCATCATTCATTTCCGCTAAAGAGCAGTATATTTCATCAATGTTATTGTCTATAATAAAATTGAAACATCCTTCTAAAGATGAAAACGTAGCATTGTGACCTACCGAAACAAAACTCACAAAATGAAAACCTAACTCTGGATTCTTCTCAAAGAAATCCTTTAACATTATGGTATTCTTGTTTTGACCAATAATGATGATTCTCTTTTGACTACCCCCCAAAACTCTACGATACCTTTTCATGAAAAAGAAAATGGTAATACGTACGGTACCCATAAAAGCAAGAATAAGAATAGCATAAGCCAATATTTGCGTTGGGTGGATTGGATATTTATAGTAAAAACCAAAATAGGTAAATGTGAATAATAAGGTAACAAAACTTTGCTTAAAAGTTTTAGAAGCAATGCTAATGAGATTGGTATACCTATGTATTTCGTAAAAGTTTTGCTGTAAAGAAGTAAAAAACCAAACTACTGAGGTAAAAATGTAGAAACTTAGTTCAAATGAGCCATTGAATAGAAAAAAGTGACCTAGGATGTTTAAAATAAGAATATCTATCACAAACGACATAGGCCTTATAAGACCAGTCGATTTACGTTTCTTCACTATACTCATAATTGGTTAGTTATCTAAAAAAAAATTTATGGAGTATAAAACTAATAAATATATCTATATCTAAAACAAAATTTAAAACAATATTGCATTAAATATTACACCAAAAAATTCATTTTTTATACAAAAACTAAACCTTAAGTTATTAGATTAATAATCTGAATATCTTGAATATATACTTTCTAAGATGGGTATATTTTTTTCAAGATTAAAAATTTCGTCAAAAACCATGTGAGAATTACTTTCAAAACGAGCTCTTAATTTCTCTTCGTGATACAATTTATCAATACGTTTTACCATAGTAGGCACATCATCTTGCTTTACTATGTACCCATTAAATCCGTCTTCAATTAAGTCTACATTACCATCACATTCAGTAACCACACACGCCTTAGATAATGCCAAACTTTCAATAATAGAATACGGCAATCCTTCATAACGCGAAGTAGATATATACAACCAAGATTCTTTTATAATGGTAAAAATCTTCTCTCTTTCAATCCACTCAATTAACGACACATTCTTTTGAAGTCCTAAATCATCAATCATTTTCACAATCGAATCTTTATTTGGGCTATACTCCCCCACTCCCATCACTACTAAATGAATATTAGGTATAGCAATTTTTAATTGTGCTATTACCTTAATCATCATTTCAATATTTTTTTGATAAGATGGTCTACCAACGGTACAGATATAGTTAGGTTTTAAATTAAACTCTTCAAAAACCTTAGCTGTATCTGGGGTGTTTTTAATAGGTAGTACAGAATTTTTAAATACAATTACTCGTTTCTTTCTATAACCTACTTCCTTTAAACCTCTATTCATTTCAGAATCTGAAGTAGCCAACAAATAAGAATTGAAACGTCTGAAGATTTTCTCTATGGTAAGATATACTGTTTTAGCTAATGGAGAACTTGCACTTAAGTAAGAATACGCATGAGGAGTGTGTAATACAGGAACTTTATAAAATAACGAAGCTAACCTACCAATAATACCACCTTTGGCACTATGGGCATGTATAAGATCTGGTTTTTCTTTTCTTAGTATTTTAACGGTCTCATATACACATTTCAGATCTTTAACAATACTAATTTCTCTTTGAATAGGTATCTTATATTCTAACAGTTGTTCTCCTTTGTTATTCTTATACCTCCTTTTCTTCTCATCTTTCTGATGAATAACTATATTCTCAAACTTATCAGAATTAATATTCTCAGAAATCAATCTCAAATATATCTCTAGTCCACCAACTGAGTGTGTAACATGCGCTATCTTAATCTTTCTCAACGTATCCTGTTATTTTTGTATTATAAAAATACTGATTGGCAAATATAGCAAACCATAAAGCACTAAAGGTAATACCATCATACCTAATTAAAAAATCGTCTGTAAGATTAGAAATAAAAAATAATAAACAAAACGATATTACGACCGGATGCTTCATTTGCCAGCCCAAGTAACCCATACCAAACATAAAACAAATAACGCCTATAAAACCAAGCACTCCAAATTTGAGTAAAAAGTCTATGTATTGGTTGTGCGTGGGAAATTCATATTTAGCTAAAAACTGCTGGTCCGTTTCTTTATAATAGTTTACCAATTCATTTCGGGCATCAGAAGCACCATACCCAATAATCCAATTATCTTCTGCAAGTTCTAATGCCGATTTCCAGATAGAAACTCGTGTAACTAACTTATTAAAAAATCGAATTTCAGGATGTTCCACAGCATCCAAATTCCCAACATACTCCATATCTGAAAAACTACCTTTTGTATATTTCTCAACGGAATACGGAAAAACTTTTACAAATACAACCATGATAAGAATCACCGAACTGAAGAGTAATGCTGATATTTTAACTGCCTTATAAATATTTTTGTTTTTGAAAAGTTCAAAAAAACAAACTACACCATACCCCAATAAAGTTATTACCACAGCAACCCTAGTATTTATATACATTACTATAACCAAAGATAGTAACAAAAATAGTCCACTAATTAGCTTACTCTGCAACCGCTTCCCTGCAGCAAACAAAAGATATAAACATGAAATACTTACAAAAGACATATGTAAGTTAAATGCTGGAGCATGAATACCTACAAAATTGGCAAAATGATATCCCATTTCCCAAAGGTGTTTACCATGATAGTATTTAATAACATGTTCAGGATAATTATAAGCATAGGCTCCATAAGCCATAAATACTATTACCACCATAATGTAGCCATACAATTTTAAAAACCATTTAAAATTGATAGCTTTATAATAACCGAGCAAGAACGTTGGAAAAATAATAAAAGATAAACGCTTTTCTGCCGATTTTAATCCAGCCCCCAAACTATCATTATTCCATAAGAATAGTACATCTAGTAAAAACGGAATTGCTACTATAACCCACCAAATAAGCTTTTTCCTATCATATTTTAACCTATTAAAAGTTAATAGATTAAATGCTACAAATATCAGAATACAAATAGTACTAAATTTTCTGAAAATTAACGTAGAAGCAATTAACAACAGAAAACTAAAGAAAATCTTATCGTAGTTTCTTTCTAAAATCTTCATAATAAAATAGATAATATAACAACGGAAAAATACCTGCCTTATGACGCGTAGCAGATCCCAAATCAGGTTCAAAAATACCTTGCACCACAAAGAATGAAAATAAGATGAAAAATAACCATAATTCTTCATTCTTATACCTCCCCTTATCAAGGCATCTTCCAAATCTTTTAAATAAAATGAAAAAAACCAGAAATTGCCACACAATAAATACCATTATGTGTGGAGATTTTAAGTACTTTAATCCATTAAACGGAAGATTTACTGATAAAAAACCATAGACAATACCAATAGACTCACCGTACCAAGTATCTGGCTTTACAGGCGATAAAATCATGGAGTTGGCATTCTCTGACCCTAAACGCTCTGAATTTACATAATATCTTGTTTTCTCTGATAAAAACACCCCTTTTAAGGCTCCGTAACTAAGTGAAATAAAAATTAAAACAATAAGAGAGGTTGAGATAGCTAAAACTCTTTTGTTTTCTATTCTCAATCTACTAACGTAATACATAACCACTATTAAAACGGATATAAATGCATAATAAGGCCTAAAAAAGAACGCGTATGTAACTAACATAAGTATTGCTATAGTAACTTTTTTAGATAGCTTATACGAAGCATTTTTAAAAAGAAATACCAAAGCAGCTATAAATAAATAATTTATAAACTCTTTAGAGGGCATTGATATATAAATGGCTATAACGGCAAACATAAAGTAGATTAAGACATTCTTTATGTTTATGATATGAAAACGTTCTGGTATACCTATTTTGTAAAGCACAATCATAAAAATACTGTACTGTAAAAAACCTATAAAAGCAAAATGTACGTACCGTAAACCCGTAATTTTATAAAACAAAATTGTTAAGGGGTAACTACCCACAAATCCTATTTCATTGTACCTATCTAAAATAAGGATGTTTGTATCTAAGAAAAATCGGTGAGGCAAAAATAACGTTGTGGTACTAGCAATAAGCAAACCTGCTAACGCTAATACAAAAAAGGTTAATTTATTTAGCTTTAAAACTCTACCCCCCATTAACTTCGTTATAAATATGTTCTAATTTCTCAATGTAAATATCTGGACTAAAACAATCGTTAAATAATTCAATTCCTTTAGCACTAAACTGAGCTCTTAGATTTTTATTGTAGTATAAATGTTCTATTTTTTCTGCTAAATCATCAGGATTATTCTTTTCGAATAAAAAACCATTATCCCCAGATTTAATAAGCTCCGATGGACCTTCTATATCCGACGCTATGATGGGTAACCCATATTTAAGCGCTTCTAACAAAACTAATGGCAAACCTTCAAAAATAGAAGGTAGCACAAATATATCTGAATTCTTAAAGTATCCTGGCGTATTAGCACTAATCCCTTCAAAAAATACTTTATCAGCAATTTCTAAACGATCGCTCTCCGCTAGTAAATCCGCTTTTAAATCTCCATCTCCTACTATAACGGCTATTGTATGCTCTTTTACCTCAGCTTTAAGCACTGCAATAGCTTGTAAAAGATTATGAACTGCTTTTTGCTTAGAAAGCCTCCCTATAAATAATATTTTAAACTTAGCTGCCTGCTTTTCAAAAATTTCTGGAACCACTTCATTACTAACTACTCTTGATTCTTGTTTTGTTTCTGCTACTGTATTATGCAGCAGCTTAATTCTTTTAGCGGGAACTTTAAAAACCTTTGCTATTAGTATTTCTAGCTGATTAGAAATGGCTATAACACGTGTTTTAGGGGCTATTACATTAAACAATAAGATGTATAGCATATAGTACCCATAATCTAGTATGTTATGCCTGTACTTAGTGTTATGAATTGTTGTAAATGTTCTTACATTTTTTAACCCCTTAGCCGCTAACAACCCAAATAAATCGGCATGTGTAAGGTGGGTATGCACAATAGTTGGTTTAATTTCCTTTAGCCTAGATTTAAGTACCGACACTATATTTTTTTGAAGCGGCACCTGTATTACCGTTACCTCATCTGTAAACTCTTCTACTAAATCATCTACCTTAAAGTAAATTACGGTTACATTGTACTTGGCGGCTTGCCTATTTGCTACAGTTACTAACATTTTCTCGGCACCTCCAACCCCTAATGAAGTTATGATATGTACAATATTCATGATTTACTATTTCCAGTCTATTAACTCTTTATTTAAAAGCTTTTCTAGTTGTGCAATATCCTCTTTAAAAATAGGTTGTAACAAAGCTATATCGTCCTCTGTAATTCTAAAACTTTTTAAATTCTTAGCAACAAAATAATCCTTTAAACCCTGAGGTATTAGCTTTTTAATAGACGCAACTACGGGGCCTTTGTTTACTATTAATCTTTGCAACGTCTTATTTTTTGCTTCTCCAGATGGGTTTAATATTTTCTCTGTATTTATATATTCCACATCAAGTTCTAAAAACTCAAAGATACCTTTCATACCTTGCTCCGTATCCTTTACAAAATCCTCGTAAATACTAATGTAAATCTTATCAGCATCATAATGCTCTAAAAAATATTGCACTTGCTTACAGTACAAACTAGCCGCTGTATACTGCCACACCCATTCCCAGTGAGCCTCTTCTCTTTCCTTTTCGGCCGCTATGGCATCTGGTAAACTCAATGTTTCTCTAAGATCTCTTTTTAAGTGTGCATACATAGAGAAGGTTCTATTTACCGGATTGCGTAACGATATGATAAGCTTTGGTAATTTATCTTTAGGGTAATATTTATAAATATTAGCAATGGTATTCTTATAGTAATACAAATAATCTACAGAAGCATCTCCTAAAAACTTCTGCTCTTGACCACTAAATTGGTTTACATAGTCTCCTATTTCTGTAATCATTTCCTGATTCACAACATAATCTCCAGGACCTTTAAAATCAGGTGTCATACCCGAGAAAAATCTACATTCCTTAATTTTAGGAATAAATACTTTAGAATGTTGCGCTAAGTAATCTGCCATAGAAGTGGTACCACATTTGGCCGCCCCTATTATTAAAAAGTCGGGTAATATATATTGCTGGGTACCAACATTACTTATCATAGGAATGAATTTGTATTAGCGAATGCGTTTTACCAAATCTATATAGTAATTGTAAAAATTAGACTCACTAAAGTTATTTTTAACAATCTCAAAATTCTCTTTAGCAAGAGTATCTCTTTGCTGTTCAATGGTTTCAAATTGAGCTGCAAATTGCTCCTTTTCATCAATCAGTACTCCATTATTCCATTGAATCATTTCTTTATTACCACCAACATTGGTTAGCAAAGGTATACATCCATGTAACATGGCTTCAAGGGTAGAAAAATCAAAAATAGAAAATCTGTGCATACACATGTAATAATGAGAATTGGTTAAATACTCCATTACGGTAGCATGCGGTAATCTATCTTTAATCCAGGTTATGTGATTTTGCAAACTGTATTTCTCAATTTCTTGTTCTAGAATATCAGCTAAAGGTCCTTGCCCCAAAAGCGTCCAATGGAAATTTATGTTACGCTCTTTAAGTTGGTTTAAATACTCAGGAACCCTATCTATACCTTTTGCCATATTAATTTTTGAAACGGTAATAATTTGCAAAGGTTTATCTGGTTTTTCTATTTGAAATTGTTCATTTTTAATAGGCACACCATTATACAAAACAGCCACAGGTTTTTGCTCTAAAATTCCTTTAATTTGTGGGTGGGTTTGCATTAATGCCTCTCTAGCTCCCATGGAAGGGAAACCAGTAATTTCAGCATTTTTATAAATGGTTTTTTCCATATGGTTTAAAAACCATTTCAGTAAAAAACTTTTCTTATAGCCATGTAAATCTGTATACTCTGTATATAAAGAGCCTTGACTATGTTGCACCGTTACCAAACGTATATTTTTAAAAAACTTAGTAATCACATAACTATCTATATAATCATGTGATATTATAACCTCGTGGTCTAGCGTTTTAATATGCTTATAGCTTGCTCTCATTAACCTAGAGAATGCCATTATGAGCCCTAAAGAGGTTTTTTTAATAGCCATTAACAACCCGTATTTCTTCAGGTTTTCAATGTTATCATTTTTCTTCGGAATTAAATAAAAAGCTACATCCTTTTGAAGTTCAGTAGATAGGTATAATTTCTTAACTACCGTGTGTTGCCCACCTTTATTGTACTCAAGACTATCAATAACAGGCAACATCCCTATTTTTTTCATATACTTTTAGCTTTTTTTAATGCACTACCAATAACCTGGTGCATATCGTAGTATTTATATTCTGCTAATCTTCCTCCAAAGATAATATCTTTTTCATTATCGGCTAGCGCCTTATATTTTCTAAACATTTCAGAGTTTATGGCATCGTTTACAGGGTAATAAGGTTCTTTACTTTCATCCCATTCCTGCGGATATTCTCTAGTAATAACGGTTTTCTCCTGCGTACCAAACTCAAAATGCTTGTGTTCTATAATTCTTGTAAAAGGAGTTTCTCTATCTGTATAATTTACTACAGCATTCCCTTGATAATTAGCTGTATCTTTCACTTCTGTTTTAAACTCTAACGATCTATAAGCCAGTTTTCCAAACTGAAAATTATAATACTCATCTATCTTTCCTGTAAAAACAATTTTATCTGCTATGCTTTCAAAGTATGCCTTCTCTTTGAAAAAGTCTACCTCTGTTTTCACCTCAATTCCATCTAACAAGCCATCTATTAGCTTATTGTAGCCACCTATTGGTATGCCTTGATACTTATCTTTAAAATAATTATTATCAAACGTAAAACGCACCGGAAGCCTTTTAATAATAAAAGCAGGCAATTCAGTTGCCTTTCTACCCCATTGTTTTTCTGTATACCCTTTAATCAGTTTTTCATATACATCTACCCCGACCAAAGACAGTGCTTGTTCTTCTAAATTCTGAGGATTTGTAATGTTCAAATCCTTTATCTGCTCATCAATTTTAGCCTTTGCCTCATCAGGTGTTTTTACCCCCCACAATTGATAAAAGGTGTTCATGTTAAAAGGTAAATTATAAAGCTTACCATTGTAATTTGCTATGGGTGCATTGGTAAACCTATTAAACTCCACAAATGAGTTTACATAATCCCAAATTTCTCTATCATTGGTATGAAAAATATGTGCTCCGTATTTATGCACATTAATACCTTCTACATTTTCACAATAAATATTACCTCCAATATGAGAACGCTTATCTATTACTAAGCATTTTTTACCTTTTTTATATGCTTCATGTGCAAACACACAACCAAAAAGTCCAGATCCTACTATAAGGTAATCGTATTTTAAATCCATATCTTATTTTTCAATACCGTGTTAGAAGTATTTTTCTTTAACCCACCAAATAAACGAAATTTAAGAGGCATTTAAAATCATAACCTCGTAAAATTATCTTGATACATTAAGTAATTAACAACGTAACAATGTTAGAAGCAGTATAGGAGAGAAATCTAAACCGATAACTTTTTGGGTTTCCACAAACCGTTTTTAACGCAGAACCAATAAGTACCTGCGGTAACAAAGGTTTCTGTTGTTATGGTTACATAAGCTACATTGAGTAACGTAAAACTAACAAACTTCCATATTATAAACATCTGTACTGCATAAAATAGTCCAGAAGCCACTATAATACGGCTAAATACTTTATTAAAACCAAACGGAATTAATAAGTATAAACCAAACACATTACTCATAGCTATAATAGGTACTGTAACGGTAAGAATATCAATCACTTTTTTTGAAGGTAACATTTCCTTTCCTCCTAAAAATACCACTACATGCTCAGACAATACAACCATACATAAGCTTAAAAGCACGTTAACAACAAGAATTAGTTTGAATGCTTTTTTGATAAAACCTATATTTTTATCTCTGCTTATTCTAGGAAATATCGACTGATTAATCATGTTCTGCGGTACTTTTAACATGTTAATAATCTTTTCAGCCAAATCATAATATGCCACATCAACCATTCCTAAAAATGCACCAATGATAACCTTGTTACTACTTACGTACAGTTTCATAGAAAGTTGCGAAACAAAAATGGGTAATGCCTCTTTAAAGTAAAACTTTAAGGCTTGAAAAGTAGGTATAACAAATGCTACTTTATGCTTTTTAAATACGATATAAAGAGCAATAACACCTCCTACTATAACTCCTATACCATTTAAAATAGGCACGTATAAATAATCGCTTTCCTCTTTAATAAACAAAAAGATAAGACCAAAGAAAACCACCTTGGTTAAAACTGTAATATAGGTGATGTACTTCATCTCCTCTATTCCTTGAAAGTACCATATCGGAAAAATAATGTCGTTCAGGCAGAGCCAAAGACTTAAATAAAATAGTAATTTATAATTGCCACCCTCTGGTAAAAAGAACAAAACTATTGCCAAAATAAGAACCGATGCTACAAATAATACACCCTTCAGCAAAAAGATACTGCTTACAATCTCTCCTAGTTTCTTCTTATCATCTCTATGAATACTTACCTCTTTGGTTGCTGCAATGTTAAACCCAAAACCCACTAAAATTACTAAGTATCCTATAATAGCCTCAGCAAAAACAACCAGTCCGTATTTTTCGCCCCCTAAAACTTTAATCAAATATGGGTAAACAACCAACGGAAGCAACAAATTAATAACTCTTATAATACTTAAATAAGAGAAATTTTTAAGTAACACCCTATTGTTAGCAACTAAGCTGGCTATTCGTTCTTTCATACATTATAACGTAGCTAAAAACCATTGTACCGTTTGTTGTAAGCCTTGCTCAAACTTTACGGTAGGTGCATACCCCAACAATTGTTCTGCTTTTTCTATAGATGCCAATGAATGTTTTACATCTCCTTTTCTCTCAGGCCCGTATATAGGCTCTTCAGGAGCATTATAACCATTAAAAACCAACGCTTCTTTTATAGCAAAAAACAATTCGTTTAAATTGGTATTCTCTCCACAAGCCACATTGTACACCGTGTTTATAGCGTCTGGATTATCAGTTAAAGCTGCTAACTGATTCATCTGAACCACATTATCTATATACGTAAAATCTCGGCTATGCTCCCCTGTACCATTTATGACAGGTTGCTCTCCTTCCCTCATCAGGTTAATAAACTTAGGTATAACCGCAGCATATGCTCCGTTAGGGTCTTGCTTAGGGCCAAATACATTAAAGTAACGTAAACCAATAGTTTCTATACCATAGGTGGTAGCAAACACTTTTGCATATAACTCGTTTACATATTTGGTAACCGCGTATGGCGACAGAGGATTTCCTATAATATCTTCTTGCTTAGGTAAATCTGGGTGATCTCCGTAAGTAGAAGAACTGGCAGCATACACAAAACGCTTTACATTGTTTTCTTTTACTGCCCACAACATATTTAAAAACCCAGAAATGTTTACTGCATTACTTGTAATAGGATCGTTAATAGAACGTGGTACCGAACCTAAAGCTGCCTGATGCAATACTATATCTACCCCTAGGGTAGCTTTTTTACAAGTCTCTAAGTCTCTAATATCTCCTTCAATAAATGTAAAATTAGACTTCTCTAAATGCGCTTCAATATTCTTTAAATGCCCTGTAGCCAGGTTGTCTAAACAAACTACGGTATTATTTTGCTTTAGTAAAACCTCTATCAGATTAGAACCAATAAATCCGGCTCCACCAGTTACTAAAACTTTCTTATTTTCAATAATTCTGTTACTCATAAATACTTTTTAAGGCAGTTTTGTAAACTTGTTTTCCAATCGGGAATATCTACTTTAAATTGCGCTATAGTGTTAGAAGTATCTAAAACACTATATTCAGGTCTTTTTGCTGGTGTAGGATACTCGGTAGTCGGAATAGCATGTACAACAACATCTTTCTGTGCATACTCAAATATAGCACTTGCAAATGTGTGCCAGCTAATACTACCTTTATTAGAGTAGTGATAAATACCATAATTAGTTGACTTACTACTTACTATTTCCACTAAAAATTTTGCCAAATCCATAGCATAGGTAGGGGCGCCAATTTGGTCAGCCACCACATTCAATTCGTTTTTGGTTTCAGCCAACCTAAGCATCGTCTTCATAAAATTTCCTCCAAACTCAGAATATACCCATGAAGTTCTAATTATAAAATATGTATCTAGTATCTCTTGAACATAGGTTTCTCCTTTTAACTTTGAAGCTCCATAAACTCCCAAAGGGTTTGTAGCATCTGTTATTTTGTAAGGCTCTTTAGCTGTACCGTCAAAAACAAAATCGGTTGAAATATGTACAAGAACAGCATTATGAAATTTACATTGTTCCGACAGTATTCTTACTGCTTCTGCATTTACGTTATACACTGTTTCAGCATGATTCTCTGCCTTATCTACCGCGGTATAAGCTGCACAGTTGATAACCGTATCTGGTTGGTGTTCAGAAAAAAAATCTGAAACCTCTTCAACATCTGTTATATCAAGATCTATGGATGATGCAAAAATCCATTCAAGATTCTCATATTCAGCAGCTACCTCCTGAATACATGTACCTAATTGTCCGCTTGCTCCGGTAACTAATATTTTCATTATCTATTATAGTGAGTCTGTTGCCAATCCTTTCTTCAAAATACTTTTTACATCAAAGATGATAGTATCTTTTGCAATTGCTTCCCAGTCGTAAGTCAAAAATTCTGAATGCCCAACAGCTACAATAATCCCTTGGTAAGTATTTATATCGTTAGAAGTAACTTTTATACCGTATTCATGTTCAATTTCTTCTTTTACAGCAATAGGGTCATAAATATCTGCCTCTATTCCATATTCCTGTAATTCTTGGTATATGTCTATTACTCGTGTATTTCTAATATCTGGACAATTCTCTTTAAACGTAAAACCTAAAATAAGCGTTTTTGTGCCATTAACGGTCTTCTTAGCATTCAGTAGATGCTTTACATATTTTTTTACTACCTGAGCGCCCATATTATCGTTTATACGCCTTCCAGCAAGTATTACTTCTGGGTTGTGCCCTAAACTTTGTGCTTTATACGTTAGGTAGTATGGGTCTACCCCTATACAGTGCCCACCAACTAAACCAGGTCTAAAAGGTAAAAAGTTCCATTTGGTACCAGCTGCTTCCAACACTTCAAGTGTATTGATATTCATTTTATCAAAAATCATTGAAAGCTCATTCACAAAAGCAATATTCAAATCTCTCTGAGAATTCTCTATTACCTTGGCGGCTTCTGCTACTTTTATAGAGGATGCCTTATGAGTACCCACAGTTACAATAGACCCATATAAGTCATCTATATAATTGGCTATTTCTGGTGTACTGCCTGAGGTTACTTTTACAATATTGTGTACCCTTCTTTCCTTATCTCCAGGGTTAATACGTTCTGGTGAATATCCACAGTAAAAATCCTCATTGAATTTTAATCCACTAATTTCTTCTAATAAAGGCACGCACACTTCTTCTGTACAGCCAGGAAAAACAGTAGATTCATAAATAACAATATCTCCCTTATCTATCCATTTTGCCACTTCCTTAGAAGCCGAAATAATTGGGGTTAAATCTGGTTTTTTATAGTTGTCTATAGGGGTTGGTACAGTTACAATATATACAGACGCTTTTTTAAGATCTAGCGGAGTAGCTGTATAGGTGATTGTTTTTGCTTCAAGAAGTTCTTCTTCGCTTACTTCTAGCGTGCTATCTATTCCATTCTTCAGATCATCAATACGCTTCTGTTGAATGTCAAACCCAATAACTTCGTAGTTATTTTTAGCAAACTCTACCGCTAATGGTAAGCCTACATATCCTAAACCAATAATAGCTATAACACTCATAATATCAATTACAATTTGGCATTTTCAAAAGTAGGTAAATAAAGATCTTTCTCAGAAACAATTACTTCATCTTCGTTTAAATGCCAATCTATTCCTAAAAACGGATCGTTATAAATAATACCTCCTTCAGAGGCTTTGTTATAATAGTTATCACATTTATATGAAAACTCAGCAGTTTCTGAAATTACAGAAAATCCATGTCCGAAACCTCTTGGTATATAAAGCTGTTTTTTATTTTCAGCTGATAATACAATAGAAAAATGCTTCCCAAAGGTTGGTGAATCTTTACGTAAATCTACGGCTACATCTAAAACCTTACCACTTAATACACGCACCAATTTAGATTGTGCCCACTCACCACATTGATAATGGATACCTCTTACAACCCCTTTTTGAGATTGACTCTGATTATCTTGCACAAATGGAATAGAAACGCCGGTAGCATCTTCAAACTTTTTATGATTAAAGCTTTCAAAAAAGTAGCCTCTATCATCTTCAAAAACGGCAGGTTCTATAATATAACAACCCGATAAAGGGGTTTCTTCAACTTTCATGTAGTGAAATTTATCCTTTTAGTATTTCAATAATATTTTTACCATACCCACTTTTCAACAGACCTTTGGTAATTTCTTCTAATTGCAGTTTATTTATAAAGCCCATTTTATAGGCAACTTCCTCAATAGCACCCACTTTAAGCCCCTGACGTTCTTCTATAACCTGAACAAATTGTCCGGCTTGCATCAACGATTTAAAAGTACCGGTATCTAACCAAGCCGTTCCTCTATCTAAAATACTAACACGTAATTTACCTTGTTCTAAATACACTTTATTTACATCAGTTATCTCTAGTTCACCTCTAGCACTTGGCTCAATATTTTTAGCAATCTCTACAACCGTATTATCATAAAAATAAATACCAGGTACAGCATAATGAGACTTCGGTACCGCTGGCTTTTCTTCTATAGAAATAGCATTACCATCATCATCAAAATCTACTACGCCATAACGCTCTGGATCATGCACGTGGTATGCATAGATAATACCACCTTCTGGGTTTACATTTGACTGTAATAGAGTAGCCAATCCTGTACCGTAAAATATATTATCTCCTAAAATGAGTGCTACACTATCATCCCCTATAAAATCTTCACCAATAATAAAGGCTTCTGCCAAACCATTGGGCAATTCTTGCGTAGCATACTCAAACCTACACCCTACAGCACTACCATCTCCTAACAGCTTTTGAAAAAGTGGTTTATCTTGAGGGGTAGAAATAATTAAAATTTCTCTAATACCCGCAGACATCAATGTAGAAACCGGATAGTATATCATCGGTTTATCATAAATGGGCATTAACTGCTTACTAACGGCTATCGTTAGCGGATATAAACGCGTTCCAGATCCTCCGGCAAGCACAATTCCTTTCATTATGAATCTATTTTATACATATTTTGGTAATAATCTCTATAGTTACCCGAGGTAACATTTTCTAACCACTCTTTATTATCTAAATACCAATCAATGGTTTTAGCCAACCCTTCTTCAAAAGTTACAGAAGGTTTCCAACCCAATTCAGTATTTATTTTTGTGGCGTCAATAGCATATCTTCTATCATGCCCTGGTCGGTCAGTGATGTACGTAATTAAAGCTTCAGAAGTACCTGCTTCCTGCCCTAATTTTTCATCCATTATTTTGCATAATAGCTTAATAAGGTCAATATTTTGCCATTCATTAAAACCTCCAATATTATAAGTTTCCTTTTCAAGCCCCTTATGAAAAACCAAATCAATAGCTGCTGCATGATCTTCTACAAATAACCAATCTCTAGTAAACTTACCATCACCATACACTGGTAAAGGTTTTTTGTTTACAATGTTATTTATAAATAATGGAATCAGCTTTTCAGGAAACTGATTTGGCCCATAGTTATTAGAACAATTAGTAACAATATACGGTAACTTATACGTTTCTCCGTAAGCCCTAACAAAATGATCTGACCCTGCTTTTGAAGCTGAGTAAGGTGAGTTAGGATCGTATGAGGTTGTTTCTGTAAACAATCCGGTTTCTCCCAACGTTCCGTACACCTCATCTGTACTTATATGGTAAAATAAATGTTTCTTAGAACTGTCTTTCCAATACTTTACACTAGCGTTTAAAAGATTTACAGTACCAATAATATTAGTTCTCACAAACGCCAACGGATCGCTAATAGACCTGTCTACGTGTGATTCTGCTGCCAAATGTATTACAGCATCAAAATCATATTTTTTAAATAAGGAATCTATTAAATCTGCATCATTAATATCCCCTTTCAAAAACGTATAATTATCACAGTCTTCTACATCTTTAATATTTTCAAGATTACCTGCATAGGTTAATGCATCTAGGTTATAGATGTGATAATTAGCATATTTATTTACAAACGTTCTAACAACGTGAGATCCAATAAACCCAGCACCGCCGGTTATAAGAATTTTCATTTATTATAAGTTTTTAAGTAGGTATTTAATTTACCCAATAGCAACACAACAAATACTACAATAATTAAGAAAATGGGTAAAACTACCTTCATACTTTTTCTTAACTTTTGCACTTTCAAGCCTTTATCAGGAAATTCAGAAATTATATTTAGAGTAGCTTGTTCTGTTGCTTTTTCAATATTCAAATCAACCAAGTTGCGCTTAATTTCATTGATATACTTAAACAACTCTGTTTCGTCTATTTTACTTGATTTATTATCTAAAGAAATACTTGTTGATGCACTACCCGTGTTACTAGCTGCAGCAATCATAGCCTTCCTATAGGTGTCTTGTAAAGAGTCTATATCTCTTAATTGCTTTCTCAATATAGTATCTTGTAAAGCTCTGTTTAAGTTACTCGTTAATTCCTGTCCTTTAAAATAAGGTGTTTCAGATACCGATGCTACAATAGGTTTCTCAATGCTTTTAGCAATATTATTGTCTTTAGCACGTACCGAAATGATATGATAAGCAGCATCTAAATCATTAAAGCTATTAGAATACATTTCGTAATCAAAACTATTACGGGTTAAAGTATCTAACTCTTTAATAAACTCATCATACAAAAATAATTTTTGCTTTTCTGTAATGTATGGTTCAATTTCAACACCAACAATTTTACCCGCCTGTTTAGCATCTATTTTTAACTCTTTAGCAAGCGCTACAGAATCTTTAGAAATAGCCAACTCATTAAAAAATGCCACCTGATTATACAACTGTTGTGCACTGTTATAATTAGGCTCAACTACCATTTGAGAAACATACACAGGTTTTCTCATATAATCTAAACTAAACCCTGCTACTAAACCAACTACAAGTGCAGCAATAAAGTACACTAAATTGGTTCTTATAAGAATTAATAACAGAATAAATACATGAAAAATCCACTGAAAAAAATTTCCTATTGCTTTAAAGAAGTTTTTAATACCTCTTCCCAAATAAGAAAAAAACTGAATAATATCTATTTCATCAGCGTTGTGGTTTTGCTTGTTGGTTTGGTCACTCATAGTGTAATAATGGTTAGTTAAGTATCTGTTCCAGTATTTTAATAGTTATTAAATAGGTAGGTTTTACCCCTGTAATACCCAATCCGCCTGATGCTAATGTACTACCAGTTTCTAAAGGATTATCAGAAGCATAGTAGGCATAACGTACCTTCACATCTTTTCGTATGCTTTTTCTAATTTTTGAAGCCGATTGAATAGCCTTTTGGTAATGTACTCCTTCCATCTCTAACCCTATTACATTCCAAGTAGATTCGTAGAAAAACTTAAGTACATCTTTGTTTTGTAATGAAGTACCTAACACGGTAATCATAGAGCCTTCAAAAACTTTTAAATCACAATTTTCAAAATCTGATGCGCACAACTCGTTTTCAAACGGGTAGTTATCTGCCGTACCTTCAAATATATGAGCATTCGGAATCATTAAATCTCCCTTACCTCCTTCAAGAATACCAGCTTTACCCATTATAGAAACCGAATCAACCGTCATAAATACAGGCTCTTCATCCTCTTCTTTAAATGGTTTTAAAAACTCATCAATAGTTTCATAGGCTTGCTCACCAAAAGCATAATCCATCACAAACAACACAGGTTTCTCATCATCTGGCATAGAAGTGTCTGGCTTAAATAAACTTTTAGAGAAATCTATTTTAGCAGTGTCAAAAACCTGAACATCAATATTAGTTCCTGAGGTATCATCTATAGAAATCATTCCGTTTTTAAGGGCAAATTCTTTTACCTTATTACGTAACTGATTATTCAACGGATCGCTCAACGCCTCAAATACATCAAAAGACTTTTTGTCTTTATATTCTTTACCCAATACTTGGTGGGCATAAATACTATTCATTACACTGTGCATATTAGCACTTATAATGTGTAATGGTCTGTGTAAAAGGTTATGATCTTTTAATACACTTTTTATGTTATTAGCCCAAACTTCACCATGAATATGGTGCCCTAAACGTTCTCTTAAAACAGAACTGAAGGTAATCGTACGCTTATTGTTATGTACAATCTCGTCAAGAGCAAGTTTACCCATCCAGTAAATCACATGCAGAAAACGTTCTGGCTGTTTTTTAGTAGTAAAGGTATTATGTGCTTTTAGTACTTCTTCAAAAGTTCTACCCAATACATTTCCTAAATGCATAAAAGCAACTTCTCTTTCTGCCTGGTTCAGCTTACCTTTTTGTACCGCTGCTTCCAGTTTTTCCCAGTCTCTGGTTGTTTTACCATCTTCACCAACTAAAACTTTGTTGGCAATTTTGTGAGACTCAATAAACATAAAGGTTAAATGCGTAAGAATATCGTAAATATCAGATCTACCTCTGGTTATTTCAATATTCATTTGCTCATCATCTATTCTGTAGCAATTACGTCTACGTTTGGGTGGTATAATAGGCTCAAAATGAGATTTATCGTACCCTTCATTAGAAGTTAAATTAATAAACCTACATTCCTCTATACCGTCAGGCAAACGCTCAAGTATATAAATAAGTCCGTTTATTTCTGCTTTTTCATCGGCTATAGTACCATATATTTCTGGTCTTAAAAGTAATAATGACTCCCTAAGGGTTTCTCCAGAAATACCCATTGGTTTATAAAAACCTCTGTTAAACAAATGTCGCATGGTAATGTACAAACGTTCAATAGCTGCTGTAGATTCCTGTGCTCTGGTCTGTTTTATAGTGCTTGTAGTTGTCATAAGCGTTTTTAAGTTACAAAAGTACGTCTTAATTTTTAATTCAATTATATTTTATAATCCGACAATTTATTTGCCATATCTCTATCATTAGACAAGCGTTGCACTTTATTCTGCCCTCCTAACTTACCTAATGATTTCATATAAGAAGTAAATGCATTTTTTTGCAGCATTGTAATTTTTAACGGTTGTAAAACCTTACCGGTAATCAAATCGTCATAATAGGTATTCTGCTCCTGCATCTCTTTATCTATAGTAGCTGCAAAAGTTTCTAAGTCTTTAGGTGCATTCTCAAATTCTATAAACCACTCATGGTAAGGTAAACCTTCTTTTGGTGTTATTTGTGGTGCCACCGTAAATTCATTAATACTAATATCAGTATTCTTTAATGCGGCTTGCATAGCCTGCTCTACTTCTTTAGCAATTACATGCTCACCAAAGGCAGATATGTAATGCTTTATTCTTCCGGATACAATAACTCTATAAGGGCTTAAAGAAGTAAACTGAACCGTATCACCCACATTATAAGACCATAAACCTGCATTAGAGCTTATAATAAGTACATAATTAACTCCTAGTTCTACTTCCCCAATGGTTAGTCTGTTTGAGTTTTCTTCAAAAAACTCATCAGACTTTATAAACTCATAAAAAATACCTGAATTTAAAAGTAACAACATACCTTTTGCTGTCTGAGAATCTTGGTAAGCAAAAAAGCCTTCACTAGCCGGAAAAAGTTCTATACTTGGTACGGTTCTGCCTATCAGCTCATTGAATTTTGCTCTGTAGGGTTCAAAATTAACCCCGCCGTAAATAAACAATTTAAAATTAGGGAAAATAGTACCTACCTTTTTACCTGTTTTTTGCTCTAAACGTTCAAAATACATTTGTACCCATGAAGGTATTCCGCTAATTACAGACATATCCTCTTTCAAGGTTTCATCTACAATGGTATCTACCTTGGTTTCCCAATCTTCTATACAATTGGTTTCCCAACTAGGCATTCTGTTTTTTTGTAAATACCCTGGCACATAATGGGCTACAATACCAGAGAGCCTACCCAGCTTAACTCCATTTTTCTCTTTTAAAATTGGGCTTCCTTGTAAAAATATCATCTTACCATCTACAAAAGCCGCATTTCCTGTTTCTGCTATATAAAATAAAATAGCATTACGTGCCGCTTCTATATGACTAGGCATAGAGTCTTTGGTAATAGGAATATATTTTACACCACTAGTGGTACCAGATGTTTTAGCAAAATAAATAGGTTTTCCGGGCCACAATATATCTTCTTTCCCTTCTACAACTTCTTCTACATAATGTTTTAACCCTTCATAATCTCTAACGGGTACCCTTGCTTTATAATCTTCATAAGAAGTGATATTGTTAAAATCGTGATCTTTCCCAAATTTAGTAGCACTTGCATTGCTCACTAATTGGTTAAACACACGTTGTTGGGTCTCTACCGGATTTTCAATCCATTGCTGAGATTTCTTAACTACTTGTTTTGCAAATATTTTAGCTGCAAAAGACTTTAAAGACATACGTTCTTAATTAAAATCTATAAATGTTGTTGGGTCTATAGCGTAACCGTTGTTCCACAATTCAAAATGTAAATGTGGCCCAGTGGTTAACTCACCAGTATTTCCAACAGTACCAATTACTTCTCCTGTTTTTACAAAATCTCCCTGCGTTTTGGTTAAAGATTTATTGTGTTTGTATACCGAGATAAGTCCGTTTAAGTGTTCAATAAGCATTACATATCCAGTTTCTACCGTCCACTCTGCAAAAATTACTCTACCATCTGCCACAGCTTTTACCGGTGCATTTGCTGTAGCCACAATATCTACCGCATAATGTTTATCTTTAGGATTAAACTCACTTGAAATACTACCCGTAACTGGTGAAAAAAGCACAAAATTCATAGTATTCTCTGCGGCTCCCGAAAAATTATAACGGTCTTCCTGGGCTACCTCAACTCTTAACAATGAATCTGCTTTGTTGGTTTCAAAATCAAAATTCACATCATTTATACCCGTATTACTTTCAAGAGAATCTTTATTAAGATCGTAAGGTTTTATATCTCCTGTTAATACCTTTTTAACCGATGCCATATAGGCATCATTAGCTTTTAATACTGCTACAAGAGAATCTGTTCTTTCGGTAAGTTCTGTTGCTTCCCTTTTTAATTTCACAGAAGAATACCCAGGTATGTACTCACGTAATGGAGTAAACGCTATAATCACCGTAGTTACTGCAATTAAAAATACAGATAAAAGCGACCCTACTACAAACACATTCAACCTGTTAAGCTTAAAAGAAAGATGTTCCTCAAACGTATCTTCATTTAAAACTACCAAGCGGTATTTGTAGATCCATTTTCTATGTAATTTCTTCCTTCTGGATGATTTTTCTTTCTTCATAAAACAAATATACGTATTGAAATTTTTCTCAATATGTTAAATTCAAAAATATCATAATTAACGTTGTTTTTAAACATTTCTTTTTACCTTTGCCCTATAAATTTTAATTATCATGGAATTATCTATTTTATTAGGAATGGTAGGGCCTTGGCAAATAGCAGTAGTAGCCATATTGGTTTTATTATTATTTGGAGGTAAAAAAATACCTGAAATGATGCGTGGGCTAGGTAGCGGAATTAAAGAATTCAAAGATGCTTCCAAAGGTGAAGAGGAAAAAGAAACTCCTCGTAGTAACAAAGAATAATCATTATTTTTATTGAAAATACTTATAAACCACATTGTAAAAATGTGGTTTTCTTTTTTATAGCCTTTCTACTTTTTCGTAACTAGAATAGATATTCTGTACAAGTACTGCTGTTATGAAAAAATGGTCTAAAAGTACCTTTAGGGCACTTCAACATCCTAACTTCAGAATTTTTATTACCGGGCAAGCCATTTCTAGAATTGGTACCTGGATGGAGCGCACCGCGGTTAGCTGGGTTGTTTATGATGTTACCGACTCTAATTTTATGTTAGGTCTGGCAGCTTTTTGCTCTCAATTTCCCATGTTTATATTTTCCTTATACGGAGGTATTTTATCTGATAGGTATAACCAGCATACCATAGTACTTATTACACAAATTGCCTCTTTGCTACAGGCTACTTTATTAGCCGTTTTAATATATACAAACAACTACCATATTTGGCATATTCTAGCATTGGTAACCCTTTTGGGAATTATTAATGCATTTGATGTACCCGCAAGGCAATCTTTAATGAACCGTTTGGTAACCAGCACTACCGACTTGCAAAACGCAGTAGCGCTCAATTCATCTATTGTAAATATTGCTCGTTTGGTAGGCCCTGCACTGGCTGGTATTATACTAAGTAAATTAGGGGCTAGCATTTGTTTTACCTTAAACGCGGTAAGTTATTTAGCCGTAATTATTTCTTTGTTTTTATTAAAACTGACACCTCATAAAATAAAAACCAAAACCCGAAGTAATTTAGATGAAATTAAAGATGGTATTAACTATTTAAAACTCAACAAACAATTAGGAATACTAACCATATACATTGGGTTTATAGCCTTATTGGTATCACCCTACATTACACTATTACCCGATTTTGCTAAAGATATGTTCCACGGAGATGCAGAAACCTTTGGGTATATTACCAGCTGTATCGGGTTTGGTGCCTTTTTAGGGTCGTTATTTTTAGCTGCACAAAAAGAAACCAACAGGTTAACGCGTGTTTTACTTGTCAATGCAGTTTTATTAGGCATTTCTTTAATGTTATTTGCTTACATGACCTATTTACCCATCGCATTATTATTAACCATCATAACTGGTTTTTCAGGGCTTACCCAATCTACCATTTGCCTTACTATAATACAAACAAAATCGGCCCCTGAAATGAGAGGCCGAATGATTAGTTTATTTGCTATGTCTTTATTTGGAATGCTACCCTTGGGTGGTTTACTAGTAGGGCTAGTATCGCATGCTATAGGTAGTTCTCTAACGGTATTTTTAGAAGGTATTTCAGCCGTATTAATTGCAGCAATCTTTTATTTTATAAGAACAAAAAATAACACCCTTAGTCAATCATAGAAAGTTGAATACGTTTTCTAGCCAAATCAACTTCAGTAATAGTTACCATCACATGCTGGTGTAATTGCACTACTGAGTTTACATCTGAAATAAACTCAGTAGCCAGTTTAGAAATATGTACCAAACCACTTTCTTTAATACCTATATCTACAAAACACCCAAAATTGGTAATGTTATTTACAATACCTGGTACTTTCATTCCTGCTTTCAGGTCATTAATAGTTTTAATATTCTTATCAAACTCAAAAACCTTAGCCTTTTTTCTAGGGTCTAAGCCTGGTTTTTCTAATTCTGAGGCAATATCTGTTAAGGTTGGTAGTCCAACCTCATCAGTACAGTATTTGTTTAAATTAAGCTGTTTAATAAGCTCTTTATTCCCTATCAATTGCAATACCGATACTTTATGGTCTTTCGCCATTTTCTCTACCAGATTATAACGCTCAGGGTGTACCGCAGAATTATCTAACGGATGCTCAGGGTTTGTAATACGCAAAAAGGCCGCACTCTGTTCAAACGCTTTAGCTCCTAACCTACTTACCTTTAGTAACTCTTTCCTCGATTTTATACCGTTATTTTCAGTCCGATATTTTACAATATTTTCAGCTAACGAATTACCAATACCAGACACATAACTAAGCAATGGTGCACTGGCTGTATTTACATTAACCCCTACGGTATTTACACAGCTCATTACTACAGTATCTAATTCATCTTTTAGTTTGCTTTGGTCTACATCGTGCTGGTATTGCCCTACTCCAATAGACTTAGGGTCTATTTTTACCAATTCAGCCAATGGGTCTGCTAATCTTCTACCAATAGATACCGCACCACGTACCGTAACATCATAACTAGGAAATTCTGCTCTCGCAATTTTAGATGCCGAATATACCGAAGCACCACTTTCATTAACTACAAATACCTGAAGGTCTCTATCAAAAGCAATTTTTTTAATAAATGCTTCCGTTTCTCTAGAAGCTGTACCATTACCAATGGCAATAGCTTCAATATCGTATGCATTTACCAAGCTTTTTATTTTTTTAATAGCCATAGCTGTCTCGCGCTGTGGCGGATGCGGATATATATTTTCGTTGTGTTTTAAATCGCCATTTTCATCTAAACACACCACTTTACAACCACTCTTATATCCAGGGTCTAACGCTAAAATTCGTTTTTCACCTAATGGTGCCCCTAACAGTAATTGACGTAAGTTAGAAGAAAACACCTTTATGGCAGCAGCATCTGCAATTTCTTTAGCTTCCTTTAAAACCTCATTAGAAATTGCAGGTTGCAACAGTCTTTTATAAGCATCTTCTATAGCTATAAAAACCTGGTTGGTACTACTCTCAACATCTGTTTTAATAACTATATCATCAATAATATCTAGCGCTTCCTCTTTTTCTACATCTACCTTAAGTTTTACATAGCCTTCATTTACCGCTCTAAGCATTGCCAACAAACGGTGTGAAGGTGCTTTGTGCAAAGGCTCATCCCAATCAAAATACTGTTGGTATTTCTGTGCCTCTTCTTCGTCTTTCTTAGCTTTAACTACCTTGGCACTAATACTGGCTTTTCTACTAAACAGATTACGCACACGCTTTCTTACGTGCTCATTTTCATTAATCCATTCTGCCATAATATCTCTAGCCCCCTTTAAAGCTTCATCTACCGACGTTACTTCATCTGTAAGGTACTTTTCTGCAATAAAGTCTACATTATTCTCTTGCTGCTTCATAATAGCCTTAGCCAAGGGTTCTAAGCCTTTTTTCTTAGCTATAGCAGCACGGGTAGTACGTTGTTTCTTGTAGGGTAGGTATAAATCTTCTAATTGTATAAGCGTAGTAGCTTGTTCTATTTTCTTCTTTAGCTCTGGGGTTAGTGCTTCTTGCTCTTCAATAGCTTTTAGTATGGTCTCTTTCCTTTTTTCAAGCTCTTCAAAAGCAGCTTTATATTTTGCAATATCGCCAATGGCAACCTCATCTAAATTACCTGTCATTTCTTTACGGTATCTAGAAATAAAAGGAATTGTACAATCTTCATTTAATAATTTCAGGGTATTGGTAACTCCTCTTTCTGGTAAATTAGTGTGTTGTAAAATATAAGATAAAATGGTCATCTGCTTCTAATAATTTATTTTTTCAAAAGTAACTTTTTAGTTGGTATCCATAAAAAAATCCCACCAAAATGGCAGGATTTTTATTGTTCTTATATAGCTGAACTTATTTCTTATCTAACCCATATTTTTTAAGGTCAAAATCGGCATCTTCTTTAAACTTAATAGATTTCACGATGGCTTCTAATTCAAACATATAATCGCGCTTGTCTATAGAAGGTGCAAAAACAAAACCATCTATAACAATATAACGGTTGTTAGCTTCGTCTGCAATCATATAGTTTACATACGGGCCACCCATAATAAAGTTCTTCATTTCCCATAACCCTCTGCTTTCAACCGCTTCTCTACCATCTATGGTAAGTGTTTTAATACTAGGGGCAAAACCTTTCTCTGTAATCATATACATAGTTTCAGGGTTTCTACCTGGCACATGTGCCTTCCCAATAGAATCTCTCATACTTACAATAAAATCAGATAACTGACCGTCTACCGGTGTTGGTAAAGAATCTGCAATCATTTTACTTTTTACTGCTTCACCTTTTGGTACACTATCAAACGGTACTTCATATACCAACAGTCCGCCTTCATATTTCTGAATTTGTCTTCTTATCCAGAAAAACTTATCCTTTTGTGTTGTAATGATGTAGGTTGTTGGCAATTTTAAGGTTATTCCAAACTCATTTAATAATGCCTTTTCTTTAGATTCTGAAGTAATCATACGCTCTTGAGCTTCTAAAACTTCATGATCTCTAAAGTTTTCAATCATTTTAGGAGCGTTGATATCTAAAAGTTCTAATATCTTTTCTTCTGAATTTCCTTTAATAATAGCCACTTGCTGTGGTTCTGCATATAAATCTTCTGAGATACCTGCAGCATCTTCATCTGCTTTCTGAATAATCAATAGATTTCTACTGTACTTTGTATCTGCAAAAATAGAAGGTGGTATTTGTTTGATAGAAAACATAGGCTCTTCTACAGATAAGCCTTCAACCGGTGCAGCAAAGTAAGACCTAATCTTATCGCCCACTTTACCATTCCACATATCGTTACTCACCACAACATACAACGAGTTAACGGCCCCTGTAGATGCTCTTTTATAATCTTCTTCTTTGGTAGTTTTACAAGCTTGCAAAACCATCATTGCAACAACGAAAAAAAAGATTTTTTTCATCTCTTTAGTTTAAATTTTTAGTCTAACAATCGCACAATTTCAATTTTGTGCCTAATTTTAAATTAGTACTGCTAATATCGTTCCAAAGTTTAATTTGTTCTATAGTAATTCCAGGATATTTTTTTGAAATGCTCCAAAGGGAATCTCCTTCTTGAACTATATGGTACTTTGCATTAGCAGTATTTGTTGTGTTCTGCTTTTTTGTTTTGGTTGTTTTACTAGCGGTTTTCTTAGGTATACTTCTAGGGTATATAACAAGCTTTTGGCCTATTCTAATATTATTATTTCGTAAGCCATTCCATCTTTTAATACTACTAACCCTAACTTTATAACGTTGTGCAATTTTACCCAATACATCGCCAGAACGCACTCTGTATACAATTTTGGTATCGTTATTAAAAAACTGTGGTAACGGCTTTTCTCTTTTAGCTTCTTCTGCTTTTACATACGCATATATACTATCCTCGTTAGCTACAAATAAGCCTATTTTATCTTTAGGTAGGCGTAGCGTATAGTTTTTATCTTTTATAAACGGAATGATATCTAGCTTATAGGCAGGGTTAAAAAACTGTATCTCTTCCATTTCAATGCCTGTTAGTTCAGAAATCTGATCAAAACTAATAGTATTCTTTACATGAATAGTATCTGTTTGAAAATATGGAAAAACAGTTCTTTTAGGTTTAAAACCATGTTCTTCAGCATATTCAAAAACATACATAGTAGCTAAGAATAAAGGAACATACCCAGCTGTTTCACGTGGAAGATAAGGTCTTAAATTCCAATAATTTTGGTACCCTCCAGATCTTCTAATGGCTTTGGTTACATTACCCGGACCTGAATTATACGCTGCTAGTGCTAAATCCCAATCACCAAAAATAGCGTATAATCTAGCTAAAAACTGTGATGCTGCTTCAGTAGAACGCATTGGGTCTGAACGCTCATCTACATAACTACTAACATCTAAGTTATACATTTTTCCTGTTTGGTACATAAACTGCCACAAACCTGTTGCCCCTACTCTAGATTTTGCCTTCGGATTAAAAGCTGATTCTACAATAGCAAGGTATTTTATCTCTAAAGGTAAATCGTATTTATCTAATTTCTCTTCAAATATAGGAAAGTAGTAATCGCTCATACTCATTAAGCGGGTTAAGCTTTCTCTTCTATTTTTAAGAAACGAGTTAATTATGCGCTCCAGCTCTTGATTGTATGAAATATTGAAAGGTGTTCTTTGGTTAAGTGCTGCCAATCTAGCTTTCAACGTATCCGTATTGATTTCCTTATATTCTAACTCCTCTTCTAATGTTCCTTCTGTTACGTCGGCATACATTTCGTTATACAAATCAGAATTGTATAACTCTTTCATCCATAAGGTATCTAACTGGTAAGCAATTTCAATATCTTCTAAATTATATTTTCCGTTAATTCTCGGAAAAAAATCGGTTTTCTTTTTATCAAGGGTATCTATTTCTACAGACATTCCTGCCTCCTTTTCAAGAATAATTATAGAATCTGCCTTGCTTTCGCTCCTTTTATCAGCATCTTGAGCATACATTGCAACCGACAAAAAAATCATACTAAACGCACAAAAAACTTTCATATATCCACTAATTTTTCAGGATGATTTCTATTCAATTTTCCAAAAATCGTATTTTTTCGTTACAATTTTAACTCTAAGCTGTTAAAAATGAAAAAACCTTGCTATTCGCAAGGTTTTTCATATTCTATTTTATGTATTTAAATACAGCTTACGCTAAGATAGCAGCAATACCAGGTAATGTTTTACCCTCTAAGCTTTCTAACATTGCTCCACCACCAGTAGATACATAACTTACTTTATCTTCAAATCCAAACTGTTTTACAGCAGCAACAGAATCTCCACCACCAACTAAAGAGAAAGCACCTCCTTTAGTAGCTTCGTCAATAAAGTTACCTACAGCAATAGTACCTTTTGCAAAAGTTTCCATTTCAAAAACTCCTACAGGTCCATTCCATAAAATAGTTTTAGACTCTAAAATTACTTTTTTGAAAATCTCTAAAGTTTCTGGTCCTGCATCTAAACCTTCCCATCCATCAGGAATTGCATTTACAGGTGATACTTGTGTATTGGCATCATTTTTAAAATCGTCTGCAGCTACAACATCAACAGGAATATATACTTTAACTCCTTTAGCTTCTGCTTGTTTTAAAATATCTAAAGCAAGTTCTTGCTTATCATCTTCACAGATAGAATTACCAACACTACCACCTTGTGCTTTCACAAATGTGTAGGTCATACCTCCACCAATAATTAAGTTATCTACTTTATCTAAAATATTTTCGATAATGGTAATTTTAGAAGATACTTTAGAACCACCTAAGATAGCTGTAACAGGTTTTTCACCGCTAGCCATTACCTTATCAATAGCTTCAATTTCTTTTGCTAATAAATACCCAAAACATTTGCTTTCTGGGAAAAACTTAGCAACAATAGTAGTAGATGCGTGTGCTCTGTGTGCAGTACCAAAAGCATCGTTTACATAGATATCACCTAATTTCGATAATTTTTCAGCAAAATCTTCGTCTCCTTTAGTTTCTTCACCATAATAACGAAGGTTTTCAAGTAATAAAACTTCTCCCGCTTTTAAATCGGCAACAGCAGCTTCTACTTTTTCACCCACACAATCTGCTACAAACTTCACTTCTACTCCTAAAATTTCTGAAGCTTTTGCTACAATATGCTTTAAAGAAAATTCATCCTGAAATCCTTTTGGTCTTCCTAAGTGACTCATTAAAACAGCACTACCACCATCTTCTAATATTTTTACAATAGTTGGTTTAGCAGCTTCAATACGCGTAGTATCCGTTACATTAAAATCTGCATCTAACGGTACGTTAAAGTCAACTCTAATTAATGCTTTTTTATTCTCAAAATTAAAATCGTCGATTGTTTTCATATTATGGATGTTATCTCGTAGTTAATATAAACAAAAGTAACTAATATTAATTAGCCTTTACATGATATAGAGCAGAAATTATTAAAAACTTACTATTTTAAAACAACTATCTTTGTGCATGCTTTTTTCAAGAATATTAGGTCAGCAACATATCAAAAATCACTTAACCGTAAGTGCCGATAGCGGAAGAATACCTCATGCTCAATTATTTGTAGGCCCAGAAGGTTCTGGTACCTTACCCATGGCTATTGCTTATGCGCAATACATACTTTGCAAAAATACTGATGGTGAAAATACGGGTGGTAACGAAAGTTGTAATATTAAGTTTGAACATTTATCGCATCCCGATTTACATTTTGCTTTTCCGGTTGCTACTAACGACAAGGTGAAGAAACACCCTGTGAGTAGTCATTTTATGGAAGAATGGAGAACCTTTATAAATGAGCAAGCTTACGGAAATGCGTTTGACTGGTTTCAGTTATTGGGTATTGAAAACAAACAAGGTCTTATAGGGGTTGATGAAGCTACAGATATTGTAAAATCTTTAAGCTTAAAATCTTACGAAGGAGGCTATAAGATTATGATTATTTGGATGGCCGACCGTATGAACACTGCCGCCGCTAATAAACTGCTGAAATTAATAGAAGAGCCCCCTCAAAAAACTATCTTTTTATTAGTTGCTGAAAAAGAAGAACAAATTATACAAACCATACGTTCCAGATGCCAAATTTTACACTTTCCTCCGTTAACGGAAGAGGTGGTTAAACAAGGGCTAGTTTCACGTGGAATTTTAGCAGCCGATGCTGCTAAAATTGCGCACCAAGCTCAAGGAAATTATAACAAAGCAATTGATTTATCATTAAAAGATTCTGAAGATATTGTTTTTGAAAGATGGTTTGTTTTTTGGGTACGAAGTGCCTTTAAGGCCAAAGGGAATAAAGCTGTGATTAACGACCTTATTATGTGGAGTGAAGAAATTGCCGCTACGGGAAGAGAAACCCAAAAGCAATTTTTAAACTTTTGTATGGAAGTTTTTAGGCAGGCATTATTACTGAATTACCAAACCCAAGAGTTGGTGTATTTAGATATGAAGGTAGAAGGTTTTCATTTAGAAAAATTTGCACCTTTTGTACATAGTGGCAACATTATGGAAATTACAAAAGAGTTAGAAGATGCCTTGTACCACGTAGAAAGAAATGGAAATGCAAAGATTATTTTTACCGATTTATCTATAAAACTAACGCGTTACTTACACAAAAAAGAAGCTTAAAAAAAGCCGTCTACATTTAATAGACGGCCATATATTTTTAAAGCACTGTATAGGTTATTTTATGTACTTGGGTAGTTCTAAAATATCCGTAGGCATCTTTACCACCAGATATATTTTTGCAATTACCCTGTAATGCCACTGGAATAGAAGCAAACGGATTGCCGGTAGCCTCAGATTGGTTTAAGAGAATCATCATGTAATTAAAGTAATTCTCTGTAATACTATACAAATATATATCTACTACATCACCCGGTTGCAGCGGTTCTATATCATCATCATCGTCATCACTAATTTCATAAAAATCATTTATTAGATTTCCATTTACAAACTCATCAGAAAAAGTTTCTATACTATTTAATAAATCACCATGGCGATAGAACTTTTCCAGATAAAAGTTTTCTAGTGTAGCATCATCCTGAATGTAAAAATTAATCTCTATCAAATCCGAATCAAAACCACCCATAGTAGACTGCCCGTAATATTCAATTAAACTTCCTGGTAAAAATGTATCGCTACCCTCATAAGTTTCTCCATCATATTCCACGTGAAGCGTAAAGGTTTGGTTTTCTACCGGTTCAAAAGTATTGGTATAATAGGTTCCATCATTTTGGTCTTGAAAAATATAGGTTTCTCCTGTACTATCATTAGTTACTACTACAGAAGCTCCGGTTACGTTAGTTACTTCATCTTGAGAAAAATACGGAGTAGACATACTCAAAGTAATGGTTTGTTCACTTCCATCTAAGGTGCCGTTTTCATCAATAGACCAATCTAACGATCCTTCAATTACCAAATTAGGTGTTTCATCTTCTAGTTCTACATCTACAACATCGGTACAAGAACTCACTAATACCATTGCAAATACAGTATATAACCAAGGTTTTATATATAAATTTTTCATAGCCTTCATTAAAATTTAAAATTATAAGATACAGACGGTACTGCACCAAAAATACTGGTTCTTACAGCCTCATTAACACCGGTTGCCTGATTTTGACCAAAGGTTATAGAAGCCGCATTATAGCGATTGTAGACATTGTAAATACTAAATACCCATTCTCCTTTCCAACGTGCATCTGGCTTTCTGTTTGGGGTATAAGTAGCAGACAAATCTATTCTGTGATAAGCTGGTAATCTATTCTCATTTCTACCAGCATAATTAGCTACCGAAATACCCTCATATTGGTACTGTCCGTTAGGGTATGTTACAGGTCTTCCCGTTTGAAATATAAGGTTAGCCCCTAAACTCCATTTTTTACTTAAATAATAACTACCCGTAACAGATAAATCATGGGTACGGTCATAAGAAGTGTTGTACCAATTTCCGTTATTAATACCCAAACCACCTGAAGCACCACCTGGAGTTCTTTGTTCAGATTTTGATAACGTATAAGCTATCCAACCCGTTAAATTACCTTTGTTCTTTTTAAGTAAAACCTCTAAACCATACGCTCTGGCTTCTCCACTTAAAATTTCCGTTTCAATAGTATTATTCCCTATCAAATCAGATCCGTCTACGTAGTCTATTCTATTATCAACTGTCTTATAAAAACTCTCTACTTCCAATGAGTATTTGTTACCTGCAAAATTTCTAAAGTACCCGGCAGAAAACTGATCTGATAATTGAGGTTTTATGAATTTTCCACTAGGTGCCCATACATCAACCGGAGTAACCGCTTGGGTATTCGATAGTAAATGTAAATATTGAGCCGTACGGCTGTAACCTACTTTTACAGAAGTATCATCATTTAGCTGATAAGAAAGCCCTAAACGTGGTTCAAAATTGTTGTAAGATTCAATTGTTTCTCCCCTATCATAATACGTTTCAGAAAGCACTTCTCCCTCTTCATATACTCCTAAAGTTTCATTATACACCACTGGTAAATCGTTCGCATAATTATTCAAATTCTGACCGCCTAATCTGCTAAACAGACTAAAACGTAACCCGTACAATGCCGTTAACTTATCGGTTAATTTATGCTCAGCACTTATATAAGCCCCATGTTCTAAAGCTCGTTTTTCATCCAATTGCAAATAATTTACAGCAGAACTTTCTGAAGTTGGCATTACCTCACCCGGATTAAAATTGTAGTAAATACTACTAATACCTGCATTTAACTTTAGGTTTTGGTTGGCATAATACTTTAAATCATACTTAAAATTATAGTTGTCGATAGAAGCTATCCAATCTAACTCTACAAAATCTATAATTACCTGATAATCATATTTGCTATAAATTAAAGATGCATTAGAAAACAGTTTGTCATTAAACACGTGGTTCCAACGTAAGTTACCAGAAATGTTTCCGTAATTGTTTTCAAAAATACCGTCAATCTTCATCACATCTCTACCATAGTAACCAGATAAATATAGCTTATCTCTATCTCCTAACTGATAATTTACTTTTCCGTTTACATCATAGAAATAAGCGGTATTAGGTTCATCTGCTATTTTTAAAAATAAATGAGCATAAGAACCACGCCCTGCTAATAAAAATGAACTTTTATCTTTTACTAGCGGACCCTCTGCCGCTAAACGACTAGATACTACCCCAATACCACCCGTAAGGTTAAAATTCTTATTGTTCCCATCTTTTTGGCGTACATCTAAAACAGAAGAAACTCTACCCCCAAATTGTGCAGGTATAGCACCTTTGTACAGTTCTAAGTCTTTAATAGCATCGGCATTAAAAACTGAGAAAAACCCGAATAAATGCGAAGTATTATAAATAATAGCCTCATCTAACAAAACCAAATTTTGGTCGGCAGCACCACCTCTTACATTAAATCCGCCGGCGCCCTCACCAGCATTAGATACCCCTGGCAATAACTGAATAGATTTAATAATATCTACTTCTCCTAAAACCACCGGTATTTTTTTTATAGTTTCCGTTTTAAGCGTGGTCACACTCATTTGCGGAGTTTTAATATTTGTTGCCTCATTTTCATCAGCTGTAAGTACCACTTCTTCTAATGCCATAGAGGATTCTTGAATCTCAAAATTTAGTTTTGTATCTGCAGTTAGTACTATTTCTTGAGACACCTGCTCATACCCTATATAAGAAATTACTAATTTATAGGTGCCCTCAGGGGCGGTTAGTGAGTAAAAACCATACGTATTGGTAGTTACCCCATAAGTTGTACCCTCTAAATAAATAGAGGCTCCGTACACTGTTTCTCCATTACTGGCATCGGTTATGGAACCGCTAATGGTATACGATTCTTGCCCATAGACCAGCACCGTTAGGAGGCAACATGTAACAAAAAGTAATTTTTTCATAGTTCTTTTTAATAGTTTAGTTTATGTATTTACAATTCATAATTTTTCAATATAACTCAGCGAATAAGGGTATCTTAATTTTAAAAATGTGAACATGTAAAAACCAAGAGTGAACGCACTTTCTATACACTTAAAATTATCTGATTAATACTAAATAGGCATTATTCCTTAAGTAGGTTTCACGTGAAAACAGTACAAATTTTCTTTAAAAAACCCATTCTTTCTAATTTTAGTATTGGTTTGGAGTGAATTTATCATTTTTGGAGTGAAATGTTATTTTACAAGTATAGTTTGTTATAGTACTTTTTTTATTTGCTCTAAGTATGATTTAGAAACGGGGGCTCTTAAATATTCATCTTGGTAAAAGGCTAAGAAATTTTTCCCCTGATTCTTATCTAAATGCGACACATTTATAAGATTTACAGCATACGATCTGTGACACTGATAAATACTACTATCAGTACACGCTAACAAAAAATTTTTCAGTCGGTTTCTTACAATCTCCTTTTTAATTTTTCCTTTTTCCAAATAGTAAACAATGATGTATTGATTGCCAGCTTCCGCCATTAAAAAATTCTTTAAGTACAACTCTAATGATACATTTTCATTTTCATCTTTTACTATTAATAACTCTTCTGGATGTGCCTTTTCAAAAGCTTGCTGGTAATGTGACAGTTGCACTGAAAGCTCTTTTATTTCACCATTTAATTTTTGAATAAATTCATATACGATAACCCCAAAAAATGGGAATAATAAAATGATAAACGCTCTAAAATAATTGGTAACCTGAAACCCAATGTTAAGTTCTAATTCAAAATCATTTCCCAAATCAGGTATAACAAGTGAAAATAAAAAGGATATAAAGGTGATAATAAATGTTTCTATGCAAAACCAAAGTGCGTACTTTTTAATACTTACCTCTTGAAATTTTAAAAGTGGACGTAAAACTAATTGAGACAAACTCAAGGCTGCAAAAGAACTAACCGTTATAGAAAGAAAAAAAAGAAACTTATGAAACAATGGATTTATTGGGTTTCTCATTTCTTCATAAATACCATAGGGCTGAAATACAACTAAAAAAATATGTGCAAAAACGGTAGCACCAATAATATAGAGCCACTTTTCTCTAGCGCTGTGAAGATATTTAAAACGTAATTTTAAAAAGCTATGTATTTGCATTTGTATAGATTAAACTACCTACTTTTCCTAAACGATTTACATTAGCATTTGTTACTATTAAACTTTCAATGTTACAACTATAAAGTTTTTTTAATGTTAAGCTTATGTATATAAACACTTATTTTATAGATAATTATACACATATAAAGCCACTATATAGGTTACAAATAAACCCTCAAGCCTGTTTAATAAAAATTATTTTAAGCATAGAAATATTAAAATACAGCTTAGACAATTGGTACCTTTGTTAAAAACAAAAACAAGATGTTTCTATCTCAAAACATAACGGAAGTATTATTACTTGTATTGCTAATTATAACCTTTGGTTACAGCGCCTTTGAAAAGATTTCAGATTTTAAAGGACAAGTATTCTGGTTGACAGATTACTTTAAAAATACGTTTATGGCCAGGTTTATAAAAATAGCTTTAATAAAAGTACTCGTATTAGAGGTTATAGCTACTCTTTTATGTATTGTAGGCTCCTTTTACCTTATAACAGAGAACATGCCGCAAATAGCCTTATATGGATGTATATTGTGTGTTCTGGTGCTATTTTCTTTTGTGATAGGGCAACGTATTGTTAAAGACTATGATGGTGCTAGAAATACAGTGATATACCTTATACCGGCTTTTGCATTGGTGTACCTACTCTCCCATTTATAAAACAGACTTTTTAAGGCCGTCTTGTATACATAACCAAAAATAGTTGAAAAACGATTTATACTTAGTACGGTCTACAGCGATCTCTTGCTGCTTAAATTTCTCCTTATCCTTTTTAACAAAAATATTGGCAATGGCCGATAGTACTTTATTCTTCTTACGCTTGTTATTCTTATTTAAAACAGCAACTTCTAAATTGTTATAAGTAATTGAAAAAGCTCCTTTGGCACTGCTGTCTGTACCATAAAAATTGAATAACACATCGTCTACTTTGCCATCCAATTCAATTCGCATATTAGGTTTTAAAAAGTTATTAAGCTCTTTTACCGATACCGTACCCAGCGATCCTTGTATTTCAAAATAATCTTGCTCATTGTGAATATCAAACATCCAATCAATGTGTAATGGAGCTTCTTTAAGGAATTTACTATCAATATTAATACGAGTTTTCTTTCCTTTGTTTATGTTGTCAATGTTTGCTATGGCAATATGTAAATCGTCAAAAGTCAATTTACCAGCTTCATCTCGTTCCGGTAATTTCTCTTCGTACACAATAGTACTATTGGCTATATCAATACTATCCACTTTTAAGTCCGCATTTAAATCACGTAACATTTTACTGTAAAGTGGTTTAAAGCTAAACTCTCGCTGCACCTTCTTATCTCTATATAATTGAAAATTGGCACCATCAATATTTATTTCAGGAATTATCACCTCAGGTTTCTCCTTGAGCAAATCAAAAGAATAATCGTTTACCACAACAGATTGTATTTGTAAATCCATCCAATCTGTTTGATATGGTATATGATTTACATATTCCTTTTTAGAATATTTGGGCTCTAATGCCAATCCCCCAACCTCAATTTTAGAATGTTCCACGTGGAAACTTTGCACTCTAAGTTCCTGAATATCATTAATATCCTTATAAATTTCTGAGAGTCTAACCGATTTCAAGGTATACTGAAAGGGTATTTTTTTGGTGATTGTTTCTTTAGAAACTAGAAGATCCTCTAGCAAAACTTCAATGTTTTTTGCAGTAGTATCTAAACTATCAGCAATATTGTACATGGCTATACTACCATTTTTTACCGTTAAATTTTTGATTTCAAAAGACTTTTTAAAATCTGAAGTAGGCTGCTTTTCTGTAGTACTATCTACTTTTGCTTTATAAATCTCTACACTAGGATGCTCTAACCGAATCTCTGATATCTTAATATCATCTGAGCATAGTACATTGAATAAACTAGAAAAATTTATATTGACAGACTTTAACTGTACATGAATACTATCCTTATCACGGTTTTTACTAGAAAGTTGTATGCTGTCTATAAACGCTGTAGTATTCAGCAAATTAATGTCTACATCGGCAATATTCACCTTAAAATTTTTGGATAATTCTTGCTCTATTTTATCCTTGGCAATATCCGCAATAAAAAAAGCACCAACCACACCTACTAAAAGTGTTATTAGTACTATAAATGCAACAACTTTAAATCCTTTAGATAGTTTCACCCTATTTTTTAAGGGATATTACAAAAAAAAGCGCTGTAGTACAGCGCTTTTAATTTTTATTTATGCTTTTTTTAACCAATTAGTTTCTAGCATATTCATCGTTTAATGCTTTTAAAACATCCTCTGTTATATCTTTAGACTCTTCGCCGTACATAACGCTACCAGCATCGTTAGAACCTAAAATATAAGTGTATTTGTGCTCTTTACCGTAAGTACCAATAAATTTCTTCACCTTTTTCAACAACGTATCAATCTCTTTCTGGCTATCTTGACCAATCATGTACTCTTGGTTTTGAAATTGCTCTGTCCAATACTGTTGTTTTTGCATTAACCCATTATACTTCTCTTGAGCTTTAGCTTGAGACATACTTTTAGCCTGATCTTGAAAATCTTTAGCTTCTATTTGAAGTGCTTTACTAACACTATCCTTTTTAATATCTAATTTCTCAAATTTATCTTTGTACTTAGTTTCAATATCTTTTCTTCCTTGATATTCTTTCAATAACTCTGTTCTATCTACAAAAACAATTCTTTCTTGTTCTCCACAAGAAACTAATCCTACTAGCGCAATAATTGCAACAACTAATTTTTTCATCTCTATTTGTTTAATCTATAAATTGATTCATTGTTCATGTTGAAATTTAAACGCTAAAAATCAACGAAAGCAAAAATAATAAAGTGGCGCTTATATTAAAGCATTGCCAGTATCATTTTTAAGTAAATTCCTTGTATAAGGAATTTCAATACTAAAATTTATTAATTATAAGAAATTCTTATAAAAATCGGCTCATTTTAAGCCGATTTAAGACACTTTTAAAAAAAGGTAATATAATTTAACCTTACCTAGTCTTAAATAAGCTAAAAATAGCTTTAAAATGTATTTTTTACTTTTTTAGCACATAAATTAGAGAAGAATAGGCACCAGAACGCTTCGCTTTCCAATTTGAGCGCCAACCAATCCAAAAGGCTTTAAAAAAATTCATTTTTCCGCTTTTATATTTTTCAGATAATAACGACACATAAAATGCATCAAAAACCATAGGTAGTACTTTCACCAAATTAAAACCCTGTTTACCGAAAACATTTTTTATAGCCGTTTTAGAAAAATGCCACAAATGTCTTGGTACATCAAATGCTGCCCAAAACTGTTTATAATAGGCAGCATCATAACTTTCATAATTTGGAACTGCAATTACCAAAACACCGTTCGGTTTTAAGAAACTACTAATCTGCTCAATTTGTTTTTCTAGGTTTGGTAAATGTTCTAACACATGCCATAGGGTAATAACATCAAATTTTTGGTTAGGCAACTTATCTAATGAAGAAAACAAATTAACTCCCTTGTTAGCAGCATTCGTAATAGCAGCATCATTAGGTTCTACTCCACACACCTTCCATCCTTTATTTTTTGCAGCCAACAAAAAATCTCCGGTACCTGCCCCTACATCTAACAAATTTTTCTCAGTAGTTTGAAAAGAATCAATAAGTGCTACCTTTTTTGCTAAGGCATATTTTTTAACAATATGATATACTTTTTCAAAAACAGAACGCTTTGCATCTGTATGCGAAATATAATCTTCACTTTCGTAATAAGCAGGTAACGCCTCTTCTGATGGTTGTGGTGTTGTCTTTAACATTTTCAACTCCGCATCTAAAACCAACTTAAAAGTTTCCTTTGAAACGGAATGATCCTTGACCTCTAAAAATATGTGTTCTCTATCCATTATAAATAAGAATTCCTGCCCAAAGGCAGGAATTATTTTTAATATTGTTTCACGTGGAACTGCATTATCGTCCCATATAAACCAGCATAATACTAATATCACTAGGAGAAACCCCACTAATACGAGAAGCTTGCGAAAGCGTTGCTGGTTTAATCTTCTTTAATTTTTCTCTTGCCTCAAAAGATACAGAAGTTAATTTATCGTAATTAAAATTGGCAGGAATTCTAATATCCTCTAACCTATTTAGTTTATCTGCATTATTCTTCTCTTTTGCTATATAACCCGAGTATTTAATTTCTATCTCTGTTTGCTCTAACACCTCGGTATCTAAATCATGTTCTTTAATATACTCGGCAACCTCTGCAAACTGCTTCATATGATCCATAGTAACCTTTGGTCTAGAAAATACTTTATACATTTTATCAGACTGTTTCATAGGAGCCGAATTCAAATCATCTAAAACAGGATTAGCATCTTCAGGTTTTAAACTCGTTTCTTTGAAAAAGTTAATAAAGGCATTAGCCTTTTGTTGCTTTTCTTCCATACGAATCATACGAGATTCTTTTGCCAAACCAATATCGTACCCTCTTGGTGTTAATCTAATATCAGCATTATCTTGACGTAACAAAGTTCTATACTCTGCTCTAGAGGTAAACATACGGTATGGCTCCTCAGTACCCTTGGTAATAAGGTCATCTATTAACACCCCTATATACGCTTCGTTTCTTTTCAAAATAAACTCCTCTCTACCCTGTACCTTTAATGCAGCATTAATACCCGCCATTAAACCTTGAGAAGCCGCTTCTTCATATCCGGTAGTACCATTAATCTGACCCGCAAAATACAACCCAGAAACTAATTTAGTTTCTAATGTATGTCTTAACTGAGTTGGTGGAAAATAATCATACTCTATAGCATAACCAGGTCTAAAGAATTTTACATTTTCAAAACCAACTACAGAACGCAGTGCTTTAAATTGTACATCCTCTGGTAACGAAGTAGAAAAACCATTAACATAATACTCCACCGTATTCCAACCTTCTGGCTCTACAAACATCTGATGACGATCCTTATCTGCAAAACGATTAATCTTATCCTCAATCGATGGGCAATATCTCGGGCCTACACTTTTTATAGAACCATTAAACATAGGTGATCTGTCAAAACCAGAACGCAATACATCATGTACTGCTTCACTAGTATACGTCATATGACAATCTCTCTGTTTTGTCAAAGGCTTTGTAACATCTGAATACGAAAATTTCTCAGGATTTTCATCACCCGGCTGCGCTAGCATTTTATCAAAATTCAAAGAACGACCGTCCACTCTTGGAGGTGTTCCTGTTTTCATTCTACCAGCTTCAAAACCTATATTCACCAAATCTTCTGTAATACCAGTAGCAGCTCTTTCACCTGCTCTACCACCTCCAAATTGTTTCTCACCAATATGAATTAAACCATTCAAAAAGGTACCATTGGTAAGTACAACAGATTTAGCATATACCTCAATTCCCAGAGATGTTTTCACCCCCTTTATAACTCCATCCTTAATAATAAGTCCGGACACCATTTCTTGATAAAAATCTAAATTAGGTGTATTTTCAAGCATGGTTCTCCACTCTTCAGCAAACCTCATACGGTCACTTTGAGCACGTGGTGACCACATAGCAGGACCTTTTGACTTATTCAACATTTTAAATTGAATAGCCGTTTTATCTGTTACAATTCCACTATAACCACCCAGTGCATCTATCTCTCTAACTATCTGCCCCTTTGCAATACCACCCATAGCCGGATTACAAGACATCTGCGCAATGTTTTGCAGATTCATTGTAATAAGCAACGTACTAGCTCCCATATTCGCGGCCGCTGCCGCGGCCTCAGAACCAGCATGCCCTGCACCCACTACTATAACATCATATTCTCTATCAAACATACATTTTTTATCTTATCGTTCCACGTGGAACACCATTTTAAAACATCCTAGAAAATGTTTCACGTGGAACTTAAATTCTTAATTTAGATGCTTACTGTTCCACGTGAAACATAGCAATTTTTTCCTCTTCTTTACTACGCATCAAAGCTGATGCCTCGTCATCTTTATCTTTATAGCCACAATAGTGTAACACACCATGCGCCATTACGCGTAATAATTCTGTATCAAATTCAACCTCAAAATCCTTTGCATTATCTTCCACTCTTTCCACCGATATAAATATATCCCCAGAGATAATATCACCCTCTGTATAATCAAAACTTATGATATCTGTTAAGGTATCGTGGTCCAAATATTCCACATTAATTTTATGCAAATATTCATCATCACAAAAGATATAATTCACCTCTCCTAACAACTTATCCTCACTAGCTATAATAGCTTCTATCCATTTAAAATAAGTGTCTTCATTACTTATTTTAAAACTACATTCAGAATGAAAATTAATCATTTGACTTAATATATTGATTTACTTTTTCTTTATAAAATTGGCGCAAAGGTAATACTTGTCTATTTAATATTTCAACCTGCTCAAAATATTCTTTTAAGCGTTCAATATTTTCATTGTTCCCATTATAATCACGGGTATTCGTATTGCTCTCACGTTCCTCTTTTTGTCCCTGCTCAAAGGCAGCGTTTTCTAATTTTATTAACTGCTGCTCTATCATCTTCATCTTCTTAAAGACCGATTCAGTAATACCTCTGGTTAACAACTCCTCTTCTACATTCTCCATTTGTCTAATAGTATTCTGAGTATTCTTTCGTTGTTCTTGCGTAAGCTTGCCTTCTAACTGCTTTTCAAGTTCCTGACGTAACAATTGCTGTTGCTTGTATATTTCATATACCTGTTCCGGGCTCATCTCTCCACCACCATTACCTCCATTACCGTTTTCACCAGAAGCACCAGGCTTACCTTCTTTACCAGGTTTCTCACCATTTTTACCTTTACCATCTTTCTTCTCTCCTTCTCCTTCTTTCTGTTCACCTTTACCTTTTCCTTCTCCATCTTTACCACCCATTTGTCCCTGCATTTTGGCATTCATTTCTTGCTGAGACATAATCATATCTTGCAACTGTTGCCCAGGTGATGGCATATTCCCTTGCCCCGAACCACTAGCTTGCATCTGCATCATCATTTGCATATTGTTTAAAGCATCACTTAGCAAATCGGCTAAGTTATTAATGTGTGTTAACGAATACTGTTGACTACTTAATCCTTGATATATATTATTTTCTGCTAAGGTTTCTAAACTCTTATCCATATTGAAATAGACCTCTTCAATCTCATCATTTATCTTAACAGATATCATAGGCTGTCTACTAGCTAAGGCAAATAAACTATCATCAACATGTTCAAACATAACTTTTAGTTCCTGTTGTCTTATCAAATGTTTAGAGAACCCGCCCGATGTAGTTGCATACTTAGATAATTGAGCTTCTATATACTCTTGCTCTTCACTCACAAATAATAAATTATCTAATATCTGTCTAAGCATTTCTATATCTTCCTGCATCTGCTCTCCACCAGGGCTAGATAATGAACCTTGCATAGCACTACTCATTTTTTTCATTTTCTGGGCAGCACTTTTTTGTTTCTTCTGAGCACTCTTACTAGCACCATCCTGCTTTTCAGTATTAGGATCAGATTCTGACTTTTCAAGATTTTCTGTAGCCTCTTGTTGATCTTTTTTTACTTCATCACTGTCTTTTTTATCTACCGGGATATCCATAGGTTTTTTTAAACCTTCATTCTCTTTTTTAAGTTCGTCAAGTTCTTTACTTAATTTATCGAACTCCTCATTAATCTCCTGTTGTTTTTCAATAGTATTTTCATCCTTACTTTTCTCAGATAAGGCTTCTTGTTTTTTGCTTAATTCTTCCAACTCCTTACCTAGCATATCGGTTTTTTGCGCTACATAATAACGCTTTACTAACTCAAGCATTTGCTTGGTATCTCTGCTAGCTTTATTTTTCTCTTTTTTGAACTCTTCAAGTTTTTTAGACATTTCTTCATTACTCAACTCATCTAAGTATTTCTCCATTTCTTCAAGCATCTTCTGCTCCTCTTCCATTTTCTTTTGCAAGCGTTCTAAACGCTCTTCTAAATACTTATCAGTTTCTTTGTCTAAGTTATTTTCCTGCTTAAATTTTTCAAGATTTTCCTTTAACTCTTGCGTTAATTTTTCAAAATCTTTAGCCTCTTGCTGTTCTTTTTGTAAATAATTTTGAACCTTTTCTTTATCACTATAACTAAGCTGTTTCTTCTCTTTTTGCAATTGAGAAATTTGATCTAACTCTTTAGAATTTTCCTTAGACTTTTCAACTTTAGCATCTAGACTTTTAATATTACTTTCCTGTTTCTTTAATAACTCATTACTAATTTGATTATCTGAAAGTGCATCATATGATAGAACTTTAGAAGTAGCTCTTTTGTGTCCATGAAACGGATCGTTATCATATGTTTCATAATAAAACTCATAACTAGTACCCTGACTTAATTTTATAGTATCAGGAAAAACGGAAACAAATTCTGTAACATTACCAACATTACCGGATAATTGTACTCTATGAACATCATCAGGATTATTGACATTATAATACACCAAATTGGTTTTACTAATACCATAATCATCTGTAACACTTCCTTTGACAACGTAGGTTGGTACCACCGCACTATCTTTCACATACTCTATTCTTATACTAGGATTTTCATCTTTTAAAACATTCAAACTATAATTAAAGCTTTCATATGTTTTTACTGCTTCATTATTTGTAGACAGCTCATACCTGCTATCCTGAAATAATTGTTTCTGAAACTGAAATGATGTACCATCCTTTTCAAATGAAATTACTGTATCCGTATCCTTATACAAAACCTCATCAGTAGCGGTAGTTTCTAATTTCCAAGAAACCTTTGTACCTTCAGGTATTAATGCATTACCCGTAGATTTAATTACCTCATCTTCCTTACCCGTATAACTTGGATAATCTAAACTCATAGAAAAATTTAGAACCACTGGTACTGCTACTACATGCAATTTGTATTCACGTGAAACAACAGCATTAGATTCTAAATAGAAATTAGTATCCTTCTTTAATCCAGTAAAAGTATACTCATACATATCTACCGAAGTACGCTTCATAAAATACTCTTGTCCCTCATAATTCACTATTACATTATCTGGCAACACATCCCCAATCAATTTTACGGATAACATATAGGGTTTACCCTCCTCAACATTCATTGTTTTATTCAAAATATTGAAGGAATATGGTGCTGGTGGTTCATAATACGTAGAATAATTAACTACCCTAGTATAACTATCTGTAAACCAATTAAATGAACCAATTGAAACTATAATTAAAATAATAATTGCCGGAATGAGTAAATATTTAGCATATTTAAAACTCGATTTAAAATTAATAGCACTCTGAAAAGGTATGGGAGATAACTCCATACTCTTCTGATCTATACTTGCTAATAATAACTCAGAAGTATTTTTATCTTCAGCCAATTGTACTAAGTTCACCAACTTATCATCTACTTCAGTAAAATGGGCACCTATTAATTTAGAGGCTTGGTTATTATCAATTCCTCTTTTAAGCTTTAACAAATAAGCAATTGGAATACCAATAAACTTAACAAACAAAAATAATTCTACACCAATAAACACCCAGAACAAGATCATTCTTACGGTAGAAGATAACCACAAGAAATGCTCTACTAATAGGGTGAAAATAAAATAACACAACCCAATAGCTAAAAACAATATAATTCCCTTGATCAGCTCATTCATATAAAATTTTTGAATGAATTGATTTAGCTTATTCTTAATTGTATTGTAACTTGAGTATTCCATGTATCTAATTTAATCTAAAAACAATAGGGTATGAAAAAGTTACTTTCTCAGATTCATTACGTAGCGTAAAAGGTTTATACTTAAACAAACGTATGATACGTTTTGCTTCTTCTTCAAAACCAGGATGAGCATCTGACGTAGCATCAAGTACTTCCACAGTACCATCAGGATAAATTGTAAAATTCACATAAGTTCTAGAAGACAAATTAGCGTTTCTTAAGAAATCAGGATATGCAAATGTATTTTTCACATGCTCGTCAAGTGCACTTTTAAAATCCTTTTTATCTATTTCTATAGGCGATTTATAACTACTCCCCTTTTCATCAAAACCTTCACTTCTAATTAACTTATCATTTTCATCATGGTAATAAATCCAACTTACAGCACCACTATCATAATAAAATTTTTCCTTGTACGTGTTGTTAAAACCATCTACCCTAACAAACTGAATTTCTCCAACATTTTTGAAAAATACAATTGAATCTCTAGTTTCATCTAAATGATACACTTTTTTAGAAGGATCCCCATTTTCCAAAAAAGCACTCATTTGCTTCACAAATTTGTCTTCTTTCATCACATAAGTTCCAGAAACCAAACCATTCTCATGATAACTGGTAAACGTACCCTCTTTCTGGTCATCTACATAAAAGCCAACTTTTTTTAAAGGACCCTCTTCATAAAATTGTTCATACCTTCCTTGTTTCATACCAGACTCATAAAAAATCCATTCTTTTAAATTACCATTTCGGTAATAGGTTTTTAATGTATCTATATAACGTCCACGCTTATCAACAGTACCTTCACATTCTAAATAATCATTACCTATAGCTATGTAAAAATCTTTAAAAGTTACCGTTTTATTCACTGCTTTATCAGCAAAAACTCTTTTGTAAATGGGTAATTTAGTTGTTTCTTGGTTCTTATCCATCTTCAAATACTGTACCTCACCTACAAACTTTTGTGAAAAACTTTCAAATCCTGTTAATAGCATGCATAAATACACGCATAAACTAATGTGTTTCATTCTTACTTATTGGTTTTTATAACTTATAAAATTACAATATATTATTATATAAACAGGTTGTTAACATCTAAACTTAAAATCTTTGTACTTTTGTGCCTTTAAAAATATTCACAATGACTAAACCCGTAAGAGTACGTTTTGCACCTAGCCCAACAGGGCCATTACACATTGGTGGTGTACGTACAGCATTATTCAACTATTTATTTGCTAAAAAAAATAACGGTACATTTTACGTAAGAATAGAAGATACCGACCAAAACCGATTTGTTGAAGGTGCTGAAGCATATATTTTTGAGGCTTTAGAATGGTTAGGAATTGCACCTGACGAAACCGTAGGAGTTAACGAAAAATTTGGTCCTTACAGACAAAGTGAACGTAAAGATGTATACAAACAATATGCAGATGAATTAGTAGCTGCTGGTAAAGCCTACTATGCCTTTGATTCTGCTGAAGACTTAGATAAACAACGTGCTACAGCTGAAGCAGCAGGGAAAACGTTTATCTACAACTGGGAAAATCGTGGAACATTAGATACTTCTATCAACTTAACCGAAGAAGAATTGAATACGCGACTAGCAAAAGGAGACCCATTTGTAATCCGTTTTAAAATGTATGATGCAACTACGGATGCTGAAACCATAGAAGCTACAGATTTAATACGTGGTAATGTTAGTTTTAAAAGAGCCTTATTAGATGATAAGGTGTTATTTAAACAAGACGGATTACCTACCTATCACCTAGCAAATATTGTAGACGATCATTTAATGGAAACCTCTCATGTGATACGTGGCGAAGAGTGGTTACCTTCTTTACCGTTACACATTGCTTTATATGAAGCATTTGGTTGGGATGCACCAGAATTTGCACATTTACCATTGATAATGAAACCTGTAGGAAAAGGTAAATTAAGTAAACGTGACGGTGATAAATTAGGTTTCCCTGTATTTCCTTTAGATTGGAAAACTGCAGATAGTTTTTCTATGGGATATAGAGAACAAGGGTATTTTCCAGAAGCTGTTGTAAATTTCTTAGCCCTTTTAGGTTGGAATGATGGTACCGATAAAGAACTATTTTCATTAGAAGAATTAATAGCTGCTTTTGATTTGTCTAGAGTGAATAAATCTGGAGCTAAATTTGACCCGGAAAAGAACAAATGGTTCAACCATCAATATTTACAGGAGAAAGATGATGCTGAAATAGCAACCTTGTTTTTACCAATAGTACAATCACATACAACTAGTAACTTAGAAACTGTAACCAAAGTAGTTAGCTTAGTGAAAGAACGTGCTAATTTTATAACAGATCTTTGGGAACTGTCTGATTACTTTTTTGTTACGCCTACTGAATATGATGCTAAAGCTTCTAAAAAACAATGGAAGGAACAAACTCCTGAAATTATGAAAGAGCTTATAGCCATTGTAAGCGGTATAGAAGAGTTTACTTCTACAAATACAGAAACCGTTGTTAAGAACTGGTTACAAGAAAAAGGGTACGGATTTGGACAAGTGATGCCTCCGCTACGCTTATCATTAGTAGGTGCTATGAAAGGTCCTCATGTATTTGATATTGTAGAGCTATTAGGAAAAGAAGAAACCTTATTACGCATACAAAAAGCAATAGACACTTTATAATTTTAAAAGCCACTTACTTAAGTGGCTTTTTTTATACTGTAACATTATGTATAAATTACGACTAATATTGTATAACTTCGTTTCATTCGATTATTCAATTTAATCATAACTCAATAAATACATACATAATGGCATTTTTTCCTTTTCTTTTAATTGGTATTGCATTACTAATTGCATTTGGTGCATTCTTTACCGTGAAACAACAAACTGCAGTAATTGTAGAAACATTTGGTAAATTCAGTAGCATAAGACATTCTGGTTTACAATTTAAAATACCCATTTTTCAGCGTATTGCAGGTAGAGTAAGTTTAAAAATTCAACAACTTGATGTTATTGTAGAAACAAAAACATTAGATGACGTATTTGTACGTTTAAAAGTATCTGTACAATATGTGGTTATTAAAGAAAAAGTATACGAGGCTTTTTACAAATTAGAGTATCCGCATGACCAAATTACATCGTACGTATTTGACGTTGTACGTGCAGAAGTACCTAAAATGAAATTAGACAACGTGTTTGTTAAAAAAGATGATATTGCTATTGCAGTAAAAGCTGAATTACAAGATGCAATGATAGAATACGGTTTTGACATCATTAAAACGCTTGTAACGGACATTGACCCTGACTCTCAGGTGAAGGAGGCTATGAACAGAATTAATGCCGCAGAACGCCAAAAAACAGCTGCACAGTTTGAAGGAGATGCTCAACGTATCTTAATTGTTGAAAAAGCAAGAGCAGAAGCAGAAAGCAAACGCTTACAAGGACAAGGTATAGCAGACCAACGTAGAGAAATTGCTCGTGGGTTAGAAGAATCTGTAGAAGTACTAAACCGTGTTGGTATAAGCTCTCAAGAAGCTTCAGCTTTAATTGTAGTTACCCAACATTACGATACCTTACAAGCTATTGGTGAAGAAACTAACAGTAACCTTATCTTATTACCTAACAGCCCGCAAGCTGGTAGTGATATGCTAAACAACATGGTAGCCTCTTTTACAGCAAGTAACCAAATGAGCGAAGCTATGAAACAACAACAAATAGCTAAAGACGCTTCTAAAAATGATACTAAATAACTAGTAAAATAGTTCGTAATACTATCAAACAAAAAACCCTTAACATGCAATGCATCGTTAAGGGTTTTTTAATTTAAACTAACCAATTTATTTACTCAAACTAAACTATTTTGTGTACTCTTATAATATTTTTTTAATTAATAACGATATCAAAAACTTCTTAATTATACCAGGAATACCACCTAGTAAATTAATAGGATGAAATTGATCCTTAGCTTTTGTAACATTCAGTTTTATCTTTTCATAAGCTATATCTTTCTCAAGTTTACGTATAGCTAAATCATTGTCTATTTCTTCAAAACTCTTATAAACTCTCATAGGCACAGGGTATTTATTTTTCATCCATATCTTTTAATTCATCAAAAAAGTTAGCTGAAAATTCTTCCAGTATCTTTCTTTCCATGAATTTCTTATTGTAGTGGAATATTAACGCCACTATGATGTAAAACACACCTACAATTAAAAATCCTAAGAATTCATTGTCTAATAAACTACCAATACCCTTAGAAACCGCAAATGAAATAAATATAATACCTATAACCAGTATAAAACCAGTTACTAGTAGTTTAGATAATGAGGTAATACTTAATGTTAATAGCTTAAATGCTTTTAACTTATAATAAGCTATACTCGCATTCATATACTTTTGAGTATTCTCATTTACCTCATTAACATTATCTTTTAATTCGTCAATCATTTTGGTTGGTTACCTAACTTATACATTTACATTAGCTTCTACTTCTACTGGTGCTGCATGATGCCCTTTTTGAAGTTTAGCATTTTTTTCTTTTAACGCTTCTAATTTCTTTTCCATAGCATTAATTACATCCTCAGCTTTATAACTCATATTAGAAACAACATCTTCTAATTTTGTTTCAAAGTCTTGTTTTTTGGCATCAGCTGTATGCGATAATTCTTCTGCAAGTTTAGAAACCTTTAAAGCAATATCATCTTTCGTTTCAAGAGCTTTATCTTTAATTAATTTTCTTGTTTTATCTCCTTTATCAGGTGCAAATAAAATTCCGAATGTGGCTCCTAATGCTGCCCCAGCAGCTAATGCAACTATAGTACTTCCTGTCTTATTCATAACAATTTTTTTTTTGGTTTATTAATTTTCTTTTGACTAAAATTAGTTTTTTTAATAGGAAAATACTGTTAATAACCAGTTAATTGATAATACATTAACAAATAAAAAAAGCACCCATTTTGGGTGCTTTTGATTTATTTTGATTGAAAAAATACTATTTATCTGCCAATTTTGCCCAAGTATCACGCAAACCAACAGTTTTATTAAATACCAAATTATCAGCATTAGAATCTCTGTCTACACAGAAATACCCTAAACGTTGAAATTGGAAAGTCTCGCCTTCCTTAGCATCTTTTAAGCTAGGTTCTACATAACCAGTAACTACTTTTAAAGAATCAGGATTTATAAACTCTAAGAAATCCTTCTCTTTATGAGAATCTGGTGCCTCATTTGTAAACAATCTATCATAAATTCTTACTTCAGATTCAACAGCATGGTTTATAGAAACCCAATGTAGTGTTCCTTTAACTTTACGCATACTAGCCTCAGTACCACTACCACTTCTACTATCTTCATCATACGTACAATGAATTTCGGTAATATTACCCTCTTCATCTTTAACACAGCTTTCTGCTTTAATTATATAGGCATTCTTAAGTCTTACTTCACCACCTAACTTTAATCTAAAGAACTTACGGTTAGCTTCTTCTCTAAAATCTTCTCTTTCAATATAAATTTCACGAGAGAAAGGAACCTTTCTATAGGTCATTACTTCTTCCTCAGGGTTATTCTCTGCATCTAACCATTCTTCTTGACCCTCCGGATAATTAGTAATAACCACTTTAACCGGATCTAAAACACCCATAACACGGTGTGCCGATTTATTTAAATCTTCACGAACACAGTATTCTAATAAAGAAACATCAATTAAATTTTCTCTTTTAGCAATACCAATAGTATCTGCAAAATTTCTAATAGATGTAGGGGTATAACCACGTCTTCTCAATCCTGAAATAGTAGGCATTCTAGGATCATCCCAAGCAGTTACATGTCCTTCTTGTACAAGCTTTAATAACTTACGCTTACTTACAATAGTATGGCTTAAATTACGTCTGGCAAACTCACGCTGTTTAGGGCGTACTTTATCTGAATCTCTTACCTGGTCTAAAAACCAATCATACAACTCTCTGTGCATAGCAAACTCAAGTGTACAGAAAGAGTGCGATACTTGCTCTATATAATCACTTTCCCCATGTGCCCAATCATACATTGGGTAAATACACCAATTATTAGCAGTTCTATGGTGGTACTTATGCATAATTCTATACATAATAGGGTCTCTCATTAACATATTTGAAGAAGCCATATCTATTTTAGCTCTTAATACATGCGTACCAGCTTCAAAATCGCCATTCTTCATGCGTTCAAATAGTTCAAGATTCTCCTCTACACTTCTATTTCTATACGGGCTATCTGTACCAGGTACGGTAGGTGTACCTTTCTGTTCTGCCATTTGTTCAGAAGACTGAGAATCTACATAGGCTTTCCCCTGCTTAATAAATTCTATTGCCCATAAATACAATTGTGGGAAATAATCAGAGGCATAGCATTCATGGTTCCATTCAAAACCAAGCCAAGCTACATCACGTTTAATAGCATCTACAAATTCTTGTTCTTCTTTCTCCGGGTTGGTATCATCAAAACGTAAATTTACAGGAGCTTTATAACGCAAACCTAATCCAAAATTTAAACAGATGGAACTAGCATGACCAATATGTAAATATCCATTTGGTTCTGGAGGAAAACGGAAACGTAATTCCTCATTGTTAAATCCATTTCTTAAATCCTCTTCTATAATATGCTCTATAAAATTGAGCGACTTCTTTTCTTCTGACATACGTATTTACAATGAATTACATTATAGCTACAAAAATAGAAATTACTAATAACAAACAATCAAACAATGCACTTATAATTACGTAATATGTACATTTGCATTTTTACAAACACTATTATGGGAATTATAAGGGTTACCAATATAAAATTATATGCCTACCATGGCTGCTTAACAGAGGAAAGTAAAATAGGTAGTAACTACCGTGTAGATGTTACTGTTAAAGCTAATTTACAACCCTCTGCAGATTCAGATGAATTAGCAGATACGGTAGATTATGTACATATAAACAAAATAGTTAAAGAAGAAATGATGGTGCGGTCTAAACTATTAGAGCATGTTGCTAAGCGTATTATAAACCGAATATTTGACGAAATTGCTATTGCTGAAGAAGCTACCGTTGCAGTATCTAAAATAAACCCTCCAATTGGCGGAAATGTAGAAATGGTAACTATTGAGATGAGTTTACAACGTACTTAGTAGCAAACTGCTTCTTTAACTTATTACGTTAGATGGTTAATAATCAAAGTTATTGCTACTAGAAATGTAAACAAACAAGTAAAATGAACATTTTTATAAACTGAATATACTTGTTAATAAAAAATAATTTAGTAGATTTGCGCTCCTGAAAGGGCATCGTGGCCGAGTGGCTAGGCAGTGGTCTGCAAAACCATGTACAGCGGTTCGAATCCGCTCGATGCCTCAAAAAGAAAAAGCGTTGATTAATTTCAACGCTTTTTTTTTATTATAAATAATAACTAATTATTTATTCTGCTTCTCGTAATTCCGGTTGTACATCTTCTTTTGTACCTTGATGAAACTCTAACTTCTTTTCTAAGTATTTCTTTTCATTTGGAAAAATACCTTGAAACATTAAAAAACATCCGCATACCACTATAATTACACTAATAATACGCTTTAGTTTATGTATTAAGCTTGGAGTAAGTTTGTTTTTTAATTGTTTAGCTAGTATAATTTTAATAGCATCTGTTACCAAATAAGTAATAATAATAGTAGCAAAAAAGATAAGTATTCTATTGGGCTGCATATCTAACTTAGGACCAAAAGAAAGTATAATTACCAACCAAAATCCTAACACCCCAATATTTATGAAATTAAGTAAAAACCCTTTGAAAAAGAAAGCTAAATAATTACTTCTTGGTAAATCTCCAACTTCATATTCTTCGTCTAACTTTTTATTATAATCTCTTTTCTCTTTTATATAACTAAAAACACCGTAGCACATCATAATCAGACCACCAAATATAAATAGAAATGGATCGTCTTTAATTCTCTCTAATAATTTTGAAGTACTAAAATAGGCCACTAAAATAAAAAATACATCTCCTGTAGCAGCTCCTAAGTCAAGCGTCATGGCAGCTCTAAAACCTTTACTAACACTGGTTTCTATTACTAGAAAAAAAATAGGTCCAATTGTAAAAGCAAGTAACCACCCTAAAGGAATAGCCGCAAAAACATCCTGTAACATTCTCTCAATTTATCAAATTATGAGCCTTACAACTCTTTTATCACTTCAAAAATAACGAATAAAGAAAAAAAAGCATTACAATTTTAAAATTATAATGCTTTCATGTTGCTATTAACTGTAAATTAATAAATGTATTTCATATTAATATTCTTTAATTCGTCCTCCTAAAAACGTCTTTTTATCAATCACTTTCGGATCACCGTACACATCAATATCACCACCGGCTCTAACTTCAGCTTCAACATACTCAGTAGCATAAATAACAGCCTCTCCACCAGCACTAACACTCACATAACTTTGTTTAGTATTTAAATCTTTACCATCGTACTCACCTCCGGTATTTATGGTAACATCTTGTGTATTAGCAGTACCTCTAGTTTCAATATTACCACCAGTAACGGCCTTAATTTCTACACGCTCTACATTTAAATACACACTAATTTCACCACCTTCTTGAGCTCTTAATATAATCTCAGTAACCTCCGAAGGATCTACATTTTCAATAAACGCTTGTTCATTAGCATCTATCAAATAAATTGGAGAACTATGGTAAAGCTCTACAAAAGTGTTATACCCATCAAAGGCTTCACTAATATCCATACGTACTTTTAGCTTACCATTTTTATTAACAATTTCTACATCGTTTTTATTTTTTCCTTTAATAATGGCCTTGTTCTCGGTACTATTAATCAACTTTACAGAAATTCCATCAAAGGCTTTTACTTCTGAAAATTCTCCTAATTCTTTTGTAATATCATTCTGGGCAAAACCTACCGCAGCTAACATTACTATAAAAAGTGTTACAATTGTATTTCTCATAATTTAACAACATTGGTTACAGGTATAAAGATGGCAATTTTTAAAAAATGTTACAGTTAAGTACCCCTTAAAGGATAGTTAAAAACTATAAAACATTTCAAATCAACCTAATACCTGTTCCTTACTTCCTATTAAATCAAAGTCTAAATGGCGTTTCATTAAATCGGTAGATTTCACTTTAACAACCACTTCATCTCCTAACTGATAAACATTTTTTGTTACTTCGCCTACAATAGCAAATTGTTTCTCATCAAAGGTATAGTAATCATCATCTATATCTCTAATACGAATCATCCCTTCACACTTATTCTCAATAATTTCTACATAAATACCCCATTCTGTAACGCCCGATATAACACCTAAGAACTGCTGATCTTTATGATCTTCCATAAACTTAATCTGCATATACTTAATGGAATCTCTTTCGGCATTAGCAGCTAAACTTTCCATATCAGAAGAATGCCTACACTTATCTTCATATTCCTCTTCTTTTGCTGAAGCACCTCCATCTAAATACAATTGTAATAAACGGTGTGCCATCACATCTGGGTAACGTCTAATAGGCGATGTAAAATGACTGTAATAATCAAATGCTAACCCATAATGCCCAATATTATCGGTAGTATATTTTGCCTTACTCATACTTCTAATAGCCATAGTATCTACAAGGTTTTGTTCTTTTTTACCTTGTACATCATGTAACAAACTATTTAAAGATGAAGTAATGGTTTTTCTATTTTTCATGTTCAAGCTATAACCAAATCTTGAGATAACACCTTGTAAAAGCATTAGCTTCTCATCATCTGGTTCATCATGTACACGATACACAAACGTTTTTTCTTGTTTAGAAACAAATTCTGCCACTTTTCTATTAGCAAGTAACATGAACTCCTCAATTAACTTGTTAGCGTCTTTAGCCTCTTTAAAATACACTCCTACGGGCTCGCTTTCTTCATTCAAGTTAAACTTTACCTCTACTTTATCAAAAGAAATAGCACCATGACTCATACGTTTGGTTCTCATTTTTTTGGCTAAAGCATCTAAGGTTAAAATAGCTTCTACAATAGGGGCTTCTACCTCATAAGCTTCTCCGGTTAAAGAAAGCTGTTCAGGTATTATATGTTCCTTAGTTTCTATAATGTGTTGTGCTTCTTCATACGCAAAGCGTCTGTCTGAATAAGTAGCCGTTCTACCAAACCACTGACTTACCACTTCTGCTTTCTCATTTAGTTCAAACACAGCAGAAAAAGTATACTTTTCTTCATGTGGGCGTAACGAACATGCATTGTTAGATAACACTTCTGGTAACATAGGCACTACCCTATCTACTAAATATACCGATGTAGCTCGGTTATAAGCTTCATCATCTAAAATGGTTCCGGGTTGTACATAATGCGAAACATCTGCAATATGAATACCTACTTCAAAATGTCCATTCTCTAATTTTTCAAAAGATAAGGCATCATCAAAGTCTTTGGCATCTTTAGGATCTATGGTAAACGTAAGTGTTTTACGCATATCTCTACGTTTCGCAATTTCTTCTTCTTTAATACTGGTATCTAACTGGTTAGCATAATGTTCTACCTCTAAAGGAAAATCATAAGGTAACCCATATTCTGCTAAAATAGCATGCATTTCGGTATTATGTTCGCCTGGTTTACCCAGTACTTCAATTACCTTACCGTATGGTGAATCAGCTTTTTCTGGCCAATCATTAATTTCTACAATAACTTTATCACCATTTTCTGCAGTACCTAATTTATTCTTGGTAACAAAAATATCGGTATACATTCTAAAGTCTGTTGGCACCACAAAAGCAAAGTTTGGATGCATTTGTACAATACCTACAAAATGTATTTTCTTACGCTGAATAATTTTAGTAATCTCACCTTCAAGCTTTTTACTATTTCTTCTTTTAGGGAATACATATACCTCTACTTCATCGCCATGCAATGCTTTGTTCAACATATTGGCAGGTATAAATACATCCTGTTCTAAATCATCACAAATAACATAAGCATTACCTTTTCCAGTAACATCTACAATACCTGTAAAATAATTTAAGTTAGGAATGGCTCTATATTTACCACGTTCTGGTTCTTCAATACGCTTACTTTCTTTCAGCTGAACCAATTTTTTAATCAATAAATTTCTTCCTGAAGTATCTGTAATATCTAGCTTAGCAGCTATCTGTTTGTAGTTAAACAGTTGATTAGGATTCTTTTCTAAAACGGTAAATATGCCTTTAGTAATTTCATTCTTCTTATGCTTCTCCGCTCTTTTTTTCTTTCTTGACATAAACAATTTTCTAATTGGCTATAATGTACAAATATTTTAATCGATAATTGATATTAAATAATTTAAGCCTGTTTTAAATTTTAATTAGGTAACCAACAAAAATCTATTACAAAGTAAACCTTTGAAACACCTTTTACCAACCTAAAAAAAATAAAAGTTAAAATTTTATTAAAAAAAATGTAATAATAAGAAAGTTTTAACGTCTATTAAGTATATGAGAAAAATTTACATAGTCATAGTATTCTTTATAGGTCTGTTTTTAACAGGTCTTATATACTTTGTTATTACCATAGATAAATCTTTTCAACAGCAAGAAAAGGTAATGATCAAAATAAAACATACTCCTAAGGCTACTTCCTTCCAATACTACATACAAGAAGATACACTTTCTGTATAACATACATTTCAATTACAAAATTATCATTCTTTCATAGCATATCAATTTCTAATCAAAACTATTTTCATTTTCTTAAACACATTTGTTATCAACATATATTATATATCTCTTTTTTTCTTTCTTTAAAATTTTAAAAATAATTGTGATTATAATGGTGTGTTAATAGCGGTATATTTTTTTTAATAAATGTTTTTTTTTTCTGTTATTAAAAGTACTTCTACAGTAATTAACATTAAATTTACATTCTAAACGTTTAATTTTCAATTGCTTTTTAACCTTTATCAACAACTGTTTATAATTATTAACAGGGCTAAATTTTTAATATTTTTAGGTGTTGATAGCTGTTAATAATGGTTGTTGACATTGATGATAACTTTGGATAAATATTTAAAAAATTTACTTGACAAATTCAAAATAGTTTACAATAGGAATATATTCAGTTAACATCAAAATAATTTTAGTAGTTTTTTACAACTAGTTTTCAACAATTCATGTAAAGTTATAACTAATTGAATTTTAAGTAATTGTAAAAAGAAATTTTATCAGTTGTTTATAACCATTTAATTGGTTGATTTATAAAGTGCTAAACTGTGTATAACTACATTTTAATGTGGTTCAATATAAATATAAGCCCAAGGTATTTTGTAAATTTGTATCGGTACTAATCAATTTAAATATAAATATTATGAAAATTGCTATAGGTAATGATCATGCAGGTCCTGAATATAAGAAGGCAATTGTTGATTATCTTACATCTGAGAACATTGAGGTTACTAATTACGGAACCGATACTGCTGATAGTGTGGACTATGCAGATTTTGGTCATCCTGTTGCTACCGATGTGGAAACAGGTGCTGTAGATTTTGGTATTGTAATTTGTGGTAGTGGTAATGGTATTTCTATGACTGTTAATAAACATGCTGGGATACGTGCTGCTTTGTGTTGGACCAAAGAGATTGCCGAGCTGGCACGCCAACATAACGATGCCAACATATTAAGCATACCAGCACGTTATACCTCTATACAACAAGCAGTTGAAATGGTTAAGACCTTTTTAAATACTGAGTTTGAAGGTGGCAGACATGCTACTAGAATTGCTAAAATACCTTGTTAATAAATGGCTTTACAGAAAGAAGAACTTTTTCTAAAAAATAAGAACATAAAACCTACTGCAATGCGTTTACTCGTGTTGCAGTATTTGTTTTCATGTGAAGAGGCTGTTTCTTTAAATCAGGTTGAAGAGGCGCTACCTAACGCCGATAAATCTACCATTTTCAGAAGCTTAAAAACGTTTGAAGAGTTTGGTGTAGTACATAGTATAAGGGAGGCTACCCTTACTAAATATGCATTGTGCAAAACTTGTACTGCAGAGGTTCATACAGATAAACATCCTCATTTTCATTGTAATAAGTGCGATAGTACCATTTGTTTAAGCCATATTTTATTACCTCAAATTCAACTTCCGGAACATTTTAAATTGCAAGAACAAGAATATCTTATTCATGGTATTTGTGATAAATGCAATGCAATTGCATAACCTTTGATGTACCTTTGTAACGTTAATGCTTTTGGTTAGTACCTTAAGCAAGCTATAATAAAGAAAAGGTTACATAGTATGTCTCATAATCACCACCACCACGGTATAGGTCATCATCATCATCATGAGCATGATCTTCATGGAAAAAATTTAATGATTTCTATTTTATTAAACATACTTATTACAGTATCTCAAGTAATAGGTGGGTTAATATCTGGTAGTTTATCGTTAATTTCAGATGCGTTGCACAACTTTAGTGATGTAGTATCATTAATTATCAGTTATGTAGCTAGAAGATTGTCTAAACGGAAAGCCTCTAATAACCGTACTTTTGGTTATAAGAGAGCTGAAATAATGGCGGCTTTTGTAAATGCTGCTACCTTAATTTTAGTGGCTATTTATTTGGTAAAGGAAGCTATAGAACGTTTTGTAGAACCAGTACCTATTAAATCTGGTATTGTAATATGGATGGCAGTTTTAGGAATTGCCGCAAATGGCTTTAGTGTACTGTTATTAAAAGAATCTTCTAAAGGTAATATGAATATGAAGTCGGCTTATATTCATTTATTAACAGATATGCTTGCTAGTGTAGCAGTACTTATTGGTGGCTTGGTAATGAAGTATTTTGAAGTATATTGGATAGATAGCGTATTAACTTTTGCCATAGCCATATACTTAATTTTTGTAGGATGGGATTTATTAAAAAATGCTACCAAAATTTTAATGCTCTTTACTCCAGATGAAATAGATATTAAAGAATTGGTACGTGAAGTACATAAAATAGAAGGTGTTAAAAAGTTACATCATATTCATGTATGGCATTTGAATGAAGATGAATTACACCTAGAAGCTCATTTAGATTGTGATGAGAATATAACACTATTAGAATTTGATACCTTACTTCATAAAATAGAAGCTGTTTTAGATGATAAGTTTGGTATTAACCATATTAATATTCAACCAGAGTATAAAAAGGAAGATATCAAAGATTTTATTGTACAAGATTAAGTATTTTAGCCCTAAATAAGAGTTATGAACATCTATATTAAATCTTTTGAAGAGCTTACAATTCATGAGCTTTATGACCTTTTAAGACTGCGTAGCGAAGTTTTTGTAGTAGAGCAAGATTGTGTGTATCAAGATATAGACGAAAAGGATCAAAAGGCTTTTCACTTACTAGGTGTTAAAGAAGGTAAAGTGATTGCCTATACACGAATATTTAAACCTGGCGATTATTTTGAAAATGCTAGTATTGGTAGAGTTGTAGTACAACAAAACCAACGTACTTATGGGTACGGACACGATATTATGAAAGCGTCACTAACGTTTATTTTAAACTCGTTACACGAGAAAAAAGTAAAAATTTCTGCCCAAGAATATTTAAAAAAATTCTACCAATCTCATGGCTTTACCCAAGTAGGAGAAGGTTATTTAGAAGATGGAATTCCGCATATAGGAATGATATATGAGCCATAAGTATCACTATAAAAGTAACTCACTTACTATATACTACCTTTAAACCTAACATTTATCATACCCACCATTATTGTATTGGTATAAACTGTAACATTTCATAATTTTCTCAATCTTTAAAAGAAAGAAAATTACTATGAAAAAAATTTATATCTTACTCTTTTTATTTGTAAGTACTACAGTTATATATGGTCAAAAATCAGTTCTGAAAGGTACCATATTAGCCAAACAAACCAATGAAACTATACCCTATGCAGAGATAGCTCTGTTAAAAATTTCTACCGCTGATACGTTAAACTTAGGAACCATTACAGATGATAACGGATTTTTTGTTTTAGAGAGTGTACCATATGGTACCTACCAATTAACTGCTAATTTTATGGGCTTTAGTAGTTTACAAAAGGAGGTAGTAGTTAATAGTAAGCAGACAGATTTAGGAATATTGTATTTAGAAGAACGTTTAGAAAATTTAGAAGAAGTAGTTGTAACATCTTCTAAAGCAGCTATAGAATATAAGGTAGACAGACAGGTTATTAATGCTTCTAGTTTTCCGCAGGCCAGCATAGCGGTAGATTTACTTAAAAATGTACCTTCTATTCAAATAGATATTAACGGAGAAGTAACTTACCGCGGAGATGGTACTTTTAAGGTTTACATAAATGGGCATCCAGTGCCTAATGGCACGCAAAAGTTGCAACAAATTCCTGCCGATCAAATAGATAAAATAGAGATAATTACTAATCCGTCTGCTGAATTTAGTGCAGAAGGTACTGCAGGTATTATTCAAATTATATTAAAAAAAACAAGGCTAGAAGGGTATGCTATTAATGTTACAGGTAGCACTTCTACCCTAGGTTCTTATTTTGGTTTTGCTTCTATAGATAAGAAAACTGAAAAAAGTGGGTGGTATATAAATATTAATGGCGGAAAAAGATATTGGAATAAGATTGACTATACCATAGACCAGCAAACCCAAGATAACGGATTGATGTACCAAACCAATCTTGAAGAATCTCAAGATAACGGTTTTAAACGGTTAGTGGTAGAAGCAGGTTTTAATTATGATATAACCCCGAATGATTATATAGATGTGGCCTTAAATTATGAGCCTATTAAAAATCAGAATTTTAATTTAAGTGATGGTTGGGTACAGTCAAATACGTACGATGCAGCACATAATCTTGTAGATGAAGAGTATTATGATTTGGTTAGTAGATATAAAAATAAGTATGGTTATTACGGTGCTGAGGTAGCATATAATCACTTTTTTAACGAGGATAAAAGCCATAAATTAACCTTTAATACCGATTTTTCTAATTATGTAAGACCGTACGAAGAGCAATCTGTTGATAGTAAAATATATGCAAATGAAACCGTAAACTTAGGTTCTACTAATTATGAGGATAATGAAGTATTATTGGGCGGTAAATTAATTTATGAAGTACCTTTTTCTGAAAATTCTATTTTTAATATTGGTGCCGAGGTTAATTTAGATGATATACCTGCCATAGGTACAGAAAACGGAACCTATGATGAAAACGGAGCGCTAGTTCCCTTTTCTGATCAGAGATCTGAACAAGTAATTGACTTTTCAAGAGTAGTGTACGCTGGTTTTTCAAACTTTAGCAGTAAGTTTCATAAGTTTGAATATAAGTTAGGTTTACGATTAGAAAATGAGCATACCACTTCAAATTACGCTTATATAGATAATACTAATACAGCACAGTATATACCTGCATCTTATACACGCACAAAGCTTTTTCCTAACATGCATGTGCTTTATAATATGAATGATAAAACTCAATTAACGGCTAGTTATAGCCGTAGAATTAGAAGACCTAACTATTTTAGTTTGGTTCCAGTAATTCAGTACAATAGTGTTACCTCTTATTACCAAGGCAATGCTAATATAAAACCTACCTATGTAAATGCTTACGAGCTTGCTTATAAAAGAAACTGGACAGATACAGATTACTTAAGTGTACAATTGTACCATAGAATGAGTGAAGGTTTACAAAGTTCTTATAATTACAATTTTGGTGATGGTATATTAATAAGTACTCCTGAAAATGTAGGTAATGCATATAGCACAGGTGTAGAATTTATGGGAAATATAGCACCTACTAAATGGTGGAAAACTAACCTTAGTATAACGTTGTATAATTATAAATTAAAGGTAGCTTTTAATGATCTAGATTATATACAAGAATTTTTTAACTATACCCTTTCTTGGAACAATACATTTACTATAAACGATACGTTTAGTGTACAATCTAATTCTTATTTCTATGGTGATTATAAAGATGCACAAAGTACTTCTAAGGCTTCTTGGTACACTTCAATAGGCATCAATAAATCGTTTTTAGATGATACTTGGAGTATAAACCTATCTGGAGACAATATTTTTAATACTAGAGTGTTTAGAACCGTTACTACAGGTACAGATTTTACCAATTATAGTAAAATGGATTTTAGTCCGTATGTAACCCTAAAAGTGAGTTATACTTTTGATAATCAGCATTAAAAATAAAAAAACACCTGAGCAAAGCCCAGGTGTTAACCCTAATTTTTAGTTAGATAAAAGATTTTTTAACCCCATAAAAAACCCAATCGTATAGCAAATATATTTGTTTCATAAATACCATCAAATACTCAATTTGAGTATTTTTACTCGATAATCGAGATTAAACACTGCTATAGTGGTCTTTTAACTGAGTATATAGTTTATAGCAAAAAGTTGTCTTTAAAGTATTGAATGGTTTCACCAGTAGACTTAAAATTCATCTTTTTTAAGAGGTTTCTGCGGTGTTTATCAACCGTATGTGAGCTTATAAATAAAGTATCTCCAATTTCTTTACTTGTTTTACCCAGCGCTAACTGTCTTATAATATCAATTTCTCTATTAGTCAGTTTATTTTCAATAGATTTTGATGAGAAATTTTTATAAAATAGTGTTTCGTATCCGTTCTTTTCGTTCAGGTATTTTACAGAACCTATAATAGGGTATTCATGCTCAGAACCATTTAAGGTATAGAAAGCAGTGCCTACTATAGGTACATTGTTTTCATCAAATAGTAAAGGCGAAATATGTTCTAGTATATTTACATAAGTTCCATTTTTCTTCATAATTCTAAAGTTGTAAGAAATAGATATTTTACTTCTTTTCTCTACCGGAACTTTAGTAATTATAAACTGCATTAGTTCTTCTGCCGCTTTTAACCAAATAGGAGCATCTGCTAAATGCATTTTAGATAATAGGAATAATATGCTACCATTATCATGCAATTCTTTAAGGGAGTATCCTAAATTGTGCTCAAAATTTTTACTCATAAATTCAAATTTATGAGCAGGTAAATTCACTAAGGCAAAAAACGATTCTATTGGAGGAACCATCTGATCTATTTGCTTCATCCGTTCTACGGATTCGCGAATTTTATCATTAGGTTTAACATCGTATTTTTGAAATAGTTTTGAATAACTATCTATTAATTCTTTGGTATTCATTAACTAAGTAAGCTTTTTTCCATAACAAAATCTTCCATTAGATACCCGTTACCTATATTAATATCCTCTTGCTTAGTTACTTTAAAAGATAATTTTTCATAGGCTGCTATAGCAGCAGTGTTGTACCTGTTTACATTTAATGACAACGTTGTACAAACATTATCTTTAGCAATTTTTTCTATTTCTTTTATAAGCAGTTTTCCAAATCCAGAACGCTGATATTGTGTTAAAATGTAAATTTTATGAAGTTTAGTACAGTTTGGGTTATTCATATAACCTACCTCAAAAGATGCAAAGCCAACATTTTTTTGTTGCTGTTGTGCTACCAGAAATCTGCAATTATTTTTAAGCTGATTTTTTAACGCTTCTATGCTGTACATCATGTTCATCATATATGCTATTTGTTCATTGCTTAAAATGTTCTTAAACGTTTCTGGCCAAACTTCATGTGCCATTTCGTGTATTAGAGATATGTTATCTTCTAATACTTCTTCAATTTCAATATTCATTAGATGTTACTGAAGAATAGAATTATATTTAGGGGAATCTTTCAAAAGTTTCGTAGCTATAACTACAGACTCATCATGAGTTAAGTTATAGGTATACAGACCTTCTTTATAGAAATAATGTTTAATAATATCATTTTCTATAGCATGTCTTATTTCCGTTTTATAAGTGTCTAATGCTTGTTCTTTATTATTTTCTAACGTAGAAAGAAGGTTCTGGTAAGATATTTTAACATCGTTTCCTAACGCTTCTAGCTCATTCTTAGTAAGTAAGTTTTTAAGCTTTTTCTCCGTTTCTGTTTCAAAGTTAAAATCACTTTTCAATACAAACCTTTTAAATCTATTATAGTCGCCATCAGAAAATTCAAAGTCGGCAGCACTTTTTACAGTATTGTTGTAGTAATAGTCATTCACATAGTCAAATATCACATAATCGTTGATTAAAGACTTAGTGAAGTCACTATTTTTCGCTGATGCTACCTGAATATCGGGCATAATACCACCACCATCATAAACAGTTCTGCCATTTTTGGTTTGAAAAGCATTAAAGTCTTTTTCCTGCGTTCTTACAGCGTTATTGTTGGCATCTCTATGCCAGTAGTCTAATGCTTGTATACAACGTCCGCTAGGCGTGTAATAACGAGATATGGTTACTTTTAATTGGGTACCGTAAGATAACTTTAAGGGGCGTTGTACTAAACCTTTACCAAAACTTCTGTCGCCTATAACCACTGCCCTATCTAAATCTTGTAATGCACCCGATACAATTTCACTAGCCGATGCACTGCGCCCATTTACTAAAACCACCAACGGAATTTCGGTATCTACAGGTTTTTTCTTGGTCTTATAGGTTTGATTGAACTTTTTAACTTTAGATTGTGTGGTTACAATAACCTCGTCTTTATCTACAAACAAATTACAAATATCAATGGCTTCTCTTAGTAAACCACCAGGGTTGTTACGTAGGTCTAAAACTAGTTTATTAACCCCCTGCCCTTTTAAATCTTCTAAGGCTTCTTTTACTTGTTTAGAGGCTTTGTTATTAAAACGTTCTAAAACAATATAACCGGTGGTTTCATCTATTTTTCCGTAAAACGGTACGGCATCAATTTCAATTCCTTGTCGCTTAACCTCGGTAGTAAATTGTTCTCCTTGTCTTTTATAAGTTATTTGTATGGTAGAGTTGGGAGCTCCTTTAAGTAAGTCACCAGCATTATCATTAAAATCTTTAATTACTATGTCATCAATTTTAACAATTTCATCTCCTGCTTTTAGCCCTGCTACATCTGCCGGATAGCCTTTATAAGGCTCAATAATAATTAATTTATTCTCAAATGTACGAATACTAGCACCTATTCCGCTGTATTCTCCACTTTGGTTAATGCGGTAATTGGCAACATCTTGTTCATTTAAAAAGTTGGTATAAGGGTCAAGATCTTCCAACATACTTTTAATGGCGGTATCCATTAATTCGCCAGGGTTGGTATCATCTACATAGTTCATATTCAGTTCTTTGAACAGTGTAGTGAAGATCTCAATCTGTTTAGAGATTTCAAAAAAATCGTTTTTAAAAGAGGTACCTACAAATAATAAAACTACAGCCGCACAGCAGATGATAATCTTCTTCTTCATACAATTTGGTTTTAGATGTGGGTTCGCTAGCTAATTTATAAAAACTTTCGGTTTATAATAAGCTTAACGCGTAATAAGTTCATTTTGTATAAACTTTTCAAGTAAACCTTGCATTTTATTTTGAATTAAAACAAAATCAGGAATATCTTTTCCTGTATAAATAAACATAAATGCATAGGTGGTACCTAGCTGTTCTACCAACATAGGTTTTTGCAACCTGTACGCTTCTCTCATGAGTCTTTTAATACGGTTTCTTGTTACCGCCTTTTTAAAAAATCTTTTTGGAACCGAAACAGCTGCTTGAACTGGTACATCTTTGGTAAGTGAAGTAGAAACGTACACAAGCTTTAGCGGATACTTAGATACAGATTTTCCTTCAGAAAATAATTTCTGAATGAGAATTTTACTTTTAAGCTTTTCTTCTTTTGGAAAACTGAAATTCATAAATATCATTGAGTATGGCAAAAGTAATGAAATACTGCTACCCTACACAACTCTTTTATTCTTTAAGATCATCTATTATAGCTCTTATTTCTTTGGCATATTTACCATAAAAGGCATGTACCCACCATTCTAAAATAACTCCCATTAATATTATGGTAGAAGCTACTACAATAAACATGATAGTAATATGAAGTTGTGATAGCTGATGGAGGTCTAAAACAGTTAACCCAAAAACATTTTTATAAAAATGGCCTAGTAAAAACAGAATTAAAAAAGGAGTTAATGCAAACCCAAAGGTTTTATATAGTTCCATATTTAATCTAACATCGTAATAGGTATCATACAAGTTATCACGGGTGTTTAAGGTTACACTGTTTAAGCGTTTTAGAAATATGTGTAGTTTTGTTAAGTAGTAAATACTAATACCGGTAAACAAACTGTACATAAGGTAAAATACGTTTGTTAATGTGTTTTCATATCGGTAAATAACGGGTATAAATCCCAAGACTAAAATAGATAGTACCTGAAACCAAAGTTCTTTTTTAAGGTTTCTTTTAATTTTATCTAATGGTGTATTTGCCGATTGAATTTTGTCTAAGTTTTTGGGTAGTTCTACATTCTTTGTATCATCCTTATCCCAAGCCGATTGTATATCTTTAAAATCCATACCCTTGATTTCTTATAAGTTCTTTTAATTTATCTTTTGCTCTTTTCAATTTAACTCTAGCATTACCCTCAGAAATCCCAAGGTTTAAACCAATCTCTTTATGAGAGAACCCTTCTAATTGATAAAAAATAATGGCTTTGTCAATTTTATTTAATTGGTGTACAGCTTTATAAAAATGAGTTAGCTGAAGTTCTTTTTCTTCAGTGTTTTCTGTGGTGTCTTTTACTTCTGGGGTTGTTATTTGCGAGGTAGTTACTTTCCGTTTTTCCTTTTTTAAATATAGAATAGAAGTATTGACGGCAACCCTGTACATCCAAGTAGAAAACTGACTTTCACCTCTAAATGAATCGTATGACTTCCAAAGCTGTAATACAATTTCCTGAAATAAATCTTCCTGATCTTCGGCATTGTCCATATAAATCTTAGAAACCTTGTATAAGATTCCTTTGTGGTTTTCAATTTTTGCCAAAAATGCTGCTTCAGATTTCTGAGCCATTCGTTTTTTTGAGTTATTACTTATCTTCCTTTTATCTAGTAGGTAAAGAGAAATTAAAAACGTTACAAAAAAAAGGGATTCTAAAAAATTAGAATCCCTTTTTCTATGGTTTTAAAATATTGTACAGTGTTATTTATTCTGCACTATAATCATTATTTTCTCTGTTTACATCGGCCATAAGTTCAGACGGATCTATGTGTATCGCTTTTATCTGAGCTTTTGGTTTTTGTAATGTAACATCATATGTTGGGTATGCCCAAGGCCAATCTGTTAACGTTGTTTTTTTAAAGTCATACGGATTTGTTTTTCCGGCTCTCATCATACGTAACGGAATGTAGAAATATTCAGAAGTACCATCTGTATATTCAACTACTAGATCTATAGGCATTGGCATTAACCCAATTCTTTCTAAAGTTACTACGGTACTATTAGCATCTTCTGTAGCGGTAACTTCTTTAATACCATAATCAATGGTGTTGTTGGTTTCAATCCAATCTGTTAAATACCAATGAAGTTGTGCCCCACTAACTTTTTCTGCAGTTCTAATAAAGTCGTTTGGTGTAGGGTGCTTAAATTTAAAGTCTTCATAGTATTTTTTAAGAGTTTCTAATAGTTTATCCTCTCCTATAACATATTCTAATTGCGATAAGAATATTTTACCTTTTACATACGCATTAATAGAATATGCAAAGTTATACTCATATCTATCGGCATGTGTAGCAGCCGTTTGTGCTTTACCAGATTGTACTAAGTAGTAGTATGCTCTGTACGATCCTTTAAAAGGTGTTTTACTGTTTTTACCACTTACTTCATTTTCTGCTAATGCAGAGATAAAAGAAGTAAATCCTTCATCCATCCAAGGGTGTTCAGCTTCGTTAGTAGCTAAGATATGCTGAAACCACGAGTGCGCCATTTCATGGGCAGTAGTACCAAATAAACCATCGTAATTTTCACCACCAGTAATTAAGGTACACATAGCATACTCCATACCACCGTCTCCACCTTGAATAATAGAATATTGTTTCCAAGGGTACGGTCCTACGTGTTTGCTGTAATACTCCATTAGCTTAGCAGCTTCTGGCTGTACTTTGGTCCAAGCATCTTTTACTTTTTCATCATCTTTAAATAAAAAGTGCATGGTAACTCCGTTTTCTGTAACTAAGGAGTTATGGATATATTCAGGGTCTGCAGCCCATGTAAAATCATGTACATTAGGTGCTTTAAAATGCCAAGTATTTGTTTTACCTCTTCTTTTAACTTTGGTACCAGGTTTTTCATAACCATAACCAATTTCATCACCGTTTTGTAAATAACCAGTACCTCCTAAAATATAGTCTTTGTCAATGGTAATTTTAACATCAAAATCTCCCCAAACACCATGAAATTCTCTTGCAATGTATGGGTCTGCATGCCACCCTTCAAAGTCGTATTCTGCCATTTTTGGGTACCATTGCGTCATAGAAAGTGCTACACCATCTTTGTTATTTCTACCTGAGCGTCTTATTTGTACAGGTACTTGTCCGTCAAAATCCATTTCAAAAGTTGCAGTAGCCCCTGGTTGTAATGGTTTAGCAAGCGTAACCTCTAAAATAGTACCTGATACTTTATACGAAACAGCTTTACCATCTTGCTTTAAAGCATTTACTTTAATGTATCCTATTTCTTCAGGAGTTAATTTAGCAATTCTACTTTCGTATACAGGGTTCTCTTTAGTACCTAAGTTATTCACCATTCTAGAATCTGGATCTGCAATGTTTTGCAAGCGCACATCCATTTCACTACCCGGTTGAAACGCATTAAAGTATAAGTGATAGAATACTTTATTTAATACATCTGGAGAGTTGTTGGTGTATTTTAAGGTTTGTGTACCCTCATACTGATAGTTTTCTACATCCATTTTTATATCCATGGAGTAGTCTACATGCTGTTGCCAATAGGTACTACTCTGTGCAAAAACGCCAAAGGTAATAAGCCCTATTAGGCAACTAAGACCAAAGCTTAATTTCTTCATATAATTAATTTAGTTTGTGTTAAATAAAAAAAACCGCTTTTAAAAATATAAAAGCGGTTTTAAGATTGCAAGATTTTCTTGCATTATAGTTTTACTTTACCTGCATCTACTTGTGCAGCTAAAATAAGTGCGTTATAAGCATTTACCATTTTACCACTCTTAGATAGGTCGGCAAAATTAGCAGTATTTTCAGCATCACCACCAATGTAAACTTTCATATTTGGTGCTAAACCAGACTGCATTAAAATTTGTTTTACTTGTGCAGCAGTTAATTTAGGGAAATAAGATCTTACTAAAGCAGCTACCCCAGCAGAAGCAGGAGACGCCATAGAAGTACCTTGTAAATATTTATACTTGTTACCAGGAATGGTAGCATAAATTTTTACCCCAGGAGAAAATACATCTACATTTGATTTACCGTAGTTAGAAAAAACCGCTACTAACTCAGGACCATACTCATAGTTTAACGCCCCAATGGTAATAAAATTGTCAGACATTTCAGGTCCGGTACCTATTGCATCTTGCGGATAAACAGTTACCTCATCAAGGTTATAAGTATCGTTACCAGCAGCATTTACAATTAACACATCGTGCTCACCAGCATATTTAATAGCATCGTAAACCCATTCTGCATGCGGAGAAAATGCTTTACCAAAACTGGTATTAATTACTTTAGCACCATTGTCTACAGCATATCTAATACCTAAGGCAATATCTTTATCGTACTCATCACCGTTTGGTACGGCTCTAACTGCCATAATTTCTACATTACTAGCAACACCGTTCATACCAATACCATTGTTTCTTTCAGCAGCAATAATACCAGCAACGTGTGTACCGTGTAAAGCTTCATCTGGCTCTGGACCAACTACATTGTTGTTACCATATTTGTTATCTGCAATATCATCTGGGTTATCCCCTAATATTTGTCTTGCATCAAAATCAACGTTTAAGTTATACTCAAGTTGATCAGCATAATGATCTACTCCACCTTTTACGTCTTCAATTAAGTCAGGAATATTATCAGAATAAGCGAACATTTGACCTAGAATGTTTACACTCTGTTTTACTTCAGGTGCTTCATCTTCTACCGCCATTACTTCTTCTTTGGTATAATCTTCTTTACCTAATTTTTCAGATATAATAGCGTGTGCATTTTTAACAGCCGCTAAAAGACCTTCGTAGCGTTCTTTACTATTAACTGCATTTTCGTAATCAGCATCAAATGCTTTTTTAGCAGCTTTGTATTGTGCAGACCCGTCATCACCAGCCTTTACAATACGTGTCATTTCTAGATTTTCATTAACAATATCTCCTAAGAAATTCCATCCGTGAACATCATCAATAAATCCGTTTTTATCATCGTCAATTCCGTTACCAGGAATTTCGTCTTCATTAGTCCAAACAACATTTTTCAGATCTTCATGCTCAATATCAACACCAGAGTCTACAACCCCAACAATTACTTTAGTTGGCTTTAAATCTTTTAATAATTCATAAGCTTTATCAACGCTCATACCAGGAATGGTATCAGTAACCAAATCAAGGTGCATCCAATTTTCAAGTTGATCTTCAGTTAAATCAGCTTTCTTAGCAGAAACAGATGTAATATCACTAATTGGAGTGCTTGTAATTTTAGGTGCCCCACAGCTAGCAAGAATTAAAGCTGCTGTTGCAGTTAAAGCAATTGGTTTTATTATTCTCATTACGTAATGTTAATTAAAAATTTCCTCAAATGTATGAATATCCTTTAATCTTACACCCTTTTCAGTGTGTTTTAATGTGCAAATTTCGTTAAAAGCATCGTGTTCTAATAAAATATAATACTCATTATCAACGGCTTTGTTCAAAAAATCAGCTTTTTCGTCCATAGTAAGTAAGGGTCTGGTGTCATAGCCCATTACATACGGTAAAGGTATGTGCCCTACAGTAGGTAATAAATCGGCAGCAAAAACCAAGGTTTTTCCTTTATACTGAATATGCGGAATCATTTGTTTATCGGTATGCCCATTTGCAAACAGGATATCAAAACCAAGTTCACTGTTTTTTAAAAAATCATTTTCGGGCATCGTAATATAGTTCAATTGTCCGCTTTCTTCCATAGGCATAATATTTTCTTTTAAGAAAGAAGCCTTTTCACGTGGGTTTGGTTTTACGGCCCATTCCCAATGGTCTTTATTGGTCCAGAATTTTGCATTTTTAAATGCAGGCTCATATCCGGTGCGGTCTTTATTCCATTGTATGCAGCCCCCGCAATGGTCAAAATGCAGGTGTGTCATAAATACATCGGTAATATCATCTCTGTGGAAACCATGTTTTTGTAAAGAACCATCTAAGGTATGGTCTCCCCACATATAATAATAACCAAAAAACTTATCACTTTGTTTGTTTCCCATTCCGGTGTCGATAAGAATAAGTCGGTCACCGTCTTCTATTAATAAACAACGTGCTGCCATATCAATCATGTTGTTGGCATCTGCAGGGTTAGTTCTGTTCCATATCGATTTTGGAACTACCCCAAACATAGCACCTCCGTCTAACTTAAAGTTTCCGGATTCTATGGTATATAATTTCATAAGAAATAACTGATTTAAGTATAATGAAGAAAATTTAATTTCTAATTAAATTAGTAAATGCAAAGTATGAAATACCTAATAAAAATTACCTGATTTTAAGATTTTATTAAGAATAGACCTGATAATTTTCTATACCTGATTTTCAGTTGAATATACTTTAGATGAGGTTTCTATGCATACTTTTAAGCGTTTACCATAATCTAGCAAGGCTTTCAATTCTTTTACACCTGCAAGGCGTTCTTTTTTAAATATTAAAATACCTTTACCATTAGACTCAATATGGTAGTAGGGATTGCTTTCAAAAAAATGAACCAAATCATCTGTAAAGAATTCTTGAATTTCTAATTCGTTTTCACCTTTTAAGTAAAAACGTTTAGAAAAATCTGTATGATCTTCAATAGGTATATCTTTAAACCCGGCAAAGGCATATACTTTTTCTATAAAACCTTCTTTATCTAAAGTAAATGTAGGTATGTTGCACTGCGGTTTAATATGCAGCATAGTAGAGCGTATTACCTCTTTAGCAATAAATTCTCCTTCAGAGTATTCTACATCAAATACATGTATACCCGTTTCTATATTAGATAGTTGGTTACAAATATGATGTACTTGTTTGGTAGTAAAGTAATTAAAATGCTCTAAGAATTCTACTTCTTTACGTTTACGTGAATAATAATTAAGTAAATACTGAGCGGCAATTTCTTTTAGAAGCTTTTGTCTTTTGGTAAAATTAGGATCGCGCAACATTTTGGCAACCGGTAATACTCTGCGTAATGCAAAGGGGTGTACAGAATCTGTGTTGTGCATGTCTAAGCCAGTAATATCAAAATTACCTCCTTTTTTAGAAAATAGGTCTTGATAATTATTAAGACTCTCCATGGTAGTGTGGTCTACAAATTCACACATAGAAAAATCTAAAATTACATCGGCTGTTTCAGGTATGGCCTCTAGCTTGTTTTTTAATTTGTAGTAATTTAAAAAGGTGCAGAAGTGTTTTACACTTATAAAATAGCTATCCTCTTTGTCTTCTTCTTCTTTAAACATCAGTACATTAGGTACAAACAAATACCTAAAAAAGAAACCAAAATTTCTTTTAATAAACATATGTATTATAAGCGTTACCAACACACCCATAAGAATGCCCGATATTAACCCAACTGTTAGGGTTACACTTAAAGTAACAAGAAAAATAATAAACTGTTCTTTTCCTATTAAGAGAATTTCTTTTGCGTTTAAGGGCGATGCTAATTTATACCCGGTAAATACCAAAATAGCCATTAAAGCAGGTAGGGGTATACGGGTTAGTTGGGTACTAAACAATACAATAAATACCACCAAAAAGAAGGCATGGAAAAAGTTAGCCGACCGATTGCTACCACCGTTGTTTACATTTACCGAACTACGCGCAATAACCGTAACCACATTTAACCCACCTAAAAAACCACTGGCAATGGTAGCCAAGCCCAAAGCTTTAATATCTTTATTTACATTAGAACGCCTTTTTAATGGGTCTAATTTATCTACTGCTTTGATACTCAATAACGATTCAATGCTGGCGATAAGGGCAAGTGATACTACACTATCCCAAAACAGAAAACCGCTAATACCTGAAAAATCTGGTAAGTGAATATCGGCTATAATTTGGTTTACTTTGGGTATGTCATGAATCATATAATCTGGATGTATAAGATTATGAACACCTAAAACTAATTCGCAGTAATAACTAAAGCCTATAGAAAGTAAAACAATCCACATAGGGGCGGGTATCATTTGCAAATACTTATTTCTAAGCTTAGGATAGATAATCATAATACCTAAACTAGCAACCCCTGCAATAGCTGCATAGGTTAAGCTAACATCTGTATGATGAAAACTTTGGTAAATAGTATGTGGTATTTCTAGTAAATACGCGAGGTTATTATCTCTAACAATTTTGTGCCCTAGCATAATATGAAACTGCTTACCAAGAATAATAAGTCCAATAGCGGCAAGCATACCTTGAATGGCAGAAGAAGGGAAGAAGTCTGAAATTCTACCCAAACGTAAAAACCCTAGTGCCATAAGCATTACCCCCGATACAACAATAGCTGCATACGTACCACTTAAACCTAAGGTGGTAATAGCAACAATTAGCACCCCAACCAAACCATTACCTGGCCCGGTTATGGTAACATTACTACCTCCAAATATAGATACTATTATACCTCCAACCACGGCGGTAATAATACCAGCAATAGGTGGGGCATCACTTGCCATGGCTAAGCCTAAACCTAATGGCAATGCAATTAAGCTAACTACAAAACCAGAAAATATATTTTGCGGTAGGCTTTTTAAAAATGGTTGTATTTGTTTTTCTTTTGGGCTCATTGGTATTATATAACTAGTACATCGGTTGGTAATTCTCTTAATATATACTCTAGGTCATGGGTAAAAAACCGATCCCAGAAGGTGTGTTTATCACTTCCATTCATTACTAATAAATCGGCTCGCATTAATTGCGCATAATGACCTATAGAATACCCGCTTTTACCAAATATAGATTGCGTTTTAATTTGTACGTTTTCTTTATAGGGTGCTGGTATGTCTTCTAATATTTGTTTTACGCGGTAGTCTTCTCGCAAACGTATTCGTTCTTTAACAATAGTAGCCTTTCTTAAGGTTTTATCGTCGTCTACTTTTACTTGTACCTGTTGTTGACTAATTTCTTCTACGATGGTAATTTTTTCTGCTTCTAAGGTATGCGATACATAAAAAGAGGCAGCAACAGTAGCACTGGTTTTGGGGCTACTTAAACCATTTACTACCACATGCTTACAAGGTACCCTGTGCACAGAGGGTTTTATAAGTAAAAGTACAGAACAGTTGGCTTGTCTGGTAATTTTACGGGCTATAGAACCTACATAAAACTTTACTAGCTTTTCCCGCTTTAAGGCACCTAATACCAATAAATCTATTTTTTGTTGCTTAATGGTATCTAAAATAACTTCTACTGGGTTTCCTAATTCATACAAAACTTTGTAGTGAAGCTGTTCTTGTTTAAAGGGAGCTAAAATGCTTTTTAAAGTTTCTTCTTTTTGGGTAGTGCGCTTACCTACGTGCACTAAAATTAATTTGGCATTAAAGCGCAGCGCCAACCGTGAAGCCTCATAAATATTGGCCTTTAGATTTGGAGAAAAGGCAATTCCAATACCTATAGTATTAAAGTTAGTAGGTGTCAATTTTTGCTTTTATTGTTAGTTAGTTGGTAATATAGTTAAAATTTCTAAAAAATGACTATATTAAGAGATTCAGGTGTGCAGTATAATTATATATTTTTTAACAAAAATGTAATTGTAAGCACCTATTTTAGTAGACTTAATCCAAAAAATACCTATGTTAGTTTTAGCCGGAATTGTAATACTTGGAATTTTAGCACAATGGGTGGCATGGCGCCTAAAATTACCTGCTATTTTACCTTTAATTCTTATTGGGTTGGCTGTAGGGCCTTTATCTACCTTTTTCACCCCAGATGGAGAAAAATGGTTAGAGCCTATGTGGAATGGAAGGGACGGTCTTTTCCCAGGGGAACGCTTGTTTAATTTTGTATCACTTGCTATTAGTGTTATTTTATTTGAAGGTGGACTTACTCTTAAACGTTCAGAAATTTTAAATGTTGGCCCTGTAATTATTAAACTAATTACTATTGGTAGTATTATTACTTTTTTTGGTGCAGGTATCGCATCGCATTTTATTTTTGGTTTAAGTTGGCCTATTGCCTTCTTATTTGCATCACTAATTATTGTAACGGGTCCAACGGTAATTACGCCTATTTTGCGAAACATACCACTAAAGAAAGATGTATCTGCCGTGTTAAAATGGGAAGGTATTTTAATTGACCCTATTGGTGCTTTGGTAGCCGTATTGGTATATGAATTTATTAGTGTAGATGCAGGAGGGGAGTTTACCCAAAAAGCCTTAGAAGAATTTGGTAAAATTGTTGTAATTGGTGGGTCTTTCGGATTTTCTGCGGCGTACTTATTGTATTTATTTATAAAGAAAAACTGGATACCACACTACTTAATGAATGTGGTTACGCTATCTTCTGTACTTGGGGTGTTTGTGCTTTCAGATCAGTTTGCACATGAGTCTGGTTTATTGGCTGTAGTGGTTATGGGTATGGTTTTGGGTAATATTAACTTACCCAACCTAAAAGACATACTTTACTTTAAAGAGTCTTTAAGTGTGCTGCTTATATCTATACTGTTTATACTGTTGGCAGCTAACATAAATATGGAAGATTTATACCTTATTTATAATTGGAATACCGTTATATTATTTGCTGTAATAGTATTTGCCATAAGGCCTATAGGGGTATTTTTAAGTACCATAGGTTCTAACCTTAAAACCAACGAAAAAATGTTTATTGGTTGGGTGGGTCCGCGTGGTATTGTAGCTGCTGGTATTGCATCGTTATTTGGTTTAAAATTAATGATGCAAGAAGAACCTGATGCCGAATACATTACTCCATTGGTATTTGTAATTGTATTGGGTACGGTATTGTTAAATGCAACTACTGCACGTTTATTTGCAAGAGTTTCGGGTGTGTTCTTAAAGAACTCTAATGGTATTGTTATTGTTGGGGCATCGCATGTATGCAGATTAATAGCTAAGTATTTAATTAAAAATGGTAGACATGTAGTGTTGGTAGATAGTAACCCAGATAATGTAGAGCGTGCCAATGAAATGGGAATAGATTCTACAGAGGTAAATATATTTACAGACGATCTTACTGCTAATATTGAGTTTAACAATATTGGATATTTATTGGCTTTAACAGCTAGTGATGAGGTAAACAAGTATGCACTTAATAAGTTTCATAAACATTTAGGAGAAAACGGGTCGTTCCGTTTAATTTCTTCAGAAGAAATAGGGCAGGAGGATTTACCTAAAGAACAAATATTTTCTCAGCACGATGATTATATTAATTTAAGTGAGGTAGCCAGAGATTTCCCGAATATTATAGAATTGAATTTAGAGTCTAAAGAGCATTACATTAAAGAGGTTACCCGATTGAATAAGGAGATTAAAACCATTCCGTTATTTATAAAAGACGATGAGGGTACATTGCATATTATAGCCGCGTTAGATGCTAACTTTAAAATAGAAGAGGGGTACCAATTAGTGTACTTAGGAAAACCTATGGAACTTCTAAACCCAGATAGTTAATTTATATTTTAACAAACTAAATATAAAATGAAAGCGCCTCTAAGAGTACTATACTTTTAGAGGCGCTTTACAATTACCAAATTAAAAAAACATAAATTGTTATATAAGCTCTTTTAGATATTTCATATTTGATTTAGCCGATTCTATTACCTCAGCAGTATCTCCGCTTAGCATTAGTTTACCCATACTTTCCGCAAAGCCTTTCATTTGTTCAAATGTTACTTTAGGAGGCATAGCCAAGGCATTTGGGTCGGTAAAAATATTTACCACCGCAGGCCCGTCATGTACAAACGCCATTTTTAGGGTATTTTCTACATCTTTAGGTTCGTGTGCGGTAAAGCTTTGAATATTCATAGCTTCGGCAACTTTGGCAAAATCTGGGTTTACCATGTCGGTTTGCCAATCGGGTATACCAGCAACTTCCATTTCTAGTTTTACCATACCTAAGGTACGGTTGTTGAAAATGATAATTTTTACAGGTATGTTATATTGGCTAATAGTCATAAGATCGCCTAACAGCATGGTAATACCACCATCACCACAAAGCGCCACTACTTGTCGTTCTGGGTGCGATAGCCCTGCACCAATAGCCATAGGCATTGCATTAGCCATAGACCCGTGATTGAATGAACCGGTTAAATAACGGTTTGTTTTTCCTTTTAAATAACGTGCTGCCCATACAGCAGACATACCCGTATCTACAGTAAAAATAGCATCGTCACTAGCTAAGTTATCAATTAACGAAGCTACATATTCTGGGTGTATTTTTTCTTCTTTTCCTTTACCTTCTACATAACTCTGGTACTTCTCATTAATTTGGTTATGTAATTTCAACATATCATCTAAATAGTCACTTTCTTTTTTCTGATCTATTAGTGGCAGCAATACTTCCAATGTGTTTTTAATATCTCCACAATAACCATAATCTACTTTGGCACGTCTACCAATATTTTCTGGTTTAATATCTATTTGAACAATGGTATTTTTTTCTGGCAGAAAATCGGAGTAGGGGAAGTCAGTTCCTAGTAATACTAAAAGGTCTGCCTCGTGCATGGCTTTAAAACCCGATTTATTTCCTAACAATCCATTAAGTCCAACTGCATATGGGTTGGTATCTTTATCATAGAAAATTTTACCTCTAAAGCTATAACCAATTGGAGCGTTTAATAAGTGAGCTAATTTTAAAACCTCATCATAGGCATCTTTAGCGCCATACCCACAATATAGCATTACCTTTTTATTACTGTTTATTACTTCTGCTAACTCTTTTAACTGGTCTGCTTTTGGTGTAATTAAGGCGGTGTTATAATAGTTTTTAGTAGAAGTAACAATATCTTCTGCTTTGGCAGAAGCCACATCGCCTGGGAGTCCAACAACTGCTACCCCTTTAAGTTGAATTGCATGTTGAATAGCAGCTTGAACCCCTGTAACGGCCTGTTTGGGAGTGTTGGCCATAAAACAGTATTTGCTACAATCGTCAAACAGCTTTGTAACATTGGTTTCTTGAAAATTATCGGTTCCTAATTTGTGTGTAGCTACTGTAGAAGCAATGGCAATTACCGGGTTGCCCGAGCGGTTAGCATCATACAACCCATTAATTAAGTGTACGTGCCCTGGGCCACTACTACCCATACAGCAACCAATACCGTTAAGTTCGGCATCCATAGAAGCAGCATAAGCACCGGCTTCTTCATGCCTTACGTGTATCCATTGGATAGAGCCCTCTCTTCTTACCGCATCATTTACAGGGTTTAAACTATCGCCGGTTACTGCATAAATTCTTTTTATTCCGGCATCTACTAACATTTCTACTAGTTTGTCTGCTACACTTTTCATGTTTCTTTATTTTTTATTTAGTACCCTAGATGCCTACGGAAGCAGGCAACTAGAAATTCAAATTTTATGTATATAAGTACTTCATCATATCCTGATGAAAAATCCTATATAAAGGTACCCAATAGGTATGGTAGTTGCTGTTAACAGACTGGTAATACTTACCTTATAAGTGCTAAGGTTATTATAAAATTATGCGTGTAATTTGTTCCGTAAGGTAATTACCTCTTTTTGCAGGCTGTCTATTTGTTTAAGTAAATGCTGTATAGCATCTATACCCTCCATGTTAATGTTGAGGTCGTAGTGCAAGCGCATCATACGTTCTACATCTTGCAAGTGTTTTTCGGCTATAAAAGCCTCATTGTTTTTATTAATAATAATTTCTACAAAATCATATTTAGCCAAGCTGTGTATAAATGTAGGCTCTATACAATGCGATTTACAAAAAGTAGTAACCGATATTAACTGTTCTGTTTTCATGCTCTTAGTTTTTGTAGTTGGGCAAATAGTTCTTTTTCTTCATGGGTAAGGTTTTGTGGCATTTGTACTTTAAAGGTCACGTACAAGTCGCCAAACTTACCTTCTTGCTTGTATACAGGGAAACCCTTACCTTTTAGTTTTACCTTGGTATCGTTTTGGGTTTCGGGTTGTAAGGTTAGCTTGGCTTTACCATCAAAAGTATCAATAGTAATGCTACCTCCTAATAACGCCGTGTACAGGTCTACGGGTACGGTAGTGTACAAATCGTTTCCGTCTCTTTTAAACTGGGTAGGGTTGGTAATATCAAAGGTTATGTACAAATCTCCCTTAGGGCCACCATTCGCACTTTCTCCGCCATGTCCTTTAATTTTAATGGTTTGTCCGTTTTCAACTCCAGCCGGAATGGTTAACCGTATATTTTTACCATTTACGGTAAGGGTACGCTTATGGGTGGTATATACATCGTGCAAACTAAGTTGTAGGGTAGCGTTAAAGTCTTGCCCACGGTAGCGCTGTTGTTGTCGGCTACTGCGTCTATTACCAAATACCTGTTCAAAGAAATCAGAAAAATCATCATCGTTACCAGAGGTATAGGTGTATTGCTGGTGTGCGCCACCGCCAAAACCACCAAAGCCACCAAAATCTTGCTGTGATTGTTGCTGACGCTGTTGTTGGCGTTGCGCTTCTTCATAGGCTTCGGCATGCTCCCAATGCTCACCATACTGATCGTATTTTTTACGTTTTTCAGGGTCACTAAGTACTTCATTGGCTTCATTAAGTTGTTGAAATTTTTTATGAGCCTCCGAATCATTAGGATTCAAATCTGGGTGGTATTTACGAGCTAGCTTACGGTATGCTTTTTTAATCTCGTCGGCAGAAGCCCCTTTTTGTAACCCGAGCGTTTGATAGTAGTCTATAAATTCCATAACTCCTCAAGTTTTTATTTCTAAGTTACGGAGATTTCAGGGTTTTGTTACCTAAAGAAATATTAAAATGTGGGGAGGGGTTTTTATGGGAGATAGTTAAATATTGATTATTTTTATCCTGTAAAGGGTATACTATGAAATCTGAATTAAAATATATTGAGCTTAAAAGTGGATATGGTGATTGCGGACCTGCCTGGATTGGTATGGTAACTTTTTCTAAATCGGGTAAAACAGTTTACTTTAACGGAAAGGCTTTGAAAAGCTTGAATGGTATGGGAATATCGGGTAATTATTATGATATAGAAACAAGGGAAGAATACTGGGTTTCTGGAGTTAAGAAGGATGGGTCTGATAGACATTGGGCCGGAGGTGGAAGCATATTTATTGATAAGGAAGTTGTTGATTTATACTTGAGTAAAGTAGGTTTCGATAGTCTTGATAAGAATAAATATGAATTAATAGATATCTTACCTACTGATAAAGATAAGTTTACCAGATTAGAGAATGAAAGGAATTAACTATTGTGTTTTTAAGAAATTAATGAACAGACGATACCTCTTTATATTTGCATTACTATTGATTTCCTGTTTGGAAACCATCATTTCTAAATTTAGAAGGAGTTATATTAAATAAATATTTAAAGATTTGATTAACAATAAGAAAATTTTGATTTCTATTTTACTAAATTCATTAATACTAATAGGGGCAGGTTATGGTTTGGGAATATTAGTATTATTAGATTTTATAAGTATAAATATTTTTCTAAAGGAAGATTTTAATTTTCATTTGGATGAGACTTATGATAGTAGATTGATCGCAACAGGATTAATAGCTTTTTTAGGAAAATTAATTCTTTTGTTAAGTATGCTGATGACAAATTTTTATTTAAAAAATGGATAGCCAATCTTGGGTTTTTAATGTTAATAGCATCATTTATGATATTAACATCAGGTGACTGGGGTTATAATAGACTATTTATGTGTAACATTTTTCAAAGCATCTTCAATAATAGAATAAATAACATAAGGGAATTTTCGCTTATTGATATCGAACTTTTTATTTTTAAATTTATCTGTATAAGTATTTGATAGATTTACATCTTCCAATTTTTCTCTAAGTTTCGCATAGTATCCTTCCAGTTCAATTAAAATTTTTTTATGTGTTGACTTTTGAGATTCAAAACGTTCGAGCATTTTTTCTGGTTTAGAGAAGTCTATTTTAGATTCATCATGTCTAAGAATGAATGCAGAAACAATTTTTATATAATCTAATAGAGATATTTTACCCGCGTTCCTACCTTTTTCTTTTGTTTTAGCTTTATATTTATTACCAAACAAAAAAATTAGCCAATAATTAAATGTTCTAGGGTCTGGATAACCCAATTCTTTCCGTGTTTGAGATAAACTAAATGTATTAATTTTGTGGATATAGCTGATTATTTCATTTTTCGAATCTTCTGAAATATCAAGTATTTCTTCAAAAGCAGGTTTCATATAATTTTCATAATCATGAAGCATTTTAGGAGCAATTTTTTTAAAACTTAATGAAGATTCAGATGCTTTAAAATCACTCATACGTTTTAATAAATCTTTACAACCGGTAGACTCTGAAAAAATCTCGATTATGACTTTCCAATAGTTATAATAAAAATCTTTTTTTAATTTTTCTGTAACAGCAGCTTGCAAATCATCATCATTATCATGACTGTTTACTAAATCTTCAAAAACTTTTTCAGCTTCTTCACGACTGCCATATTTTTTTATATAAAAATTCTCTATGATGCTAAAAGTTGTATCAGAGGTAATGCCAAGTATTTCATTTATTTTTAAATCTTCTAATTTCATAATATAAAAATAGCAATGTATAAAAACACTGCTATTTTTAAAAGAATTAATGATACGTAATTAATTTTCTTCTCTTGAATGCCAATATTCATCATTATTAGGATTCATTTGGTTTGCGTGATTATCCAAATCAGCTTGAGTTGGATAATCTTTTTTAAATATTAATTTTTTCATTAGTAAAACGTTTAAAATTTATATGGCGTAAATGTACTATGAGTTTCTAGTGAAATTTTTTAATTAATACACGATTAGATATTTTTATTAGTTAAAGTATAAAAAAAAACCAACCCCCGTAAAGGAGTTGGTTTCTTCAAAGTGTTTGTGTTTGTTTTAGTGTGTACCTTCTACATTTGTATCGGTAAGTGTTTTCATAAAAGCAACTAGTGCTTTTTGCTCCGTTTCCGTAAGCTCTAAATTATCAAACGGTAGGGTTTGGTAGGGTAGGTCAAAACCTAGTCCGCCACCGCCACCTTTATTATAAAAGTCTACAACTTGTTCTAAAGTGGTGTACACGCCGTTGTGCATATAGGGTGCAGTTTGTGCTGCATTACGTACTGTTGGGGTTTTAAACATGCCTTTGTGCAAGTCTACCTTATAGTACCAATAAAAGCCAGTATCGTCATCCAATTCTGTGTTATCAGCTGTTTCTGGTACACCAATTACTTCTTTTTCGCTGTTGTTAAAAAATGGAGGTACGGTACCATTGGTAAGCGGAATAAAGTGGCAAGTAGCACACAATGCTTTACCAGCAAATAAGTTAAAGCCTAACTGCTCCTCTGGTGTAAAGGTATTTTCTTCTCCACGTATGTTACGGTCAAACTTAGCATTAAACCCATTTAATGTGCTCATGTATGCCGAAAGTGCTTTAATAACAACTGTGTTTCTGCTAGGTATTTTACCATATGCATTTTCAAACATTTTAATATAGGTAGTATCTTCTAAAATAGCATCCGAAAACTGGTGCACATCGGTATCAAATTCATCTTTGTTGTTAAAAACAGAAGTTATTTGGTCGGCAATAGTTTCTGATCTTCCATCTAAAAAGTAACTCTTTTGAAAAATAGAATTGATAAGCGTAGGTGCATTTCTTTGCAGTTTTTGTCCTTTGTTACCCTGGGAAATAGCCCTACCATCGGTATATGCCTTTTCAGGGTCGTGACAGGTAATACAGCTCATATTTTTTGTGGAAGATAGATTTTCATCGTAGAAAAGTTTCTTACCTAATGCTATTTGTTGGTTGGTTGGTTTGCTGTTGTTAGGTGGTAAAAAATAAGCGGTATTAAAACTATTGTTTTCAAAAAACGTAGGCGCATCAAAATTGAACGGATACGCTAAGCTACCCTCCCATAAGTTGCTGGTTTTACGTATAGCCACCCAATTACGTGTAATAGGGTTCATATAATCTCTAATAAACGTATAGCGGTCAAACCCAGCAAAGTTGGTATGGTTTTGTAAATAGGCTACGGCCTTTTTAATGTTGTTATTAAAACTGTTGTGAAGTGCGTTGTCTTTTTCTGTAATTACAGGAGCCAATGTTTCACCATACAATTGTTGTAATGATAGCAAAGAAACCTCAGCTTCGTGCAAGCCAATGTTGCTTACAGGGGTATCAAACCCGGTAATAGAAAATGAAATAATACGCAGTAATTGTTGGTGCGTAGCTACAAAAAAACGCTTGGGAGTAAGCTCTCTTTTTACAATGTTTTTACGAAGTACATTTAACAACCCTATGGTCATTTCTACTTCGGTGGTAAAAACGTCTGGTGCGGTTTCACCCTCGTAAACACCTTCTTCTATTTTTTGCAACCCAATAGGTGCCATTACACGGTTGTTATCGTCTTTAAAAACAGGTAGGGCAGGACCATTTGCTTGGTGACCCACCTCTGGGTTTAAATAAGATGCAAAGGGCTCTGCTTTTTTAAAGTATAAACGCGCTTCTGTAAACAGTTGTTTGCTGTTTTGGTGAGCTGCGCCTACAGCTTTTAAAGCATTTAATTTTACCATAGCACTGTCTAAATTCTGTAGGTAGTAGGCATGCGCATTTTCCCAACCAGTTTTGGCTACAGTAGTTTCATATTCCGGGGTTTGTTTTTTACATCCGGTGATGAGTGTAAGGGCAATAAGTGCAAATAATAGGGTACTTTTAGTTTTCATACCAAGAGCGTTTTAAAAAAATAAGATACCCCTGCACAGGAAATGCAGAGGTATACTTTTTATGGAAAGTCTATACCTTATTTAGGTAAGTTTTGTAATACAATAATTTGAGATGCTTGGTCGTCTTCATAAACAGCAGAATGGTCATGACCATCTAAGTTTTTAAAGTCGTCACTTTCCCAGTAGTGTGGCTGCACCGCTAAGATGAAAGTTCCTGCAACACCCACTTTGTCTGATACATCAATTAACGAACCGAATTCTCCGCTAATTCCTGTACTGTTATTAGGGTCTAAATCTTGACGAACTACTAATTCTAATAATTTATTGATGTTGTTACCATTTAAATCACTTTGGTAAATGTAAGAAGCGTGTCCTTTACTAAAAGAGTTAGGATCTTCTTGTACGTAGATAAAGTTTTCAGTAACACAAATGTTATCAGGGCTTTGTAATTCAGCCAAGTTACCATCCATGTTATTAGTGTTTGTGTTACCACTAATGATTTGCTTTAAAGTACCTTGTAATGGGTTGTTAGGGTCTAAAACTAATTTGTAAACAGTACCCCAATCGTTATAAGTACCTTGTCCTGGACCTCTACCAGTTACGTTAAAATATACATTTCTAGCAGCAGCATCACTACCTTTTTGGTAATCAACATCTTCAACTCTCATAAACTGAGTAGCTAATACGTTGTTACATTCTGTTTCCACTTCGTTTTTAGTTAAAGAAGCTGCATTTGTAATTTCTACAAACTCTACTTCGTACTCTACACCAAAGTCAAAGTTACCTTCGTTGTATTGCGTAGTAGCATCTACTGCCATAGCACCACCTGTACCGTTAGAAACTTCTTTAGTTCTAAGTACATATACTTTACCATTATCAAAATCTGCATCACCACTTTGAGAGTAATACATAATAACCTGACCTTCTGAATTGCTAGAGTCATCGTCACCACCAATAATAACAGTAGCACCCGAATAAGCACCCTGAGGTAATGGCACAGCATTTTCCCAAGAGAATTCTCCTAACGCATCTAACCCATAATCAGCAGCAGGGTCTGGGCTTGGGTTCCAAGGGTCAATACCTTTTACATCATAGTTAATACTTTCAGAAGCAGAAAGAAATAAATCTTGGCTACCACCATGAATATCAGCTTCCCACATTGTAGCAGAACACTGACGTGCGTAATCTGCAACACCAGAGTTTAATAAATAATCTCCAGCAATAGGGTTAAAATACTGATCTAAACGAATACGAGCTACAGCATAACTGTCTTCACAGTTTACAACATAAATATACTCGTCTCCATCTTTTAATAAACCTGCACCATCTGCAGAACCAGCTAATTGAAAGTTGGTATCTCCAATCATATCAGGAGAACTGATTAAAGAATACGCTTTTACGTAATTAAATTGTGGAGCAATAGCCACTAAAGGATCTACTGAAGATTTGTTTTCAAACATAGTTTGTTCTGTTGTGTAGTCCTCACCGTCTTGACCGTCTTGTCCGTTCTGACCATCAACGCCATTAATACCATCTCTTCCGTCTTCACCTGTACATGATACAAATACACCAGCAAGGGCTACAGAAGCAAATAGCAATTTTGTAAAGTTTTTTGAGATTTTCATTGTTTACGAGTAATTAAGTGTTTTGATGGTCTCAAAAATATCCCGTAGAAATGAAAGTGTATTTAAGCTAAGGTTGTGAATGCTTTAAGTAACTATGTCGTCTATATTACCAAGTTTAAATTTCTATTAATCAAAGTTGTAAATTTTTTTTATACGAAATAAAGATTATTTTATACCACACGTATAATGGTGTACTTATAACTATAACTAGGTGGTATATAACAAAAAAATCCGGAGCATGACTCCGGATTTATATATAATGTATAGGGTTACTATATTTAATCGTTTAGTTTAAGTACCGCCATAAATGCTTGTTGCGGTATTTCTACATTACCTACTTGGCGCATACGCTTTTTACCTTTTTTCTGCTTTTCTAGTAGTTTACGTTTACGCGAGATATCTCCCCCGTAACATTTAGCAGTTACATCTTTACGTAAGGCCTTAATAGTTTCACGAGAAATAATTTTAGCACCAATAGCCGCCTGAATAGGAATATCAAATTGTTGGCGTGGTATTAACTCTCTTAATTTCTCACACATTTTTTTACCAATGTTATAGGCATTGTCTGCGTGAATTAAAGCAGATAGTGCATCTACACTCTGTGCATTAATAAGTACGTCTACCCTTACCAATTTAGAAGCTCTCATACCAATAGGGCTATAGTCAAAAGAAGCATACCCTTTAGATACCGTTTTTAAACGGTCATAGAAATCAAATACAATTTCTGCTAATGGCATGTCAAAGTTTAACTCTACACGTTCTGGTGTTAAGTAGGTTTGGTTGGTAATTTGTCCACGTTTTTCAATACATAAACTCATAACAGGCCCTACAAAATCTGCCTTGGTAATAATACTTGCTTTAATAAACGGCTCTTCTACACGATCCATAATGGTAGGATCTGGCATATCAGAAGGGTTGTTTACTACAATAATATCATTAGGATTCTTTTTTGTAAATGCGTGGTAGCTAACGTTAGGTACCGTAGTAATCACGGTCATGTCAAACTCACGCTCTAAACGTTCCTGAATAATTTCTAAGTGAAGCATTCCTAAGAATCCGCATCGGAAACCAAAACCTAAAGCCGCAGAACTTTCAGGAGTAAATACCAATGAAGCATCGTTCAATTGTAATTTTTCCATAGAAGCTCTTAACTCTTCATAATCTTCTGTATCTACCGGATAAATACCAGCAAATACCATTGGTTTTACATTTTCAAAACCAGAAATCATGTTTTGTGTAGGGTTTACAGCATCGGTAATCGTATCACCCACTTTTACTTCACGGGCGTCTTTAATACCTGTAATTAAGTACCCTACGTCTCCTGCAGAAATAATTTGCTTAGGATGTTGTACTAATTTTAAGGTACCAATTTCATCGGCATTATAGGTTTTACCCGTTGCCATGAATTTGATTTTCTGATTTTTTTTAATTTGTCCGTTTAATACTCTGAAGTACGTTTCAACCCCACGGAAAGGATTGTAAACAGAATCGAAAATAAGTGCTTGTAAAGGTTCATCTTCTGTACCTTTAGGAGCAGGGATGCGTTCAATAATAGCATTTAATATTTCTTCAATACCAATACCTGTTTTAGCCGAAGCCGGAATTACCTCATCGGCATCGCATCCTAAAAGGTCTACAATATCATCGGTAACTTCTTCAGGGTTAGCACTTGGTAAATCTACTTTATTTAAAACAGGAATAATTTCTAAGTCGTTTTCTAAAGCTAAGTATAAGTTAGAAATAGTTTGTGCCTGTATACTTTGTGCAGCATCTACTACTAGTAGCGCACCTTCACAGGCAGCAATAGAACGTGATACCTCGTAACTAAAGTCAACGTGACCTGGGGTGTCAATAAGGTTTAAAACATAGGTTTCTCCTTTATACACATATTCCATTTGAATAGCATGACTCTTAATGGTAATACCACGCTCACGCTCCAAATCCATACTATCAAGTAACTGATCTTGCTTTTCTCGTTCCGTTACGGCCCCTGTAAAATCCAAGAGTCTATCGGCCAGTGTACTCTTACCATGGTCAATGTGTGCTATAATACAAAAGTTACGAATGTGCTTCATCTTCCTTAAATTGCTTTCTTATCAATTTGCAAATATAATGTATTTACTAGGCCATTTCACAGTGCTATGTATATTTGTTTCCAAGTAAGAAAAAATTGATATATTTGTTAATGATTTGTTAACAACTCTAACCAAACAATTCTTATGAAAAAAATAGCAGTGCTATGTACTTTGGCGGTTTTTTATAGCACCACGATATTCGCTCAAGAATATCAAATATCCGGCAAAGTTGTAGATAATAACAACGCTCCTGTTTCTTATGCAACCATATTACTAAACACCACCAATGATGAGGCAATTAAAGGAGTTGCCAGTGATGATAATGGAGCTTTTACCATTACAGGTTTAAAAGAAGGAACCTATAAAATTGTATGTTCGTTTGTTGGTTTTACTACCACCACGCAAGAGGTTTCTGTAACAGGAGATATCACGGTACCCCCAATAGTAATGCAACCTAGCAACGAAAATTTAGAAGAAGTAACTGTAAGTGCTAAAAAGCCTACGGTTAAAAAACTATCGGACCGTATAGTGTTTGATGTAGCTAGTACTTCTTTAACCAATGGTAGTACTTGGGGTGTATTAGAAAAAACGCCACAGATTATTTTACTAAACAACCAGCTTACGGTAAAAGGGCAAAGTCCAACGGTTTACATCAACAATAAAAAAGTACACCTTTCCTCGGCAGAGCTACAGCAGTTATTAGAAAGTACGCCAGCAACTTCTATAGAAGCGGTTGAGGTAATTACTAGTCCGTCTGCAAAATACGATGCAGAAGATGCTATTGTAGTAAATATTAAAATGGGTAAAAACCTAATTACGGGCTATAATGGTAACATTGGCGGTAATTATACGCAAGGTATTTATCCTAAATATGCTCTTAGTACTGGGCACTTTTATAAAACGGATAAGTTAAACGTATATTTAAGCTATGGGTTTAACAAGAAGAAGTTAGATAGAATTACATCGGAGTATGTTCAGTTTTATGACAATACCCAAGAAAACGGATATTGGGATAGTGCTATTGACTTAGATACTTGGCAAGAAGACCATACCGTTACTACGAATATAGATTATGAGTTAAGTGCCAAAAGCAATTTAAATTTTTCTGCCAATCTGTTATATAACCCGTATTGGGAGCGTAACACCAAAAGTAATACTATTGCTTATGACAATTTTGGGGTTATAGATTCTACCTTTAATTCTTTTAATAATACAAGAGATAACAAAACAAACATAGCTTTAAATCTTGGGTATACTTATGCTATAGATGATGAAGGACAAAATCTTTCGGTTTTGTTACACCATACCAATTATGATTATGAACGTTCACAAAACGTAGTAACTAATTATTATGATGCCGCTGCTAGTTTGTTAAATAGCAATACCATTAACTCATTACAAAATCAGGATATAAGTATTACTACAGGTCAGGTAGATTATGAATTGCCTTTACCAAAAAGTGCTACCCTTTCTTTTGGAGCGAAAGGAGTTACTATTGATACCGGAAGCGATTTACTACAAGAAGGTGTAGAAAACGGTGCCGATAATGCTTATGACTTTGATTATACTGAAACTAATATTGCAGGGTATACCAGTTTTTCTAAGAGCTTTACAAAGTGGAGTATGAGGGCAGGTGTACGTGCTGAATATACCGATGCGGAAGGAACCGCAGCAGATGCTACCGATAATAATAGCTTTGATTATTTAAAATGGTTTCCATCGGCAAGTTTGTCGTATGATCCGGCAGACAATCATAGCTTTGCATTTTCCTATAAGCGTAGTATTAACAGACCTTCTTATAAGCGTTTAAATCCGTTTCGTTACTATTTAAGTGATAATAGTTTTGTAACTGGAAACTCTAGATTGTTACCAGCTTTAAAACACTACATGAATATAGATTATACTTTTAAAAGAGCGTATACAGTATCTTTATTCTATAAGCATATTAGTGACCCAATGTCTGAATTAAGTTTTCAGGAAAATGAAACCAGAAAACTTAAGTATGTTGCAGATAACTTAGAAAGAGAAGAATCTTATGGGTTAGATTTATATGTTAGTAAACCTATTTCTAACCGTTGGTATTTGTATTTTGAGTCGTCTACTTTTTACAATAAACTTCAGTTTTTTGCGGTAGAGAATAATAATGCACTTGTTGATAATAACAGATGGACAGGGTGGTTTTTTATGGGTAACTATTTTACCTTTTTAAAAGATAACTCTTGGCTAGTAGATGTTACTTATATGTATGTATTACCAGCTAACGATGCCAATGCACAGGTAACAGCACGTAGTAACTTTTCTATTTCTATGAGTAAATCGTTATGGAACAACCGTGCTAGTCTAAGCTTACAAGCCAACGATATTTTTAACGGACAAATATTTACTAGCTCAACCGAGTATTTAAACCAATCTAACGCATACCGAAGCAGATTTGAAAACCGAACTATTATGTTAGGTTTTAAATATAAGTTTGGTAATTACCGCCTTAGAAACAACAAACAAGATATTGACGTTGAAGAGCGCGAACGATTATAATTTTTAACAAGCCCAAATACTTACCCTAGGTATATTTCTTGCGTCTGTTACTATTTAGTAGCAGGCGCTTTTTTTATAAAACCAATTTTGCTATAACTGCTTTGGGTTGTACATAGTTTAGGTAATATTCAGTAGCTTCTTTTTCTAGTTGATTTTTTGTAGCTGTACTTTCTATGAGGGTTTGTATGGCCTTTTTTAAAGAGGCTTCATCATTAATCTCTATACACGGTAAGGCTTTTGGTAGCTTATTGTAAAGAGGGGTAGTAATAATAGCTTTTCCCATGGCAAGATATTCTCCTAATTTCCAACCATGACAAAAATGTACAGCGGGTGTATTAAAAACCATGTACGAGGCTTTTGTTTTAGCAATGTATGCCGTTGTAGGGTACGGCGTATCAAAACAATCTTCTTTGTATGTTTTGTACTGTGGGTGTTCTGGCGTAGCCCAAAAACCACCTTCAAATATAATAGGTAGTTGTTTGCAAATACGCATAAATTGGTGTCGCCTTTCATTGGTTTCAGCTACACAGTTTTCATCTTTCCACAGGCTTGCAATCATAAAAACATACGGTTTTTTGTTGCTATTGGAGTGTAGGGTATTTTGGTAATCGGCTAGTACGTTGCGTTTATGTTGGTGGTAATAATCTTTAAAGTACTTTTTAGGAAACTGAAACTTAGCTTTTTTACAGCGGATATAATTGGTTATAGCCATGAGTGCCGTTTTAGGGGCACTCCATATGCGTATACCAAAACTAGGTGGTATATGTACCAGTTTTTCTAAAAACTGAGGTGCTGTTTCAGCGGGGTTAAAATTTATTTTAGCGTATGCATGGCACCATTGGTATGCATTTTTACTAATATCAGGTGGGTCACAAAAATCTACTATGTAGCGTTTTTCTGTGCCATTTTCATCTATTACAAAAGCAAAATAATGCTCAAAAGAAAAAGCTTCATTGTCTTTGTCTAGTGCTGTAAACGGATGTGCCGAAAAAGATACCTGTTGTTTTCCAAATACCTCATAAAGCCCTTGTATGTAAAAGGATGCATATAAAATTCTAGAGCGGGGGTCTATGTATACTTTTGCGGGCGTTGGCATTTGCTAAAAACGTTTCTCAAATATAGTATATTAAGTAGTATTTAAACCAAGTAGTTTTGCATTTACAGAGGTGTACGTAGTACTATAGCATATAGAAAAGATAAAAACTTATCTTTGCATCAAAATCTGGAATATTTTGGTAAAAATAGGAAACATAGAGTTAGGAGAATTTCCGTTGTTGTTAGCACCAATGGAAGATGTAAGTGATCCGCCGTTTAGAAGACTGTGTAAAATGCACGGGGCAGATATGTTGTATTCAGAATTTATTTCTTCTGAGGGCTTAATACGTGATGCTATTAAGAGCAAGATGAAGCTTGATATTTTTGATTACGAACGTCCTGTTGGTATTCAGATTTTTGGTGGAGATGAAGAAGCGATGGCAATGTCTGCCAAAATAGTAGAAACGGTAAAGCCAGATGTATTAGATATTAACTTTGGTTGCCCGGTAAAAAAGGTGGTTACCAAAGGGGCTGGTGCCGGAGTATTAAAAGATGTAGATTTAATGATACGCCTAACCAAGGCAGTGATAGATAGTACCAGTTTACCGGTAACGGTAAAAACCCGATTGGGTTGGGACGATAGCTCTATAAATATTGATGAGGTAGCAGAACGTTTGCAAGATGTAGGGGTACAAGCCTTAAGTATACATGGTAGAACCCGTGCCCAACTATACAAAGGAGAGGCAGATTGGGTACCCATTGCACGCGTGAAAGAAAATCCTAGAATTACCATGCCTATATTTGGTAATGGGGATGTAGATTCTCCTGAAAAAGCCTTAGAATACCGCAATAAGTACGGGGTAGATGGTATTATGATTGGTAGGGCTGCTATTGGATATCCGTGGATTTTTAACGAGATAAAACACTTTTTTGAAACTGGTGAACATTTAGATCCGCCTACAATTGCTGATAGAGTAGAGGCTGCTAAAAATCATCTTACATGGTCTACCGAATGGAAAGGAGAACGTTTAGGAATTATGGAAATGCGTAGGCACTATACCAATTACTTTAAAGGAATACCTCATTTTAAAGAGTACCGACAACAGTTGGTTACTAATGATAATTTAGATGAGCTATACGGAGTATTTGACCAAATACTAGAGAATTTTAAGGATACAGTGATAAAATAAAATTTATAAAGGTTGCAAACGCAACCTTTTTTGTTTTTAAGAATCTACTTACTAATTAATAAACTTATTAATTAGTACAACCTAACAAAATAACCTAAAATGAAAAAAATCACGTTGATGCTTTTAATCGTTCTTGGGCTCTGTAAAGTACAGGCACAAAACGGACAAAATACCTCATACGATAACAATGAAGTGAGTTTAAATTTACTGTATACTGCTTTAGGTTTACCCGAGGTTACCTATGAGCGTATTATTTCTGACAACGGATCTATAGGACTTTCTGCGGCAATTTCGCTTAATGATGAGCATATTGATATTAATTATATTTCTACTGCTTTCTACAGATTCTATTTTGGAAAAAAAAGAGCCGCTGGCTTTTATTTAGAAGGAAATGTTACCGTGTTTGAGGAAACAGTTGAAAAAGTTTGGGACTTGAGCTACAACCATGAAGATATAAATAAAGTTGGTTACGGAATGGGTGTAAGTGTAGGTGCCAAGTTTTTAAACAATCATAATTGGACAGGTACCATTTACGGCGGACTAGGTGGTAATTTTGCAGATTATGCAAATGCACAAAGTGCTTATTTAAGGGCAGGTATATCTATAGGAAAACGATTTTAGAAAAGGTTACCAATAGATTAAAAAGAGGGGTGTAAATATTAATATTTACACCCCTCTTTTTAGTTTATGTTAAAAAATGTATATTGTTATTGAAAAATTCGTATTTTAATAAAAAAATATTACATAATGATTAAAAAAGTAGTTTCGGGTGTTGAAGCAGCTTTAAGCGGTGTTACAGATGGAATGACCCTAATGTTGGGAGGTTTTGGATTGTGCGGAATTCCGGAAAATAGTATCTCGCAATTGGTAAAGTTAAATGTACAAGGGCTTACTTGTATTTCTAATAATGCTGGAGTAGACAATTTTGGATTAGGGTTGCTACTTCAGAAAAAACAAATACGTAAAATGATTTCTTCTTATGTGGGAGAAAATGACGAGTTTGAACGCCAAATGTTAAGTGGTGAATTAGAGGTAGAATTAACACCACAAGGTACATTGGCAGAGAAATGCAGGGCTGCTCAAGCGGGTATTCCAGCATTTTTTACACCCGCAGGCTATGGTACCGAAGTTGCCCAAGGTAAAGAAAGTAGAGAATTTAATGGTAAAATGTACTTAATGGAAGAGGCCTACAAAGCAGATTTTGCTTTTGTGAAAGCTTGGAAGGGCGATGAAGCTGGTAACTTGGTATTTAAGGGTACCGCCCGTAATTTTAACCCGTGTATGTGCGGTGCTGCTAAAGTTACCGTAGTGGAGGTTGAAGAGTTGCTGCCAGCTGGGGCATTAGACCCAAATGAAATTCATATACCCGGAATTTTTGTAAACCGAATTTTTAAGGGCACCCATTATGAAAAACGTATTGAGCAACGAACAGTGAGAAGTAAGTAACGGGAGCGGTATTACCAACATTTTAATTTTAGAACATGTTAGATAAAAACGGTATAGCAAAACGAATTGCAAAAGAAGTAAAAGACGGCTATTATGTAAACCTAGGAATAGGAATACCTACTTTGGTAGCTAATTTTGTACGCGATGATATTGCAGTAGAATTTCAGAGTGAAAACGGAGTATTGGGTATGGGACCTTTTCCGTTTGAGGGAGAGGAAGATGCAGATGTAATTAATGCAGGCAAGCAAACCATTACTACATTGGACGGGGCTAGTTTTTTTGATTCTGCTACTAGTTTTGCCATGATACGCGGTAAGCATGTAGACCTTACTATATTAGGAGCTATGGAAGTAGCAGAAAACGGTGATATTGCCAATTGGAAAATACCGGGTAAAATGGTTAAAGGTATGGGAGGTGCTATGGACTTGGTAGCCTCTGCCGAAAATATCATAGTGGCTATGATGCATACCAATAGAGCAGGAGCGTCTAAATTACTGCCGCAATGTTCATTACCCTTAACAGGAGTAGGGTGCGTAAAAAAAATAGTGACTAATATGGCGGTATTAGAAGTAACCGCTGAAGGGTTTTTACTTTTAGAACGAGCACCAGGTGTAAGTGTAGAAGAAATAAAAAATGCAACCGCAGGAAAACTAATTGTAAACGGAGATATTCCGGAGATGAAGTTATAAAAAGAAAGAGGCTGGCTAAAATTCTTTGTGCTATATAGGTTAAATAGTTAGGTATTTAGACCCAATAATTTTTTTCATGATAGCCAGCCTTTCTGCTATTAACTAACGTAAGATGAAACTTCTTCTCTTTTATGTTGCATTGCTGGTGTAAGACCTAAAATAGCGGCAGTACGTTGTCTGCTGTCACTATACTCTTTTGGAGCAATACTTGCTTTGTTATACGAAGGTATAATTTCTTGAATTTTACCTTTCCATGCTGCTTCAAAACGTTCAGGGAAACATCTTTGAAGCAAATCTATCATTATAGATACTGCGGTAGAGGCTCCTGGAGAAGCTCCTAATAATCCGGCTAAAGAACCGTCTTCACAGCATACAATTTCAGTTCCGAATTTAAGTACACCACCTTTACCATCTTTTTGAATTACTTGTACACGTTGTCCGGCAAGTTCTTCATCCCAATCTTCTGCTTTTGCATCTGGGAAATAGTCTCTTAAGGCGTTTAATTTATCTTCTTTGGTTTGGCGTACCTGCTCAATTAAATATTTGGTTAACGGTATGTTGTGAATTCCGGCAGACATCATTGGTACAATGTTATCTTTACGCATAGAACCTACAAAATCCCAATAGGATCCGTTTTTCAAAAACTTGGTTGAAAATCCGGCAAATGGTCCAAATAATAAACTAGCTTTTCCATTAATTTGTCGGCTATCTAAGTGAGGAACCGACATTGGTGGCGCCCCAATTTTAGCTTTACCGTATACTTTAGCGTGGTGTTGTTTTACAACTTCAGGATTGTTACAAATTAACCACTCACCACTAACTGGGAATCCGCCATACCCTTTTGCCTCTTTAATATGAGATTTTTCTAATAAGGTAATTGCTTTTCCGCCAGCACCAATAAACACAAAGTTTGCTTTTTTGGTACTTTTCTTTTTAGTAGCAAGATTTTTTACTTTTAACTCCCATGAACCGTCTTCTTTCTTTTTCAGATTTTTTACCTCATGTGCCATGTGTAAATCAATCTGGTTATGGAAAAGTAAGTTCATTAAGATTTTACGAGTAAGTTCTCCATAGTTTACATCAGTACCATGTTCCATTCGGGTGGCAGCAACTGGCTCTCCTTTTTTACGATCTTTCATCACTAAAGGTAACCAACTTGCAATTTCATCCCAATCTTCAGAGTACTTCATGTCTTTAAACAATGGGTGCGTAGAAAGTGTTTCCCATCTTTTCCTCAAAAAATTTACGTCGTCTTCTCCCCAAACAAAGCTCATGTGTGGTGTAGGTGTAATAAAATCTTCAGGGTTACTGATAATTTCATTTTCTACTAGGTGAGCCCAAAATTCTCTTGATAAATCAAAAGAGCTTGCAACATCAATGGCTTTCTTAATATCAATAGAGCCATCTTCTTTTTCAGGGGTATAATTTAGTTCACAAAAACCTGCATGTCCGGTACCGGCATTATTCATAGCATTAGAGCTTTCACCGGAAATAACATCTAGTTTTTCGTAAACAGTAATGGTAAGAGTCGGATCTAATTTTTTTAGAAGTACTGCTAAAGTAGCACTCATAATTCCGGCTCCTATTAAAACCACTTCTTGAGTTTCAGGAACAGAATTCTTACGCATATTAATTGTGTTTTGGTGTTACAAAGGTATAACAATAGCTGTTAAACAATTGCAATTTTTTTACTAAAAATTAAGAAGTGTTAGAAATTCAACAAAAATTATTTACGAAAACGTTTTTTTATTGCATTTTCCTTAGGGATAGCAGCTATTAGTTTGTGCGTGTATTCTGACTTCGGGTTTGCGTAAATAACATCTGCATCGCCAATTTCTTCTATTTTACCCTTATTCATTACAATTAATTGATCGCTCATGTATTTCACTACGGCTAAATCATGGGAAATAAAAAGGTATGTAAAACCAAAATTTTCTTTTAACTCATTCAATAAATTAAGTACTTGTGCTTGTACCGAAATATCTAAGGCAGAGACAGATTCATCACAAATAATAAGTTTGGGCTGTAATGCAATGGTACGTGCAATACCAATACGTTGACGTTGCCCACCAGAAAATTCATGCGGATATCTATTGTAGTGATCGGCTTCTAAACCAACCCGCTCTAAAAGCGCAATAACCCTTTCTTTACGTTGTGCATCATTTTCATAAAGTCCGTGCACTTTCATAGGTTCTAAAATGGCGTTTCCTACGGCTATTCTAGGGTTGAGTGAAGAATACGGATCTTGAAAAATAAGCTGAATTTCTTTGCGTAACGTTTTAATTTGGCTACTGTTGAGTTTGGTAATATCGGTACCTCTATAGCGTATGCTACCCGCCGTGGCTTTGTCTAACTGCAAAATGGCATTACCAAGGGTAGATTTTCCGCAGCCGCTTTCGCCTACCAAACCAACGGTTTCGCCTTCGTATACTTTAAAGGAAACATCATTTACAGCTTTAAAGCTGGTACTTTTTCCGAATAAAGAGGCTTGACCCAAGTACTCTTTTTCAACATTAGCAACTTCTAATAAGGGAGGTTGACTGTATAGTTGTTGATGTTTTTCTGCTCGGTCTTGTGCTGTAACTATGGTGTTATCAATAGTATTATTTAAAAAATCGGCTATGGTGGGTAGTTTTGCCAGCCTAACGTCTAATGAAGGTCTAGAGGCTAGTAAAGCTTTAGTATAGGTATGTTGTGGCTGGTTAAATATAGTTGCCGCACTACCTTGTTCTACAATAGCTCCCTTGTACATAACCACTACTTTATCGGCAATTTCTGAAACCAATGCTAAATCATGAGAAATAAATATGATGCTCATATTGGTTTCTTGCTGTAGTTTTTTTAGCAGCTTTATAATTTCCTTTTGTACGGTTACATCTAGTGCTGTTGTAGGTTCATCTGCAATAAGTAATTTAGGTTTACAGGCTATTGCCATAGCAATCATTACCCGCTGTTTTTGTCCGCCAGATATTTGATGCGGATATTTGTTGTACAACACCTCGGGTTCTGGTAGTTGCACTTTTTCAAACAGCGATAAAACCTCTGCTTTCGCCTCTTTGGTAGTTAGTTTGGTATGTGCTTTCAAAATTTCTAGTACTTGCTTACCACATTTCATAGAGGGGTTTAAAGATGACATAGGCTCTTGAAAAATCATGGAAATTTGATTTCCTCTTATCCGTCTAAATTCCTTTTCTGAAAGTTGCGTAAGTTCTTGATCTTGAAAGCTAATACTACCAGACGATATGTTACTTATTTTTTTAGGAAGTAAGCCCATTAATGCTAATGATGAAACTGATTTACCACTACCAGATTCTCCTACAATACCAATAATTTCATTGGTCTCTACACTATAAGAGATGTTATGGATAACATTGGTAAAAGCGTTTTCTTTTTTAAACGCAACCGATAAATTAGTAACCTTTAGCATAGGTTAAAGATAGTAGAATTATGTGAATTATAGTTGTTAGGGTAGGCACATACATTTTAAATACATCACGTGAAATAGTAAATATAACTGTAACAATACCTTACTTTTGTCTACCTATGTGATTAAAAATTTGAAATGACATTTTCTCAGTGGCTTATATTTTTACTTGTAGTACAGGTAATACATTTTGCAGGAACTTATAAATTATACCAACGTGCAGGCAGAAAAGCCTGGGAAGCATTGGTGCCTGTATACAATGCGGTGGTGCTTATGAAAATAATAAACCGCCCTAAGTGGTGGGTAGTACTGCTGTTTTTACCAGTAATTAATTTGGCCATGATACCTATTGTATGGGTAGAAACCATACGTAGCTTTGGTAAAAACAGTATGAAAGATACGTATTTGGGGGTGCTAACATTAGGGTTTTATATTTACTATGTAAACTATGCTACAGATGCTGCCTATATACCCAACCGTAGTTTAAAACCAACAACAGCTATTGGCGAGTGGACAAACTCTATTTTGTTTGCGGTGGTTGCTGCTACTTTTGTACATATGTATATTATGCAGCCCTTTGTAATACCTTCTTCTTCTTTAGAAAAAAGTTTACTGGTGGGCGATTTTCTTTTTGTAAGTAAGTTTCATTACGGAGCAAGAGTACCTATGACTACCATTGCAGCACCCTTTGTGCATGATACGTTACCTGTAGTAGGGTCTAAGTCATACGTGTTTGATGATGATTATGAGAAACGAGAAACTTCTTTTTGGAATTCGTTTCAGCTGCCCTATTTACGATTACCTGGTTTTCAGAAGATAAAGAATAATGATATTGTGGTATTTAATCAGCCGGCAGATACGCTGAAGGATATGAACAATTTTCATCCCGATAGAAACTATTACAAGCCAATTGATAAAAAAACAAACTTGGTAAAACGCTGTGTGGGTATTGCGGGCGATACCTTAGAGATTAAAAATGGTTATGTGTTTATTAATGGAAAACAAACACAATTACCAGAGCGTGCTAAACCCCAATATGGTTTTTATGTAGATACCGATAATCAGCAGATACCGCTTGGCGCATTAAAAGAGCGCTACGGATTTAGAGAAGGAGGTAGCTATAAGAATGGCTATTATTTAACCTTAACAGATGAAGAAGCTGCCCGATTAAAAGAGCATCCTTTGGTAAAAAGTGTAGAGAAGCAATTGGTGTTAGATGGGGTAAAGGGAGAAGTGTTTCCGTATATAGATTCTTTACAATGGAACCGCGATAATTACGGACCAATTTATATTCCGGAAGAAGGTGCTACCATTGATATTACAAAAGCAAACTTACCTTTTTACAAACGTATTATAACCGAGTACGAGCATAATAATTTAACCACTGCTGGAAATGATATTTTTATTAATGGTAAAAAGGCAACTACCTATACGTTTAAACAGAATTACTATTGGATGATGGGCGACAACCGCCATAATTCATTAGATGCACGTATGTGGGGTTATGTACCTTTTGATCATGTAGTTGGTAAACCTGTGTTTATATTTATGAGTTTTGAGAAAAATGCTCAGGGCTTTGACAAAATACGTTGGGACAGGCTTTTTACTACCGTTGGTGGTAGCGGTAAGCCCGTATCGTATTTTTGGTATGCGGTGGTTATTGGGGTATTGATATATATAGGGTCTAAATATTATAAGAAGAAAAAGGCATAATAGCTATTTAAGAAATACAATTTAAAAGGAGTTTATCAGACAGATGAACTCCTTTTTTTATTTCAATGTAGCTTTGTAGAAACTTCAATTACTATATTGCTAACGCAATTAGAAGTAATTCAGTAAAATAGATATTCAATTGAAATACCGCTCCTTTTTTAAAAAATATAAAACTACCATTTTATATGGTGTTAGCTTGGCTTTACTGCTTTTTTTGTTGAGGTGGTTAGAGCTTCGATTTGTTGTTTTTGAACACTATTTTGAAATTTATATTGGCTTTATTGCCCTTATATTTACCGCACTTGGTATTTGGTTGGCAGCAAAACTTACCAAACCAAAAGTTGAAACACGTATTATAGAAAAGGAAATTTATATAACCCCAAAGGCAACATTTACTATTAATACGCAACAATTGGAAATGCTTGAAATTACCAAGCGCGAATTAGAAATATTACAGTTGATAGCATTAGGGCATACGAACCAAGAAATAGCATCTGAACTAAGTGTGTCGGTAAGCACGGTAAAATCGCATAATCAGAATTTGTTTAGTAAATTACAAGTACAACGACGTACGCAAGCTGTAGAAAAGGCAAAGCGCTTAGGACTAATACCATAACTCATACTTTGGTACTAAAAAGGGAGAATTTTAAAGAAATGGCCAAAAGTATGAGATAGAAATTAGGCAAAACCTGTACTATTGTTGCATCTTAAAAACGTATTACAATGAAAAAAATTACTCTTGTTTATGGACTTATTGCCGGTGTTATAGTGTCGGCATCTATGTTGTTATCTATTAGTGGTATGTTTGATACCGAAGGTGCCGTAGATTTTGATAAGGGAATGATAATTGGCTATGCCTCTATGCTTATAGCCTTTTCTATGGTGTTTATAGGCATTAGAAATTATAGGAATAATTATAATGGTGGGGTAATTAGTTTTGGGAAGGCTTTTAAAGTTGGTGGTATTATTGTGCTAATTGCTTCTACGGTGTATGTAGTATCTTGGTTGATAGACTATTTTTATTTTATTCCGGATTTTATGGAAAAGTATGCCGAGCATACCATTGCCAATTTAAGAGCAGCCGGAGCTACCCAAGCAGAAATAGACCAACAAGTACAAGAGATGGCAGACTATGCTGAAATGTACAAGAACCCATTTATTAATGCCGGGTTTACGTATATGGAAATACTGCCTCCAGGATTAATTGTTACGCTTATTAGTGCTTTGATACTTAAGCGCAAGGAAAAGACGATTGCGTAAACAATTTTAATAAATTGTATCGGTTTGTGTTTTACAGCACAAACCGACTACAACAAATAATATATGAAAGGTGGTTTGTATGCAGTTAGTTTTATTTCTTTTTTCTTTTTCCCCACCAAATTATAAACCCTGTAATAGGCAAACTGGTAGCAATAATACCTGTGATAAAAGTGAGTAGTTTACCTAATTGCCCCCACCATTGTCCCATATGTAGTTGCCATACTGTATTTTCAGTTTTTGCGTGTGTAATCGTTTTTTCAGATAGGTTAATCTGGTCACCAGAATATTTGTCAAAGGCAATTATTTCGTCACCTTCTATACTTTTTAAACCTGGTTTTCCTGCAGTAAAAGCAAATGCGCCCAAATTTTGTACTTGGTATACCCATATACTAGCAGCCTCTTTCTGAGGAAATTTTTCGTCTAGAGTTTTATATGCGAATGCTGCCATGTCTAGAGGAATTTTGTTGGAGTCTGCTTTAGGTAGTTTTTCTATAATACCTAGTTCATCACCACCGGCAACCTTAACGGTAACATCCATTAAAGTATGGAAAAAAATAATGAGCCCTGTACCACTTAGAATAACACATAATAACAAGGAATAGAATCCGAAAACATTATGTAAATCATAATTTAAACGTTTAAATTTTGCACTCCATTTTACAGTAAAGCTTGCTTTTTTGGTTGTTTTATTCCATTTTTTTGGCCACCATAAAATGAGACCAGTAAGACAGTTAACAAAAAAAACAATAGTAGAAATAGCCACAATCCATCCACCAATAGAGCCTGCTAATAGTTGTGCATGTAAATGTGCTGTAATAAAGAAAAAATAAATAGTACTATCTTTTTTAAGAATTTCACCTGTATATGGGTTCACATACATCATAAACATTTTGACATTCTTTCTGTCAAAAATTCTTAAACGAAGACTTCGGTTGGGCTCTTTATAAAATACAGCTTCAGATACAGCATACATAGAGTCTTGCTGTAATACTTTTTCATTAATTTCTGAGTAAGTTAATTTGTGTTCTCCTGGAGTTACATATTTGGCTTCTCCGGCAGAGAGGTCCATAATCTCATCTGTATACACAATAATAGTACCTGTAATACAAACAAAAACAACAATAATACCCGATACAATACTAGGCCATAAATGTATCCATGCAACTACCTTGTTAAAGGTAGATTTTCCTTTTTTCTTTTTGTGTACTTTTTGCTTCATAAAATAAAAGAAAGTTGGCCCATGGAGACCAACTTTCAACGGAAAGGTTAAAATTTATAAGTGAAGTTTACAACAAAATTTCTTGTTTTTTGTGGTTGAGCCCAGTAGCTTGCAGCCCAGTACTCTTCATTTGTAATGTTGTTCAGTTTAAACCCAATTCTATATTTAGGCTGGTCATAAAATATGGTACTGTTAATAACAGTATATTCAGGAAGCGTAAAAGTGTTAGCATCGTTGAAATAAGATTCACCTACATAATTTCCTCCAAATCCTAGTCCAAAACCTTTTAAAGTACCTTTACTAAAGTTATAGCTAGTCCAAAAGTTGGCAACATTATAAGGAGTAGAGTAAGGTTTATTGCCTTCTACATCTATATCAGCTTTGGTATATCTACTTTCGTTATATCCGTATCCTGCAATAATATTCCAACCGGTTAATGGGTTGGCAATTACTTCTAATTCTAAACCTTTGCTATTTTGAGTACCATCTTGTACTGCATTAAAAACACCAATGTTGTTAGGGTCTGGAACACTACGTACAATATCTCTTACGGTGATATCATAATAACTTGCAGTTAACGCTAGTTTATTGTTAAATAAATCTGCTTTTACTCCTCCTTCAATTTGGGTAGCATGTTCTGGGTCATAAGTAACAGCTACGCCATCGGTTTCACTAGGATCTACATTTTGAAAACCATCCATAAAGTTTCCGAATAGGGTTAGTTGATCTTTCATAACTTCATAGGTAATACCTAGTTTTGGTGAGAAAGCAGTTTGGTCATAATCTGCTTCCTTATTCTTATAATGGTCTACACGTAAGCTAGCCATTATGTTTAAACGGTCTGCAATGGTAATTACATCAGATACATAGGCACTATAGGTTTCCTGTTCTCTTGTTACTCTAGCATACGGGTCAGTCTCTCCGAGTGTAGTTAGGTATGATTGATAATTGATATCGGCATCGGTATCCTGTGGGCTAATTACATCATATACATAGCGGGTTCTTCGGTCTTTAGTAGTGAGGTAATAATAGTCTAATCCTACCAAAATTTTGTTTTCTACATTACCAAATTTCATGGTGCCATTAAAGTTTTGCTGTATTTGAGTACTATTAAAGTTACTCACAATATTCATTGGCATTCTTCTTATGCTGCTATCTGTTAAATAAGTTAAGAATAAGTAGTTTGCATTATTATCTGTATTGGCAGTTGAAATATTGGTTTGTGAGGTCCAATTATCTGATATTTGATAGATTGCCTGAGCAAATACATTGAACACATCAGCTTCACTTTGTAATTGGTCACTACCAAAAGAGAAGTCAAAGTTGTAATCTAGTTCATCAAAGCTATTAGCAGTTACCCCGCTACCATCATCAGCTTTATTAATTCCAATGTAGTTACTTGGTCTATTGGTATGGAATAATTCGGCTTCTATGTTTAACGTTAAACGGTCATTTACCAGATATGTTAAACTAGGTGTTACTGCATAGTTATTTTGGTGACCTAAGTTTTGGAAACTTTTTTCGTTGTGTTTAGCTGCATTTAATCTAAATAAAACGGTTTTATCTTTATTTAAAGGGGTGTTAATATCAGCAGTAATTCTAGATAAGCCAAAACTACCTAATGAGTATCCAACCTCGCCACCAAAACTACTATATGGTTTTTTGGTAACTCGGTTAACTAACCCACTATAAGATGTTAAGGTAGAACCAAACAGAGTAGCAGATGGCCCTTTAATTACTTCTAAACGTTCTAGGTTAACTGGGTCTGTCATAGTAACAAAAGTTGTAGCCATACCATTACGCATGTTAACACCTGTACTAAAACCACGCATATACATGGTTAAACCAACTCCGCCAGAACCAACACTTTCTACAAGGTTACTTACACCAGGAGTATTTACCAAAGCTCCTTGAACGTCGGTAACTAGCTGCTCTTGCATTACATCTTTTGAGATTACCGAATATACCTGTGGGTTTTGCATATAACTTATCGGCATGTGCGATACGGTTTTACTCTCTTTTTTACTGAATTTATTTTGGTTACTTTCTACTACTACTTCATTCAGTATTTCATTTTGCTGTTTTAAGGTAAAATCTACTTTAATCTCTGTGTTAGTAGTAACAATTATTTTTTTGGTTTGGGTTTCCATACCTACGTAGGCTACTTTAATGGTATAGGTGCCTTGTTCTAATCCTCCAATGAAAAAGTACCCTCTTTCATTGGTTACAGTTCCTAAAGAGGTGCCTTCAATAGTAATATTTGCTTGAGCAATAGGAGTGCCATTCGTATCAGTAATATAACCAGACACAGCGCTAGCTATAAAATGATTCTTAATATCTGTATTTAGATGGGTTTTTTCGAAGGAGTATAGAGGATTATTTATAGTTACTCCTAACAAACAAATAGCTAAGGAAAGTGTGCTAATTTTTAATTTATAGGTAAACTTCATAATTGATTATTAGTTTAATTTATTGACAAATGTATAAACTTATTTAGATTTAATAAAAATAATAAACAGAAAAAGTAGTGTTTTTTTGTAAGTGATTGTAACATACTAAAACATATTTTTTTCGACATGTGTCGGGTTTAAAATTGTTATAAGGAATTATAAAAGCTTATATTTTGGTTGTTAGATTCATAGTCTCTTTTATTAGCAATTTGATGCTTAAATAAAAGGAGGATGTATTTGTGTTAACGATCTTTTTGCAAACTCGAAATGCTTTTAATATTGATTACCAAATGTATTAGGAAACTTAAATGGATATAATTAGTTTTATATTTTTAGCTATACTATGAAAAGAGTTTTATACATATCAATTTTAGGTTTGTTTTTAACTCCTTCTGCTTGGGCACAAAAAGTAACCGATACCACTTATTTTGAAGGAACTATTACTTACGATATTACTTATATTTCTAGCAAAAAGGGAATTGATAAGAATAGACTCATGGCGTTGGAGGGTAATAAGATGGTTATGACTTTTAAGAATGGTAACTATAAAAAAGAATTTTTTGCGCCTGATAAGTCTTGGTTACGTAGTTATTACCTGCTAGTAGAAAATAAAAAAACATACGCAAAAGTGGCAGATACCGATACGGTATATTGGTATAGTATGGCACAGCGGACCAGCGATGCTTTTATTACTAAAGGTAAAGACAGTGTAATTTTAAACCATAAGGTAGTAGGGTTTAATTCAAATATAAAAGTGACATTAAAAACACAACCAGATTCGGTATTTTATGTTACTAGTAGTTACTATTTTGCTCCTGATTTAAAGGTAAATCCAGATTGGTATGAAGGTTTTACCGAGTACCGTTTTGACGAATTATTTAGAAGAGGAAAAGGAATACAACTCTTTATGATTGAAGAAGGACTTTATTGGACAAAGATATACACACCAACAGCTATTAATAGAAGACCCGTAAAAGATAGTGAGTTGACCCTTAATTTACCAGAAGGCACTGTGTTTTTGGAATTGTAAATTGGTTAGTATTATGGTAATGGGTATTTACAATTTTTTCAAAATAATAAGCTACTCCTTACACATGCAAAATCTCATCATCGGTTAGTAGCGCTTCATTTCTAAAGCGTAGTAAAATTTGAGCAACGGCAATAGTATCTTTTTCGCAATAGGTGATAATACGGTCTATGTTTTTTTCTTCATAAAAAACAGCACGTACCTCGCTACCATCTATATCATCTTTAGGAGATGGAATGCCTAAAATGTGGGTAAGTAGCTTTAAAGAAGTATAGTTTTTAAAATCGCCAAACTTCCAGAGTTCCATGGTGTCTAGGTGGGGTACTTCCCAAGGTTTTTTACCAAACAGGTTTAGTTTATAGGGGATGTCTATGCTATGAATTACCATTCTTCTGGTAATGTACGGAAAGTCAAATTCCTTTCCATTATGTGCGCATAGCAATTGTTGTGGATGTTGGTAATGGGTATCTAACAGATTTTTAAACTCTAACAGCAACTGTTTTTCTTCCCCATAAAAGGTAGTTACCCTAAAGGAGCGGGTATCTCCTTTCAGCACAAAATAACCAACTGAAATACAGATAATTTTACCAAACTCTGCCCAAATACCGGCGTTGTTATAAAACTCCTCTGCCGAAAATTCTTCTTTACGTTGGTATGCCGATTTAAGCTCCCAGAGTTTTTGGGAAGTTTCATCCAGTTCGTTAAAGTTTTCAAACTCCGGTACAGTTTCAATATCCAGAAAAAGAATTTTGTCTAAGCTAATCCTTTTGAGCATGGTCCATCATTTTATAAGCCTCGTCTATATACCCGTAGGTATCTGCGGTAAAGGGGTCACCTTCATATAAACGTTTGTTTGGGCGTGTGTGTCCTAGGCGTACAATAATAATATTATCTTCTGGTTCTACAATTACATATTGCCCTAAATGTCCGCGTAACATAAAAAAGTCTTTATTGCGGTGGTGCAATAACCACAAGCCGTATCCATATTCAGGGCTTTCTTTAAAACGTGGGTGGGTAGATTTTAATACAAAAGCTTTGGGTAAAATACGTGTTTCATTCCAAACCCCATCATCTTTATATAGTTTTCCCATACGGGCAAAATCACGGGCATTACTAGCAATACAGCAATAGGCTTTTTCCATACCCATTTCTTCACTGTCTACTTGCCAAAGGGCTTCATTTTCTGCCCCCATAGGTTCCCAAAATTTTTCTTCAAAACTTTCGGCTAACGATTTTCCGGTGGCTTTTTCTAATACCATACCTAAAAGTTGGGTATTACCACTTAAGTAAATATACTCTTGGCCTGGGGGAGAGGTAATAGGTACCTCAAGCATCATGCTTCTTAAATCGGTATCAAAATAGGCACGGGTGGTAATGCTAAACGGACTGTAATAACTCTCATCCCATTGCATACCCGATGCCATTGATGAAAGATCTCCCACGGTTAGGTCTTCTGCATATTCTCCTTCTAGCTCTGGTAAATAATGTGTTACGGGTTCATCTAAACTCTGAATTTTACCTTCCATAATAGCATTTCCTAGCAAGGCAGAAACCATTGTTTTTGCCATAGAAAACGAGTTGCTTTTACTGTTTTTGGTATACCCATCAAAATACTCTTCAAACCAAATGCTATCATTTTTTATGATGAGGTATGCAACACTTTTGTTGTCTTTGTGCAGTTTGGTAAGTCTATCGGTAGGCGTTGCTGTATTGTAGTTTTTATGTAAAGGCCACGGCTGTGGTTGGTTACTCTTTTCAATTACATGATTATCAAATTCTTCATAGTCCTCTAAAAAAGCAGTGGAATGCCCGTTAAAATAAATGGTTTTGACTGCTGTAAATAAATATCCGTATCCAAATACGTACAAAGCCACACAAAGTACTGCTACTATGATAAGCAGCCATTTTAAGCATTTTTTCATTATTTTTTGGTTTTATTAGAGTACGTATAAAAATAATGAAAATATATTAAAATAACGACTGTTGTTTTACGGGGTTTTCAAGTTCAAGCAACCACTTCTTTCTCCATAGTCCGCCAGCATAACCTGTAAGTGACCCGTCTGACCCAATTACCCTATGGCATGGTACTATAATCCATAACGGATTTTTACCATTGGCAGCAGCAACTGCCCTGATGGCTTTTATATCTCCTAACTGTGTTGAAAGCGCTGCATAAGACATGGTTTTACCATACGGTATTTGTACCAGTGCATTCCATACCTTCTTCTGAAAATCGGTTCCTGTGGGGTTAAGTTTACAGGTAAACTCTTGTAAGTTTCCTTTAAAATATTCGGTAAGTTCAGTTACACAGAGTTGTAAACTTTCGGGAATAGTTGTAGAAATAGGAACTTCTGCATCGAGTACTTTTATTTGTTGAATACCGTTAGCATTCCCTGAAATTTCTGTTACCCCTAACGGAGTTTTCATCAAGGCATGTTCTAAATTATTCATTTTTTTGTTCTTCTATCATGCCTAATAATTTAGCGCGGTGCTCCCAATTTCTTCGGGCAAGTTGTTGTAGGTCTTCAATAGAATCGCTTTCATCCATAATTTCTAAGCCTAGCAAAGTTTCAATAACATCTTCTTGGGTAACCAATCCGCTTACCGATCCGTATTCATCTATAACCAAAGCCATGTGGTTTTTACTTTGTATGAGTTCTTCAAAAAGCTCAGGAATAGGTTTGGTACGGTTGGTAATAAGTATGGTACGGCGTATGCTATCTAAAGTATCGCTTCCTCTACCATCTACTAATGCTTGTAAAGCATCTGTTTTAAGCACCAGGCCTTTTATATTATCACTATCTTCATGGTATACAGGTATACGAGAGAAGCGTAAGGTTTTGTTTTTGTTATAAAAATCTTCAATGGTTTCTTGCTCATCTGCTATTTTCATTACCGTTCTAGGTGTCATCACATCTTTCGCCTGAATATCATTAAAGGAGATTAAGTTTTTAATAATTTTAGATTCCGACTCTAAAAAGACACCTTCCTTTTCTGCAATTTCTGCCATAGCACTAAAGTCTTCTCTACTAACCATACTAGCATGCCCGCTACCCCCAATAAGTTTGGTAATACGTTGTGCCAACCAAAGTATACCTGTATATTTTAATGGGAATATCATTATTTGTAAGGCAGTGGTAGTAAATGCGGCTAGCTTTTTCCAGTTAGAAGCCCCAATGGTTTTTGGAATAATTTCTGAAACCACTAAAATCAAAAACGTCATAACTGCCGATACTATGCCTACAGCATTAGAACCGTTTCCAAAAGCAGTTTCTGCCTGCGAACCCACCAATATAGCACCCACTGTATGCGCAACGGTATTAATGGTTAATATAGAAATTAAAGGTTTGTCTATATCATTTTTTAAATGTTCTAGGGTGGTTGCATATGCTTTGCCTTCTTCCTTTTTTATAGAAATAAAAGTAGGCGTAATGCTCAACAATACCGCTTCTAAGACCGAGCATAGAAACGAAAAGAAGATAGATACAACAGCATAAACTATAAGTAGTGTCATTAATTTGATTAAAAGTTAAGATACTAAGTTAATAAATTAGTAAAAAAACCATCTTAAGGAAATGTAAAAAAGAGAATGCCGGGTTAATGAGTTTTGTTAAAAGTACTTACCAATATGAGGAAAAAGCTAAATGAGAAGAAATGAAATAAAGGGATTGGCAGCCTTATAACCATTAACCCGGCAACAATTTAAAATCAACAAATTATAATCTTTGAAGCCTATGAACCATATTTTTGGTTTGGTCTACTATGTTATTACATTGCAACTGATTGGGGTATGTTTCATCAAACACATTAAGGTGTTCTGACGTATTGGGGTTTTTTACGGTAACGATAATTTTACTTATAATACTTTTACCATTTGCTAGCTTTTCATCTTCAAAACGTGCTATGATAGCATGGGTGTTTTTATCAAATTGTGCAACTTGATTTGTAGTAGCGTTTGAATTGAAAATGATGCCTCTTTTTTCATTAGTATTCACTAAAAAAATTAAATGGCCAATTTCTACAGGTTCTATCCCTGAAAGGTTAAATTTTGTAGCTGTTTGTTGTATGTAGTTTTTAACAGCTCTGGTTTTGTTGCGTTCACGAAAAACCAGGTATAAAATGGGTACCATAAAAATAAATAAAAATAGGATACCCAATAGTGTTCCACTATTGCTCATTATATGTATTTAATTAATTGAATTTCTTAAAATATGTTTTTGAAAATCAATTAATTAGTAGAAAAAGTGAAACGGAAAAATAACCTTTAGCAGTTGTTCCTTTTTAGTGAAAGCATTAAGGGCAGTCTTAGTATAGTTATTTAAGACTGGTATATAAAAGGTTTGATTTTGGCTTTTTGAGATATAGTCAGTAGAAAAGTTAGGCTGACTCTCGTTTTGTTGATCAGATTGTGAAATACTAGTTTCTTCTAGTATAGCAATAGCATTTTTACTTTCAGATTGCTTAGCAATTGTTTTAGCAGCAACCGTATGTTCAGTAGCTGTAGTAGTGGTTGTTTCTGCTTTTGCCGCAAACGACAAAAACATAACTAAAACAGCTATTAAGTATTTACTATATGTATTGCTAAATTTCACACAACAATATTAAGGTATTCTAAATAGGTAAATTATAATTAAAAGTTAAAATAATTACCAACCGCTATATCTGGGCGGAGCCACATTGTTTAGGTTTAAATACACAATAATTTGTCCGCGGTGATGTGTTACGTGATCTTGTAGTAGATTTAAAATTTGGAGTTTCGTTTTTGGTCCGGCAAAAAAATCAACTACGGTACTCAGGTCTTTTTCATCCGTTGATTTCACTGCATTTCTGGCATTAGAAAAAGCCGCTTTTAATAAGGAGATGATTTCTTCTTTATCACTTACTTCTGTGTATTTTTCTACTTTTTCACCTTTAAAGTAGGTGTTGCTTAACCAATTGATGTTATTAGCTATATGTACCAGTTGTTCTGCAAAACTCATTTCTCTTTCGGTGGGTTTAAAACTATAGTGGTTTGCAGGCATAGCCTCGGCAATCTCTAAAAGATAGTGTTCAGAGTTAGTCCATTTTTCTTGCCAAGCTGTTAAGGGTTTATCTTGTGCAGTAGCCATAGTTACGGTTATCAATGCAATTAGGGTAATAAGCTTTTTCATAGAAACTATAAAATTAGGGGGTTGTACAAGAAGAATGCAATTTGCCCAAGCATAACTTCTTTAGTATGGGGTAAATGTACAAATTTCTTTTTTTAAGAATTTTAGGTAAGTGTGTTAACGGAATAGTTAAAGTGTTTACAAATTTGAGTTAGTGCATGCACTTTGTAGGTATCTTACGGATAAAAAAAGATGAACGTAGTTTTTATTCATTATTTCGGAGGTAAGGGTGAAAGCTGGCAATGGGTAGATAGTTTATTAAACGGAGTACATGCCTATTATATGACCCTGCCTGGTTTTGGAGGTACTACTGCACTAAAACATGTAGATATACATAAAATGGCAAATGCTGTATTACAGTATTTAGCATATCACGAGATAAAAGAGTGTGTTTTGGTGGGGCATTCAATGGGCGGAAAACTTGCGTTATTGGCTGCTGCAATGGCAAAAGATGTTACCATACAAAAGGTTGTATTAGTAGCACCTAGCCCCCCAACTATTGAGGCTATGCCTGAAAGAGAAAAAATAAGAATGTTGCATCACCCAGATTACACAGAGGCAGAGACCACGGTAATTAACGGTACCTACCAAGCCTTGCCAATGCCAAAATTAGAATTTGCCATACAAACCCAACTAGAGGTAGAAAATAATACTTGGAAGTGGTGGTTAGAAGAAGGAATGAAAAACTCTGTGTTGGCGGAAGTTGAAAATTTAAAGGTGCCTTTATATTTAATTTGCTCTGAGCATGATAATGCCATTACTAAAGAAATGATACAAGATGAGGTACTTTCTAATTTAAGATTTGAAAAGATATATACCACTAGTCATGTTGGGCATTTACTTCCTATTGAGAACCCGCAATATGTAGCTGCTATTTTAAAGCAAATAGTAGCAGCAGATTAATTACGTTTATCCCATTCCGTTTTAAGCATGGCATACTGATACTCACTACCCCAACTACCTTTAAAAAAGATATTTTCAATAAAATGAGCCTCTTTTCTAAATCCTAAACTTTCTATAAGGGCTATAGAGGCTTTGTTTTCTACATCTATAATTTCTTCTACTCGGTGTAGTTGTTTTTCGTTAAACAGAAAAGAAAGTATACCTAGCATAGCTTCTTTAGCAAAACCTTTTTGTTGCTCTAAGTGAGAGATAGTAATACCAATAGTTGCAATGCGAGGTTCGTGCTCGTACAGCCGAATGGCACAATCTCCTATCAGTTTATTATTGGCAACCTCTTCAATGGCATATTGTACCCATTGCCCTGGTTTACCATATTGTTTTGGATATTCTTGTTGAATGAAAGCTTTACATTGGTCTAGTGTTAAAACATCAAACCCTTGGTATTTGGTTACATCTGGGTTAGAACGGTATACATAGAAATCTTGTAGATCGCTCAATTTTAAATTTCTAATATGTAATCGGGGGGTGTTAATCTTTATAAACTCCATTGTATGTATTCGTACTAAAAATAAAAATCCCCGTACTTATTTGTATGGGGATTTTATTTAATATTATTTGTTTAAAAGAATAGCTGCTTGCTTAGCAAAATAGGTAGAAATAATACTAGCCCCGGCACGTTTTATACACATAAGTTGTTCTAGCATTATTTGGTCATGGTCTAACCATCCTCTTTCTGCGGCTGCTTTTACCATAGCATATTCGCCAGATACTTGGTATACTGCAACAGGCACATCTACCGCATCTTTAACTTCGCGTACAATATCTAAATATGCCATTCCTGGTTTTACCATTACAATATCGGCACCTTCATTTACATCATCTACCGCTTCTTTAATAGCTTCAATACGGTTGGCATAATCCATTTGATAGGTCTTTTTGTCTTTAGGTACTTCTATACCTGCTTGTTTAGGTGCAGAATCTAAAGCATCTCTAAACGGCCCATAAAAAGCAGAAGCATATTTAGCACTATAACTCATAATACCTACATTCGGGAATCCGCTTTCTTCCAAAGCAGTTCTAATAGCCAATACTCTTCCGTCCATCATATCACTAGGAGCTACAAAATCGGCACCTGCTTCGGCATGGCTAAGACTCATTCTGGTTAAAGCATTTACAGTAGCATCGTTTATAATTTGTCCGTTTTCAATAATACCATCGTGTCCGTAAGTAGAGTATGGGTCTAAGGCAACATCTGGCATTACAATCATTTCTGGCACAGCATCTTTAATGGCTTTAATGGTTTGTTGCATTAAACCATCTTTATTCCATGCTTCTTTACCGGTATTATCTTTTAGGTTTTCGCTAACCTTTACATATATATTAACAGCTTTAATACCAAGGTTCCAAAGCTCTTTAACTTCTTGTACAGTACCATCTATAGATTGCCTGTAGATACCTGGCATAGAAGGTATCTCGGTTTTTACATTTTTTCCTTCGGCAACAAACATTGGAAACATAAAGTCTTGCGGACTCAAACTTGTTTCTCTAACCAAGCTTCTTATAGATTCATTGGTTCTTAGTCTTCTATTTCTTCTTAATGGAAACATATTTTTTATATTTGGTACAAAGTTAAAAAGATAAACCTACCCAATGCTTTTTAAAGCCCCAAAGTTTTCTTATTCATACCGTAATTACCAGAGCGTATTTCTAGATGATATTATATTAGAAAGAAATATAAGAAATCGTAGTGTAGAATTAAAGGTATTTTGTGGCATTGAAAAATACCTTACTTACTCAATCCTAAATATTTCCAAACACCTTTTTCTTTTACAAATGCCGATTTTTCGTGAATCACATCTACTTTGCCGTTTTCAAAAAAGTAGGCATTAAAGGTTACGGTTCCTTTATCATCTGTAGGATTACCTTTTTGGGTAGCTAATACTTCCAGTTTTATCCAATTTACAGATTTTGCCCAAGCTACAATAGCTTTCTTTTCTCTTACAGGTCGGGTTTTGCTATGGTGACTAAGCATTAAATAATCGCCATTTGCTAAAACAAAAGCACTGTAGCGAGAGCGCATAAGTTGTTCGGCAGTTGCTGTATTCCCTCCGTTACGGTGAAAAACTTCACAGCATTCGCTGTAGGGTTTGGTATTTCCACAATAGCAATTCATTACACCCATTCTTTAGGGTTTGCTAATACCTCTAAAAGTAACGCCTCTGGGCTATCTTTTTCTGGCTGGTGATTGTACACCCATTGTACGTGCGGAGGTAAACTCATAAGAATACTCTCAATACGTCCGTTTGTTTTTAAACCAAAAAGAGTTCCTTTATCATGTACTAAATTAAACTCTACATAGCGTCCTCTTCTTATTTCTTGCCAGTTGCGGTGTTCTTCAGTGTATACAATATCTTTTCTACGTTCTACAATGGGGGTGTAAGCCTCTAAAAAACTATCACCTACAGTAGTAACAAAATTATACCATTGCTGCATATTCATTTCATCGGATGCTTTGCAATAGTCAAAAAATAAACCACCTATTCCACGTGCTTCATTTCTATGTGCATTCCAAAAATACTCATCACAACGTTTTTTATAGGTAGGATAAAACTCAGGATTATGGGCGTCACAAGCTTGTTTACAGGTAGCGTGAAAATGCTTAGCATCTTCTTCAAATAAATAATATGGTGTAAGGTCTTGTCCGCCGCCAAACCATTGGTTAATGATGGTGCCGTTTTCATCATACATTTCAAAGTAGCGCCAGTTGGCATGTACTGTTGGTACAAAAGGGTTTTTAGGGTGTATTACTAAACTTAAACCACAAGCAAAAAAGTCAGCTTCTGCAACTCCAAACATTTTTTGCATAGTATCGGGTAACTTACCATGTACAGCAGAGATATTTACACCACCTTTTTCAAATACATTTCCGTTTTCAATAACACGGGTTCTTCCACCACCACCTTCAGGTCTGTCCCATAAATCTTCCTGAAATTTTACAGCCCCGTCAATAGACTCTAGTTTAGAAGTTATGGTGTCTTGTAGTTGTTGAATGTATTTGTAAAATTCTTCTTTCATTTTTTAATTTTCTTGAGAATGTAATTTTTTAGCCAAAAAGGATGAGTATATAATATATAAAGAGCTCAAATTCACTCATTTTGTTAAAAATATTGTTAACATATTTTTAAAAAAAAAATTATGTTACATTTGCGCTTTAACAAAATTTTAAAATCCTCGATGAAAAAATTACTAACATTACTTATTTTATTAGTTTCTTCTAGCGCTGTATTTGCTCAGAGTACAGAACAGAAGATTCAAAATTATTTAGATAGTAACTATAGGAACTATAGTTTGACCCTAAATGATGTTCAAGATTGGACTATTGAAAGTACAGGAACATCAAAGGCTACCAAAATTACCAATTATTATATTAAGCAGCAGTATCAGGGGATAGATATTTTTAGAGCTGTATCTAATGTATGGTATAAAGATGAACAAGTTATTAATGTAGCAAATAGATTTTTAACTAATATTGAAGATAAAGTAAATACAACAAGTGCTAATATAGCTGTTACAGATGCTTTTACTTTAGCTTTAAGTGCTGTTAAAGAAGATGCTTTTTCTACAACTGTTATTGAAAATAAAGATGCTAACAACTATTTATTACAAAACGGTGCTTTAACAGAAGATCCTGTTTTAGCAGAATTAGTTTTTGCTAATGTAAATAACGAAGGGCAAACGTTAAAACTTGCTTGGGACTTTACTTTCTACGCACAAAACTACCAACACTTATGGAGTGTTAGAATAGATGCTGTAAATGGTGAAGTTATTGAGAAAGAGGATTGGACTATTTCTTGTAATTTCGGGAAAGCTCCTAATGCAGATATGGCTGAAATATTAAACAAACGTGTTAAAGAAAACGCTTTTAGTTTTGAGAAAGAGGCTTTTGTTAAAAATAATGAGTCATTCATGTTTAATCCACCTACTGCTTCTTATAGAGTTTTACCTTATTATGTTGAAAGTCCAAATCACGGAAGCAGACAGTTATTAACAAATCCTGAGAATTTAAATGCTTCTCCTTACGGATGGCATGATGTTAATCAGGCAGACGGTGCTGAGTTTACTATTACAAGAGGTAATAATGTACACGCGCAAGACGATCCTGATGGAGATAATGGTGCTGGATATTCGCCAGATGCCGGATCTACTTTAAATTTTGACTATGCATATCCTGGAACTGGAGTTACTGCAGATACTTATGTAGATGCTGCGGTTACCAATTTATTCTACATGAATAATATTATGCATGATATTACATACCAATATGGTTTTGATGAGCCAAATGGAAATTTCCAGCAAAATAACTATGGAAACGGAGGTACTTTCAGTTTCTTTGGAGATTATGTGTTAGCAGATGCTCAAGATGGTGCAGGAACGAATAATGCAAACTTTTCTACTCCAGTTGATGGAAACAGACCAAGAATGCAAATGTACCTTTGGGATAATGGTCCAGCGCCAAAGTACTTAACAGTAAATGCTCCTTCTTCTGTTGCGGGAGAATACATTTCTTTAGATAATGTTTTTGATCCAGGTCATGTAGCACCACCAACAGAGCCTAATGGAATAACAGCTGATTTAGTTTTATTTGATGATGGTGTAGGGCCAGATACTTCTGATGCTTGTACAGCGGCCACACCAACTAATGCAGCTGAAATAAATGGTAATTTTGCTATTATAAGAAGAGGTGATTGTACGTTTGTTAGTAAAGTTGCTATGGCTCAAAGTGTTGGAGCTATTGGAGTTATTATAGTAAATAACGTTTCTTATGCCGAAGATGGCGAGAATGATTATGTGAATATGTCTGGTGCAGATGCATCTATAACAATACCTGCTATTTTTGTTTCTAAAGCTGACGGGGAAGCGCTTATTGCTGAAATTGAAAGTGGAAGTACTTTAAATGTTACTTTTGAAACTCCTGGTGATGTATTTATTAATTCTGATGGTGATTTTGATAACATGGTTATTGGTCACGAATATGGCCATGGTGTTTCAACAAGACTTACTGGTGGATATTCGAACTCTTCTTGTTTAGGAAATAATGAGCAAATGGGTGAAGGATGGTCTGACTGGTTAGGTTTAATGTTACAAATTGAAGCTGGAGATATTGGAACTGATTATAGAGGTGTTGCTACTTTCTTAGCAGGTCAAGATGTTGACGGTGGAGGTATTAGACAATACCCTTATTCAACTGACTTTAATGTTGACCCGCTAACCTTAGCAGATACCAATGATTATACTTATGTAGTTGATGGTATTACGTATACAGATGTTCATAGTGTTGGTACTGTTTGGGCTTCTATGTTATGGGATTTAACATGGGCTTACATTGAAAAATATGGCTTTGACGCTGATATCTATAACGGTACAGGTGGAAATAATAAAGTTTTCCAACTTGTGTTAGATGCAATGAAGTTACAGCCTTGTAACCCTGGTTTTGTTGATGGTCGTGATGCTATTATTGCTGCTGACCAAGCAACTACAGGAGGAGAAGACTATTGTTTAATTTGGGAAGTTTTTGCTGCAAGAGGTTTAGGAGTTAATGCTAGTTCAGGATCTACATTTAACTCTACTGACCAGGTTGAAGATTTTACAGAACCAGCTCAAGGTCCTAACTGTACATTCTTAAGAACTGAGAATATCCAAGAAAGAGCTTCTGTTAATATTTATCCTAACCCATCTACAGGTATATTCAATATTGAAATTGCTGACTTTGCAGGAGATGTTGAGGTTACCGTATTTGATATTAATGGTAGAATAGTTTATGAAGATTTCAAAGCTGATTTCAGCGCTAAATCTCAAGTTAATCTTGGTAGTTTAGATAGAGGAATGTACATCATTCAATTAAAATCTAATGGTCTTGATTACGTAACTAAGTTGATGAAAAACTAAGATACAATAGAATATATAAAAAAAGCGTCCATGAAAATGGACGCTTTTTTTATGTATACACCATTACTAATGGTAGTGTTTTCAAGTTAAAATTTTAGGTTAGTGTATTAGGGCAAGTAGGCTTTAGCCATGTTAATCTTACTTATAAGACCAAAAGAAAACATATTACTTTCTTTTTGGGCATGCTCATATATTGCTATAGCCTTTTCAGCTAGTGGTATTTTGTTTGTTTTCTTCTCTAAAGGGAGTACTTTTAAAAGAATGTCTCCTAAAAGTTCTTGGTTCTCAAAACTAAGTGAATGCTCCTCTATCTTAGCAAAAAAATCAAGTATAGATATTTCTATTATATCGGAAATAGAAATTCCTGTAAGTGCTATTAATTGCGCGTTTAAAGCTTGTTTCTGAGATTGTTCCCAATAGTCTGGTACAAATTCTAATTGTAATATTTTACCAAGCTCTTCACTTAATTTACGCTGATCCTGATCTTTAAATCCTTTGGTGAACATTCTTATAATTTATAGGTAAGCATTAACCCGCCTTCATAAGGTAGCCAATCTCCACTTCTATCAAATTGTCTATTCATGTCTTGTACTTGGTCTTGGTCGTATTGTTCTCCTGTGCTTAAGTAATATCCTCTATAGAAACTGCCTATAAATCCTCCTCCTACAAATAATTCAAGCCCCCATTTCTCATTAATTTTAAAATTATAACCTAAAGATGCACCACCTAAGTAGGCATATCCTACTTGGTATTTATCGGTGTTCCAATAGTTATATTTTTGCATTTTAAAGTTAGCACCACCTATGTTTAAACCTGCAAAAAAACCATGATCTATGGTGTCTAAATGGTAGCGTGCCTCTGCTATTAAGAAAAAGAATTTTTGAGGTCCACCATTTACCGATTCCCATAAAGAAGCAGTTGCACTAGCTTGTACCGACCATTTACCACCAATTCCCGTTTCTATTGCAAAATTGGGTATTAAAACTGCTGCTAAAGGGAGATTTCCTTTAACATAAGTTTGAGCACTAGCTTGTTTTGAATACAAAAAGCTAAGCGCTAGAACTAAAGAGCAGATAATAACTTTGGTTTTTTTGGCTTTCATGTTTTTTAGTTGTTATGTGGTGTGTATTCTTTAACAGCGTCTACAAAGGCTTTAGCATGGTCTACTGGTACGTTTGGTAAAATACCATGACCTAGGTTTACAATATAATTGTCTACGCCAAAATCGTCTATCATGCTATGAACCATTTTTTTAATGGTTGGTATTGGCGACAGTAAACGAGAGGGGTCAAAGTTACCTTGCAATGTTTTTTTGCCACCTGTTAGGTAGCGCGCATTTTTTGCAGAGCATGTCCAGTCTACTCCAATAGCAGATGCTTTACTTTTAGACATTTCGTTTAAGGCAAACCAACACCCTTTACCAAATACAATAACTTTGGTGTAAGGGGCAAGAGCCTCTGTAATTTGGTTCATGTATTTCCATGAAAACTCTTGGTAATCTTGCGGAGAAAGCATTCCTCCCCAGCTATCAAAAATCTGAACCGCTTGTACCCCTGCTTTTACCTTTTCTTTTAAGTAAGCAATGGTGGTATCTGTTATTTTTTGCAATAATGCATGTGCTGCTTCTGGCTGACTAAAACAGAAGCTCTTAGCAATATCAAAATTCTTTGAACCTTGTCCTTGTACTGCATAGCACAGAATTGTCCATGGAGAGCCTGCAAAACCTATTAAAGGCACTCTATCAGCAAGCATCTCTTTAGTTAGTTTAATGGCATCCATAACATACCCTAATTCTTCTTGTATATTTGGTACAACCACTTGCTCAACATCTTTAGCAGACCTAATTGGGTTTGGTAACCATGGGCCAACACCTGGTTTCATTTCAACCTCTATGTTCATGGCTTGTGGTACTACCAAAATATCAGAGAATAAAATAGCAGCGTCTGTTTTTACAATGTCTATAGGTTGCACTGTAATTTCTGCAGCTAATTCAGGAGTTCTACATCTAGTAAAAAAGTCATACTTTTCTTTTAATGCCATAAACTCTGGTAAATATCTACCTGCCTGACGCATCATCCATACTGGTGGGCGACTTACTTTTTCGTTATTTAAAGCCTTTAAAAAAAGATCGTTCTGTATCATTTCTCGTTTAATTCCTTATTAAAATGTTTTACCACCTTTACAATTACGTTTTCAATAGTAGGCTGGGTGGCTGTAATAGTATTTTTGGTATATGGTTTTATGGCATCTTCTGTTGTGGTGCCAATGCAAAACGCAATTGCATTTTGAAGTTTGTTACTAAAGAAAAAGCTTTCTGCTTGTGATGGACTAAAAAATAATACTCCATCAAATTTGCCAGGTATTTCCTGAGGTGCAAAAAAGGTTTTATAGCTTACTACTTCTTCTAGGTAAATGTTGTTTTTTTTAAGTAAAGAAGGCATCTCTTTACGTCTAATGTTACCACAGAAATAAGTGAATTTTTCCTCTTTTTTTTCAGCAACTAAATAGTTACCTAGTTCTTTAGAATTTGCAAAACTTTTGGTAACGGTTAATGCTTTTGAAGTTATTAGGCTTGCAGTTTTAGCACCTACGCAATAAATAGTTTTAGTATTTAACGCGCTCAACAGGTTATTGTGCTCTAAGCTTAAAACTCCATTTTTGCTTGAAATTATAACATTATTACAAACAGTATTTTCTTTAATATCTGTAAATGCTACCTTAATAAAGTCGGCTTGCACTAAAGCGAATCCTTTATTTAAAAGAAGTTCTTGCTGTGCAGCACTTAATACTTTAGTAGATAGAATTCTGATGGTATTCATTATGAATTTTTATCACAGATTTTAGAAATGTTATCGTTTAATCCAAATACTACTAAAATATCATTTTTCTCAATAACTGTATCCGCGGCAGGTATACCAATTACTTCCATAATGCTAGTAGTATTACCAATAATATTGGTTTTTTCTTTCTTTCTTAAAATGGTAATAATGTTCAATTTGTATTCTGCACGAATGTTTAGATCTACAATTGATTTGCCCACAAATTTTGGGGGTGTTTTTATTTCTGAAATAGAATATTTTGCATCAATCTTAAAATTGTCTACAATATTCTTAAGGTTAATTTTATTGGTAAGCTTTTCAGCGGCTTCTTGCTCTGGGTGCACAATTGAAACAATACCCATGGCTTGAAGTACCGTGTCGTGAATAGGCGATAAAGATCTACTAATTACCTTTGCATTAGACATTTTCTTGATGATTGCGGTGGTAATTATAGCGGCTCCTTCATTTTCTCCAATAGCCACTACAGCCATATCGGCTTGTTTCATGGGTAATGCTTGGTATCCTAACTCGTTGGTAGAATCCATACAAACACTGTGAGCTATTTTATCCTTCATCATATCTGCCTTGGTTAAGTCTTTATCAACCCCAATAACTTCGTTACCAGTTTCGGTTAAACTTAATGCCAAAGACATTCCAAAATTTCCGAGTCCAAAAATGATTATCTTCATTTCGCTTAGTTTATTAAAATATTTTCCTGAGGATATTTATAAAACTTCTGTTTTACTTGTTTAAGCATACCAATCATTAAGTTGAGCATACCAATACGGCCAATAAACATTACCGCTATAATAACGTATTTACTAGGCTGACTTAATGTAGGGGTTACGTTTAAACTTAATCCTACGGTACTATAGGCAGAAAAACTCTCAAATGCTATTGCTAAAAGATCTTTCTCCGGTTCAAAAAATAAGAGTAATAAAATAGATACTCCAATTACTATTAAAGATATACAAATAATTGCAAATGCTTTGTTGGTAGTACTACTAGATATTTCTCGGGTATTAATTTCTATTCGTTTTTTTCCTTTAGCTGTTGCTAAAATGTTCAAGGTTGCAATAGCAAATGTACTTGTTTTAATACCCCCTCCTGTAGATGCTGGCGATGCCCCAATCCACATTAATAAAATAACAAACAGTAAAGATGGGGTTGCCACCTGGGTATAATCAATAGTATTAAAACCTGCTGTTCTTGGTGTTACCGATGAGAACATAGCAGTAGTAATTTTACCTAGGGTTGTTGTGTGTTCTTTTAAAGAGTGTTGCCCTTCTGCAAAAAAGAAAAATATAAAACCTGCTACCAATAAGATAGAGGTAGTAACAAATATAATTTTAGAGTTAAGTGTAAACACACGTACCGGTAAGTGCTTTTTTCTTTTGATAAAGATGTTTACAAAAATAGCTTTAAAATACGTAAAGGTGTTAAATACAATGTTATAACCCAAACCTCCAAATACTATAAGTGCCATAATTACCCATTGTAAAGAGTAATTAAAACGTAAGGATTCTGCATACAAACTTGATGAAGAGGTTGAAAAACCTGCATTACAAAAAGAAGATACAGCATGAAATATAGAGAAGAAAAGCTTGTCTTGTATCTCATCTATATCTAATACAGTATAATAAATGCTAATAGCACCAATAAGTTCTAATGTAAGGGTAAACAAAACAATGTTAACGGCTACCTTAAATACATCTTGTAAATGCTCTGAGGCAGTAAAATCTTTTACATACATACCTTCTCTAAAAGAAGAACTCTCTTTAAAGAAAAAAGCAAAGAACGATGTAAATGTTAAGATACCCAACCCACCAATTTGAATAAGTACCAATATTACTATTTGCCCTAGTTGAGTAAAGTCTTTAGCGGTATCCATTACGGCAAGCCCTGTTACACAAATAGCACTAGTAGAGGTAAATAAAGCATCGGTAAAGTTAATACCGTGTGTTGTTACCTTAGGTAGCATTAAAAAGAAAGCACCTATTAGCGAAAAAATACCGAAACTCCCAACAAACAAAATAGCGGGGTTAAAGTAAATTTTATAAATGTATTTAATTAAAAATGTTAACCTTAGCAGTAGGTAAAAGAAGAGGCCTACCTCAAAAATTACCTTAGACTTAAGGGTTAATAAAAAAATAGATTCTTGTCTGTGTGATAATAAAAATAGTGCGGCAGAAATAATGGTAACTGTAATAATACTCATGTTTACAGCCACGGTTCTTCTAGAACTTAAATCTTTATACTGAAAAAACTTTACAATATTAAAGGTTAAGAGTAGTGCACTTAGAGTAAAAAAACCTACTAACTTATAAGGTCTATATCCTTCGTTAATATTAAATCCAAAATCGAATATGAGGAAGAACAAGATAAAAACATCTATAAACCTATATATATTTTGAAGCGTTTTCTTATTCATTAGTTGTTTTTGGCTTAAGTACTTTTCTAATCTCTTTCATCATCTCCAAACCACCATTTTCCAATAAATTAGTAGCACAAATATTACCAAAGTTACTAAAGGATTCTTTAGCAACAGACTTTTCAACCATTAATTTTTGTTTTCCGTCTAAACTAAATAAAGCCCCGGTAAAGGCTATTTGATTATTTGCCATAGTAGCAATAGCCCCAATAGGAGCCGTACAACCCCCTTCAAGAGTTCTTAAAAAATCTCTTTCAATATGTGTGCAAATATCGGTTTCCTCATCGTTTAGTTTACTTAAGGCATTTAAAGTAAAATCATCCTTTTCCATAGCTACCACTAGCATAGCACCTTGCGCAGGGGCAGGTACCATCCAATCTAATACGGTATGGTTATCTGGTGTAAGATTAATTCTTTCTAAACCAGCTTTTGCAAAAATGGCTCCGTTCCAAGGGTTGTCTTTAAGTTTCTGCAAACGGGTATTTACATTACCTCTTAAATCTTCTACCTTATGTGTTGGGTATTTATTTAGCCATTGTGCTTTTCTGCGTAAACTACCGGTAGCAATGGTTCCTGTTTGTTCCAGAAAATCGGTAGTACCTTTGTGTACCAAAATATCTTCAGAAGGTGCTCTTTTAAGTACAGCAGCCTTTACAATACCTTTTGGTAAAAGGGTAGGTACATCTTTCATACTATGAACGGCAATATCAACTTTGCCAGCCAACATAGCAACATCAAGGGTTTTAGTAAAAATACCAGTAATGCCTAACTCATACAAAGGTTTATCTAGTATAATATCTCCGGTAGATTTTACCGGTACCAATTCAGTAGAAAATCCTAATTGTTCTAATTTATCTTTTACGGTATTTGCCTGCCATAATGCTAATTCACTATCGCGCGTACCAATGCGAATTGTTCTCATTAAAAATCTTTTTCAAGCTGAAAAACTTGTTGAATAAATTCAATACTATCACTAGAAGAACTACCAGAGTCTTTCAGATGATTTGCAAAATGTGTGGTTATTTTTTGAATAATTCGGTTGCTTAAAATTTCTGCCTGCTCTTCATTGAAATCAGATAATTTTTTACGCTGATAATCAATTTCGGCATCTTTAAGCGACTTAAGTTTTTTATTCAGCGCTTTAATGGTTGGTGCAAATTTACGAGTTTCTAACCAACTAATAAACTCTTGCTTAATTTGCTCTATAATGGCTTCGGCCTGTGGTATGTATTGTTTTCTATTTTGTAGTGTTTCGTTGGTTAGTTGCGATAACAAATCTAAAGGAACTAAGGTTACATTATCTAAATCAGCAACATCATCTGCTACGTTAGCCGGTACTGATAAATCTAAAATAAGTAACTCTTTATTAGGAAAAATAAGCTCTTTAGAAATGGTAGGGTTTTGCGCCCCTGTGGCAACTATTAAAATATCTGCTTTTCTAATTTCAGAAGGCAGATCAGCATAATCTTTCACAACCAAATCAAATTTTCCGGCAATTTTTTCAGCCTTGTCTTTGGTTCTGTTAATAAGTGTTATTTGATTATTCTTGGTATGCTTTACTAGGTTTTCGCAAGTGTTTCTACCAATTTTACCTGTTCCGAAAAGCAAAATATTTTTTTCAGAAACGTTGGCAACATTCCTTAAGATGTACTGTACAGAAGCAAATGAAACTGAAGTTGCCCCCGAAGAAAGCTTGGTTTCGTTTTTTATTTTTTTGCTTGCTTGTATCACCGAATTGGTAAGTCTTTCTAAAAACGGGTTGGCTAAACCATTCTCTTTAGAATTGGAGAAACTTTGCTTTATTTGACTAATTATTTCAAAGTCGCCTAAAATTTGACTGTCTAAACCTGTGCCTACTTTAAACAAATGCCCAATAGCATCTTGGTTTTTGTAAACATAGGCTACCTTTTCAAACTCATCTACAGTACCATGAGAATGTTCGCAAAGTAATTTAATTAATTGAAAAGGATGTTGAGCAAAACCATATAACTCGGTACGGTTACATGTAGAGGTAACTATAAGACCATCAATACCTTCGTTTTTAGCTTGAAGTAATAAATTAGCCTTGCCGGTATCTGTTAAACTAAAAAGTCCACGCGTTTTAGCGTCTGCTTTTTTGTAACTTAAACCAACGGCGTAAAAAGTACTATGCTTAGAAATATTATATCGTTCCATTTGCTCAAACCGGAAATCTGAACAAAAGTAGTTTGGTTAACATTAAAAAAATAACGCTAAGCGTACTTTTTTTATCGCTTGAAGAGTTGTACTTTTATAATATGCTTACAACCCTTAAAAATAGTGGTGTTTACCGAAAACAGTGGTGTTGGCTAATTATTAGTTTAGAACAATTCTAAATAAATTAAACGCGATTTACAGATGGAAATGATAGAGAAAAATAACGCTCAAGGTTCACTTAATGAAATTGAAATAGAAAAAGGGTTCATTGTTTTAAAACATCAAAACGATACCGAAGAAACGGTGTTGGTAACCAAAGATGTGGATTGTAGTTTTATCCAGTTCCATTTTAGTTTAAAGGGCACTAGCAAGTTTAATTTTAATGACGGAGCTTATAGTTTAAATGTTGGGGAAGAAAGTGCGTTGTTACTTTACAACCCGCAGCGCGATTTGCCTATTAACCTTGAAATAGAGCCTAATAGTTGGTTGGTATCTATTTTAATTTCTATCAAAAAGTTTCACTCCCTATTTTCTGCAGAGGCAGATTATATTGATTTTTTGAGTGCTGATAATAAAGATAAAAAGTATTATAACGATAGTAAAATTACGCCTATCATGGCGGTAGTTTTACACCAACTTTTTAATACAACCCTTAATAAATACATACAACCTTTATATACCAAAGGGAAGGCTTATGAGTTGTTGAGTTTGTATTTTAATAAGGAAGATGCCGATATAGAACAATGCCCGTTTTTAATTGATGAAGAGAATATTTTAAAAATTAGAAAGGCGAAAGAAATTGTACTAAACAATATGGCAGAGCCACCAGGTTTGCAAGAGTTGGCAAATGAGGTGGGGCTTAATGTGAAAAAGCTAAAAGTTGGTTTTAAACAACTATATGGAGATACGGTGTATAGCTTTTTGTTTGATTATAAAATGGAGTTTGCCCGTAAAATGTTGGAGACAGGAGAGCATAACGTAAACGAAATTAGTTTGCGAATAGGGTATAGCACCCCTAGTCATTTTATATCTGCCTTCAAGAAAAAATATGGTACTACCCCAAAACAATATATAATGGCTTTGAGGTAGCCCGTTTTTTTAATAGTTCTGTACTTTAACGCGTTCTCTACCTTTAAATTCAAGTTGTTCTAAAGTATGCTTTATCAACTCGTCTACATCTGAGTGGTCATAAATGGTTTTTGAATATGAGAATTCAGGTTCATACATAGGGGTTGAATTTTCAGGTACCGCATAGGTTTTAATGGCTTTAGTTTCGTTGCCACTACTTTTATATACGCTTACTACACGGTATATGTAGACATCAAAAGTGCCTAGTTTATTGGCAATTTTTTTCTTTTCTATAAGTTCACAGCTTTTAACCGAACTGTAACTACGTGAGCTTATTTTTCTGTAGGTATACCCTACTAATAAAGAGTCTTGTACAAAGTATTCTTTAGGATATAGTTTTAGTGCATCCTGATTTTCTAAAAGCCTGTATAAAATAGAAATGTGTTTAGGATCTTTAGCATACTGCACCAATGCTTCTTTGTTAGGTTCTTTACCAAATAAGTATTGAGTTATATGATAACTAATTTTAAAATAAGGATTTTTAGATTGTACTATTTTTTCAAAAAATTCAGCTACATTCTTTTGTTTTTTATAAGGGTAAAGCAAGGTTATATAATCTTCCATAGGTAAGTGTTTGGTAGAAGCACTTAAGTAAGGCTCTTCTTCTGTAAAGTCTTGCTTAAGCATTATTTTAGCTTCATTAAGTAACTGACTTACCTGATTTTTGTACATCTTAGCTTTTACTTTTTTGTGCACCAATAAATCTGCTAACGAATGAAATATAGGATATTTATATTCTTCTATAGAGGCATATTCTAGAATATCAGGATATAAATGACTACCCAATGCCAATGAATCGGTAAAATGGTTGATAAAATAAAAGCTTTTAACATCTACAGGAAAATCTTCTTCTAATAAGCCTAGTATTTCTGTTATGGCTTTTGTGTTTTTATTTTGAGCTAACTGATTTAATATGAATTCTTGTATGTGTGGGTCTTGGTAAGAGTTGTAGTAAAGTTGTTTTAAATACGGTTTTACTTTTGGGTTATAAGCATTAGCAATGGCCGAAAGAAATACAAATTTTATAGGTTGCTGTTCTGTGGTAAAGTTAAAGTTAGATACAAACTTCATTAAGGTATCTAGGTGTTTTTCGGTAAATGAAACTTCATTGTATATTTCTTTTACGATGCTGTCATTTGCACGTAGTTTTTCAAAAAACAATGGTGCTTTATCGGTAAACGGACTTTTTCCTATTACGGTATCGGCTGGTTTAAAATTAGCATAGAAGTTTTCTACAAACGTTGTTGGCTTGCTAATGGTGTCTCCCATTGTTTTTAAACGGTATAGGCTACCATTTTTAAAAAAGCTTTTTACATAAATAGCTCTGCTGCTAAGTGTATCTGTAAGTATGCGTGTTTCTGTATAAACACTGTCTTTGTCAATTGCACGAATAGGTTTACTGGTAATAAAGCTAGTTTTGTCTTGGTCTATTTCAAATTCATTATTCCATAGGCTATCAATGTTAGCATAGGTGGTATAATCGTTTAGTTTAATAAGTTCTACATTTATTTTTTCGCTGTTTCTATTAAGGTATACACTTGTTTTTACGTATTTTTTATAGGTGTCTTCGTTTTTCTTATTTCTATTATTGTATACCGGATGAATTACTAAATTGGTATGCTCTGGTACCTTAGCATTTGTTTTGGTAGTAAAGTGTAAAGCGGTATCAATTACCTTTTCAAATGGTTTTTCGTATGTTGGTTGCTTAATTTTTAAAGAGGTAAAAAATGCTGTAGCATCTTTTTCTGTTGCATTAAATGCACTCATTAAATAAAAGTTGCCTTTGTGTAGTGTAGTAGCTACATGTACTTTGGTGTTGGTAGTAGAGTCTACTATGCCACTTGAGGTTAGCAATGAATGTTTACCCAAGGTGGTAAATGGGTTATATGCTGGGGTTACATCTAAACTTTCGTAAAAGCGTCGTTGGAAGTGTTTTAATTCAAAGGGATCTTCTTCAATATAATTAAACTCATTATGTGTTACTTTTTCTAAAGTGTAAACGCTTCCGGTTTGGGTATTAACTGCTTGAATAAGTTTGGTGCCTATTTTATCGTAATTGTAAAACGCATATTCTTCGGGTACAGTAATTTCAAAACTTTTAAAAGCATCGGTTACCGTTGTTAAGCTGTTATTTGTATGGTTTCTAAAAGAGATAGTATTAAAAATAGCATCGCTATGTGATAAAACAAACTCTTTTTTACCCCCCATTTTAAAAATTACAATTTCTAAAGGGGTTTCAAAAATTTGGTAGCGTTGGTAATCTCCATTTTTAAGTTTACTAACAATATTATATCCTGCATAATTACCATTAGTAATAGGAGTTTTGGTAGTGATGTTGCCAGGTATTACTTCAAAAAACAAATTCTCTAATTCTTTTAAAGATATACTATCGGCCTTTGGTAAATAATGAAACCTACTAACCCTTATAAGTGATACATACGAACCATTGGTAAGGTCTGGTGAACCATAAAATGTAGCATTGTTTATGGTGCCCATGTTGTATAGTTTACTAGGTAGTTTTAAGTTTATGAAATTGGTTTCGGTTCCGGTTTCTTGTAAATCTGTATTCACAAATTTATCTTCAAACTTTGCTTTAATTTTTTTCCCTTTAGCAGTTTTAGAAGATTGTAGGGGTGTTACTGTGTATCCTGCATCTCTTAACAGTTGTATAACCCCATTTTCACCTGGCAAGTGGGCTGCACCAACACCAGTAAAGGTACTTCCTTTTTGAATGGTGTTTATAATACCTCTAGCCATTATCTTGTTACGCTCATAAAGCATGTACTTTAGATAATTTTTATTGTAAAAACCTCTTTGTAAAGAGTCTATAAAGTTAATGTTTCGTTCTCTGTAAGCGTTTTCCATTAAGCTTCCGTAGTTCTCATTTTTCAGCTTTTTCTTTAACCACTCATCAGGTATATCTTTAACATCATCCTCTCTAAGATGCATCATTAAAGAGTCTGATTCTTTAATATCTTCTAGCGGAACAAATTTTTTGTCAAACTTTTTACAAGCTTGATAGATAAACATATCTAAATAGGTTTCGTCTTCAAAGTTTTGCGAATAGTCATTGGTACGGTACAGCACACCATTAATCATTTGGTTATCATACCCAAATAAAGAGGCTACTTCATTAATCGTGGGTTGCTTAATATTGGCCTCTCTATAGAGTCCACCTCTGTAATAATTATAAAAATCTATTGAAAACTGTTTATCTATATAATAATCTAGCCATAAATTTGGGTCGCTTTCTAGGGCAACATATTCGGCATTGTCTAGGGCATTAAAAAATACATCGTCAAGTCTAAAGGCTATTTTTGCACTTACGTGCATAGTACCATATAGGTAAGAGGGTTGTTTTAAATTATTTCCAGAAATTTGCCATAATAAGCTATTATCGGTTAATGACTGTGAAAAAGCAACATAGCTACTAATTAGTAGTAAAAGAAGAAATTTAAATCGCATTATCGTGTGGTTAGATATGTAAAAATAGAATTAAATACTAATTTTGAAAAAAAAATAACAGATGAAAGGCGTATTATTTGTGAATCTTGGTTCTCCAGACAGCACTGACCCAAAGGATGTTAAGAAGTATTTAGATGAGTTTTTAATGGATGAAAGGGTTATTGATCAGCCTTATTTGTTACGAGCTTTCCTAGTAAAAGGAATTATTTTAAATACACGTCCTAAAAAATCTGCGGCTGCGTATAAAAAAATATGGTGGGACGAAGGTTCGCCACTTATTGTATTGTCTGAGCGCTTACAAGAAAAGGTGCAAGAGAAAGTTTCTGTACCAGTGGCTTTAGCAATGAGATACGGAAATCCTTCTATTGAAAGTGGACTTCAAGAGTTAGCAGATAAAGGGGTAGACGAAGTACTTTTAGTGCCTTTATACCCGCAATTTGCTATGGCTACTACCGAGACTATTTTGGTATTGGCAGAGGAAATAAGAAAGAAAAAATTCCCTAAAATGTCTTTTACAGAGTTGCCTGCATTTTATAATCATGCAGATTATGTAAGAGTGTTATCACAGTCTATTGCAGACGAGTTGAAAGATAAAAAATGGGATTACTTATTATTCTCTTACCACGGAGTACCAGAAAGACATATAAGAAAATCAGACATTACTAAGTCGCACTGTCAAATAGATGGGCAATGTTGTAAAACACCATCACCTGCACATCAGTTCTGTTACCGTCATCAGTGTTATGAAACTACAAGACAAGTAGTAGAAACACTAGGTTTAAAAGAAGGTACCTACAGTACATCGTTCCAAAGTAGATTGGGTAGAGACCCATGGTTACAACCGTATACCGATAAAACCATTGAAGATTTAGCCCATAAAGGAATTAAAAACTTAGCGGTAGTAACCCCTGCCTTTGTATCTGATTGTTTAGAAACATTGGAAGAGATTGGTATGGAAGGTAAAGAGGAGTTTATTGAAGCTGGAGGTGCTAATTTCTACGCAATACCTTGTTTAAATGACCGTGAAGACTGGATAAATGTACTAGCACGTTGGGTAGACCAATGGGCAGCAACACAAGAAATAACAGCTTAATATTTGTACCTAATGGAAGAGTTTTATAATTATGTAAAAGCACTTCATCTTATTTTTGTAATTACCTGGTTTGCTGGGTTGTTTTACATACCTAGGCTTTTTATGTACCACATAGAGGCAGCCGCCAAGCCAGAGCCAGAAAAAAGTATTTTAACGGAGCAGCTTAGGTTAATGACCAAGCGTTTATGGTTTATTATTACTTGGCCATCGGCAATACTGGCTACTACCTTTGCCATTGCTTTACTTATTATAAGACCCTTCTATTTAGAACAACCTTGGATGCATGTAAAATTGCTGTTTGTAGTTTTTCTTATTATCTACCACTTAAAAACACATCAAATATTTAAGCAACTGCAACAAGGCATTGTAAAATACACGTCTAACTTTATGCGTATTTATAATGAAGGGGCTACTATTATTTTATTTGCCGTTATCTTTTTAGTGATTTTAAAAAGCGCTATAAACTGGGTGTTTGGTGTAGTTGGCATTTTTGTATTAGGTATTTTATTAATGCTGGGTATACGTTTGTACAAACGTATTAGAGAAAAGAATCCGGAGGCTTAATAAGCAAGGTGTTATGGCACCATATTTGAAAAGTTAGGCATAAGATGCTTTAATTTAGTATCTTTAAACAGCAAAACACAACAGCCGGTGCTAAAAAAAATATCTTTACGTTCGCGTATTTTTGTGGCCATGATTTCATTGGTAATTATTGCATGTTTGCTAATTGCCATTGTAACTATTTACCAATACCGGCAACAAGCAAAAGATTACCATGAGTCTCGTTTAGAAACCAAAGAAGAGCAAATTATGCTCAGTATTGACTATGTGCTAAAGGGAACTACTTACGAGGTTACTACCGAGAATTTACAATATATTTTTAGAGATGCTATCTATGAGATTGCAGATATACAAAATGTAAATTTTAATATCTACGATCTTGATGGAGAGATTATTAAAAGTTCGCGCCCGCAATTAGTGTACAACGGTTATGCTACACAATTAAGCACCGAGGTTTTAGATAATTTATACAACAGCCCCAACAAAAGGTATGTTGCCTATCAGCACGCGGCAGGTAATAGCTACCAATCGTTATACGTTTATATAACCGATGCCCGCTTTAAACCCATAGGTATTTTAAATATACCTTATTTTGAAGACGATTCTTTAACCAATAGAGAGTTAGAAGAGTTCTTATACCGCTTGGTAATTGTATATGTGTTTATGATTATTATAGCGGTTTTCTTGGCGTATTTTGTATCAACTTATATCACCAAATCTTTAAAAACTATTTCAGATAAGTTACACGAAACACAGTTAACCAAAGGAGACCAGAAAATTTATATAAAAGATCCTAGCGACGAGCTACGTCACCTTATAGAAGCCTATAACGGAATGATTGATAAGCTGGCGGAAAGTGCGGTAAAATTGGCTAAGAGTGAGCGTGAGCAAGCGTGGCGAGAAATGGCAAAACAAGTAGCACACGAAATTAAAAACCCATTAACGCCTATGCGTTTAAGTGTACAAAGTTTTGAAAGACGTTTTGATCCTGCCGATCCTAATGTGCATACAAAAGTAAGTGAGTTTTGTGAAACGCTAATTCAGCAGATTGATACTATGAGTAGTATAGCATCGGCATTTTCTAGTTTTGCTAATATGCCTGCCCAACAAAACGAAACGCTAGATGTGGTAAGTGTAGTAAAGCTAGCACTAGACATTTTTAAAGAAGAAAAAATTATATACCGCCCACAGCAAGATGAACTGATTGCTAAATTAGACCGTACGCAATTAGTGCGTATTATTACTAACTTAGTAAAAAATGCGTTGCAGGCTATACCAGAAGGTAAAGAACCAAAAATATTGGTAAGTGTATTTGCAGAAGGCGATGCTATTAAAATACAAGTGGCCGATAACGGAATTGGAATTTTAGAAGAAAATAAAGATAAAATATTTGAGCCCAAATTTACCACCAAAACCAGCGGAATGGGATTAGGTTTAGGAATGGTAAAGAATATTGTGGAAACCTATAAGGGAACCATTACATTTACATCTAAACAAAACACCGGAACCGTATTTACGGTAACATTTCCAAAAGAAAAAGAACTTTAATTATGGATTACAACAACATCATTACAGCAAAGGAAAACAACCTGGCAATTATTACTATTAACAGGCCTAAAAAGTTGAATGCACTAAACAACGAAACTATTAAAGAGTTGCACAGTGCTTTTGAAGTTTTAGATGCAGATGCTGAGGTAAAAGCTATTATTATTACCGGGAGCGGTGAAAAGGCATTTGTGGCTGGGGCAGACATAGCAGAATTTGCATCGTTTTCTGTGGAAGAAGGTACTGCATTGGCAGCCAAAGGCCACCATACGTTATTTGATTTTGTAGAGAATTTAAAAACACCGGTTATTGCGGCTGTGAATGGTTTTGCATTAGGAGGTGGTTTAGAGCTAGCTATGGCATGCCATATTAGAGTAGCTAGTGATAGTGCCAGAATGGGCTTGCCAGAGGTGTCTTTAGGAGTAATACCAGGATATGGTGGTACGCAGCGCTTACCTAGACTTATTGGTAAAGGGAGAGCTATGGAAATGATAATGACTGGTGGAATGATAGGTACAGAATCAGCACTTATGTGGGGGTTAATAAACCACATGGTAGCACAAGAAGAATTATTGCCATTTTGTAAAAAGTTGGCTGAAAAAATTACTAAGAACTCTCCGGTAGCTATAGGTAAGGCTATAGAGGCTGTTAACGGCGGTTTTAAATATGATGTAGATGGTTTTAAAACAGAAATTGAGGCTTTTGGATATTGTTTTGGAACTGAAGATTTTAAAGAAGGAACTACGGCATTCTTAGAAAAGCGTAAAGCTGATTTTCCAGGAAAATAGGCTGACTTTAAATTATATTTACAGAGAGGAAGGATGGTTTAACCATCCTTTTTTTTAGTGTACCTTTACGCATATTAGATGTGTAATTAGCGTATCTAATAGTTAAACAACCCAATCAATTTCTTTAGTTTATGAGAAAAATAGCTTTTTTAGTCGTATTACTTTTTGCTTTTATAAAGCCTTTGCAGGCACAACGTTACTATCCATCTTTTAGGAAATTATTAGTGATGGATGATCAAGTTAAAATACCTAAGGAGTTTAACTTTTTTAGAGATTGGTATGTAGCTTCTAATAGTAAGGTTTTCTACAAAGATTTACAGTATAATATAGATGCTAGAAATTCTGCCATGTTTTTTAGTATGGCACTAATTCCTAAAACCAATTATGATTTTGAATTTCTAAACACCGATATTGTTTTATCTTTTAATAAAAATTTAGAAGATAGAAGCAACCCTATTAGAGTTATCTCTACATCTGAATGGCCTGGCTATGCTTATGGGTTGTCTTATACAATTGATGAAATTTACCCTAACAACTACTTAAGAATGTTTAGCATTATTAAAGTAGTGCAGTCTATGAGCGAAGCACAGGTGTTGGCTAGCTGTATAAACCATTACGATTTTGAAGATGACGCTGCTGTTGTAGAACAAGCCATTGCTCTTTTAAACAAAAAGAATGGAATTGCATTAAGTTTTGAGAATCTAAATGATGTTAAGCTTAATGAAATGTGCAAACAAATAGCAGAATTAACAGGTAAGCGCACTAGTTTAGATGGTATTTATAAAGCCTTTATTGAAGGATCTACTGCAGAAGAGACACATAAGAATCTATCGGAGTTTTTAGCTACCCTCACAGTAGGCAGTCTAGAAGAATATATAAATAGATTTTTACTACCAAAATGGCAAGTAGAATTTGCCGATAATGCTTTAAGTATAGCTTTACCCGAAAGCTATTTTGAGCAATTAGAAAACAAGAAGGAACCTGTGTCTTTTAATATACGTAAGATTGAATATGCCCCAGTTTTTGATTATGAAAAGGGAATGTACTTAGATGTTAAAATATATCCGGAGTATATGAAGAATATGTCTTTTGAATTTAAAGCTGAAAAAAGTAAGGTGATACAAAGTAAAGGTAAATACCGTACAGCTAAGGTTGCAGAGAATAGCTTAGATTATATAGAATTTTATATTTATGAAGACGATATAAATGTAAATATATCTATTAAGCAAACTAGAAATGAGTATAGTGGGATATATCAACTTTATAAGAATATCAAATTTAAAAAGAAATAAGGGCGCTTAGTTTAGACTAAAGAGCTGTTTCAAAATTGCACAAAAAGTTAATTCTCTTTTATAGCAGAAAGTTAAATAATATTTTACTCGCGAATGAAGATATAATACCAAAGGTGGTTTTTATTTTTAACGCGTAGTGCAATGTCAGACGATTCTTTTTTAAAAGGGCGTGGTGCCCAAAAAAACATACATAATCGCTTTTTAGAAGGGGAACATACACCCGATGCCGAATATTTAGAGTATTGCTTTAAAGAGGGAGAAGAAGCAGACAATAACAAAACTAGGTTTGTTGAGGTTTTTCCTAAAACGATAGTGAATAAGGTACATAGTCCAGATGTGGGTATGTCGTATTCTATGAATCCTTACCAAGGGTGTGAGCATGGTTGCGTGTATTGCTATGCACGTAATAGCCATGAGTATTGGGGGTATAGTGCTGGGTTAGATTTTGAGAGAACCATACTTGTAAAGAAAAATGCTCCTGAAGTTTTAGAGAAAAAGCTACGAAGTAAGAGCTGGCAGGCACAACCTATTATACTTTCGGGCAATACAGATTGTTACCAACCAGCAGAAAAGAAATTTGAAATTACCCGTAGTTGTCTAGAGCTTTTTTTAAAGTATAAGCATCCGGTAGGTATCATCACCAAAAATGCCTTAATACTACGCGATTTAGATATTTTAAAGCAACTAGCCCAAGAGAACTTAGTAGGGGTAAATATTTCGGTAACTTCATTGTCTGAAGAAACCAGACGTCTGTTAGAGCCCCGTACCGCTACTATTAAAAAGCGTTTAGAAACTATTCAAATATTATCGGAAAACGGTATTCCTGTAAATGCTATGTTGGCACCTATTATTCCGGGTATTAATAGTCATGAGATATTACCTATGGCAAAGGCAGTATCTAGTGCAGGCGCATTGTCTATTGGCTACACTGTAGTAAGACTCAATGGAGCTATAGGAGAAATATTTACAGATTGGATTCATAAAACAATGCCTGATAGAGCTAATAAGGTACTCAACCAAATTAAAGAATGCCACGGGGGTAGTTTAAACGATAGTAGGTTTGGGCAACGTATGCGAGGAGAAGGTGTTTTTGCAATGCAGATTAAAAGGCAAATAGAATTAGCTAAGGCAACCTTTTTTAAACAGAAGAAATTTCCGCCGTTATGCACTTCTAAATACATTAAGAATCAAGATGATCAGCTTAAACTTTTTTAAAAAGTAATATTTGGGTAATCTTTCTTATGTAACTTTTAATTTACTTAGGCTACAGATACACATATTAAAATAGTATAGCGATGAGTAACTTAACATTGGCAGAAAACCAACTGACCTTAGAAGAAGCACAGAAAAGAATATCTAATTACCTAGCAAGCAAAGAAAATTTTCAGGCAGATTTACAATTGTTGGAAAAGGGAGCCATAAAACCCCAAGAATTTTATGAAAAGTATAAAGAAGATAGTAATCAGGTTTTAAGAGCCTTTACCATTCCTGGGGATGATTTTATTTCGTTGGCCAATATGGAAGGTGTAAAACAAGTAAGAGCTTATTTAGGTATTAAAGATGGTGAAACTAAGCCTTGTTTATTGTTATGTGGGGTAAACGATGAAAATAAAGATATTGTATATACGGTAGAGCAACAGACCGCTTTGGAACTAAAAACTTCTGGGGTATATGATTTTACATCACCATGTCCTTCTGTTTGTGATACAAACAGCGCATTATTTGTAAAGTAAGGTTGCTTTATAATCAAGATAAAATACAACGAGCTTGGCTCAATATTAAAAGAATGTATAAGTGAAGCTGCTTCGAGGGTGTTTACCTTGGAGGCAGTTTATTAAAGCAAGAGTTACAGATACTTTAATGCTAAAGCTAATAATGTATTGATACGGAAACTCTTTTAGCAGCGTAAATTATGTACGATTTTGTAGCATTTTTAAACTTTGCCCTATTAATTTTAAACACCATACTTTTTACGGTTTACTTACCTAAAAATAAAAACAAACCTTATAAAATTTTCACAGTATATTCATGGTGCATGGTTGTTGTGCAACTGTTTACCTTGTACTTAACAAGTATAGGTGTCACTAATTTATTTCTATCTCATTTTTATTTTTTAGTGCAGTTTATACTCTTGTCACTTGTTTTTAAGAATTTATTATCAAAAAGTTTTTCTAGGTTAATTCTTGTGTTGCTAGTGTGCATACCTCTTATGGTAATCATTCAATTTATAATATACCCTTCTATATTCCATAAGTTTTCTGTGTTAGAAGTGTTGCTATGTTCATTGAGTTTAGTGGCTTATGGTATTATATATTTATATACATCAGTAGATGCCCAAAAAAGAACTTGGCTGTTATTTACTTCGGGCCTTATAGTGTATTTGTTATCTAGTAGTATTGTATTTACGGGCGCAAATTATTTTTTAGAAAAGGTAGTAAATGAGTTTGTTTCCTTCAGATATAATTTTTGGAGTATCAATGCTTTTGTATACGTTATTTACCAACTTCTTATAATGATTGAATGGTATAAAAACTTCCGGAAACCCGTAATTGACCGATAATCATTTTTATACATCGATAATAGTAATCGTTTGCTGAAAATCAATGATATATGTGTTATATTTAATGGTATACCTAGTACTAACTTTTAAAAATAACATATTATGAAAAAACCAGTAGGATTAGAGAATAATGAAATATCAATAGGTACCGCTGTAGATCGTATTAGCCGTTATGCCAATACAATGACTGCCATTGTAGATATTTATAACGAAGGGAAACCTGAAGAAGAGCGATTGCCAACAGATTTTGTAAAGGGATTTTGGATACCTAAAGATGATATTGAGGGACTCTATAATATGGCAGCTGAGCTAAGAAAATTGAGTGCTATTAGTGGAGATGTTAACGGATGCCGCGTATACTTAGGAATGGACGAAAATTACCAAATGACATTGAGTATTAATGCCACAGAATTTGGGTCGGAAGTAATTGATGATGTGGAGGTGGAGTTATCTAAAGATATTATTGTTGATGGACTGGTGGCTGAAAATGGAGTAGGTTTGGATGAAACATCTACGGGTATTTTTGACTTTATTGAGCCTTGTCCTGAAAATTGTGACCCAAATAGTGTTTTAATGGAGCCATACGCAACCGATGGAGAATGCAAAGATTGTAAATAGGTTATAGCACAAGTAAAAGATTGCTAAAGCGTTTAGTAAAAGCAATCTTTTATTTTTTAAATTAGTGGTACCTAAGCCTAACTAATTTATGCATACACTTATAACTGATCTTTGTTATGTCTTTTTATTGGTAAACAGTATTTTGTTTACTTATTCTTTTATAAGAAACTACACGTCTAAAGTACTACTGTATTTGTTTTTGTACACTGCTGTTATGATGCTCAATCAGTTGGTTATAGGTTATTTACGTAGCAATGGTGTTAATAATTTATGGCTTTCTCATGTTTATTTTTTGGTGCAGTTTATTACCATATCATTAGCGTTTAGACAGCTACAAACAAACCTGTTTATTCGTAAACTGAATAGTGTTCTTCTTATTACCATACCGGTAACTGTAGGGGCAATTTTAGCAATAACCCCCGGAGCTTTCAAAAATTTTAATATTCCGGAAACGTTACTATGCTCTATACCCTTAATTGCCTATTGTGTACATCACCTAATTCAAGCAATAGACGGAAACCAAAGCAAATTGATACTGTTTAGCATTGGCTTGTTTGTGTATCTAGTAAGTAGCACCTTGGTTTTTGTAAGTGCAAAAATTATTGTAGATGATTACTTAGGACAAGGTTTTATTACTCAACTCTGGAAAATTAATAATATAATTTACCTAAGTTATCAGATACTTATAGTTATAGAATGGTATAAAAATTTTAGACGAACTAGCTAGTCTATACTGTAAGTCTTTTAATTAGGTTTATTGTAGTATTTTTGCGTAATTAAGATAGCTGACTTTTTAAAACTACAACCCCAAACCTTTTTGTTGGTATGCATTCGTTACTTATAGATAATCTTGGTTATTTTTTCATGGGTATCAATGCATTGGTATTCTCTTTTTTTACGAAGGGGAAAAGTAGTCCTACGCTTTATTGGTTTAGGTGGTATGCGTGGAGTATTGTACTGGTTCAAATAGTTACGGCTTATTATTCTAGCCATAAAATGAATAACCTTTTCATATCTCATTTTTATTTTAATTTTCAGTTCATTACAGTGTCGCTTATGTTTAAACATTTGATACATAATAAGTTTTTGCGAAAGCTTAATATGTATTTGGTGGTGTTAGTTCCGTTATTTCTAGTACACCAATATGTTTTTAATCCTGAAGATTTTTTCAATATCTATATTGGTGAGGTGTTTTTATGTTCGTTGCCTTTGGTGGCATATGCTGTTTATTACTTGTACAGGTCTATAGAGCTAATGAATAGAAAGTGGATTTTTTTTTCATCGGGGCTATTACTCTACCTACTATCTAGTAGCATTGTTTTTTCAGGGTATGATATCTTGGTGAGAGATCATATAGAGACTCTTAAAAAGTTTAACTTCTGGATACTTAACAATATCATTTATCTCATCTACCAAATAATGGTTACAATTGAGTGGTACGAAAACTTTAGAAAGAATAGGAATCGTAGATATTAGTTTCTAAATCAGTTACGCTTATAGCCAGACTCTGTATTATTAGCTTTTTTTAAATAGCGCTAATAAATATTTATGTAATTTACCGCTTCTAACGGTAGAATTTTATTTACTAACCACACCTACATTTGAGTTTTATGGAAACAACTACTTCTAATGGCTATGCCTTTTTAACTATTGTAATTATAGCGGTGATGTTATTATTGGTTATGGCCTTAACCTTAATATTATTCTTTTACTTATCTAGAAAGAAAGTGGTTAAGAAGGAGTTAGAAAAGCAACAATTGGTTATTGGGCACCAAAAGGAAATGTTATTAGCTGCTATAGAAACACAAGAGGAAGAACGTAAGCGTATAGCGCAAGATTTGCATGATGATATTAGTTCTAAACTAAATGTAGTGTCTTTAAATGCTCAGTTTTTACTAGAGGAAGAAATGGAGGGCGAAGAGTTAAAACAAATGTTAACCCAAGTGCTACAGATTACCAATGCTACATTAGATACTTCAAGAAAGATTGCGCATAATTTATTACCACCTATTTTAGAAAAGTTTGGTTTAGGGGCAGCCATAGAAGAAGTGTGCGAAGAATATCACAAGAGTAAAAAAGTTTCTGTAACTTTAGATAATAAATACCAGACATCTTTTTTGGCTGAGCAAGAAGAGCTTCACGTGTTTCGTATTGTTCAGGAGTTATTAAATAATTCTTTAAAACACGGTAAAGCAACTGAAATTGCAGTAAGTATAGCTACAGATGTTTCTTCAGGGTTAACCTTGGTATATAGAGATAATGGAAAAGGTTTTGATGTTGACAAGGCTATGTTGAAGAAGGGCTTAGGATTACAAAATATTGAAAGCCGTTTAGAGATACTAAAAGGAAACATCAATTACAAAAGTAAGCCTGGAGAGGGTGTTTTGGTAGCCATTAAAATAAACTAGCTATGGAGGGAAAAATTAAAATTGCAGTAACAGACGATGAAACTTTATTTAGAGCAGGAATTCTATTTATTCTAAACAGAGTACCTGAATTTGAGGTGTTGTTTGAAGCTGAGAATGGTGTAGAATTATTAGATAAGTTGGCCGCTTCTGAAGAAAAACCAGATGTTATATTAATGGATATTAAAATGCCTGAAATGAATGGTGTTGAATGCACCAAAACTATTCAGAAGAAATATCCAGATATTAATATTGTAGCCTTAAGTAGCTATGGCGGTAGAGCCTTTATTACCAATATGATAAATGTAGGGGCATCTTCTTATTTGTTAAAAAATACGTCACCTAAAGAAGTAGTAGCTACCATTAAAAAGGTGTACGAAACAGGTTTCCATTACGATCAGTGGGTGCATGAAGTTTTAGATGAAGAAAGGGTGAATGGAAAAGCGGTAAATATAGAAACGGTTTTAAACAATCAGTTATCTAAGCGAGAGCTAGAAATATTAGAGCTTATTTGTAATCAGTATACCAATCACGAAATTGCAGAGAAATTGTTTATTAGTCCGCGTACTGTTGAGGTACACCGTAAAAAACTACTTATAAAAACCGAGTCTAAAAACACAGCTGGCTTAGTAGTATATGGTATACGTAATGAATTAGTACAAGTATCTCCAGATATCTAGTCACAAATATCTTTAGTTAACCTGTAGTTTAAATAATCTTGCTCAGAGTTGGTAACCATTACGGCAGCATCTGTGTTATTTACTTCTATCAAGATAGGAAAGCTAACAGGCGTTCCTGCTTCTGTATAAGAATAAATTCCTTTGATTGTGGTGTCTAATCTTGCTCCCTCAAACGTACCTTTAATACTATCTTTTTCCATAGTGCAGATAGTAAATGTACCTTTAACAGCATCGTCTTCGGTTACAGAATAGTTAAGATTATAAATAGTTCCCAAAGTATCTGCGCTATAACATCCTTTACTTACTACCTCAGGGTTCATGGCTTCTTCTACAGTGTTTACAATACTTGACATATTGGCAGCTTGTAATTCTGTTGTTCTTTTTTTGCTACATGCAATAATACCGCCTAGCAATATTATGCAAACTATCATTACTAACTTTTTCATAATTATCCTTCATTTTTTATAAAGGTAAACTAAGTAGTAGTCTGTAAATGATAAAGTTATGCTTAATAAATCTTAAAATATGTTATTGTTTTCCATTCCATTCATTATAGAACTGTTCTAGAAACTGTTCCATAAAGGCGTGTCTTTGTTCGGCTATTTTCTTACCAGATGCTGTGTTCATTCGGTCTTTAAGCAGTAGTAGTTTTTCGTAGAAATGGTTAATAGTAGGAGCGGTAGATTTTTTATAAGTTTCCTTATCCATGTTTAAATCAGGAGCAATTTCAGGATCGTAGATAGCTCTGTTTTTAAAACCACCATAGTTAAAGGTGCGCGCAATACCAATGGCACCAATGGCATCTAATCTATCGGCGTCTTGTACAATATCCAATTCTTTAGAAGAAAACGTGTTTGTAGTGTTTCCTCCTTTAAACGATATGTTTTCAATGATTTTAATTACATGATCTATTACCTCGGTATCTACCTGTAAAGCAATTAAAAATTCTTTTGCCATTTTAGGGCCCACAGTTTCATCTCCATCATAAAATTTACTGTCGGCAATGTCATGTAATAAAGCACCTAAGGCTACAACCAATACATTATAAGATTCAGGTGCTTCATCCTTCGCTATTAATAAAGAATTTTTAAATACCCGTTGTATATGAAACCAATCATGGCCACCTTCTGCATTGGCTAAAGTTTCTTTTACAAAAGCAATGGTTTGCTCTATAATAGCATCATTTTTCAAAGGAATGGCGTTATGTTAAGCTTCTATTTTACTTTTAACTTCTTCTTCTACCATTGTTATTAAAGTTTCTGTGTCATAGTCTTTAATGGCTAATGGTTTGCCTGTGGTTAGCGTAACTTTATGCCCAATACCCATAGGAAATTTACCGTATTCTAAATTTTTCCATGAGTTGTTTATAGTAAGTGGCACTACATACCCTTCAGGTATTTTTTTAAAGAGCAGTTTGAGTCCGGTTTTTTGAAAAGGCTTTGGTTGTCCGTTTCTACTTCTGGTTCCTTCAGGGAATATAACTGCTGAAAAGTTGTTTTTATTAATATAGCTTCCGAATTCTAAAATTGCAGGCACCGATTGTCTAGAGTCCTTACGGTCTATTAAAACAGAACCACCATGTTTTAGGTTGAAAGAAACACTTGGTATACCTTTACCTAATTCTTTTTTACTAATAAATTTAGGATGGTTTTTACTAAAATACCAAATGATAGGAGGTATGTCATACATACTTTGGTGGTTAGCAACAATTACTAAAGGCTTGTCTTCTGGTATGTCAAAATCGTTTTTAAATTTAACGGTAGTACCCAGTAGTAGTAAACATCTGGTAAGTCCACCATTTAAAATAACTACACTTGTTTTGTGTGCTTTGTACCCAAAAACTTTTAAACAAAACCATTGTATTGGGTGAAATATTACTAGTAGTAACCCAAAAGCTAAAAGGTAAATAACCGTTAACGGATATGCTAAAATTTTTCTCATTAGAATTGTTGTAACTAAAGTTCCAAAAATACTAAAGATTAGTTTTTTGCCTCTATAGAATTTTAAAAAAATATGTTTTACTAGTGAACGCTATATGTTATAAACTAAAAAAGGCTGCAACTGCAGCCTTTTTTATACTTGGTTTTGTTTATTAACAAAACTCGTCATAAGCATCTTTAAGATTGTCAGCAATCATTTCCGCTGGTCTACCTTCAATGTGGTGACGCTCTAACATATGAACCAATTCCCCGTTTCTAAATAACGCCATACTTGGAGATGACGGAGGGAAAGGAACCATATGACTTCTTGCTACATCTGTTGCATCTTTATCTACACCTGCAAAAACAGTTACAATATGATCAGGTTTTTTAGCATTTGCTAAGCTTAATTTAGCACCTGGTCTTGCATTTGCTGCGGCACATCCACAAACTGAGTTTACAACTACTAATGTGGTTCCTTCTTTTGCTAATGCAGCTTCTACTGCTTCTGGTGTATGTAATTCTTCAAACCCTACTTGAGTAAGGTCTTCTCTCATTGGTTTTACTAATTCTGCTGGGTACATAATTATTGCTTTTGTATGGTTTGCAAAATAAAATTCAAAGTTACAAAATTTAAATGTTGTGATAACATAACTTACCCTTACTATAGGGCTTCTATTTTTATTTGTCGTAACTTATTGTTTTCTTTACAAAGAAAAATCAAAAATTACTAGCAGAGCTTCTCAAAAGTCTGATTTTTTGATAGTTAATATAATTGCGTTTTTTTAATGTTCAAACTAGCTATTCTCATTGGTTTAATTTATGTTATTTACAGGCTTAGTTCGGGTTTATCATTGTTTGGTGGTGATACTAATAATGGTGGAGAGCGAATAAAAGTTACCCCGTATGATATTGAATTAAATATATTATCACTTACTTCATTAGTAATAAAGTCTGATGGTTATGTAAACCGGCCAGAGATGGACTTTGTGCGGGCATATTTTGTTCAGAAATATGGAAAAGCAAGAGCCAATGCTACTTTTAAAACCTTTAACGAAACGCTAAAGAATAGAGAGATTACTGCACATAGAGTTTGTTATTTTATATTGCATAAAACCAATTATCAAGAGCGCATAGAAATTATTCAGCTGTTGTTTGGGGTTGCTTTGGCCGATGGTAATGTGAGCCCAAGAGAGGCTTACAAGATTGAAGAAATAGCAGGTTTTTTAAAAATATATAGAGTAGATTTTGAAACTATCAAGAGAATGTATAGTGCTAAATCCAATACTTACCAAAAGCCTGTACCGCCTAATGCGTACAAAGTATTAGACTTAGAAACTAATGCTACCGATGCAGAGGTAAAAACCGCTTACCGTAATTTAGTTAAAAAATATCACCCAGATAAGGTAATTACAGGTAGTGATACCGTGAAGAAAAATGCCGAAATGAACTTTAGAAGAGTTCAAGAAGCCTATGAGCAAATACAAAAGGAACGAGGCTTTTAAATACAAAAAAGGCATTACTATATAGTAATGCCCTTCTGCTTAAAATTTAACTACGTACAAAAAAACGTTTTTTAAAAATTGTAATTTAATACTGCTGCAAATGTTCTAGGATCTGTTTGGTTAATAAACCTAGTTCTGTATGCGTTGTAACCAATGGTATTAAATATATTGTTAGCTAATAGCCTTACATTCCAATGTTCGTTTATAGTGTAGCCTGCTTGTAAATTTACCAAGGTATAAGCTTCTACATAAAAAGGCTTTTGGTTGGGTACAATACCATCATGTGTTACTGCAGTTGCCCAGTCGTTAATTGGTCTTTCACCTGTATAGTATGCACCTGCTCCTAATGATAATCCATCTAAACTACCTTTAAAAGAATAATTAGCGTAAGCATTAAAAGTATGCTTAGGTGTGTTTAATGGTGCCGACCCATATACGTATGATGTGTGTTCTTTGTACTGTGCATCTATATATGAGTATCCGGTAACAACCTCTAGGTTTTCTAAAATTCTACCAGTAAGTTCAACTTCTACCCCTTGTCTTTGGTCGTTACCACCTTGTTGGTAGTATCCAGTTGGGTTCCAGTTTTCATCGTATACAGGTAGGTTAATATTTTTGTTGTTAATTTTAAATAAGGTAAGGTTAAAACGTAAACGACTGTCTAACCAGTTGGTTTTAATACCAGCTTCTAATTGGTCAAAACGCTCATTACCTAATTCGTTTCCATTTACATCTAAACGGGTAGCAGTTCTTGGGTAAGAGCTGTTTGTGTACGATGCAAATACATTTACATTTTTAATAGGGCTAAGTACTAAACCAACTAAAGGGTTAAAAGCATCTGACGATGTAGTTTCAGTTTCAGCAATGGTTTGTGTAGTACTGTATCGAATCCCTAAGAAGGTTTTAACCCAATCATTCCAAGTAATTACATCTTGACCTACAAAACCGGTCGAACGAGATCTAGCTCCTGTTGGGTCAGCATCTGGTAAGCTTACTTCTGGTAATACGTTGCTAATACCTGTAAAAACATTAATAGTATCTAACGTTCTAATAGATTGATTGGTAGTAGAGAATTTAGTAGTTCTGTAATCAAACCCTACTTGAAAGGTGTGTTTAATAGACCCTGTGTAAACATCGTCTCCAATAAGGTCAAATTGTAAAACACTGTTATCATCGTTTCTACTAGAAACACTGTACCCTCTACTTCTTATGTTATAAAAAGTCTCATCGTTTTCTGTAATGGCACCACCAAGTGAAGCTCCTTTATCATCTAAATTTAAAGACGATTTAAAGAATGCACCTTTTAAGGTTAGCTTCTCGCTAATAATTTTATTAAAACGAAGTGAATAACTTGTATTCTGTGTAATTGATTTATCGTTTTTAAAACCTAAAAATTGATCGTGTGGTAAATCGTAGATAGCATTTACATCATTCGGAGCTAAATTAACGGTACCTAAATCTGGTGTACGGCTATCATCAAAATAATCCATTTCAGCGGTAATGGTAGTCGTATTATCAACTCTCCATTCTAACGATGGGTTAATGTAAAAACGTTCAGATGATACACCATGTCTAAAATTATCTGCTCTTTCAAGGGCACCATCTATTCTAAATGCCAATGTTTTCTCTTTGTTAATAGGGCCATATACATCGTAGGTAGCTCTTGTTTGTCCGTAGCTTCCAACTCTTAAAGAGGCAGATCCACCCTTTTGGTACTTAGGTGTTTTGGTTACAATATTAATAACCCCTCCTGGGCTTCCTAAATCGGTAGCAACCCCTTGAGTAATGGCTGCAGCACCTTTAAGTACTTGTATATTATCTACCCCTTGCATATCGGTTAAAACACCTACTCCTCTAAAATCAGAGTTTACTCTAACTCCATTTTTTAGAATAGGAATACCTCTAAACCCACGAGAAGACATACTTTCTCTTTTGTTACCATAGGTAGCAAAGGTGTAAACCCCTGGCACGTTTTTGGTAGCTTCAGAAATAGTTAAAGCACCTTGGTTCTCTATTAATTTTTCAGAAATAACAGATATACTTTGAATTTGTTCGTATGGCTCTAAAGGTAAACGTGTAAGTGCTTCTATTTTATCTGGGTGTTTGTATCGGTCTCCAAAAACTTCAACGTCATCTAGTTCAGTATCGGCATTTAGTTGAACGTTTACGTTGTTTTGTGTTGCTTGGTTTACTACCAAATGAAGTGTTGTTGTTTTAAAACCAACAGCACTTATTAATAGATTGTGCGTGCCGTAGGGTACTTGAGAAAGTGTAAACAATCCTTCGGCATTTGCCGCATTACCATTTTTAGTGTTTTGAATGTACACGTTTGCATAAGGGATTGGGGCTCCATTAGTATCGGTTACTTTCCCTGTAATTACAGATGTTTGCGCGTTAGAAATGAGTGCTGTGAAGAGCAACGCAAAAGCTACAAGCGATTTCATATTTGTTCTTATTTAGATTCATTAAAAAAAGCGACGCAAAAATAATAGCAATTACAAAACCAGCCTAATTTATTTAGATTAAATTTAATTAAAAATAAGAGAGTCGAGTTTTATTGTAAGATTTCAACATTAAATTGTAGTTTTGACCTTCTGCTAACTAACATTAGAAATGGATCAGTTCTTATTTTACTTACAATTAGGTTTTAACCATGTATTAGACATTCAAGCCTACGATCATGTATTATTTTTTGCGGCTTTGGTGGTGCCGTATTTGTTTAAAGATTGGAAACGCGTGCTATTATTAGTAACCTTATTTACCATAGGGCATACGCTAACCTTAATTTTAGCAGTGTATAATTTTATAAATGTAAATGGAGCCTACGTAGAGTTTTTGATACCTATAACCATTTTTATTACAGCCTTGTATAATGTATTTACTGCAGGTAAATCTGTGAGTAGTAATAAAATTAATTTGGTGGTTTTTACTAGTTTGTTTTTCGGCTTAATTCATGGGTTAGGATTTTCAAGATACTTTAAACAAATAGTTGCTGGCGATAGTGCTAAGCTTGTAAAATCTTTGGAGTTTGCTTTAGGGGTAGAGGCAGCACAAATAATTGTTGCTTTTGCCATATTGTTATTAGGAGTACTGGTACAAACTATATTTAGGTTTAACAGAAGAGATTGGGTAATGGTGCTCTCTTCCATTATTATAGGTATGGTAATTCCTATGCTTATAAATACCTATCCGTTTTAAAGGGTTGTTTGAGAGGCTATTTCTGTTTATCTTCGTTAGAATTAGAAAGAGTCAAAAATTTTTAGGCATCCTTTTTGATATACTTATTAAACAAGCATTACATGGTTGAAGAAAAGCAGCTACGCTATGATAAGGCGTACTTAAGAATGGCAGCAGAATGGGGTAAGTTGTCTCATTGCAACAGAAAAAAGGTAGGTGCAATTATTGTAAAAGACCGAATGATTATTTCAGATGGATATAATGGTACTCCTACAGGTTTTGAAAACTATTGTGAAGATGACGAAGGATATACTAAATGGTATGTTTTACACGCCGAAGCCAATGCTATTTTAAAAGTTGCAGCATCTACACAATCTTGTGAAGGGGCTACTTTATATATTACGTTATCTCCTTGTAAAGAGTGTAGTAAGCTGGTGCACCAAGCAGGTATAACCCGTGTTGTATATGTAAATGCTTATAAAGATGATGCTGGTTTAAAATTTTTAGCTAAAGCTGGCGTTCAATTAGAACATATACCAAATATAGAAGAGTAAGACTATGAAAAAAAGAACGTATCTCATTCCCATTTTTATTGCAGTGGCACTGGCCGCCGGTATTTTAATTGGTAGCAAGATGCGTTTTAGTGATAGTGCTCAGCTCTTTTTTACTTCTAACTCTAAAAAAGATAAGCTTAACAAGCTTATAGATTACATAGATCATGAGTATGTAGATGATGTGAATACCGATAGCATTGTAGATATTACCGTAAACAACATCTTGGCAAAGCTAGATCCGCACTCGGTGTACATACCAAACTCTCAAACCGAATTATTGGCAGAAAACATGAAGGGCGAGTTTGAAGGTGTAGGTATTAGTATTATGATGTTGAACGATACTTTGGCTGTTACCAGAATTTTAGAAGATACCCCTGCTGAGGAACGTGGTATTTTAGCTGGTGATAGAATTTTAATGGCAGATAAAGATACACTTTACGGAAAAGGGTATACCAGAGGGTATGTAATTAGCAAATTAAAAGGGAATTCTGGTGAACCTGTTACGCTAAAAGTATATAGAAAAACTACAGATGAGATTATAGATATTTCTTTAAATAGGGCGCCGGTACCTTTAAAAAGTGTAGATGCCTTTTTTATGATTGATGATGTTGGCTATATTAAGGTAAACCGATTTGCAGAAAGTACGTATAAGGAATTTAGAACGGCTTTAACCCTTTTAAAGCATAACGGAGCTAAAGCTATTGCTTTAGATTTACGTGATAATCCTGGTGGCTATATGGAAATGGCAGAGCATATTGCCGATGAGTTTCTTAGAAAAGGTAGACTTATTGTATTTACCCGAAATAAAAAGGGAGAAGAAACACAGGTTTTTGCTACCGATAAAGGTGATTTTGAAGATGGACAAGTATATGTACTGATTAATGAAAACTCTGCATCGGCTAGTGAAATAGTAGCTGGGGCTTTACAAGATAATGATGTGGGTACCATTGTGGGTAGACGCTCTTTTGGAAAAGGATTGGTACAAAGAGAAATGCCATTGCCAGATGGTTCTGCAGTTAGGCTTACTATTGCACGTTATTATACACCTACCGGAAGATCTATTCAGCGTTCTTATAAAGATGGCATGCAAGACTACTATGATGATTTTCAGAAACGTTATGAGAGTGGTGAGTTGCAGTATGCAGATAGTATTAAGGTAGCAGACTCATTACGATTTACTACACCTAAAGGAAAAGTAGTATATGGCGGTGGTGGTATTATACCAGATGTTTTTGTACCGCTGGAAACATCTGTTTACAAAGATCATTTAAACTATATACTAGGTTCTGAATTAGTGTCTACATATATTTTTGAATATTTAGATGATAAGCGAGCAGATTTTAGCGGTATGAGTCAAGATGATTTTGTAAAGAATTATACGGTAACTGACGATGCTTTCACTGGATTTCAAGAATACCTATACGATAATGATTTTGGTTTTGATATTTCAGAATACAAATATGAAGTAGGAAAGGCTTTAAAAGCGTCTATTGCACACCAAATATATGGTGATAATGCATATTATAGAGTGCTTAAAAGTGACGATACTATGCTACAGAAAGTGTTAGAGCTGTATTATACCTCAGACTCTGAAGAGTAATTCTTGATAATTAAATGTTTCGTAAGCTAGCGCGGAGGATGGTACTATAGTTGTTTTTTATCGTGCACTTGTACTGGGGCTCCGTTGTTCCAAGAGGTTAATACATCTATGGCTACTTGTGCTCCACTACCCATAGCAATAGGAAGTTGGCTGGTCCAACCAGCTAAAGAACCTGCTACATACAAACCATCGGTTACTTTATGGTTTTCATTTTTTAATTGAATGCGCTCTTTTTCAGGGTTGGCTCTTTCGTGTGGCACCACGTAATCCATCAATCCTTCTATGTGAAATAAATTGGTGTTCCCGAGTGCTACTACAATTTGGTTGGCAGTATAGGTGTTTTTATTAGTAGTAATGGTAAAGTTGTTTATAGTGCCGTCTACTTTAGTAACTTTTTCCTTCTCAATTTGATGTACATGTGGGTATAAGCTAGTTAATTGCTCTTTTCCCATTACCAGTATATCCTCACCTTCGGTTTCAGGCGATAGCCCCAAAACGTTATTAAATAGTGCAGTTTGTAAATGAGAAGCTTTTTGGTGCATAACTATACCAACGCTCTTCTGGGTAGCAAAAGGTTTGTTTTTGGCTGAGCCTAATAACAGCGCACATTGCATACCAGCAGCCCCACCCCCTATAATAAGTACATCAAAATGTTGCATTACTGGTCTTTTAGTTTTTCTGCTATTTTTTTAGAAGTTTGTAAAATCAGCATTAAAACAATAGCACATAACGAGGCTAGTATGCCTACTAATGCAATAGAACTATCACCTTCAAAAGGAGCGTTTAAGCTTACTTTAGTAGCATTAAAACCAATAAATACAATGGCTAAGAATATAACTGTAATAGTGAAAAATTTCATAAACGATATTTTAAAATAATCCGGTTACGTTAGAGGCAAATAATTTTACCGCTATTGCCAACAAAATTACACCAAATATTTTACGTATAACCCCTAAACCAGATTTTCCAAGTACCTTTTCTATTTTTCCTGAAGATTTTAACACTATATATACAAAAACCATATTTATAAAAATAGCCACAATAATATTAGCTACTTCATATTCTGCACGTAACGATAATAATGTGGTCATAGTACCAGCACCAGCAATAAGTGGAAATGCAATAGGTACAATAGAAGCTGTTTCTGGGGCATCATCTTTATGTAAGGTTATCCCTAAAATCATTTCAATGGCTAAAAAGAACAGGATGAAAGCACCTGCCACTGCAAATGAATTTACATCTATACCAATTAGTTTTAAAATTTCATCTCCTACAAATAAGAAAGCAATCATAATAAAAAGAGAAACTATAGAGGCTTTCTCTGATTGTACATGACCTACTTTAGCACGTAGATTTACAATAATAGGAATACTACCTATAATATCTATTACAGAAAAGAGTACCATGGTAGCTGTTACAATTTGTTTTAAATCAAATGACATAATAACTTCTTTTTAAAAAATAGCCCGCAAAAGTATTAAAAATGCAATTACCTAAATGTTATATTAATCTAAAATATGAATTAATTAATTTAAATGGTGTTGATTGTAATTTTAACTTATATTTGAAGCATGTTTCAGATAGATAAAACCATAGTTTCAGAGGAGATTATTTCGCAAGATTTTGTGTGTAATTTAACCGCATGTAAAGGTGCATGTTGTATTGATGGAGAAGCGGGTGCCCCGTTAGAAGATGAGGAAACTACCATCTTAGAAGAAGTGTACCCTAAAGTAAAACCATATTTAAGACCAGAAGGTATTAAAGCTATTGAAGCGCAAGGTACTTTTGTAAAAGGTGTTGATGGAGAATGGGAAACACCACTTATTGATGGGGCAGATTGTGCGTATGTTATTTTTGATAAAAAAGGAACTGCACTTTGTGCTTTAGAAGAAGCTTATAACCAAGGAGATATTTCATGGAAAAAGCCAGTCTCTTGTGAGTTATATCCGGTGCGTGTTAATGAGTATAGTTCATTTTCGGCGGTTAACTATCATAAATGGCATATTTGTGACGATGCATGTACATTAGGGAAGGAGTTACAAGTGCCTATTTATAAATTTGTAAAGGCTGCTTTAATTAGAAAGTTTGGTGAAGCTTGGTATAACGAATTGGAAGAGGTAGCTGAAGCTTGGAAGAATAGATAGTTTTACTATATTTATAAGATAATTAGGTATTAAATTCAACACAAAATGAGAAAAATAGCCCCCTTGAATGTTGTTGGTAGTGTGATGTTAGTACTTACGTTGGTTTCTTGTTCTGCCATCTCAGAAATCTTAGGAAAGGAACAAGTTGTTAAAACAAATAACAAGCAACGCTTGGCTTATTACAACAACTTTTTAAAAGATACCCTTGACTATGGTATTTATATTCATACCTTAAAAAACAAACAGGCTTTGTTAGAAACCAAGGAGAAGTTTGCTGGTTTTCCTGAGGCTTATGTTTTTGATAGTTCTAGCAAAAAAGGCTTTTTTGTATCTACTAATAGTGCTTCTGTAGAGGTGTCTGCTATAAACCAGCAGTTATTAGATAGTCTTACCGCAATTGATTTTAGCTTGTTGCAAGATTTTAGAAAGTTAGTGCTTACCAAAACAGAAACGGTATATGCACATGACAATTTCATGATGCGAGAGCACCAAAATCAGCACTTAGATGTGTATTTATTGTGTAATACCAAAGTAGGTAAAAAGGAACTGAAGAACCTTCAGAACCTTCAAGACCTAAATGATATTGCTACAATTCATATTTTAGATTTAAGTATAGAGGCTAACTAATGCTTGTTGATAAAAGCAATGGTTAGGTCGGCTACGTTTTGTAAATCTCCTGGTAATTCATTAGTATCCCAAGGGTGTTTACCGCCAAATACATGATCTCCGTTAGGTATAACGTCTAGTGTTGCATGTGATGGATTCCATTTTTTCATGTTTTCTGCTTCCCATAGCGGTACGGTAGCATCGGCATCACCATGTACCAATAATACTGGTATGGTTAACTTCTGCATGGCTCTTTTAATATTTAGGCGTTCTCTATTTTCTATAAAGTTTTTGTAAAACTGATAGTAGTGCGGCATTTTTTGTTTGGTTCTAGAGTTTTCTACATACCCAACGCCTCTTAGTTTCCATACAAAACGTTTAAAACCTTTAGGAAATCTGCTTTCAAAGTCGCTTACTCCTGCCCATGAAACTAATTTATTAACGCGCGCATCTTCTGCAGCATAGACAGTAATAATTCCACCTCCTCTAGAGTGTCCTATGATGGTAATATTATCTGTGTCTATTTCTTCTGCATACGGATGGTCTGGGCTAGTAACCCAATCCATAACGGTTTGTATATCGTCTAATTCTTTTATGTAGTTATTATTACCAAAAGCCTCTAGGTCAGGAAAATCAATAGGTTGTTCCACCGTGCCTCCGTTGTGAGAAAAATTAAACTTTAAAAAGCACATTCCTGCTTCAGCAAATTTTTCTGCTGCCAAATACCAACAGCCCCAATCTTTAAAGCCTTTATAACCATGTACAAATAGTACCAAAGGTTTTTTTTCTCCATTGGTTTTAATGGTTATATCGGCAAGTATAGGTTTGGTATGTTTACCTTCTAATATAAATTCTTCTTTTGTCATATAGCTAAATTTCTTTTTCTTCAAACGGAATCTCCGGATTCATAATTTCTCTTATCAGGTTGTGTAGTTGTATCTCAAAAGCCTTTAGTGTCTCTTGTGTTATCATACTATCTTTTTTAGCTCTAGCAGCTCTTTTGTCTTTGATACAAAATGGTAAAAAGCCTGCTTGTAAATTTTTGAAAGATATGATACCCGCAGTGGCTGAGGTAAAAGGTACTTTGTCATATCTCATATATGCATAAGCTAACACCTGAAAAGCCTTGCTATAGGTGTATTCATCAATAATTTCTCCCCAGTCAATTATTTCTACGTGTTTGTTTTCTACACGGCCCGATTTATAATCTACAATACGTAACTGCCCATCTACTTCATCTACACGGTCTACTTTTCCTTTCAGTATAATGGGGGTATGTATTCCGTCTATGTGAATGGGCACTCTATAATTACCTTCTATGGTTATTATTTTTAGGGTATGGTTGCTAACTAGTTCCTCTTCATGTTCTAAGAAGCGTTTTACATAAGCCTTAGCTACATTGTAAATTAAAAGGTTTTTCCCTTTACTATATTCAGCACCTTTGTATACTTCTTTAAACTGATTGATTAATTCTACTTCAAAGTTTTTTTGAAAAGCTTTGATATCATCAGTGGTAACAAATTTGTTTTCAAAAGGTTTGTAAAGGTTCTCAAGGGTGTTATGTATTATAGTACCCAAAGTATTAGCAGCAATAGTTTCTTCAACCTCTTCTTGCTGGTTAATACCTAGTACAGATTGCAAATAAAAATCTAGCGGATTGCGTACATAGTTGGTTAAACTACTAGGCGAAAATCCTTTGCCGGCAATTTCTTTTAAACGCTCTACTAAAGCAGCATCTTTAGCAATACATTTTTCTTGCGTATATAAATGTATATTAGGTGATGCTATGCTATGCGAAATATGATGTTTAGGCATAGGCTCTGTTTCTAATTGCATAATAAACCTACTTTTTTCCCCGCCTTTTAAGGCGTCTGCAATTTCAGTGTTGTATAGTAGATATATATTTTTTGCCCTTTGTAACAAGCGGTAAAAGTGGTAGGTGTATACGGCATCTTTTTCTTTGTAGGTAGGCATTTCTAAAAGCGTCTTTATATCAAACGGAATAAAAGAGTTGTTGCTTTTCCCTGAGGGTAAAATACCTTCGTTAACAGAGGTGAGTATAACCGTTTCAAAATCTAAATTTCTGCTTTCAAGCATCCCCATTATTTGTAGTCCGTCTAGTGGTTCTCCTTGAAAATCTAATGTTTCAGTACTTATCAACTCTTTATAAATACCATACAGTGTTTTAATATTGTTTATATAGGTGCTGCTACGACAATAGTCTAACAATTGATTAAATAAATTGTAGAAGCGGTATAAGTACTCTAGCTCTAGCCTGTATAGCTGCTTATCTTCTTCGTAAAATGATTTTAATGAAGCTATGATGTTAAAGCAATTATCTAATAACTCTAGCGGACCTACTTGGGTTTGCTCTCTAAACAAATATTGTAGCGCATCTGGAGTTTCTTCTGTCCAGAGTTGTATTTGCCCTGGGCTTATTTGAATTTTATTGTTTGCCTGAATATGTTGTATAATATTATTAGCGGCATTACCCAATAATTGTCTGGAGCAGTTATGAGTTAATAAGTTAATAACATCTTTAAAATACCACGTAGGTTTTTGATGCACGTATAACTGAAAATATAATGAAAACAACGTAGCTAAAGGTACTTCAGATAAAGGGAGCCCCATAGTAATGTTTACCTGCTGAATTTGTTCAGGTACTTCATTAAGTACAGGAGATAACAGGCTTTCATCTCCTAATACCACTACGGTATTTTTTAAACTGGTTTGAATGTTGAGGTCACTCAGCAGATTACCTACATATTTAGCTTGTCCTACGTTTTTCGGTATTCCTACTAAATGAATGTTTTTTTCATTTTCAAACTCATTGTAAATCCAATTTGGTGTGTGGGTTTTAAAATATTTCCAACTGTTCAGGTGTTTTCTAATAAACAGCCCTGCATCATGCTCTTTATCTGATAGAAATTGATGGTCAATATCCCAAAATATTTTGGTATTACCATGCTCTAGCAGTTCCTGAATAATTTTTTCTTCAGCTTTGTTAAGGGCATTAAAACCAACAAATATGTGTTGCGTTTGTGTGTTAGAGGTAAGGTAATGTTCAAGGTTTTCAATAGCTTCTTTATAAATCATCCCTTGATACCCAATCCCTTGTTTTGATAGTATTTCTTTAAATTTAAAATAGTAATCTCCTAAACCATTCCAGAACTTTATGTAGTTTTTCTGTAGCTCTGTTTTTTCTTCTTCTAAAGACCAGTGGTTAAGTTCTTTTATAGAGGCTAGGTACGGAAATATAGTATCTGGTTGTACTAAGTAGCGGTCAATTTCATTAAAGTCTTGTAATAAAATTTGTCCCCATTTAGAAAAGCTATAAAAGTCTTCAGGTTCATTTTTTTCAATAGATAAGTACGTGGTGTAAAGCTCAAATAATAACTGAATATTATTGGCATACTTTAAACCAGATATATTTTCTATAAAAGATTCAATACTTACAAATTGAGGTGCAAAACCTGTTTTTTTAAACTGTTTTAAAAAAGCATCTTTTAAAAAAACACCTGCTCTTTTACTGGGTAAAATAAAGGTGATGTTTTCTACATTTTCATGCGTTTCTAATATATTGCTAACTACCTCTTTTAAAAAACTTTTCATTTTATAAAAATAAAAAACGCTCCGTTAATCGGAGCGTTTTTCTATAATTGTTTATTAACTAGTACTTATTTTACTAAGTTAATTTCTACACGTCTGTTGTTAGCTCTACCAGCTCTGGTTTTGTTAGTGTCTATTGGTTTAGACTCACCATAACCTTTAGCAGATAATCTGAACTCTTCAATACCATGAGAAGTTAAGTACTCTTTTACAGAAAGAGCTCTAGACTCAGATAATTTTTGGTTGTTAGCTTCGCTACCAACGCTATCTGTATGACCTTCAACTGTAAACTTAGCTGTTGGGTACTCTCCTAAAATTTCAATAATGTTTTCTAAAACTTCTTGAGATTGTGCTTGGATAGAAGATTTACCAGTATCAAATAAGATAGTTTTAGCATACTCATTTAATTGTTTCTGAACAACTTCTGTTACTTCAGGACAACCTTTGTTAGCTACAGTACCAGCAACATTAGGACATTGATCATCTTTGTCTAATACACCGTCACCATCAGTATCTGGCCATGGACATCCACCGTTAGCAAGTGGTCCAGCTTCGTTAGGACATTTATCGTCTGCGTCAGCAATACCATCACCGTCAGCATCAGGACAACCGTTTAATGATTTTAAACCTGGTACTTTAGGACATTTGTCATCTTTATCAGCAACACCGTCACCGTCAGAATCAGGACATCCCATAAATTCTTCTAAACCAGCTTCATTAGGACAAGCATCTTTAGCATCTTCAATACCGTCACCATCAGAGTCAGGACAACCATTGAATTCTACTAAACCTGGTACTTCAGGACAAGCATCTTCTCTGTCATAGATACCGTCACCGTCTGTATCTTTACCACCAAATTTAAAGATGATACCAGCCATGTGTTGGAAGTGAGGTAAACCATCATCTCCAAAAGCATGTTTGTAACCAGACTGTACGTTAATACCAACGTTTTCTCCTAACCAGAAGTTAAGACCTAATGCTCCGTTAGCAGTTGGTGCACCTACAGTTTCGCTAGTTCCACCATAGTTTGGTAAACCAGGAGCAGATGTAATCCAAGTGTAACCACCACCTACTTCAACGTAAGGCTCAATAGTAGTCATTTTAGTAAAGCTGAATCTACCAAAAGCATCAGCACCATAATATTTTAAGTCGTTTACTCCCATATCACCATAATGTTTGATGTTATTAAGAGTTCCTCTAACTCCAACAGAAAAGTTACTACCAACGTATCTAGATACTGAAAAAGCAGATACAGCAGGTAAAGTACTCCAGTGATCAGTTACGTTAAAATACTCTGAAAACCAATTACCAACTTGTCCGTTAGCATTGGTAGGGTAGAAATCTACTGCGTTAACTCCTAAACCTACAGCCCAAGGGTTGTTTTCGTCCTGAGCATGTAAACTGTTTACTCCTACGCATAGTACTAAAACTAAAAGTAGTGTGTTTAAATGTTTCATATTAATTTTTTGATTTAAGTTAATTATAAGCAATTTTATCAGGTAATTACTGTTAAATTATGAGTGCAAATATATACCTTTTTTTAATGGATAGCATTTAGAACCCCTATAGATTAAGATAATATTAAGATTTTATAACTTTAAATTATCAATTAAGGGGGTTATTGTTGCAATTATTAAAGGGGGTGCGAGTGTAAACTATTTTAAGGGCACATATTAAAGGGTCTGAATGTCTACTTTAGGATATATATATACCAATTTTTTTTGTATATCCTTGTAGTTCATTTGTTTCAATGCTTGCGCATATTTCTGCAATTGGTTTTTATAGCTATCGTTATAATCTCCTGTTTTATAATCTATAATGATAGCTTCCGATGTTGATTCGCAAAGCATTAAACGGTCTAAACGTAGTATTTTACCTTCCTGGGTAAAAAGCTCTTTTTCATTAAAGATAGAAAAATTACTGGTTATAAAATAATTTTTTAGTTCAGGATGTTCCGTTATGCTGCTTATAAGGTTTTTAAAATCATCGGCATCCTCTTTCGTAATAATACCTTCGGTAATGGCTTGGTATATTGCCATATCTATGTCGTCTATAGTTTTTACCCAAGCGAGTATTTGGTGTACTATATTTCCCTTTTCAATGGCCTTTTGTTGTTTGGTATCCCAAAGCATACCATTCTTAGTAACAATGTTCCATTGTTTCTTAGAAGTTTCCTTCCCAAATGAAATGGTTTCTTGGGTTAATTTTTCCTCTTGTTCTTTGTCTGGTAAAAAGCCCGGGGTTCCATATATTTCATTAAACGGTAGTACTTCTTGTTTTTCTTTCTGTATAAAGTCTTTTAAAAGTTGAGATAAGGTATTGTCATAACTCTTATTGTTACTTATAATGTGCAGTTGTTTCACGGCTCTGGTAAAAGCTACGTAGGTTACATTATAATTATCTAGCATGCTTTTGCTATCAAGTGTCTCCTTAATAATGCCAGTGTCTTCTGTAATTTCGGTAAAATCTTTATTGGCATTCACCAAAATAGTTTCAAAACCATTATAGTCTTCTGGGTTTACAGAAATCCATGTTTCATTTCTGTCTGAAATAAGTTTATCTTCTGCAAACGGGTAAATAACTACAGGAAATTCTAATCCTTTAGAACGGTGAATGGTTAAGATAGAAACAGCATTGATACCATCTGGTGCTACAAGGCTAAGGTTATCTTTTCTTTCTTCCCAATAATTTAAAAAGGCTGTAAAACCTTCTTTATGGTTATAGGTAAAGTCTTGTATTAAATCTAAATAATATTGAAGGTAGGCATCAGAAGCATCTGCTAAATCAAATTTATGTATAGCATACAGTATGGCGTTGTAAAACGGTTTTTGTAAAAATGCTTCTAAAGAAAAGTTATAGTCTGTAAAGGTTTCTTCATTCTCTTTTTCAAGTCGTGTTGCAATAAAGGAGTGGGTACTTTCTACATTTTGTTTCAGTGCTAAGAACAAGAGTAAGGTTGCCTTTAAATCTTTGCTATCAGCAAAAAGTCCGTATTTAATTAAATTATTTAAAAATGTAATTTTGGGGTTATTAGCCAGTAATAAAGACTCCGATGAAATCATGGGTATTGATGCCTCGGTAAGTGCATTGGCTACTAAAACCCCTTGTTTGTTTTTGCGGGTTAAAATAGCAATGTCTTTATAAGTGTACCCTTGTGCTAATACATTATTAATTGTTTGTAGCGTTTGTGCAACATATAATTCTGCATTGGTTTTTTCATCTTCTGGCTCTATAAAACTTACTGTTACTAAACCTCCTTTTTTAGCATTGGTTTTTTGGTTGCCTAAAGCATATAAATTTTGATGGGCACTGGTGAGTAATCCTTCTTTTGCAAAGTTGAAAAAAGCATTATTGAAATTAATAATTTCATCGTAGCTTCGGTAGTTGGTATCAAGATTTTGGTTGGTAACCTCAGATACAAACGGATTTACTTTTTGGTCATACAAATCTACAAACTGTTCAGGGTTACCACCTCTCCAGCGGTAAATGGCTTGTTTGGCATCTCCTACCAACAATAACGATCCTTTTTTGCCCGTCAGGGTTTCAGAAGACAAAGCATTATCCATTAGCGGAATTAAATTTTGCCATTGCAGTTCTGAGGTGTCCTGAAATTCATCTATAAAGTAATGTTTAAACTTTTCGCCTAAACGTTCATAGATAAAGGGTGCTGGTTGATCTTTTATAGTTTCAGAGATAGTAGCATTAAACTCAGAAATGAGTACTAAATTTTCATCGTCTTTAATTTTCTGAAGTTCATTTTGAACACTATTTATTACCGTTAGCGGAACTAAGTTTTTATAAACGTTTTTAGCAAATTTCCATTTGTAGTAATGAGCTTTTATGTTTAAAAATGCTTGTTCTATTTCTGGTAACAAGCTATCTATATCTGCTTGTTTAGAAGCATCTAGTTTTTTAGGATATAAACCGCTACCCGTACGTATATTTTCTTCTAGTTTAGTAGCATACGGAGATGTGGTGCCATAGGTTAGCGTACTGTGTTTTAAGAAGTGATTAGGTAAACTTTGTCTTGTAAAATCGGTATAATCAATTCCGTTATCTGTGATTCGCTGTAATATGTTTTTTGCTTCAGATGTTATTTGTTCTTCGAGTGTTTTAATGTCTGAAAACACTTTTTTTTGTAATCCTTTAAAATCTGTAATCGATTTATCTTTTAAAGTTTTTAAAGGTAGGTAATGGTTTTCTTGTGTTATTTTTTTAGAAGTATCTAAAATGTCTCTAGAAATATCCCAGCTTTTATCATCATCTATTTTTTCTAAAACAAAATCAACTAAAATATTGGTTAGCTCTTTGTCTTCTCCGGCATTAGCTATAAGGTTGTCTACAGCTTCTTTTAATAGTAAATCGGTGTCTAGAGTAACTTCAAAATTTTGCGGCAGTTTTAAATCAAACGCAAAAGTTCTAATAATACGGTGGTTAAACTTGTCTATGGTAGAAACATCAAAAAACGCATAATTGTGTAAAATTTTCTTAAGCACCTTTTTAGAACGCTCTATTAACTCTTGCTCACTTAAATGCAACTCGTTACAAAGCATTTTAAACATATCGTTAGAAGTAGCTACATCTTCTTTAGTAGCAAAAGCTGCCAAATTATCTATAATACGTTCTTTCATTTCGCCAACAGCTTTGTTGGTAAAAGTGATGGCAAGAATGTTTTTAAATCCATCTGCATGATTGCTTGATAGTAAAATACTTAAGTAGTTTTTTACCAAGGTAAAAGTTTTACCAGAACCCGCTGAGGCGTTATAGATAGTGAAAGAAGTAGAATTCAATGTGTTTACTTTATTGCAAAATAAGAAATCTTTATGGTTCTTAACAATATATTAGTATATCTTTCCTCTATTAATTGTTAAATTTGATAGTATAAATATTAACCTAAAAAAACGAAAATATTATGTCATTCGAATTACCGAAATTATCATATGCATATGATGCATTAGAACCAAATATTGATGCTAAAACTATGGAAATTCACCATACTAAGCACCATGCAGGATATACTACAAAATTAAATGCAGCTGTAGAAGGAACAGATTTAGAAGGAAAAACTATTGAAGAAATTCTTACTTCTTTAGATATGTCTAACGGAGCTGTAAGAAACAATGGAGGTGGATTTTACAACCACAACCTTTTCTGGACAGTAATGTCTCCTGATGGTGGAGGAGAGCCAACAGGTGCTTTAGCTGATGCTATTAACGCTGAGTTTGGATCTTTCGAAGCTTTCAAAGAAAAGTTCTCTGCTGCTGCAGCTACTCAATTTGGTTCAGGATGGGCATGGCTATGTGTTCATAAGGGTGGTAAAGTAGAAGTTTGTTCTACTCCAAACCAAGATAACCCTTTAATGCCAGGTAATTGTGGTGGTACTCCTATCTTAGGTTTAGATGTATGGGAGCACGCTTACTACTTAAACTACCAAAATAAAAGACCTGATTATATTGCGGCTTTCTTTAACGTAATTAACTGGGCTAAAGTTTCTGAGTTATACGAAGCTAATAAATAATAGCTATACACATAAAATAGAAAAGTCCGGTTTTGCCGGACTTTTTTTTATACTAAATACTTTTACTTGAGTTGGAATAGGCATAAAATAAAAAAAGACGAAAATGAATTCGTCTTTTTTTGCCCCAAATCTTACCATTAACTTAACCTACTTATGTTATGGCTCTACGAATGTAGTAACATAATCATTATCAGTATAATTTTATAGATTAAGTGCTTTTTTATTAGTTAAAGTGTATTATACTACAACGTACTAGTAAGCTCTTTCCTTATTACCTTCGTAAAAGTTAATGAAAGCTCTGTTAACCACACGGTTACCTCCTGGAGTTGGGTAGTCTCCTGTGAAGTACCAATCTCCTAAATTCTTAGGACATGCTTCGTGTAGTTTTGCAACACTTTGAAAAACAATTTCTAATTCTGCCTTTAATCCTTCCGGAGCAAGTAACTCTGCAATCTTATCAGATATTTGTTCATCTGTAAACGGCGCATATAAATCGTTTACTACGTTTACAACATCGGTATCTGTATAGTCTACTTGCGATAAACATCTTTGGTAGATATCTTCTATGATAGCTTCAGTACCGGCATCTTTGTGTAAAGCTAATGCAGCTCTAAAGGCAACTAAATCTTCTAACCTTGCCATGTCAATACCATAGCAGTCAGGGTATCTAATTTGTGGAGCCGATGAAACAACTACAATTTTCTTAGGACTTAGTCTGTCTAATATTCTTAAGATACTCTTTTTAAGTGTAGTACCTCTAACAATACTATCGTCTATAATTACTAAGTTATCGGTAGGTTTTACAGATCCGTAGGTAATGTCATAAACGTGCGCAACTAAATCATCTCTACTGTTATCATCTGCAATAAAGGTTCTTAGTTTGGCGTCTTTAATAGCTACCTTTTCAATTCTAGGTCTAACATTTAATATTTCTTGTAAACGCTCAGGAGTCATAGTATCCATTTCAGATAAAATTGTCTCCTGTTTCTGTTGGTTTAAATACGATTGAGCTTCTTTTACCATTCCGTAAAAAGAAGTTTCTGCTGTATTAGGAATGTATGAGAAAACAGTGTTTTCTAAATCGCCATCAATTTTTTCAATAATTTGTGGCATTAATAATTTTCCTAACGTTTTACGCTCCTCGTAAATTTCTTTATCACTACCTCTAGAGAAATAGATGCGCTCAAAAGAACATGCTTTACGTTCTAATGGGTTCAGTATTTTTTTGTTTAGAACTTCTCCTGCTTTTTTTACAATAATAGCATGGCCTGGTTCAATTTCTTTAATCTTATCGTAATCTACGTTAAATACTGTTTGTATTACGGGTCTTTCAGAGGCAATGGCAACTATCTCATCATCTTGATAGTAATATGCAGGTCTAATACCAGCCGGATCTCTTAGTACAAAAGCATCTCCGTGACCAACTAAACCAGCCATAGCATAACCACCATCCCAACTTTTTGCAGCACGCTTTAAAATTTTAGTAATATTTAAGTGTTCTGCAATTAAAGGAGAAGCTTCAATTTTACTATATCCTTCTCTTTTAAATTTCTTGTATAGTTTATTTACTTCATCATCTAAGAAATGACCAATTCTTTCCATTACTGTAATGGTATCTGCCTTTTCTTTTGGGTGCTGACCTAAACGTACCAATCTTTCAAAAAGCTCATTAACATTGGTCATGTTAAAGTTACCTGCAACAATTAAGTTACGGTGCATCCAGTTGTTTTGTCTTAAAAACGGGTGTACACTTTCAATACTGTTTTTACCAAAAGTTCCGTAACGTACGTGACCAAGATAAAGTTCTCCTAAGTATGGTAACTGTTTTTTCTGTTCCTCAACATCATCAATTAAGCCAGGGGTATTATCTAGAATTTCGTTAATTCTGTTATTTATCTGGCTAAAAATATCCTGAATAGGCTGTTGTTGGTTAGAACGTACTCTACTCATGTAGCGCTCACCCGGGTCCATATCCATTTTAATGCTGGCTAAACCAGCTCCATCTTGTCCGCGGTTGTGCTGCTTTTCCATCATCAGATACATTTTCTGAATACCGTAAAAAGAAGTACCGTATTTTTCTTTGTAATAATCTAACGGTTTTAATAATCTAACCAGGGCAATTCCACATTCATGTTTAATAGCGTCACTCATAGTTGTATTGTAAAGGTTATGGGGCGGATCTTGGTTTTGTTTACCACCTTACGTATTGCAAATATTACTTTATTAAAAAAGCCCCGAAAAATCAGGGCATAACTATTATGGTATTTCTATTTCAAATTGAGTTAACTTTCTAAACTGTCCGAGGCGTTTCTGTACCTCGTCTTTCGTTAACTGTTGCATCCTTTCGGTTCCAAACTTTTCAACGCAGAACGATGCTAGGTTAGAGCCGTAAATAATGGCGTTTTTCATATTGCTGAAGGAGATATCTCCTGTATGTGCTAAATATCCTGAAAAACCACCTGCAAAGGTGTCTCCAGCTCCTGTTGGGTCAAATACTTCTTCCAACGGAAGGGCAGGTGCAAAAAAGATATTTTCTTTATCAAAAAGCATAGCGCCGTGTTCTCCTTTTTTAATAACCACATATTGAGGTCCCATTTGAAGTATTTTTTGTGCTGCTTTTACCAATGAATATTCATCAGATAATTGTCTGGCTTCTTCATCGTTAATAGTAACAACATCTACTTTCGCTAAAACCTTCATTAGCTCATCCCACGTGTTATCCATCCAAAAGTTCATGGTGTCTAAAACAATAAGCTGTGGTTTTTTCTCCATTTGTTCAATTACACTTAATTGGACGGATGGATGTAGATTTCCTAACATAACAACATCAGCATCTTTAAAATTATCTGGTACTACCGGATTAAAGTCTGCTAATACATTCAATTCTGTTATTAAGGTATCTCTTGAGTTTAAATCGTTGTGGTATTTTCCTTTCCAGAAAAACGTTTTTCCATCTTTAACCACTTCAATACCAGAAATGTCAATGTTTCTGCTTTCTAGCATTTTAAGGTCTTCTTCAGGAAAATCTTCTCCAACTACAGAAACTATAGCCGAATCTATTTTAAAGTTAGACGCCGATAAACCTATATAAGTAGCGGCTCCTCCTAGTATTTTATCAGTTTGTCCGAAAGGTGTTTCAATAGCATCAAAGGCTACTGTACCTACTATTAATAGTTTGCTCATTAAACTTTAATTTTTTGCAAATATAAGGTTACTTTTTTATTTCTGGAATTTACTACGGTATTAGAAGAAACTTAATTTTTAAGAAGCTTCAAATCCGTAGTCGGTTTTCAGATTGGGTTTCTTAGAGGCTTCCACCGCTAAAAAGTCGCATCGCTCATTTTGCGGATGGTTGTTATGTCCTTTAACCCATTGAAAAGTAACTTCATGTTTTCTGTATTCTATTAAAAACAGTTTCCATAAGTCGCTGTTTTTTTTGTCTTTAAAATTGGTTTTCTCCCATTTAAACACCCATCCTTTGGTTACCGCATCTGCAACATATTTAGAATCGGTAAAAACTACTGATTTAGTATTGGGTAACTTCAGTTTTTTGAGAGCCTCAATAACGGCTAACAACTCCATGCGGTTGTTGGTAGTTTTTTTAAAACCTTCTGAAAATTCTTTTCGATACGGTTTTCCTACCCATTCCATGACTATGCCGTAGCCACCTGGTCCTGGGTTTCCGCGAGAAGAACCGTCTGTGTATATATGTACTTGTGCGTTACTCACTAAGTAATTGTGTTATAATTTTAGGAAAATGCTCATATTCTAACTCGTGTACTTTGGCTGCTACATCATCTGCCGTATCGGTTGGTAGTACTGGGCAGGTGGCTTGGTGTATAATAGCGCCTTCGTCATAGTTTTCATTTACATAATGTATTGTAATACCGCTTTCAGTTTCGTTATTTGCAACAACTGCATTATGTACATGGTCACCATACATACCTTTTCCTCCATACTTAGGTAATAGCGCTGGGTGTATATTTATAATTTTGTTAGGGAATGCTTCAATGATGTTTTCAGGGAATTTCCATAAGAAACCAGCCAAAACTATAAGGTCTGGTTGTGCTGTTTTGATCGTTTCTAGCACAAAATTGTGGGTGTAGAACGCCGTTCGGTTAAAAGTTAGGGCACTAATGTTTAATTTTTTTGCTCTTTCTAGCACAAATGCTTTCGGATTGTTGCAAAGAATTAAATTAACCCTAAAATTGGTGTTTTCTTCTAGGTAATTTATAATGTTTTCTGCGTTAGATCCAGATCCAGAGGCAAAAATGACTACATTTTTCATAGTTAAATAAGTATATCGAATTGCAAAAAAACTAATTCTAAACTAGAATTAGAAGCCAAAAAACTAAATTGTTGAATTAATTTTCATTAATTTAGGAGCACATTTTTTAAGTAAAATGTTGTTTTAAATTAAAGTTTTTTATTTTTGCCAACAAATTAAATTTTAAAACTAAAAGATTATGTCAGACATTGCATCAAGAGTAAAGGCTATCATCGTTGACAAATTAGGGGTTGACGAGAACGAAGTGGTAGCTGAAGCTAGCTTTACTAACGACCTAGGAGCAGACTCATTGGACACAGTGGAATTAATAATGGAATTCGAAAAAGAATTTGATATTCAAATTCCAGACGACCAAGCAGAAAACATTGCAACTGTAGGTCAGGCAATTCAATACATTGAATCAGCAAAGTAATTTAAAATTTATACAAAAGTATACATGAATTTTTTATAGAATGTTCAGCTTTTAGCTGGGCATTCTCTTCATGCTCTATTGTAATTATTTAGAACGTAAAATTATTTCACAATGAAATTAAGGCGAGTTGTTGTTACAGGTATGGGTGCATTAACACCAATTGGTAATAACCTGGAAGAATATTGGGAAGCACTGAAAAACGGAGTAAGTGGGGCAGCCCCTATTACACATTTTGACGCTTCAAAATTTAAAACACAGTTTGCCTGTGAGGTAAAAAATTTCAATGTATTTGATTTTATCGATCGAAAGGAAAGTCGTCGATTAGACAAATTTTCACAATTTGCTGTTATTGCCAGTGATGAGGCTATTAAAGACTCAGCTATGGATTTAGAATCTATAGACAAGTCGAGAGTTGGGGTTATTTGGGGTGCCGGAATTGGAGGTTTAGAAACATTTCAAGAAGAAGTTATTAATTATTCCAAAGGAGACGGTACGCCAAAATTTAATCCTTTCTTTATTCCTAAAATGATTGCCGATATTGCTCCTGCTCATATATCTATGAGAAATGGCTTTATGGGGCCTAATTTCACTACCGTTTCTGCATGTGCTTCTTCTGCTAATGCCCTTATAGATGCCCTTAACTACATTCGTTTGGGAGTGTGTGATGTTGTGGTATCTGGTGGTTCTGAAGCAGCAGTTACTATTGCAGGTATGGGTGGTTTTAATGCTATGCATGCGCTTTCTACAAGAAATGACAGTCCGGAAACTGCATCAAGACCATTTGATGGAGAACGTGACGGGTTTGTACTTGGAGAAGGAGCTGGTGCGCTTGTTCTAGAAGAATATGAACACGCAAAGGCAAGAGGTGCAAAAATTTACTGTGAAGTAAGCGGTGGCGGAATGTCATCTGATGCTTACCATTTAACTGCGCCACACCCTGAAGGTTTAGGTGTGATGGCCGTTATGAGAAATTGTTTGAAAGATGCTGGAGTGAATCCGGAAGAAGTGGATCACATTAACACGCACGGAACTTCTACACCACTTGGTGATGTAGCAGAGTTAAAAGCCATTTCTACAGTGTTTGGAGAACATGCTAAAGAAATTAGCATTAACTCTACCAAATCTATGACTGGGCATTTACTTGGTGCTGCTGGTGCTATAGAGGCTATTGCTTCAATATTACCGTTAACAGAAGGTATTATTCCTCCAACAATTAATCATACAACTAAGGATGAAAAAATTGATCCGGAACTAAATTTAGTACTCAACAATTCTGAAAAGAGAGATATTAAAATATCTATGAGTAATACCTTTGGTTTTGGTGGACATAATGCTTGTGTATTATTCAGAAAATACGAAGAATAATATATGGGGCTTATTCGCAAAATATTAAATTCCCGCTCAAAAGATGAAGACGGGAATTTTTTTGTTCATTTGCAACGTGTTTTAGGATTTAAGCCCAAAGATTTTGAAGTCTACAAAGTTGCTTTTACCCATAGATCTACCAATATTAAAGATGATCAAGGGAACCCAATTAATTACGAGCGGTTAGAGTTTTTAGGTGATGCCATGTTAAGTGCAGTCATTTCTAAGTATTTATATGAAGAGGCGCCTGCAGGTGACGAGGGATACCTTACTAAAATGCGTTCTAAAATTGTTAGTAGAGAGCATCTTAACGAATTGGGTAAAGAATTAAGACTGCTAGATTATGTAGTAAGTAGTATTTCTAAAGAAAGTTTTGGAGACAATGTGCATGGTAATTTATTTGAAGCCCTCGTGGGTGCTATTTATTTAGACAGAGGATATAATTATTGTGAGCGTTTTATTAATAAAAGGGTTATTAAACCGCATGTTGATATTGAACGACTTGAAGGCAAAATTATAAGTTATAAAAGTTTGCTTATTGAGTGGTGCCAAAAGGAGAAAAAATCATTCTATTTTAATGTGTTTGAAGATAACGGTAACGATGTTTTAAAACATTTTGCTGTGAAATTAAGCATTGATAATAAAGTGATTGCCAAAGCAAGAGCTACTTCTAAAAAGAAAGCCGAAGAGGCGGCAGCAAAAAGAGCATACTTTGCTTTACAGAGCCAAATAGAGAACCTATAGGATTATTAAATTGTTAACTATCTCGTTTTCGCACCCGGTTATCATTAAACATTTGAAATATAATTATATAATCTTTTAAAGAAGTCATATATTTACAGCAATTTGCGAATATCTATGACTGTATATAAGTTAACAGATGACTTTGAAGATGACTGTGAGTTTACACTAATAGCTATTCATAGTGCGGTGGAAGATTACCGAATGGCTTTTTTACTAAACAAGTATTTAGGTCTGGGGTTTAAAAAAGTAACACCGGTTGAAATGGATGATAACCATGTGTTTCAACGTTTTGAATGGCTAGATGAAAAAAACGATACGTATTGGAGTCTTATTCAGAATTCTGCAATAAAAAAGGAGGAAGTAAGTAAAAGTGCTTTCATGTTATTTGAAGAATGGGGAGGAGAGCAAACAATTTATTTATTGCCAGAACATAAAAAGGTAGATTTTTTTATAAAAATAGAAATCGCAGAAAGCTATTTAGATGTGCCAAGTATTGTGCAAAAAATACAGCAAATACCAAATATAGTTACAACATATAAATTAGCTACAAACCGAATTAAAACTAGAACGAACTTAATTTTCTGAAAATGCTTAAAGTTAAAAAAACCAAAATAGTTGCAACACTAGGGCCTGCTACCAGTAATAAAGAGACCCTTAGAAATATGATTGAAGCAGGAGCCAACGTATTCAGAATTAACTTCTCTCACGCAGATTATAAAGATGTGGAAGAGCGAGTTAATATGATTAGAGAACTGAATGAAGAGTACGGATATGCAGCCGGAATTTTGGGAGATTTACAAGGGCCTAAATTACGTGTAGGTGTAATGGCAGAAGATGTTGTGGTAAACGACGGTGATACCATTACATTTGTTACAGGTGAGCCATTTGAAGGTAATGCCGAGCGCGTTTACATGAACTATAAAGAATTTCCTAAGGATGTAAAGCCAGGAGAACGTATATTATTAGATGATGGTAAACTTATTTTTGAAGTTACCGGAACTGATAAAGAAAAAGAAGTAACTACTAAAGTTGTTCAAGGTGGGCCATTAAAGTCTAAGAAAGGTGTAAACCTTCCTAATACGGCATTGTCTTTACCTGCATTAACTGAGAAAGATATTAGAGATGCTATTTTTGCTATTCAGCAAAAAGTAGATTGGATAGCCCTTTCTTTTGTACGTCACGAACAAGATATTATTGATCTTCAGAACTTAATTAAAGAGCACTCTGAGATTAAAATTCCTATTATTGCTAAAATTGAAAAACCTGAAGGGGTTGCCAATATAGACAAAATTGTTTCTTACTGTGATGGATTAATGGTTGCTCGTGGTGACCTAGGTGTTGAGATTCCTGCTCAAGAGGTTCCATTAATTCAGAAGAAATTAGTTTTAAGAGCTAAAAAAGCACGTATTCCTGTAATTATTGCTACCCAAATGATGGAAAGCATGATTACTAGTTTAACACCTACAAGAGCAGAGGTAAACGATGTTGCTAACTCTGTAATGGACGGTGCAGATGCGGTAATGCTTTCTGGTGAAACTTCTGTTGGTGCATATCCTGTACAGGTAATTGAAAGAATGAGTAGCATTATTGAAAGTGTAGAGAACTCTTCTTTAATTAAAGTACCACAAGAGCCACCATTTATTAAAACAAAAAGATATATTACTAAATCTATTTGTTATCACGCGGCTTCTATGGCTAACGATATTAAAGCAAAAGCTATTTCTACGTTAACTAATAGTGGTTACACTGCATTCCAGATTTCTGCGTGGAGACCAAAATCTTATATTTTAGTATTTACATCTAACAAACACATACTTACTCAATTAAGTTTACTTTGGGGTGTAGAGGCATTTTATTATGACCGCTACGTAAGTACCGATGAAACTATTGAAGATGTAAACCGTATTGCCTGTGAAAAAGGTTTCTTAGAGCCAGGTGATATGCTTATTAGTTTAGCGGCTATGCCTATTAAAGACAAAGGTATGGTGAATACTTTAAGAGTAAAAGAAATTGAAACTTGTAACTTCGGATAATCTCTGAAGCTTATATAATATAAAAACCGCCTTTTGGGCGGTTTTTTTTATGTTTTAAGTTACTAAAATTCAAATTTAAGCTGTACTTGAATTGGTTTTTCTGGGGTTTGCTTTTCTTTTTTATCAGTATTTAAATTGCTTAAAGAAATGCCTAGTAAGCGTACAGAGTCTTCAGGTTTTTGTTGGTACAAGAGTTCCTTAGCAGTTTCTAAAATCAAATGTTTGTCTGCAACAAAGTAAGACAAAGTTTTGCTACGGGTTTGTTGCTCAAAAGTACTGTACTTAATTTTTAACGTAATGGTTTTACCTGCAATGTTGTTTTTCTTTAAGCGTTTTTCTAGCTCTTGAGCAATGTTGGTTAATTTTTCCAACATAAAAATTTCAGAGGTTAGGTTTTCACTAAAAGTACGTTCGGCTCCTACAGATTTTGGCGTGCGGTGTGGCTTTACTTCACTAGTGTGTATACCTCTTACAATGTGGTAATAGTGAGATCCACTCTTACCAAAATGTGTTTCTAAATACTCCAGGCTTTTGGTTTTTAAATCGAGCCCTGTAAAAATACCATGCTGATACATCTTTTCAGCAGTAACCTTACCAACACCATAAAACTTCTTAATGTCTAACTGTTCTAAAAAGTTAATTACCTCTTCTGGGTTTACGGTTTTTTGTCCGTTAGGTTTGTTATAATCACTGGCTATTTTTGCTACAAATTTATTAATAGAAATACCAGCCGATGCGGTAAGTCCAATCTCGTCAAAAATGCGTTTACGTATTTCTCTAGCAATTTTAGTAGCGCTTGGGTTTCCTTTTTTATTTTGGGTAACATCTAAGTATGCTTCATCTAAGGCCAGGGGTTCTACCAAATCGGTATACTCATAAAAGATGTTTCTAATTTTTTGCGAAATCTCTCGGTAGCGTTCAAATCTTGGTTTTACAAAAATGATATCTGGGCATCTTTTTTTTGCTAAATAACCACTAATGGCACTACGTACGCCGTACTTTCTAGCTTCATAACTAGCAGCCGACACAACGCCTCGCTTTTCAGCACCGCCAACTGCTACAGGCTTGCCTTTTAGCTCAGGGTTGTCCATTTGTTCTACAGAAGCATAAAATGCATCCATGTCTACATGAATAATTTTACGTAACGGGATGTTTATGCCATCTACTTCCATATCGCAAATTTAGCGTAAATTGCTATAGTAAACTACTTGTAAACAAGTGTTCAGGTAGTTAAGCTGTGGTATCCACTAAATTATGAATTATGAAAAAGAAAACTGCCATACTACTTGGTGCTACTGGGCTTACGGGTGGTTATGTTTTAAGTGAGCTGTTATATGACGATAGGTACGAGAAAATTATTTTGTTTTCTAGAAGTACTAAAGGTATAGATAACCCAAAATTAGAAGAACATTTAATAGCTATGGATGAGCTGCCCAAATATGCTTCTCTTTTTAAAGGAGATGAAGTGTATTGCTGTGTGGGTACTACCAAGAAAAAAACACCTGATAAAGCTGTTTACAAAACTATAGATTATGGTATACCTGTAAATGCTGCACAATTAGCTAAATTAAATAATATACCTACGTTTATAGTAGTGTCTGCCATGGGCGCTAGTGAGCAAAGTGCGGTTTTTTATAACCGACTAAAAGGAGAAATGGAGGCTGATGTAAAAAAAAGTAAGATTGACTAAACTACATTTTGTAAGGCCGGCTTTAATTAGTGGTAAAAGAGAGGAATTTAGATTAGGGGAGTATTTAGGCAAACAACTTTTTAAGTTGTTAGATTATGTTATGGTAGGGCCTTTAGAAAAATATAAATCAGTTCACCCTTCTAAAATAGCTAAAACTATGATATGGCTTGCCAACCATTCGTATGATAAAGTGGTGGTAGAGAGTGACCAAATTCAAAAACTAGGTTCACATTAAAAAAAAGTGTAATTTTGATGCACTGTTTGGCAATGATGTCTGCCCTGAACCGCCGCAAGAGCTGATGACGTCTACTATCTGGCAATATTGCCACAGGAAACGTATTTATTAAAATCAGTATGGCATCAATAAAAGAGAAGTTAACTTCTATAGAGCAAATTCCGTCTTTTGTTTATTTATGTAAATGGCTTGTAATAGCCGCTTTAATTGGTGCGTTAGCAGGTTCTGCATCGGCAGCGTTACTGTATAGTTTAGAGTGGGCTACCAACTACCGTGAAGCCAATAAATGGATTATTGCGTTGTTACCTATTGGTGGACTCATAGTTGGCTTGGTGTATCATTACTACGGCAGTAGCGTAGTAAAAGGAAATAATCAGCTGTTAGAAGAGTTTCATTCGCCTCATAAAATTATACCTTTTAGAATGGCGCCTCTGGTACTTTTTGGTACCGTAATGACGCATTTGTTTGGGGGGTCTGCTGGTAGAGAGGGAAGTGCTGTGCAAATGGGAGGTGCTATTGCAGATCAATTTACCAAATGGTTTAAACTTAAGAAAGAAGATAGAAAAATTGTAATTATAATTGGGGTAAGTGCCGGTTTTGCATCGGTGTTTGGTACGCCATTGGCAGGAGCCATTTTTGCACTTGAGGTAATGATATTGGGCCGTATGCGCTACGATGCCTTGTTGGCTAGTGTGCTAGGTGGTATTATTGCCGATTATGTTTGTAAACTATGGCCAGTGCACCACACACATTACGGAGTAGAGCTGGTGCCTGAAATTACGCCTACCACCTTGTTCTATGCTATTATTGCCGGACTCATATTTGGTTTAGGAGGGTTGGCTTTTTCTAAGGCCACACACTTTTTTACAATAGTTTTTAAGAAATTGAATTATCCGCCATTACGCCCTTTTATTGGTGGTGCTGTAGTGGCGCTAGCGGTGTACCTTATTGGTACTACCAAATATATTGGTTTAGGGGTACCTACTATTGTAGATGCTTTTAACATGGAGTTGCCTTGGTATGATTTTGCAGCTAAGTTACTATTTACTGCTTTTACTTTGGGTGCTGGTTTTAAAGGGGGCGAAGTAACACCTTTATTTTATATAGGTGCTACCCTAGGTAATGCGTTGATATGGTTTGTACCATTACCTACCGAGTTATTGGCGGGTATGGGTTTTGTAGCTGTATTTGCAGCGGCTACTAATACACCTATTGCCTGTACTATAATGGCTATTGAATTGTTTGGTGGTGAAGGTGCTGTATACTTTGGGGTGGCCTGTGTGGTAGCTTATATGTTTTCTGGGCATTCAGGTATCTATTCTTCGCAAATTGTGGGAAGCCCTAAGCACTTTTTGTTTGGTGTAGATAAGGGTAAAACGTTGGCAGCTATAGATAGTTTTAGAAAAAAGAAATCTTCTTAGATATAGAGTATGGTAGAAATAGAACGTAAGTTTTTAGTGGTTGATGAAACGTTTAAGCAACAAGCGGTAAAACAAACCAGAATTGTACAAGGATTTTTAACTACCGACCCAGAGCGTACCGTGCGCATACGTATTAAGGGTAATACCGGGTTTATTACCATAAAAGGAAAATCTGATGCAGAAGGGTTAGAACGTTTCGAATGGGAAAAGGAGATTGCTTCAACAGAAGCAGAAGCATTATTAAAGCTGTGCTTGCCAGGCACTATAGATAAAATACGATACGAAGTACCATTGGAAGATGTGGTTTTTGAGATTGATGAGTTTTTTGGTGCTAATGAAGGACTTGTAGTTGCAGAGGTAGAACTTACCCACAAGCAACAGAAACATCCTGTACCTAATTGGTTAGGCAAAGAGGTAACAGGTGAGGTGAAATATTATAACTCACAATTAAGCAAAAAACCATTTAAAACCTGGTAATATGAAAAAGTTACTTATGGTATTTACATTATTGGCTGCGTTGGTAGCTTGTGATGTAAAGGTGAAAAAAGAATTAAAAACAGCTACAGAGGCACCTGTTTTAGAATCGGTAGCAAAGGAGGTAAAAGACACAGGACACGAAACCTTTAGTTATAAAGAAGGAGATACTACCTATGTAATGCAAAAATACTTCATGGTGTTTTTAAAGAAGGGCCCAGTGCGTAGTCAAGATTCAGTTGTGTTGGCACAACTTCAGCAAAATCATATGCAGCACCTAGAAAAACTGCATTTGGCCGGTAAAATAAGTATGGCTGGTCCTTTTGATGATGACAGTGATGTTTCTGGTATTGCAGTTTACAATACCCCAACTTTTGAAGAAGCCGATAGCTTAGCCAAAGCCGACCCTATGGTGAAGGCGGGTAGGTTAGTGATAGAAACACATCCGTTTTGGGCAGCTAAGGGCAGTAGTTTAAAATAAGCTTACCCTGTAAAAACTACCATTTAACTTTAGAAAACAGCTACTCGTATAATAACACCTATTCAACACTATTATTCATACTACATTTAAGGTATAACGTTAAAATGTTTTTAGTATGAAAGAGTGTTATGTATATATTTTAGGAGACGCTGGGAGAACGTCACTAACAACAGGGTATACTACCAATTTAGAAGAAACATGTAATACAGGCGTACCAGATGGTAGTAGCTTGTTGTATTATGAAACGTTTAGAACAGCAGAGCAAGCAGCTTACCGTGAAGGACAGCTTAAAAGCTGGAAAGAAACCTGGAGGTTACAGTTAGTTAGTAGATTTAATCCTGCTTTAGAAAAACTAAAAATAGGGTAATTATAATCATAAAATATACCTATAGTATTTTCTATATTTTGAGTATTCTTAAAAATTAGTGTTAAATATTTGTATATGTTTAATATTATAGCTAATTTTTATCAAAATCAAAAATTAGTAGGCTATATAATGAGAAGGTGCTATGTGTACATTCTTGCTAACAGATGTAGAACTTCTATGTTAACGGGTCTTACAGGAGATTTGCGCACATTTTTAACAACTGACTCAGTTGCCTTACACCGCAAACCTAGGCTTAAAGAAGCAGATTTACTGTATTACGAGACCTTTATGAATGTTCAACAGGCTGTTAGAAGAGAGAAACAATTAAAGAATTGGAAAATAGGATGGAAGCTTGAATTGATTAGGCGACTAAATCCTGATTTAAAGGCATTACAATTGTAGTTGCCTGTGATGATACAAATATCTGGTTACTTTTTTTTGAAAGGATAGAGTAGCAGTTATTTTTTTGGGTTATTAAAGAAAAAAAAGCACTTGTTTTAACAAGTGCTTTTTGAATATATATAAGGGGGGAATGTAAAAAAATTGCTTATTGCCAACCACCACCAAGGGCTTCGTATAAGTTTACTACAGCTAATAATTGTTGTAATTTGCTATCAATTAAATTAAGTTCTGCACTTAATCTGCTTTCACGCGCTGTTAGTAAATCTAAATACGTGGCATATCCGTTATCAAGCAATTCTTCAGAATTTGTTTCAGCATTTTGCAATGCTTGTACTTGTAAGTCTAAATATTCGTATTTTTCAACTTCGGCATCATACGTATATAATGCTTCAGAAACTTCTTTTCCTGCAGTTAATAGGGTTTGCTTAAAGTTTAACAAAGATTGTTCTTGTTGTGCTTGAGCTACCTCATACTGAGTTTTTATTTGTCTTTGGTTAAAAATAGGTTGCGTTAACCCACCTACTAATGTTGCAAAGAATGAGCTTCCACTAAACCAGTTGTCAAAAGTTAAACTTTGTAAACCACTATTAGCAGTTAAAGTTAACGATGGGTAGAAGTTACTTTTTGCTACGTTGGTTAACTCAAAAGAGTTAATTAACCCATATTCAGCAGCCATAACATCTGGTCTGTTTCTTAATAAAGAAGTAGGAACTCCAATTTTTAATTCGGTATTAATTTTTTCATCAGCTAGGCTAGCTCTTTCATATCCTTGAGGGGTTTCACCTAAAAGAATAGCTAATGTATTTTCAGCTTGAAAAATTGAATTTTTTAAATCAATAACTAAAGCTTGAGCACTGTATAATTGAGCTGTAGTTTGGTCTACTGCCACTTGGTTTTGTTGCCCTGCTTCTTTTAATGCTTTAATAGTTTCAACACTTTGTTTTCTGGTAGCAACAGTTTGTTCTGTAATACGTAACTGCTCGTCTAGAGAAAGTAAAGTATAATATGTTGCAGCAATTTGAGAAACTAAAGCCGTTTTAACAGCTTTATGTGCTGCTACACTTTGTAAGTAACTAGCTTCACTGGCTCTTTTATTGCTTCTAATTTTACCCCATATATCAGCCTCCCAAGACAGGTCTCCAGATAATTCATATTGGTCTATAGACCCGTTAAAGAATGAACCAAACTGACTGTTTTTAGATAAGTTTTGGTGTGTAACTGTGGCTCCTGCGCTTAGCGTTGGAAAATAACCAGATTTTCCCTGTTTAAGATACGCTTGCGCTGCATTCATTTGCTGAATAGCTACACGTATATCTATATTGTTTTGTAATCCTTTTTCAATATACCCAACTAAGTATTGGTCTGTAAAGATTTCTTTCCAAGAAACCTCTGCCATAGAAACACTGTCTGTAGGTAAACTGTCCGTTCTAAATAAATGTTCGGTCTCTTCAAATTCGGGACGATCATAATTTTTAGCTACAAAACAGCTTTGCAAAGTGATGGCCAGAACAGCAATTAAAGCTGTTCTGATCATGATGTTTTTATGTTTAATGAATTTCATTGTTATGCGTTTACATTTTCTGTTTGTTCAACAAATTTTGGACCGCCTGATATTTTTTCTTGTAACCATTGGAACATGATAAACAAGATAGGAATAACAAACAACCCTAGAATTGTACCAATTAATAGACCACCAACAGCACCTGTACCAATAGAGCGGTTACCTTCTGCCCCAACACCACTTGCTAATACTAATGGCATTAACCCTAGGATAAATGCAAAAGAGGTCATTAAGATAGGACGTAAACGTGCTTTAGCACCATCTATAGCCGCATCTACAATAGACTCGCCATGGCGTCGTCTCTGTATGGCAAACTCTACAATAAGAATTGCGTTTTTAGCTAATAAACCAACTAACATGATTAATGCAATTTGGAAGTAGATGTTGTTTTCTAATCCCATTAAGTTGGTAGAAATGTAAGCTCCGAAAATACCTAGAGGTAACGATAAAATTACTGAGAATGGTAATAAGTAACTTTCGTATTGTGCAGCAAGTAAGAAGTATACAAATACCACACAAAGAATAAAGATTACGGTGGTTTGACTACCTGCATTTACCTCTTCACGAGTTAAACCAGAATAAGAAATACCATAATCTGTTCCTAATTTAGCTGCTTCTTCTTCAACAATTCTAATACCATCACCAGAACTAAATCCTGGGTTCATAGCTACGTTAATTTTAGTATTGTTAAATAAGTTGAAACGGGTTACAGACTGAGGGCCATAAACTCTTTTTAAAGATACATATTGGCTTAATGGAGACATTTCTCCGCTAGTAGTTGCTACAAACATTTTATCAAGATCTGATGTAGTAGCTCTATCCGATGGGTATGTTTGAATATACACACGATACTGCTTACCAAATCTAGAAAAATCTGCTGCATATATACCACCAATATATCCTTGTAAGGTTGCAAATATGGTATTTACAGAAACTCCTGTTTGTTTTGCTAATGGCATGTTAATATCCATTTCGTACTGTGGGTAGTTGGTGTTAAAGGTAGACTGCCCGTACTGAACTTCTGGGTGTTGCATTAATGCTCCAATAAATTCATTTTTAGCTTGGTCTAATGCCTTAACATCTCCACCGGTACGGTCTAACAGGTTTACCTCTACCCCTGCAGACATACTAAATCCTGGTACACTAGGAGGTCCAAAGAATAAAATAGTTGCATCTGGGAAAGATTGTGCTAAACCAAATAACTGACCTTGAATAGCTTCTAATGATAAAGATGGATCTTCACGTTCTGACCAGTTTTTTAATTTAATAAAACCTAATGCGTAGTTACTACCCTGACCACCAAGTAAACTAAATCCGTCTACCATGTTCATACCTTCAATACCTGGTATGTTTTTAGCTTTTTCGTAGAAAGCTTCGGTAATTTCATGGGTTTTATCTAAAGAAGAACCAGCAGGTAATTCTACGTTTGCAAATAAAATACCTCTATCTTCATTAGGTACAAAACCTGTTCTTGTATTATTAGCGGTCCACCAAATACCTACACCAGAAAGTATAATTAGTAAAAAGGTAATCCATTTGTTTTTGTATAAGAAGTGTAATGATTTACCGTAACGGTTAATGGTAGCATTAAACCCTCTGTTAAAACCATCATAGAAACGTTGTAAAAACGACTTTTTCTTGTGTCCTTCTTCTAATTCATCATGGCCTTTAAGTAATAACGCACATAAAGCAGGGCTTAATGTTAATGCGTTTACTGCAGAAATAATAATAGAAACAATAAGCGTAATACCAAACTGCTCATAGAAAACCCCTGTTGGCCCTGTAATAAAGGTTACCGGAATAAATACCGCTGCCATTACTAAGGTAATAGAGATAATTGCACCAGATATTTCGTGCATGGCATCTAAGGTTGCCGTTTTCGCATTGTTAGCACCTTCATCTATCTTGGCGTGTACTGCTTCTACTACCACAATGGCATCATCCACAACAATACCAATGGCTAATACTAATGCAAATAAGGTAAGTAAGTTAATAGAGTAACCAAATAGGTTAAGGAAGAAGAACGTACCTACAATAGAAACCGGAACCGCAATAGCAGGAATTAAAGTAGATCTAAAATCTTGTAAGAAGATAAATACTACGATAAATACTAATATAAATGCTTCAAATAAAGTGTGAACCACCTTATCTATAGATGCGTTTAAGAATTCATTGGTATCAAACGGAACAAAAACTTCAATTCCTTCTGGGAAATTAGGTTTTAATTCTTCAATACGTTGTTTGATGTTCTCAATAATTTCTTGCGCATTAGATCCTTTTGTTTGGTAGATAGCCATACTCACACTAGGGTATCCCTTAGTTTGAGATGTTACTTGGTAAGATTGAGCATCTAATTCAATATCTGCTACATCTTTTAAACGTAAGAACTGTCCGTTACCAATAGATTTGATAATGATATCGCTATATTGATCTTCGCTTTTATAACGTCCGCTATATTTAATAGTGTATGAAAAGTTTTCACCACTGTTTTCACCTAATGAACCTGCGGCAGCTTCCTGACTTTGTTCATTAATAGCCGACATTACATCGGCAGGTACTAAGCCATAAGCTTTTAACTTTTCTGGTTTTAACCAGATACGCATAGCATAGGTTTGACGCGAAAAGTTTGTTACATCACCAACACCATAAACCCTTTTAAATTCAGGAATAACGTTAATGTTTAAGTAGTTGTTCAAAAACGTATCATCATAATCTGGGTTAGTAGAGTAGAATGACAAGAACATTAATGAACTTGTTTGTTGCTTTTGAGTAGTAACCCCAGCTTGTGTTACCTCAGAAGGTAATAATGGGCTTGCTAAAGCAACTCTGTTCTGCACGTTTACGGCAGCAATATCTGGGTCAATATCCTGATCAAAGTATACATTAATTTCGGCAGTACCAGCGTTGGTAGCAGTAGAAGTAATGTAGGTCATACCTTCTACACCATTAATTTGTTCTTCAATAGGAATAATAACACTCTCTAAGATGGTTTCTGCACTCGCACCTGTGTAGGTGGCAGAAACTCTTACCGTTGGAGGGGCAATATCGGGATATTGTTCCACAGGAAGGGTGGTAAGCCCTAATACTCCTAAAATAACTACAATAATGGAGATTACCGTAGAGAGTACAGGTCTTTCTATAAATCTTTTTAACATGATCTTACTTCTTGTATTTTAAAATAATTGTTTAACCGGTTTTGCAATGGTATCAAATGGTACTTCGTTTGGTTGTACGCTAGCACCAGGGCGTAATTTGCTTACACCAGCAGCAACTACCTTATCTCCTTTTTTAAGTCCAGATTCAACAACATATAAATTGCCTACAATAGCTTTTGTTTTTACCATGGTAGAACTAGTTTTATTATCTGAAGTAAGGGTGTAGGCCATAATATTACCTTGTTGCTCAAAAGTTGAGGTTTGCGGTATTACTGGAGCATTTTCATACACTACAGGAATTTTAATAGTACCACTGTTACCGTTGGTTAATAAGCCAGTTGGGTTATCAAACACAGCTCTAAAGCTTACGGTACCTGTATTAGCGTTAATTTGACCTGTTACAGTTTCAATTTTACCTTTTTGTTCGTAAGACTTACCGTTTACTAATACTAGGGTTACTTCTGGGAAGTTGTTTACCTTATCTTGTAAAGACTCACCTGGAGTGTTTTGTAAAAAGTCTAGATAATCAGACTCATTCATAGAGAAATAAGCATATACTTGCTTAATGTCTGTTACGGTAGTTAATGGCGTTGTATCGTTAGGCCCTACTAAAGCACCTTGTCTGTAAGGTATAGCCCCTACATACCCGTCAACTGGGCTTTTTACGGTAGCATAACCAATATTAGCTACTATACTTTCATAGCTACTTTTAGCTTGCTCTAATTGTGCTTTTGCAGTTTCTAATTGAACATTACTAATAATGTCTTTTTTTACAAGAGGTTTTAATTTATCTACCTCTACTTGTGCTGCGTTTACATTAGCTTTTGCTGCCGCTGCATCCTGGCTTAAGCTTTGCGTTTCTAGTCTGAATAAGGCTTGTCCTTTTCTAACTTTCTGACCTTCATCTACAAGTACTTCTTGTATATATCCTTGTACCTTGGCTCTCACACCACTGTTAATAATACCTTCAATACTTGTTGGGTAGCTACTGTACCCTGTAACGGTTTTACTTGGAATTGTAATTACCGAAACTGGAGTAGCTTGGGCCTGCTGCCCGGCTGCTTGCTGAGCTTGTGGGTTGTCTTTTCCACAACTTGCAAAAATCACTGTTACCAGTGCCATAACCATTATTTGGGAAAGGGTTCTTGTTCTCATTTACTTTCTTTTTCTCGTTTTAAGTATGTTGCAAATAAATTTTCCTTTAATAATTCTAAATTTTGTAGCATTTTATCAATAAACTCTATGTAATGTTTGTTGTAAGAGAGTCTAAGTTGTAAGCTGTCTTTAAGTTCAATTTCTTTTACTTCCAGCACTTTTTCTTTATATCTAAGCACCTTTTCATGTAGAAGCTTTTCTTGTTTCCAAGCTTCAATTTTTTCATCAAGTCTGTTTATTACTTGCTGATCGTCAATTTTGAAGTAGCGTTTTCTATCTCCTGGTTTTGTGCAGTACCCAATTCTTCCTTTAGATTGTAGTAGCTGTAAATTGGTAGAGATAGAACTTTTACTAGCCTCTAATGTTTCTTGAATTTCTTCAAACGGAACACCGTCTTCTAATGAAAGTGCCAACAATGCAAAGATTCTTGAAGATAAAGGCGATAGGGTGTCCCAGTTTTCAAAACAAACGCCCATTTCCTCTATTAAGAGTCTTTTTTCTTTTTCTAGTTCTTCAATAGTCATTGTCTGCAATTATAATTACAGTGCAAATATACGTTTGGTTCGGTTTTTACCGAACCAATTAGAAGTTAATTATTTGTTAATGTTTATTTTTCTAGAAATCTGGTATCCGTTTTCGTCAAGTGCAGTAATGGTGTGCCAACCTTTTGAAGGAGAAATTTTTAGCTCGTGGAATTGTTTGGTTTGGCCAATGTATTGTTCATCTAGGTACCAAAAAATCTTGGCATCACTATCTCTATGCGCTATTTTTAGTACAATTTCGTTAAAGCTACCGTCAAAATCTTTGGCAATGGTAATGGTAGTGTTGTTTTCTGGGTAAATAAATTCCATAGATTTTTCTAGGTCATTGTAGCAATCGGTTTTGTAAGGAGGTAATTCTTTATAGTTTACATGGTTCTTTTTATAATAGTATTCCATAAGTGGGGGTAGGGTAAACCACGGTATGGTAGTTATTTTGTCTATAGGCTGGCAAGATGCGTTTACTCTAAATTGTTTTTGCAAGTCAACATGTACCAAATGGTGGTAGGGGCATGTACTACTTCTAGCTCCGGTTTTCGGAATCCATTTAGTTACCGATGGGCATATGCTAGAGGCTAAATAACCACTTTGAGTGCATATACTTCTTTCAATTAATTCATCTAGAGGTTTTTTAAACCATGTAGTTTTAGGTAGTACATCAAATACATCAAACAAAATAGGGGCTGCACTACTTACACCTGTAATTTGTGGTCTACCTTCTCCATCTGCATTGCCTACCCAAATACCCACTACATAATCTTTTGTTAGCCCAATAGACCATGCATCTTTATTACCAAAACTTGTACCTGTTTTCCAAGCAATCTCAGTAGAAGATTCAAAGTATTGCCAAGAAACTTCATCTTCAGGTCTGTTTACCGTTTTCATAGCTTCTAGTGTAGCGTAGATACTTCCGGCATCAAAAATATTCTTTTGCTGTACTTTTTCTCCAAAATTAGATTGTTTACCATATAGTAAGCAGGGTTCGGTAAACTCATGGGTGTAGTACTCACTAGAAGTTTCATTAAAGTGATTAACGGTAGAAGCTAAGGATGCATATGTTTTACATAAATCCCATAGGTTGCTTTCTGCGCCACCTAGAATAAGAGGTAAACCATAGTGGTAAGCAGGGCGATTAATATCTTTTAACTTGAAAAAGTCTAGTTCATCTCTAAATTTTTCAAGTCCGTGTTGCTTCAATAAACGCACTGCAGGAATATTTAAAGATCTTGCCAAGGCTTCATCTGCGGGTACAGCACCATTGTATGTTTCGTCAAAATTTTGCGGACTGTAGTCACCAATTTTGGTGGGTATATCTTCTACAAGCATTTTAGGTAACAGCTCTCCATCATCCATCATTGCGGCATACAATAGCGGTTTTAAAATACTACCCGTACTACGCGGAGCGTGTATCATATCTACATCTTTTTCATGAAACATATCAGTAGGGCTATTGCCTACATATGCCAATACATTTCTGTTATGCACATCTAATACCAAAGCAGCAATATTATAAACATGGTTTTGCTTTAATTGCAGATAATGACTTTTAACAATTTGGTTTACTTCTTTTTGTAACTTATAATTGATTGTTGTTTTTACTTCTTTACCTGTTTTAGTTTGGTGTAAATATTCAGACAGATGAGGTGCTAGCCGTGGTATCTCATAAGCTTTTTGTGGTAAAGGCTCTATAAGTGCAAGCTCATAAGTAGTTTGGTTAATAATCTTATGGTCTTTTAATTTTTTTAAAAGGCCATTTCTTCTTTTTAGTAAAGTAGATTGATTTTTACCGGGGTAAATAATACCTGGTGCATTAGGTAACACCGCTAGCGTGGCACTTTCTGCCCATGAAAGTTGTTTTGCTTCAATACCAAAATAGCGCCAAGCTGCAATATCTAATCCAACAGTATTTCCTCCAAACGGGGCATGAGAAGCATACAATGCTAGTATTTTATTTTTAGAATAGCGCAATTCTAATCGGGTGGCAAGTATAGATTCTTTTAACTTTTCAAAATAGGTTCTGGCAGTGCCTTTTCTAGAGAGCCTTATAACTTGTTGTGTTATGGTGCTACCACCTCTTACTGTTTTTCCTGCTTTTATATTAGCACCTAAGGCTTTTCCCATAGATATAGGATTGACACCAGGATGTTTATAAAAGTGTTCGTCTTCAAAAAGTAAAATACATTGTTTAAATTTTTCTGGTACGGTGTCTATTTCAGGAAAACGCCATTGTTCATCTGCTGCAATTTTAGCTCCTAACCATTGTCCGTTGGCTGCCTTTACCACGGTGGCAGTGGGGTCTTCAAATAGTGTAGTAGGCAAACAGAAATAGTACCAAATAACTAAAGTTGTTATAAGTATATACCGTATAGGATGTGAGGTAATATTTTTAATAGTTTTTGAGAACAAGATACTAGCTACAGTGTTTTTAAATATACATTTTTAAGTCTTATAAAAATATAATGGTATGTATAAACTTCTAACGTAATTGTCATTTAAAAATTTAATCATTGTTTCTAAGTGAATTATTGATAATTATAAGCTTAATATTTTGTACATATAATTTCTATTTAACCTAAAAGGTGTTTATTTAACAATTATTTAATCGAATGTTTGCAGATGGTTGAATTTTGGATAATTTTAACACAAATCATCTAACATTTATTTTATGAAACAATTTTACTTTTCTAATTATTTAGAATTGAGAAAGAAAGACTGCTTTAGCAGATTTCAGTATTTTATGATGGCCTTTGCCATGATTTTTGTTGCCGGTTTTGCACAGGCTCAAACCACTACCACGGTAGGTACGGGTACTTCATCTTCTAACCAGAGTCCTATTAATAGGTATTACAATTATTCGGCAAGCGAAATTTTGTACGCTGGTTCAGAAATTGGTTTAACAGGTACTATTACAGACATTGCTTTTGAAAAAGAAAGTGGTAGTAACTCGGTAACAATTGACGAGGTTTTTATTTATATGAGAACCACTACTGATGCTGCAGTTAGTGCAGCACCAGCTATTCCAGATTACACTTTGGTATATCAAGGGGCTTTTCCTAATGATAATACCGGATGGATGGGTGTCACTTTAGATACTCCTTTTGCGTTTACAGATAACACGCAAAACTTATCGGTTTTGGTGGTAAAATCCAATCAGAGTTGGTCTTATGATAGACCCTATTATGCGTATACAAGTACTACTGGGAATACCATGGCTTACTACCAAAATGACTCAGGGCCTTGGACTTCTGGAAGTAGCTTAAATGCCACTACTAACCGTCCTAATGCTCAATTTACGTTGTCTGGTGTAGCCTCTTGTACTTCACCAACAGATGCGCCTACAGCTTTAACTTTAAGTGCAGATTCGGCTACTGCTATAAGTGGTTCTTTTACAGCAGCTACTTCTGCACCAGATTCTTACTTAATAGTGAGAAGCACTAGTAGTACGTTAACAGATTTGCCTGTTGACATGACAACTTATACTGTTGGAGATGCCTTAGGAGGTGGAACTGTTATACAAGTAGGTTCTTCATTATCTTTTACCGATAGTGGTTTGGATGAAAATACAATGTATTATTATTTTGTTTATGGCTATAATGGAGCTTGTTCTGGTGGTCCATTATATTATACAACTGAGTTATCAGGTTCTGAGACTACTCCATTTTATCCTCCTGTTTTAATGGGAGCTAGTAATATTACTAGTGAAACCGCTACTATTAACTGGGTAAGTTCAGGAGCAGGTGCTACTTATGCTTTAGACGTGGCAACCGATGCAGCTTTTACTTCTATTGTTAGTAGCTTTACAGGTATTACTACTGCTGCACAAGATGTAACAGGATTAACAGATGGTACTATGTATTATGTAAGAGTAATGGTAGAAGGCCAAGGTTCTTACGCTACTGGAGACTTTACTGCTGAGAACGATTTAACACCTATTACAGTTACCGGGTTTAACGAAGATGTTATTGCTAATGGTGCTGGGGCTTCTGCTGCAAGTACTACTAATGTAGTAGATGGAGCTAACTATGCTTTTTTTGCAAACGGATTTAATCCGCTTGGAACGGAGTATACGAATGGATTACCTGCTGATGGAGTTTTGTATAGTAATACGGCTCCTAATGGTTTGCAATATTTTATGGCGCCTTATGACGCTAATAACGACCTTAGATTAGGTATGGACGGAGAAGTTGGTACACTTACCTTAACTACTCCTTTAATGTTACAAGAAATTTATTTAGGAGTTACCGGAGGATCTGGTTCTGCATCGTTTACAGCTGAAGTAACTTATGATGATGCTACAACAGATACCTTTACAGGCCTTTCAGCCCCAGACTGGTTTGGTAACACTGGATATATTACTAACATTGGTTCTCGTGTAAATATTACTGATGATGGTGTTGGTACTTCAAGTTCTGGACCTCGTATTTATGCTGTTACTATAGATATTCCTGTGGCTAGTCAACTTAAACAGGTAGTAAGTGTTACCTTTACTAGTACAACAGGTGTTACATCTGGAGATAATGTTTTAAACGTATTTACACTTGCTGGAAAAGTAGCTTCTTCTTGTGCTGGGACTCCTGATGGAGGTGTGGCATCGCTTTCTGCTACTACGGGTGGTGTAGGTTCTGTATTTACAGCTTCTGCATCAGGTGTTTCTGATGCGGCAGGAATTGTATACCAGTGGCAGTATTCTGCTGATGGTGCTACTAACTGGACAGATATTTCAGGTGCTGACGCTGTGACAAGTGATATTACTGCAGAAAATATGATTACAACTTCTTATTATAGATTGGCTTCTACATGTACTAACTCTGGTATTACTAGTTATTCTGATGTAGTTGATTTTACTACTACTGCATGTACACCATCTTATTCAACTAGTGGAAGTAGCTGGAGTATGTCTGAGTTTTCAATTACTGAGGTAAGTTTTACAGATGCTACTTTAACGTACAACGATCATGACCAAACAGACGTTGTAATTCCTACTTTAACAATAGGGAATACATATACGTTTGAAGTAACGCTTTCTGGATGGATGAGTCTTGGTGTTGCTGTAGACTTTAATGATAATGGTTCTTTTAGTGATACAGATGAGGTGGTGGCTTTACCAGCTTATGTGGCTTCTAGCCCTGTAACATATACGTTTTCTGTTACCATTCCTAGTTCTGTTAACCCTGGTACATATAATATGAGAATATGGAACAGAGAAGCAAATGCAGGAGCAGGTGATGACCCATGTGGTTCTTATGGATATGGAACTTATGCTGATTATTCTTTAACAGTAGACTCTAATATGGCGGTTGCTTCTTTTGATGCTGTTTCGCTTTCTAGCTATCCTAACCCTGTTGTTAACGATTTAAATTTAACTGCTGAAGGAGTAATGAAGTCAGTTCAGGTGTATACATTAACTGGTCAGTTAGTTAAATCTGAAACTATTGATGCTACTGATGCTAAAATTGATATGAAGAGTTTTGCTACAGGAGTTTATTTTGTGAAGGTATTTATGGAGAATTCCAATACCAAAACAATTAAAATTCTTAAGCAATAATGTTGCCTTAATAATAGAGAAGCCTCCTTTTTAAGGAGGCTTTTTTATTTGTGTATTATCTGATATACTTAAGATTAATTATTAGGTAGGTTTGCTTTGAAGCGGTTGGGTTAACCTATCATTAGAATTCTACATTTCTAGAAATGAGAATCTATTTATTATTTTACTACGTTAATCCATTTTCCTTTAGTTCTTAGTATATAGTCGTTATCATACATAGCTTCACATTGTATACCTGGTAAGTAATAACTACCCAAATAAGATGCATTTATAAGAACACGAATTACTTTAGTTTCTTTTTCCTTCAAGTCAAAATAGAAATTGGCGCGGTCATCTCTAATATCTGTATAGGTAACGTTATTATTACTAAAATCTCCAAAATCGGTAAATCGAGTATTAATAATTTCCCAACCACTTGGGAAAATCTCTGTTAGTGCAACATCATTCACCCTACGGTCTGTAGTGTTGGTAACAGTAACCTCCGCTACAAAGTCGGTACCTTGGGTAAGGTTTTCAGGAGAAATAGTTTCACCATTTCTAGTTTTATACTTCACAAATCCAACAATATTATTTTGTGCCGTTTTTTCTTTCCCTACAGGTAAAATACCAGAGTTTACCACTTTAATGTATACTAGTTGATCTTTCTTATTAGATATTTCAATAGTATTAGCTCCGTTTTTAATATCCAGATTTCTATTCATTAACGTTTTAGAAGACGAGTTTACAGTATTGCTTTTTCCATTATTTATTTTAAAAGTTAACTCCATTCCTTTTCCACCGGTAAAGTTGGCAAACCTTGTCATGGCAAGTAAACTGTACGCTGTAGTTTGTGTACTCATCCATTGGTTGCTATTTAGTTGCTCTGCAATATCTTCAGCCAAGTCTTTGCTTTTGTAAGCGTCTTTCAGTAACACATAGGTTTCTAATTCCATTGCTAAATTTCTGGTTTTAGAACCATAAGAATAGTAATAGTAGTGGTACGGTTTGTTTACTTGAGGTGCGCCTGCGGTTTTGATGATTTCTTTAGCAGCATCGCTTTGGTTAATAAGTGCATAGGTAGCTGCTAAACGGTACTTAGCCTCTCTAGAAATATTACTAGATTCTCTCATGCGGTTCATGGAAGCCACATCAGGGTTACCAGCTAATGCAAGCGTGTATAAACGGTAGGCTTGCACCATACTACCACCATTGCTATTACGCCATTGTCTTGCCATATCTTTTTGATAATTAATCCATTTAGATTTGAAGGCAATTGGTAATACATAACCTTTTTTCTCTGCTTCAATTAAAAAGTGCCCAGCGTACGAGGTGCCCCAATCACTGGTGGCGTTTTGTCCTGGCCAATAAGAAAAGCTACCGTTAGGTAATTGAAAATTAGCCAATCTGTTAATACCATCTTTTATATGCTGTTGTATTTTCAGTTTTTTGTCGCCAGTAATATCCATTACATCAGAAAGATATAGCTGAGGAAAAACTGCTGAAGTAGTTTGCTCTACGCAACCATGTGGGTACTGAATTAAGTATTCCAATCTATAACTAAAGTTCATAGGTGGGAGCGTAGAAAATTCAATTTGTGCCGTATTAGTACCCTGCACACCAAAAGTTTCTAATGGAATACTAATAGTTTCATTAGCATTAATAACATGGTCATTAGCAATGGTAGTAAGCGGGTTAGGGTTTACGGCGTCAATTTCTACTTCATACGATGCTTTTTCACCATTTCCCGAAGCTTCTACTACTACTTTTCCTATACCTTCAAAGTCTGATACTTCTAGCTCAAAGTACACCATTTGCTCATCGGGTTGGTCAAAAGTAATGGTTTGGTTTTTACTACCTACTACTTTATAAGCCTTATTATCTTTTACTTTTACAGTTACATTTTTTACTTTTTTCTCCATTGCAAAAACGGTAACTGGTAAGGTTACTTTTTCTCCCGGAGTTATTTTTCTAGGTAACGATGCCAAAACCATTAACGGTTTACGTACGGGAGTAGTTTTTTCGGCATTTCCGTAAGCTTCTGTTGCCGCATCTTCGGCAACTACCATAGTACGTACAGAGCCTATGTATTTTGGTATTTTTAAGGTATGTGTTTTGGTTTCTCCTTTGCCTAGGGTAAATGGCCCTTTGTAAATAACCATTGGTTTAAAACGGTTGGCCTTTTTGTTTTTAGCACCCGCTAAACCATCATCACCACCTATGGCAAATACCTGATCTATTTTACCTCCGTAGGCGCCTAGAACATCATCATATAAATCCCATGTTTTAACCCCTAAAGCCTCTTTTGCATAAAATGCATCCCAAGCATTTGGTGTTTTAAAGCGGGTAAGGTCTAACAGACCTTCGTCTACAATGGCAAGTGAGTAAGTCATTGGTTTACCAGACTTCTCATTTACTTTTACAGTAATAGTTTGCTCTGGTTGTAATACATCTGGCATTTGAATATTAGGATACAACCTTGTGTTAGGGTCTTCTACAGAAATAGGCATTACTCCATATAAACGTATCGGAAGATCGTTTTTAGAAGAGGCATGTGGTTGTAAAAGTGATATATGGATAAATACGTTTGGTGCGTATAAGCTAGTTATTGGCAACTCAAAACGTGTTTCCCCTTTTTTAGGGGTTACCCAAAGTGCGTCTAATACTTCGGTACCGTTTTCTATGGTTACTAAAGCACGACCTTGCTCACTACTAGGGAATGTTATAATAGCTTTTTCGCCTACATTATATGCTTTTTTGTCAGTAGAGAATGCTAGTACCTGAGCGTTAGAAGGGTCATTTTTTCTTGATTTCCCTGCCCATCCTGGCCAATCTATATACATTGTTTTTCCAGTGGCGTGCCCTCCGTTTTTATCTACTACGCGTACTAAATATCTACCCCAATCAGGGTAGTTAAGTGTAAATTTAAAAGTAGCCTTACCGTCTGAACCAGTAGTGAGTGTTTTGCCAAATACTTTTTCATGGTAGTTACTACCGTTGTAAGACGAAACATTGTCTGCACCGGTTTGCCACCACCAACGCCAGTTTACTTTATGTATGGAAACCTCTAAATCTTCAACGGACTTTGGTTTTCCATTTTCATCTACTGTAACCACTTCAAATAAGTGAGGAGTATCGGTTAAGAGCATCCCTCTGGTTTTATCTCCTTTAGGTACATTAATACCCACAAAAGTTTCGTACGGCGCGTATGTTTTGGTAAATACATCGGTACTAAAATCGCCGCCATTTTCATAAACTTTAGCAATAAAAGAGGCTTTTAGCATACCTGGTGCATTTTCCTTTAATTCAGGTTTTAAGCTAAAACTTGTTTTACCTTGGTCGTTTACTTTGCCGTTAAATACGGTTTGTTCTTCGCTGTTAAATCTTCTGGAAGGGTCGTCAAATATATATCCTGGGAATGTTTTAAAAGAGGTTGTTGTAGGTACAAACTTTACGTTAATATCTGTTTTAAGGTTTTTAGCAATAGCCCCATGTAACCAAGTTACCTCCAAATCTCCGTTAATAGGTTTACTACCGTTAAGTATATCGTCATCAAAAGATGTTTTAATCTTAAGTCGGTTTGGTTTAATGGTTTCTATTTTAATACGCTGATTAAAAGTTACCCCACCTACAGTTACACTAGCACGCCAATTACCGGTTGGTGCATTTTCATCGGTAGCAACGGTAAAGGAGTAGAAATTGGTTGCCTCATTACCTGTTACTACCCTTTTAGTAAGTTTACCATACGGATCAAAAAGTTCAAATTTAACAGGGTGTTCTTTTGGTAATTTACTCTTAGCATCGTTTAAAACAAATGATAAAAATAAGGTGTCACCAGGTCTCCAAACACCTCTTTCACCATATAAATATCCTTTTAATCCTTTCTCTAATTTTTGTCCGGCAACATCAAATTTACTTACCGAAAGTACATTACCATCGTTCAATTTCAGATATGATTTTTGCTTGTTACGTTCTGCAATAGCAAAATAAGCCGGTTTTTCACTATCAAAGAAAGAGAATCCTTTTTCGTCTGTTAATACGCTGCCTAATACTTGTTGTTGAAAATTGTAAAAAGTAACTTTTGTACCTTGTAAGGGCTCGGTAGTTAAAATGTCGTTGGTACTTACAAAGTAACTTTCGTTAATTCCTTTTTTTACGGTTAACCCAATATTGCTAGCCAGTACATTGGTAGAAATTCCTTTATTTCTGTAATACGAAGTATGGCAAGGGTTGTCACGTTCTCTCCACTCATAATCGTAATCATAGTAATAATCGTCTTCGTAATAATAATAGCTTTCTATATTATCCCAGTAGCTTGTTTCTTCGGCATCATCAAAATTGTCTGAAGTAGTAAGGTTTTCAGTGGTTTCAAAATTGGTTTCATCACAACGATACGAGCTATATTCTGGTTTAAAATTGATGTTTACTCTGTAGATAGCCCCTGGTTCAGGTGTAATTAATTCTTTTAAATCTATAGCGTATGCACGGTAAGCACTGGTATTAGATGGGTTTAAACTACTTTGTAAAACAATGGTTTTATGTGCTATAGGGCGCGCTACATTTCTTAAGTAAGAGGAGCCATTTAAATCGTTAAACTGAAGAAACTGTAAAACGTTGTTTTCGAAAATTTTGGTTACTGAAACATCAACAGCTTTAAGATTTACTGCTTCAAAATTAACTTTAAGATTTTTAGAGTTAGGTAAAATAGTGGCGTTATTAAGTAGCCTAACGTTTGGTTTTAATTGTTCAAAATTAAGTGCTTCTGAAAAGGTGTTTTTCAGTTTATAACCGTCAACACTTTTAATACCTTGAAAAAGCTCTACAACGCTAGACCCTTTTACCTCTGTTTTAGGATATACTTTAAGATTATTACCATCTATAGAAAAGGTAAGTCCTTTAGAACCGCTTACAGAAACGAGTCCATCTAAATTCTGAGACTTATCTATAGGGTCTGAAAAATTGATAAGAATGTATTGGTTTAAACCGCTATTTACAGATACATTTAAAATGGTAAAATTATCTTTTCCGGGTATCAGCATTTTTTGGGTATCGGCAGTCTCAATACCAAACTCTTTGCCAGACCATGCAATGGTAATGCTATCGTTTTCTACTTTTCTTTTAATACTATCAATAGTAAAATGGAAAAGAGTACCTTCTTCTGGGAGGGTTTCAAACTTAATTTTTAACGGGTTGTTATCTTGGGTAGCACGTACTAATTTTTTGGCATGACTAAGCGCCATTATATCTGCGGTGTGCACGGTACCTTCTATGTATTGCCAATCTTTAGAATAGGATTGTAAGGTGTTGGTTACTATATTGAAATTCTGTTTTATGGTATGTATACTAAAATGAAACTCTTGGTATTCTTTAGGTATGTTGGGGTATATATCTTTTAAATTAAGCGTAAGGTTGTAACCTTTGTCGTTTTCAAATGGAGTTTCTGGTGTAAAAGATATTGTTTGACTATTTAAAGCAACTAATTTACCTTTTACGTTAGGTGATATAGCTAACAGTTTACTATCTAAAGGAGTATTGGTATCCCAATTACTTATTGGGGTTTGTAAAATAATTTTAATATCTGCCATTGCCGACAGTTCTCCTTGCGTTACACTACTTATGTAATCTTTAAAGTTATAGAGATTGTCAATTTGTTCTTGAGCTGTTTGTTGTTTTTTTTCAGAACAAGCTCCTAAAAGCACCGCAAAGGCAATTAGTAAAGTTAGTTGTTTGATTAAATTCTTCATTTTAATTTTTGTAAATACCAATCGTTAAGTTTCCATTTGCATCAATACTAGCACGAAACATCCCTGCTGTATTAAATTCAGTAATAATAGTACCCAAATGGTCAATACCAATAACACCGCCGGTACCCCCCATTTTTGTTAGTTTGTCTTGTATCACAGTTTTAGAGGCTTCTTCAATACCTACTCCTTTATATTCCATCATGGCAGAGATATCATGGGCAACAACCCCTCTTATAAAATACTCACCCCATCCGGTAGAAGAAATACCACAGGTGGCATTATTAGCATAAGTACCTGCCCCAATAATGGGTGAATCTCCAATTCTGTTCCATCGTTTATTAGTCATACCTCCAGTAGAGGTTCCGGCTGCTATAGTGCCGTTTTGGTCTAAAGCTACACAACCAACTGTTCCGTATTTTGTGTTTTGAATGTAGGGGTCATAAGTGTTAACGCCAGAAACTTTATTTTGTTTTTCACGTTCCTGCACTTTTAGTAAAGATTGCATTCGTTTTTTAGTATAGAAATACGAAGGGTCTATAATTTCTAGCCCAACACTTGCAGCAAATTCTTCGGCTCCTTTACCACTTAGCATTACATGTTCAGATTGTTCCATTACAGCTCTTGCTAGACTTATCGGGTTTTTAACTGTAGTAACACCCGCCACTGCGCCTGCATTTAAGTTTTTCCCTTCCATAAAACTAGCGTCTAGCTCATTCTTACCTTCGGCAGTAAAAACTGCTCCTTTTGCCGAATTGAACAAGGGAGAGTCTTCCATAACTTTAATGGTTTGCTCAACAGCATCTAAACTGCTTCCTCCATTTTTTAATATTGCGTAGCCTTTGGTAACAGCTTCTTTTAGTTTAGCCTTGTAAGCAGCCTCTAAAGAGTCGGGCATATTTTCTTTTAAAATAGTACCTGCACCCCCATGTATAACAATAGCAAAGGTGGGTATGCTATCTTTTTTAGGTGTGTTTTTAGCACCTTCAGTTGAGGGTGTAGAAGTACATGCCCAAAATAGGGGGAGTAAAAGTAATGCTAAGAAAACCCTCATGATAGTTAATTATTAAGCGTAAATAGTCCTTTTTAAAGTTAGTAAATAAGTTTGTATTTAAAAGGTGAACGGAATTATTTTTTTGAAATATTAGCTGTGTTAATACCTGTATATTGTTAGTATAACATTAAGAAAGTAACTTAAATATAATTGTTACTTTTAGGGTACTTAAAAATTAAACTATGGCTGTTAAAAAACCATTCAATTTACAACAGTGGATTAAGGATAACCGACACTTATTAAAACCACCTGTAGGAAATAAGAATATTTACAAGGAAATATCTGAAGATTATATAGTTATGATAGTTGGTGGACCTAATGCCCGTAAGGATTATCATTATAACGAAACAGAAGAATTGTTTTATCAATTAGAAGGTACTATTCAGGTAGCAATACAAGAGGAAGGAGAGCGTAAAGTGATGGAGCTTGGCCCTGGAGATATGTATTTGCACCCTGCTAAAATACCACATTCACCTATTCGATCTGAAGGTTCTGTGGGCTTGGTGGTAGAATATAAAAGAGCAGGAAAAGGATATACCGATGGACTTGTATGGCATTGTGAGAGCTGTAACCATAAATTATATGACGTATTTTTTGAGCTACATGACATAGAGAAAGACTTTTTACCTCATTTTAATCATTTTTATAAATCGGAGGAATTACGTACCTGTGACAAATGTGGTACTGTAATGGAAGCAGACAAACGTTTTGTAACAGAATAAGAATTCATTTTTAGGTGTTAATGGAAATGAGTACCTTTATGAAATATAACAAATCTCGACAAATATGTTAAAAATGAAACAATTAGCCGAAGATTTCGGAATCACGGAAGCATTAGCGAAATTATATATTGAGCAGGAAAATCAGGGGACTTCTACCGGATCTGAATGGTTTGGAGAAGGTGCTCAGATTACCTCGGTTTCTCCTGTAGATGGTGCAGCAATAGCATCGGTTACAACTACTACAAAATCAGATTACGAAAAAGTAGTAGCCAAAGCTCAAGAGGCTTTTACAGAATGGCGTATGGTACCCGCTCCACAAAGAGGAGAAATTGTACGTCAGTTTGGTGAAAAACTAAGAGCTTACAAAGAACCGCTAGGGAAACTAGTTTCTTATGAAATGGGGAAAAGTTACCAAGAAGGTTTGGGAGAAGTTCAGGAAATGATTGATATCTGCGATTTTGCTGTTGGACTGTCTAGACAATTGCATGGGTTTACCATGCACAGTGAACGCCCAGGACACCGTATGTATGAGCAATATCACCCGCTTGGAATAGTAGGTATTATTTCTGCCTTTAACTTTCCGGTGGCAGTTTGGAGCTGGAATACAGCTTTAGCTTGGGTATGTGGTGATGTGTGTATTTGGAAACCTTCTGAGAAAACTCCTTTAACTGGGGTGGCTTGTCAGCAATTAATCACCAAGGTGTTGCAAGAAAACAATATGCCAGAAGGTATTTCTTGTTTAATAAATGGAGGTGCTGAGGTAGGTGCGTTGATGACTGCCGATAAACGTGTACCATTAATTTCGGCTACAGGCTCTACTCGTATGGGTAAAAAAGTAGCAGCTGTTGTAGGTGAGCGTTTAGGGAAATCGTTACTAGAATTAGGAGGAAATAATGCGATTATTGTAACTCCTGACGCTGATATTAAAATGACGGTTATTGGTGCCATCTTTGGAGCTGTTGGTACTGCTGGGCAACGTTGTACTTCTACTAGAAGGCTTATTGTACATGAAGATGTGTACGATACCGTAAAAGATGCTTTGGTAAAAGCTTACGGACAATTGAAAATTGGTAATCCGCTAGATGAGAAAAATCATGTAGGGCCTATTATTGATAAGGATGCGGTAAATATGTATTTGGCTGCTTTAGAAAAGGCAGAAAAAGAAGGAGGTAATATTATTGTTCCAGGGGGTGTTTTAGAAGGCAATGGGTATGAGAGCGGTTGCTACGTAAAGCCTGCTATGGTAGAAGTAGAGAATAGTTATGAGATTGTGCAACATGAAACTTTTGCACCTATCTTGTACTTAATTAAATATTCTGGTACTGTAGAAAATGCTATTGCTTTGCAAAATGATGTAGTACAAGGATTATCTTCTGCAATAATGACCAATAATTTAAGAGAGGCAGAAACTTTTTTAAGTCATAAAGGATCTGATTGTGGTATTGCCAATGTGAATATTGGTACTTCCGGAGCTGAAATTGGTGGAGCTTTTGGTGGTGAGAAAGAAACTGGTGGTGGGCGTGAGTCTGGTTCTGATGCATGGAAAGTATACATGCGCAGACAAACAAACACTATTAACTATACTACTGAGTTACCGTTAGCACAAGGTATTAAATTTGATTTATAATAAAAGTCAGTATACTTAAACAGAGAGGCCTTACCATTTGGTAAGGCTTTTTTCTTTATTGTGTAATTATATTTATATAAAATACTCATTTAAAGATGTTTTAATGGAGTTAAGCTACGTATGTAATTAAAATAAATTACATTTGTGCCTATAGAGGTATTTTAAATACCTTGTTTTATAGGTTTTAGACACATTTAGACACTTTTTAGACACAGACGACCCTTGCATTATGCAGGGGTTGTTTTTTTTGTGTATTTATATTTTCTCGTCACGTATAAAAAACATATATTTATAAGTAAATCAGTGTTTTATAACTTTGCTTATGATAAAAAAAACTACTTTACTTCTTTTTTTATGTTTGTTTTTTAATTTTCTAGATGCTCAAAATTTAGAAATTTGGACTACTACTTCTACAGGTGGAACGTATAATGACGGTGCGCTAATTTCCTTTGAACCCTCTTCTGGAGTTTTAACAACTCATGTAAACTTTCATGATAATAATACGGTTGGAGCATATCCTGCTAGTAATTTAACTATGGGCTCTAATGGTAAAACCTATGGTGTTGCTAGGGCAGGAGGTACGTATAATGAGGGTGTTATTTTTTCTTATGAAATGGCTACGGGTGCATTTACTATTGTTGCTAGTTTTAATGGTACTAATGGTTCTTATCCATTTAAAGGGATGGTTGAAGCCCCAAATGGTAAATTTTATGGTACTACTGTAAATGGGGGTACCAATAGTATTGGTGTGTTATTTGAGTTTGACCCCGTAACGAATATTATAACTAAAAAATATGATTTCTCCATGCTCTCTGGCTATAACTCTAGGAGTGCACTAGTATTGGTGAATTCAAGTGAAATTTATGGAACAACATCCAACGGAGGAGCGAACGATGACGGTGTTATTTTTTGTTATAATTTTTTAACCGATACCTTTACTACAAAGCATGAATTTGATTATACCGATGGGGCTATACCGCAAGGGTCTTTATTAAAAGTTGGAAACTCTAAAATTTACGGTACGTGTTCATCGGGTGGCGGAAACTTAGGTGGTGTTATATATATGTATGATACAGCATATGATACATTTTCCAATGTGCACGATTTTGTAGCGTCAAGCGGTTACCATTCAAGGGCTGGATTAGCAATAGGAGGTAACAATATGTTATATGGAATGACCGAAAATGGTGGTACTAATAATTATGGTGTTTTATATGCTTTCAATACTGTTAATAATTCTTATTCAGTTGAATATAATTTTGATGGTTATTATAATGGAGGGTGGCCTTATGGAGTTCCAACATTAGATGGAACGGGTAAATTATACGGAACTACAACTTATGGAGGAGCATCTAATGCAGGAACTATTTTTGAGTTTGATACTAGTACGGGTGTATTGACAAAATTATATGATCTTACGGTTCAAGAAGGTTCACATCCAAGAAGTAAAGTTTTATTAATAAATAGTACCCCTATGAATGTTGCAAATTTTGATGCTCCAGATATTACTTTTTATCCGAATCCTGCGTCAGACAAAATACATATTACGTCTGAAGATCCTTTGATAGCATTACGAATCTATGATGTTCAAGGAAAACTTTTGGTAGAGCAAACTTCAATAATCAATAATACTATAAGCACTGCCTCCTTAGCAACCGGATTATATTTAGTTAGCTGTAAAACAACAACAAAGGAGGTGATTAAGAAAATTCAAATAGAATAAAATTGTAGTTTTAGAAAAATACTTTTTATAATTTACGATCATTAATTTTATCAAAAAAGGTATTCTTAAAGGTATCACCTAGGGGTAAACATTGTTCATTAATCCATACCTCGTTGGTGTCTGTTTTCTCTACCTTTTGTAACGCAACAATAAACGATTTATGAATTTTAGCAAATTGGTGTTCTGGTAGGTTTTGTTCAAAATACTTTAGGGTATTATAGGTTACCACTTGTTCTGTATTGGTATGAATCACTACATAATTTTTAATACTCTCCAGATATAATATGTTGTTTAGAACAATTTTCTTAAATCGGTTTTTACCATCTGTTTTTACAAAAAAGTAGGTGTCATTAGCAGTGCTTTTTTCTATTACTTTCGGGGTATTTGCAGAAGAACTCTCTAACTTTTTCACCTTTTCAACGGCTGCTATAAATCTATTAAAAGAAATAGGTTTTAGTAAATAATCTACTGCATTTAGCTCAAAACCTTCAACTGCAAATTGGGCGTAAGCAGTAGTAAAAATAATATGTGTTTTATCTTTTATAAGGGTAGATAGTTGTATACCCGTTAAATCGGGCATTTGAATGTCTAAAAAAACAACATCGGGTTCATGTGTAGTAATAAGTTGCAATGCCTCTATAGCTTTGGTGGTAGTGGCAATACATTCAATAGCTGGTAATTGCGCTACGTACTTTTGTAAAATGCGTATTGCTGGTGGTTCGTCGTCTATAATAATACAAGTTAAATGTTCGCTCATTACAAAATGGGTATGTTTAATAGAATAGCGTAGGTAGTGTCTGTTTGGTTTACCTCTAAAGTATAATTTTTAGGAAATAATATAGCTAAGCGTTTCTCTATATTTTTTTGTCCAATACCAGGTTCATCATAATGGGCACTGGTTTTATAATAGTTAGAAACCTTGTAAACAAGTCTATTGTTAAGTACTTCTAGTTTTATTTGTATGGGCATATTAGGGTTGTCTAGTATACCATGTTTAAAAGCATTTTCTACAAAATGTATTAATAATAACGAAGGTATTTTTCCGGCTAAATTGGTAGTAGAGCTTGTAAATGTTACGGGTATATTATTATCAAAACGTCTGTTAAACAAGTCAATATAATTTTGTAAAAAATCTTTTTCGCTGGTTAGCGGTACCATGTCGTTTTCGTTTTCATAAGTTACATAGCGCAACATTTCAGAAAGCTTTAGTATATCATCAGCTACTTCAGGTTGGGTGTCAAACAAATCAGAATAAAAACTATTGAGCGTATTAAAAAGAAAATGCGGACTTAGTTGATTTTTTAAGACTTGTAATTCTGCTTGCTTCTTTTCTAATTGCAATAAGCTTAACCGTTGGTTGGTATTAAGCGTATGTTTTACAAAATAAAATACCACAGCTAACGATAAAATTCTAATGGCATAATAGGAGTTGTCATATACGTAATAAATAGCCATTCTACTACTGTCAGCATAGTTATGATATCCTGTTATTTTGTATAAGATGATTTCTTCGGCTATATAGCGTACCCCTGCAAAAACAAATATGAGTAGAAAATTGCCCAATATAAACAGCGCTATCCGTTTACGTTGAATGGTTTTGGGGCATACATACGCATACGATATATAGAATATAATAGCCTGTAGCCCATTAAAGGCAATGGTTTGTAATACATACCAAAAAGAGGGTAGTTTTTTCTCTAAAATAATAACATCTGAAAATAGATCCATAGCTATGAAAACTATCCAGAAGATAATATGTAGTAGTATTTCCTTTTTCTTGTTCATAGGCTCTAAAGTAACGCTTTTGGATAACTTTTATGAATCTGAAGGGTAATAAGAGGTAAAACTCAAGACGAACAGGTGGTTTTATACAACAAACACAGAAAAGGTACATAAGAGGTAGTTTGTTTTGTGAGAACAGGGGTTTGTGTAATGCATCATTTTACCTGCTTACTTCTGCCTAATCTTGTAGTGTAAGCAGTTAAAAACACAATACTATGAAAACATTATTTACAACATTAGCCTTTCTTATTTCAGTAGTAGCATTTAGTCAAAAAACAACTATTTCTGGTACGGTAACAGATTCTATATCGGGTACTACCTTAACCTATGCTACAGTAACTATTCAAGCAAATGAAGCTGAAAAGGTACTAGCCTTTGCCTATACCAATGAAGAGGGGACGTTTTCTTTAGAGCTACCTAATGGTTTTACCAATGGATTATTAAAGGTTCAGTTTATGGGGTATAAGAGTTTTACCAAGGCTATTGGTAACACTAGCCCTGAAACAGTATATAACATACAGCTTTTTCCAGATACGAATACCTTAGAGGCTGTTACAGTAAGTAAAACAAAAAAAGCGGTGATGGTTAAGGGCGATAAAGTGGTTTACAATATTGCAGAAACCGGACTAGGCAATGGGAATAACGGTTTAGAAACCTTGCAGCGTTTACCTGGAGTTAAATTAGATAAAGATGATAATGTACAATTTAGAGGAGACGCTGGTGTGCAGATAATGATTAATGGGAGAAAGTCTCTTTTAGAAGGAGAAGCTCTAAGAGAATATATCAGGTCATTAAACGGAGACGATATTCAGTCTGTAGAGATCATTGCGCAACCTTCTGCCAGATATGAAGCTACAGGAACTACGGGTATTATAAATATTGTATTAAAAAAGAATACCAAAATGGGTATTAACGGAAATGTGTATACATCTGGTTCTTATGGTGAATACTTTAGACAGCGACATGGTGGGTTATTATTTTATAATGATTCCCTATGGTCTGTGAGTGCTAATGGGTATTATTACGATGGTAAATCTTTTAACGATAGAGAAGTTACACAACAAATTCAATTAGATAATGAAGTTAGAACACTAGAACAAAATAACCTTTGGTTACCACATACTATTTCTAAAAAATTGGGTTTTGGTGTAGAACGTAAGCTTACAAAAAATCAGTTAGTAAGTACCGAGTGGCAATATTACAATAGTAAAGGAGATGAGGATACTTTTGGTACTACCAATGAGTATACCAATGGGGCATTAACCAATGTGGTAAATTTAACCCAAAAGGCCATTAGCACTAAAGAGCAAGTAACAGGAAACGTGTTTTACAATTTTACTTCTGATAGCGCTACTACTAAATTTGATGCTCAAGTAAACTATGCGTATTATAACAAAGATTTAGGTGGGTTTCAGCAAAACGAGTATGCTAATAATAGTATCATGCGTTTAACAGGTACTAATGTAACTAAGTATAATATTGGAAATGTTCAATTAGATTTTAATCAAGATATCACTAAAAAATTACACTTAGAGGCTGGTTTTAAATATGCTAGAGTGGCTATGAATTATAACAACGCTTACCAAACTAATAACCCAGCTTTGTTGTACATACCAGATAGTTTATTGGTTAACAATTTTGACTATAAAGAGAATTTAGTATCTGCATATACTCAGTTTTCGTATGATACAGGAAATTGGAATTTCTTGGCAGGATTGCGTATGGAAAGCTATAATTATACCGCAAAGTCTTTAAATAACGGTGCTGTTAACAGTAATAGCTATACCAACTGGTTTCCTTCTTTCTCTGCTAATTATAAAAAGGACAGAAACCAGTATAAAATTGCGTATAGTAGACGTATTGGTAGACCTTCTTACCTAGATTTAAATCCGTTTTACGAATATATGGATGCGTATAGTTTAGAAACAGGAAATCCTAATTTACAACCAAGACTTTATCACAGTTTTGAGGTAGACTATATTTATAGAAATGCGTTGAACATAAGTTTATACGGATATTTATATGACAATGCGTTTGCTGATGTTATAGACTATCAAGAAGATGAAAACTACAATATTGTTTATACGGCAAATGCATCAAAAGGAAGTCGTTTCGGATTGTCGGCTAGTGTTCCGTATGAAGTAACAGACTCATATGCCGTACAATTAGAATTAGATGCAGCTTACAACAGTGAAACTTCTAATATTCCGGAATATAGTTATGACGGAAGTGGTTTTGGGTATGATATAAGTTTATACCAACGTTTGCAGTTGAAAAATGATTGGACAGTAACATGGAATGGGTATTACTCAGGTAGAGCTACCAACCCTACGGGTTATATGAGAAGTGTTTTTGATTTTAGTTTTTCGGTAAAAAAATCGTTGTTTGATGATAAGGTGAGATTATTAACAGGATGCACTAACTTTTTAAAAAATAGCTACTATAGCAAAGTGTCTACGGTTAATAACGTAACAACAGATTGGACAAACAGATGGGAAACTAGAAAGTTTTATTTACAAGTGAATTATTACTTTGGAAATGCTAAGGAGAAGAAAGTAAGAGGTACTTCTTTATCTGAGGAAAAAGGCAGAATGTAAAATAGTATTAATAATGCATGGTGTAGCGTTAATACCATCTTAATAACAAACAACAGCGCAAACAGATTTTGTACCTTACCTTGTTTTTAAATACTACAAGCAATGGTTAAACTGCTAAACAAAATCTATAATCTTTATTTTTATTTGGAAAGCAAAATAGCATTTTATCCAAGTATTATAACCTTGGGTGGGGTGCTATTTACTTTTGTAATGTTTTATGCAGAGAGTTTTCAAATTTCAGCGTATGTGGTAGATATCATACCGCAATTAGAAATAAAGGATTCAGATACTGCTCAAACTTTGCTAAGTACCATTATTGGTGGGCTCATATCGCTTATGGTATTTAGTTTTTCTATGGTGATGGTGGTGCTTAATCAGGCTTCTTCTAATTTTTCACCGCGCTTGTTACCTGGTTTAATTTCTAATAAAAATCATCAATATGTATTAGGTATTTATTTAGCCACTATTATTTATTGTATTTTAATTTTTATATCGGTAGAGTCTGGAGAAAAAGAGAATATGCTACCTATCTTTTCAATTTTAGTAGCTATTATTTTTACTGTTTGGTGTTTAGGGTTGTTCATCTATTTTATTCACTCCATTTCACAATCTATTCAAGTAAATAACATTGTAAGAACCATTTATACTACAGCTTGTAACAGATTGTCAATTTTATTAGATGATAAAGAGCCTAATCCTGTGCAACATAACAATATTTCTTGGCACCACTTTACCACAGAGAGCGTAGGCTATTATGCGGGTATTAATAAAAGAAGTTTTAGCCGTATTTTTAAAGATAAAGAAGATGTGCAACTGTATGTTACCGTATATAAAGGGCAATTTGTAAAGCCAGGGGTTGAGGTTTTTAAAACCAATGTTACCTTAACAGAGGCAGAGCAGAAAGAGTTTACGAGTTGTTTAACTTTTACCGATGGTGAAATTGTAGAAGAAAACTATGCGCTTGCCTTTAAACAACTTACCGAGATTGCGGTAAAAGCAATGTCTCCTGGTATAAACGACCCTGGAACTGCAATTTTATGTATAGACTATTTGTCGCTATTGTTAAGACTGCGTATGAGATTAACAGACGATCCCTTGCTTGAAAAATGTGGTAACCATATGTTGTATAATGAGGTGGTAAGCTTTAAAAATATTCTTAGTGTAATGCTATTAGAATTAAGAAGGTATTGTACAGAAGATACGGCCTTGGTAATAAAACTTATTCATATGCTACAGTACTTAATGCAGCAGCCAAAAGCATGCCCTTCGTACCATGAAACAATAAAAACAGAATTGGCTATTTTAAAAGCAGATGCACTAAACAATATAACTTCTGAAAATGATAGAAATACAGTCAGGGCACTGTTCACTAATTAAGAAGTAATATATAGAAGCGGTTAGTGCAAACTAACCGCTTCTTAGTTGTTATAGTTTAATAAACTTTTTGGTAGTAGAAGCACCAGAGGTAGCAACTATTTTAATGAAATACATTCCTGGAGCATAATTAGAAACATTCACACGAGTGTTGTTTTTTTCGGTAGCTATAAGTGTACCATTGATATTGTATATAGTTATATTCTCAACAGATGTTAAGTCAGAAACTTTAACCTGTAAAAAGTCGGTTGTTGGATTAGGGTATACCTCAAGGGTAGCAAGTTCGCTGCTATCGGTTTTCATTGGAGTATACGTACAGTCGTTATTTAATTGAAATTCGTAGCTCTTACTAGCTATACAACCAGACCAACAATCACCGCCATATAACCAAAAGGTATATATGTTATTATTAACCGTAATATTAGTAGCTTCTACATTATAACTTGTTCCCCAAGCATCATCAATGGTATAGGCTATACCAGTATAATTAAATGGAGATACGCTGGTTGCTGCTTCAGCAAAGCTAATATCAGTTACAGCAGTAAAATCATCTATCAAAGCTTCTACATTTAGTATATCTGTAGATTCAAGAACAAACCATGTACAATTACAAGAGTTTAAATCGTTAAAATTTGAAATACTAAAATTATAGGTAGTCATTAAATTGTCTAAAGTACTATCTCCAGAAACACCGGTAGTTTTAAAAGTAGTTAACCATGGCGTATTGTTTGGTATTCTAATATTAATAGAATTGTAAGCCATAGGTGTGCTAAAATTAGGATTGCCAGGAATAGCATGAATAGCAAATTCATTAAACATAGAATCTGTTACCTGATTGTTATTTGCATTGGCATAAATAACAGACAAACCTTCTAAATAAGGCTGATATCTTGCTACAGGAATTTCCGGATTGTTATAATCGGGGTCTGCGGGGTCACTCAATATTTCTCGTAACGCTAAAATTTTAGCATCATCTAAATAATTAGTGGTAATATAGGCATCTGTGGCACATTGTGCACTACCTAAATAGGTTAGCAAGCTTAATAAGCATAAAGAAAGTAGATTTTTTATCATAGTAGGAACGTTATATTCGCATAAAAATAATAAAAAATCAAATGCAAGTAAAGTTTTAGCTTATATTTTATGTAGGAAACAAACTACTTGTGTGTGAAGAGTAAAAAAGCCCGCTGGTAAACGGGCTTTTTAAATTATTTTGTTTTTTTAACGTATTGTGTCAGTATAACAATATGCTGGCCTTCTACGCGTCCTTCAATTTGTTCGGCATTGTCCCAAACTAGAGATATACGGTGTACAGGCGTACCACGTTTAGCAATAAAATTTGCTCCTTTTACATCTAAATCTTTAATTAAAACTACAGAGTCACCGTCTTGCAAAATATTACCGTTACTATCTTTATGTACAATAGTAGGTTCTTCATCGGCTTCACCAGTGGCTTTAGCCCATTCCAGCGCTTCTTCATCTAGGTACATCATATCTAGTAAATCTTGTGGCCAACCTTCTGCACGTAGTCTAGTAAGCATTCTCCAAGCCACAATTTGTACTGGTAAAAACTCACTCCACATACTGTCGTTTAAACATCTCCAATGGTTGGTATCCATGGTTTCGGCATCTTCAATTTGCCCTACACAGGTTTTACATGCTAAGATACTAGTATCTAAATCTTCACGCTCTTTTGGTGGCACTATATATACTTGTAAATCGTGCTCATTACCACACAGCTCACATTTGCTGTTACTTCTGTCTTTTAATTTTTTTTCTATTACACTCATGGTCTGGCTAGTTTGAGCGCAAATGTACTATTTTTTATCAGGACGTGTTGGGCGAACCTCAATTTTACTAGGTAAAGTTCGTGGATGCATGTTTAGTAAGTCTACTACCATTTGACCGATGTCTTCTGGCTGAATTTTCCAAGCATCACTTTCAGATGGGGTGTGATCATTAAAATGTGAAGCTACTGAACCAGGCATAATGGTAGAAACCTTAATATCGTATTTTCTTAGATCTAACATAGCTGCTTGCGTAAAACCAACTACCCCAAATTTTGAAGCGTTGTAACCTGCTCCGTTGGCAAAGAAATTAGTTCCTGCTAAACTTGCTATGGTTATGTAGTAACCTTTACTGGCTTTTAAAGCCTCAACCGATGCCTTTAAAGTATGAAATACACCATTTAAATTGGTATTAATCATTTGGTGCCATGCGTCTTCTGTCATTTCATCAATTGGAGCAAAATTACCAACACCTGCATTGGCAAGTACTACATCTAATTGTCCAAACGTATCAAGTATTTTACTTACAGCAGCTTGTTCATCTGCTAATTTAGCAACATCAGAAGCTAATCCTAAAACCTTTGAAGTATCACCAAGTTCTTTAGCTGCTTTTTCAGCAGTTTCTAAACTTCTGCCGCTAATGGCAACGCGCATTCCGGCATTTAGTAGCACTTTAGCCATTCCGTAACCAATTCCTTTTGTACCTCCGGTAATATATACCACTTTATTTTCTAAACTCATTCTGAATATTTTTAATAGATAAGGGTAGAAAAATAAGATGATTTTATGACAATCCCTGAAATAGGGATGTTATTATTTTCTTAATAAAGGTGATATTGGGGAAAAGAAAAAATAGAGCCGAGGTATCGGTTAAAACATTATAAAGAAAAGTAAGATATTACTTTATTGATAGGATTTTAAAAAAGAGAGATATTTCTTTCAATAATCTAAAGTTTAAAAGTGAACCCATCTGATACTTTTGCTCTGTACTTTAGTTCGTCAAAAGTATATAGGTATGAACCTTTTCTAGAAGAATTCATGTCTTTTTCGTCTAATTTTAAAAGAATATCTAATCCATTTATTTTGTTGATAAAGTTACGTTTATCAAGTTTTTCACCTAGTATAGCTTCGTACAAACTTTGCAATTGTTTCATGGTAAATTTTTGCGGAAGCAATTCAAAACCAATAGGTTTGGTTTGTGCTCTGTAACGTAACCTGCTAATAGCGTAACGCACCATTTCTTGGTGGTCAAATATCAATGATGGAGCTTCATCAATGTTAAACCATTTGGCAGAATATTCTTCGTTTATTTCTGTATGGTCAGAAATATTAATAAGGGCATAGTATGCCAATGATAGTGTTCTTTCAACAGGATCCCTGTCTACTTTACTATAGCCACGTAGTTGCTCCAGATATACGTTGTTCAATCCGGTTAGGTGTCTTAATACTCTATCGGCAGCTTCATCTAAGGTTTCACTCTTCTTTAAAAATCCACCCATTAACGACCATTTCCCACGTTCGGGCTCAAAGTCTCTCTTAATAAGTAAGATTTTTAAATTTTCATTATCAAAGCCAAAAATAATACAGTCCACTGCAACGAGTGCCTTATCCTCGTCTTTGTAAAGATTAATCATTTTTCAAATAATTAAGTAGTAACAGAATACAAACGTACTAAATTTTTATATTAAATTATATTTTTTTAAAACGTTGTAGGTTAATATTTACCCAAAACTATATGTATGCCATTACAAATTACATTAAAAAGTATGAATATGATAAAATATATTTGTTTTATTGAAAAATCTTTAATTACTTTGAAAGTGTAAAATTCACATTTATTAAGCTAACCAAATTTTAATTATTATGATCACAATAGCTAGGTTATTGGGAAGCAAGAAAGAAGGTTTTCAATTATGGAAATTAGTATGTCTTGTTTCTTTTGTGGTATCAGGGTTTAGTATGCAGGCACAGAATACTATTACTGGTACGGTTATCTCCGGGGAAGATCAAAGTCCACTTCCGGGAGCAAGTGTCATGGTTAAAGGCACATCTGTAGGGACTTCGACAGATTTTGATGGAAATTATAGTATTAACGTAAACAAAGGCGATGTACTAGAATTTGCGTATGTAGGTTTCGTTACTCAAGAAATCGTTGTAGGAGATGCTTCGGTAATTAATGTTACTTTAGAGGTAGATGCTACAACGTTGGATGACGTGGTGGTTATTGGATACGGTGCTAAAAAGAAATCAGATTTAACTGGTTCGGTTGCCGTTGTAGAGGTTGAAGAAGCAAAAAAGAACATTACGCACGATGTAGCTAAAATGCTTCAAGGACAGGTTGCCGGGGTTACGGTACAGTCTTCTGGGGAACCGGGAGGTTTTGTAAACCTTAAAATACGTGGTATTTCTTCGTTCCGTAATAATAATCCTTTGTTTGTTATTGATGGGATGTTAGTAGACAACCCTTATGATTTCGCCCCTGGTGAAATTGAATCTATTCAAGTACTAAAAGATGCATCTTCTGCTGCCATTTATGGTGTTAGAGGGGCTAACGGGGTAGTTATTATTACTACTAAAAAGGGTAAAGAAGGTAAGTTAAGCGTTAAGCTTAAATCTATGTATGGTTTTCAAACGGTACCAAAAGAAATACCGCTTACAGACCGTGTAGGGTACCAAACTATTACCAACGCTGCTTACATAAATTCGGGTCAGTCTATCTTACCAGGTAACGACCCATCAAGTAGTTATTTTATTGATGATGTAGATACTGATTGGCAAGATGCTGCTTATACTACAGGTGAAGTACAGAACCATTCGGTTTCTTTTAGTGGTGGAGCAGAGAGCCTTACCTATAACATGAACTTAGATTATTTTAAAAACTCAAGTTATGTAGATACGCCTCAAGATTATGAACGTTTATCTACTATAATTAATCTAACGGGTGAAAAAGGTAAATTTAAGTATGGTGCTAAAGTAGGATATACAAGTTCTGACAAAGAGAACTTTAATGAGTATTTAGCAGGTACTTCGTCTGTTATTAACTTATTACAAGCCATTCCTACGATGCCGGTATACGATGAAAACCGTTTAGGCGGGTATGGAGGTACCGATAACTTTACGCAACGAGCTATTACCTTAAACGTTATTGGTTTCAATAGATTGTTAGAGAATACTACTGAACGTAAAAGGTTTATAGGTAATGTTTGGACTGAGGTTGAGGTTTTAAAGAATTTAAAATATACTTTTAGAGCTAGTGCAGACCGTTTAGATGAAATGAACAGACTATACAACCCTGAAAGTGATTTAGGATGGTACTATATTACCACAGCTGATGAAGCATCTTTAAACGTTAATAATTATGCACAAACAACTACTATTTTAGATAACTTATTAAATTATGATATAGAAGTTGGAAAGCATAAAATAGGTGCATTAGCAGGGGTTATTCAACAACGTGTTAAAAATTATAACCACTGGTCTAGAGGTGTAGGATATTCTTATGGTACCATACCTCATTTAGAATATGCAGACTCTCAGTCGGCAGGGGAATATGAAGATGAAATTACTACGTTATCTTACCTAAGTAGATTAGATTATTCGTTTGATGATACATATATGTTAACCTTTAACTTCAGACAGGATAAATCATCATTATTTACAAAGAAAAACAATGCGGGTAACTTTTTCTCTTTCTCAGCAGGATGGAAACTTCACAAAACTTTTGAGTTGCCAGAATGGTTTAGTACGTTAAAATTAAGAGGAGGTTACGGTGAGTTAGGTAATAATACTATTGGTGTATACGAGTGGTATAACCGTGTGAACTCTTTTGCTAGTTATGATTTTAACGATGAGTTAGCGCCAGGTACTACCGTTGTAGAAATTACAGATTCTGATATTAGATGGGAGGTAACCACTACCACTAATGCTGCATTAGAATTCGGAATGTTTAAAGATAGGCTTACTTTTACTACTGAATATTACTTAAAAACTTCTGATGATTTATTAGCGGATGTTCCGTTACCTTATTCAGTAGGTGTTGTGCCATTAAGCATAACTACTAATGCTGCAAAAGTTAGAAACAGTGGTTTTGAATTTGCAGCAACCTATCAAGATAATCCATCTGAAAATTTCGGATTTAGTGTTTCTGCAAACATAGGTACTTTAAAGAATGAAGTATTAAGTATTGGAGATGATGATTTACCAATCTATGGGGTAAACTCTAAAACGGAAGTAGGACGATCTATTGGGGAACTTTTTGCTTATGAAACTGAAGGGTTATTCCAAAGTCAGGATGAAATTGACAATCATGCATTTCAGTCAGGAGCACAGCCAGGGGATGTTAAATTCCGTGATGTAAATGGTGATGGTTTAATTACTGATGACGATAGAACATTTCAAGGGGTTACCATACCTAAAATTAGCTATGGTTTAAACTTTTCATGTAACTATAAAGATTTTGATTTTTCTATGTTCTGGCAAGGTGCGGCGGGGCATAAGATATATAATGGTACTTATAACTCGTTAATGATTGGAGGATTATTAAACCACCATGAAGATATGTTAAACTTCTGGACTCCAGATAATACCGATACCAATATACCAAGGCCAGATGTATTAGAGATTAACCAAAATGCAAGAGCATCTGATCGTTTTATTGAAAAAGGAGATTACATTAAACTTCAAAATGTTCAGATAGGATATACACTTCCTTTAAACGAGAACAAGTATGTTAAGAGAGCTAGAGTCTACGCTCAAGGTCAAAACTTATTCGCAATTACCGGATATAGAGGTTATGACCCTGATTTTATGAGTGATGGATTATTTTCTAGAGGGTACGATTTCGGATCGTTCCCGAATCCTAGAACCGTTTCACTTGGTGTAGAAGTTGATTTTTAATAACTCTAATAAACAAAGCAATGAGATTTTTAAAAAACATAAAACAAGCAATAGTTGTAACAGCAGTACCATTTATGTTTACAGGTTGTGTTGATAACGCAGACTTGGTACAGCTAGATAATAATAATTATACAGAAACTTCTTTTTGGGAAACTGATGAAGATGCTGTAGAAGGTGTAAATGCCGTATATGCTAGTTTACTAACAGACGGTACGTACATGAGAAGTACTCCTTTATTATTAGATCTTAAAGGAGATGACACGCGTAGCCAAAGTCCTTGGGCTGCTATGGCAAACGTTGGTAGATTTAATACCAGTGTTTCTGATGCAGCTATTTACGGATGGGCTTTTGAAACTTACTATCAAGGAGTTTTTAGAGCTAACCAAGTACTTACATTTGTACCAGAAATGGAGATGGAAGATGCTGCTTTAAAAGACCGCGTTATTGGACAAGCATATTTTTTAAGAGGATTGTATTTTTTCCATTTAGTAAATATGTTTAAAAGTGTTCCGTTACCACAAGCTCCTGTAGACTATAGTCAGTTTAGTTTTGAGCAAAAAACACAAGAAGAAGGTTGGGCTCAGGTAATTTCAGATTTGCAAATGGCGGTTGATTTATTACCAAACGACTATACAAGTATTTCTGGTTTAGATGCTGGTGATGTGGGTAGAGCTACTAAAGGTGCAGCGTATGCATATTTAGGAAAAGCTTACTTGTTTAATCAAGATTATGCAAGTGCTAGAACTGCTTTTGAGCAAGTGATGAGTATGGGCTATTCTTTAGTACCAAACTATAGAGATAACTTTACTACTGATAATGAGAATAACTCAGAGTCTATTTTTGAAGTTCAGTTTAGTAGAGATGCTGGTGGTGTAAATTTAGGATGGGGTGGAGCTCCAGGTTCTGACTGGGGTAAAACATCAGCTAGAGCAATTACGTATGCGCCTCGTAACTTTGGTTGGACAGATGTACAACCAACTTGGCAATTATTTAATGAATTCCAAGAAGAGTTAACCGTAAACGGAGAAGTAGATCCTCGTTTAGATGCTACTATGTTTTATAACAAACCAGGAGGTATGATGTTATACGGGCAAGATTTTGCTACTGTGTATGCTGGTAGTCCGGCAGATTTAAATGATTTATTTTGTAGAAAATACCAAAATTCTGATGGGCAATTTGCAGATGAGTATGACTGGAGATCAGGTATCAACGAGCGTTTAATGCGCTATGCAGATGTATTGTTAATGTATGCAGAATGTTTAAATGAACTAGGGCAAACTTCAGATGCCTATACGTATATTCAAATGGTGAGAGACCGTGTAAACTTACCAGATTTGGCAACTACAATGCCAGGTATGTCACAAGCTGAAATGAGAGATCAAATAGGTCATGAAAGATTCTTAGAATTTGGTTTGGAAGGACACCGTTTTGATGATATTAGAAGATGGGGGTGGTTAGATACCAGACTACAGTGGCTACAAGACAGAGATCCTGAATTTAATACGTATGTAGATGGAAGAGAGTATTTTCCAATTCCACAAACAGAAATTGACAATAACCCAGGTATTGTAGATCAAAATCCAGGATATTAATATAAGATAGCTTAATTATTTGAATGCTCAATAACTATGGCAATTGGCCAAAATAGATTGCCATAGTTTTTGCATTCTATTGTAAACATAATACTTACAGTAGTGAACGTTGTAGTAAGAGTATTCTTTGGTAATTACGTTTTTAATATTTTGCAACTGTTAAAAGTTAAGATTTTGTAAAAATTATTTGTTTTATTATAAAATCTTTAAGTAATTTGGAAGTGTAAAAATTACATTTATTAAAGCTAACCAAATTAATTTATTATGATTGCAATAGTTAGGTTATTGAAAAGCAACATAGCTAACTTTCGAGTATGGAAGTTTTTATGTGTTGTTTTTTTCATGGTATCGGCTTATGGTATGCAAGCGCAAACCACTATAACTGGTACAATTATCTCAGGAGAGGACGATAGTCCACTGCCTGGAGCGAGTGTTATGATTAAAGGTACCTCTACAGGTACTTCTACAGATTTTGATGGTAATTATTCTCTTAGCGGTGTAAACCAAGGTGATGTGCTTGAGTTTTCATACGTGGGGTTTATTACTAAGGAAATAACAGTAGGCACAGAAACTGTTATTAGTGTTACTTTAGAGGTAGATGCTACAACGTTGGATGATGTAGTTGTGGTTGGTTACGGAACTCAGAAAAAAGAACAAGTAACCAGTTCGGTTGCCTCAGTTTCTTCAGAAGAGTTTGTAACTCCAGCTGGTTCATCAGATGTAGGATCATTAATCCAAGGTAAAGTAGCGGGGGTGAGTATTGTACAAAATAGTGGAGATCCTACAGCGGGTACCCAAGTAAGATTAAGAGGTACTAGTACACTTTTAGGAACCAACACTTCACCATTAGTAATTATTGATGGGGTTCCTGGAGATTTTAATACTGTGGCACCACAAGATATAGAATCTATTAGTGTGTTAAAAGATGGTTCTGCTGCGGCTATGTATGGTACACGTGGTACCAATGGGGTTATTTTAGTTACTACCAAAAGAGCTTCTGGTTCTTATGATAGTAAAGTAACTTATTCTGCTTCTGTGAGTACACAAGAGTTTGTGAGAACACTTGATATGCTTAGTGCTCAAGATTATCGTGATCAAGTTGCGGCTGGTACTAGACCAATAGCTGGTGCTGCTTCTGATTTAGGATATGATACTGATTGGCTAGATGTTATTACAAGAACTCCTATTTCTCATACACATAATGTTACTTTTAGAGGAGGAGATTTTAAAACTAACTACTTGGCAACTGTAAATGTTAGAGAGTTAGAAGGAATGTTTTTGAAGTCTGATAATAAAATTTTAACAGGTAGAGTAGATATTAACCATAGTATGTTTGATGATAAATTACGCTTCAACTTTGGTTATTTAGTAAGAGGTAGAAATTTCACAACTACAGCAGATGGGGGTAGTTTTAACGGATACACTTATCGCCAAGCATTGATTAGGAATCCTACCTCACCCGTAAGACATGAAGATGGTTCTTGGGATTCTAATGAACTTGGAGAAGTGGGTAATTTTAACTATGAGAATCCACTAGGAAGAATCAAGGAATCTGATGGTAGGAACAAGAGTAACTTTACTCGTTTAAATAGTAGAATAGATTATAATCCTTTTGATGGGTTGAAGTTATCGGCTCTTTTATCACTATCAAGATATAATGAGACCAGAGGATATTATGAAACCAAAAATCACATTTCTAATATCAGAGATGGTGTAAATGGATATGTTTCTAATGGTACTTTAGAAACAGAAGATAAGTTAATGGAGCTAACAGCTCAGTACAGTAAAACTCTTGGAGAGCATGATTTTACTGTTCTAGGTGGATATAGTTATCAGAGCTTTTATAACCATAATTATTGGATGTCTAATACTGATTTTCAAACGGATATTTTCGGTTTTGATAATATAGGTTTAGGGTTAGGTCTTGCAGAAAATAAAGCCAGAACAGGTATTGGAAGTTTTACCTCTATGACAAACTTAATAAGTTTCTTTGGAAGGTTGAATTATGCATATAAAGATAAATACTTGTTACAAGCTAGTTTACGTTATGAGGCAGCTAGCCAATTGTATAAAACAGAAGATCCATGGGGAGCTTTCCCTGCAATTTCTGCAGGATGGAGAATTTCTGAAGAAGACTTTATGAAAAGTGTAAAGTTTATCAGCGATTTAAAAGTAAGAGTTGGTTATGGGGTTACAGGTACTCCTAATAGTGATGGTTTTGGAGCAGTTGCTTTATTAGGTTACAGCGATCCTTTCTACTATGATGGAAATTGGATTAGAACCTTAACGCCTACTCAAAACCCGAATCCATATTTAAAATGGGAAGAAAAACATGAAACCAATATTGGTTTAGATTTTGGCTTGTTCGATAATTTTATTACTGGTAATATAGATTACTACCAACGTAATATTAAAGATTTATTATACGATTATCAGGTGCCAGTACCACCAAACTTTGTAAGTACTACACGTGCTAATGTGGGAGAGATTTCTAATAGTGGTTTAGAGGTATTGATAAATGTAAATGCCATACAAACTGAAGATTTTGAATGGACCACAAGTGTTAACTTTTCTACTAACAAAAGTAAGTTAGAGCAATTGTCTAATGATTTATACCAAGCACAGCAAGATTATTTTTATACAGGGGCAACAGGTGAGCCAATTCAACAGACAACACATATTGTACAAGTAGGGCAACCAATTGGAAACTTCTATGGGTTTAAAGTAGTAGATGTTGATGATGAGGGAAGATGGATTTATGAAGATGCTGATGGAACACTTAAAAATTATGATGAGTTTGGAAGAGGATATGAAAACATGCAGGTGTTAGGTAATGGGTTGCCAAATTACTACGCAGGTTGGAACAACAGTTTCAAGTATAAAAACTTTGATTTAAGTGTTACTATGCGTGGTGCTTTTGATTATCAGATTATTAATTATAATAGAATGTATTTAGAAAATCCAACGTTAACTCAGTATAATCGTTTGGCATCTTCTAAGGAACCTGTTTTTGGAAAGACACAATTAACTTCACCACAAGAGTTTAACAGTTATTACGTAGAAGATGGTGATTTTTGGAAAATAGATAACATAACCTTAGGATACAATTTAGGTGAACTAGGAAAATACATCAGTTCTGCTAGGGTATATGTTACTACTTCAAATACTTTTTTAATAACTGGATATAAAGGAATTGATCCGGAGGTGAATTTTGGAGGTCTTTCTCCTGGTGTAGATAGTAGAGATACGTATCCAACAACAAGAAATTTCACTTTAGGTTTTGATGTTTCTTTTTAAAAAAAAAACAATGAAAAAATTAAACACATATATAGGAAAAAGTTTGGTAGTGCTAATGGCGTTATTAATGGGGTCATGTACCGAACTTGAAAACGAAAATTATAGTGCAATCATTTCAGCGGATTTTCAACCAACAGAAGATGATGTGGCTGCACTTTTAGGGGCTGCTTATGTAAATTGGAGAGAAACCTTTTTATTATGGAACGGTGTTTGGCGTGCTCAAGAAGCAACAGCCGATGAAATTATTATACCAGGGAGACCTAATGGATGGGTTGATGGAGGTATATATAAGCGAATGCATCAACACACTTGGTTAAATCAGGATGATATTGCATATCAATCTTGGTACAGAACCTATGAAGGGATTTCTAACTGTAACCGTTTGATATTTCAGATTGAAGACGGAGCTATTCCAGTTACGGATGAGCAGCGTGTAGCAATGCTAGCGGAACTTAAAGTATTAAGAGCTTCATTTTATTACATTTTATTAGATGTTTATGGTAATGTAGCTTATAGTATAGATTATGATGTGCCGGATGGGTTTGTACCAGAGCAATTAACACGTGATGAAACCTACAATTTTATAGTTTCTGAAATAACAGAAAATATCGATGATTTAGATGAAACTAATGGTCAGGCTTATTATGGTCGATTCAACAAATGGGCAGCGTATACTTTATTGGCTAAAGTATATTTAAATGCAGAGGTATATACGGGTACTTCGCATTGGGATGACTGTATTGCTGCTTGTGATATGGTAATCAATTCTGGTGAGTTTTCATTAGAAGCTGTGCAAAAGAATGTGTTTATCACAGAAAACGAGAATTCTTCTGAAATTATTTTTGGATTGGCTATAGATAACGAGTATACAAAGCAGTGGAATCAGTTTGATATTCATATGCAAACACTTCAGCCTAACAACCAATTAACCTATGATTTAGCGGCTACACCATGGGGAGGTATGTGTGCAACACCACAGTTTATTGATACGTTTGATCCGGATGATTTACGTTTAACGGAAAACTTTATTTACGGACAACAATATTCTTCTTCTGGAGATCCTATCGATTGCTCACTTGGAGCTTATGCTGGCCAACCTTTAGCATATATAAATGAAGTACCTAGTATTGATACATCTGAAGAAATCCATGGGTATCGTTTCGGGAAGTTTGAAATAGCAATGGGGACTAATAATATTTTAAGTAATGATTTCCCATTATTTAGATATGCTGATATTTTAATGATGAAAGCTGAGTCATTACTTAGAACAGGGGATGCAGATGGGGCTGCTGCTTTAGTTACAGAAGTGAGACAAAGAGCTTTTGCAACAACCGATCCAACTAAAGCTACTGTTACAGGAGCTGAGTTAATGCAAGGAAGTGTATATGACTATGGTTTACGTGATAATACTCAACAAACCTATGAAGGGGGTGCAGATATTCAGTACGGTAGATTTTTAGATGAATTAGCTTGGGAGTTTAACCAAGAGGGTAGAAGAAGACAAGACATGATTCGTTTTGGTGCTTTTACTACCAAATCATGGTTCTCACATTCAGCTAGTGATGCTACTAAGCAGTTATTACCAATACCGCAACAAGCGATATTAACAAATGGAAATTTAACTCAGAATCCTGGGTACTAATTATAGAATAACAAGAATAGCTTATGGCAAGTAATGCTACTTGCCATAAGATTATTCAATAACATAAAAACATCATACATATGAAATCTTATAAAAAAATAGTTTTAGTAATGGCAGGGATACTTGTTTCGGCAACTGCTATGGCGCAAAAAAAAGCGTCGGTTACTATTAACAAGGTGGAAGATGCACCAACCATTAGTAAACATATATATGGGCATTTTGCAGAACATTTAGGACGTTGTATTTATGGTGGATTTTTTGTGGGTGATACGAGTAGTATCCCTAATGTAGACGGTGTAAGAAAAGATGTGATTGATGCGTTGAAAGAATTAAAAGTACCTAATTTACGTTGGCCTGGTGGTTGTTTTGCAGATACCTATCATTGGAAAGATGGGATTGGACCAAAAGAAGACCGACCAACCATTGTAAATACATGGTGGGGTGGCGTTACTGAAGATAATAGCTTTGGTACACATGACTTTTTAAATTTATGTGAAGTTTTAGATGCTGAACCTTACTTGGCGGCAAATGTTGGTAGTGGTACAGTAAAAGAATTTGCAGACTGGTTGCAGTATGTAAACCATATAGGGCCTAGCCCAATGGCAGACCTAAGAAAAAAATACGGTAGAGAAACACCATGGGGTGTGAAATACTGGGGAGTTGGTAATGAAATGTGGGGATGTGGTGGAAACATGACACCTGAATATTATGCGAATTTGTATAGAAAATATGCCACTTTTATGACATCGTGGGATAATGAGCAACATTTGTTCCGTATTGCTTCGGGTGCAAACGTTGATGATTATCACTGGACAGAAGTGCTTATGAGAGATATACCTAAGCATCTTATAGAAGGGGTTGCATTACACTCATATTCGTATGTAGAATGGGATGAAAAAGGTTCTTCTGTAAACTTTGATGAAGCACAGTATTTTTCTACCATGCAAACAGCATTGCGTATGGAAGAGTTAGTAACCAAGCATACGGCTATTATGGATAAATACGACCCAAAAGGAGAAATTGCTTTAGTAGTTGATGAATGGGGCGGGTGGTATAACGTAATGGAGGGAACCAACCCTGGTTTCTTATACCAACAAAATACTATGAGAGACGCTATGATTGCGGGTACCACTTTGAATACGTTTAATAATCATAGTGATCGTGTACGTATTGCAAACTTAGCACAAACCGTAAATGTTCTTCAGGCGGTCATATTAACTGAAGATGAGAAAATGTTGCTAACACCAACATATTATGTAATGAAAATGTACAATGTACACCAAGATGCTACATTGTTGCCATTACAATTAATTTCTCCTGAGTATGTATTTAACGGAGAAAGCTTGCCAGCAGTTTCTGCTTCGGCATCTACAAAGGATGGATTAACACATATTTCTTTAGTGAATATAGATGCAGCTAAAGAAGTAGAAGTAACAATAAATGTTGAAAGCCTGAATGTTAAAAGTTTCACTGCTGAAGTATTAACTTCTTCAAAACTACAAGACTATAATTCATTTGAAAAAGCAACCAACATTACCCCTAAAGAATTTAAAGATTTTAAATTGAAAAAAGGAAGTTTAACAATTACGCTTCCTCCATTTTCTGTTGTAGTACTTGAAGGTAAATAAGAAACGAAATGATGTTAAAAACGCAACAAATTAAAAAATCTAAATGGACACTTAGAGCATCTATGCTATTAATGCTAGGTACAATGATAGTGGGTTGTTCTAAAGATGATGGAACCTCAGGCGGTACTCCCGAAGTACCAGAAGAACCTGTAGGCAATGAGTTTGATGGACCTACTTATGCCGATGATTATACCCCTATTTCGTCATGGTCTCAAAGAGGACAATGGAATTTAGCTAATGTGCATGATCCTTCGGTAACCAAGCAAGGAGATTATTACTATATGTACCAAACAGATGCATCCTATGGTAATGCACACGATGGACATGGACATTTTCCGTACAGAAGATCTACCGATTTAATTAATTGGGATTACCAAGGGGCAGCTATGGCTTCTACCCCAGCTTGGATTAAAGATTCTTTAAACAATAAGCGTGCAGCTATGAGTTTGCCTGCCATAGATAACCCAACGTATGGGCATTGGGCACCTTATATTCATGAGTATAATGGAGTATACCGTTTGTATTATTCGGTGGTAGTAACCAACCCTATAGTTGGGAACGATACTAGTACTTCTTGGACAGAGCGTGCCTTTATTGGTATGGCAGAGTCTACAGATTTAGCTGCTAACGTTTGGGAAGATAAAGGAATGGTTATTTGTTCTGAGCCTGATGGTTTAGAAACCTATACCAGAACCGGCCCTAACGATTGGAGTGGTTATTTTAAGTTTAACGCTATTGACCCTACTGTTATTAGTAAAGATGGAGAAGAGTGGTTGGTATATGGTTCTTGGCATACCGGTATAGCGGCAGTGCAATTAGACCCTACAACCGGAAAACCATTTCAGTTAAATAATATAGATGATTACGGTGTGCGTATTGCTGGGCGTGGTAACTTAAGTACCAACAGATGGCAAGCATTGGAAGGGCCTGAGATTATTTACAATGAAGATACCGGATATTACTACCTGTTTTTAGCGTATGATGAATTGGCAGTAGCATACAATACAAGAGTAGCTAGAGCTACTAGCATTACCGGGCCTTATTATGGGTATAATGGACAAGATATTACGCAAGGCGCAGATTGTTGGCCAATGCTAACACACCCATATAAGTTTAGTAACCATACCGGATGGGTAGGTTTTTCGCATTGCTCCGTTTTTCAAGATAATGAAACTGGTAAATGGTATTATGCTTCGCAAGCTAGATTACCTGAAAACGTACCTGGAATAAATGTGTCTAACGCGGTAATGATGGGACACGTAAGAGAAATTGAATGGACTTCTGATGGATGGCCGGTAGTAGCTCCGGAAAGATACGCAGGAGTACCTGAAACCGAAATTACTGAAGCGGACATTGTAGGTACTTGGCAGCAAATTGTTATGAACTATGAATACAGAGTACAACAAGTAGCGGTAGGTGTAACCTTTAATAGCGATGGTACCTTAAGCGGTGGTGCATCTGGTACATGGTCATTAGATGCAGGTAACAATGTACTTACCATTAATGGTAACGAATGTAAAATATTTGATGCCTGGGATTGGGAAGCTTCTACCAGAAAAGTAACCATTACCTATTCTGGATTTACATCGGAAGGAAAACCAATTTGGGGTAAAAAGAACTAACGAATACAAAATGAAAAATCTAGTAACCTATAGTGTTGTTGCAGTAATGCTTTCTTCTTGTTGTAATACTACACAAGAGCAAACAGATAAGGTATTGGTAGAACATCAAAATGATACTACCCCTAAAGAAATTAATAATCCTATTATTAAAGATAAGTTTACTGCAGACCCAGCAGCATACGTATACAACGATACAGTGTACTTATATGCTGGGCATGATGAAGCACCAAACGACTTTCATTTTTATAGAATGAATGAATGGTTGGTATATTCATCTACTAATATGGTTGACTGGACAGAGCACCCGGTACCCTTAAAACCATCTGATTTTTCTTGGTCTAAAGGAGATGCTTGGGCGGCTCAAGTAATAGAACGTAATGGTAAGTTTTACTGGTATGTTACTGTAGAGCATAACGATGAGCATCCTGGAAAGGCTATTGGAGTAGCCGTAGCAGATACTCCGGTAGGGCCGTTTAAAGATGCTTTGGGAAAGGCATTAATCACAAACGATATGACTTTGCAAACCGATATTTCTTGGGATGATATTGACCCTTCTGTAATTATAGATGACGATGGGCAAGCATATTTGTTCTGGGGGAATACCGTATGCCACTATGCAAAACTAAAAGAGAATATGGTAGAGTTAGATGGGCCTATTGAAACCATTGACTTGCCACAGTTTACAGAAGCTCCATGGATTCATAAAAAAGGAGACTGGTATTACTTATCGTATGCATCTGAATTTCCTGAGAAAATTAAGTATGCTATGAGTAAATCGGTAACAGGACCATGGGAGTATAAAGGAATTTTAAATGAATTGGCGGGTAATTCTAATACCAATCACCAGTCAATCATAACCTATAAAGGAAATGATTATTTTATTTATCACACAGGTGGAATTCAGCCAAATGGAGGAAGCTTTAGAAGATCTGTTTGTATAGATAGATTGTATTATAACCAAGATGGGAGCATGAAACGTGTAATCATGACCTCAGAAGGAATTCAAAAATAAACTCATGAGTAAAAGAGTATATATATTTGTTTGTTTGTGTTTCATTGTTGGCAGCGTGTTTGCTCAAAAACCGCTGCCAATTAATGATACTTTTGTGCATGACCCTGTAATGATAGAAGAAGATGGTACGTATTATCTTTTTTGTACTGGGCATGGCATTAGCGCTTTTTCTTCAACAGATATGGAAAACTGGACAAAACTTGAGCCAGTTTTTAAAACCAAACCAAGTTGGACAGATACCGTTGTACCTAATTTTGAAAACCACATTTGGGCTCCGGATATTACCTATTATAAGGGTACGTATTACTTGTACTATTCGGTTTCTGCGTTTGCCAAAAATACATCTGCTATTGGGGTGGCTACCAATAAAACATTAAACCCTAATAGTAAAAATTTTAAATGGGTAGACCATGGTATTGTAATTCAATCGGTACCTAACAGAGATTTATGGAATGCCATAGACCCTAATTTAGTATTTGATGATAAGGGAACACCATGGCTTAGTTTTGGTTCTTTTTGGAACGGATTGAAATTGGTGAAAATGGCCGATGATTTATTAGCTGTGGCTTCACCAGAAGAATGGTATACAATTGCCAGAAGAGAAAGAAGCTTTGAGTTAGCAGATGCAAACCCAGGTGATGCTGCTTTAGAAGCACCTTTTATATTTAAAAAGAATGGCTATTACTATTTATTCCTATCATGGGATTTATGTTGTAGAGGGGAGAATAGTACCTATAAAGTGGTAGTAGGTAGAGCTAAAGAAGTAACCGGACCTTATTTAGATAAAGAGGGGAAATCTTTATTTCAAGGGGGAGGAACCTTAGTAATTGAAGGAAATAAAAACTGGTACGGCGTTGGCCATAACAGTACCTATACTTTTAACGGAAAAGATTATATGGTTTTTCATTCGTATGATGCTAAAAGAAAAGGTGCACCAGTACTAACCATAAAGGAAATTAAGTGGGAAAATAATTGGCCTACAGTAACCCCGATGGAATAAGATGAAACATAGCGTGACATATCAGCAATTTGCCTGCGTTATAATAGCATTGTTTTCAACAGTGTTATATGTAAATGCGCAGCAGTCTAAGCAGTTGACTGCGGTAATTGATGTGTCACAAAAGCAACCTCCTATAGCTGATAAGCTATTCGGGATGTTTATTGAAAACTTGGGTAATGAGGATGTAGGCAATATAACAGACGATTGTTTATGGGCAGAACTTTTAGATGATAGAAAGTTCTTTTATCCGGTAGATACATTACCAACACTTTTCCCTAAAAACAGAAAGGAAGCCATTAATCAGTGGTATCCTATGAATGCGAAGGTGTTTATGGATGAAGCCAATGCGTATGTTGGAAAGCATTCACCAAAAATAACACTTGAAAATAACACTGTTAGCGGTATTAAACAATCTGGCATTGCGCTAGAAGCAGGTAAAACCTATACTGGTAGAGTAGTGTTAAAAGCTAGTGGAAGTACAGAGGTTACTGTTGCTCTTCATTATGGGAATAACGAAAACGATGTAATTTCTAAAACGTTTAAAAATATAGATACTTCATATTCAAAGTATTATTTTCAATTTACTTGTCCAAAGAATTTCTTACAGGGTGCTCTTAGTATTACCGGTAAAGGTACCGGTAATTTTCACATAGGAGCTGTATCACTCATGCCAGATGATAATATTGATGGGTTTAGAGCAGATGTAATTCCGCTATTGAAAAACCTAAACTCTAGTATCTATCGTTGGGGTGGTAACTTTATTTCTGGTTACGACTGGAGAGACGGTGTGGGTGATAGCGATAAAAGAGCACCTAGATATGAGTATGCATGGGAATGTTTAGAAGATAATGATGTAGGTACCGATGAAATGATTCGTTTTACAGAGTTGATTGGTGTAGAGTTAGCTATGACAGTAAACACTGGTTTTGGCGATGCCTTTTCTGCAGCACAGTGGGTGGAATATGTGAATGGAAGTACCGCAACTCCTATGGGTAAATGGAGAGCTGAAAATGGTCATGCTGAACCTTACGATATTAAATTATGGTGTGTAGGTAACGAAAGTTACGGGTGGTGGCAATTAGGGCATATACCCTTAGAACATCATATTTTAAAGCATAATATGTTTGCTGAAAAAATGCTAGAAAAAGATCCAACTTTACAGCTAATAGGTTCTGGTGCTAGTATTGAAGAAATGACCGTAACTACTAGTAGCTATAAAGATGGTGGAGAGGTGGAACCCACCTATGGTTCTGAAACCGACTGGACAGGCGGCATGCTGGAAAAAGCAGCACATTTAAGTTTTATGAGTGAGCATTTTTATTGCTCGGTTACCGAACATTTTGATTTGGATAGTATTAAATATGTAACGGTTACAGAGCTCTTAGAAGATTGGACACTTAGACCTGCAAACCGTATTAAATCTAAAGCATACCATTACCAACGTTACCGTGCTACCATTCCAGGGGCAGATGCTGTTCCGGTATATTTAGATGAGTGGGCGTATTATACCAATTGGGTACACCCTACCCCAACATTGGGAGTAACTATTGGGTATGGTAGAGGTTTCAATGAATTATTCAGACATACCGATCTGTTCAAAATGGCAGGGTTTACATTTGGTACCTCATGCTTGTCTTTTACAGATACTGATGTAGATTACAACGCTACGGGGTTACTATTTAAATTATACCAATCTCAATTTGGAAGAATACCTGTTGTGGTAAATGGCAATTCACCACAGCCCGCACCTAAATGGCCTTTGGGTGGAGATCAACCTGTTGAAAATGCTGGAGGAAATGTATATCCGCTAGATGTAGTGGCTGCCTTAACAGAAGATGGTACAGCAATTACCGTTTCTATCATTAATCCTACTGAAGCAGCACATGAACTAACTTTAGACTTTTTAAATACTACCATAGCAAAAAAAGGAAGTCTGTATACGTTATCTGGTACTTCTATAGATGCTGTGAATGTAGTAAACAAGCAGCCACAGGTTACTTTACAACAAACAAACATAAAAACTAAAAGGTTGACTATTCAGCCCGCAACTATAAATATTGTTCGTTATGAGCTTAAGTAATATAGTAAAAAAAATAAGTGTATTTGGCTTGTCAAGTGCTATGGCAATAGGGGTAATTGCCTGTGATACAAAAAAAGAAACAGCAAAAGAACTAGCTGAAAATACGGGTTTAGAGAATGGGTATCCCATTGCTCCTGTAGATATTAGAAATGTAAAAGTAACCGATAGTTTTTGGTTGCCTATTATAAAAAGAGTACAAGAAAAAACCATTGAGTATGCTATTGAAAAATGTGATGAAGAAGGTCGTTTTGAGAACTTTTTAATTGCAGGCGGACAAAAAGAGGGAAAGGTAAGAGGAGTAATGCCTTTTGATGATTCTGATGTATATAAAATAATAGAAGGAGCTTCAAACTCATTAATTAGCGCGCCAAATCCTAAACTTGAAAAGTTATTAGATTCTTTAATAGGAATTGTAAAAGTAGGACAAGAAAAAGATGGGTATTTAACCACTTGGCGAACCATAAACCCAGCACAACCACCAGCTACATGGGTAGAGGTAAAGGAAGGGAAGCGTTGGGAGTCTTTATTTATGAGTCATGAGTTATATAACGCGGGGCACATGTATGAAGCAGCAGCTGTACATTACAAAGCAACCGGAAAAAGAAACTTTTTAGATATAGCTTTAAAGAATGCTGACCTGATGGTGAAAACTTTTGGTGATGGTGAAGATAAGATTGCTGCCGTACCAGGCCATCAGATTATTGAAACAGGTTTGATTAAGCTATATCAAATTACAGAGAAAGAGAGTTATTTAGAATTAGCGAAATATTTTTTAGATCATCGGGGAGATCCTGAAAATCATGAGTTATTTGGTTCGTATTCTCAGGATAGCCTTCCGGTGGTAGAGCAAGAAGAGGTAGTAGGGCATGCTGTTAGGGCTGTATATATGTATGCAGGGATGACAGATATTGCGGCATTAATGGGAGACCAACAATACCGTAATGCTGTAGATAAACTATGGCATAATATGGTATATAAGAAAATGTATGTTACTGGTGGTATTGGGGCTAAACACGAAGGTGAAGCGTTTGGTGAAAACTATGAGTTACCTAATCTCACGGCCTATAACGAAACCTGTGCTGCTATTGGCGATGTGTATTGGAATAACCGATTATTCAACCTAACAGGAGATGTAAAATATTACGACGTATTAGAAAGAACGTTGTACAATGGTTTAATCTCAGGAATATCATTAACAGGTACCGAATTTTTCTATCCGAATGCATTGGAGTCAGACGGTACTTATAAATTTAACCAAGGGGCGTGCACCCGAAAAGAATGGTTTGATTGTTCTTGTTGTCCAACCAACTTAATCCGTTTTATACCAGCTATTCCTGGACTTATCTATGCCAAAGAAGATACTACTGTATTTGTAAACATGTACATGTCTAGCGAAGCTGAGGTAGCGTTAGAAAATCAAAAGGTAGTATTGAAACAAGAAACAGCATATCCTTGGAACGGAGCTATAAAACTTACTGTTACTCCAGCGAAACAAGAAGCTTTTACTTTGAAATTACGTATTCCTGGGTGGGCAAGAAATGAAGTACTGCCAGGAGGTTTATACCACTATAAAAATACCGTAAACGATAGCTATGTAGTAAATGTAAATGGTAAAACTGAAAACGCTACCGAAGAGGATGGCTATATAGTCTTAACCAAGGAATGGAAAAAAGGAGATGTAGTAGAGCTTGTACTACCAATGGAAGTAAGAGAAGTAATAGCTAACAATAAGGTTGCAGAAGACAAAGGCAAAGTGGCTTTAGAGTACGGACCTTTAGTGTATGCAATAGAAGAAGTAGATAACAAAGAGAATTTTGACCTTTTAAAAATAAATAACAACACCCAATTTAAAGTTTCTTTTGAGCCAACACTGCTGAAAGGAGTAAATACCATTCAGTTTACAACAGATGAAACCACCTTTAAGGCAGTGCCTTACTATGCATGGTCTAACAGAGGTATTAATAAAATGAAGGTTTGGGTAGAAGAGAGCAAACAATAACACAAGCATAAATATAAATAAATGAAAACAAGAGCATTAAGAAATATTGCGTTATCGGCACTGTCATTGGCAGGGGTAACGGCAATGGCACAATCTACAGAACATGATTATGTTCTAGATTTTAAAGATACCGGCATAGATATACAACCTACTATGTATGGTATTTTCTTTGAGGATATCAACTTTGCTGCAGATGGTGGTTTGTATGCAGAAATGATTAAGAACCGTTCGTTTGAGTTCACATTGCCGCTTATGGGCTGGGAGCAACCGAACAGTGATCGTCATTCGTTTAACAAACAGTCTGGGTATGCAAATATTGTAACTACTAAAGAAGGAACCAACCATAATACGGCAAGAATAACCGTAAGAGATGATAAAGGGTATAGCCTTATAAACGAAGGTTTCCGCGGTATGGGAATTAAAGCCGGTGCTAAATATGATCTTTCTTTAATGGTTGCCAATGAAGATGGTGGGATTAAAAAAATAATCTTTCAACTAATTGATGAGAAAGGAACTGTTTTAGGAGAAACATCGGTTAGTCCTCAAGGAGCAGATTGGAAAAAATATGAAACCGTACTTACGCCTTCAAAAACAGAAGCAAAAGCAAAACTGAAAATTACTTTTGAAGGAACAGGAGTGGTGAATGTAGATATGATTTCTTTATTTCCTCAAGACACTTGGAAAGGTAGAAAAGGAGGAATGCGTAAAGATTTGGTTCAGAAATTATACGATTTAAATCCTGGATTTTTACGTTTCCCAGGAGGTTGTATTGTAGAAGGTAGAGTGCTGGAACGCAGATACCAATGGAAAAAAACAGTAGGTCCTGCAGAAGATCGTGAGATTTTAGTAAATAGATGGAATACAGAGTTTGATCATAGACCAACGCCTGATTATTTTCAATCGTTTGGTATTGGATTTTTTGAGTATTTCCAATTATCAGAAGATCTAGGGGCAGAGCCACTTCCTATTTTAAGTTGTGGTATGGCTTGCCAATTTAATACAGGAGAATTGGTACCTATGGATGAGTTAGACCCTTATGTGCAAGATGCTATTGATTTAATTCAGTTTGCTAATGGAGATACTTCTACATCTTGGGGTAAAGTAAGAGAAAGTATGGGACACCCAGAGCCATTTAACCTTAAGTATATTGGTGTAGGTAATGAGCAATGGGGACCAGACTATATAGAGCGTTACAAAGCTTTTGCAAAAGCAATTAAAGATGAATATCCTGATATTATTATTGTTTCTGGAAGTGGACCATTTCCTGATGGAGAGTATTTTGACTATGGATGGGAAGAGCTGAAAAAATTAGATGCTGAAATTGTAGATGAGCATTATTACAATACACCAGAATGGTTTAAAGAAAACGCTACTCGTTATGATGCTTACGATAGAGAGGGACCTAAAGTATTTGCAGGTGAGTATGCAGCACAAAGCGTTGCTATTGCAAGTCCTGAAAATAGAAATAATTGGGAGTGTGCATTATCTGAAGCAGCATTTATGACAGGTTTAGAGCGTAATGCAGATGTAGTGTATTTAACGTCGTATGCGCCTTTATTTGCTCATGCAGAGGGTTGGCAATGGACACCAGACCTTATTTGGTTTAACAATTTAGAATCGTACGCTACGCCAAACTACTATGTGCAACAAATGTATGGTAATAACCCTGGTACAGATTTAATTACCATTACCGAGAAAAAAGAACCTATTACTGGGCAAGATGGAATGTTTGCTACTGCGGTGGTAGATAAAAACACCAAAGAAGTTATTATTAAAATAGTAAACACGTCTGAACATGCTCAAGAAACTGATATTAAAGTACGTGGTAAAAAATTAGCCACCAAAGGTACCATGACCATTTTAGGGAATGATAAACTAGAAAGCGAGAACGGATTTGATATGGAAAATATAGCTCCTAAGACTTCAGAATTTGAATTAAAAAGCAGAAAAATGGAAGTGGAGATACCAGCGTATTCATTCGTAATCTTAAAAGTTAAAATTTCTTAAAATATATAAGTGTAAAAAATACATTTATTAAAGAAAGAGCCTTATATTTGTAAAGTTAGAAACATAAAAACTGTCTACTAAGATGAAAAAATATGTGATAGGATTAGACTATGGATCAGACTCAGTTAGAGCGGTATTGGTAGATGCTCAAAACGGAGCTGAACTAGCATCTGAAGTTCATTGGTACCAAAGATGGAAAGAGAAGTTATACTGTAATCCGGGTATAAACCAATTCCGTCAGCACCCATTAGACCATATAGAAGGATTAGAAAATACGATAAAAGCAGTTGTTACTACCAGTGGGGTAGCACCTGAAAGTGTAGTAGGTATTTGTATTGATACAACCGGATCTTCTCCGGTACCTGTTACCAAAGACGGAACACCATTAGCATTGGTAGATGGGTTTAAAGAAAACCCTAATGCTATGATGATTCTATGGAAAGACCACACAGCTATTAAAGAAGCAAATGAAATTAATGAGTTGGCTGAAAGCTGGGGAGGAGAAAATTACACCAAATACGAAGGTGGTATTTACTCATCTGAGTGGTTTTGGGCAAAAATTTTACGCATTGTAAGAGAAGATGAAGCTGTAATGAATGCTGCTTACACTTGGATGGAGCATTGTGATATTATGACTTACATTTTAGCAGATCATAAAGATTTAGATACCTTTAAAAGAAGTAGATGTGCAGCAGGGCATAAAGCTATGTGGCACGAGAGCTGGGATGGCTTGCCATCGGAAGAGTTCTTAGGAAAGTTACACCCATACTTGGCGGAATTAAGAAGTAACCTGTATAAAGATACCTTTACTTCTGATCAGGTGGCAGGACATTTGAACGAAGAGTGGGCTGCTAAACTTGGCTTAACCACAAACACGGTTATTGCAGTAGGTACATTTGATGCACACTCAGGTGCCGTAGGTGCTAAAGTAGATGAAAGAGCTTTGGTACGTGTAATGGGTACTTCTACTTGTGATATTATGGTGTCGTCTACAGATGAATTAGGAGATACGTTGGTAAAAGGTATTTGTGGTCAGGTTGATGGATCAGTAATTCCTGGAATGGTTGGTTTAGAAGCTGGTCAGTCTGGTTTTGGAGATGTATTAGCATGGTTTAAAGATGTACTTTCTTGGCCAATAGATAATTTAGTAATGGCGTCTTCTGTACTTTCTGAAAAACAGAAAGCAGAATTAGCAGAAGAAATTAATGCAAATTTCATTAGAACGTTAGCAGAGCAAGCAGAGAGCATTCCGTTAACAGAAGCTATTCCAACAGCATTAGACTGGGTAAATGGTAGAAGAACTCCAGATGCCAATCAGGAATTAAAGAGTGCTATGTCTGGTATTTCATTAGGTACCAAAGCACCTCATATTTTTAAAGCATTGGTAAATGCTATTTGCTTCGGTTCTAAAATGATTGTAGATCGTTTTGAATCTGAAGGAGTTAAAATAGATACTGTAATTGGTATTGGTGGTGTTGCACGTAAATCTCCGTTTATTATGCAAACCTTAGCAAATACATTAAACATGCCAATTAAAGTTGCTGCTTCTGACCAAGCACCAGCTTTAGGAGCTGCTATTTATGCAGCAGTAGTTGCAGGTATTTACCCTAATGTAATTGAAGCTAGTAAAGTATTAGGTAGTGATTTTGAAGCAGAATATTACCCACAAGCAGATCAGGTAGAAACCTATAAGAACCTATTTAGTGATTATGCACAATTAGCAACCTTTATAGAAACCTTCACAAAATCTAAAAATTATGAGTTCCAAGTATAAGTCGTTAAAAGAAGAATGCTACGAAGCTAATATGCAATTAGACGCATTAAAGTTAGTAGTATATACATTTGGTAATGTGAGTGCTGTAGACAGAGCTAATGGCGTATTTGCTATTAAGCCAAGTGGGGTGCCTTATGAAATTTTAAAACCTGAAGATATTGTGATTCTAGATTATGATAACAATATTATAGAGGGTACTATGCGCCCTTCTTCAGATACTAAAACACATGCTTATTTATATAAAAACTGGGAAAACATAGGTGGTATTTCTCATACCCATGCTACGTATTCTTGTGCTTGGGCACAATCGCAATTAGATATTCCAATTTTTGGTACTACCCATGCCGATCATTTAACGGCAGACATACCATGTGCGCCACCAATGAGTGATGACCTTATTCAAGGGAACTATGAGCATAATACTGGAATTCAGATTTTAGATTGTTTCAAAGAAAAAGGACTTTCTTATGAAGAAGTAGAAATGGTGTTGTTAGGGAATCACGGACCTTTTACTTGGGGTAAAAATGCAGCAAAAGCAGTGTATAACTCTAAAGTTTTAGAAACCGTTGCAGAAATGGCCTATTTAACACGCCAAATTAATCCGCAAGCACCAAGATTAAAAGATTCATTAATTAAAAAACATTATGAGCGTAAGCATGGTAAAGATGCCTATTACGGTCAGAATTAACATATTAAAACAAACAAAGAAGTAAGATGATTGATATTAGTTCAAAAGAGGTTTGGTTTATAACCGGTAGCCAACACCTTTACGGTCCTGAAACCTTAGCACAGGTAGCAGAACACTCAACAGAGATAGCACAAGCGTTAGATGCATCTAGCCTTATCCCTGTAAAAGTTGTATTTAAACCAACTGTAAAAACTACAGAAGAAATATACGAAACACTAACAGCAGCTAACCAAGAGAAAAATTGTATTGGTGTTATTACATGGATGCATACATTTTCTCCTGCTAAAATGTGGATTAGAGGATTATCTGCTTTACAAAAGCCGTTGTTACACTTACATACACAATACAATAGAGACATTCCATGGAATACAATGGATATGGACTTTATGAACCTGAACCAAGCAGCGCACGGTGACCGTGAATTTGGTTTTATGGTAAGTAGATTACGTAAAAACAGAAAAGTAGTTGTTGGGCACTGGGCACAAGAGTCTGTACAGGCTAAAATTGGAGCTTGGACACGTGTTGCTTTAGGATGGGATGACTGGCAAGGTGCTAAGTTTGCTCGTTTTGGAGATAACATGCGTTTTGTTGCGGTAACCGATGGAGATAAAGTAGAAGCTGAAACTAAATTTGGTTTTTCTGTAAACTCTTACGGTATTGGAGATTTAGTATCGTTAATTGATGCGGTTACTGATGAGCAAGTAGCAGAATTAATTAAAGAATATGAAGCTTCTTATAAAATGGCTGAAGACCTTTTAGAAGGTGGAGCAAAAAGACAATCGTTAGTAGATGCTGCACGTATTGAGCTTGGTCTTGAGAAGTTTTTAGTTGATGGCGGATTTAAAGGTTTTAGTGATACGTTTGAAGATTTATATGGTATGAAACAATTACCAGGTATTGCTGTACAACGTTTAATGGAAAAAGGATACGGATTTGCAGGTGAAGGTGACTGGAAAACTGCTGCTTTAGTACGTGCCATGAAAGTAATGGGACACGGACTTGAAGGTGGGAATGCTTTTATGGAAGATTATACCTATCATTTAGACCCTTCTGCTCCTAGAGTTTTAGGTTCTCACATGTTAGAGGTAGACCCAGTGTTAGCTGCAGAGCAACCTTCTTGTGAGGTACACCCATTAGGAATTGGTGGTAAAGAAGACCCAGTGCGTTTGGTATTTAACGGTAGAGCAGGAGATTCTTTAAATGCTGCTTTAATGGATTTTGGTAACCATTTTAGATTATTGGTTAACAAAACTAGAGGAGAAGAGGTAAAAGAAGAGTTGCCAAAATTACCAGTTGCAAGAGTAATGTGGGAGCCACTTCCTAATTTTGAGGTAGGTTGTACTGCATGGATTTTAGCGGGTGGTGCACACCATACTTGCTATAGTGAAAATGTTACTGCAGAACAGTTAGAAGATTTTGCAGAAATAGCAGGAATTGAATATCTTGTGATTGATGAAGATACTAAACTATCTGATTTCAAAAACACATTACGTTGGAACGATAAGTTCTATAGATAAACTAAACTAACATTATTATGAAAACTTTAAAATTGGGTGCATACCTTTTACTTTTTAGTTTTCTGTTTTTAAATGTAGGTTGCGAAAAAACAACTAATAAAAAAGAGGAAACTTCTGAGGTACAAGATGCACCAAAGAAGTTTCCTATTACCAAAGTAGATTACGGTACAACTCCTGAGGGTGAAAAAATTGAGAAATTTACCCTTAAAAATGCAAATGGTATGCAAATGGAGGTAATTACATTTGGTGGTATTATTACTTCTTTAACCGCGCCTGATAAAGACGGAAAATTGGAAGATATTGTATTAGGTTACACTACTCCTGACGATTATTTTAACGGAAACCCTTATTTCTTTGGAGCTGCCATTGGTAGATACGGAAACCGTATTGCCAAAGGTAAATTTTCTTTAGATGGTACCGAGTATCAACTAGCTACCAATGATGGACCTAACCATTTGCATGGTGGTAAAAAAGGGTTTGATAAAAGAATATGGACCATTACTCCGGTAAAAGATGCGGAGAGTCCAACATTACAACTTACTTATGTAAGTAAGGATATGGAAGAAGGTTATCCTGGTACGTTAACTACAACGATAACGTACACTCTTACGGATGAAAATGCACTAGAGATTTCTTATGAAGCTACTACAGATAAGAAAACCGTAGTGAACCTTACACAACATTCATACTTCAATTTATCTGGTAATTTTAATACTATTTTAGATCACGAGTTACAGTTAGATGCCGATAAAATGTTACCGGTAGACAATACCTTGATTCCAACTGGAGAACTAGCAGATGTTGCTGGTACACCTTTTGATTTTACCACTGCAAAAGAGATCGGAAAAGATATCGATGCAGCTGATGATCAATTGAAAAAAGGTTTAGGATACGATCATTGCTGGGTGTTTAATGGAAATGATAAGTCATTTAGAAAAGTGGGTTCATTATACCATAAAGCCTCTGGAAGATACATGGAAGTTTTTACAGACCAACCAGCTATTCAGTTTTATAGTGGTAATTTCTTAGATGGTACTAAGAAAAGTAAAAATGGCGGTATGTACGAACAACGTTCAGGGTTGTGTTTAGAAACACAACATTACCCAGATTCTCCTAACCAACCTGCATTTCCTTCAACAGTGCTAAATCCCGGAGAAAAGTATTTTACAAAAACGACGTACAAATTTTCAGTGAAATAAAATTTAAATTATCAATATGAACGGAGGATTTCAGCCCTTAGATTATGGGATATTTATAGGATACGTGATTTTAATTGCGGCTTTAGGATTATTTATTTCCAGAGATAAAAAAGGAACAGAGAAAAATTCTAAAGATTACTTTTTAGCAGGAGGAACGTTATCATGGTGGGCTATTGGTGCTTCACTTATTGCGGCAAATATTTCTGCAGAGCAGTTTATTGGTATGTCTGGTTCTGGGTATGCAATTGGTTTAGCAATTGCTGCTTATGAGTGGATTGCAGCCGCTGCTTTAATTATTGTGGCAAAGTACATTTTGCCAATTATGTTAGATAAAAAAATATATACCATGCCTCAGTTGGCAAGAGAACGTTACGGAAAAGGTGTTGCCTTTTTCTTCTCTTTCTTCTGGTTATTGGTATATGTGTTTGTAAACCTTACTTCGGTAGCTTGGTTAGGAGCCACAGCTATGGAACAAATTTTAGGGGTAGATAAAACGTATGGGGTAATTGGACTGTTATTATTTGCAGGTGTTTACTCTATTTATGGTGGACTTAAAGCGGTGGCTTGGACCGATGTTTTACAAGTTGTATTTCTTGTAGGGGGTGGTTTAATTACAGCTTGGTTTGCTCTTGCTGCTATTAGTGATACTGGTAGTGCTATTGACGGATTTAACTTAGTATACCACAAAGTGGTTTCTACGCCAGACGATGTGCATTTTAGTATGATTATTGAGCAAGGTAAAACAATGATTTCTGATGGTACCGGTGGCCAGAAAGATCCGTTTATAGACCTTCCTGGTGTTGCGGTTATCTTAGGTGCTATGTGGTTAACCAATTTAGGATATTGGGGTTTCAACCAGTATATCATTCAAAAAGGATTGGCTGCTAAAAACTTAAAAGAAGCAAAAAGAGGTTTATTATTTGGAGCTTACTTAAAAATATTAATTCCACTTATCGTTGTAATTCCTGGTATTGCAGCTTACGTTATTTTTGCGCATCAAGGAGACTTCCCTGAGTTAACATCACATTTACAAGGTACTATTGAAAAATCTGATGAGGCATACCCATGGTTACTTAGAAACTTTGCGCCTACAGGTATTAGAGGTTTAGCATTTGCTGCCTTAATTGCTGCAGTAGTTTCTTCGTTAGCATCTATGCTTAACTCTACTTCTACCATTTTTACTATGGATATTTATAAAGAGGTAATTAATAAAAATTCTTCTGAAAGAAACTTAGTAAAAGTGGGGCGTATTTCTGCTTTAGTTGCTTTAATAATTGCCATGTTTACAGCAAAACCATTATTAGGTGGTTTAGACCAAGCATTCCAATACATACAAGAGTTTACAGGCTTTATTTATCCTGGTGTAGTGGTTGTATTTGGTATGGGATTATTCTGGAAACGTGCTTCTAACAGAGCAGCTCTTTGGACAACCATTGCAACGTTGCCAACTTCAATTATATTAAAGTTTGCAGCTTCAGATGTACCGTTCCAGTTCCGTATGGGCTATACTTGTGTAATACTTATTACGCTAGCCGTAGTACTTACATTAACAGATAAAAACAGAGTACCAGCTACTCCGGTTTCTGATCAGAAAGCGAAACAATTTAAATTGGCAGGACTAATTTTTGCAGTGTTGGCTGTTGCAGCTGCTCTGGTAACATTAGTGTTTGGTACACCATTCTTTGGTATAGACCTAAGATTTATGGGGTATGAATCTGCTATTTTATTAGTGTTCTTATTTGGTTTCTTAGCGCTTATGATGTACAACAATGCTAATTGTACATTCCAAGATGAGAAAGCTTATGAAGTTGATACGGAGTTATTTAAAACCGATAAAACCTTCTTTATGGGGGCTATGGGTATAGTTGTTATCTTAGTAGCTTTATACGGTTACTTCTGGTAAGAATTTTTAAAATTTCGACGAAAGGTAAAATAACAAGCTAACTTTCAATATGTTCAAACCGATACCATATTTATGGTATCGGTTTTTTTGTAAATTTGTAGCAATAATCAAAAGAAATTTTTAGTTCTTACTTATGAAAAATATTACTGTTGTGCTTTTTTTGATGCTTTGCACATTAAGCAACGCTCAAATGAGATTATCCCCTGACAACAATGAAGTAGACGCTAGTCTTATTAAAGATGAGGTTTATGAAATGAGATGGTCTGTAAAATCTGGAGATACTTCTAATGATATTGGTAAGGTTATTACCAAGATTAAAAATAATGGCGATAAAGTATTAATTACTTCTGAAGTGAAAAGATACAATAGCGCTAAACGTTGGGTAGATACTACCATTGTTACCAAAGCAGATTTAAAACCAATATATCATGCTTCTTATAACGAGAACCGAGATATGGTAATTAACTATGGTGCTAAAACGGAAGGTTTTTATAAAGATAAAACCAAAAGAGAAAAGATTACTTTAAATGGTGAATATCCTACTTCTTTTGATAGTAGTATGTATCCGCAAGTAATTAGATGGTTGCCATTAAATGATAATTATACTGCAGATTTATTAGTTTTCAATTTTAATCCTTCTGGAAAAACAGATGTTTTAAATGCCTATGTAAAGGAAGTTTCTTCTACTAGCTACAATAATAAAGATGTTTGGGATGTAGTAGTAACCGATGATATTGTTGGTGGTAATGTTAAAACACATTACTACATTAGTAAAGAAGACAGATCAGTGCTTAGAATGGAAGTAAATATGGGAGCACAATCTATGATTATGGAAAGAATTTAATTTGTACCCTTATTATAAAGTTAAAAACCCTCAATACTTAAATGTACTGAGGGTTTTTTAATTACAAATGTGTTTGGGAAAAAGAGCGGGTTATATTTTTATAACAAAGCCTCCGTAGGGTTGCATTGTTATGGTTGTTTCGGTATTAGAAATTTCCGTTTGTTCAAATTTGGTTGAAGTACCATCGGTAATCATATAGCCATTTTTAGAAGGTATAAAGCTCAAGTCAATGGTCATTTCCTTCACTTTATTTTCTCCATTAATACCTGTTATAAACCAGGTTTCACCTTTTCTACGGGCAATAATAGCATCTTTACCAGGGTAGCCTGCTAGGTACTTAGATTGGTCCCAATCGGTAGGGATGTCTCTTAAATAATTTTTTACATACTCAGGCATTTTAGCCATTCCATTGGGTGTTTCTGCAATATGTTGAATGCCTGATAAAAACAACGTAGGCAGTGCAAGTTCAAAGGCAGCTGTGGTTCTACGGTGTATACCCGGTATGGTATCTAATGCCATAGGGGTAAAGTCCATAGGGTCAAATAAGTTTCTGGTATAGGGCAGCATTGCACAATGGCTCGGAGCTTCATCTGCATCTGGTTGTCCAAAGCTTATAAACTCAAAACCTTTAATGGCTTCCATAGTCATTAAATTAGGATAGGTTCTTTGCCAGCCTCTAGGTAATGTAGTACCATGAAAGTTTACTAGTATATGGTGTTTTGCAGCACTAGTTAATATCTGGTGGTAATACTCCATATAAGATTGTCCGTCTCCTCCAAAGAAATCTATTTTAACACCACCAATACCCCAATCACTTAATTTTTTAAATTCAGCTTCTCTTTTTTCAGCCGTGGTAAATCTGTCTTTAGGCTCGTACGGGGTAGTGTTCCAGTCACCTGCAGAGTTGTACCATAAAATAAGTTGTACATTTTTTTCTTTACCATAGGCTACAAGTTCTTTAATTCCGTCATCGCCTATTCTGGTATCCCAATTAACATCTATTAAGCAATAGCCCCAATTCATATCGGCAGCATAGTCAATAAACTCTTTGGTAATATCGTAAGTTATAGAGTCGTCTTTTAAAATAGCCCAACTCCAAGAAGCTAATCCGGGTTTAATATAATCGGTATCTTCTGTAATGGCTGGTTTGGCAAGGTCGGTACCTAAAGTAGAGTTGGTAACGGTTTCTAAGGTACCTAGTGCAATAACGCGCCAAGGTGTTTCCCAAGGTAATTTAGATTCTGGGTTAAGAGCCCCATCGGTCATTTTTTCTTCCGGTTGCGGAAATGTAAGTTTCAGTGCTTTATCTTCTTTGCTATATTTTAAATGTGACCCGGCATAGTTGGCTTCTAAATGAGTTTCGGTAATTGCCGCCCACATATTCTCAGCAGTATTAAAAAGAGCAGGATATATCCAACCTTCTCCAATATCTGATGGAGTATCTACACTAATTCCTTTCTTATAATGTTCCTCGTACGATGGATTAGTATGTTCCCAACCAGTTTTAGCTTTGGCTAGAGGCTGTAACCATGCTTTCGTGTTTTCCGGAAAGTTAAAAGTGGTTTTTTCATCGGTAATATATTTTACATCTTCTGAAGATTCAGGAAAAACATATTTAAAACCAAGTCCATCATTAGAAACACTAAACACAATCTGTAGTTGCTGTTCATGTTCATTAACCAAGGTAATGGTTTTTTGGTTGGCTGTGTATGTAATATTACTTTGTTTCCCGTGAGTTAAGGTATAGGTGTCTTCTATTTTTGATATATCTGAAAACGACTGCATGGATAGCTTAGATGCAAAATTTTCATCTTTACGCTCTAAACCAAGTACAGAGGTATCAATAACCACTTGGTTATTTTTATAAACTAAATAATATGCGGTAGAATCCTTCTTAATCCCTGTATGTACGCTAATACTCTCATCAGGGCTTTCAATGGTGGTAGAAGGCTTAGAATTTTCAGGAGGACAACAGGATGCTAGTAAGATACATAGCAAACCTTTTATCGCGATATTTTTCATTATGGTTATCTATAAGTGTTTTGTGAACATTTATAAATATACAAAAAAATAGCTTCAAAAATCAATTCCTCCCATTTTCGTCTGGATATAATTCATTTACATTGTCACTTTGCCAAAATTCCTTGGTGTCAACATTCATAATAGTTAACGGATTTGTATAGGCAGCACCTGTATCCATATTCCAAACATTAGCTCTATTTTGAGGGGTAGATTCGCCAATTCTGGTAAGTGGTGTGTGCCCAATAAATATCTCTTTATAGTGTAAAAAACGTTTTGGGTATCTAATATCGTCTTTAGAAAGGTTTGGGTCTAAGGCTAATGCGGTTTCCCAAAGTGTCCTGTCCCAGTAAAACAATCTTGGGTAGTACTCTAGTAAAACGCCGTGTAAATTGGTAAACCCTGCATGAATAAACAACCTATTATCATCATCTAAATAATAGGGTTTTAGGTTTCTTAGAAACTCTAAATGAATTTCTTTTTCATCGTGAGATAATTCGTCATAAGCAGCTACCGATGCGCCACCTCCGTGCATAAACCATAAATCGTTATCAGTTCTACCTTTAAAATAGTCCAGTAGTAGTTCATCATGGTTTCCTTGAATAAATACGCAGTCGTTACTAGCTTTTAGTTCAATTAATTTGGCAATTACTTGCGGAGACTGGCTCCAGCCATCAACATAGTCTCCTAAAAATATAAGTTTGTCGTTTTCGGTAACTTTTGCTCTTTCTAAAATTTGAAGTAATGCTTTGTATGCTCCGTGAATATCGCCTATGACAAGGGTTCTCATGCTCGTTAGTTTTTCTCAAAGGTCTTAAAAGATCTTATATATGACAAATTCAGAAAGTTAACTTTACTTCATAATCAAGATTAAAAGCTCGTTTGCTTGTAGTGAGATTAGCTATACTTTACCTTTCGTAGAATGCGCAAACATTCTTTTAAAGATTCGTAAACGTTGCGGTCATAATCTTTTATAATCCATCGGTTTTCTTCTAAAATACTGCGGGCATCTTCAAATCCATTTAAGGCACAAATTAGATAGGTATTGGGTAAGTTACGTAAGCTTTTTTTATCGCTAGCTGATAGTGGTAGTTTCTTTTTTATTTTAGAGAGAATAGTATTGTTGGTATTGTATATATGGTACAAGGTACTCTTTACATATTGGGGCGGATTAAAGAGTAGGGTACTTTCTATTTTATAGGTGCCATTTTCTTGAAAATAAATATTGGTACTCTCAAGCGGGTAATATTTTTGATGATTGTTTAAGCCCATTTGCACATACTCGGTAATCGAAAAAGAATCTTCGGTATGTGCAATTTCTACTTCGTCTAACGCAGAATAGAATAGTTTTACTTGCTCATTAATCAGTTCAATGTCTACTCTAGAGTAGTAGATTCTATCATTACTTTTTTTGGTGGTACCAGCCCAGCATACCACAAATTGCTCTTTAAACACTTTATAATTGCCTTTAAGGTCTTTATGGCGGTCATATAAAAAATCAATTACACCATTTAGGGTAAGCTCAATATTATTACTAGCTTGTTTTTCTATTTCGGCTACGGTTTGGGAGTTAATGTCTTTAAGTTTTATATCAAAAACTTTAGGCATACTCATACTACCATCTCTAAAAAATACAGAACCACCATAGTATTTCCAGATGTTTTTACGTAGCGAGCATACCTTACCATTAGAGCGTATGGTAACCAAACCTACTACCTTGTTTTCTGGTAGATGCGGAAAAGGAATATTTTCATATGAAATAAGCGGAGGATTATCTAAGTAAGCATTTACCAGATTTTGAATTTTACTATCATCAAAAAAGTCAACTCCTAAGATGAGATTTTCTTCATCTTCAACCCCAATTACTATAAATGAATTGTTGTTGGGGTTAGAGTTTGCCAAAGCGCATACGTGCTTTAAGAATTTAGCTTTGCCTTCTTTTTCACCAATATTTATAAAGCGTTTTTTGTCATAAAAACTATTTTCATCATTATGCGCTAAAAGACTTTTCACAAGAAGTCGTTTATTAATCATAGAACAAATAGCTTTTGTTGTGCATTAAATGTAAGTAATAAAGCTGAAATGTAACTGTTTATAAACGTTAAACTTATCAACGTTTTAGGCGTGTTGGTTGCTTACAGGGGCATTATTATTTAGCAGTATTTTAGAGGTTACAACCTCTAGAACTTATAATTTTACTGTACTTTTATATAAAATACTTACTCATGTACGAGGTCTATTTTCATAACTTTAAAAAACGGGTAGCGCTTACCGAAGAAGAGGAAGCACTTATAAAGTCGTACCTATCAGTTAAGAAAATAAGAAAACGACAGTTTCTGTTGCAAGAAGACGATGTATGTAAAACCATTGCTTTTGTAGAGCATGGTATGTTGCGAAGTTTTTCGGTAGATGATGCGGGTTCTGAGCACATTCTACAGTTTGCTGCAGAGGGTTGGTTTATTTCTGATATGCTTAGTTTTTTAACAGAAGAACCTGCTACCTTTAATATAGAAGCTGTTGAAAACTCTGAATTGGTTTTAATAAGTAAGTCTGCCCATGAAGAGCTTTTAAAATTGAGTCCGAAGTATGAAACCTTTATACGTGAGCTTATTACCAATGCTTATATAGCATTGCAAAAAAGAATAAATGCTAATAATAGCCAATCTATAGAAGAGCGCTATGAAGACTTTATTCACAACTATCCTGATATTACTAAGCGTGTCCCTCAGCACATGATTGCCTCTTATATGGGCACTACCCCCGAAACAATTAGTAGAATACGAAAAAGATTAACTACTCGTAAATAGAGGGTTAGCTTATTTTATTGATTTAAATCAATAGTTTTTCTTGATTTTCCACAATGGAAGAAGCCTTGTGGGCACCCTATCTTCGTATTGTTATAAAAAGGAAAAGATTATGATAGCAACACAAACCATAGCCATTATAGGTGCCGCCGGTAACATGGGCAGTGCTATAGCTAAAAGTTTAGCTAAAGGAAATTACAATTTGTTGTTGCAGGCTTCTCATGTGCAGAAAGCGCAAGGTGTGTTAAATGAGATTAAGAAAGCGAACCCTGATATTTCAGCGGAAGTGATAAATTGTTCTTTTGAAGCATCATGGGAGGCCGACATTATCATACTTGCTGTGCCTTACCAAGCAGAGCAAGTTGTAGCAGAAAAAATTAGAGAGGTGGCTAATCAGAAAATTGTGATTAGTGTATCCAATCCATTAAATAGTACGTATAACGGGTTGCTTACTAATGAGCTTAGTGCGGCAGAAGAATTACAGGATTTGTTGCCCAATGCCAAAGTGGTAAAAGCATTTAATACCACATTTAAAGCTGATTTTGAGAAACCCTTTATAAAAGACACGCAGGTAGATGCTTTTATTGCCGGAGATAATAAAGAGGCTGTAGCTACCGTGAAAGAGTTGATTGAAACAGTTGGTTTTCGGGCGGTAAATGCAGGAGGACTTTCAGTAAGCAGAACCCTAGAGCGTATGCAATTATTATTAATTCAGCTGTCGGTTGCTAATAATTATAACTGGCATGCAGGTTGGAAAGTATTACATAATTAAAACACTATATATTAATCTAAAATTAAATTTAAAAATCATGAAAAAGTTATTATTTGTTGCTATTGCATTTGTTTCGTTAAGCGCATTTACTGTTGCTAGTAAAGTTTGGACTAATGATGATCCTCACACTCAATTAGGGTTTACAGTTACCCACTTAGGTATTAATGATATTTCAGGAGCATTTACAGATGTAGATATTACGCTAGAGGCTTCTAAAGAAGATTTTAGTGATGCAGTTTTTAATCTTACTGCTAAAACAGCTTCTATTGATACACGTGTTGAAGCACGTAACAATCACTTAAAAAGTGCTGATTTCTTTGATGTTGAAAAATATCCAACCTTAACTTTTAAAAGTACAGGTATTAAAAAAGCAGGAAAAGATACTTACAAAATTGAAGGTGATTTAACTATGCACGGAGTTACTAAAAAAGTGTCTTTAAAGGCTACATACAGAGGTAGCGTAGTAAACCCAATGAGCAGCAAAGAAACTCAAGGTTTCCAAGTAACTGGTACACTTAAACGTTCAGATTTCGGAATTGGTGAAAAATTCCCAGAAGCAGTAGTTAGCGACGAAGTACGTATTGAGGCTAACGCTGAGTTTGTACAGTAATTAATAAAGGAATAAAGAATCTAATAAATCACAATTTAGAGATATGAATACGTTAGACCCCCAATACAAGGTTCCCCCAAATACAAAAATTGGACATGTGCATTTACGTGTATCTGATCTTCAAAAATCGTTAGCTTTTTATTGTGATTTGTTAGGTTTTGAGTTAATACAACTCTATGGAGATGATGCCGCTTTTGTTTCGGCAGGTGGTTATCATCACCACATAGGGTTAAACACCTGGCATAGTAAAAATGCTGAGCCTGATACCAGAGAAGGAGTAGGTTTGTACCATTTGGCAATTTTGTATCCTACAGAAAAGGATTTAGCCAATATTTTGAAACGATTAAGAGCAGCACATTTTCCTAGAATTGGTGCTTCAGATCATGGCGTGTCAAAGGCATTATACCTTAGAGACCCAGATAATAACGGAGTAGAATTGTATTGGGACAGACCCAAAGAGCAATGGCCAATTAATGAAAAGGGAGGTTTAGATATGTATACTAAACCTTTAGATTTAGAAGCATTGTTGGCATTAGCTGATTAATTAAGATATTGCAGATGAAAAGAAAAGATTTTATAAAAACATTGACCATGGGAACAGTTGGAATGACATCATTATCGGCATTTAAAAATATGACCGATAATTTAAAGGAGAGTGCAACCGTAATGCCTGTATTATTTATAGGACATGGTTCTCCTATGAACGGAATAGAAGACAATGAGTTTTCTAGAAGATGGAGTGCAATGGCAAAAGAAATCCCAATGCCGTCTGCTGTTTTAGTAGTCTCTGCACACTGGTATACTAGAGGTACGCGTATTACTGCTATGGATTTTCCTGAAACCATTCATGATTTTGGTGGTTTCCCTCAAGAGTTATTTGATGTACAATACAATGCACCTGGTAACCCAGAGCTAGCAAAAGAAACGGTTAAGTTAAGTACCCATACTGATATTATACTAGACCATGATTGGGGTTTAGATCATGGAGCTTGGACAGTGGTTCGTCACATGTACCCAGATGCTAAAGTGCCCGTGCTACAGTTAAGTATAGATGGTACCAAACCAGCACAATATCATTACAATTTAGCAAAAGAGTTGTATGAATTACGTAAAAAAGGAGTGCTGATAATAGGTAGTGGTAATATGGTGCATAACCTAGGTATGGTAGCTTGGGATAAAATAGATGCTACTTACGGGTATGATTGGGCTTTAGACCTGAACGAAACGTTTAAAAAGCATATTTCAGAAACCAATCATAGTTCTTTAATTAACTATGATAAGTTAGGGATGGCAGCTCGTTTAGCCATACCAACTCCAGAACATTATTTGCCATTAATGTACACCTTAGGGTTACAAAAAGATAAAGATGATATTTCGTTCTTTAATGATAAGGCGGTAGCAGGGTCTTTAACAATGACCTCTGTAAAGATTGGCTGATAGAACTAGAAATATTTATTTATGAATGTATTCTAAAAAACGCTGTTTGAAATTTCAAACAGCGTTTTTTATTTTTTTTAATTTAACAAAGAAATCTACTCTTTATATGTCATCGTTGCCGATACCTGAGCGGTAGGCAATATCAATAAATCTGAGATGTTTACATGGTATGGGCGGGTAACAACAAAGTGTATTACATCAGCAATATCATGTCCGGTTAAAGGTTCAAACCCTTGGTAAACTGTTTTAGCTTTTTCGGTATCTCCTTTAAAGCGTACATCACTAAATTCAGTTTCTACCAATCCAGGGTGTACCGCACCTACACGTATTCCTTTTCCGTAAAGGTCTACGCGCATAGCCTTGTTTAAAGCATTCACAGCATGTTTGGTGGCACAATATACATTTCCGTTAGGGTATACTTCTTTACCTGCAATAGAACCAATATTAATAATATGTCCTGTTTTACGGGCAATCATTCCCGGAATAATAGCTTTAGAAACATACAATAACCCTTTTACATTAATATCTATCATGGCATCCCAATCATCTAAACTACCCTCTTGTATAGGGTCTAAACCATGTGCATTACCAGCGTTGTTAATCAAAATATCAATATTAGAAAACGCTTCAGGTATACTATCAATGGCAGCTAAAACAGCCTCTTTGTTGCTTACATCAAAAGCCAAGGTATGTACTTTTACCATAGAAGAAAGTTCAGCTTTCATTGCGGCTAATCTATCTTCGCGTCTTCCACAAATAATTAAATCAATACCATTTTTAGCAAATAGTTCGGCTGTTGCTTTACCTATACCGCTAGTAGCCCCGGTAACAAGGGCTATTTTTGTTGTGTTATTCATCATACATATTTAAAATTAGGGTACTGGATTACCAGAAACTACTTCTAACATCATAAACCAATCTTCCAGGCTTAACGGAATATTTTTAGCCTCAATAGCTTTCTTAATTCGTTTCGGTTGCGTAGTACCAATTACCGGAACAATAGCTGCAGGATGTTTCATAATCCAAGCTATTAAAAGCGCATCTTCTTCTACCTTATATTTTTCACATAAGTTAGGCATGAGTTGCTTTAATCCGGGGTATTGTTTTTTAAAGTAATTGCCAAGCGGACTCCAAGCCATAGGTTTAATTTTCTTTAGCATCATATGGTCTAAAGTACCATCAAACATGGCTTCGTGTGTAGTTAAAGAAAACTCAATCTGGTTGGTTTCTACAGGTACATATTCACTTAAAAGATTGGTTTGTGTAGGGGTAAAATTAGATACTCCAAAGTGTTTTACTTTTCCGGTTTCAATAAGTTTATTTACTGTTTCTCCAACCTCTTTTGGGTCTAATAAAGGGCTAGGTCTGTGCAGTAATAAAATATCTAAATATTCGGTTTGTAAATGCTCTAAAGAAGTTTCAACACTTTTTATAATATGCTCTTTAGAGTAGTTGTAATGCTTTACTTTGTGGCTACGGTTTTTGCCTACCATTTGTATACCACATTTGGTAATAAATTGTACTTTTTCACGGTCAAGACCACTAGCGGCAAATGCCTTTCCAAAGTCGGCTTCTGTAGTATGATTACCGTAGATGTCGGCATGGTCAAAAGTGGTAATACCTTGCTCAAAATAGAAATGTTGTAGCGCAACCATTTCTTTAGTTCTTAATTTTTTACCCCATTGCCCCCAAGTCATTGTGCCAGCTACCAAATGAGATATTTGTAAATTTTTCATTAATTTAACGTTTTGCTCTGAAAATATATATCTAAGGTAGCGCTTCTAACGCTAAAACTTACTTAAAATGTGGTATTGTTGTTAATTTTTAACCAATTATTAACAGCTGTACTACTATAAAATTGACAATTTGCGTTGTTAAAATTTTGAACGATAGATTTACCCAACAAAATATAAATATGATGGAGCAAACGAATACCGTTGACATTAGTAAAATTAATGAGAAAATAGAGAGAGAGAGTGCTTTTATAGACCTGTTGATGATGGAGATGAACAAGGTGATTGTGGGGCAGAAGTACATGGTAGAAAGATTATTGATTGGATTACTAGGGCGTGGACACATACTTTTAGAAGGTGTGCCAGGATTAGCAAAAACGTTGGCTATTAATACCCTGTCTAAAGCAGTGCAAGGATCTTTTAGTCGTATTCAGTTTACACCAGACTTGTTACCTGCCGATGTAGTGGGTACACTAATTTACAACATTAAAGAGAATGACTTTTCTATTAAGAAGGGACCTATATTTGCCAACTTTGTGCTAGCGGATGAGATTAACCGTGCCCCTGCAAAAGTGCAGTCGGCTTTGTTAGAAGCCATGCAGGAAAAGCAAGTTACTATTGGAGATGAAACTTTTGTGTTAGACAAGCCATTTTTAGTAATGGCAACACAAAACCCGGTAGAGCAAGAAGGTACGTACCCATTACCAGAAGCACAGGTAGACCGTTTTATGTTAAAAACAGTAATTGATTATCCTAAGTTAGATGAGGAGCAATTAATTATTAGAGCCAACCTTAAAGGTTCTTTTGAAACGGTAAATCCCGTTGTTACTACAGAACAGATTTTAAGAGCGCAAGAAGCTGTGAAAGAAGTGTACATGGATGAGAAGATTGAGCGCTATATCTTAGACATTATTTTTGCTACACGTTATCCTGAAAAATACAATCTTGAAAGCTTAAAACCTTTAATTGGTTTTGGGGCTTCGCCAAGGGGTAGTATTAACCTTGCTAACGCTGCTAAATGTTATGCATTTATAAAACGTAGAGGGTATGTAGTACCAGAAGATGTAAGAGCGGTAGTACACGATGTATTAAGACACAGAATAGGAATTACCTATGAAGCAGAGGCTGAGAATATTAGTTCTGTAGATATTGTAAATAAAATAGTGAACGAGATTGAAGTACCTTAATCAGTTGCCTTAACTAAGGTAGCTTACTAACTGCTACCAGCCAATAACAACCATAACTGAATTTGGATACAATGGATACTAAGGAGCTATTAAAGAAAGTACGAAAAATTGAGATAAAGACACGCCGACTGTCTGACCATATTTTTGGAGGTGAATATCATTCTACTTTTAAAGGTAGAGGGATGACATTTTCTGAGGTGCGCCAGTACCAGTTTGGAGACGATGTAAGAAATATAGACTGGAATGTAACGGCACGTTATAACGAGCCGTATATTAAAGTTTTTGAAGAAGAACGAGAGCTTACCATGATGCTTATGGTAGATGTTTCTGGTTCTGAAATCTTCGGTACACAAGACGCTTTTAAAAGAGAAATTATTACTGAAATAGCAGCTACTCTTGCTTTTTCGGCACTACAGAACAATGATAAGATTGGGGTTATTTTATTTACCGATCAGATAGAGTTGTTTATACCTCCTAAAAAAGGGAAATCTCATGTTTTAAGAATTATACGTGAAATGTTAGAGTTTGAGCCTAAGAGCCAAGGTACTAACATTGCAGAAGCGTTGAAGTTTTTAAGCAGTGTAATGAAGAAGAAGGCAATTTCTTTTGTGTTGTCTGATTTTATGGATTCTGGTTATGAACAAACACTTAAAATTGCTGGAAAGAAACATGACCTTACGGGTATTAGAGTGTACGATGCAAAAGAGGAAGCTATGCCTAATATTGGGTTGGTGCAAATGAAGGATAGTGAAACGGGTGAATTAGTGCTGGTAAATACCGGGTCTAAAAGTGTTAGAAATGCATACACCAAGTATTACAAAGATAATGTAGCCTATTTTGAAGAAGTGTTTAGTAAAAGTGGTAGTGGTACTTTGGCTAGCAGGGTAGATGAAAATTATGTAAAAAAACTATTGGGTTATTTTAAAAGAAGAGGGTAAAACTATGAATATGTTGCAACGGGTAATAACTACAAAACACACACAATGGAGCGTAAGTGCATTGTTCGTGTTTTTTGCGTGTTTTGCCACCTGGGCTCAAGAAGCTCCGAAGGTTACCAAAGAAGTAGATACAACCTCCATTAAAATAGGAGAGCAAATAATGTATAAGGTATCGGTGGAAACCGATTCTACTGCACAAGTTATTTTTCCGGAAGGACAAACATTTGTGCCTTTAGAAATGGTAGAGGCTTACAAAACTGATACTATTAAAAGCAATAAAAAGTTTACTTGGGTAAAAAAATATGCACTGTCTAAGTTTGACTCGGGTACATATTATATTCCTAAGCAACTTATTTTAGTTAATGAGAAGCCGTATTTGTTAGATTCTTTATTGGTTTCTGTAGCTGGTGTAGAAGTAGATACTACCAAGCAAAAGATGTACGATATTAAACCTCTTGTTGAGGTAGAGGGTAGAAATAGTTTTGATTTTACACTACTCCTTTGGGCTTTAATTCCTATTGCTATTATTGCCTTTATAGTGTACTGGTTTTTAATAAGAAAAAAACCATTGACCGAAGAGGAAAAAATAGCCTTGTTGCCACCCTTTGAAAGAGCTATTCAGGAGTTAGACGGATTGGAAAATTCTAAATATTTATTAGAGTCTAATTATAAAGGATACTATTCTGAGTTAACTACTATTGTAAAACGCTACTTAGAAGAAGAAGTTCATATAGATGCTTTAGAGTCTACTACCGATGAGCTTTTTGCAAAAATAGAGATGCTACAAGAAAAAGGTGGTGTAAGGTTAGAGCAGGAAACCATTAATAACTTTAAGCGTGTTTTACAGACTGCCGACTTGGTTAAGTTTGCACGTTCTACACCCGATGATAATCAGGTAAGTAATGATAAAAAAGTTATACAACATGTGGTTGTAGAAACCAATGAATCTTTACCAGAACCTACTGAAGAAGAACTGGCACAAACAGAAGCTTACCAAGAATTACTGCTTAAGAAAAAGAAACAGAAAAATATTCTTATTGTAGTGGCTGCGGGTATGTTAACCATACTTTTAACCATAGGAGGCTTTATTTGGTATTATGGTCCAACGTATGTGTATGATACAGTTACAGGCCATGAGTCTAAATTAATGCTGGAAGGTGAATGGACAGTGAGTGATTATGGGATACCTCCTGTACGCATAGAAACACCAGAAGTATTAAAGCGTACCAAATTGGTATTGCCGGAAGAAGTAGAGCAAGTAATAGCCAGTGGTAAAATGTTTACCATGGGGAACGGAGTAAGAGATAATTTTTATGTGGCTGTAAGTACCGTAAATTTAAAACCAGAGGTTGCTAACCCTAACAGTGGAGTTACCATTCCTGAGTTTATGAAGCAGATTTATTTAGATGACTTAGAGGCTGCAGGGGCAGAAAATTTGCTTACGAAAGAAGAAGAGTTTATTAGTAAAGATGGCGTAGAAGGAAATAAAATGTATGGTTCTTTTAGTTGGAAAGAGAAAGAAGAAGATGAAGAACCTATTGATGCTACCTATCAGTTAATATCGTTTAAAGGAGATACGTACCAACAGAACATTTTAATTGTGTACAACGAGTTTAAAAATGATGAGTACATAGATAAGGTAGTAGACCGAATAGAAACCTCTATTGAAGTGAATACCTTAGCTAACGAAAATACGAAACAGGAGTAACATGTTTAAAGAAATTGAATTTGCGAATCCACATTTTTTCTGGTTGTTTTTAGTACTTCCAGTATTAATAGGGTGGTATATATGGCGCAGAAAAGAACAAACAGCTGCCCTTAAGGTATCTAGCGTAAAAGGGTTTAAAGTAAAAGGTTCTTTTTTAGCTAAGTTTAAGCCAATGTTATTTGTGCTAAGGTTATTGGCGTTGGCTGCGTTTATAGTGGCAATGGCAAGGCCACAAACTTCTGATGTTAGCTCGCAAACAAAAACTACCAAGGGGATAGATATTGTGATGGCTATAGATGTGTCTTCTAGTATGTTGGCACAAGATTTGAGACCAAACAGATTAAAGGCACTGAAAAAAGTAGCAACCGATTTTATAGATGAACGCCCTAACGACCGTATTGGTTTGGTAGTGTACGGTGGAGAGAGTTTTACTAAAACACCTATTACTAGTGATAAAAGTATTGTAAAGCGTGCTTTAGAAGAAATAGAAAACGGAATTGTAGAAGATGGTACTGCTATTGGCTCTGGTTTAGCTACGGCAGTAAACCGCTTAAAAGATAGTAAGGCAAAAAGTAAAATAATTATTTTACTTACCGATGGTGTTAAAACTGCCGGATCTATAGAGCCTATAGATGCCGCTGAGCTTGCGGTTGCTTTTGGTATTAAAGTGTATACCATTGGTATTGGGTCTAACGGTATGGCAAGAACTCCTATTGCGTACAACGCAGACGGTAGTTTTAGGTATGGTTTAAAGAAAGTACAGATAGATGAAGATTTGCTAAAAGCCATTGCAGAACGTACCGAGGGAACTTACTTTAGAGCAACAAGTAACTCGTCTTTACAAGATATTTATGATGAAATAAACAAGTTGGAAACAACCGAGATAGAGGAGTTTAAGTTTACCAACTATGACGAGAAGTACAGACCCTTTGTTATTGCAGGGCTTATACTATTAATGCTTGAGTTTTTATTAAAAAATACAGTGTTTAGAAGTTTTATATAAAACGGATTATGATAGACTTTGATGAAAAAATATATTTTTACGGATTAGCGGTAATTCCAGTATTGCTTTTGATTTTCATAGGTATTCAATTATGGAAAAAGCAAACGCAAAAAAAGTTTGCCTCTGATGCGTTGTTAAAAAAGCTTGCGCCAGAAAAATCTATATTTAAGCCTATTTTAAAAGTAATTGTATTTTTATTGGCCATTGCTTTGCTAGTAATAGCGTTGGTAGACCCTAAAATAGGAACCAAATTAGAAACGGTTAAAAGAGAAGGGGTAGATGTTGTTTTTGCGGTAGACGTATCTAAGAGTATGTTGGCAGAAGATATTGCACCTAGTAGAATTGAAAAGGCAAAACACGTGGTTTCTGAAATTATGGATAAACTTGTAAGTGATAGAGTTGGTATTATAGCCTACGCCGGGCAAGCATACCCGCAATTGCCTATTACTACAGATTATTCGGCGGCAAATATGTTTTTAAAAAGCATGAATACCGATATGCTTTCATCGCAAGGTACAGCTATAGATCAAGCTATTAAATTAGCAGGTACCTATTATAACGATGATAACCAAGCCAGTAGAATTTTGTTTATTATTTCTGATGGGGAAGACCATGAAGAGAATGATAACCAAATGAAAACGATTATTGAAGAGGCAGCAGATAAAGGAATTAAAATTATTACTATTGGGGTAGGAACTGCCAAAGGAGGTAGAATACCTATTAAAGATAGTAGAGGTATTCTAGAGGAGTATAAGAAAGATGGTAACGGACAAACAGTAGTTACCCGTTTAAATGAGGTTAATTTAAAACAGATTGCAGAAGAAGGAAATGGTATTTACATTAATGGAGACAATACCGATGCAGCTGTTACAAAGGTTATAGAGGAATTAAACAAAATGGATAAAACCACTTTTGAGGCAAAAGAATATACCGACTATGAAGACCAGTTTCAATGGTTTTTAGCAGCAGGTATGTTTTTGCTAATAATAGATGTGTTTATGCTAGAGAAGAAAACAAAATGGGTACAAATGTTGAATTTGTTTAATGAAAAAGAAAAGCAAGCATGAAGAGATTAGTTTTTATAGTAATAACTATGTTTGGCTTTACGTTGTCAAATGCTCAAGATGATAAGGATAAAGAGTTAGAACGTGCCAAAGTTAAATCTGAAAATTATACCTATAGTGCCAATGAGGAATTAAAAGGGGATGCGTATGTAGAAGCAGAAAGAAGCTATAGAAAAGCCATTTCTGATTATAAAGACAACACTACAGCCAGATATAATTTAGGTACTGCATACTATACCAAAGAAACTTATGACGAGGCAGCTTTGCGTTTTAAGGAAACAGCTGAGCAAGCAGAAACCAAAGCCGAAAAACATAAGGCATACCATAATTTAGGGAATGTGTTTATGAAAGAGAAGATGTACCAAAATGCGGTAGGAGCATATAAGCAAGCCTTGATTAATGACCCTACCGATGATGAAACGAGGTACAATTATGCGTTAGCCAAAAAGATGTTGGAAGATGAACAAAAAAATGGTGGCGGTGATGATAATGATAAAGATAAGGATAAGAACAAAGACCAAAACCAAGAAGATAAAAAGAATAAGAACGACGATAAGAACAAGAATAGTAAGAAAGACCAAGGCAACGACGAAAAGGATGAGCAGCAGAATGAAGGAAAGAATAATGAGCAGCAAAAAAATCCTGACCAGCCAAAAGATGGGCAACCACCAGAGCAGAGTAAGTCTAAAGCTTCTCCTGAGCAAATAAAACGTATGCTTAGAGCTATAGAGCAAGAAGATAAAAATGTTCAGGAAAAACAGAATACCAAAAAAGTAAAAGGTATTCCGGTGAAAACAGAAAAAGACTGGTAATCTTAACAAGCAACTTTTAAGATGAAAAAATTAGTAACACTGTTTATACTTTTGTTTATAAGCTTTGCAAATGCACAAAACGATGAGGTATCGTTTACGGCAAATGTGAGCAAAAAGAAATTGGGTGTAAATCAACGACTACGTGTAGATTTTACTATTGAGAATAAAGATGGAGATAATTTTACAAGACCTAGTTTTGAAGGTTTTAGAATTATCTCGGGTCCTGCACAGCAGGTAAGTAATGTGTGGAATAATGGAGTGCGTTCTTTTTCAAGAAGTTATTCGTATATTCTTCAGCCTTCAGAGGTAGGCAAGGTAGTTATTAGCCAAGCCACTATTGAGGTAGATGGTAAGGTGTACAAAACCATGCCTATAGAAATAGAGGTAACAAAAGCTGTTGACGACCCTAATGCTATACCTGGAGTAGATGAAGATTTAGGAGATAAGTTACTGCTTATGGCAGAAGTTTCTAAAACCAATCCGTATGTAAACGAGCCTATATCTGTAACCTATAAGCTTTATTTTGCCACAGATATAGGGGTAAATCAATTTGATGTAATAGACGACCCAAAGTATAGCAACTTCTGGAATCAGAATATTGAGACAAAGGGGTATAATACAGAAACCAAACTTTATAACGGAAAACGCTACCGAGTAGCCACCCTTAAAAAGGTTGCTTTATATCCGCAACAGGCTGGTGAACTAGAAATAGAACCGCTAACCATTGATGTAGGGGTTGAGGTACCTACTAATAGACGAAATTTTATTGGTAGACCTATCTATGTAAACACTACAAAAAGAGTATCAGCAGGTACTAGAACTATTAATGTGAAACCATTGCCTACAGAGGGTAAACCCGAAAGTTTCTCAGGTGCCGTTGGACAATTCGATTTTAAAGTGGAGATATCCAGAGATTCTTTAGAGGCTAATGAATCTTTAGACGCTCGTGTTAGAGTATCTGGTAATGGTAATTTAAAACTGTTGAGTTTACCTAAACTTAAAACACCAAGTGCTTTAGAAACGTACGACCCAGAGTACGAAGAAAAGGTTACTACCAAACTTACCGGTATGGAAGGTAGCGTAGCCGAAAATTATACTATTGTTGCTAGGTACAAGGGTAAGTATCCAATTCCGTCTGTATCGTTCACGTATTTTGATCCGAAAGCAGGAAAATATAAAACTATTGATTCTGGTGAAAAGATTATCAATGTAACCACAGGGCCAGTTAATAATCAGGTTGTTACTAATGAGCCTACAACTGCAAATGCAGTAACGGGCAAGCAACAAGTAGTAACCAATGGTAACGATTTTAGGTTTATTAAAATAGATCCTGAATTAGAGCCTATTACTAAAAGTTACTTCTATAAATCTACCATGTTTTATATACTCATGGTGTTACCATTGCTATTTATACCTATAGTAATAGTATCTAGAAATAAAAGGGAAGCTTATAGGGCAGATGTGCAGGGTAATAAAATTAGAAAGGCTAACAAATTAGCGAAGAAATATTTGTCTACTGCTCGTAAAACTTTAGGAGATAAAGAGGCGTTTTATATAGCTTTAGAAAAGGCATTGCATAATTACCTGAAAGCGAAACTACATATTGAAACTTCAGAATTCAGTAAAGAAAAAATAGCGCATCTGTTAGATGAAAAAGGAGTAACCGCTGAAGATGTAACCGAGTTTGTTAGTTTATTAGAAAGTTGTGAATTGGCTAGGTATTCTCCGGCATCTAATGTAACCATGCAGCAAGATTATGATAAGGCAGCAAGTAGTATTACTAAAATTGATAAACAAATTTAAAGTAGATAAGTGATGAAGAATTTTGTTTATATACTATTGTTATTAATAACTTCATTAGGCTTTGCACAAAATAATGCATTGTTTAAAGAGGCAACCGATTTATATAATTCTGGTAAGTACGAAGAAGCTATACAAAAGTATGAAGCTATTTTAAATGCAGGTGAGGAGTCTGCTGCTTTGTATTTTAATTTGGGGAATGCACACTATAAATTAAGTGATATAGCGCCCAGTATTTATTATTATGAGAAAGCATTGCAATTGGCACCAAATGATGCCGATATTAAAAATAATAGAGCCTTTGCACAAAACATGACGGTAGACGCTATTACACCGTTGCCATTAACCAGTTGGGATAAATTTAAACAGAACACTGTAGGTGCTTTGCATTTTGATGCTTGGGCCATAATTGCAGTGACGCTTTTAATAGCCTTTGTGGTATTTATTTCGGTATATAATCTTGTGTATGCCAGTTGGAAAAAACGATTGTTTTTTGTTCTGGGCTGTATTATGTTTATTGGGTCTGCAGTTAGCGTCTATTTTGCCGAATTGCAATATGTTAAAGCAAAGAATAGTAAGTATGCTATTGTTTTTTCTGCGGCGGCAGATGTAAACCCTGAACCTAACGAAGGTTCTAACCCTATTTTTACCTTACATGAAGGAACCAAAGTTAAAGTGTTAAACGACTTAAACGGATGGAGAAGAATTGCTTTGGAAGATGGTAAAGTAGGCTGGTTAAAAAAATCTGCTATTAAAAAATTATAAGTTTAAAGGCTGTTTTGGTATATAACGGTTTATAATATATCAATTTTTATTATATTGTGGTTTGTAAGTAGATTTTTCTTAATAAAAAATGAAAAACAAGCACAATATAGTACCCTTTATATTATTGCTTATAATGTTCTGTTTTTTGCCTACAGCTTTAAAGGCAGTACTACAGAGCAACACTGATGTGCGTGTTTGTACCATTTTAGAGGAAGAAGAGGAAGATAGTTCTGAAGGTGAAAATAATACCGTATATAAGACTATAGATTTATTTGTTTTAAACAAAGATGTTATTGTTCTATTGCCATTAAAGAGTACTGCTTTATACTATTTTTATCAGCCAGAATATACAATACACGATAGTAACAAGACTACCCACCCTCCCGAATTAGCGTAACAATTTTTGTAAGCGGCTATTTTATAGCTAATGCCGTTATTTTTTAATTATTGTTATAACTAATTCATTCACTCATATGTTTAAAACATTAAAAAATGATATTCCTGCTAGTATCATTGTATTTTTTGTAGCACTACCCCTTTGTTTAGGAATTGCATTGGTTAGTGAAGCACCGCCGTTTGCGGGGTTAATTGCTGGTATTGTTGGTGGTGTTGTAGTAGGTAGCTTAAGTGGTTCGTCTTTAGGTGTTAGTGGTCCTGCGGCTGGCTTAGCAGCCATTGTTGCTGCAGCCATTTTAAAGTTAGGATATGAAAATTTTCTGGTAGCGGTGGTGTTGGCCGGCATAATTCAATTGGTTTTTGGTATTATAAAGGCAGGTGTTATTGGGTATTATTTTCCTAATTCGGTTATTAAGGGAATGCTTACCGGTATTGGGATTTTAATTATTTTAAAAGAAATACCTCATTTTTTTGGATACGATAAAGACCCAGAAGGAGACTGGGAGTTTATTCAAGTTGATGGTGAAAATACCTTATCTGAAATTCTATCGGCAGTAAACCACATTTCACCAGGGGCAACATTGGTGGGTATTATAGCTTTGTTAATACTAATACTGTGGAGTACTGTATTAGCTAAGAAATCAAAAATTTTTCAGTTAATCCAGGGCCCTTTAGTAGCTGTGGTTGTGGGTATTTTATTATTCAATGTATTTCAGGGAAATAATTTATTAGCTATAGCACCTAACCATTTAGTAAGAGTGCCAGTGCCAGAAGGTATAGATAGTTTCTTGGGGCAGTTTAGCTTTCCTAATTTTGATGCCTTAGGAAATAAAGAAGTTTATATTGTTGCGTTTACCATTGCCTTAGTGGCAAGTTTAGAAACGTTGTTGAGTGTAGAAGCAACCGATAAAATAGACCCTGAAAAAAGGGTGACACCTACGAATAGAGAGTTATTGGCTCAAGGTACGGGTAATATTGTTTCTGGCTTAATTGGTGGTTTGCCTATAACACAGGTAATTGTGCGTAGTTCTGCTAACATACAGTCTAATGCCAAATCTAAAATGTCTGCAATACTACACGGTTTTTTATTGCTAATATCTGTTATATTAATTCCTAAGTTACTTAATATGATTCCGCTTTCTGCTTTGGCAGCAGTGTTGTTTGTAGTGGGGTATAAATTGGCAAAACCGTCTTTGTTTGTAACCATGTGGAAGGCAGGGCGTAAACAGTTTTTACCTTTTATAGTAACTATAGTGCTCATTGTGTTTAAAGATTTGCTTTGGGGTATTGGTGTAGGGTTAGCCATTGGCGTGTTAATAGTCTTGGTAAAAAGTTATCGAAATTCTCATTTTTTACATAAGAAAGAAAGTGCAGACCATCATCACTTTACCATGCGTTTAGCAGAAGAGGTAACCTTTTTTAATAAGGGTGCTATTTTACGAGAGCTGGAAAGTATACCTGAACATTCTTTTCTAGAATTAGATGTTAGAGGTACAAAATATTTAGACAATGATATAGTGGAGATACTAGAAGATTTCTCTTATAAAGCCAAAGCAAGAAATATTCATATTAAACTAATATCTGAAAAAGGAGTTGTTGACAACCCTGATAGCTATCTAGCTTTTTTTGGCGTTGTTTCTGCTTCTGGGCATTAGTGTATTGCGTTGTTATAGAAATTTGAATATCTATATTGTGTTTGTTACAAATAGGCTACCCAAGAGTTTGTATTAGGGTAGCCTATTTAATATCTAGCTTTTCTAATTCTTCTGTATCTATACCACTTTCTATAACTTTCAGAAATATAAATCTGCCAGCAGTGTTAAGCGGTTGGTATAAAATAGATTCGTCTAAAGTTTTTTTATCTACAAACCTAACTAGGTTATTGGTGGCATTAAAAAAGAGTAATAAGGCACTTAGTATCAGCCCCATTTTTAAAAATCCGAAGAGCGCACCTAAAAATTTATTGGTAAGCCCTAATGTAGCGGCATCTGCAGCTTTTGTTAACAGTTTCCCTAAAAGATAAATAATAAGAACTACTACCATAAACGTTATGGCAAAGGCTACTAAGTTTAGCGTGTTCGGTTCCCAATCTACTATAGTTGCTAAATAATCACTTACATAAAACGAAAAGTGTATAGCTACATATATACCAGCTATAAATGCAATAAATGTGGCAACCTCTAGTAATAGGCCTTTCATAAAACCACGTATTAAACCAAACAGTAAAAGGGCTCCCAATACGATGTCTAAGTAGTTCATCATTTAAATTTTAACAAATATAAACTTTCCGAATTAGTTATTTGTAACTTTGCCGTTGCTAAACGCGTTAGGATATGGCTAGAGATGAGCAATTAAAAAAATACTGGGACTATATAGTTACCAGCCTATCGGACAAGTTTGCCGATGGAGATCAGTTAGACTTAGATGCTATTATATATTTAATAGGTGTACAAGAATTAGGACAGTTACACCGTAGGTTTAAAAAGGATGATAAACTAAACTTAATGCATATAGCTATATGTAGGTTGTTAGAGCCTTATGGCTACTATGAGTTTGATCATGTAGATGCAGACGGCTGGCCACATTACACTATTAAAGAGCAACTACCTGCTTTAAAAGCAGGAGAGCAGTCTATATTAATGAAAGAAGCGATTGTACAGTATTTCTCCGAAAGAGATTTTATTCCTGAAGAGCTGTAATAAGCACAGGTAAGTGATCGCTCGGATACTTAAAATCGTAAAAGTCTGTAATAGTGCGGTATTTTAGCACTTTTAAATTACCGCTGGTGAAAATATAATCGATTCGGTTTACAGGGTTTTCTGAGAAATGATAAGCGTTCCATGTACCTGCAGGGCCATAAGGTTTTGTAGTGCTGTGGGTGTAGCTATCATTAAGTTGTTGGCTAAATATTTGAATAGGCTCAGATGCTGGAGTTAAGTTAAAATCTCCAGTAACAAATGCTGGCAGGTTGTCTGTATTTAATTCCTTCAATTTTAGTAGCATTAGTTTGGCGGCTTCTGCTCTTGCCTGTACCCCAACATGATCAAAATGTGCATTAAACACATAAAATCTACTTTTGGTTTCTTTGTTTTCAAATAATCCATAGGTGCATACTCTATTTAAAGCAGCGTCCCATCCTTTGCTGGGTACATCTGGTGTTGGTGACAACCAAAAAGTTGCCGATTTTAGCACTTTAAATTTTTTACTATTGTAAAATATAGCGGAATATTCTCCTTCCTTTTTGCCATTATCTCTACCCACGCCAATGTATTTATAAGAAGAATTTTTAGCTATGTATTCTAGTTGATATTGTAAGCCTTCTTGGGTGCCCATTACATCGGGGCTATAGTAATTGATTAAGTTTACCAATGCTTCTTTTCTAAAACTCCAAGAGTTTTCATCGTCAGTCTCATTACCATACCTAATGTTATAGGTCATGATATTAATTTCTTGTGAAAAGGAAGTCTGAAATACTACAAACAGACCAGCGATTAAGAATATTTTTTTCATAGGTAGTAACTTTAGTATAGTATTACAAAAGTAGTAGCAAAATAGATAGATGAGGTAAATTATTTGTTAACGTTATTGGCTGTATTTTATAAATACTTTACATTAGAAGTTTTAATATATATCCATGAATAACACTTTGTTTTTAATTACTGCAATTTTCTATATGTTGTTAGATTGTGGTTATGCTCAGAAAACTCCCGATGAAATAATACCTAAAAGTTCTAATGATTTAATAGAGGAATTAGATAACAATAAAGTAGTATATCATGATAATGATCTTTATTATTTAAAGGGGCTTAAGGAATTAGTAGCTTTAAGCAATGCGGAAGGGCTTACCATACCAAATGTTCAATTTTATAATAAAGACGGTTTTTTTGTAAGTAATGTATGGAGTAAGGGAGAATGCACTCAGGTAAAGAATGAGATAGATGCTATTAATACACAACCTTACACAGAAGATAAAACAATAGCTTTTTGGTTAGATAAAATACAAGCATTTCAAATAGCAGAGCAACCAGAAGGAATGGATAAGATTTATGATGGATATATTGTAATAAGTTGGGCGAATTGGGATTTTTTGAAGCCAAAGTTGATGCGTCGTTTAAATAAGCAATCATTTGAGTGGTATGAGCAACTTAAAGACATTCCGAATATGAAAGTTATCTTTTTAAGCATTGATGTTATGGAGGAATGGGGATTGTCTGAAACCGAGCTAACCAAGCTACGAGCAGCTATAAATTAATCTATTTTAGATAGATTGTTAGTGTATAAGGAGGTGTACACAAAAAAATTATTAAATTTGCCTTCCATAAGAAAAAGCCATGATTGATAAAATTAAGGAGCATATTGCTCAGGTAGAAAAGTTTGAGGCAACCTCAAAAGAAGATTTAGAAGCTTTCAGAATTAAATATTTAGGAAAGAAGGGAATCTTAAATGATTTTTTTGCTGAGTTTAGAAATGTTCCTAACGAAATGAAGAAAGAATTTGGGCAAACTATCAATGCTTTAAAAACCAAAGCAGAGACTAAAGTTGCCGATATTCGTGAAGCGCTAGAAAATAAGGAAGAAGATAAAGGCGTTTATGGCGATTTAACACGTCCGGCTGAGCCTATTAACTTAGGGTCTAGACATCCTATTTCTTTGGTGAAAAATCAGATTATTGAAATTTTTGCTAACGTTGGGTTTAATGTATCTGAAGGTCCTGAGATAGAAGATGACTGGCATAACTTTACTGCATTAAATTTACCAGAATATCATCCTGCTAGAGATATGCAGGATACATTTTTTATTCAAACCAATCCTGACGTTTTACTACGTACACATACAAGTTCTGTACAGGTACGTTATATGGAAAAGAACCAGCCACCAATTAGAACTATTTCTCCTGGTAGAGTATTCAGAAATGAGGCTATTTCTGCCCGTTCACACTGTATTTTCCATCAGGTAGAAGGTTTGTATATTGATAAGGATGTTTCTTTTGCAGATCTTAAACAAACCCTGTTATACTTTACTAAAGAAATGTTTGGTAAGTCTAAAATTAGATTGCGCCCTTCTTATTTCCCATTTACAGAACCAAGTGCTGAAGTGGATATTTACTGGGGGTTAAACAATGAAATAGATTACCGAATTACCAAAGGTACCGGATGGTTAGAAATTATGGGATGCGGAATGGTAGACCCAAATGTTCTTGAAAATTGTGGAATTGATTCTAAAGAGTACTCTGGTTTTGCGTTTGGTATGGGTATAGAGCGTATTGCCATGCTTTTATATCAAATAGGAGACATTCGTATGTTCTATGAAAATGATGTGCGTTTTCTTGAGCAGTTTAAGTCGGTTTTATAAAACAGAAAAATATAAATACATTAGTGCCATCCAGAGATTTTTTTGGATGGTTTTTTTATAGTTAATTTTTTGAATGTTCTGAAATGAAAAAAGATATTGAAATACCAAAAGTATCACAAGTATATGTAGCTATGGCTCATGAATGGAATGAAGAGTTTTTAGCAAAAGATTGGAATGCTTACATTATAAATGATAGAGATGAAGCTATAGAAACAGTACTTATTGTTTCTAAAGGATATGATGGAGAAACCAAAACAGCTACTTTTAGACATTTAGTAGAGAAAATAGAACCGAAAGGGTATGCTAAAATTGAATTGGTACAAGATGCCGTGTTAGCATTAAATAACGAGTTTTATGTTACTTTTTTTGCGGATAATAAAATGTATGAAAAAAAGTTTTTGTTTAGAAAAAACACAATTAATGATAAAGCTATGAGACCACTGCCTGTTATGGAAATAGATGGTGTTTTATGTAAATAGTTTTTAAGTTTAAAGGATATAAAAAATCCCGCTCTTTACAAAGAGCGGGATTTTTTGTTGCACCTATATAGGTGATATGTTATCTCAAATTATTTTTTGATAAACTGTAAAGCAACTGATTCAGAACCACTTTCAATTTTCACTACATAAACACCAGTAGCTAAAGCGCTAGTGTTAATTTGTAAATCTTGAGCGTTCTCAATTCCTTTGTTTAATACTCTTTGTCCTAAAGTATTGTAAATACTATAGCTAGTAGGTAACTCATTGTTTCCAATGTTAATATTTAAAGTGTTACCTGCAGGGTTAGGGTATAAAGAAATTTGCTCTAGGTTAAAAGATTCTGTGCTTAATGCATCGTATACACTAAATGAAACACTTTCGCTATCAGTATAGTCACAACCTCCTGCAAACTCAACACCGTCAGATTGTAAAGAGTAATATCCGTCAGCTTCAGGATACCCTAGGTCTGCAAGAGCACAGATACCATCTCCATAACTATCATAAATAGTAAATGTATAACAGCCTACACTTAAAGGAATAGATTGCGTATCTAATGGATCAATATTACTAAATGTATAAGCACCTGTAAATGGATTTTGAGTTGCTGTACCATCGTTATAAGGACCTCCACTGTAAACTATAGCACCAGCAGCATTTGTAATTTCCCAAGTAATTTCAGAGCCATATAAATCAGGTTGAACTTCTAAAGTTATCGTTGAGTTCATATCAATAGCCGCATCTGTTTGGAAAGGATATGAAGAAGAATCGTTAGAAGCTACCATATCAGAGGTTCCGTTTACAGAAGCAATAGTAGCGTAATATACATGTGCATTATTATCGCTAATAGTAGCAGAAGGTAAAGTAATGGTTTCAGAAGCACCATATGCTAAACTTCCTGTCCAGTTATATGTAGCTGGTGTATTAGCATCAATATAATAACTAATAGTCGCAGAAGTTAAAGTAATGTTCCCCAGGTTAGTTAACTCTACTATTGGAGTTATTACATTACTACAAGCGGTAGAGTTGATAGAGTTTATCTCTACTTTACCGTCATAATCTTCTGGATTTGGTGCGTTACAAACCGTAGAGCTTAATAATTCTACTCTTCTAGGAGAGTTAGCCAATACGGTAAGCATACGTGTTTTTTGATCTTGAGTGAAAACATTCATACAGGTATCATTGGTATAATCCATATAGTTTTCAGTCATATCGTTTCCAGCAGCTAGTGTACAACTATCATAATCTGCATTACAATCGTAATTAGCATCAGCAGCAGCTGGAGTATCAGGACAATAATCTTGGGCACTATCTGTAGCGTTTACAACACAAGAGCTAGAGTCTCCCCAGATATGTCTTAAACCTAAACAGTGTCCAATTTCGTGAGTTAAGGTACGTCCTTTATCATAACTGCTAAAGTAAGAACCAGCAGCGTAGTCAGAAGAACCAAAACATCTCCAGTCTAAAACAACACCGTCAGTGTTTGCAGCACCTCCATTAGTATTTAAACCTCCTAAACCAGAGTTAGAAGGAAATTGAGCATATCCTAAAATACCCCCTAAATCACCACCAAATTCACATACCCAAATATTAAAGTATTGAGTTGGATCCCATTGTGTTTGTGGTTTTAATACACCTTCAACATTCGTATTGTTCCATGTGTAGCCTGAAAGGTTAACACGGTCTATACCAGAAGTAAGGCTACCATCAGGAGCTGTTTGTGCTAAACAAAATTCAATTTCTGTATCGGCACCTACTGCATTGGTATTATAGCCAGGTGTACCTGCCATTCTTCTGTAATCCTCGTTTAAAACGGTAATCTGAGAAGCTACACGTGTATCTGAAATGTTTTCGTTAGATCCTACAGCATCACCATTGTGTATTACGTGTACAACTACCGGAATAGTAACTACGGTATTCGTACCCATAGTTTTTTGAGCGGCCATTTTTTGTTTCATCTCCGCAACTTTAGGAGCTAGCCAGTTTTCAAATTCTTCGGTAGAGTATCTGTTAGGATATAAAGTTTGTAATCTGTCCTCGTTTTCAGTAGTTAAACATCTAACGGTTCCAGCTTCGTCTTTGTGTGCTTGGTTAGTAGCGTTTAGCTGTATAGTTTGCTGAGCTGTTTTTTTTGAAAACGCTTTTTTTTCTTGAGCATTTAACGCTAAACCACTAAGTAAGCAGAAAAAAAGAGTTGATAATGTAATTTTTTTCATCTTGTGGGATGGATTAAGGTTTAAAGATTCGCGCAAATATAATAGAATGTATTAAAAAAACTTTAAGTTTTTAGAAATAATGTTATATAGATTATATGAACAGGAGGTATTTATCTATGAATAATGTAAATGTTAGCGTTGGCTTAATTTTTATTTAGAAAAATAATAACGATATTTATAGCTTAAGAAAATACTGATTATGAAAAAACTTTTACTTTTTACCTGTATACTTCTGTCATTTAGTGGCTTGTATGCACAAGATCTATGGAGGTCAACAGAGCAAACGAGGTTAGAAGGCCTTGAGAAGTTTGATAGAAACGCTATGCCAATGGCTTATGGTTTGTATCATCTAGATTTTACACAACTTAAGCAACAATTAGATAGCGCACCTTTAAGAAATGGAGGTGCTATTTCTAATGTAAATATTCAGTTTCCAACTAAGAAAGGAAATTTTGAGAGCTTTGTAGTGTATAATGCTCCGGTAGTGGCTGATGAGCTAGCACTTAAATTTCCTGGATTGACTTCTTATGTGGGGCAGAGTATTGAAAATCCGGCAAATACAGTTAGGTTTAGTGTTACCCAATTTGGATTGCATGCTATGTTTTTTAGAGAAGAAGGTGTTAGCTATATAGATACCTATACTAAGGACTTATCGAACTATATTTTTTATGAAAAAGCAGCGTTGTTTCAAGATCGTAATTTTGAATGTTTAGTTACCGATAATGGAAACACAGCTGGTAAGGTAGCAGATGTAGGTGGCGTAAACGCTCCTTACATGGATGATAGCACATTAAGATCTTACAGATTGGCAATGGCTTGTACTATTGAATATGCCGCTTTTCACATAGCTGAGGCAGGTGTAGGTTCAGGAACACTAGCACAACAAAAAGCAGCAGTACTTGCTGCTATGGTGGTAACCATGACACGTGTTAATGGTATTTACGAAAGAGATATGGCGGTAACTATGGTGTTAGTTGCTAACAACGAAGATGTTATTTATGTTACGTCTGATAGTTTTACTAATGATAATGCTAATGCGCTTATTAATGAAAGCCAGACTGTTATAAATAGTGTTATAGGTAGTGCAAATTATGATATAGGACATACCGTAAGTACTGGTGGTGGTGGATTGGCTCAGTTAAATGTGCCGTGTACAACCAACAAAGCTAGAGGTATTACGGGGTCTCCTTCACCTGTAGGAGATACCTATGACATAGATTACGTAGCTCACGAAATGGGACACCAATTTGGAGCTCACCATACATTTAATAATTCTTGTAGTGGGAATAGAACAGACGCTACTGCTGTAGAGCCTGGTAGTGGTAGTACTATTATGGCATATGCGGGTATTTGTGCTCCTAACGTACAAAACAATTCTGATGATCATTTTCATGCTATTAGTATTGCAGAAATGCGTAGCTGTGTATTAAATATTGCTACGTGTTCAACCAATACACCTAATGGAAATACGGTGCCTGTAGTAAATGCTGGGAATGATTACACAATTCCAAAAGGAACTCCATTTGTTTTAGAGGCTGTAGGAACCGATGCCGATGGTGATGCATTGACTTATTGTTGGGAGCAAACGGATAATGAGATTTCTACACAACCTCCTGTAGAAACGAATAATTCTGGTCCTAATTATAGATCTAATTCTCCTGTGGCTTCTCCTATGAGATATTTTCCTAGCTTAGATGCGGTTTTATTAGATAACCTTACGCCAACATGGGAAGTGACTCCTAACATTGGGCGAACTATGAACTTTGCCTGTACTGTTAGAGATAATCAGTTGATTGCAGGAGGGCAAACAAGTAGAGACGATATGATGATTACCGTAAACGGATTTATGGGGCCATTTGATGTTACTTCTCAAAATACAACAGGTATTTCATGGACACAAGGAGAAACCAGAACCATTACTTGGGATGTAAATAATACGAGTAGTCTTCCTGGCGCAACAAATGTTGATATTATGTTATCTACCGATGGTGGGTATACATATGATACTATGTTAGCAGCTAATACACCAAATGACGGGTCTGAAGATATTACAGTACCTAATGTAGCAGCACCATTCTGTAGAGTAATGGTAAAACCAACAGGAAATGTATTTTATGATATAAATCCGGTTGCTTTTGCAATTGGGTATACAGTTACTAATACTTGTTATACATATACTAACAACACTCCTTTAGCGGTTCCTGATGGAGCTGGAGCTAACCAGCCAGGTACTGTTGTAAGTAATACAGTTACTGTTGCAGATAATGTAACTATTACAGATGTGAATGTAACAGTAGATGTTTCGCATACCTATATAGAGGATTTAGTGATTGCTGTAAATCATCCGAACGGTGACCAAGTGTTGCTTTGGGGAAGATATTGTGATGGTGAAGATGCCTTTAATATTACTTTTGATGATGATGGTCCTGCTTTGGCTACTTCAGGATGTACCAACCCACAAACAGGTACTTTTGCACCTTATGGTTCGTTAGCAGATTTTAATGGATTAACCTCACCTGGAGATTGGGAACTATTGGCAGTAGATTATTATACAGGTGATACTGGAACTGTTAACTCATGGACCTTAGAAATTTGTGAACAACAAGCTACTATGAAAAACGATAACTTTAATTCGTTATCTGAGTTTAATGTATATCCTAATCCTAATAATGGTAACTTCTCTGTGCATTTAATGAGTACTTCTTCTCAAGATATAAACTTAGAGTTATTTGATATTAGAGGTAGAAATGTATTTGCTAACAGTTATACAAATACAGGAACTTTTAATCAGGTGATTAATTTAGATAATGTAACTCCTGGAGTTTATATGCTAAATGTATCTGATGGAGAAAGTAAAGAAACTAAAAAGATTGTGATTCAATAAGAATACAAATTATAGCTATTAAAAAACCCCGGAACTTCCGGGGTTTTTCTTTATGCTGTGTTAAGATGTACTTTAAAGTAATCTCTTAAATAAGTTTATTGGCTACTAAATATTCAGCAATTTGAACAGCGTTGGTAGCGGCACCTTTACGTAAATTGTCTGCAACAATCCACATATTAAGTGTATTTGGGTTTGTTTCATCTCTACGAATTCTACCTACAAATACTTCATCTTTTTGGTGCGCATATATTGGCATAGGGTAGGTGTTAGTATCTGTATTATCTTGTACTACTACACCTGGGGTTTCGCTTAATAATTTACGAACCTCACCAAGTTCAAAATCATTCTCAAACTCAACATTCACAGATTCTGAGTGTCCACCAGCAGTAGGTATTCTAACAGCGGTAGCGGTTACAGAAAAAGAATCGTCTGATAGTATTTTTTTAGGCTCATTAGCCAATTTCATTTCTTCTTTAGTGTATCCATTTTCTAAAAATACATCGCAATGTGGTAATGCATTTCTATAAATAGGATAAGGGTAGGCCATATCGCCTTTAACACCTTGTTCTTCGTTAGCTAATTGTTGTACTGCCTTTACCCCTGTACCAGAAACAGATTGGTAGGTAGAAACAATAACACGTTTCATTTTATATGCACGGTGTAGTGGGGCTAATGCCAATACCATTTGAATGGTAGAGCAATTAGGGTTTGCAATAATTTTGTCTTCTTTGGTTAACTCGTTTGCATTGATTTCCGGAACCACTAATTTTTTGGTAGGATCCATTCTCCATGCAGAAGAATTATCTACTACGGTAGTACCTACTTCAGCAAATTTAGGAGCCCATTCTAACGAGGTATCTCCACCTGCTGAAAAAATAGCTACATCTGGTTTTAATGCAACAGCATCTGCTAAACCAATAACTTTATACGGTTGTCCGTTAAACAAAATTTCTTTACCTACAGAACGCTCAGATGCAACCGGATATAATTCTGTAACCGGAAAATTACGTTCTGCTAATACTTGTAACATTACTTCGCCTACCATACCGGTAGCGCCTACTACAGCTACTCTCATGATGTATAAATTTTAATCTTTACAAATGTACACAAACTGAGGAATGAATTTTATAAAAAATATCAGTTTTATAAAAATATAACAAAAAGTTATTTTTATAACAAAAAGACCGCTCTTTATGGGAGCGGTTTAGTGAAACATAACATTTATTGATGCAGTGTAGCGGTTACACGGCGTATTTTTATTAACTCGATAATCGAGATTGAATGTTTTTTAAGTTTACTTTTTTAGTAAATCTCTAATTTCTGTAAGTAACTCTTCTTGAGTAGGCCCTTTAGGAGCAGCTGGTTTTGGTTCTTCTTTTTTCTGTGTTTTTTCATATGCTTTTAAAGCCCAATAAATAAAGAAACCAATAATTATAAAGTCTATTACCACTTGTAAAAAGTTACCATATCTAATAGCTACTTCAGGAGTAAGTACAGTTCCGTTGGCGGCGTCAATGGTAGCTTCTTTTAGTATCACTTTTAAATCGGTAAACTTAGTGTTACCTAATACCATACCTAGTGGAGGCATAATAATATCATTGGTGAATGAGGTAACAATTTTACCAAAAGCACCTCCTATAATTACCGCTGTAGAAAGTTTTACAATATCTCCTTTAAGTAAAAAGGCTTTAAAATCTTTTAAAAATGCCATACCTGATTTTTTTATATCGTTAGTCATTGTAATTTAAGAAAAAAAATAATGTGATGTGTTAAATACTTGTTTGAGAAATGTTAGGCTTACTGTAAAAAGGTACGTTTTATTCTTTTAGATAAATCGGTAATAAGCTCATAAGAGATAGTGCCAGCAGCTTCAGCAAGAGCTTCTGCGGTATATGTTCTATCAAATACAATTACTTCATCTCCTTCTTCACAATTTATATGGGTTACATCTACCATAACCATATCCATACAAACGTTGCCTACAATAGGTGCTTTTATATCATTTATATATACAAAGCCTTTTCCTTTACCATAAATACGGGTAAGTCCGTCTGCGTGTCCAATAGGTAAGGTGGCCGTTTTCATTATTTTTTTGGTAATCAATCCACGGTTATATCCTAGGCTATCTCCCGGCTGTAAAGTGTGTATTTGAGAAATTACGGTTTTTAGAGAAGCTATAGGTATAAAGTTGTGTTCATATTTTTTATCGTTACCAAAACCATACAAGCCAATACCGCTACGTACCATATTAAAATGCGCTTCAGGGTAGTTTAATATACCCGATGTATTGCATTGATGAAGTATGGGTTGATATCCTAATTTAGGAATAAAGGTTTCTGTAATAGTTTTAAATAATGTAATCTGACCTTTAGTAAAGTCAGCTTCACTTAAGTCTTCTGAAGCAGCTAAGTGCGAAAAACACGAGGCTACTTTTACAGTATTGGTTTTAGATAAAGTTTCTAAAATAAAAGGTACATCTTGCAAATCGAACCCTAAACGATTTAAACCGGTATTAAATTTTAGGTGAATAGGGTATGCCGTTTGTTGTTGCTTCTGTGCTACCTCTATAAACTCTAACAATGTTTTTTTAGAGTATATACTAGGTTCAAGACATCTATTAATAATGGTGGCTAGGTTTACCTTTTGCGGGTGCAGCACCAAAATGGGTTTGGTTATTCCGGCATCGCGTAACTCTGTACCTTCTCCCGTATATGCCACAGCAAAATAATCGGCACCTAATTTTTCAAGGTGTTTAGCAATGGGTACAGAATCGTTTCCGTATGAAAAAGCTTTTACTACAGCTAAAAACTTTGTTTGTGGTTGTAGTTTAGACTTAAGAAACTCATAGTTATGAGTAAGCGCTTTTAAGTCAATTTCTAAAATCGTTTCATTCGCCTTCGGCATCTTTAGTATCTACGTCTTTTTTAAAAGGTAGTTGGTTAGGGTCTTTTACCTCTAATTTATTTAATTTTTCTTTTAGCATTACTTTATAAAAAGCAGCTCTGCTTAGGGGTTCATATTCTTCCGTCTCACCTAGTAACACTAAGTTATCGTTACTAGATTTACGGTGGCTAAAATGCGCTAGGTTACCTGTTCTGGTGCAGACAGCGTGTACTTTAGTAACATACTCTGCAGTAGCCATAAGTGCAGGCATTGGTCCAAAGGGGTTTCCTTTAAAGTCCATGTCTAATCCGGCAACTATAACTCTAATGCCACTATTGGCAAGGTCATTACAAACCGCTACAATTTCATCGTCAAAAAATTGAGCTTCGTCAATACCTACAACATCGCAGCCATCTGCTAGTAACCTAATATTAGCAGCAGCGGGTACCGGAGTAGAGGTAATTTCATTAGCGTCGTGTGACACTACCATTTCTTCATCATAACGTGTATCTACCGTTGGTTTAAAAATTTCAACACGTTGTTTGGCAAACTGGGCTCTTTTAAGTCTTCGGATGAGCTCTTCGGTTTTACCGGAGAACATGGATCCGCATATTACTTCTATCCAACCAAATTGTTCTTTGTGATTAACAGTATTTTCGAGAAACATTTTGTAATTTTCAGGTCTAAAGCTATTATATTGCTTTTTGTAAAGCTAACAAGCTTATGCAAATTTATCAAAAAACTATGGTAGCAATTTGCTTAAAATTTAAAATATGAAAAAGAAACTAGAGTCTGAGCTAATTAGTATAGCCCATAAGGTGTTGAAATTAAAGGGCAAAGAGGATGTAGATGCGTTGTTGGAAGAAACTAGAAAATTATATGAAAAACTTACTGTCTTAAAATTTGTTGAAGAACATTTTGGAGAGGTGCAGCCTACTATTGGTAAGAGTGAGGTGATAGAAAAGTTTGAAGAAATGGCGGGTAATGTAATGACCAACAACACACAGGTACCCGAAAGTAACCCAAATGAAGATGATATTGTATCTCCTTTAATGGATACTATTAAAGGTATGGTAGAAGAAATGCCCGAAAAAGAATCGGAGGCAGAAACTTTAGAAGATATTTTGCAAGGATTTTCTTCTGAAGCTATGTTTGTGAAAAAAGATGAGTTTACTACTTCGGTAACTAAAGAAGAAGTAACCATTGAAGAGGAAAAAATAGCAGAACAAACTATTATATCTGAAACTTTATTTGAAGAGGTTAAGCCTGTAACACCGGTAACACCAGAAGTAAAGAAAGAAGGGAAGCCGAAATCGTTAAACGATAAAGCATTTCGTCATGGTATTCAAATAGGATTAAACGACAGAATAGGCTTTGTAAAGCATTTATTTGGCGGTAACAATGAAGATTACAACCGTGTGATTTCTCAATTAAATACAGCAAACTCTTTTGAAGATGCTAAAATGTTTGTAGACCAAATGGTAAAACCAGACTACAATAATTGGGAAGGTAAAGAAGAGTATGAAGTACGTTTTTTTGCCATTGTAGAGAAGAAGTTTGATTAACAATTAGTAGATACAGTTGTAATTAGTATATATGAGTTCAGAATTACCGGTTAAATTATATATTGTTCCTACCCCTATTGGTAATTTAGAGGATATGACTTTTAGAGCCATTAGAGTTTTAAAAGAGGTTGATTTTATTTTAGCAGAAGATACCAGAACTTCTGGGAAGTTGTTAAAACACTTTGAGATAACAACGCAAATGTTTAGCCATCACATGCATAATGAGCATAAAACGGTAGAAACCGTTATTGGTAGACTACAAAGGGGAGAGTCTGCTGCTTTAATTAGTGATGCAGGAACACCTGCTATATCAGATCCCGGATTTTTATTAACGCGTGCCTGTGTAGAGCAAGGCATAGAGGTAGAATGTTTACCGGGTGCTACGGCCTTTGTACCTGCCCTAGTAAATAGTGGTTTACCTAATGATAAGTTTGTGTTTGAAGGTTTTTTACCTGTTAAGAAAGGAAGACAAACCAGATTGCAACTGTTGGCAGAAGAAACCAGAACTATCATTTTTTATGAATCGCCTCATAAGTTGATAAAAACCTTAACTAATTTTGTTGCATATTTTGGAGCCGATAGAAAGGTGGTGGTTTGCAGAGAATTGAGTAAACTACATGAAGAAACAGTTAGAGGAAGTGCAGAAGAGGTATTAAAACATTTTGAAACAAAGCCACCCAAGGGTGAAATTGTAATTATAGTAGAAGGCAAAAAAAAGTGATATGCAACGCATATCACTTTCTTCATATTTTTTGATTGACTTGACAATCGAGATGAAATGTCTCGAATTAGTTTACTAAACTTTATTTTTAAACTTGCCCCTCGCTAGTGATAATAGCAATAATTTCAGTGGCATTTGATAACTCAGCAAATTTTTCAGCGGTAAAATCTTCTTTATCAGATTTAATAGAAAGATTAGCTCCATTAGCAACCAATAATCTGAAAATTTCTACTTTATTATATCTAGCAGCATACATTGCTGGAGTTTTTCCTAAGCATTTTTGATTTACATCTTCTCCTAATTCTATCATTTGTTTTACCACATCTAGTTTACCTAAAACTATGGCTTTACAAAAAGGATTTAATGCAGAGTTTAAAACTGTCACATCAGTTTCTACAGGTTCTACAACAGGTTCAGTAACCATATTATTTGCAAATGATACAACAGCTACTAAAGCTAAAACGAAGGTTAAAATTGATTTTTTCATAATGAATGATGTTTTTCGATTTTTTTTAATGAATGATTTATGTTTATTTGAGTGTCTTACTCGTTATTAATAGACTGTGAATTTATTTAATTGTTACAGAAAAGTAATTATTTAAAGTTTTTTTAACATATTTTCATTTATATGGTTTAATATTGATAAATCAATAAAACTAGTGTGGTTTATGGGTTTTTGATAGAGATGTTTGGTATGACTGTTTTTTCTTAAAACGTAGGGTTAAAACTATTACGTTTTAGTAATTTTTACAATTAACGGTACGGAATAAAAAAATATGATTATTTATAAGTTAAAACTACTTTTTATTGTAGTAATAAACTGAACTTTTACAATGATAGTTTGACGACATGTAAGTGTTCGTCGATTTTTCTAAGGTCTTTTTTTCGCAGTAAAATGGGCTTAACATTTTTTAACATGCCTTAAAACACCAATTCTTTATTAAAAAATGGGTCAATTTCATTCACTTTTTTTGGATTTTAAGAAAATCTGTTATCCTACAAGGGTTAAGGGATAAGCGAATTTTTATAACCTTTAATCGATAGATAAAAAAAATTTTCTTTGTCAATACCTATCGAAATTATTTATAGTATCTGGTTTAACTTCAATAATCTCTATAGCTAAAAATGGCATAAACGCCAGTATTTGAGGAATTTTGTATCAGAAAATTTAAATATTAATTCAAAACAAAACTAATACATGAAAGTTTTAGTTATAGGTGCAGGAAATATGGGTCTCACCTATGCCCAAGCAATGTCTAAGTCAAGATTTTTAAAAAAGAAAGATTTAATGATCTTAGATAATTCTCCTGAAAAGTTATTATCATTAGAAAAAATTGAACATTTTGATGTGTATGATCAGCTAGATTTATGTTTGCCTAAAGCAGATATCATATTTGTAGCGGTAAAACCTTTTCATAGTGCAGAGTTATTTGCCAAAATGAAAGAATTAGTTACCAATGATCAAATTGTAATTTCTATTATGGCAGGTGTAACAATTGACACTATGCAGTCTTCTATAGGAATTGATAAAGTAGTAAGAGCAATGCCTAACTTACCAGCACAGGTGGGTAAAGGGGTTACTAGCTTTACTGCTAGCCAAGAGGTTTCTAGATTAGAGCTAATCACCGTAGAAAGTTTATTAAACACTACAGGGAAATCTTTAAAAGTAAGTTCAGAAAAATTTATTGATGCCTCTACCGGTATATCTGGTAGTGGTCCTGCATACGTGTTTTACTTCATGCAATCTATGATGGAAGCAGCCCTTAAAATGGGATTCTCTACAGAAGATTCTAAAGTTTTGGTTACCCAAACTTTTGATGGTGCGGTAGAGCTGTTCAATCAGTCAGATCTTTCTCCAAACACATGGATGGATAGAGTAGCCTCTAAAGGAGGTACTACGAGAGCTGCATTAGATTCTATGGAAGATAACAATGTAAAAGAGCTTATAAAGGAAGCTGCTTATGCCGCTTTTGATAGAGCTGTTGAATTAGGGAAAGAAAAATAAATTTTAAAGAAAAAGAAATGTACGATAAACGCGTAGTTATTAAAGTTGGTACCAACGTAATGACTAACAAAGACAATAGAATAGTAAGACCTGTAATTGAACATTTGGTAAAGCAAGTGGCACAGTTATATGAAGAAAATATTATGACTGTTCTGGTATCTTCAGGATCTGTAATTGCAGGGAAAGAAGTGCTTGGTGAAAGTACTATTGAGGATAAAGGAATGAGACGTCAGGTGTTTAGTGCTATAGGGCAACCACGTATGATGCGCTTATATTATAATATTTTTCATGATTATGGTATGAAGTGTGCTCAGGTGCTAGCTACTAAAAGAGATTTTAACCCTGGTGAGCATAGAAAGAATATGGTAAATTGTTATGAAGGCTTGTTATCTGAAGGGGTAGTGCCCATTGCAAATGAAGATGATGCCGTATCTTTAACAAGTAGTATGTTTACCGATAACGATGAGCTTGCTAGTTTAGTTGCAGAATTGATTAATGCAGATATGATGATTATGCTAACTGATACTGATGGATTATATGACGGACATCCAGAGGATGATAATACCAAACTAATCCAGAATGTAAAAGTAGCTGAGAATGTTGAAAAGTATGTTGCTGAAAACCGCAAAGGTGAAGCAGAAGGTAGAGGTGGTATGGCTTCTAAACTTCATATTGCTAAGGCAACCGCTAAAAAAGATATTCCAACATTTATAGCAAATGGTAAAACCGAGAATATTATAGTGGATATTGTAAACGGTAAGTCTGTAGGAACAAAAATAACCGCTTAAAAAAGAAAGGACGATATGAAATTAATGACGACAGATATAAAGAATAAAGTTTTAAAATCTATGATTACCATTTTAGGTAAGCGTAGGAAAGAAATTATTGAGGCCAATAAAAAAGATCTTGACGCTTTTAATAAAGAGGATAGAGCTATGTATGATAGATTGGTAGTAGATGATAAAAAAGTAGATGGAATGATTCAGTCTGTTACGGAGGTAATGGAACAAGAAGATCCTGTAAATACTGAAATTTCTAGCTTAACCTTAGATAATGGATTAAACATAATAAATAAAACAGCTCCGTTTGGTACTATTATGATTATCTATGAATCTAGACCAGATGTTACTATTGAGGCAGCAGTACTAGCTTTCAAGGCAAATAATAAAATCTTACTAAAAGGTGGTAAAGAGGCTGTACATAGTAATAAAGAGCTTGTTAACTGCTGGCACATGGCATTAGCAGAAAATGGTTTAGCAAATGATTGGATCCAGCTGTTAACCCTTAATAGAGAAGAAACACAAGCATTTCTTAAGAACCCAGATCAAAAATTAGATTTGATTGTTCCTAGAGGTGGTGAGCGTTTAATTGCCTTTGTTAAAGAACATGCACAATGTGCAGTGTTAATAAGTGGTAGAGGTAATAATTTCCTATATGTACATAAAGATGCCGATTGGGATAAAACGGTGAAAGTAATTGTAAATGCTAAAACACACAAAATATCGGCATGTAATGCGCTAGATAAAATTTTGTTTGATGCTCAATTACCAGATCTTGAGAAGAAATTGAAAGATTTGAATGCTGTTTTAAAGGAAGAAGGGGTAAAAGTACTTGTAGATGGTGAGGTTGCTAAAGTACTTACTGAAGAACAGGTTATTTCAGATAATACTATATGGTATGAAGAGTTTTTAGCAATGCAATGTATTATTGGCATGACAGATAATGTAGATACGGCCATTGAAAAGATAAATACCTATTCTGGTGGACATTCATCTACTATTATGACAGAAGATAAAGAGGCTGCCTTTGCATTTATGCAACAGGTAGATAGTGCTGCAGTTTACCATAATGCGTCTACACGATTTACCGATGGTGGTCAGATGGGTGTAGGTGCAGAGCTAGCCATTAGTACTGACAAGTTACACCATAGAGGTCCGCTTGGGTTAAAACAGTTAACCACTAACAAGTATTATGTGTTCGGAGACGGACAAGTAAGAGTATAACGCTTTCTAATTATACACAGTAAGGGGAACCGTAATTTACGGTTCCCCTTTTTTTATATCTTACTTCAAAAATCTAATGGCAGATCATAATGATTTTGGTAAAGAGGCAGAGGAAAAAGCAGTGCGCCATTTAAAAAGTTCGGGGTATGAGATATTGGCACAAAACTATTATTACAGAAAAGCAGAGATAGATATTCTGGCATTTAAAAATAATACCTTAATAGTGGTAGAAGTTAAGGCTAGAAAGAATGCTTATTTTGGTAACCCTGAGCAGGCTGTGAACAAGAAAAAAATTAGATTATTAATGGAGGCTGTGAATAATTATATTGATTTGAATGACCTAGATGCTGAGGTAAGATTTGATATAATAGCAATTTTAAGGCAAAAAGAAGGCTTTTATGTTAATCATATTGAAGATGCATTTTACTTTTTCTAAAAAATTTAATGAAATGTTGTATTTACAACAAAATGTTTTATTTTTGAGAAACAAAATCAACCTTATGAAAACAATATCCTCAGTTGTAGAAGATTACATTAAGTCTAAACCTTTTTTACAAAGTGCTTTGGCTCAAGGTATTATTAACTTGACTTCTTTGTCAAGGGTAATTAAAGAAGATATACAAGAAGATCTTGGTAAGGAAGTAAGAAGTGGAGCCGTAGTAATGGCACTGAAAAGGCTGTCTGCTGATATGGAATTTAGAGCTACTCACAAGATTTTGAAAGTACTTAAAAATATTGGAGAAATTACAGTGCGTTCTTCCCTTACAGATTATACCTTTTTAGTATCTGAAACAATTTTGAATAGTCAGTCTCAATTGTTAAAAGAGATTAATAAGAATAAGGATGTATTTTATACTTCTTCTCGTGGTGTTAACGAAATAAATATTGTTATCAGTAATACCATGCAACCTGTTGTAGAGGAAACATTTCGTTTGGAGAAACAAACGCAAAAATTAGAAAACTTGTCTTCAATTTCAGTAAAACTACCAGAAGATAACGTTTCTACTCCGGGTATTTATTATTTTATTTTCCAACGTTTGGCGTGGGAAGGTATCACTATTAATGAGGTTATTTCTACTTCTAATGAGTTTACTATTATTGTAGCAGAAGAACAAATAGATAAAGCATTTAAAGTAATGAAAGACTTGAAGAGTCTATAATAAATACGTTAAAGCTTTGAATTTTACCTAAAATAAGTTTGCTTTGTTGTTTTATATTATATTCTTAAAGCAATGAAAAAAACTTTATTTTTAGTCTTCTTTTTGTTTGCAGGTATATGTTCTATACATGCACAACAGGAGGTTGCCAAAAAGATTAATTTACTTAAAAAATCAGGAGCAAATTTTCCTTTGTTCCAGGTGTTGAATGAAGATGCTTCTGTTGCTACAGATGCCGCTACAAAGGCGGTTACAGAAGCAGTATACGCTACAATGAATTCGCAGGATGTTACAAATGTTGTAAACAATGCCTATGAAACTATTCAGGTAGAAATTCCTTATATTCAAGAAACATTAACGGCTACTTTGTATAAAGTAGATCTATTTACAGATGGCTTTACACTTAATACCGATAAAGCTACTGATGTAGCCTATACCCCAGGAGTATATTATAGAGGTATTATTGAAGGAGAAACTGCTTCGGTAGTATCACTTAACTTTTTTCAAGGTGAATTAAATGGTGTTTTGTCTTCTGAGCGATTAGGAAATATTGTTGTAGGAGAATTAACCGGACAAAACCCTGATTCTGCATATATTATTTATAATGATAAAGATTTAGTTACCGGATTAGATTTTGAATGTCACACGGAAGATTTAGATCCACGTGAAGAGTTACCAACAGATCAAGGATTAAAAGCTACTGAAACAGGTACAGTAAATACCACTAACTGTGTAACTATGTATTTTGAGTTGGATAACGATTTGTATCTTCAAAATGGTAGTGATGTAACCGCAACAACCAACTGGATGACTTCAGTTTTTAATAACGTACAAACTTTATACAATAATGACGGTATTACTGTTTCTTTAAACGATTTGTTTATTTGGACAACTACCGACCCTTATACGGGAACAACCTCTGGAGAAAATTTGAATCTTTTTTATCAAAATAGAGGATTTTTTAACGCAGATGTAGGTCAGCTAATTGGTATTGATGCTGGTGGTTTAGGAGGTTTAGCTTCTACAATTGATGGTTTGTGTACAGATTCTAATAGAGCATATTCAGATGTTAGTATTAACTATAACACGGTTCCAACATATTCTTGGACTGTGATGGTGATAACCCATGAGTTTGGACATGTTTTGGGTTCTAGACATACACACGCTTGTGTTTGGAATGGAAATGGCACTGTAATAGATGGTTGCGGACAAACTGCCGGATACCAAGAAGGGTCTTGTGTAACTGGACCTATACCAACAAACGGAGGTTCTCTTATGAGTTATTGTCATTTAATTTCGGGTGTGGGTATTAATTTTTCCAATGGCTTTGGTTTTCAGCCTACTGCTGCAATTCAAGGGGCTATAGATGGTTCTTCTTGTTTAAGTACAGATTGTATTAGTACTTGTATTAATATGGTGTATGATGTACAAGCAACAAATATTACTGATAATTCAGCTGTTATTACCTGGAACTCGGGTAATAGTGTAGGTCAGTTTGAAGTGGCTGTGTCACCTTACGCGGCATTGCCTATGTTTGTTACTTATACAACCGTAACAGGAAATTCTTATACGGCTACAGGATTAAATAGTAACTCATACTATAGAATTAGAATTAGACCTGTTTGTACTTCGGGGATAACTTCTACTGTGAAAACAGATGTTTTTGCTACCAATGGAGATGTTTGTGGTGGATTTGTTTTTACCGATACAGGCGGAACTGTTGGTGATTATGGTGATGATCAAACTATTGTTAGAACCTTTACACCTAACCAATCTGGTAAAGTTGCTACAGTTGAGTTTACCGATTTTTTCTTGGAAACAGATTATGATTATTTATATGTGTATAACGGGCCAGATACTACTTACCCACTATTAACTCCTAATGGGTTAACAGGTAATATTGCTCCTGGTATTTTTACATCTACAGCTCCAGATGGTTCATTAACCTTTCAACTTATTTCAGATCCGTATGTAACTGAATTAGGTTGGGTGGCAAATGTATCTTGTTCAGATGCTATGGGTATAGATGCAAATGAGTTGGTAGATTTCACCTATTATCCTAACCCTACATCGGGTATCGTGAATATTGATGCTGCTTTACAGATTAACAAGGTGGAAGTTTATAATACAACAGGACAGCTTTTATATGCTGCTGAACCTGGGTTAACAGAAACTACAGTGAATTTGTCTAAGTTTGCTTCGGGTACATATTTCTTTACCATTGATGTAAATGGTAATCAAGCTAATTTTAAAGTAGTTAAATACTAAGAAAATAAACGTATAGCTAAAATAAAAAAGCCTGCTTAACAGTTTAAGCAGGCTTTTTTAATATTACATGTGCTGGAAAATTTCTAATAAATCTAATGCTTTATTTACGGAGGTTACTTTATCAAAGGTAATGAGTAATCGTAAACCGTTTCGGGTCTCTTTTTCTTTCATGGTACCTTTACCTTTTAGTTGTTGTATATATTGCATTACTTTGCTGAAACGTGGACTCTGATAGAAGGCACTTTGTTGGTCCGCTATAAAATAGCCCACCATTTTACCTTTTTTAAGTACTACACGTTCAAGTCCCATTTCGGTAGCAATCCATTTAATACGTACACTATTTAATAAGTCTACAGCATTTTCAGGTAATGGACCAAAACGGTCTATAAGGTTACGTTCGTAAGTTTTTAACTCTTCCTCATTAGTAACATTACTTAGATCGTTATATAATTGCAAACGTTCCGTAACGCTATTAATATAATCATCTGGGAAGAGTATTTGGAAATCACTGTCTAATTGTGTTTCTTTTACATATACTTTATCTTCTTCCTCGGTAGGGTATAAGTCTTTAAACTCGTTTTCTTTAAGCTCTTCAATAGCTTCTTTCAATATTTTTTGATAGGTTTCAAAACCAATTTCATTCATAAAACCACTTTGCTCACCACCTAAAATATCTCCGGCACCTCTAATCTCTAAATCTTTCATGGCAATATTAAAACCACTACCTAAATCTGTAAATTGCTCTAAGGCTTGTATACGTTTACGTGCATCTTCTGTCATCACAGAGTAGGGTGGAGTAATGAAATAACAAAATGCTTTTTTATTACTTCTACCTACACGTCCACGCATTTGGTGTAAGTCAGACAGTCCAAAGTTGTTGGCATTGTTTATAAAAATGGTATTTGCATTAGGTACATCTAAACCACTTTCAATAATGGTAGTAGCCACCAAAACATCAAATTCGCCATCCATAAATGCTACCATAAGTTGCTCTAGCTTTTTACCATCCATTTGGCCATGTCCAATACCAATTTTAGCATCTGGAACCAAACGCTGAATCATGCCGGCAACTTCTTTAATATTTTCAATTCGGTTATTAATAAAGAATACTTGCCCACCTCTTTGTATCTCATATGAAACCGCATCTCTAATCACTTCTTCATTAAACTGAATTACCTGACTTTCTATTGGGTAACGGTTAGGAGGTGGTGTATTGATAACCGACAAGTCTCTTGCAGCCATTAAACTAAACTGTAGTGTACGTGGTATGGGTGTTGCTGTTAGGGTAAGCACGTCTACATTTTCTTTTAAAGTTTTTAGCTTGTCCTTTACTGATACCCCAAACTTTTGCTCTTCATCTACTATTAAAAGCCCTAAATCTTTAAAAGCTACCGATGCATTAGTAAGCTGGTGCGTACCAATAACAATATCAATATGCCCGGCTTTAAGGTCGGTTAATACTTCTTTCTTTTCTTTTGCAGTTCTAAACCTGTTTAAATAGTCTACACGTACCGGAAAATCTTTCATTCTGCTAGAGAACGATTTGTAATGCTGAAAAGCTAAAATGGTGGTGGGTACTAAAATAGCTACCTGTTTACCATTATCTACAGCTTTAAATGCGGCTCTTATGGCTACCTCGGTTTTACCAAAACCAACATCTCCACAAATAAGTCTGTCCATTGGCTGTTCGCTTTCCATATCAGACTTTACGTCTTGTGTGGCTTTGCTTTGGTCGGGTGTATCTTCGTATAAGAAAGAGGCTTCTAACTCGTGCTGTAAATAACTATCGGGGCCGTATTGAAAACCTTTATCCAGTTTTCGTTTAGCATATAGTTTAATAAGGTTAAAGGCAATTTCCTTAACCTTGGTTTTGGTTTTCTTTTTAAGGTTTTTCCAAGCGGTACTACCTAATTTATATATTTTAGGAGTTTGCCCGTCTTTACCATTAAATTTGGTGATTTTGTGTAAGGAGTGAATGCTTACGTAAAGTATATCTCTATCGCCATAAATAAGTTTAATGGCTTCTTGCTTTTTGCCTTCTACATCTATTTTTTGTAAGCCAGCAAATTTACCAATACCGTGATCTATATGGGTTACATAATCGCCAATTTGTAAGTTGGTAAGCTCTTTAAGCGTAAGTGCTTGCTTTTTAGCATACCCATTTTTAAGGTTGAATTTATGGTAACGTTCAAATATTTGGTGGTCGGTGTAGCAGGCTATTTTACTTTCAGCGTCTACAAAACCTTGATGCATGGAAAGTACAAAAGTGGTATAGTGCACTTTGGTATCCATCTCATCAAAAATATCGTGGAAACGTTTTGCTTGTTGTTCACTTACACACGCTATATAATTGGTATATCCCTCTTCATACTGCTGGTTAAGGTTGTCTATTAATAACTCAAACTGCTTGTTGAATGAAGGTTGCGGATTAATTTTATAATTAATAAATATATCAGCCTTTAAAAAGGCCTTAGCCCCAAACTCTGCAACGGTAAAGTTGAGTAGTTCTTTATTTAGTAAGGCTGCCGAAGTAAATAATTCTTCGGGTTTGGCATGTTTTACATCTTCTGATAGTTTTTGAAAAACTTCTACCGATTTTTGAAAAAGGGTGTCTATTCTACTATCTAACAGATCTATATTTTTTACAAAAACAACCGTTTTCTTAGAGATGTATTTAAAGAAACTTTGCCTTACCTCGTTCAACGATTTGTTTTCTACATTAGGCATTATAGTTATCTGCTTTACCTTTTCGGTAGATAACTGTGTTTCTACATCAAACGTTCGTATACTGTCTACTTCATCTCCAAAAAACTCAATACGGTAAGGTTCGTCATTAGAAAATGAAAATACATCTACAATACCACCACGTACCGAAAATTCTCCAGGTTCTGTAACAAAGTCTACGCGTTTAAAATCATATTCAAATAGTAGTTCGTTTACAAAATCTAGCGATAACGTATCACCAAGTTTAATTTTCAGCGTGTTCTTCTCCAGCTCTTGTTTGGTAACCACCTTTTCAAATAGGGCATCTGGGTAACTAACAATAATTGCCGGTTTTTTACGAGAATTAATGCGGTTAAGTACCTCTGCTCTCAACAATACATTGGCATTGTCGGTTTCTTCTATTTGGTATGGGCGTCTGTAACTACCAGGGTAGAACATTACATTATCTTCACCGCACAATTGCTCTAAATCGTTCAGGTAATACGCAGCTTCTTCTTTGTCATTCAAAAGAATTAGAAAGGGTTTATCTGCCTGTTTAAATATAGACGAAATTGTAAATGAAAATGATGAACCAACTAAACCTTTAAGGTGTATTTTTTGTTCGGAAAGGGTAATAGCTTCCTGCAGTTTCTTCGTTTGGGAAGACTGTGAAAAAGCTTTTAAGATATTAGACTTACTCATGCTGGCGCAAAGATAATGCTTGTAACGCTGTGTTACAACACAGTAGTTTAAATTATACTTAGCTTACTTTTTTTATAAACGGATTACTTTTACGGTTTTTAAAACCATGATAACTTGCGTATAAGAAAATAATAATAGCACCCGCTAATGCTGTATAAGCAATAGTATTATAGGTGTCTGAGTGACGCATATAAATGGCTATTAAGGTCCATACCCCTACCAAGCCAAATTCGCGCATATTTCTTTTGTAAATGGCCAGAATGTTAATAATAACTGCAACAACAATCATAATCAGCGTCCAGTTCTCTTCTGAAAGTGGTCCACCGTGCCAGCCTAGTTTAGATAGGTAGGCAGCTATATTGGCTACAGTAGCTACTGTTACCCAACCACTGTAAATACAAATAGGCCACCAATTAAAACCAATAGTTTTAGCAGGGGCATTCCAACGCTCCATATTGGTATTCAATATTATTTTTATAAGTGAAAAAAGCAGTATAAGCATTATTATTACCGAAACGCCCGTAAGCTCTAGCAACCAAACCACTACCCAAGCGGCATTGGCTATATTGGCAATAAAAAACCAATTGCCGGTTTGTAGCAAAAATTGAGGTAATTTCTTTTTAGCAAATACCTGAACTAAGTGATAAATACTAAACACCAATAAGGCAATATAAATAATACCCCAAATAGCAAATGCATAATTAGCAGGTGTAAACAGGTTATAGTATTCTTTACTTAAACTTGCCATGGTGTTGCCATTTAATTGAATGGCCTGCGTGTAATACCCTATAAAAATGGCTATTACTACCGAGATGAAATTTTGAATAGCAAATCTTTTTGCCATAAGTTCTTTTTTTGTGAAGGTACTTAAACCTCCAGTTTTTAGGAAATAGGAGCTTGTTTTTAGTAAATATTTAGTACTAAGAATGTGTTTTTATATGAAAAATGGCTTCTTCTGTACAGGCGTAGATGGCATCTGCCTCAGATTTAGTGAGGTAATAGTTACCGGTAAAATCACCAAAAGCAGGTAAAATTAATTGATTTCCTTTTTTTGCAAAACAAGGTAGTTTTAAGAGTTGTTTGCCTAAGCCTCTTAGCTTATAGCCAGGATGAATATGCCCGCAGAAATTAAATAATGTAGCGTGTGTTTCAGGGTGGTGGGTAAATAAGAATTCTACTGTTCTTATTTCTGCTACTATAGTAATTCCTAGTTTTTTAAATAAGGTAGGGGCAATAATATCATGGTTTCCTATAACAAGTGTTATGGCAGCATTTTGCTGTAGTACCCAGTTTTCAAACAAATGCCATTCATTATTTAGAGTGCTATGGAATAAATCTCCTAAAAACCATATTTTTTCAGGCTTAAAAAACTGAATCAAACGGTTTAGTTTGGTGAAGTTTTCTAGAGATACATTTGTAGGTACAGCTATACCATGCTTTCTAAAATGTGCCGTTTTACCAATATGAACATCGGCCACTAATAAGGTTTTTTCTTCTACCCAAAACAGGGCACCTGATGGGTGAAGTATAAAATTATTGTTTCCAATAGAAAGGTCCTCGGTCACCTTTTAAACAATTTTATTAGAGTGGTTAATAAAAATGCTAAGGCTAAAAGAATGGCTAATGATAGAAATACAAACTGATAAGATATAATGTAATTATTTCCTTCAATTTCCATTTGAAAAGTATCTTTTGCATTCCAAACATATCCCGTAATTAAGCATGCTAGGGAAACTATTAATACAATAAAACGTCTGTTTTTCATTTCTAATTTTTTTGCAAGGTATTAATCTTTTTCCAGTTGCATAAGCATTCGCTTAATTCGATCCTCAACTTTTTCCGAACTCAATTTTTCTCGTAATCTATCGGTTATAATAGGAAAGGAAAATGGAGTTGGCTTACTACATTGTTTATGAACTATTTGTTGGTTGCTAATGCGCTCCATTGCCTGTATAAGTCTGCCTTCTTCTAAGGTATGTTCAAACGTTTCTCTATAGGCTTGTTGGTAGAGAAGGTTATCGGGTTCAAAGTCTTTAAATACATTAAAAAGTAATTGAGAGCTGCTTTGCAAATGTTTGCTTTTTAAAAGTTTGTTTGGGTACCCTTGAAAAACTAAACCAGCTATTACGGCAATATCTCTAAATTTTCTGCGAGCCATTTCGGTAGCGTTTAAACTCTTTTGTAAATCATCGGTAACAAACCTTGCGGTAAACAAATCATTGTCTAACACCTCTTGAATACTAATTTCTTGATCTGATAACAGCTCAAAACCATAATCGTTAAAGGCTATAGAAAAGGTAATGGGTTGTAGCAAACTAATTCTATATGCTAATAAACTTCCCATGGCTTCATGTACAAACCTCCCTTCAAACGGATAGAATAACGTATGGTAACCTTCGCGGGTTTTAAAGGTTTCTATTAAAAACTGATCTGCTTCTGGTACAATAGACTCTTGCTTTTGTTTGTTAAATAAATGCGATAATGCTTTTATTTCTCTAGACCTATTAGGGTGGTTTGCTTTGTATAGTTCTTCTCTAAGCAGTGTACTCATTTGCGAAGAGAAACTCATGCGCCCGCCCATCCAACTTGGTACTTTTGCATTTTTACTTTTTGATTTTTTAACCAGTACCTGCATATTCTTAATCTGAAAAAGTTCTAAATTTCTTCCTGCAAACGTAAACACATCACCAGGTTTTAGCTTAGAGACAAACCATTCTTCTATAGTGCCAATACCTGGACCTTTTACATATTTTACTTTTAAAATGGCGTCACTAACAATGGTACCAATAGATAAACGGTGCCTCATGGCAATACCTCGGTTGTTTACTTTGTAAGTGCCGTTTTCTTCTATGGTTACTTTTTGGTACTCGTCATAATTTTGTAGTGTTTGGCTACCCTTGGTAATAAAGTTAAGAACCCATAGCCATTGGGTTTCACTTAATGCTTGAAAACAAAAGGTAGTTTGTACTTCTTTAAAAATGTCATCTGGATGAAAACCATCTGAAACGGCTAGTGTGATGAGGTATTGAACCAATACATCAAAACTTAATAAATACGGTATACGGTCTTCTACCGTAGTGGTTTTTACGGCTTGTTGAAGGGCAGAGGCTTCTATAAGCTCTATGGCATGTGTAGGTAAAAAATAAATGATACTTTCTTTACCCGGTTGGTGATTGCTACGCCCAGCTCTTTGTAAAAAACGTGCCACTCCTTTAGGGCCTCCTATTTGTATAATGGTTTCTACGGGGGCAAAATCTACTCCTAAGTCTAGGCTAGAGGTACATACTACCGCTTTTAAACTTTCATTACGTATAGCACCTTCTACCCATAACCGGGTTTCTTTATGAATACTGCCATGATGCATGGCAATTTCTCCTGCAAATTCAGGATGTGCTTCTAATATAGCTTGGTACCATAACTCACATTGCGAGCGGGTATTGGTAAAAATTAAAGAGGTTTTACTGCTTTTAATAATGGGTATAATTTCTTCTAATAAATGTAACCCTAAATGTCCCCTCCAAGGGAAGCGTTCCATTTGTTCAGGTATAATGGAGCTTACCCGTATTTTCTTTTTAATATTAGATTTTATTAAAACGGAATTGGTTAAGTAGCTATTGTTGGTACCTAATAGTACTTCCATAGCTTGCTCTAAATTGCCAATGGTAGCAGATATGCCCCAGATGAGCATGGTAGGACAAATAGTTTTTAATCTAGAAAGAGCCAACTCTGTTTGTACACCTCTTTTAGACCCTAGTAGTTCATGCCACTCATCTATAACAATACCTTCTAGGCTTTTAAATAGTTTCGGATAATTTTTTGAGGCTAATAATAAGTGTAAACTTTCAGGCGTAGTAATAAGCAAATCGGGCATTTGCTTTTTTTGCTTGCTACGTTCAGCAGTAGAGGTGTCCCCGGTTCGTAAACCTACGGTAAAAGGAATTTCCATAGCATTGCAAAACCTTTGTGTGGTTTGTTGTATTTCGGCTGCTAGTGCGCGTAAGGGTGTAACCCAAATAACTTTTAAACCTTTTTCAGGTTTTGTAAAAACCTCAGGGTGTTGTTGCAGATACTTTAATACAAAACCTATCCAAAGGGCGTACGTTTTTCCACTACCTGTTGGGGCATTAAGCAAGCCGTTTTTTCCTTTAGCAACGGATTTCCATGTTTTTTCCTGAAATGGAAAAGGTTGCCAGCCTTGTTGCTGAAACCAGTCGGTTACTTTTTGATGATATGAAATGTCTTGTTTTTTGGGCATCTATTAGGGTACTTGTCATAAAAATAAAAAAGGCTTCCCTAATTATGGGGAAACCCTTCATATTTTAATACTATTTTGTGAATTAGGTTTTTTGAGGTGTATGTTCTGGACTAGATAGTTGTTGCTGATATTGTTGCATAAAAGCATTTCTTATAGAATCCATTTTTTGAAGCTGTTCCTGAAAATCGTCGGAGAACATTCGGTTATTAAAAAAGTTTTCATCGAAGGCATTTTCTCCTACATTTAGTGAATCACTAAAGAAATGGTTCATGAAGTCTTGCGGCATTTGGGTATTTCCAAAATATTGATGGAAACTCTTCATTACATCTTTGCCTGTTTTTAAAGGAAGTGTGTCTCCATTTTCAGTGCTAAAACCATAGGTGTAAATAGAGTCGTACTGCACTAGGTTTCCATTTTCATCAAATTGTTTGTTAACTTTCCAATTGCCTTTTGGAATCTCCTGCTTAGTTATAGCATCCGCAGTTAATGGTTCATTTGTTCTACTGTCTTTTTTTTCTTGCGCATTACAGCTTACCAAACTTGTTAGTAAAGCTGCTAAAATGAAGATTCTTGTTTTCATCTTGTTTCATTTTAGAGTTCACAATTCAGTTATTTTTCTGCCATATTTTGGCTCAAAATAAATGCCAAAGCGTTAGCTGACAGTATTAAAATTATTTTAAAATTGGTGTTATTCTATAATGAGCGCTTTCAAATCGTCTAGGGAATTAGCTTCCTCTATTTTTTTGTCTTGTCGCCATCTAAGTATTCTCGGGAAACGTACTGCCACCCCACTTTTATGGCGCTTGCTCGGGGCTATACCTTCAAAGGCAATTTCAAATACCAATTCTGGAGTTACCTGCCTTACCGGACCAAACTTATCGGTGGTATTTCTTTTTACAAAATTGTCTACTTGTCTAAACTCAGCATCGGTTAAACCGCTGTAGGCTTTAGCAAAGGTTACCAATTCATTGTTGTCCCAAAGCGCAAAAGTGTAGTCTGTGAAAAGGTTGGTACGTCTTCCATGGCCACGCATAGCATAGGTTAAAACAGCATCTATGGTAAGTGGGTCTACTTTCCATTTCCACCAATCTCCTTTTTTTCTACCTATTAGATAAGGAGAATCATTTCTTTTAAGCATGAGCCCCTCACTCTTTACATCTCTAGACCGCTCCCGTTCTTTAGCGGCAGCTTCCCAAGTGTTAAAGTGCATTACTTCAGAAATGTAAAGCGGTAGGTTTTTGTCCTTACACAGTTGTATTAACTGATTAAGATAGCCTCTTCTAGTTTTAAACGGTTGCTCCCTTACATCTTCTCCTTTCCATTCTAAAACATCATACGCTTTTATAATTACGGGGGTTTTCTCAAGTAATTTTTTAGTGATGTTTTTTCTGCCTATTCTGGTTTGTAAATCGTTAAAAGTACCAATGCTATTGTTAGGGTACGGCAAAAGCTCGCCATCTATTACGGTGCCATCAGGAAAATGTTCTGTGAACACTTCAAATTCCGGATACTTATCGGTCACTAATTCTTCGCCTCTACTCCATACAAACAATTCTTTATTGCGTACAATTAGTTGCGCTCTAATACCATCCCATTTATGCTCAAAACTCCATTCAGAAACATCACCTAGCTCGGCGGGTTCTTGGTCTAACGCATAGGCTAAATAAAAAGGATAGGGTTTACTTAGGTAGTCTTCTTCATTTTCCTCTAAAATCAACTTATTAAAAGTGGTGGTTTGGGGTGTCCAATCGCCCATGAGTTTATAGGCTAAAATATCTTCGTCTATTTCAGTAGCCTTGGCTAAGGCTCGTGTCATTAATTTTTGACTAATACCAATTCTAAAACCACCCGTAATAATTTTATTAAAGGCAAACCGCTCATAATAGTCTAATTGTTGCCAAGTAGTTAATAGGTATTCCTTTTTTTGTTGCTCATCTTTATTGTATAACGCCAATAAATCGGTTGCAAAATCGGCTAAACTTTTGTCATGGGTAACGGATTCTTCAGGAATTACCAACGCTATAGTTTCTGCTAGGTCTCCAACAATATGGTATGATTCTTCAAACAACCATAAGGGGATATGAGCCGCTTCAGAAGCCCATTCTCTTAAAAGGGTAGTGGTTACGGGCCGCTTTGGGCGTCTGTGTGACAAAAGTGCAATAGTCCAAAGTTTGTCAGGGGCAGGAGCCTCCTTAAAATAAGTGGCTAAAGCCTTTACCTTTTCATTGGTTTTGTTGGTAGCATCTAATATTCTTATTAATTCTCCAAATGCCTTCATGATGTCACCTCATTTTCTTCGTTGGTTTCTGCATTTTCACCTTCATATTGTGTTTGCTCTGTACGAGCATCATATCCTAAAGTTTGCAAATACTTAGAAAATACATCGGTATATCCGTGGGTGGTAATTACTTTTTCGCAACCTGTCTCCTTAATAGCGGTTAGTAGTTCATTCCAATCGCAGTGGTCAGATAAAACAAAACCTCTATCTACAGCCCGTCTTCGTCTGGCACCTCTGAAAGCCATCCACCCACTGGCGGTAGCAGTTACAAAGGGCGCAAACCTTCGTAGCCATGGTGTGCCATGTGCGCTTGGTGGTGCAATAATTATATTACCGGCTATGGCTTTTTTATCGGTATCTGCGGTAATTCTAACGGTGTCTGGCAGTGAGAAGTGAGGTCTAATAACTTCATTTAAATTCTCTACAGCAGCATGTGTATATATGGTGCCAATTGAGGTGTCTAAATTTTTAATTAAGCGCTGTGCCTTACCTAAGGAGTAACCAAAGAGTACAGAGGTTTTACCCTCGGCTTTATTGGTTTTCCACCATTCGTTAATATCATTAAATACTTCTTGTTGCGGTCGCCATTTAAAAGCGGGTAGCCCAAAGGTACATTCAGTAATAAAGCTGTTGCATTTTACAGGTTCATACGGAACTGATAATCCATCGGGATGTAATTTATAATCACCTGTAAAAACCCATACATCTCCTTTGTGTGCTACTCTAATTTGAGACGAACCAGGAATATGACCTGCCGGATGAAAGGAAAAAGTAACGTTGTTAATTATTATTTTTTCATTATAGTTTACCCCGGTAGCTTCAATAGCACCTAATCGGTGCTTTATAATAGGAACATTGTCGTGTTGGGTTATATATTTTTTATGTCCCCAACGCGAATGGTCTGCATGGCCATGTGTTATTAGGGCATTGTCTACTTTTTTCCAGGGGTCTAGGTATACATTTGCTTGTTGGCAATAAATACCTTTTTCTGTAAATTGAAGTAGTGGGGTTTTCATGTAGCTTATTTTGTTTAGGAGGTAATTTACAGATAAATATAGGTTACTATTGATAAGGTTTTGTTATAATTTTCAGAAGTAAAATTTTTGAGTGTTAAAATTGAAGATTATGTATCTTTGTATAACTAAAAACTAAATAATGGCATTTTCAGACTTATATTCTCCTGGATTCAGGGATAGAAACAGAGACCACTTTGCAGCAATTGTGAGGGTGGCGTTATCAGATGGTATTATTAATGATGAAGAGCGCGCTTTTATAGATAGGCTAGCACATCATTTAGAAATATCTGATGAAAAGAAGGCAGAAATCATAGAAAACCCTATGAAGTATGAAATCAATCCACCGGTGCTATATGAGGCGCGTTTGGAAAGATTGTATGATATAGCTCGTATGGTATATGTAGACCATATAGCAGATGATGAAGAAATGAAAATTATGATTCGCTTGGCAATAGGTTTAGGTTTTACACCAGGTAATGCTGAGTTTATTGTAAAGAAAGCGATGTACTTATTAAATTTAGGAGTAGATATAGATACTTTTAAAGAAGAAATAAGATACATGAACAGATAAAAAAAACCGGGAAACTTCCCGGTTTTTTAATGCCTTATTGATTTGCTTTTTGAATAAATTCTTCCACTTTTTCCACCATATTTTTACTTCCGCAAAAAAATGGAACCCTCTGATGTAATTCGGTAGGGGTAATGTCCATAATTGGGGTAAACCCGTTACTAGCTTTACCACCTGCTTGCTCTGCTAAAAAAGCAATAGGGTTACACTCATACAATAAACGTAACTTACCCTCTTCTGCAATAGAGCTTTTTGGGTACATGTAAATACCACCTTTAATCATGTTCCTATGAAAATCGGATACCAATGATCCAATATATCTAGAGGTGTATGGGCGGTCTCCTTCTTCTTTTTGGCAATACTTAATATAATCTTTTACCCCTTGTGGAAAATGAATGTAGTTACCCTCGTTTACAGAGTAAATTTTTCCATTTTCAGGAAATTGCATATTAGGGTTAGATAAATAGAAGGTACCAATAGCAGGGTTTAACGTAAACCCATTTACACCATCACCGGTAGTATATACAATCATAGTAGAGGTACCATAAACAATATATCCTGCCGCTACTTGATTTCGGCCAGGCTGTAAAAAGTCTTCTATCTGCACCGGTGAGCCTATAGGTGTTACTCTTCTGTATATAGAGAAGATTGTACCTACCGATACGTTTACATCAATGTTACTAGAACCATCTAAGGGATCTATAAGTACAACATATTTGTTTTGGTGGTTGTCGTCACTACTATTAATGGTAATAAAGTCGTCTTCCTCTTCCGAGGCAATTCCGCAAACAATTTCTCGATTACGGAGTGTTTCAATAAAAATGTTGTTAGCCATAACGTCCAGTTTTTGTTGATTTTCTCCCTGAACGTTTACTTCTCCGGCTGCCCCTAAAATATCCACTAAGCCTGCCTTGTTAACTTCGTGGTTTACTACTTTAGCTGCCAGTCGTAGGGCATTAATGAGTTTTGATAATTCCCCCGATGAGTACCTAAACGAGTTTTGATTTTCAATAATGTACTCACCTAAGGTTTGGTGTTTTTTTGTCATAGAGTAATATTTGTTGTGGTTCTATACAAATATCGGTAAAAATGTTATACTATAACGATTTCGTAAAAATTAAAATCCTTACATATGTAACTTTTAGTTATATTTGAAACATATATTTATAATATTATGTTAACAATTCGATTAGCCACAGAAAACGATATGAGTCAGGTGCTTCAGCTGATACAGGAGTTGGCTATTTTTGAAAAAGAACCTGATGCTGTTGAAGTTACCATTGAAGATCTCAAGAACGATGGGTTTGGTACTACCCCTGCATTTACTGCTTTTGTAGCAGAAAAAGAGGGGGCTGTAGTAGGTTTGGCACTTTTCTATTACAGATATTCTACTTGGAAAGGAAAAACCATACATTTAGAGGACCTTATAGTCACTGAAACCGCCAGAGGTAACGGAGTAGGAAAGGCGTTATTAACAGAAGTTATTAAGTACGGTTACACAAAAAAAGTAAAACGAATAGAATGGAATGTTTTAGATTGGAACACTCCTGCAATTGAATTTTACGAGAGTAATGGTGCCGCTGTTCTAAGAGATTGGGATGTGGTACAACTAAACGAACAAGGAATACAAAATTATATTAATAGATTGGGCGATGCGAATTTTTAAATTTGGAGGAGCCTCGGTGAAGGATGCTGAGGGCGTAAGAAATGTGGTAAACGTATTAGAAACAGTAGGGTATGAGGGTACCTTGCTAGTAGTTTCTGCTATGGGAAAAACTACCAACGCTTTAGAGGTAGTGGTAAAAAATTATTTTACAGATAAAGATGCTTTGCCAGAAAGCATAGCACAGCTGAAGGCATACCATAATAGTATTATGGTAGACTTATTTGGTAAAGAAGAGCACCCGGTATTTTATAAAATAGACGGAGTGTTTGCCGAGTTGGTTTCTTTTCTTGATAGAAATAAATCTCCTAATAATAGCTTTGTGTATGATCAAGTGGTGAGTTTTGGAGAATTATTATCTACTACCATTCTTAGTTTTTATTTACAAGATAAAGGTATAAGAAACACATGGTTAGATGTTAGAACGCTTATTAAAACCGATACCAGATACAGAGATGCAAAGGTAGATTGGGCTGTAACCGAAGAACAAATTGTAGCCGGGGTAAATAAAGAAGTGCTTAACATTACACAAGGATTTTTAGGAAGTGACCCAAATAACTTTACTACTACTTTGGGTAGAGAAGGGTCTGATTATACCGCTGCAATATTTGCTTATTGTTTAGGTGCAGAAAGTGTAACTATTTGGAAAGATGTACCAGGAGTGTTAAATGCAGATCCTCGTTATTTTGAAAACACACAGTTGTTGCACCAAATTTCTTATCAAGAAGCTATTGAGCTAGCCTTTTATGGTGCCTCTGTAATTCACCCTAAAACATTGCAACCGTTACAACGTAAAGAAATTCCATTGCACGTAAAGTCGTTTTTAAATCCTACGGCAGCGGGTACAAGTGTTAGTAAAGGGCAAGATTTAGAGCCTATGGTGCCTTGCTTTATTGTTAAAAAAGGACAAGTTTTATTATCGCTTTCTACACTTGATTTCTCCTTCTTTGTAGAAGATAATATTAGTGAAATATTCAAATTATTGCACGAGGCTAAGATGAAAGTAGATGTAATTCAAAATTCTGCTATTAGTTTTTCGGTATGTGTTGAAAATAAGTATGATACGCTTGATAGTTTGTTAAATAAATTAAAAGGTAGATTTAAAATTGACTGCTACCAAGATGTGTCACTTTATACCGTAAGACACGTAAATTCAGAGGCTTTACAGCAAATTGAAGAAGGAAAAGAAGTACTGTTAAAACAATTATTACAAGATACTGTTCAAATAGTTTCTAAATAACCAATGGCTTTTTTGCTATATTTGTTAGTATAATGTAATAATTGAATGGGATTAGTTACAGCTAAAGAAGTAGCAAAAGCAATACACTTAGATAAATACGGATTTATAGGAACTTTCATTGGTTGGTTACTAATGAAAGTTCTTAAAATCTCTACGCTGAATGCAATTTATAATCGTCATAAGCATTTAGAGGGGATAGACTTTCTTAATGCCTTATTAGACGAGTTTAATATAAAATTTGAAATACCAGAGGAAGACTTAAAACGCTTGCCTAAGGAAGGGCCATTTATTACCATTTCTAATCATCCGCTTGGAGGTATAGATGGAGTGCTGCTGTTAAAATTAATGGCAGAACAAAGAGCTGATTTTAAAATTATTGCAAACTTTTTGTTGCAACGTATTAAGCCATTGAGTCCTTATGTAATGCCGGTAAATCCGTTTGAAGATAGAAAGGATGCTAAGTCTAGCATAGCCGGTTTTAAACATTCTATAAGACATTTACAAGACGGTCATCCGTTGGGTATTTTCCCGGCTGGTGAAGTTTCTACCTATAGAGATGGTAAACTTATTATAGATAAGCCTTGGGAAGAGGCTGCTATAAAACTTATTAAAAAGGCAGAAGTACCTGTAGTACCTATTTATTTTCATGCTAAAAATAGTAGGTTGTTTTACCGACTTTCTAAAATTAGTGATACCCTTAGAACAGCTAAACTACCATCGGAATTATTAACCCAGAAAAAAAGAGTTATTAAAGTACGTATTGGTAGAACCATTTCGGTTGATGCGCAAAAAGAGTTTACAGACCTTCATGAGTTTAGTGAGTTTTTGAGAAGGAAAACTTATGTACTTTCTAATGTATACGAAAAGAATAGTATTTTAAAACAAATACCTACTACCTTAAAACTTCCTAAGAGTCCTAAAGATATTATTACTCCGGTTTGTGCCGAAGCTATGGAGGCTGAGGTAGCTAGCTTGCGTACTCAGAATTGTAGATTGCTTAAAAGTAAGAACTACGAAGTATTTTTGGCTGAATCTACAAGTATACCTAACATTTTACAAGAAATAGGGAGGTTGCGTGAGATTACCTTTAGAGAAGTAGGAGAAGGAACTAATCAGGCGATAGATTTAGATAGTTTTGATGAATATTATCACCATTTGTTTCTGTGGGATGATGATGCTAAATGTTTAGCAGGAGCCTATAGAATGGGCTTAGGAAAAAGGATATTTGAGGCGCACGGTATACGAGGTTTTTATTTGCATGACCTTTTTAGATTTGAGCCTGAATTGTATAAAATGATGAGCGAATCTATTGAAATGGGTAGGGCGTTTATTATTAAAGAATATCAGCAAAAACCAATGCCTCTGTTCTTGTTATGGAAAGGTATTGTGCATACTACGTTAAGACACCCAGAGCACAATTATTTAATTGGTGGGGTAAGTATTAGTAATCAGTTTTCTAATTTCTCTAAATCGTTAATGATTGAGTTTATGAAATCTAATTATTACGACCCGTATGTGGCACAGTATATTAAACCTAAGAAAGAGTTTAAGGTAAAATTAAAAGATGCTGATAAAGATTTTATTTTTGATGAAACTAGGGCTGACCTTAACAAGTTTGATAAAATTATAGATGAGGTAGAGCCAGGAGAATTACGTTTACCAGTATTGATTAAGAAATACATTAAGCAAAATGCTAAAGTGGTAGCGTTTAATGTAGACCCTTTATTTAACAACTCAGTAGATGGTTTAATGTATATTAGAATTGCAGACTTACCAGAAAGTACGGTAAAGCCTGTTATGGAAGAATTTCAGGAAGAACTTGAACGCAAGTTCATGGGAGATCAAAACGACCATGCCTAAAACATTATATTTTTTTCTTTTATTTTTGGTAGTAACTATAGCGTCTGTAAATGCACAGGCTATTGTTACAGGTTATGTATATGACCATACTACTAAAGAACCAATGCAAGGGGTAACCGTTTATTTTGATGGTACCAGTATTGGTACTGTAACAAATAAAGAGGGGTATTTTGAGTTAGAGACCGAGAAGCAAGTGACCGCTTCGCTTATTGTTAGTTATATAGGGTATGAATCTGTTCATATAAACAATCCTTACGCTTACAAAGACATTAAATTTTATTTAAAAGAAACTTCCTTTGCTTTAGATGAGGTGGTGCTACAGGCCGATCCGTTTACTAGAGAAGCGAAAATGGTAGTGTTTAGAAAAGAGTTTTTGGGGCAAGAATATGAAGGTAACTGTAAGATTTTAAACGAAGATGTTATTATAGTTACCTATGATATGACGAAGAGTAAATTGCTGGCTTTTGCATCTGAGCCTTTAAAAATAATGAATACAGCATTAGGTTATGAGGTAACTTATAATTTGGTAGATTTTGAGGTGGTGTATACACAAAATTCTTTGAGTAGTATGTTTATTCAAAGTGTTTATTATGCAGGAACTTCCTTTTATAATGATATCTCTGAAGGGCAGGGTAAGTACAAAAGGAGACGAAGAAAAATTTACTATGGCTCTCCATTGCATTTTATGAGAACACTAGCGAAAGAGGAGTTAACAGAAGAGAAATTTGGCGTTTATAAAAGATCTTTTCCGGTAGACCCGTTGCAACACTTTACAATATCTGATTCTTTAGGTTTAAAATATGTAACAGCAACCCAACCCAAATGGAATTTACTTTATAAAAAAGATGAACAGTCTGCTATGCAAATTTATACAGACGGTTTCTTTATAGACTCATACGGCAATTTTACTCCAGTAGATGCATTGGTTTTTGGAGGGTATATGGGGAAACTTAGGTTTAAAGATATGCTTCCCCTAGATTATTATCCTGATAAATAAACAATTTTGGGTGTAAACCCAACTACTAGAATATAATTAGAACCAGGGTTTTTTGCCTAGCTGATAGGTGTGGTAAAACTCTTCGTCTGTTTTAGTGAGGTATACAATGCCTTCTATAAGCCCAATGATACTACCAACGGTACCGCAGGTTAGCAATGAGATGAGTAATAAAATAACACCTTCTTTGGTATAGCCTAATACAAATTTATGAATGGCTAATGAGCCAAATAAAATACCCATAATACCTGCAATAATACGTTTACTTTCTTCTTGTGGATGATTGATGACTTCCATAGTGATTTTTTTTAATAGCGATGTAAAAATACAAAATGCTATTTAAAGGCTTGGTCTATAGGTTCCCAAAGTTCTATTTTATTTCCTTCAGGGTCTAATATCCAACCAAATTTTCCATAATCATAGGTTTCCATATCTCCTACAACGGTAACGCCTTCTTGCTTAAGTACTTCTAATAGTTCCTCTAGATTTTCTACTCTAAAGTTCATCATAAAGTCTTTTTCACTTGGCTTAAAATAGGAGGTGTCCTTTTTAAATGGACTCCATTGTGTAGAGCACTCTTTACCTTCTTCGTCTTTCCACCAAAAGGTACATCCGTATGCATCGGTATTAAGTCCTAAGTGGTTTTTATACCAGTCCTTTACTTTGTCTGGATCTTCTGTTTTAAAAAAGAAACCTCCTAAACCTGTTACTCTTTTTTTCATATTGACTAGTTTTTAAATGAATTTAAAAATACAATTATCGTATGAAAGGTAAGTGAGTTATGTGTTTATAATTTTATCTTTTTAAATTATGCTCATAGATGTCAATCCATTCTTGCGGAGTCATTTTTGTTACTAACTCCCCTAGTAGTTCATAGGGAATAGCATCAACCTTTTTAAAGCGGATACAACTTTTACCCATGTCTAATTTGTATTTACAATGTTTGGGGTATTCGGCAACAAACCAGTCTAACAGTTCTTTTTTGGCATATATACCCATATGGTAAAATGCAATAAAGTTTTTTTGAGAAGCAAAACTCATAAAAGGTAAGGGGAGTTCAGGAGAGCAGTGATATCCGGCAGGGTATACGCTTTTAGGAACTACGTAGCCAACCATACCATAACTCATACCTTCCTGAAATCCTTCAGGAAGGTTATTGAGTACAGTTTCTCTTAATTTTATAATAGCTGCTTTTCTATCCTCAGGAAGTTCTGAGATATATTCCTCTGGTGAGGTAGCTTTAGATGTCATATTTCTGTTACTTAGGGTTACACCCCTAAATTAACAAAAATCTGCTTTAATTTTATCTAAAATAACTTGTGCAAGCTTCACATTACTTTCGTGTGTCCAACCTGCAATGTGCGGTGTTAAAATAACATCGTACGATTTGGTAAGATATTTTAATGGTTCTGGCATTACATCATCATCATACAAACCTTCAAAAGAAGATTTTTCGTATTCTAATACATCTAACCCTGCACCTTTAACAATACCTTTTTTCAAAGCATTTACTAAGTCTTGGGTTTCAACTAATTTACCTCTAGCAGTGTTTAAGAAATAGATAGGTTTTGCCAATCCGTTTAAAAACTCGGCATTAATCATTCTTTCAGAAGTAGGGTTAAGGTCGGTATGTATACTAATAACATCTGCCTTTTGTTGCAACTCTTCTAAAGAAACTTGTGTAGCGTTTTCGTCGCCTACATTTTCTTTAATATCGTAGCATAGTACTTCTACCTCAAAACCTCTTAGTTTTTTAGCAAAAGCTTTACCCATATAACCGTAGCCAATAATACCTACAGTTTTACCATCTAACTCTTCTCCTCTGTTAGATTCTCTTTCCCATTTACCTCTTCTTACCTTACGGTTTGCTTTTTTAATGTTGTTCATTAATCCTAAAAGCACTCCTAGGTTTTGTTCTGCTACAGCGTTACGGTTACCTTCTGGTGCAGCAATAAGGGTAATCCCTTTTTCTCTAGCAAAATCACCATCAATATTTTCAACACCGGCACCAACTCTAGCAATAAACTTAAGGTTGGTAGCATGTTCTAAAAATGCTTTATCAATAGAGAAACGACTTCTGATAATAATACCGTCGTACTCATGAATTTTCTTTTCAACTTTTAATTTTGGGGATAGATAGTCCTCATGATTCTCAAACCCTAAAGCGTTCAATCCCTCCAATAATAATGGGTGATTAGTGTCTAAGTGAAGTATCTTCATAACGTTATCTTTTTAGATGAGCAAAGGTACAAAGTTTGCTGTTAAGATAACGTGAAATTACAGGTAATTATGGCTATAATTTGATTTAAAAACCTAGAATAAGTTTAGCAATACTAAAGTAAACTAATATCCCAAAAATATCATTACTGGTAGTAATAAAGGGGCCTGTTGCCACAGCAGGGTCTATGCCTCTTTTATCTAGGAAAATAGGGATAAATGTACCTATAATTGCTGCAATAATGATAACAGAAATAATAGCAATACCAATGGTAAGCGATACTATATAATCGGTATTAAAAAAGAAATGTGTAATTAATAAAACAATCAAAGCAATAGAGCCACCGTTTACCAAGCCTAAAAGAAACTCTTTAAACAAACGGTTGATTATTTGTCCATCAATAGAATTGTTAGCTAATCCTTGTACTACAATAGCCGATGATTGTACGCCAACATTACCTGCGGTAGCCTGAATTAAGGGTACAAAACTGAGGAGTATTACAAAGTCGCCCATGCCTTGTTGAAAGGAGGTGATAATTTTAGCAGCCATCATACCCCCAAAGGTTCCAATAAGTAGCCATGGTAATCTTGCACGGGTAAGTTTTAAGATGCTATCTTTTGCTTCAACGTCTTTAGAAATACCTGCCGCCATTTGGTAATCTCTTTCCGCTTCATCTCTAATAACGTCTACAATATCGTCAATGGTAATTCTACCCACCAATCTACCAAGTTCGTCTACAACAGGTATAGCTTCAAGGTCATACTTGGCCATAATACGAGCCACATCTTCAGCATCGTCATGTACCGATGCATAATCTACCTTAGATATATAAATGTCTTTAATAGCGCTTCTAGTAGATGCTGTTAGTAAGTCTTTAAGTGAAAGACGTCCAATAAGTCTTTCGTTATCGTCTACAACATAAATAGAATGTACTCTGGTCACATGTTCTGCCTGAGCTCTCATTTCTTTTACGCAGTTTAATACCGACCAGTTTTCATTTACCTTAACTAGCTCTTTTGCCATTAAACCCCCAGCGGTGTCATTATCGTAACGTAAAAGTTCAACAATGTCTTTGGCGTGTTCGTGGTCATCTATAAACGCTATTACCTCGTCTCTTCTATCATCTGGTAATTCGTTAATAATATCTGCCGCGTCATCGGTGTCTAGCTCAACAATTTCGTCTGCAATTTCTTTTGCAGAAAGCTTTTCTAAGATTTTATCTCTAATATCTTCATCAAGCTCAGTAATAACATCCGATGTTTTTTTACTGTCTAGAAGTTTAATAAGGTACGTAGCTTCATCTAAATTTAGCTCGTGTATAATCTCGGCAATATCTGCGTAGTGCACATCGCCAAGTAACATTAACAACTCATGCTTATTGTCAACTTCAATAAGAGCCTCTATTTGTTCAATGAGTTCATCACTAAGTTTAAATGGGGTCATAAGCTTTGTTTTAAACACCCTATTTAGGGTGTGTATTGTACTCTTATTTTACTCGCGGAGAAACATTAATCCGGTTGATCTGAAATCATCTGCGTAATTTCTAAAAACTCGGCAACGCTCAATTGTTCCGGACGCATCCCAAAGATACTATGTTCTTTTAGATTATCGGAAGTTATAAAAGCTTTTAAACTATTTCTTAATGTTTTTCTTCGTTGATTAAAGGCAGCTTTTACAACTTGGAAAAATAATTTTTCGTCGCAAGGTAAGTGGTAGTTTTCTTTTCGTTTTAATATTAATACACCACTTTTTACTTTAGGTGGTGGGTTAAATACTTTTTCAGAAACAGTAAATAAGTAGGTTGCATTGTAAAAAGCTTGTGTTAGTACCGATAGAATACCATAGGTTTTACTACCTGGCTTTTCACAGATACGCTCTGCTACCTCTTTCTGAAACATACCAGAAAATTCAGGAACTTGATCTCTCATTTCTAATGTTTTAAAAACAATTTGAGAAGAGATGTTGTATGGGAAGTTACCTATAATAGCAAAGGGCTCTTCTTTAAAAACGTTTCTTACATCGTATTTTAAAAAATCTTTGCTTATAATTCTGTCTGATAGGTTTAGGTAATGAGTTTGCAGATATTCTACAGATTCTGTATCTATTTCTATCACATGAGTGGTAATGGGTTTTTCTAACAGGTATTTAGTTAATACACCCATACCCGGACCAATTTCTAATACATTTTGGTATCCGCTTAAGGTAAGTGAGTCTGCAATTTTTTTAGCGATATTTTCATCGGTTAAAAAATGCTGTCCTAAATGTTTTTTGGCCCTTACGTTTGTCATATTCTAGTGATCGCTAATAATTTCTAATTCGGTACGGAATGATACAATGCTGTCTGCAAACTTTTTTAATACTTTGCCTCTTAATTCTTCAGCGTGTTCATCATAATACTTATTTAAGTCTTCTTTGTTGTTTGCCGTATATTGAACCGAGTACGTAACCCCGCCCATTTCTTCTTCTACTAACACTTTTATAATTCTAGCGTTCGTAAATTTTCCGGTAGCTAATATTTCCGGAATGTGAGTTTCCTGCATCCATTTTAACCACTCTTCGTGTACCGATTCTGCAATATTGCTGGTTACATTATAAATATACATACAATCTTAAAGTTTTTTTAAAATGCAAATATAACTTGCTTTAGAGTAAAATGTCGGGTATTTTGCCTTTTTAAATGAATATAAGGATTTTCAACCGAAATACATGAGAGCTGTAAGTATTAACGAATTTGGAAGCATAAATAATTTACAAATAACCAATATAGACACTCCTTCACCTAATGATAATGAAATAATTTTGAAGGTAGAGGCTATTGGTATAAACCCTGTAGACGCAAAGGCAAGAGAAGGAAATGCTTTTGCTGCTAAATTGCCAAAAGTAAATTTTCCGGTAATTTTAGGAAAAGATGTAGCTGGTATTGTAGTGAAAAAAGGGAAAAAAATTACTAGCTATAATGTAGGTGATCATGTTTTTGGTATTGCAAGTAATGGTAGCGGTTTTGGAGAAACGTATGCTGAGTACACCAAAACAAGTATTGATGCTTTGGTACCTATACCACGCCAAGTTTCTTTTACTGATGCTGCCTCAAGTCCGGTTGCTGCTTTAACTGCTATCCAGGCACTTAAAGAAACTATAGATTTGTCTCCTACCGATCATATACTTATACATGCAGGAGCTGGTGGAGTAGGGCATTTTGCTATTCAATATGCTAAATATATAGGCGCTACAGTTACGGCTTCATCATCATTAGAAAATAAAGATTTTATATTAAATACCTTAGGAGCAGATGCTCACATTGATTATGAGAATGTTGATTATAAAGAGTATGAGAGTAAATTTGATGTGGTATTAGACCTTGTTGGATTAACGAATATTGATAACGCTATTTTAACCACCAAGCCAGGGGGCGATGTGATTTGTATACCTTCTAATTCTTTTGATTTGTTTAAGCAAAAATTAAAAGATAAAGATGTAAACGGGCATACATTGCTAATGCACCCTGATAAGGAATGGATGCATTATTTATCTCATTTATTAAAGGAAGAAATTTTAGTGCCTTATATATCTAATACCTATGGGCTAGAAGATATGCAAGAGGTTCATAAAAAAATAGAATCTGGTAAAACCCGAGGAAAACTAGTAGTAGTACCTTAAAATAAAAAGCCTTTGTAGTAACTACTACAAAGGCTTTTTATGATGTGTTTAAAATGTTTTATGATTGTAAAACAGCTACAATAGCTTGTAATTCTTCAGGTGAAAAATATAAATTTTCTAAACTTTTAATAGCGTCTGTAACCTGTTCTGGCTTACTGGTACCCACCAATACAGAGGTAACACGGTTGTCTCTTAGTAGCCAAGACAATGCCATGTGCGCCAATTTTTGTCCGCGTTTTTTAGCTATAATATTCAGTTCTTTTACCTTTTCAATAATTTCTGGTGTAATATGGCTTTCGTTTAAGAATTTGCCGCTTTTTACAACTCTACTATCCTTTGGTATACCTTTTAAATATTTGTCTGTAAGTAAACCCTGGGCAAGTGGCGAAAAAGGAATGCAGCCTACTTTATGTTCTTCAATTACATCTAACAGTCCTTCTTCAGGTGTTCTTACAAACATGCTGTATTTAGGTTGATGAATTAAACACGGAGTGCCCATTTCTTTTAAAATTTTAAATGCTTGTGCAGCTCTTTCAGGGCCATAATTGCTAATACCAACATATAAGGCTTTACCTTGGCGTACAATAAGATCTAGGGCAGCCATGGTTTCTTCCAAAGGGGTATCTGGGTCTGGACGATGATGATAAAAAATATCTACATAGTCTAGTTTCATTCTTTTTAAACTTTGGTTTAAACTAGATACCAGGTATTTTTTACTTCCCCAATCTCCGTATGGCCCATCCCACATATCGTAGCCTGCTTTGGTAGAGATTACTAATTCATCACGGTAGCCACCTAAATCATGATGTAGTATTTTACCAAAGTTCTTTTCGGCACTACCAGGTGGTGGTCCGTAATTGTTAGCAAGATCAAAATGGGTTATACCATTGTCAAAAGCGGTAAATATAATATTTTGACTATTTTCAAAATTGGTTGTATTTCCAAAGTTATGCCACAATCCTAAAGATAAAGCCGAAAGCTTAAGACCGCTGTTTCCACAACGTCTGTAGGTCATTTGTTGGTATCTTTGAGCAGAAGGTTTGTAATTCATTTTTTCTATTCATTAATCATAATCAAACTTACTAAATAAATGTGCTTTGTCATTTATTTAATCTTCAATTTTCTGATTAAAATTCATCAATTTTTATGATGTTTATAATAGATTGATTGTGAAAGTAATATCATTTGTTTTAATTTTTTGAAAGCAAATCATTACAGATGTGTTGGTATAAGCGGCTTTTTGGTTACCTATAATTAACTTTTCTAGTAGAACGGAGCAAATTCTAAATAATATGTTTTTTATTTGCATTAAAATTAAGCGTAATTGGATTTACTTAAAAGCATATTTTCAGACACTATCACAGTGTTTACCATTATGAACCCACTTTCAGTTGGGGTTATTATGCTGTCTTTATTAGATGAAGACGTGTCTGATGCAGAGGTGAAAAGTGTGGCTAATAAGGCTAGTAAAGCCATTTTTGTAGCATTGCTAATTATCTTTTTTATCGGTCAGTATATCTTTAAATTTTTAGGAGTATCACCTGATGGGTTACGTGTATTTGGTGGACTTATACTTTTAGTAATGGGTATTAACATGGTGCAAGGTCATGGTAAAAAAGTAAACCATAGTAGTAAAGAGCAAGAGGCAGCGGGTAATAGAGAAGATATTAGTGTAGTGCCCTTGGCTATACCTATTACTGTTGGCCCAGGTTTAATTACTACTACTTTGAGTATGAGTTTAAAAGCGGTAGATTGGCAACACTACGTAAGTGGTTTTGTAGCTATTTTAATCTGTTGTATTGCCAGTTTGTTAATTTTAGGGCGTATGCCGTATATTAAACAAAAACTTGGGGTAAACGGATTGCGTGTGTTTAACCGTATTATGGGGTTAGTAGTAGGTTCTTTAGCGGCACAAATGATTTTAACAGGGATTTCGGAATATTTATGATCCTAAATTGTCGCCCCTTAATTTTCTAAAGGCTTTCCTAGCGGCTACAAAGTATATACTGTCTTGGTGATTAAATATAATTTTCTCGTAGTATTCTTTTGCTTTATCGGTATCTATTAAATGATATTCATAAATGGTGGCTAAGGCAAAAAGTGCATCGTCGGTTAGAATACCGCCATCAAAGAATTCTAACATTTTTTCATAGTTTATAATAGCTTTATCATATGCTTTGGCTTTCTCATACAATTTAGCTTGTTTGTATAGGGCCTCATCTTCAATGCTTTCTCCCTTATGTTTTGTAAGTATTGTATCTAATAGCTTTATAGCTTCCGTATCTTTGTTTTGGTATGCCAATAAATCTGCTTTTGCGTATATTTTTAGCGCAGTCTGTAAAGAGTCTTCTTGCGAGTTATCTGTAATTACAAGCATTAACTGTAAGGCATCATTAGCTATGAGCTGAGAAGTAGAAGATTTTAAAATTTTTAATTGATTCTCTGCCCATTTAAAGTCGCCTTTATAAAAACTAGTTTGAGCTACTTTAAACATAGCATTTTGCCCTATAACGTCATTTTTTAATTTGGTTTGTATTTGAGAATAATAAATAAGTGCTTCGTTAAAATGCTGGTCATATACTAAAATATCGGCTAATTCCATCTTAACAGCTGCTTCATCAAAAACTGAAAGATTGAGTTTTAGTAGTTTTTTTAAATGTTCAGAAGCTACCTCCGGATTATTTTTTTGGAAGGCAATAAAATGGGCGTATGCTATGTGTAGTTGTACCGTTTGCGGTATCATACCATATTCAGGAAGTAGTTTATGAAACTTGTCTTCAATTTCTTTTTCAGGTACTGGATTCTCTTGAGACAGAAGTTTGATGATGGCCAACTCAGCTTCTAAAATAGCTCCGTTAAAATTACTCTTCTCAATAATAAAGTTATAAATACTAATGGCGGTAGCGTTCTCTTTGTCTTCGGTAGCAGCAAGCGCCAAATCTGTGAGCCTATCTAAAGATATTTCGTTGGTACGTTTGTAAATAGCTTTCTCTTGAATAAAAGCCATGTTATACTGTTTTTGTTGTACAAACAACCAACTAAGAATTTCATTCCATTTAGTATCTGGTGCAGATTGTGTTCTTTTAAGTAATAGCTTTTTAAGAAGCTGGTTACTTTGGTTGCTTGGCTCTTCTGTAATAAACTGAGCAAGGGCACGTCTTATTTTTGTTTGTTGCTGTTCGTTTGTTGCATACAAATCTAAAAGTGTATCAAACATCTTTTCTACGTTACCTTGTTCTCCATATATGGTAGCTATGGCATAACCATAGTTGAGGTTTGGTTTTAATTCCATACCCTTGGTATACGCTTGCAGAGCATAATCTAATAAGGAGTATTTGTGAAATTGATACCCAATACTACCTGAATATTCAGGTTTCATTTCAATGTACTTTATAGTTCTGTCAAAATAGTAGGTAGCTTTTACAGAATCTTTCTGAAGCAAATAGTTGTATCCCAAATCTATTTCGGTAAGTGGTATTGGGTTACCAGAATGATCTAGTTTGTGCAATAGCACTTCTTGTGCCTCAGTGTATTGTTCTAGTTGTTGATAGCATTGTACCAAATACGTTAGGTACGTGTTGTTATAGGGTTGGCTATCATATAATTCTTTATAAATAGCAAGTGCCTTATCAAAGTCTCCGTCTTCAAAGTATTGTTTGGCTAGTTGACTGTTTTGTGAAAAACCATATACGGTAAACAGAACAAAAACAATATGTAGTATCCATTTTCTTTTCATACATCAAATAAGTGCTATCTTCAAATATACATAAATAAGTGTGTATAAAATAAAAAATCCGTAACAAGCCATGGGCGTGCTACGGATTATATTTTAGGTGACTAATTTATTAGTCAATCATATCAAAACCTGTATAAGGTACTAATGCTTCTGGTATTTGAATGCCTTCGGCTGTTTGGTAGTTTTCTAAAATACCAGCAAGAACTCTAGGTAATGCTAATGAGCTACCATTTAAGGTGTGCGCCAATTTGCTTTTACCTTCTTTGTCTTTGTAGCGTAATTTTAAGCGGTTTGCTTGAAAAGTTTCAAAGTTGGATACAGAACTAATTTCTAACCAACGATCTTGAGCGGTAGAGAATACTTCAAAGTCATAGGTAAGAGCAGATGTAAATCCGGTGTCACCACCACATAATCTTAAAATTCTGTAGGGTAATTTTAATTCTTCAAGAATACCTTTAATGTGTGCCACCATACCTTCTAATGCTTCGTATGATCTTTCAGGATGTTCTACACGTACAATTTCTACTTTGTCAAATTGGTGTAATCTGTTCAATCCTCTAACGTGTGCACCATAACTACCAGCTTCTCTTCTAAAGCATGGGGTGTATGCGGTACAACAAATAGGAAAATCACTTTCAGCAATCATTTCATCTCTAAAGAAGTTAGTTACCGGTACTTCTGCAGTAGGTATCATGTATAAATCATCTGCAGTAACGTGGTACATTTGTCCTTCTTTATCTGGTAACTGACCCGTGCCGTACCCAGAGGCTTCGTTTACCATGTGCGGTACTTGGTACTCTTTGTAGCCTGCCGCGGTATTTTTGTCTAAGAAATAAGAAATTAGAGCACGTTGTAACCTAGCACCTTTTCCTTTGTATACAGGAAAACCAGCACCCGTAATTTTAGCTCCTAATTCAAAATCTATAATGTCATATTTTTTAGCTAATTCCCAGTGTGGTAAAGCTTCTTCACCAAGCTGAGGAATTTCTCCGTGCTTAAAAATTTCTTCGTTATCTTCTTCAGATTTACCAGCTTTTACACTTTCGTGTGGTACATTAGGTATCTGATACAATAACTCTGTTAATTTATCGGCAGCTTCGTTTAATTTATCGGTAAGCTCTTTAGAGGTTTCCTTTAAATTAGCAGTTTTCTCTTTTAATTCATTTGCTTCAGCAGCTTTTCCGCTTTTAAAAAGCATTCCAATTTCTTTGGATAATTTATTAGATTCAGCTAATGTGTTATCTAAGGATGACTGAATACTTCTTCTTTCTTCGTCTAACCTTAAAACCTCTTCTACCATTGCTTTGGCGTCTAGATTTCTTTTAGATAAACCGGCAATAACGGCATCTTTCTGTTCTCTAATAAATGCTACTTGTAACATGATTAATAAATTAAAATTTTCAGTATTGTTTTTACAACAATTAAGTTTCTATTGTGGCAAATTTAAAGGAATATGTTTAACTAATGTTTAAAAAATTATTCTTTTTCAAAAGGCATTATCCAATCGTTGTGAGAAAAAGTGTTCCAAGATGCGGAAGCCATATCCACTTCAGGGTTTATAAGTGGATTGCGGTTGCTTTTGTTTACTACTGCAGTTCCTACCATATGTATGCTAACGTCTTTCCCTTCTTTAGCATATTCTTTTTTAAGAACTTGAGCAAATTGCCAAGCAAAATCTGGTTTGGTAGCCACTAATCTGCTCTGCTTAGGAGTAAGGTAATCTGATTTTTTAACTACCCAAGTTTCGTTTGTTTTTTTGTCGGTAACTCTTATGGTTACGTGGCCAGTTTTGGTTCGCAGCATCATTCGCCAGCTCATTCGGTGTCCTTCTTCTGTCCATAAAACATTCCCTGGAATCACCCAATGGCGTAAAGGCATTAGTATGTTGTAGGCTAGGTACACAGCACCTGCCCATTTTACCATTTGGTGGTAAGGTGGTATGATAATCTCTTCGGCTGTATAAAGCGGTTTTCTTTTCAAAAAGTATTTTCTAATAATTTCAGGTTCAAAAAAGAACAGTGAAAACGCTAATGACAAATACGGAAAAATACCCACTTGAAAAACAAATGAATTGAATAGGTGGAAAAAGATAGACGCAAAAAATGCCCATTTTCTTGTTGGTTTGTATAATAATAAAGGTATCACCAGTAAATCATACAATATACCTGAGTAGGCTAAAAAACCATGCATCCATTTGTATTGTAGCAAAGCGCCAACAATGGGGTAGTTTGCTTTTGCATGCATCATAACTTCTATTACAGATAAGTTAAACCAATCTGGGTACCATTTGGCAACCGAAGCATAGGTGTATACTATCCACATTTGAAGTATGATAAGCCATCTACACCAGTTAGGCATAGCAATGGCTTTTATCTTAGGGTTTATTTTAGCGTCTACAGAAAGATACTTGTTGGCAGGCATTACCAACATTACCAAGCATAGTAATATAAGTAGATAGTAATGGTTGTTGTAGCTGGTTTTTTGCATAAGGTAAGTGGCTGTCCACATAAGTGTAAAGCCCCCTAAGCTCCATTTATATTTAAACCCAAGCATTACAAATAACCCAAACACCCCCATAAGTACGTAATAATAATACATTCCGTACCCAGGTAAGGGTTGAAGCCACTCAAAACCAATAAATGAAAAATTCATTTCAGGAATCATGAAGGCACGTTTTACCCAGCCGGTAAAAATGGCTCCAACAGATTCTAAAAAGATAAGCAACCCAAAAATTATTCTGAAAATAATTAATGAGGTGTTGTCTATTTGTTTAAATAAGAACCTATTGAGCATTGTATTCTTTCATAAGGGTAAGGCAGTTTTCCTTATCCAAGTCTAGCTGTTTTTTAAGAGCTTCTAACGATGAGAATTTCTCTTCACCACGTAAGTATTCTAAAAAGTGAATTCTTAGTTTTTGGTCATAAAGGTCAGCATCTAAATCTAAAAAGTTTACCTCTATGGTTTTTGGTATGTCATCTGCTATAGTAGGGTTATAGCCTATACTTAGCATACCAAATACTTTTTTGTTGTTTATAATGCTATACACAAGGTATACCCCAATAGGAGGTATTAACTTATAATTTTCCTTTATTTGAATATTTGCTGTAGGGTATAGTAGTTCTCTACCAATTCCTCTACCTCTAACAACAGTACCAGTAATAAAAAAGTGATATCCTAAATAGGTGTTAGCTGTTTTAATATCTTTTTCTATAATGGCATTTCTTATTTTGGTAGAGCTTACCGAAACATCGTCTACTAACTCCGCTGTAATTTCTTCTACATCAAATCCGTAGGTTTCTCCGTAGGTGATTAACTGTGTAATATTAGCAGTTCTGTTTCTACCAAATCTGTGGTCATAACCAATAACTACTGTTTTGGCATTTATCTTTTGTACCAATATTTTTTCTACATACTCTTCTGCGCTAAGGCGTGAAAACTCTTTATCAAAAGGGTATACAAACAGGTAATCTATACCAGACTCTTTTAATAATTCAATACGCTCTTCAATGGTATTAATAAGTTTAAGGTCTGACGCCTGTTGCAATACCATGCGCGGATGCGGAAAAAAAGTTAGTATAGTAGCTTTTAAACCTGTAGCGGCAGCAGTGCCAATAAGGCGCTCTATAATTTTTTGGTGTCCTAAATGTACCCCGTCAAAGGTGCCAATAGTAACTATTGTAGGACTTTTAATGGTATGTTCGGCAGTTGTAACTAGTTGCAATTTCAGAATTCTTTAAGCAAAGATATGAAAAAGAAGCTTGTAAAAATGAGCTATATTTTTCCTGTTCTTTTAATCTAGTTTATCTGTTAATTTCTTAAAAGTGGTTTTGGCATCTTTCCCTTCATACAGAATTTCGTAAACTGCATTTATAATAGGCGTTTTACTTTTTCTGGTAAACTTAGTGGTTATAAGGTGAGCACTTTTAACGGCATAATAGCCTTCGGCAACCATGTTCATTTCCATCATAGCGCTTTTAACAGTGTACCCTTTACCAATCATGTTACCAAACATTCTGTTTCTACTAAAAACGGAATATCCTGTTACTAACAAGTCACCTAAATAAGCAGAGTTGTTTACGTCTCTTTTTATTTTGTGTACTCTTTTAATAAAGCGTCTCATTTCTCTAATAGCACAGCTCATTAATACACTTTGGAAGTTGTCTCCGTAACCTAAGCCATGTGCAATACCAGCAGCAATTGCATATATGTTTTTTAGTACTGCAGCATACTCACTACCTATAATATCATCAGAGGTTTTGGTTTTAATGTATTCGCAGCTCATAGCTTTGGCTACTGTTTTAGCTTTTTCGCTATCCCAACACGCAATGGTTAAATATGATAGCCTTTCTAACGCTACCTCTTCTGCGTGGCATGGGCCTGTAATTACACCTATATTTTCAAAAGGAACCTCATAAAGGTTATGAAAGTGTTCACCAACAATAAGTCCAGTTTCTGGTACAATACCTTTAATGGCCGAAAACACAATTTTGTTTTTTAGCGGAACATTTAAGTTTTTTAATTCACTTTCTAAAAAGGCAGAAGGAATTGCAAAAACAAGTATATCAGCTTCTGCTACAGCTTCGTTAATATTACTGGTAAGACCTAATTTTTCCGTTTCAAACTCAACAGAGCTAATATAATTAGGGTTGTGTTTTTCTCTTTTAATATGCTCAATGGCAGCAGTGTTGCGCATGTACCAACCTACATAGTCTAAATTCTCGCAAAGAATTTTTACAATTGCAGTAGCCCAGCTTCCACCACCAATCACAGCTACTTTAACAATTTTGTCCATAATTTTTGTATTTATAGAATAGTCAAATTTACTAAAAAGAAATAGGAAAACATGAAGTCTTAATGATCAGCGTGTTATAACTATGCTAAAAAAAATGGCATAGATATTGAATATTATAATTTACTTTGAGAAGATTTACAAAGTATTTAACTCGATAATCGAGTGAACAGTTAACTTGAAAAACGAACGCTTATGAAAACTATAAAATTACTATTTGCTTTAGCAATATTAACAATAGGGTTTTCTTCTTGTACGAATGAAATGTACATGGAAGATCCTTATGTAGAGCCTGGAATATCTTTAAACCAATTAATGCACTCTTACGAGGTTTGGTATATAGATATTAATGAGTCTAATACCAATGGTCAAATTCCGTTTATGCAAATTGCCTTTACGTTATCTTTTAGAAATGGAGTGCTTTATGCAAACAATAACTTAGCTGGTATTGGTACTACTGGTAACGGCTTTGGGGTAGATATAGGGTATTATGACGTGTATAGTACTACGTTACAATTAGACCATGATTTAGATGGTGTATGGAATTTTGAAGTAGAACAGTTAGCAGCTAACCGAGTACGTTTGTATAATTATGCTACTAATACCTCTTTTGTAATGTACGGATACCAACGTAGTAATTTTGATTATGATATGGTATTTTATGACAACATACATTATTTTTTACAAGAGTATGATGCTTGGGAGAAAATATATACAAGCCAAGCAGGTGCTATTAATGAGTTTGATAACGAGAACTTTTTAGCGTTTTTACCAGATGGTTACGGAGATACTTTTCTATCTTCTATAGATGCTCCTGGAACTAGTATTAACAACTTATACTGGGATTATGAAGGTATTTATGAAGTAATGGATTTTTCTAACACAGACTATGTGAAAGCTTTAACATTAGATTATGATTTTCTGGGCAATGAATACTTTGAGTTGTACGTTGTTAATGATGAAACTGTAGAGTTGTATCACCCATACTCTGGTACTACATATAGATTTAGAGGAAGAGGATTTATACCTTACTTAAAGTCTCAGAAAGTTGAAAAAGGTACGCTAGAGAACAGAGGTAAATTGAGAATGAAGGAGAATAATAAGGTGTTTGATGCAACTAAGTTTAAAGCATTATAAAATATATTAGTTTGTGTAATATAAGTTTTTGGTTGGTTATTTAGTTAAAAAGCCAGTTCGTACAAAATGTAGAACTGGCTTTTTTTTATTGTTATCTGTAATATTCTAATTATAAATAGAAGATGTACCCTAAAGAAAGAGATACAGAAGTATCGTTATTTTGGTTTTCAGTATAAACATCAGGGTCTGGTCTCATACCATCTACCCAATCAGAGAAATAGTACTGATACCTTAAATCTACCATAAGATCTGAATCTCTGGTTATTTTTACTTTAATACCAACGTTTCCTATTGCAGACATCACAATGCCTGAGCCATTGTTTAACTGTCCGTTTTGGTATTTTACTGGTAACGTTTCTTCTGGTTGCGTTTCAATGTTTCCTAGGTCAGAATAGTTTCTAGGGAAGTAATAATTTGCTTGAAACCCTAAACTTGCATACGGAACAAAAACATAGTTACCACTTAAAAATTCTCTAAGAGGAACAGGGTAGTATTCTAATTGAGAACCAACAGAAAGTGTCTTCATCTCTCCGTGCATAGCTCTTAACTGATCGGCAGTAAGCGAAGTATATTCAGGGGATACCCACTGGCCAAAGTGATCAAGTTTAGATTGCATATAGATAAATTCATTTCTAATCATAAAGTGATCGTTAAAATAGGTGTATCTATTAAAACAGTCACAGTCGGCATTTAAGGCAAGGTTCATGTAATGTATAACACCTATACTAAAACCTAAGTTACCTTTAATGTTGTCAAAATTTTTGTCTTCCCCGTAGTCAGATTGAAAAGCTACAGGTCCACCAATTAACCCAAGTTGATGGGAAAATTGCGAAAAGCCTTTATGCAAGGCAAAAAGCAAAAAAACTAGCAGAAGTATGTTTTTTCTTATATGCATTATTTTAAGGTATATGAACTATTATAGCAAATATATAAAAATTGTGGTCAAACTTTTTAGTAGTATGGTGCTTCTGTCCTAAAATTTACTCCAATAGTCGAAAATACTGATTTGTTATTTTAAAGTTGTCAAAATTTTTAAATTCATAATTTAAGTATAATTTATATGCTGCATATTTAAAATATGTATATATTTGCTCGTATATTTTGTGAATATTTAAATCCAAAACTAGATGAATCAAAGAGTTGCATCGTTTATGGAGCTTGTAAAAGCCCGTAATTCTCATGAGCCAGAGTTTCTTCAGGCAGTTCAGGAAGTAGCTGAAACAGTACTTGATTATATTGCAGAACAAGATATTTATAATGGTAAAAACATTCTTTTAAGAATGGTAGAGCCTGAAAGAGCTATTAGCTTTAGAGTTTCTTGGGTGGATGATCAAGGCGAAATACAAGTTAATAGAGGGTACAGAATTCAAATGAATTCTGCTATTGGTCCTTACAAAGGAGGGCTACGTTTTCACCCTTCTGTAAATATGAGTATTTTAAAATTCTTGGCTTTTGAGCAAGTATTTAAAAATAGTTTAACTACCCTTCCTATGGGAGGCGGTAAAGGTGGTTCTGATTTTGATCCTAAAGGAAAGTCAGATGCTGAAATTATGCGTTTCTGTCATAACTTTATGGCGGAATTAAGCAGACATATTGGTCCTCATACAGATATACCTGCAGGTGATATAGGGGTAGGTGCTCGTGAAATTGGGTTCCTATTTGGAATGTACAAAAAAATTAAGAACGAATTTACCGGGGTACTTACTGGTAAAGGATTATCATGGGGTGGATCTTTAATTAGACCAGAAGCAACAGGATATGGTACAGTATATTTTGCTGAAAGTATGTTGCAGACTAAGAATGAAAGCATGGAGGGTAAATCTGTGGTTATTTCTGGGTCTGGTAATGTGGCGCAATATGCTGCTGAGAAAGTGTTGCATTTAGGAGGTAAAGTACTAACGTTATCTGATTCTTCTGGGTATATTTATGATAAAGATGGTGTAGATGCTGAAAAGTTAGCATTTGTTATGGATCTTAAAAATAACAAGAGAGGAAGAATTTCTGAATACGTTGAGAAATACAGTAGTGCAGAATTTTTTGAAGGTGAGACTCCTTGGGGTGTTGCTTGTGATGTAGCTTTACCATGTGCCACTCAGAATGAGTTGAGCGGTGAAGATGCTGAAAAATTATTAGGTAATGGATGTATTTGTGTGGCAGAAGGGGCTAATATGCCTTGTATGCCTGAGGCAGTACACAAATTCCATGAAGCTAAAATATTGTTTGCACCAGGTAAAGCGTCTAATGCTGGTGGTGTAGCAACTTCTGGTTTAGAAATGTCTCAAAACTCTTTACGTATTAGTTGGACAAGAGAAGAGGTAGATAATAAGTTGAAAGATATTATGAAAAACATTCATGATAACTGTGTTGCTTATGGTACCGAAGATGGATATACAAATTACGTTAAAGGAGCTAATATTGCCGGCTTTGTTAAGGTAGCAGATGCTATGTTAGCGCAAGGGGTAGTATAAGTTTTTTTGAAGTGTATATAAAAAGGAGGCATTTGCCTCCTTTTTTATTATATAGTTTTGTGTTTTTAAGTAGTTTTTTTAGCGCAACAATCCATTTTAGCTTTACCGTTACAGCCGGCTGCTTTAGTTTTAGCTGTGCAATTTTCTTTTTTTTCTGCCGTACAGCCTTTGCTACAATCAGCTGTGCAAGTATGAGCTTTTTCGTCAGTTTTAGCCATGTTGTATACCTTGTAGGTATGGCCGTCTCCAATAGTAGTTACGGTAGTGGCAATGGCTTCTAAAGATAGTTTAGTGCTGTCAAATGCTACAGATGCTTTTTTATTTTCAAAGTCTACCTTGGCTTGTTGTACACCATCTAATTCATTTAATTGTTTTTCAATAGTAGCTGCGCAACCTACGGCACAGGTCATACCATCTATATTAAATTCTGTGTTAGAAATATTAGCGGCTGCAACTTCTGTTTTAGCAGCTTGTTCTTTTGTTGCTGTATTGCACGAAACCGTAAGAAGTATGCACGCAACGCTAACGTAATAAAATATTTTTTTCATGAGATATCTTTTATGCAATAAAAATACTCTTTTTCTTGAAAAAATATTCACTATTGTATATAAAAAAGGGATGTACATAGTACACCCCTTTTTTCAAATATTATTTTGATTGGCTAATTATTCAAAATCAGCATCGGTAACGCCTTCGTTTATTTGAAGCTCTTGAATAGTAAAAACAACTTCTTGCGGACCAACAACTTGCTTAAATGAAAGTGGTATTTTAACACCATCATATTCTTTGTAGTCAGAAAATGTAGTGATAACATTATATGTTTGTCCGTTAGCTTCTATAGTTTTAACTTTTGATATTTTTAGATGAGAAGTTGTGGCATAGTATAGTTTTTCTGTGTCATTAGTTTTAATCACATACATGTCTTTGCCATCAACAGTTTCAATACCTGTTAATTCTATATTTGGGTTTTCAAGAAGAACTAATTCAGTAAATGTGGTAGCTTCAGCTTTTTCTTCTTTAAGTTCTTCAGCTGTCAATTCTTTCTTTTGACCTTGTTGAAGAACATAACCGGTATCTTTACCTATTACCTGTTTTTGTACTACATTACCTCCTAATATTAAGGCTTGGTAAGCTCTTCCGTCTTTGGTTTTCTTAGCTTCCATGTTTAGCGTCATACCTTGTGTTTCGGCTATGCCTTTCATACTTAAGGTTTTCACGTTGTTAACGTTCTCCATGCCTCCAATAGCTTCAATATAATCCATTAAAACAGTTTTAGCTGTTACTCCTTCAGGAATTGGTTTTGAGAACACAGGGCGCTCAATTTTATTACCATATTTATCAAAATAGAACACAGGAAGTTTTTTACCTTCAAAATCAATATTTTCTAATTTGTGTAAAACTTCGCTTCCTTTACCTACAATAACAATTTTTAAATTTCTGTATGGGAAATATTTTTCAGCAACACGTTTTACATCTTCTTTAGTAACTGCATTAATTCTGCTAATAAATGTTTCGTAGTAATTCTCTGGTAAATTTTTTGTTTTAATATTGAGAGCGTAACGCGCAATAGTTTGTGGGTCTTCAGTTGCCATAATAAAGTTACCTAGGTATTTTGCTTTCGCATTTGCAAGGTCTTTATCATCAACAAACTCGGTTCTTATACGCTTAATCTCTTTTAATGTTTCTACAACAGCGCTATCTGTAACGGCGTTTCTAATTTTAGTAGAAGCTCTAAATTCACCATTAGAATATTGGTCTGCTGAGGTGCTAGTACGTGCGCCATAGGTGTATCCGTGCTCTTCACGTAGGTTCATGTTAAGGTAACTACCAAAGGCTCCTCCTAAAATGTAGTTAGCAACCAAAACAGCAGGGTAATCTTCGTCTGCCATTTTTAAGTCAATAGGGCTTACTACTTTTAGTTCAGACTGCACAGCATTAGGCATGTCTACAAAATTTATTTGGGTATACTGTATTGGGTTTGCTTTTGGCACTGTTACGTTAGGTGCTTTAGCTGATAACCATTTACCAAAATATTTTTTAATAATTTTTTTAGCATCTTTAGTTTTAAAATCACCCGTAACTACCATGTATGCATTTTGAGGCACAAAGTATGTTTTGTAGTAATTTTTTACGTCTGCTAAAGTAACTTTGTTTACGGTTTCTTCAGTGGTAAATTCACCATAAGGGTGGTTAGCGCCGTAAAGTAAAACATCAGTAACTCTAGATGATACTGCAGCAGCACTGCTTTCGCCAGTTTTTAAACCTTCAATAAGTTTTTTGCGCTCTTTTTCTAATTCTTCCTCGGTAAAGTTAGGGTTAATAGCAGCATCTGCCATTAATTCTGCAACTCTATCAAAATACTTAGAAAGAGATCTTGCGTAACCTCCTTCGTCATTTAAAGAAATACTAGCGCCTAAGAAGTCTACTTCTTCATTATAAGTGTCTTTAGGTATGTTGGTAGAACCGTTACCTAATAGCGAAGATGTTAAGCTAGCAACCCCAGCTTTTTCTCCTTGCGTATGCGGTGTGTTGTCTATTTGTAAACTAATAGAAACTCTAGGTAGTTTATGGTTTTCTACTATTAAAACAGTTAGGCCATTGCTAAGTGTTACGGTTTCAGGAGCTCCTAAGTTAATTGTAGGTGTTGGTCCTGGCTCGGGCATTTGTGAGCGATCTATCTGCGCTTTAGCGCTTATTGTTGTAAGTATAATTGCTATGATAACAGTGAGTGTTTTTCTCATTTTATTCTATATTTTTAATTACTGAGCAGGTTCAGCTAAATAATCTAGTTCTAAACGTTGGTTTGATTGAAGGTATTCATTAGCTACACGTTTAATGTCTTCACGTGTAATAGATCTGTAAATCTCAATTTCTTTATTAATTAAAGAAGTGTCTCCGTATAGCATGTAGTATCTTGCCAATGAATTAGCAATACCCTGTACGCTAGAATTTGAGTTTACAAATTGGTTTTCAAAATTGTTTCTAAGTTTTTGGTACTCTCTTTCAGAAATCAATTCTGTTTGTATTTTATGAATTTCTTCATCCATTGCATCAGTAAGTGTTTTAAGAGATACATCTCCTAAAGGTAATGCGCCAATAATGTAAGTTCCGTAATCTTCCATAGACCTAGGAAAAGCTAACACTTGTAAAGCAATTTTTTGGTCGTCTACCATTTTCTTATAAAGTCTTGAGCTTTTTCCGCCTGTTAAAAGTTCTGATACATAGTCTAAAACATAGGCATCTCTAGCGCTCATTTTAGGAGTTCTGTAGGCTAATATTTTTACAGGAATTTGAATGTTAGAGTCGTATTCTGTTGCCTTAATGGTGTGTGTAATTGGCGTTTCTTCAATAACAGTTCTTTCAGGTTTTGGAGCATTATTAGTGATAGGTCCAAAATAATCTGAAATCATTTTTTTAGTTTCCTCTGTTTTAAAATCTCCTGCTACCACTAAAACCGCATTGTTAGGGTTGTAGAATTTGTGGTTAAAAGAAACAAACTCTTCTAATTGTGCAGCATCAAGATCTTCCATACTACCAATAACCGACTCTCCGTAAGGGTGTTTTTCAAAAAGGTGAGGATTAATACCTGTACCGTAAATAATTTTACCGTACGGAGCATTGTCTATACGTTGTCTTTTTTCTTCTTTAACAACTTCGTTTTGCGTATCTACCCCAATTTGGTTAATCACCGGGTGCATCATACGTTCGCTCTCCATCCATAAGCCTAATTGAAGACTGTTAGACGGAAATGTTTCATAATAATAAGTTCTGTCTTGGGTGGTGTTTGCATTGTTATTACCTCCCTGGGCTGAAACAATATCAAACCATTTTCCGCGCTCAATATTTTCGGTTCCTTCAAATAAAAGGTGTTCAAAAAAGTGAGCAAAACCAGTTCTTCCTGCTTCTTCATCCTTAGAACCTACATGGTACATAACACCTACGGTTACTACTGGTGCTGTGTTGTCTTGTTGTAATATTACGTGTAGGCCATTGTCTAAGTCGTACTCTTCATAGGCTACCTCTTGTGCAAAAGTTGTACTACCCATTAGTGCTAAAGTGGCTAATGTTAGAAATTTTTTTTTCATTGTAGATGGTTTTTTCAATGCTAGTTATAAAATAGATTAGTATAACTACAGTGTTATTTGTTACAAAAGTAAGATTGTTATGCTAATTTTAACGTAAAACTCTTAATTAAATGGTAAAATCATCATTTTTAACACTATTTTATAACTAGTTAGTTTACAGATAATTAATATCGTGTTAAAGTTTAATTCATAAGATTATGAATACTGGTGAAAAATCAAATTTAAAGTATGGTGTTTTAACGGCCTTTTCGTTTATAGTATATTTCATGTTGTTAAAAACAATTGGGTTGTCTGACCATGCATGGTTGCGTTTTTTTAATGCATTTCTGTTAGGTGTAGGAATCTATTCTAGTATTAGGAGTGCAAAAAAAATAGGTTCTGGCAATGTTAGGTATTTTAACGGAGTTAAAGACGGATTGGTTACAGGTATTGTGGCTACCTTGGTATTTGTAGCATTTATGACCTTATATATGTACGGTATAGATACTGATTTTCATAAACGAATTTTAAAACAGTGGTTTGACGAATATACACACGGACCTATATTGTTACTGTTTTTATTGCTTGTAGAGGGTATTTCTTCTAGTTTTATACTTACTTTGCTGGTAATGCAAAAGGAGAAAACCAACTGGAATTCAAGGTTTTCAAAAAAAACACATCAAAATGCATAAAGTGTTTGTAGTTTAATTAATTAGAATTATATTTGCACTCATTTTTTAGTAAATTAATTATAATTTAAACGGATACGCTATGTATGCAATTGTAGAGATAGCAGGGCAGCAATTTAAAGTTGCGAAAGACCAAAAGGTATATGTTCACCGTTTGTCTGCTGAAGAAGGTTCAAACGTTACTTTAGATAACGTACTTTTATTAGACGACGAAGGGAAAGTTACTATTGGCGCCCCGGCTATAGACGGTGCTTCTGTAGAGGCTAAAGTCTTAAAACATTTAAAAGGAGACAAAGTAATTGTTTTCAAAAAGAAAAGACGTAAAGGTTACAAAGTTAAGAACGGTCACAGACAGTCTTTAACTCAATTAGTAATCGAAGGTATTTCAGCTACTGGTGGTAAAAAAGCTGCTAAAGTTGAAAAGAAAGAAGAAGCTCCTAAAGCTGAAGTTGCTGCAGATACTACTGATTTAAGTAAGTTAACTGTTGCTGATTTAAAGCAAATGGCTAAGGACAAAGGAATTGAAGGTTATTCTTCAATGAAGAAAGCTGAATTAATTGAAGCGTTAAGCTAAGTTTAACCCATAAAAAATAGTAAGACATGGCTCACAAGAAAGGTGTCGGTAGTTCGAAGAACGGTAGAGAATCAGAATCGAAACGATTAGGAGTTAAGATTTTTGGTGGACAGGCTGCTATTGCTGGAAACATTATTGTTCGTCAGCGTGGTACATCTCATAACCCAGGTGAAAATGTTTACATGGGAAAAGATCACACATTACATGCACAAGTTGATGGTGTTGTGAAATTTGAGAAGAAAAGAAATAATAAATCTTATGTTTCTATTGTTCCTTTCGAGGCGTAATTAGAACCGAAGATTTTAAGTATAAAAAGGGCGTATAGTTTTAAACTATACGCCCTTTTTATATGTTGTATTTTTACGTAGACTAATTTTATGTAACATATTCTTACGTTCAATTTAAGAAATAATTAACATTGTAATTCTAAGTGTTTGCTAAATTGTTGACACTAAAACGAATATCAACTAAAAAAATTATGTTATGAAAAAAGGTCTGGTATGTGTAATGCTGGCAGGTTCAGTATTGTGTACAAGTTGTTTGGGTTCTTATAGTGCGTTTAACGGGCTAAGAGAATGGAATAGCGGTGTTAGTGATAGTAAGTTTGTGAATAACTTATTATTTTGGGGCTTATGGATAGTTCCTGTTTATGAGCTTTTTATATTGGGTGATACCATTATTTTTAACACCATTGAATTTTGGTCTGGCTCTAACCCTGTAGCAATGGAAGAGGGTGAGGTAGAAACTCAAATAGTGCGTCATGAAGGAAATAAGATTAAAATGACGGCTACTCAGAACAAACTAGTTGTAGAGGTATTAAAAGGGCCTAAAAAAGGGAGTAGACTAGATATGGTTTACAACCCTGAAACACAAACTTGGAGCGCTGTTAAGCCTAATGGAGAAGTTATTGAATTGGCTTCTTATAAAGATGGTTTCTTTTTAGTGCATTTGCCTAATGGTTCTAATGTTGCTATAGACCCTAACAAGCCTGTTGAAGAGGGTATGGCGCTACTAAATCATAAAATTGAAGCTATTGAAGAGCGTACGTATTTAGCTTCTAATGAATAATGAAATAACAAAGAAAAGTGTATTATAAAAAAAAGTCCCTATTTAGGGACTTTTTTATTGCATATATGTGGTGGTTACGATTCGCAACTGCTACAGTTAACTAAGTTGTTAACCATTTCTTTAGATACACTTTGGCTACGTTGGTAGTAAAGAGTTTTAACACCTAGTTTCCAGGCTTCAATAATTAGCTTGTTTACCTCTTTAATAGGTACTGCTGCTGGTATGTTGATGTTCAAACTTTGTGATTGATCTACAAATTTCTGGCGTATAGATGCTTGTATTATAATTTCTAACTGACTGATTTCTTTAAAAGTTTTAAATACGTCTTTTTCAGTTTGGGTAAGCTCTTTTAGTTTTTGTACACTTCCGCCATCAAGCATAATGTCTCTCCAAGTATCTTCATTGTCAATACCTTTTTCTTCTAGTAATTGTTTCAGGTATTTATTTTTTCTAATAAAGTTACCTTTAGATAATCCTGCCTTGTAATAATTGCTGCTAAAAGGTTCAATACCTGGTGAGGTTTGCCCTAAAATAGCAGAAGATGATGTTGTTGGTGCAATAGCAAGGGTTGTGGTGTTTCTTCTTCCGTATCCTTGTAATACTTCTGGCTCACCGTAAATTCTTGCTAACTCTTCACTCGCTTTATCTGCTTTTGCTTGAATATGCTGAAAAATTTCAGTGGTCTTCATTTTTGCTTGCATGCTTTCAAAAGGAATCATGTTTTTCTGCAGGTACGAGTGCCAGCCTAAAACTCCTAGTCCTAACGCACGGTGTCTCTTAGCAAATTTGTTAGCAGAAGCTAAGTAGTGGTTATCTTCTGTTTTTACAATAAACTCTTGTAATACGGCGTCTAAGAAATAAATAGCAAGTTTTACTGCTTCGGTATCTTTCCATTCGTCATACAGTTCTAAGTTCATTGATGATAAACAGCAAATGAAAGATTCATCTATAGAAGAAGGTAGCATAATTTCCGAACACAGGTTACTAGCGTTTACTTGCATTCCTTTGTCTTTATAAACTTGAGGCTTGTTTCTGTTTACATTATCTGTAAAGAAGATATATGGTAAACCTTTTTGTTGGCGACTTTCTAATACTTTAGCCCAAACTTTACGTTTGTCCATATCGCCATCAATCATTTCTTGCATCCAGTAATCGGAAACACAAACTCCGTAAAATAAGTTTTGAATAGGGTTACCTATATCTTTAATTTTTAAGAACTCCTCAATATCCGGGTGGTCTATATCTAAATAAGTAGCAAAAGCACCACGTCTTACACCTCCTTGAGAAATAGTATCCATAGCGGTATCAAACAGTTTCATAAAACTAACGGCTCCACTACTTTTACCATTATCGGTAACTGCACTACCTCTAGCTCTTAACGACCCAAAATAGCCTGAGGTACCCCCTCCAATTTTGGTTTGCATAATAACTTCTCCAAGTTTATGCGTTATCCCTTCAATATGGTCTGGTATATGTACGTTAAAACAAGAAATAGGTAAACCACGTTCGGTACCCATGTTGGCCCAAATAGGAGAACTTAAGCTCATCCATCCGCGCTCAATCATTTCTTGAAATGATTCTTTTAATTCTGGTTTGTATAATCTTTTAGCAGCTGCCGTAGTAATACGGTCTATTGCCCCCTCTACAGTTTCTCCTTTTAAAAGGTAACCTCTGTTTAATATTTGCTCGCTCTCTTCATTTTTCCACCAAAGTTTTTTTCTTAGGGTGGTATCTGTTTCGTTGGTAAGTGGCAGTTCTTTTGTAAACATGTTTTTATTTAAGTTTTGGGGAATTAAAATAAGTCGTTAGCTGTAATACTCTTATCGTGTTTTGTGTAATCTACTGGTCTTTTAGCAAAAAAGTCATCTAAACTGTTGGCAAAAACTTCCTCTTCAAACCAACGTAAAGGAGCATATTCTTCAGCGGATACATAATATATTTTATCCATCCCTATTTTCTCCATGCTCTCGTCTATTCTAAACTTCATAAAGTTTAATAGGTCTTCTTTTTTTACATTTTCTAAATGACCATCTTCAAAAATCCAATCTAAAATTTTGCCCTCAATGTCTAAAGAGTGTTTTACAGTTTCTTTGATATGGTCTAAAGTAGCCTGGTCAAAAAAGTCGGGATATTCTTCTTTAATTTTATTAACTAAATAGATACCTCCATTAGCATGTATTTGTTCGTCTACTGAAGTCCAGGCAATAATGTTGCTTACATTTTTCATTAATCCTCTAAAGCGGGTAAAAGAAAGTATAATGGCAAACTGGCTAAAAAGTGAAACGTTTTCTATAAGAATAGAAAATAAGATTAAAGAAACAACGTATTTCTTATTGTCTTGAGAATTTGCATTTTGTAATGCTTGTGATAGGTATTCTACACGTTCTTTAATTACAGGTACCTCTAATAAATCTCTAAATTCATTATTATAGCCAAGTACTTCTAATAATCTAGAATAAGCCTCAGAGTGTCTAAACTCACATTCAGCAAAGGTAGTTCCTAGTCCGTTTAACTCAGGTTTTGGAAAATGATTGTATATATTACCCCAAAAAGACTTTACTGCAACCTCAATTTGTGCAATAGCTAAAAGACTGTGTTTGATAGCCGTTTTTTCTGCCTGATTTAAATGCGAATGGAAGTCTTGCGTGTCTGCTGTAAAGTCAACCTCGCTATGTACCCAATACGCTTTATTAATAGCTTCGGTAAATTGTAATACATCAGGGTATTCAAATGGTTTGTAATTTACTCTTCTGTCAAAAATGCCCATAACTCACACTGTTTTTAATACGGTTCTTTTTCTACTTTTTTTCTAATGTTTTTGAAATCAGATTTCTGGAAAAAATGAATAGGGTATTATTCATTTTTTATCGGGAGAACTAAGTTAAGTTTTCAAAACTTTTAATTTTCTAAAAACATCAAAAAGATTTGAAAAGTTTATTAACAGTGCGTGAAGTCCCTTTTTATCAATGGTTTGCGATTTTTGGTGCTTCTTATTGTTTACAATTATTAAACAAAAAATGACAACAATCTAACTTTTAGATAATATAAAGTTTACAATTTTACAAACTGTTTACTTAAACCAACTATACATGAAATTTAATTATCTGTACACACTTTTTTTGTTTTGTACACTGGTTACTTTTGGGCAGCAAAAGAACCATTTTTCGGCCTCTGAAATTTCAAAGGATTCCTTGTTTTATACCTATAAAAAGCAGTTAAAAGAGGCAAAAGAAAGCAAATCTTTACAAGAGACGTGTAAGATATATATACAATTAGGCGATTTTTTTAAGCAGTCTGGTATATTTCCTGAAGCTATTGAACAACTAAATGAAGCTGCTGGCTTGGCAAAGACATTAAACAATGATTCTTTACAAATTGCAGTTCAAATTCAGTTAGGGGATGTTCAATTGCTATTAAAAAGTTACCCCAAAGCAAAGGAGTTGCTTACCAATAGTATAGAAAGAGCTCATGCAAAAGCATATAGGAAATTAGAGGCAATAGCACACGAGTTGTTAGGCACTTGTTACGAGAAAGAATCTGATTATCTCTTAGCATTAAATCATCAGGAAGAGAGTTTAGATTTATTTGAATCTATACATGACCAGGAAGGTATAGCTATAGTGAATGAAAATATAGGAAGCATTTATGAAGACTTGGAGCAGTATGAAAAAGCTAGGAGTTATTTTGTGAAGTCGCACACCTATTTTTCTAAAATGGAACCAGAGGCTAGCCTAAATGTACTTAATAATATTGGAGATACGTATAGAAAAACAGGAGACTATAAGAATGGGTTGTATTATACCTCGCAAGCCAAAGATTTGGCTGTACAGTATAATGATGGACATCAGCTAGAAAGTGCTTACCGAGATTTAGCCAAAACGTATGTGCTGCAAAATAATTTTGAAGAGGCATACAAGTATCTACAAAAAAGCCACCAAGTGAAAGAGGATGAATTTTATTCTCAGAATTTTGATCAAATGAATGTGTTGCAAACCGTATATGATACTAAAGTAAAGGAAGATCAAATTAAATATTTAACACAGCAGAATAAAATTAGTGAGGCGCATCAAAACCTGATGTGGTTTGCCATAATAGTACTAATTGTAGGTGGAGGTACGTTTTCTTTATTAATTAATAAAAGGAGAAAGGCCGGAGTTAAATTACAGGAGTACGAGCAACGTATGATGCGTGCAGAATTAAAGCAGAAAGAAATTGAAGAGCAAAATCTACAAAACGAAATACAATTAAAAACAGTTACACTGTCTAAATATAGTTTAACACTGGCTCAAAAAAACAAACTCATTACAGATGTAGCTGCTTCTTTAAAAAAATTAGCTACCAGAACTAAGGTAGATGTGCATACTAAAATAAAGAGTATTGCCAGAGAAATGGAAACTACTTTAGAACAAGACGAAGAATGGGATGAGTTTATGCAATTTTTTGAAGACATACACCCAGACTTTATTAAAAAGATTTCGGCGGTATCTGAACAAAAATTATCCTCTACAGAATTACGTTTGGCAATGCTACTACGTTTAAATCTTTCTAGTAAAGAAATAGCATCTATTTTAAGAGTTACTCCAGATAGTGTTAGGGTGGCCAGATATCGATTAAGAAAAAAATTACCCATAGATCAAAAGCAAGAACTGGTAAATTTCATGCTAGACTACTAAAAAAACACCTCATCTTTTCTTATTGTTAGTGTAATGTAAAGAAATCTTAATTGTTGCTTTGTTGTTTCTCTCAAAATTACAATTGTTTCTCTTTTGTTGCTTTTAATTTTAAGGTGTAATATGTTGATAAACATAATTTTGGTGAAAACAAAAAACACAAATAATGAAACAACTAACTGGCTTTAAATTAGCTATTGTAACATGGTTTGTTGCCCTATTTTTTGGTTTTGCACAGACCGGAGAGGGAACAATTCAAGGAACTATTACCGATGATTATGGTATTTATGTACCAGGTGCATCTGTAATGATTAAATCACTTAATAAAGGAGTAGTAAGTGACCAAGATGGTAAATTTACTTTTGTAAATGTACCTGCAGGAGATTACACTATCACAGTGAAATATTTAGGTTTTGAAGATACTGAAGCACCGGTTACTGTAACTGCTAACCAAACCGTTGCTGTGAGCATTGTACTGTCTTCTTCAAACGTGGAACTAGAAGAAGTTGAAGTAACAGGGTTTGGACTTGGTGGACAAGCTAGAGCATTAAATACACAGAAAAATAACACCAATATTACCAACGTAGTTTCTACAGAGCAAATTGGTAAGTTTCCAGATGCTAACATTGGAGATGCTGTAAAACGTATACCAGGTATTACCATGCAGGTAGACCAAGGGGAGGCCAGAAACATTATTGTACGTGGTATGGCACCACAATTAAACTCGGTAACCTTAAATGGTAGCCGTATACCTTCTGCAGAGGGAGATAACCGTAACGTACAGATGGACCTTATTCCTTCTGATATGATTCAAACCATTGAGGTAAACAAAGCGGTAACTCCTGATATGGATGGAGACGCACTAGGAGGGTCTGTAAACCTTATTACACGTTCGGCACCACAATCTTTCCGTTTGGCAGCTACATTGGGTTCTGGTATTAATTTTATTAATGACAAACCAGTTATTAACGGATCGTTCTTAGTAGGAGACCGTACTAAAAACGGAAAATTCGGTTGGATGGTTTCAGCATCTTATAACGATAGCGATTTTGGTTCTGATAATGTAGAAGCAGAATGGACAGATGAGTTTGAATATAACAACGGAGATGAGGATAACTTAGAGTCGGTAGACGTAAATCCTTATAACAATACATACGAGCTAAGAACTTATTTGGTACAGCGTATTAGAAGAAGTTTCTCTGCTAACTTTGATTATAAGTTTAACGATAACAATACCATTTTCTTCAAATCTATGTATAACTGGAGAGATGATAGAGAAAACCGTTATAGAGTAGAATATGAAATTTTAGACGGAGAAGATATTGGACCAAATGACTTTTCTGTAGTAGATGGTAACCTATTAAGCTTCCCGGCAGAAACAAAACGCCAAACCAAAGGGGGTATTAATAACAACCGTAATAAAAACAGACGTTTAGAAGACCAACGTATGCAAAACTATACTTTAGGTGGTAACCACCTTTTTGGTAATGTGAAATTTGATTGGATGGCAGCGTATGCAAAAGCTTCTGAAGAGCGTTTAAACGAGCGTTATATTGAGTTTGAATCTGAATTAATGGTAAGCAGAACGGCACAGTCTGAGTACCCAAGATATGCACCATTAAACCAAGCAGACTTAGCTTTAGATAACTTTGAGTTTGGTGAAATTACCGAGGAAAACCAATACACAGAAGAAGAAGACTTTAACATGTTTGCTAATTTTGAATTACCTGCTAACCTGTTTGGTAAAGGAGATGGTACTTTTAAATTTGGTGCTAGAGGTAGATTTAAAAACAAAAACAGAGCGAATGGTTTCATAGAATATTCACCTATTGCTGGTTTAGAAACCATGGCAGATGTTGCTACTAAAGATTATTCAGATCCTGATTTCTTAGCGGGTAGCCAGTACCAAGCAGGGTACTTTGCTACAGCAGAATACTTAGGAGGTCTTAACTTAACCAATACTGATTTGTTTGAAGGGGAAGATGTACCAGACGAGTACTTAACAGCTAACTTTGATGTTACTGAAAACGTATATGCAGGGTATGTAATGGCAGACCAAAAATTATCTGATAAATTAAGCGTGTTATTTGGTATACGTTTAGAGAGTACACACATAGAAAGTACTGGTAATGAGCTTACTTTAGATGAAGACGGAGATTTTGCTGGGGTTACTGCTGTAAATGGTGAAAGTACCTATACAAACATTTTACCTGGCGTTCACTTTAAATACAACGCTACTGATAATACGGTATTACGTTTTGCTTGGACAAACACTTTGGCAAGACCAAACTATGTAGATTTAGTTCCGTTTAGTGAAATTAACAGAGAAGATGAAGAGATAGTTTTAGGTAACCCTAACTTAGACCCTGCTAAATCAATGAACTTTGATTTTATGGCAGAGCACTACTACAAATCTGTAGGGGTTATTTCAGGGGGTGTTTTCTACAAAGATATTCGTGATTTTGCTTATACGTTTGTAACAGAAAACGAAGAAGGGTACGAGGTATACCAACCCATGAACGGAGACAACGCTATGGTATACGGTGCAGAGGTGTCTTTCCAACGTCAGTTAGATTTTTTACCTGGGTTTGCTAAAAACTTTGGGGTGTACCTTAACTATACGTACTTAAACTCAGATGCTAAAGGTATCCGTAACGAAGACGGAGACGAAAGAGGAGATCTTGAATTACCAGGATCGTCACCAAATATGTTTAATGCATCATTATCGTATGCAGATAAAAAATTAAGCGCTCGTTTATCGGGTAACTTCTCTGATGCGTATTTAGATGAATTAGGAGGAAACAGCTTTGAAGATAGATACTATGACCAACAGTTTTTCTTAGACTTTAACGTAAATTATTCGTTTACTAAAAACTTAAGCATGTATGCTAGTTTAAATAATATTACCAACCAGCCGTTACGTTATTACCAAGGGGTTAGTAGCAGAACTATGCAAATGGAATATTATGAAAGAAGATTAACGTTTGGTGTTAAGTATAACATTTTTTAATAAGCTGAATTGAATGAAAAAGATAGTATTAGGATTATGCGCTTTAGGTTTTTTTGCGTGTAATATGAAAGAGAAACAACCGGCTATTGCTCCGGATGTAATTACAGAAAAAACACCTAACGATACCGATGATCCTGCAATATGGGTAAACCCGGAAGATGCTTCTAAAAGTATTGTTTTTGGAACCGATAAGGATACCAACGGAGGTATATATGCCTTTGATTTAGATGGTAAAATAATACCAGAGAAGTGTATTTTAAATGTAAAAAGACCTAACAACGTAGACCTACGTTATGGTTTTGCAATTAACGATAGCACTACTACCGATATTATTGCTTTTACCGAAAGAGAAAAGCAGCAAATAAGAGTGTTTTCTGTACCCGATATGAAGCCTTTAGATAATGGTGGAATACCTGTATTTGCAGATGATGCCAATAATGAGTTTAAGTTTCCTATGGGTATTAGCCTGTATAAGTCGCCTAAAGATGGTGCTATGTACGCTATTGTAGGGCGTAAAACAGGTCCATTAGAAAACTATTTATACCAATATAAATTAACTGCCGATAGTACAGGTATTGTTACCGGAGAGGTTGTAAGAAAGTTTGGTAAGTTTAGTGGTAAAAAAGAGATTGAAGCTATTGCGGTAGATGATGCTCTAGGGTTTGTATACTACTCAGACGAAATGGCGGGTGTGCGTAAATACTTTGCAGAGCCTTCTAAAGGAAATGAGCAAGTAAACTTTTTTGGCCAAAAAGACTTTGTAGAGGATATTGAAGGAATTGCTATTGCTACCAAACCAGATGGTACTGGGTACATTATAGTATCTGACCAGCAACATGGACAGTTTAATGTGTATAACAGAACCGATAATACCTTTGTAAAAGCATTGAATTTATCTACTGTAGAAACCGATGGATGCGATGTGGTTACCGTACCACTAAACAGCACCTTTACACAGGGTCTTTTTGCAGCTATGAATGACGATGCCAGTTTTTATTTATATGACTTTAAGAAATTAGGATTAGAATAAATTGTTGAATTTCATCACTTTCAAGTGTTGTTGGGCCCCTTACTATAGTTGGTAAGGGGTTTTTTTATAGTTTGGGTTATGTGTTAAGGGGAGGTTATTATAAAGACTTAGAAATTTACCAATCTGCCCAATTAACTGAGGAAGAATATATTTGTAAAGTATCTCTTTTACGATACTGTTTAATTAAATAGCAAATCAAAGTATCTTTATTTTCTTCACTGTTTGTTATACGATAGTAATACCATTTTCCTCTTTTTCTACCTTTTCTTATATTCCCTATTTTCGCTACATCTTCACCATCTTTAATACAGAGAGTTTCTGAAGTTAACCAAATACTATCACCTTCCTTTAATACTTTAATATCTCTAATTTTTTTAAATGTTTCATCAGTTATACTTTTATGTAAATGAAAGTTCGGTTTGCTACAACTAGTAAATAGTATGAGTAGGCAACAAATAATAAATGGTTTCATAACAAATGTGTTCTGTATTCCCTTTAATAGTAAAAGATAACTATTAAAGCATAGATGTGTAGGGTTTGCCTTAATAACTAGTTTATGGCAATAGTTTTTTTAAGGTTTTTGGATTCATTCGATTGTTAAAAAACGTAATGATATATATTTTGTTACTTTCTGTATTGGTGGTGTAGAACAACGTTACGTTTTTATGAATTTTTGCTTTTCTAATGCCTAATTTTTCATTTGCAAATGGATGAATAACTTGATGGTTTTTAATCTTTTCTATTGATTTGTGGGTTAAATCTCTAAAGGTAATCATCTCTTTTTTTGTCCATCTCAATTCAAGATTTTCAAAAATCTCTTTATAGGTAATAAGTGCTAACCTAGTCCAGATAACTTCCATTTACTTTAAACCGTAAGCATCATTGATTTGTTTCATTACTTCCTCATGGGTAAAGGTATTTCCATCTTCCACATCCTTTAAGCCAGCTTCAACCATTAACTTTTCAGTTTCAGAAATTTCATTAGTCCAATTAGAAGTTGCGGTGAGCTCATTCTTAAAATTATTTAATTTAGAAATAATTGCTTCATCCTCAAGGTTTATCAACCATTTCATTAATTTATATTTTTCTAATTGAATGTCCATACCTTTTTTATTTATCAGCTTTCTAACAAATATAACGATTTTAGAATATAAATATTTTCAATTTTTTCTATTCACAGGTCACTTAAACAAGCAGCAAAATGGTTTGCCTCTCATGTAATTTTTAAGCATTCAAGATTTACTATATTACCTATTAGGTTGCAGACTAAACATCAGTCATATTTTTAACGGTTGATATATCTTTTTTCCTTATTACATAGAACTTTTTTTTCTCTTGCCATTTTTCATACTTATTTATATAATTTAACATTGGAAATAATGACATAAAGATTAAAAAGTACACAACACTGTTTCTAATTATAGAAAACTTGATAGTTAATTTTTTACAATTATCATCCAAAATTCTTAATCCAAAAATAAATTTCCCTGGAGTAATCGCTGTTAAAAACTCCAAAATAGACATGATAATAATAACACTTAAAAAAAAACTAGTAAAAATAATCTCCCTACATTAATCAAATCTTTTAAAATAAAAATCAAAGAAAAAACAACAATCATATCAATAAATTTTGCAAATAGTCGTCTATATATAACTTCTACATTTGGGTTGTAGGGTACTTTAAATGTTTGTTTTTCAATGTAAAAACTTCCATCATAATTTCTAACTCTCCTGTCCACTGTTTTAGTAATATATAATTCAGATATTTTCATTATTTAACGGTTAGATTTTTTTTTCAAAATAACTAAAATTATTAAGAATAATTTGATTAAAGGTACTTACGGTGAAAATTAGATCTGTAGTACTTAATGATTTTACAAATAGCAAAACATATTTTATTAACTACTGGCTTTCCGGTTTTTAAATTATTGAGTTGTACGTCATATCTTAATTGGGGACACTCCCGAACCACCTCATTTAGATTTTATTCTATATAATATTACACTGAAACCAATTATATGAAAGATTAACAATATTAAAATATTGATAATAGAACCATGACCTAACTCTACATAAATAGAATGTTCTCTAAGTAAAATATGAACTTGATTAAATACTTCTGCAAAAAACCACAATACAGCAAAATAGATAACACTCACAACAATTTTATTATCCTTTAATAAAAGTTTAAATAAATAGATAGTTAGCAATACATAAACTAATACTTCAAAAAATAAATATATATATAAAATCATAATAGAATTAATTTAAAATATCCATGCAGAAGGAAGTGTCTTAGATGTTTGAAACAATTTTAAATATTTATTAGTTTGCTTTTGTAAAGTGCTATTTATTCCAGAATAAAACAATTATTTCGATACATGTCTTATCTTTTCAATCTTTCTATTTCTTATTTAATTTTATTAAGATCAGAGTCATATTAACTAATATTGAAATACACATCATTAATTTAATGAATGTTAGAAATATTAGTTTTCTAGGGTTACCAAAATTTATAAAATTATTTAAAATTAAAATTATAAGAATTAAGCTAACAGTTAAACCAAGATAATTGATGCCTTTTAAAAAAATATTTGTTTTCTTAAAGAAAACAAATGCAATAACGCTTGAAACTAAGAGTATAAAAGCTTCTATTATAAAATTATTAATTTGATAATGTCCTCCTGCTATACCAAGTAAAAATAGAAATGAAACCAATAAAATCTCTATTAATAGATTAGTTATCTTAAGAACATTAATCATGTTTTTATTCAACATCATATTTATTAGTTTCATAATAGTATGTTATTAGTTTTCCTTGTGATTACAAACTACTGGAAATGGAAATTAAAATATCTCTAGAAATACCACTTAAATCTGAATTGACAAGAGTGTTTTTAAAGAATTTAAGCAATGATATTTTGTTTTATTAGTAATTTATTTTCTTAAAAGTGTTAGTTTAAGACATTATCCCCAATTTACTACATTACAACTTTTAATAATAATGATAACGAATATAAGTAATCATTATTTATAAAAACACATCTAATTTCTTCAAACCTAAAGGGATAATCATCTAACCATTTTGCCTTAGTACTTAGTATTTTAAATCTAAATGACTTTTCGTATTTGTTAAACTAGAAATAAAGTAAAGGAAATAACAGGCAGGCATTAACCAGTAAGTGTCAATCTTATCAGAATTAAAGTATAAAATTACTGGAAATAATAGTATAAAGTTATCTATTAAGATTTTCTTATTGATATAGAGAAAAATAAAATACACTATTAAGAATATAACTATAGCTATTAGATATAAACTAGTTAGTACAGTACAATATTCACTTAAGGTAACATGTTCTTGATAATGATAATTTATATAATAAATAGAAGTTAACGCTGAATGTAGAAAAATAAAGGCAAAACTAATATTAGCTAATTTTTGTTTGGTAAGTTTATTTAATAGCCATGTGGTTAAACAGAAAAATAATAAACTGAGAATAAAAGATGATACATAGAAACTCAATTTAATCATCGGAAAAAATCCATAAATTTTTGTTTCAGCAAAATATGTACACAGATAATAAGTACATAGATAGTCTAAAAAGAATAGTAAAAATACCTTAGTTTTTTCCATTATTCAAAATTGTTAATTGAGCCTGTTCATCTATTAACGTTACAGGTATAAAGATAGCCTTTAAAACCTTTTCTTACAGTTTAATTCTTAAATAAAGACTAACAACCTTTTCATTTTCTAAAAATATAAACCCCAACAACTGGCAAAAGTTGTTGGGGGTGTGTTTATTAGTGAACTATTCCAAAAATATCCATAAAGAAGAAAACAGCAGCCAATATTACTATTAACTACTGTTTTTCAAATGTTTAAATGCTGTTTGTATGGTATGTCCTAATCTGGGACATTACCGACATTACCTTAAGGAATATATTAGTAATATCTATTTTTGAATAAGTTGATTATAAAAGTCTTTCATTACATCGTCCGATTCAATTATCATCTGATCTCTATCTAAAATATTTTTATCCGATATGGATTCAATAATAATAGAATTATTCTCATAATCGATAAGTAAATCAGATATAGGGTAGGTAATTTGACGTTTTTTATTAAACTTCTCTAAGTTATCACTATCTAATAGTGCCTTAAAACCTCTTAATCCTAAATATAAATCATCTGAATATAAGACATCTATTACTACATTGTTTTTAGAGTCTAAAAACATTTTTTTAATAATTTTATTACTTATTCTATGACTGCCTTTTGTTACTTCTTTAGTTAAAAAACGATAAGAATATTTTTTAGGAATATCACTAATGAATCGATTTGATTTAGCCATTAAATCATCATTTTTTATAATAACTATATTATTCATTTTAATAGACTCCACTCTTTGAGCTGGTAAATATTCAGCTCCATAAAGTTTTGAATGGTTATAGAATAGTAAGTGATTATTCATAACATCCCATTCATTTGAAATATTAACAACTAGAATTAAATCATCATCGTTAAATAATATTTGCTTGGCTCTACTTAAAATTTCAACATCTAATTTAGAATCCTTAGGTGCTACATTATTAACATTCCTTTCATTCTTGTTGCAACCAATAAACAAAATCAGAAATAAAAGTGTAAAAGATATAATTTTTATATTTCTCATTTTATAAATCTTTTCGTTTAACAACATCCTTAGATATTGTAGTACTTCTTAAATGACCATTACCAGGTAACCTACTTGCTTTAAATTTTAAATACATTTGAGAACCAATTCTATGTCCCAATTTTTGTCCAAATTGAGTACTTGAAGATTCAGAAGAAAAACCACTTTGTTGATATGATTCAAGACCATCAAAGCCTAAACGTGCAGTACTCCAGCTCATACCATCTTTACCTGCAACAAGTCCAGCTCCAATATTGCCCACATCTCTTGCTGATGCAAAAATAGGTTTCCCATTTTTATCTCCTAATATCGGCATTCCTCTGTATTTATCTTCATTAGTAGTAAATTGAACCTTATCTGTACCATTAGTGGTTTTAAAATCATACTTTTCTCCTCCCACTGTATTCGGTAAATATGTTTCTAAACTAGGATCTTCTTTGATTAAATCATTTAAAAAATTCTTACCAGAATTATCTTTTGGGTCAATCGTTCCTAAGAATTGCCCTGTTCCATCTCCTGGAGTCTTTTCTGTTTCAGAATAATAGAATGACTCAGGTGTAGCTGAGTATCCTATCAATTCCCCTTTTCCTTCTTTTCCATCATCCACTTAGATTCCATTATCATTATCATATGCATCTCCACCTGTTACGGTGTATGTTCCGTCTTCATTTTTAGTAACAATAGTACTTTCCGGCGCCATCCCATCCGGATCAATAAAATAAATAGGATTATTAAACGCATAGGTATAAGGTGAAAATCTCCTCATTTGCTCCGCCAACGGGTCAATAGACATAAACCTACCAATAGCATAATCATAGTTACGCCATTTAAAGCTATCCCAGTTTAATCCTAAGTCCTCATTTCTTTCTTGCCCCTGATATTTAAAATCTCCTCCCTTAGTTCCGGATTGCAAGTCGTTATACCCGTTATGACGTAAGCCAAAGGGGTAATAGTTGTTAAGTTAGCTTTTAAAAATTAAAACTAGCTCCAACAGTAAGCACAAACTGGTTATGTAAATGTTCGGCAGGGGTTAGGGTATCGTCGTATTTAGCAATAGGGAAACCACCTTCGGCATACAACCCAAAGCCGTCTGTAAAAAAGTAGCGAGTACCTACATGCCCACCAAAATTTTTAAGGCTTATGTCTAACCCTGGGTAAATATCAAAACAATCGCAAATGTTTAAAACATCTTGTAAGTTGGCATTAAACCTACCTTTAATATCAAAACGGTCTAAAAAATCGGCATCTATATGCTCGTCTATACCTAACAAATAGCTACCGGCTATCCCAAAAGATATATTAGAGCCTACACCAACATCATACGTAACATTAATACCGGTGCCTAAATCTTGTATGTTGGCACCTACCTGAAATTTGGTATCACCCTTACCTGTAAAAGCCTGCGCGTTGATGGTTTGTATAGTTACAAACAGTATAAGAATACTTAAAAACTTTTTCATAGTTATCGGTTATTTTTTAAAAACTTAAAGATATACAAAATTAGCCTATAATATAACAATACCTATAAACCGTAGTAAGGTGTTGTAAACGGAAAAATGGTATGTCAAAATACCAGTATGACAATGAGAAGCTTTTTTTTGCTCGGTTTTTTAGTATATAAATAAAATTTTTACACTGAAATTGTTAAATACATATTTCTGTTCAATCTAAAGAGAATTGTATGATTTTTACCTCATTTTCTTTGAGATAATAGAATAATAATTAGATATTTAATGTAATTATTAAAAGCCCCAAAATATGAATAAACTAATTACTCTAGGCATAGCCCTTATAGGGTATGCTACGTTTGCTCAAGTCGGTATCAACACTACCGCACCACAAGCTAACTTAGATGTAGAGGGGAGACCTACAGAAACCTCTACGCCAGATGGTATTATTCCACCCAAACTTACACGGAGCCAGCTGATAGCTAAAACAGCCTATGGTACCAACCAAAAAGGTGCCATTGTTTACGTAACAGATGTGTCTGGTACTACCAACGCTAGTACGGCCAATGTTACCGCTGTTGGAATGTATTTTTTTGACGGAAGTGTTTGGCAGCGGTTAGATATGTATGAGACTACCTCTCATAACATTGCAACCTCTGGCAACACCTTAACCAGTACTGTAGATGGTACAGACTACACTGCAACTGTTGTGAACAGTGTAGTTAATGCCTCTAACAACAACAACTTTAGTACTGCGGTAAACGGCGTTACCGGTTCGGGCGTATCGTTAATAACTAGCAATAGTTTAGCGGTAGCCAACAACACGGTAAATAGTAGTTTAAACGGCGTTACTTCTAACACTATTACCGTGCCCAACCTATATACGGTAAATGGTAGTTTAAATGGTAACCGCGTAGTGTCGCTTGCTAACAATGCCTTGTCTTTTACGTCTACAGCCACAACGGGTACTAGCCATTTTACTATAGATGGTAATACCTTTAACGTAGATGCGGTAAACAACCGGGTAGGGGTAGGTAACAACAGCCCAGTAGCCAATTTAGATATCCGTGCCAATCCTGGAGATACTACCAATCCGGGTGAAGGTTATTTAGGGATAGGTACTACCAGTACCGCTGCAACCACTGCCGGTGCCGGTGCCATACGGTATACTACTACAGATGGTGGTGGTATTGAGTATAGTAACGGTGTAGTGTGGAATGCCCTTGAAAGTACGGTACAAAAGTCTATTATTATTGCTAAAAAAACCGCCTCCCAAACGGTAAGTAATAATTCTGAAACGAATATTACCAACTGGATAGAAATTACCGATTTAAACGGAGATTACAATCCGTCTACAGGAGTTTTTACCGCACCAAGAGATGGAAGTTATGTGGTTTCTTTTAGCTTTAATTTTTCACAAGGAAGCATAGCAGATAATTCTCAGGTAGAGGCACAATTAAAATATACAGATGGTGGTTCAACCAGTTCTATGAAATCGGTAGTGGCTTTTCCAGCAGGAGGTACTGCCCAAGCAGGTGCTGTTATTAGTTTTACGGTACAGTTAGATGCGGGCGAAACTGTAAGACCAGTAATATGGCATAGTCTTGGTGGAAACCGTTCTTTGCGTGTACCCGGAAGTATCTATGATGATGGGTTTAATAACTTTTCTGTAGTAGAACTGTAAAGCCCCTTGAGATATGAAATATAAAATTTTAGTACTATTACTTATAGTAATGGGGTTGCATGTGCATGCTCAAATACGTATATCAGACGGGTCGGCTACAGCCAATGCTACCTTAGAGATTGACGGAGAACCTACGGTTACCACTACTGCAGACGGATTAATACCACCTAGGTTAACACGTAAACAATTGGTGGGTAAAGATGCCGCTTATACTACTACTCAAACAGGTGCTTTTGTATACATTACAGATGTGTCTGGGGTTATTTCTACTGCTACGGCTAATGTAACTTCGGTAGGGTTGTATTATTTTGATGGTACGCTATGGCAACCTTTAAAAAGTGATGTTACCTACCCTAGCGGAGTGTCGTCATCTGGTAATGTGCTCACCAGCACAGTGCAAGATGTTACCGATACGGCTAACCTAGTGACCTCAGTTTCTAATACCAATGTAAACAATACCTTAACTACTACGGTTAATGGGGTTGCCTCTTCAGGGGCGCCAGTAATTAATAGTTCTAGTTTAGCGTTACTTGGGTATAACTTAACTGGTACTGTAAATGGTGTTACTTCTAATGCTGTTACCTTACCAAACCTTTATAACAGCAGTAGTACGTTAACAGGGAATAGGGTGGTAACCTTGGCAGATAAAAACCTGTCGTTTACCACAAGCGGATATTCAGGTACGGGACAGTTTACCGTAGATGGTTCTACCTTTTCTGTAAATACTGTAAATAACAGAATTGGCTTGGGTACATCACCTCCTATAGCTAGGCTAGATATGCGCTCTAATGCGGGCAACACCAGTAACCCTGGGAATGGGTACTTAGCTATTGGTACTACAGATATTGATGCTAATGCGGCAGGTGCTGGTGCTATACGATATACTACCGAGTCAGGGGGTACCATTCAATACAGTGATGGAGCTAACTGGCATCAAGTAGAAAGTAACGTGCAGAAGTCTATTGTGGTAGCCAAAAAAACAACCTCGCAAACCATTAACCAAACGGTAGACCCGGTTTTAATTACCAATTGGAATGAGGTAACCGATACCAACGGAGATTTTAACCCTAGTACCGGAGCATTTACTGCACCGCGTACGGGTAACTATATTATTTCTTTTGGTTTTAATTTTAATGCGTCTTCTATTAATGGGGGTACGCAGGTAGAGGCTATACTATTTTCTCCATTAGGAACAGCCTACTTTAAAAAGTCGGTTATTGCGTTTCCGCGTTCAGGGTATTCGCAGGCAGGTGCTGTAATTACATTTGCTATTCGTATGAATGCCGGAGAGGTGTACCGCCCAAGTGTATGGCACAACACGGGTTCTTCTAAAACCTTGCGCGTAGCCAATAGTGGTAGTAATAGCGGGTATTGTAACTTTTCGGTTAGAGAGTTATAGTAAAATAGAATATTAAACGTATACTATTTCAGTACAAACTTAGAAGTGGAACAATTAAAAAAGGGAGTTGTTTTATAACAACTCCCTTTTTCTATATATAGAATATTTGGTTTAGTATCTGTAATACTCAGGCTTAAATGGTCCTTCAACCGTAACCCCAATATATTCAGCTTGCTCTTCAGAAAGTTCTGTAAGTTCTACTCCAATTTTAGCAAGGTGTAATTTAGCTACCTTTTCATCTAAGTGTTTAGGTAACATATAAACCTTGTTCTCATATTTATCAGTGTAGTTCCATAACTCAATTTGTGCCAATGTTTGGTTGGTAAAAGAGTTACTCATTACAAAACTTGGGTGTCCTGTAGCGCAGCCAAGGTTTACCAATCTACCTTCAGCTAATAAAATAATATCGTTTCCGTTAACGGTGTATTTATCAACTTGTGGTTTAATCTCTACTTTTGTTTCACCAAAGTTAGTGTTTAACCAAGCTACATCAATCTCGTTATCAAAGTGTCCAATGTTACAAACAATGGTTTTATCTTTCATAGCAGAAAAATGTTCACCTCTAACAATATCTTTATTTCCGGTAGTAGTAATAACAATATCAGCTTTTGCCAATACGTTTTCTAATTTTTTAACTTCATACCCGTCCATAGCAGCTTGTAAAGCACAAATAGGGTCAATTTCGGTAACAGTAACAATAGATCCCGCACCTCTAAAAGAAGCAGCAGTACCTTTACCTACATCACCATACCCACAAACCACTACACGTTTACCAGCTAACATAACATCGGTAGCTCTTCTAATAGCGTCAACAGCACTCTCTCTACATCCGTATTTGTTATCAAATTTAGATTTTGTAACAGAGTCGTTTACATTAATAGCAGGCATTGGTAAAGTACCTTTGTTCATACGCTCATATAAACGGTGTACTCCTGTAGTAGTTTCTTCAGACAATCCTTTAATACCATCTGCAAGTTCTGGGTATACATCTAATACCATATTGGTAAGATCTCCACCATCATCTAAAATCATGTTTAGTGGCTTGCGGTCTTCACCAAAAAATAGTGTTTGTTCTATACACCAATCAAATTCTTCAGCATTCATTCCTTTCCAAGCATACACAGGTATACCAGCAGCAGCAATAGCCGCAGCAGCATGGTCTTGTGTAGAAAATATGTTACAAGAACTCCAGGTAACCTCTGCACCTAAAGCTACAAGTGTTTCAATTAAAACAGCTGTTTGAATGGTCATGTGTAAACAACCTGCAATTCTTGCACCTTTTAAAGGCTGCTCGTCTTTGTATTCTGCTCTTAAAGACATTAATCCTGGCATCTCAGCTTCTGCAAGCTCAATCTCTTTTCTTCCCCAATCGGCTAAAGAAATATCCTTTACTTTATAAGGTACGTAAGGAATTGTTTTTGTACTCATATTACTTTACTTATTTTTACAATTATTACTGCTATTGCAGTAGTACAGCTAAATGTTTCCGTAAATTACGGGCTGCAAAGGTAAGCAATAACTTTTAAAAACGAATGCCGCTTTACAAAACTATAACAGTAAATACCAGTACTAAAGTGCTGATTTGGAATATTGAAGAGTCTTTTGAGACACTTTTAGATGGGGTAGTTTTAACACCCCAGTGCCAAGATAGAGTAGCCGGAATGAAATCTGATATTCATAGAAGAGGGTTTCTAAGTGTGAGGCACTTACTGCAAAAGTTTGGGTATACAGCACACGATTTGTTTTATGATGCTAACGGAAAACCCCACTTAAAAGATGGCAATTATATTTCTATAACCCACTCTTTTGAGTATGCCGCAGTAATAGTAAGTACAAGCCATGACGTTGGAATAGATATTGAAATGAAACGTGCTAAGATTATAAGAATAGCACCTAAGTTTACAACACTTAAAGATTATGCTCACCTTACCAACGAGGAACAGTTGGTAGAAAAATTAACCAAAGTATGGTGCGCTAAAGAGTCTTTATACAAAATATACGCAACCCCCGGATTAAGTTTTTTACAACATATTAATGTGTTTAACTTTAAAGAAGATGCCTTGGCAACCTCTGGAGAAATTAATTATAACCACACCCAAACCCTTTATGATATTGCTTTTTTAGAATTTGGTGGTTTTATGTGTGCTTATGCCTATCCTAAAATATGAGTTATTACCATACTATAGTAAATGCTAAGGCTAGTGGTGCTCCCTTAATAGCCGTACTTATAGACCCTGATAAGTTAACACTTGCTGAGGTGCCTGCCTTTATGAATAAGGTGTCTCAAACTGCTATTGCTGTTATTTTGGTAGGGGGTAGTACAGTAGCTGCCGGGATAACAGAACCATTGGTTGCTGCTATAAAACAGCATACTACCAAGCCTGTTGTTTTGTTTCCGGGAGATGTGGGCCAGTTAACCAACAAAGCAGACGGACTCTTGTTTTTGATGTTACTGTCAGGTAGAAACCCTGAGTATTTAATAGATCAGCAGGTAGCTTCGGTTCCTTTTTTAAGAGAAGCTTCGTTAGAGGTAGTATCTACCGGATACATTTTATTAGATGGTGGTAAAGAAACGGCTACTATGCAAGTAACCCATACCACGCCCATACCTTTTACTGAAATAAACCGAATTAAAGATACGGCAAAAGCAGGGGAGTTTATGGGTAATAAATTAATGTACTTAGAGGCGGGTAGTGGGGCTTTGCATCCGGTTCCTGTAGAGGTTATTAGAGAAGTGAAGCAAGACCTCACAATACCCATTATAGTTGGCGGTGGTATACGTACCGAAAAGGCGCTATTAGATACTATAAAAAGTGGTGCTGATATGATTGTGATAGGTACTGCCTTTGAAGAGGATGAAACATTTTTTGAGGTATTACAAAATATAACCATTGCTAAATAGATAAGTATATGAATGAAGTGTATAGTTTTTTCTTTGACCCTTACATAGATAAACCTGTGTTTGAAATTGTATTAGAAACTATTGCCTTTGTATTTGGTATTGCTAGTGTGTACTACTCTAAAAAGGAAAATATTTTAGTGTATCCTACAGGTTTGGTAGCTACCGTAATTACGGTGTACTTATTATATGTAGCCGAGTATTACGGAGATATGATGATGAATTTCTATTACTCTGTTATGAGTATCTATGGTTGGTATAATTGGGCGCGCACTAATAGTAAAGAAGAGCATGTAGTACAAATATCACGTACCAATACCAAAGAAAAACTTATTGGGGTAGGTATGTTTATAGCAACCATGATTGTTACCTATTTAGTTTATAAAGGTGCTGGATACCAATTACAAACAGCTAATTATATAGATATTTTTACTTCGGGAGTGTTTTTTACAGCTATGTGGTATATGGCTATTAAGAAGTTAGAAAACTGGACCTTATGGATTTTTGCAGATCTAATTACCATACCATTATATGCTTACAGAGGTATGGGTATTCTATCTTTGCAATATGTTATTTTTACCGTGCTGGCAGTACAAGGGTATTTTGCCTGGAGAAAAAGTATGCAAGCAGATGCTTAATATATAGTTGATACTGTTATAACTTAGGGTTATTTTTCTATAGGAGTTAAAACAAGCTTCTTTAGGTTACTTATAGAATAGTCTAGTGCTATTGGGAAGTAAAAAAATCTTAAAGATTTTTGAAGATGTATTAATTTCTGTTAACATCTATTCGTAAATGCTGATTTTACTTAAATTTACCATTATGATAACAAGGGTAATTGTAATTTTTAATGTATATTAACATCCCCCTTTTGCTATTTTGAATTATTTATAACTAAAGTTGCTTTTAGGGTTTCTCTATGGAAATCATAAATTTTTTTGAAAAAGAAAAATACAGGTATTCCTTAAAGCAATTAAGATACTAATACTTACTAAAAACATGATGGAAACTTTAACGAAAACCGACAAAGATGTATTTGCAGACCGAGGCATACCTGCAAGTAAGATTGAAGAACAATTAGACATTTTTGAAGAAGGAATTCCTTTTGTTACCTTGGTTGCTCCCGCTACTTATGAGAACGGAATTCATAAAATTTCAGATGAAAACAGAGCTGCATTTGTAAAAGAATTTGAAGGAAGAATGAATGAACTCTCCCTTTTAAAATTTGTACCAGCATCTGGGGCTGCATCTAGAATGTTCAAATCGGTTTTTAAATTTATTAATGAATACGATCCTGAAAAGGAAACATTTAACTCTTATGTAAATAGGGAGAAGGCTTTTGATATGAATACTTTCTTTATTGGAGTGGAAAAATTTCCTTTCTATAAAGAAGTGGCAGAAAGTTTACTAGAAAAAATTCCGAATTTTGAAGACTTGTCAGACGATTATCAGAAGTATCACTTTGTTAGAGAATTACTTTTAGAAGAAGGATTTAACTTTGGTAGTTACCCTAAAGGAGCACTTCCTTTTCACCGCTATAAAACTCACCCGTCTACTGCTTTTGAAGAACATTTGTATGAGGCTGCATTATATGCTACTTCTAATGGCTTAGCAAAATTACATTTAACTATTGCAGAAGAACACAGAAGCAAGTTTGAAGATGAGTACGAAAAAGTACGGGTGCACGTAGAAAGTAAAACTAACGTAAAGTTTGATATTTCTTTCTCTTACCAAAAGAAATCTACAGATACCATTGCGGTTGATATGGATAACAATCCGTTTAGAGAAGAAGATGGTACTATTTTATTTAGACCGGGAGGGCATGGTGCTTTGATTGAAAATTTAAACGATGTTGAAGCAGATATTATCTTTATTAAGAATATTGATAACGTAGTTGTGATGCGTTACAAACATACTTTAGCAGAATATAAAAAGATGTTAGCGGGTATGTTGTTGAAAATACAACAGAAAGCTTTTGAATACCGAAGCTTATTAGATGAGCCTTTAGTGTACTCTAACGATATTGAAATGATTAAAATTTTCCTAGAAGAAAAGTTAAGTATTTCAATTACACCTCACTTTAAAAAATATAAGGAGATTTACCAGATTGAATATTTGAAAGAAATTCTTGATCGTCCTATTAGAATTTGTGGTATGGTTAAAAATGAAGGAGAGCCTGGTGGTGGCCCATTTTGGGTAAAAGGTGAAGATGCTTGTATTTCTTTACAAATTATAGAATCGGCGCAAATAGATATGTCTAGTAAATCGCAACGTAATATTTTACAAAAGTCTACACACTTCAACCCTGTAGATATTGTGTGTAGTGTTAGAAATTACAAAGGCGAAAAGTACGATTTAAGAAAATTTGTAGACCCTAAGCAAGGGTTTATTACTCAAAAAACAAGAGAGGGTAAAGATTTAAAGGCATTAGAGTTACCAGGTTTATGGAATGGTGCTATGGCTAACTGGAATACCATTTTTGTAGAGGTGCCTTTGAGTACCTTTAATCCGGTTAAAACTGTGATTGATTTATTAAAGCCTGCTCACCAGGTAAAACTTTAGTAAGTAACACCGTGTAAGTATTACACGTTTGTCACGTGAACATATACAAAATATTCACATATATTACATAGTTAGTATTTTTGAATATAAAATTAAACTACTGATATATAGGTTTTTATAATCTAATCAGTAGTTTTTTTCTTTTATGGCATTTTATTTTCATTATATAAGTCAAAGAAAAAATAATTGTTATGAAAAAGTTTTTTATTACTGCAAGTATGTTGTTGGGTAGTTTCGCAACATTTGCTATGAGCCCTGAAATGTCTCCTTATTCAAATGAAATTATTAGTAAAGTTCAAGACTACAAGGAGATTAAAGTGTCTGAATTACCGAAAGCTATTACAGAGGCCTTTGCCAATGATTTCCCTGGGGCAACCATTGATAAAGCCTACGTGAACGAGGATAAGAAATACAAGCTAGAGGTAACCACGGCAGAAATGTCTACAACACTTTATGCAAACGAAAAGGGTGAATGGATTGAGAAATAATCAATATTATTTCTCATGACATTAAGCTGCCGAAATATTCGGCAGCTTTTTTTATGTTTTTTTTAGAGTATTTTTATAATAAGCATCTTATTTTTGTGAGACAACCCACTTTTTTATGGCAACTATTTTAGTTATTGACGATGATGTAACTTTTTCTCTTTTAATAGAGCGTTTTTTAGTAAGATATGATCATGAGGTTACTGTTCGTCATAGTCTAAAGGAAGCTTCTACTGTATTAGATGGGGCGTTTGATATTATCTTCTTAGACCTTCGTTTGCCAGACGGAGATGGTATTTCGTTTTTAGATGTAATTAAAGAACAAACTCCTGGAACACCGGTGGTTATTATGACTAACTATGCTGAGGTGGCCTCAGCAGTAAATGCCATGAAAAAAGGTGCTTTTGATTATATATCTAAACCTTTTCAGCAAGAGGCGGTACTTAATGTCATAGAAAATGCTACTAAGGATACTAGTAACGCTGAAAATGAAGTGGTGCCTAAAAAGAAATTAAGTAGTACTACGGAGCGTAAAGAGGTTTCAGGTGAAATGGTTTTTGGAATTAGCAATGCTTCTAAAAAGTTAGCAGAATATATAAGTTTGGTGGCTCCTACAGATATGTCGGTACTTATTACTGGAAAAAGTGGTACCGGGAAGGAAGTGGTCGCTAAGTCTATTCATTTACAAAGTAGTAGAAAAGGGTATCCGTTTATTGCAGTAGATTGTGGTGCTATACCTAAAGAAATTGCTTCTAGTGAATTTTTTGGGCATGTAAAGGGATCTTTTACAGGTGCTGTTACGGATAAGAAAGGACATTTTGAGGAAGCTAATGGAGGTACTATTTTCTTAGATGAGGTAGGAAACCTGTCGTATGAGAATCAAATTCAATTATTACGTGCGTTACAAGAACGCAAAATAAAGCCAGTAGGAAGTTCTAAAGAAATTGATGTTGATATTCGTGTATTAGCGGCTACTAATGAGAATCTTTTAAAGGCGGTAGAGTTAGGCGAGTTTAGAGAAGATTTATACCATAGGTTAAATGAATTTTCTGTGAAGGTACCTTCGCTGATAGATAGGATGGAGGACTTGATGATATTTGCTGAGCACTTTTTAGCTATTGCTAATAAGAAATTAGGGAAACAAGTAATAGGGTTTGATAAAGATGCTATTGCTTGCTTGCAAAAATATAATTGGCCTGGTAATTTACGCGAGCTACAAAATGTAATTAAACGTTCGGTATTATTAACTACCGGCGATTATATTACTGAGAGTGTATTGCCGTCTGAAGTGTGTGAGGTAAGTGAAACACATGATACTACAGTTTTTAATACACTATCTACAAAAGATAATGAGAAAGCCTTAATTATAGCGGCACTTGAGAAAACTAACAATAATAAAACATTAGCAGCTAAGTTGCTTAATGTAAGCCGTAAAACACTTTATAATAAGCTCAAAACTTATGGTTTAGACTCATAAAAGTCTTTTAGCTGTTGTAATGAAACGCTTATTTGATTGTTGAAGTTGTTCATTAGTGTAGTCATTTCTTCAGTGGATAACCCTTCTGGTTTTTCTAGAACCAATAAAATTTCAGTTTCTTTATTCATCTCTAGCTGCTTAAGCATGGTAAGCATACGGTGACTTAAATCGCTTATGCCTTGTAGATTGTTGTTTGTAAAGTATTCATTTAGCTGTGCTACATTTTCAGTAGTATCTTTTACGTACTGTTTTATTACAGAACGTAACGCCTCTTGATCGTTGCCCACAAAACCAGCCAGCGAACGCAGGTTGAAGTTTAAGTGTTCGGCGTTATTATCAATAATTTCTGAAGTATCCTTATCTTCTTTTTGTGAAGTAACACTAAAGCGTTGGTTGGCAAATAAGGTACCAATAGTATTTAAGAGTTCTTCAGATTTGTAAGGTTTAAAAAGTACCGCTGTAAAACCATTTTCTGTATAGAAATTAGCAGGTAAATCACGTCTTCCGGTAACAGCAATAACAGGTTTATCAATCTGTTTTTGGTGTAGTACCTCTACAAAGTGAAAACCATTCATTTCTGGTAACTGTATATCGGTAATAATAAAATCAATATCCATATCAATAATATCATCCAATGCTTTTTTACCATTGTTGTATGTTATTACTTCTATTCCTGCATTGGTTAATAACTCTTCACTTAATTGTAGTAAAGTTTCATCGTCATCAATAACAACAGCGCTTAGTTGTAAAGTATCAATTTCAGGAGTGTTGTTTTTGTCTTCCGGTGCTTCAATATGCTGTTCTAAATTAGCAAACGTAGCAGGTATAATTAATGTAAAGGTACTTCCCTTATCAGGGGTGCTGTGTACAGTTAGGGTTCCTCCCATTAAATCAGCTAGTTTTTTAGAAATATGAAGTCCTAACCCTGATCCCCCAAATTTTTTCACGGTATCATCATCAGCTTGCTGAAATTCCTCAAAAATAAGCAGTTGTTTTTCTTTGGCAATACCTATACCTGTATCGGTTACTGAAATGTGAATGTGGTTGGTTGTTGCGTTAAGCTGCATGCCTATGGTAATACTACCTTCATTTGTAAATTTATAAGCGTTCCCAATTAGGTTATACAGTATTTGTTTAATACGGTAAGAGTCTCCTACATAGGTTTTATCACACTCAGATTCTATGTCAAAAATAAGGTCAATTTCTTTTTTAGCATGAATAGATTGAATGCTCAAAGCGGTTTCTTTTACCGATGGAACAATTTGAAAAGGTACTTTTTCAATCTGTATTTTTCCTGCTTCTAGTTTAGAGTAATCTAAAAGTTCATCTACCAGTTGCGATACAAAACCAGAAGCGTTTTTTATGTGGTTTAAATAATTGGTTTCTTTAGGTGTAGTAACAGATTTGCCAAATAATTCGGTATATCCTATAATAGTATTTAAAGGAGTTTTAAGATCATGACTCACCATAGAAATTAAGTGTTCTCTACTTTTTAGTAATGAATTACTGTAGTTATTGGCATTTTCCAGTCGTTCCCGTAGGTCTTGTGCTTTCCAAAAATCGTTTAGAATTATAACTGAAAATATGATAATAAGAAGTACCCCAATAACAGCCGAAGCCGTAAGGGTATAGCGGCTTTTTTCTAAAATTTCAGTTCTGTTTTCGTTTAAAATTTTGGCAGTATGTAAAACGTCTAATTCTAATTGTGTAAGTATAGCTTTTAATTGCTTGGAAACCACCATGTCGTTTTCCATCAATTCGCCCTCTTTTTTCTTCAATACTCTTTTTTGAGTAGCCGTATTTAAATGTATCTTTTTGAGTAGATTTTTAGAGGTTAATATAATGGAGTCCATGTCAGCTCTGTCGGCTTCAGAAGGAGCTTCACTAGGGGTGTATTTGTTTAGTATTTTCAGGTATTCCTCAAGGTTAGCTCTTGTTTGTTTATCTAGCTCATTGGGGTTAGAAACAAAGTTTTCTACCGTTAAGCGCCCCATATAATTCTCAAGGTTCGATAAGATTTGAATGGCATCTAAAATTCCGGTTTCAGAGGTGTCGTCATTCCGTATTTTTCGCAGGTCTTTAATGTTGTTAATTTTTACATCAATAAGCCCACTTACACTGTCAAGCAGTTCCTTTTGGTTTTCGGTAGCAACTCGGTCTTTAAGAGCTTCTATCTCTTGGTGTAAGGTTTCGTTTTTTTGCAGGTATTCCTGTAAACTTTCATTATCCTCAGACTGTATGGCAGCACGCCCCATACTTTCACTTTCATACATCAGGGTAAGTATGTTACCTATCTGAATAATCTTTGAGGTATCTTCAGCCTGTTCGTTTTTTACAGCAGTTAGTTTTTTAATTTCTCCTAAAATTCTGTTACCTGCCAAAACTGCTAGTAATGCAATGGCTAAGTAGCTGATAAAAACTTTAAAGGTAATTTTTCTTTTAGATGTATTCATACGTTTAATAAAGATACTAAATACTTACAATAGCAATTAATTTTTTAAAAAATAAGGCGAATTTAAATAATCTTTTTAAGTTTGCACCATCTCAAAGGGGTGCTCTTTACAAGGGGCTGAGATTATACCCAATGAACCTAGAACAGGTAATGCTGTTTAGGGATAGAAAATAAGCATGATTATATATGCTTAGGTGGTACATTTTATTTAATCAATTTTAATTAGTAATCAGAATAATTACCCCTTTTATTCGTAAAACATTTTTTACGGATGAAATTTTTATTCGCTTTAGGGTTAACAGTGTGTTCTGTGGGTACATTGTTGGCACAAGAAAAAGAGCAAGACTCTTTAAAAACAAAGGAACCGGTGCAATTGGAGGCCGTTTCAGTTTCTTCAACCAGGGTAACCGAAAAAAGCCCGGTCACATTTTCTAACCTTTCTAAACAAGAAATCAAGAAGAGAAATTTAGGGCAAGACATCCCATTTCTTTTAAATTATTTGCCGGGGGTGGTAACCACTTCAGATGCAGGTGCCGGAGTAGGGTACACGGGTATTAGAGTGCGTGGTAGCGATGCTACACGTGTAAATGTTACCATAAACGGTATACCGTATAACGATGCTGAAAGTCAAGGAACTTTTTGGGTAAATATGCCAGACTTTGCTTCTTCTGTAGAGAACATTCAGTTACAGAGAGGGGTAGGTACTTCAACCAACGGGTCGGGAGCTTTTGGGGCTAGTTTAAACTTGCTTACCGATGCGGTGTCTAAAAAAGCATACGGGCAAATAGCTAATTCCTATGGTAGTTTTAATACCAGAAAGCATACGTTAAAGTTTTCTACTGGGGTACTTAATGATCATTTTGAGGTTTCGGGTAGACTGTCTAAAATTGCTTCTGATGGTTATATAGATAGGGCTAGTTCTGATTTAAAATCATATTTTTTACAAGGTGCTTATGCCGATGAGAACACCCTTATTAAAGCATTGGTTTTCGGTGGGCATGAGATTACCTATCAGTCTTGGAATGGTTTAGAAGATGAGGAGTTATTAAAGAACGACCGTACTTTTAATACGGCTGGTATGTACTATGATGAAGATGGGAATGTACAGTTTTACGATAATGAAGTGGATAACTACAAGCAAGACCATGCGCAATTAATATGGAATCAAAAATGGTCTTCGAATTGGAGTAGTAATGTAGCCTTACATTATACGTATGGTAGAGGGTTTTATGAGCAATATAGAGAAGATGCTTCTTTTGATGAATATGGACTAACGCCTATAGAAATTGGTGGTGAAACCATTAATACAACCGATTTAATCCGAAGAAAATGGCTTGATAATGATTTTTATGGAGCAATTTTTTCAGCTACCTATGAGAAAGATAATGTGTCTGTAATTATGGGAGGTGGAGTAAACCAGTATGTAGGTAGACATTTTGGAGAAATTATTTGGGCTACCTATGCAGCAGATAGCGAAATACGTGATAGGTATTATGATGATACTTCTAAGAAAAATGACCTTAATGTATATACCAAGGTAAATTACGGACTTGGTAGTGGTTGGAGTTTGTTTGCAGATGTACAGTATAGAAAGGTGAGATATACGGCTGATGGAGCAGATACTGGTGGCGTAGATGACACCTTTAATTTCTTTAATCCGAAAGCTGGAGTTACCTATGAAATGAATGAGAATAATACGATGTATTTATCATATGCACGTGCTAATAGAGAACCTAACCGAACAGATTATGAAAATGGTAATCCGAAACCTGAAAAGTTAAACGATTTTGAGCTAGGATGGCGATACAATTCTCCTAAGTTAAAATTGAATTCTAATATCTATTACATGAGGTATCAAGATCAATTAGTATTAACAGGGGAACTAGATAACATAGGGGCGCCTATTAGAGCTAATAGTGGAGACAGTTACCGACTAGGGTTAGAGATTGATGCAACTGTGCCTATAAGCAGTAAGTTTTTAGTAAGACCTAATGTTGCGTTGAGTACCAATAAAAATATTGATTTTTACTTTCAAAGAGATGGCGTGCTTCAAAATTTAGGGAATACCAATATTTCATACTCTCCGGAAGTTGTAGCAGGTAATGCCTTTACGTATATGCCGAGTGCAGTATTTCAGGTGTCGTTATTGTCTAAGTTTGTAGGCGAACAATATATGGGGAATATAGATGCTGATGGATCTAAACTAGATAGCTATTTTATCAATGATTTTAATGTAGCATACGAGATTAAAACGAATAAGGTATTTAAGTCTATTGTGTTAACAGGTTTGGTAAATAATATTTTTGACGTGAAATACATATCTAATGGGTATTTCTATACCTATGATCTTGAGGGGAATACCCCAAATGACATAGTTACAGAAGAAGGTGCTGGTTATTACCCACAGGCAGGTATTAACTTCTTAGTAGGTGCTACTCTAAACTTTTAAAAAATAGGATTAGTTGTTAAGCTTTAAGGCGATAGCTATATGTACATATAGCTGTCGCTTTTTAATTAGATACAGTTAGTATATTTCCGTTTACTGTAGTTTGATAAAATAACATATTGTGGTAAGCATTACCGTCATTAGTTTCATCTACAATAGCACCTGTGTACAGGTTATATCTATAATCTTCACAGTCGCATTGGCAATAAATGTTACCTACTACACTCATGGTAGAGCAGCCACTTGGGGCATGATTTGGGCAACTAGCTTCCCAAGCTAAAAAGGTATTAAATCCTTGGTTTATTACAATAATACCTCTAATACCAGCACCGTCATCGTTAATTAATACACCATTACCTGCTACTGTAAGGTTGTTGTATAGCGGTAAGTTTAAATTTATGGTTTTGGTAAAACTTACTTCAGATAGGTAAGGGTTTCTGTTACTGTGGTTATCGGCACAACCAAAAAGTAGTACAAAGCAAGCAAGCCAAATGAATCTTTTCATGATAGTTCTTTTATAAAACTACTAACGTAGCGAGTGCAAAAATATTCTTAATTTTTTAAAGAGATGCAAATTACAAAATCAAGTTATTTAAAAAATTCTTATATTTGCTATGGAATCCTCTTATAACAAAGGGGATTTTTTGTATTTACAAATTAATGAAGCTATGAGTAAAGTATCATATTATACAGCAGAGGGATTAAAAAAATTAAGAGAGGAACTTAATCAATTAAAAGATGTAGAGAGACCACGTGCATCGCAAGCAATTGCAGAGGCAAGGGATAAGGGAGATTTATCTGAGAACGCAGAGTATGATGCCGCAAAAGAGGCACAAGGGCTGCTTGAGATGAAAATTTCTAAAATGGAAGAAACGTTGGCTAATGCAAGATTAATAGACGAGTCTCAATTAGATACTTCTAAAGTATTAGTGCTTTCTACAGTTAAGTTAAAAAATGTGGCTAACGGTATGGAGATGAAGTATACCTTAGTAGCAGAAAGTGAAGCCAATCTTAAAACAGGAAAAATATCTGTAAACTCACCAATTGGAAAAGGTTTGTTGGGTAAAAAAGTAGGTGAGATAGCTGAGATTAAAGTACCTAACGGAGTTTTAAAAATGGAAGTTCTAGAAATTACAAGAGCGTAATTTTTAACAATATTGACATCTAAATCCTTTGTATCTTTATGCAAAGGATTTTTTTATTTATTAAACACATACTTATGGCAACTATATTTACCAAAATAGTAAACGGAGAAATACCGTGTTACAAGGTAGCAGAAGACGATAAATTTTTAGCATTTTTAGATATTAGTCCTAATGCAAAGGGGCATACGTTGTGCATACCTAAGCAAGAGGTAAATAAAATTTTTGACCTAGATGAAGAAACGTATATGGGACTTATGGCGTTCTCTAGAAAAATAGCCATTGCTTTAGAAAAGGCAGTACCATGTAAAAGAGTAGGGGTAGCTGTAGTAGGTTTAGAAGTACCACACGTACACGTACACTTAATTCCGTTAAACGAAATGGGTGATATGAACTTTGCTAAAAATGTTCCGTTAGAAAAAGAGGAATTCAATGCTATAGCAAAAGCTATTCAAACCTATTTGTAGGTATTAACAATATATAAGCATGAGTGGTATTAGCTCATGCTTTCTTCTTTTCGTAAGCTAATCTGCATTGTAGTACCTTTTCCTATTTCAGATTCTAATACTTTTACCCTGCCTTTGTGGTAATCTTCAATAATTCTTTTAACTAAGGATAGGCCAAGTCCCCAACCACGTTTTTTGGTGGTAAACCCTGGTTTAAATACATTTTTAAAATCTTGTTTGTGTATTCCTTTACCGGTGTCAGATACATTTATCTTCACAAATTTATCGTTCTCGGTAATGGTTATTTTTAAGTCACCTGCACCTCTCATGGCATCTATGGCATTTTTTACCAGGTTTTCTATAGTCCAACTGAAAAGTTGTGTGTTAATAGCCACAGGTATCTCTTTGTTTGGTATGTCTATAGCAAAGGCAACTCTTTTAGAGCTTCTTATCTCAAGGTATTCATAAGCCGTTTTAGTTTCGGCTATAATATCTTTTACTTCTAATTTAGGAATCGATCCTATTTTAGAAAAACGCTCTGTAATGGTTTGTAAGCGGTCAATATCCTTTTCTATTTCACTAGTTACACTAGTGTCTACATCCATTGTTTTTAAAAGTTCTGTCCAGCCTAATAACGATGATAGTGGTGTGCCAATTTGGTGCGCCGTTTCTTTAGCCATACCTGCCCAAAGCTTGTTTTGATCAGATATTTTGGCCGTACGGTAGAAAAAGTATACTACCGAGCCAAATAACACAATAATTAGCAATAGCGCCATTGGGTAGTACTTCAATTTGTTTAGCAAATCGGAGTTTCCGTAGTATAGTGTAGCAAGCTTTTCACCATCATCAATAACCTCAATAGGGTGGTTTTCATTTTCAAACTGAACAATTTTTTGCTGTATATATAAACTATCGTTTTCTCTTTTCTCATCTAGGTTTTGAGATTGTGTATAGCCTTCAATACTTACTAAAATCATGGGGTTAGATTTGTTAGATTTTAGAATCTTAAGCGGTAATTCTAGGTCTACACTAGCCCCATCAGTACCTGCGGTGGTAGGAGCTTTAATAAGGGTTTGCTGGGCATTAGCCCAGATTTCCATTTTAGCGCGCTCTTCGTTCTTAAATTTCTGGAAAAAGTTATAGGTATTCCATAAAATCAAGCTAACAATGATAAAGGAAGAGATAATAAGTATCCAGCGTACGGTATTTCTTTTCTGTAGGAACATGATCTTTTTTGAAAATCTGTTTAAATATAAAGTAAAAGCTACAATTTTATTGCTTAGGTGTATAAACATTTTAGTAACTAACCTATAATATGTAGTTTTGCAATAGCAGAAAAATATAATTACAGGTAACAGTATATTTAGAATTATGGAAGTAACAGGAAAAGTTAAATTAATTGGAGCAACACAAACATTTGGTAACAATGGTTTTAGAAAAAGAGAGTTGGTTGTTACTACAGAAGAGCAATATCCGCAACATATTTTAGTTGAGTTTGTTCAGGATAAATGTGATCTTTTAAATACTTTTCAAGTAGGGCAGCCTGTAAAGGTAAGCATTAACTTAAGAGGTAGAGAGTGGACAAACCCTCAGGGAGAAACAAAGTATTTTAATTCTATTCAAGGATGGAGAATAGAGTCGTTAGTACAAGAACAAAACCCAAGTAACCAAATGCCACCAGTACCACCAATGGATGCTTTTGAGCCTGCAGACGATTTTAAAGAAGATGATTATGACGATCTTCCTTTCTAAGAAAATTAGAAATTATTATAAAAAATTAAAGTGCTTAGATTCTAAGCACTTTTTTTATGTAAAAAGTCCCGGAGAACCGGGACTTATAATTCTGTGGTTTTAGGTTGTCTTTACAACAAACTCAAAAAGCAATGATGAAATAAAAAAGGTTGTAAAGACATAACAAATGTGTCGATTTTTTATCAGAAAAAAAAGAAAATGTTTAATTTTTAACACTTAAAATCGTAAGTATTTGGCAATTATGAAGTATCTCACAAGTGCATTACAATTTCCTCACCCTGAGGAAGCTTCTGTAGAAGGAATCGTGGCAGTAGGCGGAGACCTTTCTGTAAAACGTCTTTTGTTAGCTTATGAGCAAGGAATTTTTCCTTGGTTTGATGAAGAGCAACCTATCTTGTGGTGGTCTCCAGACCCTCGAATGGTGTTATTTCCTCAAGATTTAAAAATATCTAAAAGCATGCGTAAGCTTTTACGTGATGAAGCATTTAAGGTTACGTATAATAAAAATTTCAATGAGGTAATAACGCATTGTGCCACTGCTTATAGAGAAGGCCAATACGGTACTTGGATTACCGAAGATATGATTGCTGCCTATAACAAGTTGCATGCTATTGGAAAGGCGGTTTCTGTTGAGGTATGGAAAGATGAAGAATTAGTGGGAGGTTTGTATGGTATAGATTTGGGAAATGTGTTTTGTGGTGAAAGTATGTTTGCAAAACAAAGTAACGCTTCTAAATATGGTTTTATTAAGCTAGTGCAAAAGTTAGCTTCTGAAAATTATAAGATGATTGACTGCCAAGTGTATACAGATCACTTAGCAAGTTTGGGAGCTGTAGAAATACCAAGAACCCAATTTTTAAGTTTGCTTTGGGAATAGTAAAGGTGTATAGGTTTACTATGTAATCAAGGACAATTGCTACAGTGGTTTGTAGTTTATTTGGTTACTTGGTGGTATCTGAAACAATCTACTTCATGATCGTTAACCATACCAGTGGCTTGCATGTGAGCATAAATAACAGTACTACCCACAAACTTAAAACCTCTTTTTTTTAAGTCTTTACTTATAGCATCTGAAATGGCTGTGTTGGCAGGAGCCTCTTTGTAATTTTCTACCTTATTAATAATAGGTTTGTTATTTACAAACTGCCAGATGTAGTTGCTAAAAGAACCAAACTCTTCTTGTATTTTCATAAAGCCTTGAGCATTGGTAACTGTGGCTTTAATTTTTAGTTTGTTTCTAATAATACCAGCATCTTCTAATAGGCTTGCTAACTTATCTTCGTTATATAGGGCAATCTTTTTATAGTCAAAGTTGTCAAAAGCCTTTCTAAAGTTTTCTCTTTTTCTTAAAATGGTAATCCAGCTCAAACCGGCTTGAAACGTTTCAAGAATAAGAAACTCAAATAGCTTATCATCTTCATAAACAGGGACTCCCCATTCTTCATCATGATATTTTTCGTAAAGAGGATCACCGATACACCAACCGCATTTTTTCATAAAAAAGTCTTAAAATTTGAGAAATATGCATTTTTTTAAAACCGCACTTGCTTTTCGCCCGTATATAAGGCAAAGTAAATATTAATTCTTAAAAATTAAAACTATGAAAACATTTAAAATTACAATGATGGTATTATCGGTTTTATTTTTCGTTGCCTGTAACGATGATGATAATCCAGGAGATATGGGAACAACACCGGTAGCTTCAAAAACTTTTGAGTTATGGTCGGTTTCAGACGCGTCTATTATGGGAGATGCAACCTTTATTAAAAACTCTGATAATTCGGTAACTATTGAGTTAGATCTTAGTGGTACTTCTTCAGGGGTTATGAGTCCGGCGCATATTCATTATAATACGGCAGCAGAAGGTGGGGCTATAGCATTAACTCTAGGTACTGTAGATGGTAGTACTGGTATGAGTAGTGTAACCGTGTCTGCTTTAGATGACGGAACTGCTATTACCTATGAGCAATTGCTAGATTTTGATGGGTATATTAATGTACATGCCTCAGCAAACGATTTAGCTACATTAATTGCACAGGGAGACATTGGGCAAAATGAGCTTACAGGTATGAGTGAGACCTATCCGTTAAATGCGGTAGCAGAAGCTTCTATTTCTGGAGAGGTAAGCTTTTACGAGCGTGTAAATGGTGAAACTTTGGTGAAAGCAATGTTAATGAATACTCCAACAGACGGAATGCACCCCGGCCATATACACTATAATACAGCAGCAGAAGGAGGAGGAATTGCAATATCTCTTACCACGTTAGATGGTAATACAGGAATGAGTGCTACCAATGTTAGTATGACAGATGATGGTACGATGGTTACTTACGATGATATGATTGATTTTGATGGTTATGTGAACTTTCATTTAAGTGCTGATGATTTAGCTACACTTGTAGGACAAGGAGATATAGGGCAAAATGCCTTAACCGGAGAAAGTATGACGTATGATTTAGGTGCTGTAGCAGATCCTAATATTTCAGGAACAGCTACATTTTATGAAAGAAATAATGGTGAAACATTAATTAATGTAATGTTGATGAATACGCCTTCAGGTGGAATGCACCCAGGTCATATTCATTTTAATACAGCAGCAGAAGGTGGAGGTATAGCCGTAACCTTAACTACTGTAGACGGAACCACTGGTATGAGTGCTACTAATGTAGGAATGTTAGACGATGGTACTATGGTTACGTATGATGATTTAGTTGACTTTGATGGTTATATCAATATTCATTTGAGTGCAAATGATTTGGCTACCTTGGTTGCACAGGGCGATATTGGGCAAAATGCATTAACCGGTATGAGTACTACGTATACACTGAATTCAGTAGATGTACCTAGTATTTCTGGAAGCGTGATGTTTGAAGAGAGAATGAATGGAGAGGCTTTAGCTACCATTATGCTAATGAATACCCCTGCAGGTGGTTCGCACCCAGCGCATATTCATATGAATGATGCAGCGACAGGTGGAGCGATAATATTTACTTTTAACAGTGTTGATGGTAGCACCGGTATGAGTAAAACCAATGTAAGTATGTTTGATGATGGTGCATCATTTACATATGATGATGTAGCAACGGTGAATGGTTATGTAAATGTACATTTTAGCGCAAACGATCTTGCAACCCTAGTAGCTCAAGGAAATATTGGTATAAATAATTAGTTTTAGGTTACTATTTTTGATTGAAATCCCGGATATCCGGGATTTTTTTCGTTTGTAAGTTGACAATTGTCAGTTTTTAAATTTTAAAAGACCTCTATATTTGGTTATAGCAAATTCTAATGTGATGCAGACATTACAGGTAAATAGTATTATTGAAAACAGTATAGCTAAGGCAATGAGCTATGAAGAGTACATTGCGCTAATGGCTAAACTGATGGCGGAAGGGGCATCTACCTCTACGGTTCCATCAGAAGAAATGACCTTATTTACCAAGCTTAACTATAAGCGGATGATCAGGCTTAACAAAACTATTAAGATTGATGGTAAATACAAAGAAGTAGTCGATGCTTATAAAAAGAAAGTTACTTGGTTGGTACTAACAGAGAGTTGGTGTGGCGATGCTGCACAAATTTTACCTGTAGTTAACAAGATTGCCGAAATGAGTGGCAATATTTCTTTAAGGCTTGTGTTGAGAGATGAGAATATAGATCTTATGGATCTTTGCTTAACCAATGGTACGCGGTCTATTCCTAAATTATTAGTAATTGATGAAGACTATAATATTATAGACAGCTTTGGGCCAAGGCCAGAAGCTGCACTAAATCTTGTAGACGATTTTAGAGAGCAATACGGTAAACTTACCCCTGAGTTTAAACAGTATTTACAATTATGGTATAATAAGGATAGAGGAAAAAGTATTGTAAAAGACCTACTTAAATTAATGACCTAATTACTTCCCCTTAGTAATAGAAATAATTTTTTCTGGGTTTGTGCCCTAAATAGTTTACTACTTCTGTTGAAATACATAAGATATAGTGCCAACTTGTAATCTTTTTTGCGGGTTGGCATTAAATTTTGTGCGCATGGCATAATGTATGGCATTTTCTACCAAGCATCCATCGGTAGTAGTAGAGCTAGCTTCGTTCTGTTTGGCAGATATCACATTGCCGTATTGGTTTACTTTTATGGTAATTACAACTACTCCGCCTTCTATACATGTGTAGGTAGGGTTGGGTATGCGCCCGCTAACTATTCTATCTACTAAAGAGTAGGTTACAGTGGCTGTGCGTTCTGTATTTCTATTCTGTACTCCCTTACCATCTTTTTTTAAATCTTCTAATGCCTTATTTGCTCTTTTTCTACTTTTTTCTGCGGCTTGTAAGTTACCATAACCTTCGGTGTTAGGTTGTTTAGTGTTTACTTTTTCTGCAGCTTTTTTAGATTCTAGCTCAGAGAAAAACTTGTCTAAAGATTGGTAATTATCTTCTTTAGAGTATCTGCTTTTAATGCGGTCGTTATAGGTTTTATGGGTAACCTTAGTTCCTTTTTTGGGTGGTTGCAGAGGTGTTTTCTTTTCTGCTATGTCTTTCTCTTTTTCCTGAGAAACCATTTCAATAAAGTATTCTTCTACGGTAGGGTGGTTTTTAAAGTGTATGGCACCTACCGATAGCAATAAAACAAGCATAATGCTCGCAGAGATTAAAGCCGATATGATATACCTATTAGATTTCATTTTCCGAAACCTAATAAATATTACGTAAAGTGCTTTTTTACAATTAGTTAATTTATTTATAAAGAAATTATAATTCATTTAAGTTAGCAACAAATTCTTCAGGAGAAATGGCATCTTCAACGCTGTAATCTCCAATTTTTGTTCTTCGCAAAGCAGATAAATGTCCGCCAGAGTTTAGAGCTTTTCCAAAGTCATGTGCTAAAGAGCGTATGTAAGTACCTTTGCTACAAACCACTCTAAAATCTACTTCGGGAAATCTAATCTCAGTTATTTCAAAAGTATTAATAGTTATTTGACGTGGTTGTATTTCTACTTGTTCGCCCTCACGTGCAAATTCATATAATCTTTTACCGTCTTTTTTTAAAGCGGAAAAAACGGGTGGATATTGCATAATATCCCCAATAAATTGATGTGTGGTTTCTTTAATTAAGTCCTCTGTAATATGAGCGGTTTCAAAAGTTTGGTCAACTTCAGTTTCTAAATCATAAGAAGGTGTAGAACCACCTAAGGTAATAGTACCTGTATATTCTTTTATCTGCCCTTGTAAATCTTGTATTTTTTTGGTGAATTTACCTGTGCAAATAAGTAGTAAGCCTGTAGCTAAAGGGTCTAATGTACCTGCATGACCTACTTTTATTTTTTTTAATTTGTATTTTTTTAAGATAGCCCATTTAATTTTGTTTACAGCATTAAATGAACTCCAGGTAAGGGGCTTATCTATTAAAAGTAATTGACCTTCTTTAAAATCTTCTAACTGCACTTTATACTACTTTTAACTCTAAAATGAAATAATGAATAATTAAAATGGCTGCACCGGCAATAACACGGTAGTAACCAAATACTTTAAATCCGTGTTTGCTTAAATACCCTATAAAAGATTTAATAGCAATCATAGCTACAATAAAACCAACCACATTACCTATAATAAGCAGGTTTACCTGCTCTTGGTTTAAAACAAACCCATCTTGATAATAATCGTATGATTTTTTTAACGTAGCCCCTAGCATGGTAGGCACAGCTAAGAAAAATGAAAACTCAGCAGCTACGGTTCTAGATAGTTTTTGAGTCATACCCCCAACAATAGTGGCACCACTTCTAGAGGTACCAGGTATCATAGCAAGGCATTGGAAAAAACCTATTTTTAAAGCTGTTAAATAAGATATTTCTGTTTCTTCACCATCACCAAACCAGTCGTCTACTTTGATAAGGAAAAAACCTCCTATAATTAATGAGATGGCTACTGTAGTAGGGCTTTCTAGCAAGCTATCAATAATATCACTAAATGCCAAACCTAACACCACTGCAGGTATAAAGGCAACAAATAACTTGTAATAAAATTGTAAGCTTTGAAAAAAGCGTTTAAAGTATAATACAATAACCGAAACAATTGTACCCAGCTGAATAACAATGGTAAATAGTTTGGTAAAATCTTCTGAAGCAATTCCGAAAAAGGAAGATGCTATAATCATATGTCCTGTAGAAGAAACCGGTAAAAATTCAGTTAAGCCTTCAATAATTGCCAAAATAATAGCCTGTAGGTACGTCATGAATGGTAGTGAAGTTTAGTTAGTATTACTTACTTAATGTTTTATTTTTTGGTTTTGTCTGGGTTGTAAAGTATGGCAAATACTTCAATAGCAAAGCCAATTAAAATTACCGTTGGGGCAACTCTAATTCTTCGGGTATTAAACATTTCTTCGTTAAAAACATTCGGGTCGTCACTACCACCACCACTCATTAAAATAAACCCAAGAGCAATTACTCCTAGCCCTATAAGCATGAATTGGTAATTCTTTTTAGTGAAAACAAATTGTTGTTTTTTACTAGTAGTATCGGGTTTATTAGTTTTCATTTACTGAAATATATTTTTAATAATAAAGATCGTCTGTTCTTAAATTTAAATAACGCTGTGTGGCAAAAAATGTGCTTAACCAGCTTATGATAATTCCAAATATAAAAATACCACCAAAAATACCTGCTAATACAGGTATATTATTTAGCAATTCTAAGTTAGGATACTTTTTGTCTAAAAACGACATGCAAGCCGTAAGACCAGCAATAGCAATAATAGCACCTATCATACCTAATTTAATATTGTTAAGTATAAACGGGCGGCGTATAAAGCGCTTGGTAGCACCAACCATTTGCATGGTTTTAATAATAAAACGTTTTGCGTAAATAGATAACCTAATAGAAGAGTTAATTAAAAGAATAGCAATTAGTAAAATAACTCCTGAGGCAATTAACATATAGTAGGTTATGGTTTTTACATTATCGTTAAGCATACTTACTAACGGAATGTTATAAGCAACCTCGTCTACAAACGTGGCACCTTTAAGTTCAATAGCAATATCTGCCAATTGTTCTTCGGTTACATAGTCTGCTTTTAAGTATAAGTCTATTGAGTTTTGTAGCGGGTTATCACCTAAGTATTGTACAAAGTTTTCTCCTAATTCTTTCATGTGTTTTTCCGCAGCCTCCTCTTTAGAAACATAGGTAGCAGATTTGGTATATTCTGCCATAGCAAGGCTTTTTTGAAACTGATTTATTTCGGCTTCTTTGGCGGTAGCGGAAAAATAAATGTTTACCTGAAGGCTTTCTTTAAAGTGATTCACTAGTTTTTGCGAATTCACAATTACAAAAGCCAATGTGCCTAACAAAAATAGAATTAGTGCAATACTCAGTGTAACTGAGAAATAGGATGATATTAATTTTCGTTTTTGAAATTTATCAAAAGATGTACTCATAGATGTAAGCTCAGGTATCTTTATAAGTTTTTGTAAAAGTACTAAAGTAAATTTAAAGTTATAAAACTTTAAGAATCCTTTGTTTAAAATAAACTACATAAGTAGTGTATTATTGTTAATAAGCCCTATTCTTTTAGGTTTGTTACTATATTTGTAGTGTGAAACATGTAGTGGTTATAGTAGCTTTGTTAATCTTAGGAAATCCGCTTTTTCCTGTGGTGGAATATGTGGTTAAGTACAACTATATAGCTAATGAACTGTGTGTGAATAGAAATAAACCGATGCTTCATTGTAATGGTAAATGCCATTTAATGAAAGCGCTGGCTAAAAAGGCAACAGAAGAAACGGAGAATTCTAAACAGTCTGATGTTAAGAAAACGGAATTGCCTATTTTCTTTACCATGCCAATGTATGAGTCTGCTTATAATCTTGTAGAAGAATTGCCCAACAAACAGGTGATTTATACACTTCAAAAAAAATATTGCTTTTTACTTTATAAGCAGTGTTTGAAACCCCCAATTGTAGCTTAGTTTTATTTGCGAATACATTGAGGGTAAGGTTTCCTAAAAAAAATTGAAGCCTATTAGTTTATTATTTAAAATTTAAAATCATGAAAAAAGGAATTATAATAATGATTGCTACATTGTTTTTAGCTGTAGCATGCGATACCAAACCAACGGTAGAAAAAAATAAAAAAGAGTTTGAAACGGTGTATGCTGAAACCATTAAGGTACACGATGAGGTTATGGCTAAAATGGGAACCATTAATAAGTTACAAGTACAATTAGAAGAAGAGGTTAAAGCAGCTACCGATACTGTACCGTATGCAGAAGCTATGAAAACCTTGAAAAAAGGACATAAGGGAATGATGGATTGGATGCATAGCTTTAGTGATGCATTCCCACATACTGAGGACCGATTTGCTGGGAAAAGCAAAGAGGAGATAGATGAGTCTGTTGAGCGTTTAAAAGAATACAAAGCACAAATGGAAGCAGTTGATGCCCAAATAAAAGAGGGGATTGATAAAGCTGAAAAATTATTGAGTAGTAATTAATTTCTTTAAAATACGTATAGCTTGAAAAGCCACAACATAATAGTTGTGGCTTTTTTATTTATTAATCGAGATGAGTTGCTTTGAAGCTTGTCTCTAAGTTGTTACCTCAAAAAAAATGCAATGTGGGTGTAACCTTTTTCGTTTAGGGAACTATATAGTATAGAAAACCAATCTAAAAATTACCCGAATTGAAATTACAAACAGACGAACAATTAATGAGGCAGGTTGCCAATGGAGAGCTAAAGCTGCTTAGTGTTTTGTTTGAAAGGCATCATAAACATGTATATAATTTTATTTTTCAGATGAGTGGTGATAAAGATTTGAGTGAGGATATAGTACAGGAAGTGTTTTTTAAAATACTAAAGCATAGAGCCACTTTCGGAGAGGGAAAGTTTATAGCATGGATGTTTACCATTGCAAGAAATAGTTTGTCTGGGCATTATAAAAAAGAGCAGCGGTTTACCACTACAAAGGAAACTATTGTAGCAGAGGTAGTGGAAGATCCGGAGTGCAAAGAGCAGTATTCAGATTTGCATGCTGCTTTAGCAAAATTGACACCTACAGATAGAGAGGTTGTAGTACTAAACAGATTGCAAGGGATACGTTATGAAGAATTAGCAATTATTTTAAATAGTACGCCAAACGCAGTAAAGACTAAAGTAAGTAGGGCTTTAGATAAGTTAAGAAAAGTTTATTTTAAACAAGTTGAGGTATGAAAATTCATGTGACAACTGAAACGATAGTGGCGCTATTAGATGGTGTGTTACCAGAAAGCGAGCAAGAGTTGATAAGGCTTCACATAGCAAATTGCAAAAAGTGTAAAGAAGCCTATAATGAATTACAAAAATTACAAGAAGTTTTTGTGAAAGAGATAGCTGTTGAACCAAGTGAAAAAGCACAAAATAATTTTAATGAAATGCTTGCTGAAGAAATAGCAGCAGAAGCTAGTGTACTTTCAAAATCAGGAATAATATGGCTGTACCCAGTGCTAAAAGTAGCGGCAATAGTTGCTGTAATGGTAGGTTCCTTTTTATTGGGTAAGTGGTATGGTTATGAGCAATTATCTGGAAGCTATTTGGCTTTAAAGGAGGATAATGTAGCCTTGAAAACTACCGCTACTATGTCTTTGATGGAAAGTACTTCGGCAAGTAAGCGTATTGAGGGTATAACAAGAACAAATGATTTTGTAACGTGGAACCAAGAGGTAATAGATGCATTGACTTTTAGAATGCTTTTTGACGAGAATGATAATGTACGTTTGGTAGCGGCACAGTCTATGGAACATATGGCTAGTGATAAATTAGTGAGAAGTTCCTTCATTGAAGCTTTGGGAAAGGAGAAAAATCCAATGATTCAGATTGAGCTTATTGAAATTATTGCTCGAATAAGAGAAAAAGGCGCCTTAGAAAACCTGAAACAGCTAAGACAGTCTAATACCACATTACCGCTGGTAAAGGCACAAATAGATAGGGTAATACCAGAAATAATGTAATCAATAAAAAATGGATATAGTTATGAAACATGTAAGTTTTCTTTTAATTTTTTTAATGTTTGGTTTTGGGATCTATGCACAAGAACAAACACAGCGTTTAGATGCACACAAAATAAAATGGGTTAAAATTAAATCAAAGTCTAAAATTACGGTAGTGGGGTATGATAAAGATGAAATACAAATAAAAATAGACGCTTATAATTTGCCTCCTGAAAAGGCGAAGGGGTTAAAGCAGTATGGCTATAAGCAAGCTAATACAGACGTAGGTTTTTATATGACCAAAGATGGAGAAACCATGTATTTGGAAAGTATACGAAATGTGGGTAAAGGGGAAGCTACCATATTTGTACCTAAAAATATGAGCTTGGTGATAGATGAATTAGGTATGTATGATATAAGCGTAGAGAATGTTGAAGGTGAAATTGAAGTTTCGAGCTCGTTAGCAGGTGCTGTTTCTATACATGGGGTATCAGGTCCGTTGACCATAAACACAAGTACCGGAGATGTTACAGTAGATTTTAAGTCATTAAAACAAAGTACACCGCTTAGTATTAGTTCTTTAGCAGGAGAGGTAGAGGTGAAGTTACCTGTAAAAACAAAGGCAGACGTTAAGGTAACCTCTTCTATGGGAGAGTTATATACTAATTTTGATTTGGAAGTAGAGAATGAAAAAGATGTAAAAGTAGGGATGGCAGGTATCGCCTTAAAAGGAAAAATAAATAAAGGAGGTGTTCTAATAAATTTACACTCGGGTACCGGAAATATATATCTTAGAAAAAAATAATATAAAAGCAGCCTTAGGGCTGCTTAGCTTTTTCTAATAGTTCTGTTTCTTCGCCTAAAATTTTTAAGATTGTAGGCATTTCTTTTATAGCGTGTTCATAACCAATTTCAAAAGCACGGTCTAGCATTTTTACATCTAAAATACCTACAGTATAAATTTCAGGTGGTAAAAATACATAGTGGCATTCGTTAAACTGATGGTAGTAATTGGCATCCATACTAATGGTTATTACACGTTGAAGCAGTTTAAAGGTGTTGTTGATGTCTTTGTTTTCTACTTCTGCAACCGGATTCACAAAACTGCCCAAGGTGTATTGGCAAGTATCGCAAAGCGGTTCGTATGGGAAATTGTTTAACAAACCTCCGTCTGAATATAAGTGGTCATTAATTTTTACCGGAGAAAAATATGGTGGTAAGGCACAAGAAGCTAACAAAGGTTTTATTAAATCTCCAGAATCAAAAAACTCCAACTTACCTGTATTTAAGTTGGTAGCAGTAACCGTAATAGGTATGTTTAACTCTTCAAAAGTAGTTTTGGTAAAAAACTTTTCAAACAGTACTTGGTATTTTTCACTATCTACCAATCCTGGCTTGTTTAAGGCAAATAAAGAAAAGCTAAAAACAGGCGTATCTTTAAAAAAGTTCATCATTTCTTTTGGCTTATACCCAGAAGCATAGAGTGCCGCTATTAGAGCACCACCGCTGGTGCCTGCAATACAATCTGGTTGTATGCCGCGTTCTTCCAAGGCTTGTAATAGCCCAGCGTGTGCCAAAGCACGTATTCCTCCTCCAGAAAGTACTAAACCTAGTTTGTTTTCAGGAGCAGTTTCTTTTTTCTTATTGAATATATTAAAGAATGCCATATAAAGTCAAAAATACAATATTGCAGAGTAAGTACCCCTTGAAAATCTGTTAATTAAAAGGCAAAATTTGTATGTTGAGGCAGTTGCAAATTAGCTAGTCTTTGTGTTAGAAAGGCTTATAAATGTTTGGGTTGGTGGCCTTCAATAATCTTTTTTATAATACCTATTTCAGCTTGTGCGTGTTCATAGCCTATTTGAAAAGCTTTGTCTAACATCTTTACATCTAGTATACCAACTTTATGGATGTTGGGAGCCATGAAAACGTATTGACATTTTTGAAACTTCTCGTAATAATTAGCGTCCATACTAATATGATATACGCGCTGTAGTAGTTTTAAGGTTGAGTTGATGTCTTGTTTTTCAATTCTGCCTACGGGGTTTACAAAGCTTCCTAAAGTAACATCGCAACAAGACTCTAAAGGCTCCGTAGGAAAGTTGTTCAACATTCCACCATCGGCATAGAGTTCGCCATTCATTTCTACAGGAGAAAAATACGGAGGTAAGGCAGCAGAGGCAACTAAAGGTTTTATCAGTTCGCCTTTGTTAAAATATTCTAGTTTTCCGCTGGTAATATTGGTAACTGCTATGGTGGTAGGTATTTTTAGTGCTTCAAAAGTATCTGTATGAAAAAACTTTCTAAAAAGCCGATCGTATTTTTCGCTATCAATTAGGCCTGGTTTTTTTAAAGCAACTAAAGAAAAGCTAAATAGCGGTGTTTCTTTAAAAAAGGCAAGCATTTCGTCTGGGTGGTACCCAGTAGCGTATAAGGTGGCAATAAGTGCACCTCCGCTAGTGCCCGAAAGGTGCGTGGGTTTAATTTGGTGTTCTAATAATGCTTTTATAAATCCGGCATGGGCAAGTGCTCTCACACCTCCGCCTGAAAGTACCAATCCTATGTTCTGGTGCGTCATGTAAGTGGTAAAAAGTTAGTGTTATGTTGGTTTGATAAATATAAATGTACAATAATAAACGAATAACGTACTCACTTCATTGTATAAATAGCTGGTTTTTTATCTGTATACATGTATGTAATAGACTTGTTAACTTAACTTTTATAATTACCTTTGAAACCGATTTTTAAAAGCAAATTCAGGTAATTAGTTAAATAGAAAGTAATGAATTACAATCCGAATGACATTGAAGCAAAATGGCAACAATATTGGAGTGAAAACCAAACCTTTAAGGCTTCTAACAATAGTGAAAAACCAAAATATTATGTGTTAGATATGTTTCCTTACCCATCTGGGGCAGGGTTACACGTTGGGCACCCACTGGGGTATATAGCTTCCGATATTGTAGCGCGTTATAAGCGTCATCAAGGTTTTAATGTGTTGCATCCACAAGGATATGATTCATTTGGACTACCAGCAGAGCAGTATGCTATACAAACTGGTCAGCACCCGGCTATTACCACCGAAACAAATATTAAAAGATACCGTGAGCAATTAGATAAAATTGGGTTCTCTTTTGATTGGAGTCGTGAGGTGCGTACGTCTAATCCTGAGTATTACAAATGGACACAGTGGATATTTATTCAGTTGTTCAACTCTTGGTACAATAAAGATGCTGATAAAGCAGAAGATATTTCAACCTTAAAAGCGATTTTTGAAAAAGAAGGAAATGCAACTGTAAATGCAGTTTGCGATGATGCTATTGTGCCTTTTACAGCAGCTGAATGGAATGAATTTACAAGTGAAGAACAACAAAAAATATTATTACAATACAGACTTACCTATTTAGCAGAAACTGAAGTAAACTGGTGTCCGGCACTAGGTACGGTGTTAGCTAATGATGAGATTGTAAATGGAGTTTCTGAACGAGGAGGACATCCGGTAGTTCGTAAAAAAATGACCCAATGGAGTATGCGTATTTCTGCCTATGCAGAGCGTTTGTTAGAAGGGTTAAATAGAATAGACTGGACAGAATCTTTAAAAGAGAGTCAGCGTAACTGGATAGGTAAATCGGTTGGGGCAAGTGTAACTTTTAATGTAAAAGAAAGCGATGCTACCATTGAGGTTTTTACCACCAGACCTGATACTATTTTTGGAGTAACGTTTATGACGTTGGCGCCAGAGCACGATTTGGTTGCACAAATAACTACCGATGAGCAAAAAGCTGAGGTAGCAGCTTATATAGAAGCAACTGCAAAACGTAGTGAGCGTGAGCGTATGGCTGATGTAAAAACCATTTCTGGGGTGTTTACAGGGGCGTATGCAGAGCATCCGTTTAGTAAAGAGCCAATTCCTATTTGGATTGGAGACTATGTGTTAGCAGGCTATGGTACCGGAGCTGTAATGGCAGTACCTTGTGGTGATGAGCGTGATTATGCGTTTGCTAACCATTTTAAAGGTACTAACGGAATGCCAGAAATTAAGAATATTTTTAATCAAGATATTTCTGAGGAGGCATTTGCAGCCAAAGAAGGTTTTGAGTTGGTAGCATCTGATTTCTTAAACGGATTAGGATATAAAGAAGGTGTTAAAAAAGCTATTGAGCAATTAGAGGCTATAGGTGCTGGTGAAGCAAAAGTAAACTATCGTTTACGTGATGCTGTATTTAGCAGACAGCGTTACTGGGGAGAGCCTTTTCCTGTGTATTACGTAAATGGAATGCCGCAAATGATTGCCGATGCGCATTTACCAATTAAATTGCCAGAGGTAGAAAAGTATTTACCAACCGAAACAGGGGAGCCACCATTAGGCAATGCTACTGTTTGGGCTTGGGATACCGTAAATAATGAAGTAGTGGCAAATGATAAAATAGACCATGAAACGGTATTTCCTTTAGAGCTTAATACCATGCCGGGTTGGGCTGGTAGTAGTTGGTATTTTAACCGTTATATGGACGCTGGTAACACCGAGGCATTTGCATCGCAAGAAGCATTGAACTACTGGAAAGATGTAGATTTATATATTGGTGGTAGTGAGCATGCTACGGGGCACTTATTATACTCACGTTTCTGGCAAAAATTCTTGTTTGATAAAGGAGTTGTGCCGGTAGACGAATATGCTAAAAAGCTAATTAACCAAGGGATGATTTTGGGAACTAGTGCTTTTGTTTGTCGCGCTAGTATATCTTTTGAGCCAATTAGGGAGATAGGGTTGATTAATGATATGCAAAAAGTTTATGACGTAATTGATGAATATTGTCACAAAGTTATTGATAATAAGATATATATATCTGATTCATTAGTTGAAGAATATAAAACAAACAAGATAGCGTGGAATGAGAACAAGTGTATTATTCAATGGAAACAAGATTTGTTGAGTATATTGGTGGAGAAAGGTTTTGATATTGTAGGTCTAGACTTAGTTGTCTTGGCTGAATATCATTTATTGCATGTAGATGTTAATATGGTAAACTCTTCAAATGAGCTAGATATTGAATTGTTTAGACAATGGAGGTCTGAATTTAAAGATGCTGAGTTTATTTTAGAAGATGGTAAGTATATTGTTGGGCGTGAGGTAGAAAAAATGTCGAAGTCTAAGTACAATGTAGTAAACCCAGATGATATTTGTGCAGAATATGGTGCAGATACCTTACGTTTATACGAAATGTTTTTAGGGCCATTAGAGCAAGCTAAACCTTGGAATACTGCGGGTATGACAGGGGTTTCCGGCTTCCTTAAAAAACTATGGCGTTTGTATACCACTGATGAAGGTTTTAGTATTTCTGATGCAGCGCCTACTAAAGAAATGTACAAAGTATTACACCAAACCATTAAAAAAGCAACAGAGGATATTAAGAATTTCTCTTTTAATACTTCGGTATCACAATTTATGATTTGTGTAAACGAACTTGGAAAGCTAAAATGTAACCATAGAGCTATTTTAGAGCCGTTGGCAGTATTAGTTTCTCCGTATGCGCCACACATAGCAGAAGAGCTTTGGGCAGGTTTAGGGAACGAGGATTCTATTGCTACGGTTGATTATCCTAAATTTGAAGAGAAGTACTTAGTAGAAAGCAGTAAAGAATATCCGGTTTCCTTTAATGGTAAAATGCGTTTTAAATTAGAGTTGCCTTTAGATCTTACAAAAGAAGAAATAGAGAAAATAGTATTAGAAGAAGAACGTACCCAACAACAATTGGCAGGTAGAACACCTAAAAAAGTAATTGTTGTTCCTGGTAAAATTATAAATATTGTGGGGTAAAGCCTTGCAGTACAAAAACAAAAAAAGCACACGGTAATGCCTAACTTACTTGTGTGCTTTTTGTTTTTTTTGCTATTTAAAAAAGACCAAAATGAATTGGTCTTAATTTAAGCTTGGGGGTGTTAAAACCTGAAAAACTATTCTTAGGTTGCTCACCTGGAATCTAATGTAGTTTATAGGTGTTTTCTTGCCTAAAAATTACGACGAAGTGCGTAAAAATCGGAGGAAAGGTGTTTTTATAACGTTGCCCGAATTTTTTTTGGTAAGCTTTTTATTACTTCGGTATACGAATGTTTAATTAATTCTTTCAGTAGTTTTTCATCTACATCTTTAGTGGTATAAACTGTGTTCCAATGTTTTTTGTTCATATGAAACCCAGGTACTATGCCTTCATAATCTTGTCGTAAGATTGCAGATTTTTCCGGTTGGCACTTTAAGTTAAGTGTAGGTTCTCCACCTTCCCAGTTTTTAAGCGAGGTAAGACAAAACATTTTACCGGCAACTTTAAAAACCAGCGTATCATTATCAAAAGGGAAAGACTCGGTTACACCTTTCATTTCAAGACAAAAAGTATATAACTGTTCTATATTCATTCGTTTCCTAATTTTCCTAAGTGCGTAAATTTAAAACCTTTCTCATATTTTAGTCCGTACCCAAATATTCTGTCTAGTGAGGCATGTGCAAAGAGTATAATACCTATAATGAGTAATATATCATTACTAATATACCAGCCCATAGCATACATAGCTAATGCTAAACCTTTATGGTGAAAAATATTATAGCTGAAGGCGCCTATTTTATCATTTATCAAGTAGCCAATCATGCCAATATCAGGAGTTAATATGAGAAGAAAAAACCATGCAAAATGAAGGTCTTGCTGGTAAAATAAATAAGTAGCACCTAATAGCATAGCCAGTTCTTCTAACCGTAAAGTAGTTTTCATAAGGTTGTGTTTGAGAGTATTAGTAATGTAAAGGCTAAAAAGTTACAAAACGTAGCAATAATAATAATGGTTTAGTAGGAAGTCTTAGGATAAATAAAATTAGCAGGTTAAACAGAAGGTTATTCAAAGAAACCGTGTATATTTGTTTTAGTCAAAGACAATTTAAAACTCTAGAATGTCTAAGAAACAATTTACACCTTCTAAATACCCTAAAACGAGCATAGAAGGTAGTGTTACCTGGAAAGCTCCTAGTAATATTGCCTTGGTAAAGTACTGGGGTAAAAAGCCTGTGCAACTTCCTGCCAACACATCTATTAGTTTTACATTAGATGCGTGTGCAACTACCACTACATTGTATTACAAACCTTTAGAAAAACGTTCTAAAGAGTTTGAGTTTAAAGTAATGTTTGAGGGAGAGCGCAAAAAAAGCTTTGAACCTAAAATTAAAAAGTTTTTTGAAAACGTAGATGGGTACTTCTTATTTTTAAAGGAGTATGAGTTTACTATTGAAACGTCTAATTCTTTTCCGCATAGTAGTGGTATTGCTTCTTCTGCAAGTGGTATGAGCGCATTATCATTATGTTTAATGAGTATGGAAAAAGAATTACAACCAGATATGACTGATGACTTTTTTAGAAGAAAAGCATCATTTATAGCAAGGTTGGGGTCTGGTAGTGCTTGTAGAAGTATTGAAGGGCCTATGATGTTATGGGGAGAGAATGAAGATATTAAAGGAAGCACTCCTGAATATGCTATCAACTACCCTCATAAATTAGATGATGTGTTTAAAACATTTCAGGATACAATTTTGCTTGTAGACAAAGGGGAGAAAGAAGTGAGTAGTACTGTAGGGCACGATTTAATGCACTACCACCCATTTGCTAAAAAACGTTTTAAACAAGCAGAAAAGAACATAGCTGCTTTAAAAAGCATTCTTAAAAAGGGAGATTTAAAAGGCTTTATAAGATTGGTAGAGAGTGAAGCGTTAACGCTGCATGCTATGATGATGACAAGTTTGCCTTATTTTATTTTAATGAAGCCAAACACACTATCAATAATTAACAAAATTTGGGAGTTTAGAGCCGCTACAAAATTGCATCTTTGCTTTACGTTAGATGCAGGTGCTAATGTGCACTTATTATACCCTGAAAACGAGAAAGAACAAGTTTTGGAGTTTATTAAGAGCGAATTAGTACAATATTGTGAAAATCAGCACTATATTTGTGATCAAGTTGGTAAAGGAGCTGTAAAACTCTAAACAAACGTTGCTATAAAGAGGGACATTATGAAAGGACCATTATTTTATTCTAAGATTATTTTATTTGGCGAGTATGGTATGATCAAGGATTCTAAAGGATTGTTGGTGCCATATAACTTTTATAACGGAGCTTTGAAGAATGATGGTAATACCTCTGAAACTGCTCAAAAATCAAATGCTAACTTGTTAGCGTATGCGCAATATTTAGAAAAACTACAAATTGAGCAACCTCATTTGGTATCGTTTGATTTGGAAGCTTTGAAAAAAGATATAGCTGAAGGTATGTATTTTGATAGTACCATACCACAAGGGTATGGTGTAGGAAGTAGTGGTGCTTTAGTAGCTGCTATTTACGACCAATATGCGCATAACAAAATTACAGTACTTGAAAATCTTACGAGAGAAAAGTTGTTGGAGTTGAAAGCTATTTTTTCTGAAATGGAATGTTATTTCCATGGAAAATCTAGTGGTTTAGATCCGCTAAATAGCTATTTAAGCATTCCAATTCTTATCAATTCTAAAGATCATATAGAACCTGCTGGCATTCCTTCTCAAAAGGTAGATGGTAAAGGTGCGGTGTTTTTATTAGATAGTGGAGTAACCAGTGAAACGGCTCCGCTAGTGCAAATATTCATGGAGAATATGAAGCAAGATGGTTTCCGTAAAATGGTGAAAGATCAGTTTGTACTTCATACAGATGCTTGTATAGATGACTTTTTGAAAGGGAATGTAAAGTCGTTGTTCCAGAATATTAAAAAACTTTCTCATGTTGTTTTAGATAACTTTAAACCAATGATTCCTGCAAGTTTTCATGAGCTTTGGCAAAAAGGTATAGAAACAAACGATTATTATCTGAAGCTTTGTGGCTCTGGAGGAGGAGGTTATATTTTAGGATTTACAGAAGACTTTGAGAAAGCACAGAAAGCTTTAGACGGGCACGAGCTAAAAGTTATCTACAACTTTTAATTAACTTGCTTCAAAAAGCTTGCCTTGCAGTAGTAATTGCTGTTGTATTGTTTCATCCTAATTAAATATAGAATAGTATATGGCTACCCGTAGTCCTCGTAAAATGGCGGTTTTAAAACTATTAAGTTTATTTTCTGTTATTAGAGGCTATAATATACTTGTTATTACGTTAGCCCAATACTTGGCTTCTATATTTATACTTGCCCCTGATTATTTAACGGTAAAGGATGTATTATTAGACCCATATTTATTTATGATTGTAACGGCATCGGCCCTTGCAATTGCTGGCGGGTACATAATTAATAATTTCTACGATGCCGAAAAAGATATTATTAATAAACCGCTTAAATCTAAGATAGATAGGTTGGTAAAACAAAACACGCAGTTATCTGTGTATTTTCTATTTAACTTTATGTCCATTTTTGCGGCAAGTTACGTGTCGTTTAGATCGGTAGTTTTCTTTTCGTTATTTATATTTTGGATTTGGCTGTATTCCCATAGATTAAAAAAGGTAATAGTTGTAGGTAATATGATTTCTGCAACCTTGTCTATTATACCATTTTTTGCTGTATTTGTGCATTACAATCATTTTGATTCTGCCATCTTCTTACATGCAACTTTTTTGTTTTTGCTCATTTTGCTAAGAGAATTTGTAAAAGACTTGGAGAACCTTACCGGAGATTTGCTAAACGATTATAAAACCATACCTGTAAAGTATGGAGAGCGCACCTCTAAGTTTATTATAAGTATTACTACCATACTTACTTTGTTGCCTAGTACCTTGCTTATAACCTTTTATAACATTGGTAAAATGGAGTATTATTTTTATTTTGCTATGGTAATGCTTATTCTGTTTATGTTGTATTTATGGAAAGCAAAAGACAAAAGAGGTTATCTGTTACTACACAATATTTTAAAATTTATAATTGTAAGCGGAGTGTTTAGTATATTACTTATAGATACTTCACTGGTTATTAACCGTATATTCTAAAAAAAATAAAAGCCCTTTCTACTGAAAGGGCTTTTTATATTGTGAGTTAACTTCTGCTTTATGCTTTAGAAGTTAATGAGTTCCAGAATACAAAAGCGAAACCAGAAAACAACATAAAGTGGAATGGGAACATACCAAAGTCGTTTAACTGAGTTGCACTGTACATACCAAATAAGAAATAGCACATTAAAACACCTTCTAAAATCATGTTTGGTGATAATTTAGTGTTAATATATTTATTTCCTTTCCAGGTGTCTTTTAAGTTGTTGATGTTGAACTTAGGAGTTCTTACAAATTCACTTCTTTTACCCATGTGGCCTTGAATAACAGCTACTGAGTTGTGCAGCGAAAAACCTAATGCTACCGAGAAAAATGTAAAGAACAGTTTTACATAGGATACAAAGCTGTCAAAGCCACTACCCTGTATACTTTTATAGGTAAACCAATAGCAAACAAATAAAATAATGGTACTAGCAATAAAGAAACTAGTAACTTCAAATACCCAGCTTAAGTGCCCAAATGAGTTTTTAATGTAAAGCATAGGGATACTTAATACAGCTACAATAAATACAAATAAAAACATAGAGCTGTTTAATAAGTGTAAAATACCGTGACACTTGGTTTTGAAATCTATAGTGTCAGAAGCTAAAACACGTGTAGCAGTTTTTCTAAAGTTTTCTGCTCCACCTTTGTTCCATCTAAATTGCTGTGATCTTGCAGCACTAATAACAACCGGTAATTCAGCAGGCGTTTCAACATCCTCTAAATATTTAAACTTCCAGTTTTTAAGCTGCGCTCTATAGCTTAAATCAAGGTCTTCTGTAAGGGTGTCACCTTCCCAGTTACCAGCATCAAGAATACATTGTTTTCTCCAGATACCTGCGGTACCATTAAAGTTAATAAAGTGTCCTTTAGAGTTTCTACCCACCTGTTCTAAGGTAAAGTGAGCATCTAAGGCAAAAGCTTGTATTCTTGTAAGTATCGAGTAATCTCTATTAATATGTCCCCAACGTGTTTGTACCACACCTATTTCAGGGTCTTTAAAGTAAATAACAGTTTTCTTTAACCAATCACTATCTGGTAAAAAGTCAGCGTCAAAAATAGCTATAAACTCACCTTTAGCAATTTCCAAACCTTCTTTTAAAGCACCCGCTTTAAAGCCTTGTCTGTTGGTTCTTCGTATGTGTTGAATATCTATGCCTTTTTCCTGTAGCGCTGCTATCAGTACAGCTGTTTCCTCAACAGATTCGTCTGTAGAGTCATCTAGTACTTGAATTTCAAGTTTGTTTAAAGGATACTCAATTTTAGAAATATTCTCCAATAAACGCTCTACAACATATTTTTCATTGTATAGCGGTAACTGAATAGTTACCATTGGTATTTCTTTAGGATCAAGTAAATTAAATTTTGGGGCTTCGTCTGTCTTCTTTTTAAAACCAAGGTAATTAAAAAGCAGATTTAGCTGAGCTAAACTGTATGAAAATATTAGTAATAAAGACACACAGTAAATAGCAATAATAATGTAGGAAATAGCTAAATTCATTTACTGAAGAGTTATCTGTTATAAATAGGTTTGTTAGTTGCAAATATAGCATCTTTTGCCTATCATAGTAATTTCTGAGGTTAATTCTTTATAAACAAAATACAATGTCAGCTACTGTTTACGTGAAGTTTATGAGATATCTTTCTTAATATTTTAAGAATATTTTAAGATTTTTAATCTACAAGAATAAATTAGAAGTATAAGGGCATTAATTTTAGTAATAACGTAAAAATAGTATCAATTTCAGAATCTCACTAAATGAGAATTTAACCTTATAAATTTTATAGAAATTGTAGCCAATTAGTAGTTAAATGTATCTATTTCCATTAAAATGTTTAAACAGTTTAAGGTAAGTAAGATGTTTTTAAGTTATAAATATGTTAGTCTACATAAGTTTACCAGCGTTTTAAATGTCACTTTGTAAGTCCCATGCGTAAAAACAATGGGAAAAGAATAATAGTCAAAAAAAAATGTTTATTTTGGAAATAAATTGAAAGCCCCCTCAATTTTACCCTTGCTAAAATTCTTAACCTAGTTGAATGGAAAATGAAGAGAAAACTTATAGCTCGTTGGATTTTTCACGGCTTATAGATGGCATTTCTATAGATGCAACAGGCTCACTCATGGGTAGTTGGGATGTTGATTTAGTAGAGCGTAAGCTACTGTGGAGTAAAGAAACACGCGAAATACATGAAGTTTCTGAAAGCTTTAAATGTACCATAGAAGAGGCTTTTCAGTTTTATAAAGACGATCAGTTAGCGTTGCTAAGAGAAAAATTTCATACGGCTATTTCTAATAATGACAGGTACGATGTGCGGGTAGTATTAACCACCCAATCTGGTAAGCAGAAATGGGTGCGTACTGTTGGTATACCAGTTTTTGAAAACGGAATTTGTGTTAGAGTTTATGGCCTTATCCAAGATATCTCACAAGAGGTTATATTAGAGAATATTGATAGAAAGCAAAAGGAGTTTTTTAAGAAAACTTTTTACGAAGCTTCTACATGTATGGCAATAAGTAATTTACAAGCTCAGTTTGTGCTTGTAAATAATAGTATGATTAATTTATTGGGTTATACGGCTAATGAGTTGCTGAAATTTACCTTTAGAGATATTACGCATCCAGATGATTTGGAAACCAGTAATAGTTCGTTTAAAGATTTACTATCAGGAGAACTAAAGCACTACAATGTAGAGAAGCGCTATGTAGATAAGGCAGGGACCACTATTTATGCAATGCTTTCTGTTTCGGTAATTAAAGATGAGGTAGGAGAACCATTGTACTTCTTAGTTCAAATTACCAATATTAGTAAACGTATAGAGGCTACCCAAAAATTACAGTCGTTATTAAATGTAACCGCAGACCAAAATAAGAGATTGCTAAACTTTGCGCATATAGTTTCGCATAATTTAAGATCGCATTCAGGTAACTTATCTATGCTAATGGATTTGATACAACAACAGTATCCTGAAATTTACAGCAACGAAATGATGCCATATTTAGGTAAAGCCATTGGGGAGTTATCAGAAACCATAGCTCATTTGCAAGAAGTGGTGTCTGTGCACACTAGTAGTGCCGATAATATAGAAAGTCTTAATTTGAGATTTTATATTGACAAAACTGTTAATGTACTTACAGCCTCTATCTTAGAGACTAAATGTAATGTAGAGGTGGTTGTAAGTGGAAATGAATATGTGAATTTTATTCCTGCATATTTAGATAGTATTCTTTTGAATCTTTTAAGTAACGCCATAAAGTATAGATCGGATAAGAGACCACCTGAAATAAAAATATATACAGAGAAAGAAGATGAGTATCTTGTATTGGCAGTTGCCGATAATGGCCTTGGTTTAGATTTAGAAATGCATGGAAAACAATTGTTTGGAATGTACAAGACTTTTCATAGAAACAAGAACAGTAGAGGGGTAGGATTGTTTTTAACCAAGAATCAGGTAGAAGCAATGCAAGGAAAAATTACGGTTGAAAGTAAACCTGATAGCGGCGCAACGTTTAAAGTATATTTTAAAATTTAATGAAAAAAATTAATCTGGCATGTATCATAGATGACGATCCGATTTTTGTTTTCGGAACGAAAAGGCTTATGGAGTTGGTTGGCTTTTGTGATGATGTAGTGGTTTATCATAATGGGCAGGAGGCTATTGATGGGTTTGCAAAACGGATTAACGATGGGTTGGCAATACCTGAAATAATTATGTTGGATTTGAATATGCCTATATTAGATGGTTGGTGCTTTTTAGATAGATTGAACAATTTAGAATTGCCTAAGTTTATTACTATTTACTTGGTATCGTCTTCTATTGACCCTGCTGATATGAAACGGTCTGAAAACTACTCGATGATAACTAATTACATTGTTAAGCCTATAACCACCGATAAATTAATGGAGCTTTTAGAAGCGTTTCAGGGAGGTTAAATTTTATAGTGAATAAAATTGAGGTTTTAGTAGGATTTAAAGTGTAAAAATTATAAATTGCCAATTATAAGAAAGATTATTGAGAAATTATAAACCCCTAGTGGTTTTAATTGTTTGAAGATATGAGAAGTTTTCTATTATTATTTTTAGTGTCGTTTGTTACATTTGGACAAGAAGTTGTAGATAAAGATGCAATGTTTAGTCCGGAACGAAAACGTTTTACTGAAACTTGTGTGAATTTCGCAAACGATATAGTGAGTGCAGATAGCACTACAGATTTTAATAAATATTTTACCAATGGCGTTTCTGGGGCTTATGCTACAGATTTAGCTAAGATTAAAAATCAAATTACTTCATTTGATACTGTAAATTATAAAGTGACAGCCGATTTAAACAACGCTAATGTATATGTAGTAGTGTTTGAATTAGGGGAGAATGCAGCGAGTCTTAAAAAATTATTTTTGCTGTTTGATGATAACGATAACCTTGTAGATGATTACATGGTAATTGCTGAGGGGTTAGAGCAAAATACAAAAGAAGAAGTAGTACCGTATTCTGGAAATGAATTGGAAATACCTACTACAACGATTACGGTAAGAATTGCCGATGCAAATTAGTACTTGAGGATTATATTATAAATAGTTTAGTTATTAGAATTTCCGGGAATCTACAGCCTTAACTTATGAGTAACTTACATGTGTTAGAGGTTTCTGGAAATTCTTTTTTTTTGTTTTTTCATTTCATAAAATCATTTCCGCGATTTTAATTTTGTTCTGAGCAATTGTGTATTTGTAAATAGCTTATAAACAGTTACGTATAACGTTTTTGTCTATGTTTCACCTTGTAGAGAATCATTTTATATTTGTTAAAACAAAGGTTAATAAACGTTAAGAACTGTGTAAGTGCTTAATTTTCTTAGTATTCTAGCATCAAATAAAATTTGAATTGCTATGAAAAGAATAAAATTATTTGCGCTTTTAATTGCTGGTGTGTGCACCTTGGGGTCATGTAGTGATAATGACGATGATAGAGTAGAAAGTGGAACTGCCAAAATGAGTGTTAAAATGGTAGATGCACCTGGAGATTATGACGCAGTATTTGTTGAAGTTGAGGGAGTAGTAGTAAAGTATGCAGGAGATACTGAGGTTGCATTAAATGTAAATAGTAATATTTATAATTTATTGGAACTTACCGGTGGTACAAACGCTCAATTAGCGTTAGACGATGAGATACCAGCGGGTACAATAAACCAAATTAGATTGGTTTTAGGAGACGATAATACGGTGGTGATTGATGGGCAAACATATGAGTTGGCTACACCAAGTGCACAGCAGTCTGGATTAAAGTTAAACTTAAATGAAACTTTAGAGGCTGGTTATGAGTATGAGTATATTCTTGATTTTGATGTAGACGAGTCTATTGTAGAGCAAGGTAATGGAGGCTATTCTCTAAAGCCAGTAATAAGAGCTACTGCTACAGCAGAAAGTGGTATTATAATGGGTAGTATTGTAGCACCATCAAGTTTCCCGGTATTAGTAACGGCAACAAATGGAACTACGGTAGTTTCTAGCTATGTTGATGCAAACGGAAATTATGCGCTTTACGGTGTGCCTGAAGGAACCTATACAGTAACTTTTACACCAGAATTAGGTTTAGGATTTGATATTATGATAGTAGATGATATAGTAGTTGTAAATGGAGAAACATCAACGGTGAGTGATGTTACCTTTGAGCTATAAAGATTTAGTATAGTTTAGTTGAGTTTTTAAAAGCCCTATCTCTTCAAGGAGATAGGGCTTTTTTGATTGATAATTAATCGAGATTTAATGTTTTGTGGGGTTACTCTTAAGCTGGGTTCTATTTTAAAATCTTGTTAAAACCTGTATTTGGTATGTACGTATATGCTCATACGTTTATCTTAGTAAGAAAAAACCAATGTACAATAAACTAGTTCTCTTACTTGCTTTTTTTATAAGCACTTTAGTGTTTTCTCAAGACACAAATTTTATTCCTTTGTTAACTATAAATCCTGCTGAGACTAATTTTTCTGACCTTAAGAAATTAGATGTCTATTTAAAAGATAAAACAATTATAGGCGTTGGAGAGGCTACCCATGGAACAAGCGAATTTACTACAATGCGCCATCGTTTTTTTAAGTATCTGGTAACAACACATGGCTTTAATACATTTATTTTAGAAGCAGATTATGGTGGTTGCATGCGCATTAATAACTATATACACGGGGCAGATGATGTGGTAACCCAAGCGCTCAATGAGGTGCGTTTATACCCTTGGCTAACCCAAGAAATGGTAGCTCTTATAAATTGGATGAAAGCTTATAATGAGGAGCATCCAGAGCATCAATTAAACTTTGTAGGGGCAGATATGCAAATGGCAGATGTAAATATTAAGCAGTTGTATAGGCTTATACCAGATGGAGGTCTTAAAGCCGAATTACAACCCTATACAGAAGGATTTAGAATTGTATATGAAAAGCAAGCTGAAATTGTTCCTATTGTTAAAGAGATACAGAAAGCATATACTGGTAATGAAATACAGATATTAGCAAAAGCTACGTTGCAAAATTTGGAAGTAGACTTTAGAAATGGCAAGGCAAGAAAAATGGTTGTGTATAGAGATGAGTGTATGGCTAATAACATCCTTTTTTATAAGCAATTATATCCGGAAACAAAGGCTATGTTTTTTGCACATAATACGCATGTTTCTTATGAGAATGATGGTAGTAAAGGAAGTGCTGGATATCATTTAAAAAAGGCTTTAGGAGATGCTTATTATACTGTTGGAATGGAGTTTCATACCGGAACGTTTCAAGCTGTTAAAATAACAGGTAAAGACAAAGGGCAAATTGGGGTATGTACAATACCAGATTCTAAACATAATTATTTGGGTAAGTATTTGGCTGCTTACGGAGACCTATTGTTTGTATTACAAAATCAGTTGCCAGACGAAATAAATAAGATGCACGCTATAGGAGCTTCGGTGAATGAAAGGTTAGATAATATTAGAGGAGAAACCAAATGGTTCGATGCCTTTATTTTTGTAAAAAATAGCACGGCAACATCCTACCATACACCAAAAAGTAAATAGAAAGATAAGAGAGATGAAAATAAATTAGTAATTTTTCCCGTTTAAAAATAAAGACAAATGAAATTTCTAAAGCCCTATCTTTTTTTACTTATTACTAGTACTGTTTTTTTGGTTTCATGCACCAATGGTAAAAATGAAGTAACACAGCAAAAGCAAATACCAGAAGAGCTAACTGCTACCATTCAAAAGTTAGATAATAAGGTTATGGGAAGTTTGTTATCTGGTGAAAAAGGGTTGTTAAACCCAATTGTAGCGGCTGATTATAAAGATATACAAAATGGAATCATAGATACGCTTATAAGAGGAGTGCAATATGCAGGTTTACAAGATGATTTTAAGGTGTTTGATAGATTTTATATTTCTAATAAAGAGCTTGATACGCTAGTAATTAAAGCCCAAAGTGGTGTTAATGCCTTTACATTAAAAAATACGAACGCTTACAAAGAACAAGTGATTTCTTTATTGCTGGTTACCAATGATAAAGATGAGTACTTGGTTGCTAATGAGTATGCTAAGGTAGCAGGAGAATGGAAGCTTACAAGGTTACGTTTTGGACAATATACGGTAGCAGGTAAAACCGCAACCCAGTGGTATGAAGAGGCAAAGAAGAATAGAGAGAAAGGTTATTTGGTAGATGCGGTAAACAATTTGTTACTGAGTTCAGATGTTGCCTATCCAATTGCTGGAGGTACTTGGGAGTACACCTTAGCTCCCGAAATAAAAAAATTCTATACCAGTACCTTGAGAGAGGCAGCAAAAAAGTATAGGTTACCAATGGAGTTAAGTACTATTGAGAGTAAGCCTAAAATTATTAATATTAGTCAGAAGCGAGTTTATGAAGGATATTTTCCGGTGATAAAATACATCACTACTATTGATTTAGAAGACACCGAACAGGCACGTTTAGAGAACGATAAAATACATGCGCAAATAGATTCTATATGCAAAGGTATTACAGCAGATAAAAAGTATTTGTTCTATACTGCTATTAACAGATCTCAAGGAAATTTAAAGCCACGTAAATCGCATCAATTTGTTAAAGAGCTAACAAACTAAAAGTTAGATTTTTAAATTTAGTTACATTAGCAATTAAAATACATAGTTCATGAAGTTAAGTTTCACATATTTTTTGGTAGGGTTTTTGTTTTTAACCCAAATAGGAGTTGCTCAAGAAAAAGAAAAAAAGAATTATAAAGATATTGTTAAGGAGGGTTTTATAGCGTATGATAGTATTGTAGTAAGTGGAGACTATGAGAAGGCAAAAGCAAGTATAACACCAGCGTTCTTTGAGTATATTTCGGAAGAGTTATATGTTGATAAGATGAATGAAATATATAACAATGAAGATTTTCCTATTACTACGTATAAAGCAGAGAATGTTGTGGTAGGTGATACTATTAATGTAGAGGGTAAGTATTATACTATTATTACGTATGATACACATCAGGATATTCCTTATGTACCTAAAGAAGGGGAATCTAAAGAGAAAAGTCAGGCTAAATTTGGCTCTATTAGAACCTTTTTTAAAAAGCAATATGGAGCAGATAAAGTAGAGTTTAATAAGAAAACCCAAAACTTTGAGGTGAAATTGTCTAAAGAGGCATATGCCATTTCAGATAACTTAGCAGAGTGGAAGTTTTTGGCAATAAACATTGATGGTATGGAGGGTGTTTATAGAAGAATTTTACCAGAAGATGTGCTACCAAAGACAGAAGAAGAAGTAGAGGTTGAAAAATAAACCTTATAAAACAAAAGGTATTTACATGATAAGATTAGTAGTAGTATTTTGTTTGTGTTTTGTAATGCAAAGCTTTGCACAAACTACCTATAAAGAAACCATAACCTTATTAGCTAATGAAGAAAAAGTATATGAGGTGCCTGGTGCTGATGGAGATGCTATACAGATAGAATTAGAAAGAGAAAAAGGAAGCAAAATAGATATGGAAGTAACCATATATCCGCAAAAGCCTTTTTTTCATGAGGATAATTTTAAAAAGACCAAACGTATTATAACTGTTACAAGACGTGGGGTATATGTAATAAAATTAAAAAACCCTAACGATAAGGAAGCTGTATTTAATGTGAATATTTTTTCTCAGAATTTTACGGGGTTCCCCGTTACGTTAGAACATACCCTAGTAAGGGATACTACCTATGCTTATTCCACTAATCAAATGAAGCGTATAGATAAACTAGATGCGCAAACCGTTCAAACCGAAAAGTTTTATTTGAATAGTAGAAGTAACGCATATTTAAAAGGGGGAAAAAATAAGGTTTTAGTGCCTATTATTTTGCCAGACAATACACAAGAGTGGTATTATGTTTTTACAGCCAGTAGAGAAGAAAATGAAGTGAAACAAACTTTAAATAGTTTCAATTTTGTAGCAGCTTTAAGTGGTTATATTAAAGAAGATAAAGATTTAAAATCGTCTATAGCAAGTATGGCAGCCCCTCCTGGTGCAGAAATTTGTGATATTTATCTGTTAGATGAAAGCAATGCAAAATTGTTTTCTAAGGATGAAGATTATACGTACGACATGGATGCTTCCAGAGAGAATTATAAATCGGGGGTAGTAACCGTAAGGGATGTAGAGGCTAAGAAACAGTATCTAGTAATTAGTAACCCGGATAATTTACATGGTATACATATAGCTTTAGAAGTAGTAGCCATTGTAAAAACAGAAGAAACAATGTTGCAAAGGGTTAATGTACCCGTAATTACAAGCCAAATAATACCAGTGGTTAAAGATCTTTAAGGGGGGAATTCAAAATAAAATGCTTCGTGGTTTAGTAACGAAGTGATTTACCTTTATTCTTTTACAGTATTAATAATAATAGGTAGCTTGCATTTAGAAGCTACTTTAATACCTGTTTTCTGCGCAGGGTAAACGGTTGGCAGTGTAGCTGTTTTTGCTTTTAGCAAACTATCTAGTTGAGGAAACATAGTATTGATTTGAGTACTCTTAGCAGCTTTTTGAAATTGTATGTTACCTGTATTATCTATAATAAAATATACATAAATGGTATCTGTAATATCTTCTGTAACTGTTACTTCTGATGTATTAAATATTTCTGAAAAGTAAGTAGCTAAATGGGCTTCAAAACAATTTTTTTGTGCGGTTTTAGTACTTGTTTCATCACAACCCTGAAATAGCGGATATACATCAACATCGTTCATGTTAATCTCTGCCATTTTTTTCTTTACCAATTCGCTCTCAGAGATAGGCTCTTTTTTTGACCACTGGCAAGAAATGCATGTTAAAACTAATAGTATGACACTAAGAAACTTCATCCAAATCCTTCAATAGTGTCGAAAATACGATTTTTTTGATTAAACTAATTACTTGTAGTAGCTATTTGCTCATTAAGTTCTTTAATTCTTTTATCTATACCGTTTAAAAAATAAGGAATATCTACATGTTCCTTGGCTTTTTCATAGTAGGTAAGCACTTTTTTAGGGTTGGTATAAAGCTTGTCTGCATTAACAGCAATTTTATAATACATAAAGGTATTTTCCGGGTTTTCTTTTAAAACAAGTTCATAGTACTTAATAGCCTCTTTATATTTTTCTTGTTGCTGGTAAGCAAACGCTAGGGAGTTGTATTCTTCTGTAAAAGTTACCGATTTTAGTGTAATGGCTTCTAGCAGTTGCTCTTCTGCTTTTTCATATTCATTAAGTTTTAAATAGCACTTTCCTATTTGAAATGGAATGTCTGGGTTATAAGGTTCAAAGTATTTTTGATTAGTGAATGCGTCAATAGCCTTTTCAATTTCAATAGCTTTGTAATAGCAAATGCCCAATCGTCTATAAATCGTAGCAGAGGTTTGGTTGTGGTCTATGAGCTTTTCAAAATAAGGAATGGCTCTGTAGTAGTCAGATTCATTATAATAATACACCGCCATAAGATTTATAAAATCTAAATTATTAGGGTTTGTGGCTAAACCTTCCTTTATAAGTTTCAAGCAATAATCGTACTGATGATTTAATAACGCTGCTGCAGCAAGTTTATAGCTAGCTTTTAAATAGTTTGTATCTAGTCTATAGGCATTTTTATAGTACGTATATGCTAAAGGTTTTTGATTTGTGTTTTCATAGACTAAGCCAAGGTTGTAATGTAATGTAGGGTTTAGTGAATCTTTTATTATTAGTTTATTGTAAAGATTTATGGCCTTCGTATAATCACTTGTTTTGTAATATAATTTAGCTAGTTCAAACTGCTGGAAGCTACTGGTGCTATCAATCTTAATTGCCATTTCATAATGTTCTTTGGCTTTCTCATAATTTTCTAAATTATGATATGCTTTGGCTATCATTTGTTGGTTATATGCTTTGGTGCTATCTATGCTATAGGCTTCAATAGCTTTTGAATAGTTCCCCATTTGGTAAAGCGTATCTGCCTTTTTAGTTTGTGCTTGCAACTGAAAAAATAGCAGCAGAAAGAGTGTGTTATAAAGTGCTTTCATGGTGATTGATGATGGTAGGTATTTATAAAATTATGTGTATAGCAATGGTACCCTTGTTTTATAAGAGACGTGTTATATATGTAATATGAGTATATATTAGTGTAACCTATATACAATAGGATAATCTAGTACAACATCTATGGGGTTGCCATCTTTATCTTCTGCAGGTTGAACATCCGGAAGATTTTCAAAAATGGCTCTGGTATTATCTTCTAAAATTTTAAGATTATTAGATGCACCTAAAGCTTTAACGGCTTTGATTACTATCTTACCCTCTTTAGTAAAAAGTAGGGTAGTAACAATTCTACCTTGTATACCATTATCTCTTGCTTCTGCAGGGTATTTGAAATTTTTAATAGTATGTTCATCAAGTTGCTTTCTTAAACAGGCCTTGGCATCTTTAGCTTTTTTGCAGTCAGCAAACATGGGTAATTTATAAGCTTGCTCTAATTGCACTGGTGCTATAGTAGCGTTTTCTTGTGCATTTCCCTTTGTTACTATACCAGATAGCATACATAAAAAACAAACAAAGAAAGTATTTTTCATATAGTTCATTGTAATAATTTTCTTTAAATATAAATATTTTATAGTAATCAGAGGAGCTTCCAGTTGTAATTCTTAACATTTAATCTACTAACTGTTCTCCTTAAAAATCTTCGTTTTTTCTGCTTAAGTAGACTTCGTAAGTGGTATTGTTTATCTTATTTAATAAACTGTCTTTGGTGTCACTATCTTTAAAATTTTTTATAGTTTCTTGAAAAAGTAATTGTAGCTCGTAAAATTCTTCTTTGCTTAGTTTTCTTTCTTCATTTTCAGTAAACTGATGTTCTAACACGAGCTCCACTGGCGATTTTCCTAAGGCTAACTTCTCTTTCATATTATTTTGAGCTTTAGCTTTTATTTGCTCATCTGTTAGGGTGTTGCCAAGCTGTAAAGTATCTTCTGAATTAGAAGTACAAGCTATGTTTATTAGTGCGCAAATTATTAGTAATGGTATAATACTTAGGTACTTGTAGAGCACTACTTTTTTTGATTTGGATTTTTGTAACATGTCTATTCGTTTTTTGATGAGTGATTGATTATAAAATTGATTGATGATGGAGATGTTTGATGTTTGAAAAACTTCAAGTAGCATGGTATTGTATTGTGCTGTACTGTGAGTATTAGTACAGCTGCTATCTGCTATAAATTCATGAAGCTCTGAAATACGCTTTTGATATATATACACTAAGGGATTAAACCAAAATAGTATGCGTTGTATTTCAAAATACAGTAGGTCATAGGTGTGTTTTTGTTTTATATGAACCAATTCATGACTTATTATATATTGGCGCTCTTGCTTTGTTATTTCATTACCTATAAAAAGATAGTTAAAGAAAGAAAAGGCTATACGTGAGTTGTTTACTGTAATAAGTGTATACGTTTCATTTTTGTTTAAATATCCTTTACGTTTTAAGTTATAGATTTTAATTATTTTAACTGCAAATAGTAACGTACTGATGAGTACTCCTGTTATGATAATGTACTTAACAACTAATAAATTGTCAGTTTGAGTTGCCACCACTTTATTTGATATTTCAGAGTTAGACGTAAAGAGGTCTAATCTCTGAAATATCAACATTGATGTGTTGGATTTTAGGAACCAAGTGCCTTTTATAAAAGGAATAAGATAAGCACATATAGGAGTTAGTAGCAAGTACCATCTGTTGTATTTAAAAAAAGTGAGTTTTTTTAATAATACATCATATACTAGTACTAATAAAAACTGAAATACTGCTGCTAAAAATAGGTGCTTAGCCATATCTTTTATGAGTTATTGTTTTAAGAAAGTTTAAAAACTATAGGGTATGCAAATGTTACATTTACAGGATCTCCGTTTTCATCTTCTGCAGGCATAAATGTAGGTAAGCTTTTTATAATTCTACTAGCCTCAGCCTCTAATGATTTATCAGGGCCTCTTTTACTTAATACTTCTACCTTACCCTTGGTATTAATTCTAAATAAGATATAAACTCTTCCTTGTACTTTTTTAGCAAGTGCTTCTTCTGGGTAATGGAAGGTGTTCATCACATGCTTATGTAGCATTTCTTTAAAACATTCAGAGGCATCTACAGCACTTTCACATTCTTTAAACATTGGTTTTTTATAGACTACCGTAAAAGGAACATCTGGTTCGTTTGTGCTTACGCCACTATCTTCTAGTTCTAGTACCGTTCTTGCACTAAAGTCATCAATGAGTGTTAATGTAGTGTAACCATCTTCAGAAAGTGAGTTTATGAGCTTTTGTTGGGTAGCTTTTTCTTCATCAGTTAAGTTTTTAAGGTCACCCACATGGTAGTCAATATTAGTGCCGTAATACTCAATCTTTGCATTTGTGATAGGTGTTTCTAATGAGGATGACTCATATTGGTTACAGGAAGAAACATAGACAGTGATAAAAATTAATAAGGGCACAACGGTTAAATACTTTAGTAAAGCCGTTTTTCTCGATTTTGATTTTTGTAACATAATAATTCGTTTTTTGATTAATGAATGATTGAAGAACTGATTAACAAAGGCAATGTTTTCTGTTTGAAAAGCCTCTGCTAAGAGCAGTTGGTATTGTTGTTTTTTGCCATTGGTAGATGATTTTTCATCGGCAATATATTCGTGTAACTCTGTGATTCGTTTTTGATAGATATAGATAAATGGGTTGAACCATAAGACAATTTTTAAAAGCTCAAAGTACACTAGGTCCCAACTATGCTTTTGCTGTATATGTACCATTTCATGCAGAAGAATGTGGCTATGTTGTTTTTCCTTTAGCTGATCTCCTAGAAACATAAGATTAAAGAAAGAAAAGGCAACTGTAGAGTTGGGTACAATTACTTCTATGTAATTGCCATGTAGTATGTGCTTTCCTCTATTTCTTATAGATTCTATTTTGTATAGTTTTATGAGAAATAGTATAAAACTGATTGCTGAACCTGTAACAAATAGCCAAAATGACCAATGAAATTGCTCGTACCAAGCAGTGTTTGTATGGGCAGTAACGGTTACTGCTTCTAAATTAATTAAAGTATCTGTGTTGTAAATGGAAATTCTGGGTATGGTATATTGTTTAGGTATCAGTTTCTCAAAGGTAGGTACACGTAAAAGAGGCAACAGTAACGATACTAGGGATGAAAGTAATACATATGCTCTGTTATAATTAAAGAAGGTAGCCTTCTTTAAAAACACATCATAAATAGCTAAGAATAAAGCCTGACAGGTTACTGCAAGTATGAGATACTGTACCATAGTGTATTATTTTTGTGAGTCTTCTTTTTGGTCTTCTATATTTTTTAAAATCTCTTCCATTTCTTGTAGGCTTATATCGTTTTTCTTCATAAAGAAAGAAACCATGCTTTTAAAAGAACCCTGGAAGTAGTTATCTAATATCTTAGTAAGGCTCTGGTTGCTATAATCAGTCTTTTTAATAATAGGGAAGTATTTATAACCTTTACCTATTTGTTCATGATCTACAAAGTCTTTGCTCTCTAAAATTCTAATAATTGTAGATACGGTGTTGTATTTGGGTTTGGGGTTTGGCAGTTGTTCAATAACCTCGTTTACGGTAGCTTTTTCTAACTGCCATAATACGTGCATTATTTCTTCTTCTGCTTTGGTGAGTTGCTTCATCTTTATCAACTAATTTTTTAGTTACAAGACAAATATAACTAAATTTTTAGTTTAAACTAATTTTTTAGTTGAAAAATTAACTGATGGAGAGTAGGTTAGCAGAGGTGCCAACAAAAAAGCCCCGCTATTAGCGGGGCTTTGGGTGTATTTTGGTTTCTAATTATTGTGCATTCACAACTACATTGTCAATTTCAATAGTAGTAGAAGCACTTGTAGTAGAAGTATATTTAAACGCTACATAAAGTGTACCACCTGCAGCAGCAGAAACATCTATGTCTCCAGAGTTAACCCAAGTGTTAAAGCTTGTAGTATCTGTATCTAAATTAGCAGATAACTGAGTCCAAGTACCACTTGTGTTAGGGTTTCCACCAGCATAGTCAGTAGACATATAAACCTCAATAGCATTACCAGCATATCTTCTTACGTTATCAAAACTAAATGTAGCAGAAGTGAAGCCTGTAAGGTCAATAGCATTACTAATTAACCAATCTTCGTTTGCAACATTGCTAGAAGAGTTACTATCATAACCAGACATAGCTGCACTATCGTTAGGGTTTCCGTAAGTAGTATAATACCAAGCTTGTGCACCTGCAACACTGTAAGCAGTCCAGTTAGCTAAAGTACCAGAAGCAAAATCGTCAGAGAAAACAGCACCTGTTCCTCCACCTCCGCCGGTTCCACCGCCAGAAGTTGATTCACCAATAAATACATTGTCAATTTGGTAAGTAGATGTTACACCACTATTTCCACCAACATATCTAAACCCTACATAAATAGTTTGACCAGCATATGCTGATAAATCATAATCACCAGAGTTGATAAAGTTAGCACCATAGCTAGAGGTGTTGTTAGCAGAAAGTGTTACGTCACTTGTAATTTCTGTCCAAGTAGTAGAAGTTAAGTCTCCGTTAAAATCTGTAGAAATGTAAACAGTTAAAGCAGCACCTGTATAATATCCGTCTTTAGTATCAAAGTTTAATACCGGAGCAGTAGCAGAACCATCTACAATAACTCCAGGAGTTACTAACCAAGAATCTACTGTGTTTTCACCAGAGTTGTAAGCAGAAATTTGTGCGTAGTTATTACCGCTAAAGCTTCTAACTTCATATAAAGTAGAACCGTCTACAGCGCTAATGTTTGCCCATCCTTCCATGTTTACAAACTCATCGTATCCAGCAGTTTCACCTTCATAATCTTCAAAGAAGTCCATTGTAAATGCATCAGCAGGGTTGTAGAAACCACTTGGACATCTTGCATTGTCAAAAGAAACATCATCTGTATCTCTTATGAATAATTGACTGTCTGAATTATAAACGCTATATACAGCTACAATAGAACCACTACCCGTTGGGAATAATTGTGATTTGAAAGAAGAATATCCACTATTTCTTAGAATAATAGTTGATTGGTCTTCACAAGAAACAAGGTTTCTGTTAACGGTATAAGTATCATCAGCATTTGCATAAGGAGAACCTACTTCAGCTCCACTTAATTGCATGTTATCAAGCTGTACTAATGTATTAATGTGGTCTTCGCTTAAATCAGAAAGACTTACTACAGTAGGCACTATTTCAGCTACTTCTGTAGATCTTTTAATGTAGTATAAGTACTCAGTAGCAGGAATTCTTGCAACAGAGTTACCATCTATATAACCAATATGAAGTGCTCCGTTTTGGTTTTCCATACCTAAAGCTGGTAGTAAATTACCATTTTCATCAGTTGCACCATATAAGTAAATATATACTTTTTGTCCTGGCTTATAATAATCATAAAGCGCAGCATCATCAATATCAATTTGAATACCAGCAGTTGGGTTTTCAGGGCTATCCTGAATCACTACAGTTTTATAGTAGTTACCTGCTTCATCGTTAGAAATCACATATCCTTCAAGTACATATGTTTCGTTAATAGCATCGTTCACTGCTGTGGTGAAGTCATATACACCACCATTGTCCATTGTCTTTACTGTGCTAATATTTGTGTTAACGTCAACGTCTGGCTCGTGCAAGCTAATGTTTGGAGAATCGTAGTCTCCATCCTGTGTACAAGCGGCAATAGTCATTGCAACCACTACTGCCGAAAGTAATACTTTTAAAAATTTTGTTGCTTTCATCATTTGTATAAATTATTTTTTTTGAGTTTTAGAATCTAAAATAAACGTTCATGAAATAGGTAGTACCGTATCCGTACCAGTATTTAGAACCGAAGATAGGGGTTTGTCTTGCCTTGTCTTCTTTTAAGCTTCTATAGTTAGCATTTCTACCTTGCTCAAAACCACCAGTTTTGTATTTTTCGTTTAATACGTTGTTAATGCTAGCAAAGAAACCAATGTAATATTTACGGTTTATTCTCCATGATTTACCACCTATTAGGTTTACGGTCATGTAAGAATTAAATTTCTCTTGTTTTAATAGCTCTTTAGCCACTTCAGCATCGTAGTCATTATATATTTGACCATCGTTGTTTGTGTAGAAACTAGAAGTTCTTGTAAGCGGACTCACATCTATATAAGCATTAGAGAAAAAGTTAGATGTAGCACCTATCCACCAGTAATCTGGGTCTCTATATTCAAAACCTACAGATAATGCACGTTGTGGTCCTGTAGCAACTTTATAGTTCTTTAAGTAAGAAGTATAAGTCTGAGATCTGTTACCAGCATCATCTGTTAAATATAAGTCTGGGTTGTTGTTATAGATGCTTTCCATAATAGACCCAGCAGCTTTTAATTTAATAGTTGGTGTTACTTGAGCTTCAATACCAAATTCTCCACCAATGTTTCTAGTGTCTATACCTGTTAAGATTTCTTGAATAAAAGCATTAGGGTCTGCTTGTACACCACCTGTAGAGAAAGAAACCCCTTCTGCATAGTAGAAAGAAATTTCGTTAGCATCTTCTATAGTGTTATAAAAACCACTAATTCTACCTTTTACTTTTGGTAATCTTAAAATATAACTTGCATCAACAGAAGTAATTACTTCTTCTTTAATACCGTCTACTATATTATGGTTTTCTCTAGCGTTAGAGAAGGTGTTTCTAATAGTAGGTGCTTTGGTCATGTATGCAGCATTTACATCTAATAAATGACGACCAGATATTTTATACGTCAATCCTGCTTTACCAGAAACTCCTGTAAAGTTTAATTTTTCTCCTTTACCATAAGAGTCTGTAGGGAAAGTACCTGATTGGTAAATACCATCTCTTTGGTAAGAAGTTTGTGTTACACGTCCAGCAACATAAAAATCAACTTTGTTGTATTTAAATTGTGCTTGTGCAAAACCTTCAACTACATCAGAGTAAATATTGTAGTTATACTTAAATTTATCTCCTTCACCTACAATACGGTTAGGATTCATTAAGTTGTTTTGAACAACGTCTGGTGTACCTTGTTCAATATCTCCAGATTCAGCAAAATTATCTACATCTAAAAAGCCATTACCTCCTAATAAGTCAATAATTTCAGCAAAGTTAGAAGAGTTCAAGTGCTTGTAAGTAGCAGATGCATTAAAGATAATATTTTCAGAAATGTCAGCCTTTAAAATTGTGTTTGCGTTAAAAAGCTTGTCATCGGTTCTGTCTTCATATAAAACATACGTAGAGTAACCACCAACATTAGCAAAGTTGTGTTGGTACATTTCATTCCAGTTAATTTGTCCGTTAGAAACAAATTCTTGTTGTGCTAAGTATGCATTTGTATAGTTAGGTCCTTCATCTAATCCTAACCAAAAACTAGGTAATTTTTGGTAGTAAGTAGGGCTAGGGTTAGAGCCCCCACCAACAGGTATCCCATCTTCATTTAAACGACTTCCGTTAAATTCAATACGGCTGTTCCCCATTTTACCAAATTGGTAAGCAACGTTTGTGTTTAAGCTTACGTTATCGCTAATATCCCAATAATGGTTTAACATAAATATAGGCTCTTCAACATCTTTAACTCTAGAGTTACGTTTTTCACCATCTTGGTAACCCCAGTACTCGTTATAACTGGTTCCTTTAAGGTCAAAAACTTCTTGTGTGTTAGGAGAAGATTTACCTCTTCTATTAGGAGCATACATAGCTGTAAAGTTTAAGCTATGCTTGTCGTTAAATTTATATTCTAAAGCAGTAAAGAAAGAGTTGGCGTTGTAAAAAGTACCATCGTTAAAACCTTCTTCACCCCATCTTCTAGTAGCAGCAACTGTAAATGCCCAACCGCTTTCTAATAAACCGGTAGAGTAGGTTGCCATAGCTCTGTTAGCATAACTTCTGTTAGAGTTAGAGTAAGCTACACGAACTCCTGGTCTGTATTTAGAAGCTCTTACATTAATATTGGTAGTACCAATTAAACCACCAAAATTATAGTTAGAAGGTGCTAACCCATTAGTAAACTCTTGGTCTCTTGTTACATCGTTTAAACCACCCCAGTTACCCCATTGTGGTCTTCCGTTGTACAATTTGTTCATTTCAATACCATTAAGCATTACCTTACCTCTGTCGGTATTTAACCCTCTTACTCTGTAAAAAGAAGGGCTAAAATCAAAAGCAGCAGCATTTAAATAGGTATCTCTAGATGCTTGTAAAATACCAGAAGTTACATCGGCACCGTTACCTTCATCTGTTAAGTTGCTTTCGGTTAAAGCAATAAGGTTGGTAGCCTGCTCTTCTGTTAAATCTTTTTCTAGAAATATCATACCTAGGTCTAAACCTTCAGCTGGTACTTCTACTGGTAATGAATTAATCAAGTAACCTTCAGCAATAATTGTTAAACTTTGCAGTCCTGTTGGTACTTCGTTAATCGTAAAGACTCCGTCTTGATTGGTGTGAACCATCAGTGTGGTGCCTTCTACAGTAACCTCTACATTAGATAGTGGTTCTTTTCCCTGAGTATCTACCACAGTACCCGTAACTGTTACGTTTTGGGCAAAAGCAAATGTGGTAAAAATGCTTAAGAGAAAAAATGCTAGTCTTTTCTTCATAAAAAAATTAATTAAAAAAATCGTCTTTTGTTAAATCATAAAAATATGTTAACGCGGCAAATGTAGTAAAATTCACAGAATTATTTACTTTTGCTCTGTTTTATAACACTTAGATAACACATTGAAGAATGAATAGATTAAGAGTATTGTTGTTTGCCTTTTGTGCAGTGGTATGGTCATTAAAGATAAATGCACAAGAGAAGAAAACCTTTAGGGTTAGAACGGTTGCCTTTTACAACGTGGAAAACCTGTTTGATATATATGATGACCCTAAGAAGTTTGATGATGATAGAACCCCTGAAGGTAAAGACCATTGGACAGAGGAAATCTATAAAGACAAAATTAAAAACACTGCAAAAGTAATTGCTGATATAGGTAAGGAAGTTACTGGGTCGGCTCCTGATATTATTGGAGTTGCAGAAATTGAGAATGAGCGTGTATTGAATGATTTGATAAATGACCCTCAGTTAAAAAAGTTTAATTATGGGTTTGTTCATTTTGATTCTCCTGACGAACGTGGAATTGATGTTGCATTATTGTATAAGAAAAATGTATTTACTCCACTAAGTTTTGATCATATACCTTTAATGTTACGTGATGCTGATGGTGATAGAGATTATACCAGAGATCAGTTATTGGTTACTGGTATTTTAGATAACGAAGAAATACATTTTATTGTAAACCACTGGCCATCTAGAAGTGGGGGAGAAGCTAAAAGTAGATCTAAAAGAGAAGCTGCTGCTGCCTTAAATAAGAAGATTATAGATTCTCTTCAAAACTTAAACCCTGATAGTAAAATTATTTCGATGGGAGATTTGAATGACGACCCTACTAATTCTAGTATGAAAAATATACTTAAAACTAAAGGTAAAATAAGTAAGGTAAAAGGGAAAGATTTATATAACCCAATGGAAAGTATGTTGAAAAAAGGATTAGGTTCTTTGGCATACAGAGATTCTTGGAATTTGTTTGATCAAATTTTCTTTACTGCTGAATTACTAAAAGAGGATAAAAGCTCTTTCCGTTTTTACCAAGCACATATTTATAATAAGCGTTATTTAATACAAGCAGAAGGTAAGTATAAGGGGTATCCTTTTAGAAGTTATTCTAACGGAAATTATACTGGTGGGTATAGTGACCACTTTCCTGTTTACATTTATTTGATTAAGGAATCTAAATAAAGTATTAAAAAACAACTACATAAGTTAAAGCCGTTCTAAATTAGAGCGGCTTTTTATATTTTTAATGTAATATTATGCTTATTGGTTTATTTTTATCTTATAAAAAAGAAAAAACTTGTTTGTCCCCGCTATTTATGAAACGAGAAGAAGAGCGTTTACAGAAGCTTATTAATTATAGGTTATCGCATGATCCGTCAGAGGAAATTTTAAATTCTTTGACAGAGTTTGTTTCTACATTATTTGATACCCCCATTAGTTTAATCACCTTTATAGATGGAGATACCTTGTTATTTACTAATTGTAAAGGTTTAGAAGATAATGAGGTTGCTTACAATGACTCCTTTTGTAAGTATACGGTTTTAAACCCCGATGAGGTTTTTGTAATTGAGAATGCTAGAACACATGAACAGTTTAAAACTAACCCACACGTGGCAGGGAATAAACGTTTCCAATTTTATATGGGAGCAGCACTAAAGTCAACAGCTGGTGAGGTATATGGAACGCTTTGTATTTTAGATAAAGAACCTAAGAAAATTTCCGAAAGAGAAAAGAAAACCTTTAAGCTAGTAGCTGAAAAGGTGATGGATTATCTGAATATGAAAAAGCGTTTGGAAGATAATAAAAAGGAAATAGCAGAAAGTGCCGAAAGCCTTATTAAACTTACTTCTAACGTACCTTTAACTATATTTCAGTTACGTAGAAAACGGGATGGTACTTATAGGTATGATTTTATTAGTTTGGGAGATTATGATAACGGTTTTGGAAGTCAATTAGAAGAGTTGAGGGAGCGCCCTGAAATTGGATTAAGTGTTGTGTTTGAAGAACATGTGGATGAGTTTAGAAATTCTTTAGAAAAGTCTTACCAAGAATTAATAGAGTGGTGTTGTGAGTTTAAAGTGCATCTAACTAACGGGTATGCTTGGTATAAAACAAAAGCAACTCCAGAAAAACTTAAGAATGGCGATGTGGTATGGTATGGTTATTTCGAGGAAATTACCAATCAGGTAATCTACGAAGAGGCCATGGAGCGTATTGCTTTTGATATATCACACGTGTTGCGAAAACCAGTAGCAAATTTGATGGTGCTTTCAGAGCTTATTTTGCAAGAGAAAAATTTAAAGGAAGATCAGTTAAAAGAGTATACTGTGTTTATTCGGGAAATTTCTAATGAATTGAATAAATTTACACACGAGTTAAATTCTGTTTATGAAAAGAAATGGAATGCTTTGGTTAACGGTAATGATACTTGCGAAGAGTAAAATAGTATAATATGATTATAGCACAAATAGCAGGCGCTTTATTTGGTTTGCTTTCAGTAGTTTTAGGGGCATTTGGAGCGCATGCTTTGAAAGGTAAGTTTACCGAACAGCAACTAGTAAGTTATGAAACAGGGGTAAAATACCAAATGTACCACGCTATAGTTTTGTTGATATTAGGGTATCTGCCGTTAGGTCAAGTAAAAGCGCTTACAGTTTGGTTTTTTATTTTTGGAACCCTATTGTTTTCTGGTAGTATTTATTTACTGTGTTACACAGGCTATAAAGGAAACAAATGGAAGTTTTTAGGACCTGTAACTCCTTTAGGAGGCTTACTTTTAGTAGTAGGTTGGGCACTGCTGTTATACAATGCCCTAGTACCTATTTTTGTTTAATGTGGTAGTTCTTAGTGGCAACCACAATCATCTTTACCACATCCTGAGTTTCGGTTAATTTTTTGTCTTTTAGGCATGTTGTATTTGTAAAATAAATACAAAAGGGCGCCTAGTACACTTGCGTAAACTAAAATTTCTTGCATCATCTTCTTTTCTTATTTTAAAATTTGAAAGGCTATCAAGGCAACTATATACGCAAATCCTGTCATACTAACTAGTTGTATTGAAGGCCATTTCCAACTATTGGTTTCTCTTTTAACAACGGCTAAAGTACTCATACATTGCATTGCAAACGCATAAAATAGCAATAAAGATACTCCTGAGGCTAAGTTAAAAACTTTAAATCCGTCAGGTCTAATTTCAGAAGCCATTCTGTTTTTAATAGTGTTTTCATCATCAGAGCCTACACTATAAATAGTAGCTAAGGTACCTACAAACACCTCTCTTGCTGCAAAAGAACTCACAATTGCTATGCCAATTTTCCAGTCGTACCCAAGAGGTTCTATTACAGGTTCAATGGCTTTACCAACAATCCCTATATAAGAGTTTTCTAATTGGTAAGAGCTTATATGTTTGTTTAATTCTTCTTTGCTAATATTTTGGTCTTGGTATTGAGCGGTTATAATACTTTCTGCATTTTCAAACTTTTCAGAAGGTCCGTTAGTAGCTAAAAACCATAAAATAATGGAAAGGGCTAATATTATTTTACCAGCACCTAGCACAAAGCTTTTAGTTTTTTCAAAAACAGTAATACCAATATTTTTTAATAGTGGAATTTTGTAATTAGGCATTTCTACCACAAAGAAAGAACGTGTTCTAAATTTTAAAATTTTGTGTAAAATGTAAGCAGATATAATAGCCATTAAAAACCCTAAAATGTATAAACTCATCAAGGCAAGTGCTTGGTAGCTTAATCCTAGTAAGGAGCCTTCTGGTATTACTAACGATATGATAATAAGGTATACAGGCAGTCTTGCAGAACAAGTAGTAAACGGAGTTACTAAAATGGTAATAAGGCGTTCTTTCCAGTTTTCAATATTTCTAGTAGCCATTACTGCTGGTATAGCACAGGCAGTACCAGAAATTAACGGAACCACACTTTTACCACTAAGTCCAAAGCGTTTCATTATGTTATCCATTAAAAAAACAACCCTGCTCATATAGCCTGTCTCTTCTAGTATGGAAATAAATAAAAATAAAAAGGCTATTTGTGGAATAAAAATAACAATACCTCCAATACCTGGTATGATACCTTCGGCAATAAGATTGGTAAAGGCTCCGGAAGGTAAATTTGTTTTGGTCCATTCTCCTATAAAAGAGAAAGAATCATCTATGAGGTTCATAGGAACTTCGCTCCAACTGTATATAGCCTGAAATATAAGAAGCAGTATTAAAAAGAAAATAGCAAAACCCCATACTTTATGCATTAAAACCCTATCTAAAACAGATCTAAGATCTTTAGCGGCATTAATGTCTTTTCTGAAGGTTTCTTTAAGTACTCCATTGATAAACTGATAGCGTACAATGGTTTCCTTTTGCTGCATTCGCTTTAAATCAGAGCGTGATTTTGTAGAGAAATTAGAAGTATCTTTAACTAAATTTCTATCTAACTTTACAAAATTCACATCTTGTGTTATAACCAACCAAAGCTTGTAAATAGATTGATTAGGAAAAGCCTTTTTAAGTCCGCCAAAATACTCTTGGTCTATTACTGAAGAATTAACACATGGTTCAGCAGATATATTCTTGTAATCTAAAATTAGGTCTTTCAGTGTATCAATACCGGTACCTTTTCTTGTGCTTACCAGAACTACTTTGGTATTTAAGCGTTTTTCTAAAAGTTCAAAATCTACAGAAATTCCTTTACGCTCCATTCTGTCGGCCATATTCACCACCAAAATACAAGGTATTTCTAAATCTTTTATTTGGGTAAATAAAAGTAAATTTCGCTTTAGATTTTCTACATCTGCTACAATAACAGCTACATCTGGGTAGTCTTTATCGTTTTTGTTAAGGAGTAGTTCAATAACAACATTTTCGTCTAATGAAGTTGCATTTAAACTATAGGTTCCTGGTAAGTCTAGTATATGTGCTTTAACGCCTCTAGGTAGCTTACAAACACCTTCTTTTTTTTCTACGGTAATACCAGGATAGTTACCCACTTTTTGGTTAAGTCCGGTTAAGGCATTAAAAACGGATGTTTTACCTGTGTTCGGATTCCCTATGAGGGCAACTTTAATTTGCTTGCTCATAGTGTAGGGGTATTTTCTATTTTCTCAATTTCAATCAATTGTGCAGTTTGTCTTCTAATGGCAAGAAAAGATCCATTTATGTTTAAGTACATGGGGTCTTTAAATGGAGCAAATTGAATTAATTCTACTTCATTTCCGGGAAGGCATCCCATCTCATATAATTTTAAAGGTATTTCTTGGTGAGATATATCTTTAATAATTCCTTTTTCTCCTCGCTTCAAATCTGAAATAGTACGTTTCAATTTTCTTATTTAGATTGATTTTAATTAAGCAAAAGTACTATAAATAATGCAGTTAACAAAAAAGTTTAGTATTAATAAGCTATACATGGGTAAAGCGATGTTTATTTAGGTTACTCAAACTCTTCTTTTTCAAGTTTTTTAATGTCAATTAAGAGTTTTTGGATGTCTTCTTTTTTAGTGCCATCGTAAAAACCACGTATTCTTTTTTTAGTGTCAACCAAAACAAAATTTTCGGTATGTACCATGTCGTAGGGGCCACCATCTCCATCACTTTCTGCGGCTAAGTAACTTTTACGGGCTAATGCATAAATTTGCTTTTTATCGCCGGTAACTAAATTCCACTTACTGTCATTAACGCCTTTTTCAATAGCATATTTTTTTAGTTGTGGTACCGAGTCTTGCACCGGGGTCACACTATGTGAAAGTAGCATTACATGGTTGTTGTTTAAAATTTCTTTTTGAATATCTGCCATGTTAGCGGTCATAATAGGGCATATTCCAGGGCAGGTTGTAAAAAAGAAATCGGCTACATAAATTTTCCCATCGTAATTTTTTTGCGTAATCGTATCTCCGTTTTGGTTTACTAATTTAAAATTGGCAATGGTGTGGTATTTTTTGATGTATTGTACGGTGCTGTCTACCAATTTTTCATTTACGTCTGTAGGCTGAAAAATAGGAAGTCGTTCTGCGGCTTCTCTCCCTGGTTTACTTAAAAAGTAATATATAGCTAAAAATGTAATAACCAGTAGGATGCTTAAAAATGAAATAAGCGCTATTAAAGAGGTGCTTTTTTTTGCTTTTAGAGTCATGTTTTTTAATGCGTAAAACGATGGGCAAATTTACAGATTTATGATGGTTTGGTTTGTTAAAGTGTTGAAATATTGATGGCATACTTAAAACCAAGTTTCTTTTTCTTACGTATATATATCAAAAATACATGACCATTAAAGTAACAAATGTTACATGATTGAATTTTGGAATGTTAGATTGTTTATTAAAAATTAGGTTTTGTGTTGCATTTATAAAAAATGCACTAAATGTGTGAATTTTCGACAAAACATCAGTGAGAATTATGGTTTGATGTTTTTTATCGAATAAAAATTATATATTTACAATACCCAAATTTACTATTGCTTAAAATATGATTAAAAGATTACTTTTTATAACGTTAATGTTATGTGGTTCTTCTATTCTATTTGCGCAAACCCTTGAAGAGTTTAAGCAAATTGTTAATAGTGAAATGAATAGAGCCGAGGGCAAAATGCAAGCCCCCGTGAATGTTAATACCGAAAACTACGATTTAAAATATACGCGCCTAGAGTTTGATCTTGATCCTGCGGTGAATTATATAGACGGTGTTGTAACTACTTATTTTGAGGCAAAAGAAGACTTAACATCTATTACTTTTGATTTTAGCAATGCACTTCCTGTAAGCTCTGTAACCAGAAATGGTGTTTCGCTTACCTATTCTCAAAATGCTAATGATGAGTTAGTGGTTAATTTTCCTCAAATTATTACAACAGGTTCGCTAGACTCGCTGACTGTAAGTTATGCGGGTACACCTTCAGCAACACAAGCCGCCTTTACAGCATCATCACACAATGGTGTGCCTATAATATATACATTGTCAGAGCCTTATGGTTCTAAAGATTGGTGGCCTTGTAAGCAAGATTTGAATGATAAGATAGATAGTATTCAAGTAAAAATAACAGCACCTTCTCAGTATGTTTCTGTATCTAATGGGTTAGAAACTAATGTTGTAGATGATGGTTCTTTAAAAACAACCACTTTTGAACATAAGCACCCAATACCAGCATATTTAGTGGCTATTGCCATCACTAATTATCAGGTGTATTCTCATACGGTAGGTTCGGGCGCTGATAGTTTTGATATTATCAACTATGTATATCCTGAAACTTTAGCAACCGCACAAGCATCTACTCCTGCAACCGTAGATATTATGAACTTATTCCAAAATTTGTTTGAAGTATATCCGTATCATGATGAAAAATATGGTCATGCCCAATTTGGTTGGGGTGGTGGTATGGAGCATACTACCGTTTCGTTTATGGGAGGTTTTAGTCGTGGATTAATAGCTCATGAGTTAGCACACCAATGGTTTGGAGATAAGGTTACTTGTGGTAGTTGGAGAGATATATGGTTGAATGAAGGTTTTGCAACGTATTTGGCTGGTTTGGTTGAAGAGCATTTAGATGGTCCTTCTGATTTTCTAAACTGGAAACAAGCAAAAATTTCAAATATCACTTCTAATGTTGGTGGTTATGTGTATTTACAACCTAGTGATACTGTTAATGTGAGTAGAATTTTTAGTGCTCGCTTGTCTTACAATAAGGCTTCTATGGTGCTGCATATGCTACGTAAGAAAGTAGGAGATGCCGATTTCTATCAAGGATTACAAAATTATTTAGCTGATCCGAATTTATCTTATGACTATGCTCATACCCCAGATTTTATCTCGCACATGGAAAATCAGAGTGGTATGGCTCTACAAGAATTTTTTGATGATTGGATTTACGGGGAAGGATATCCTATGTATGATATTAATTGGACGCAAAATACGGGTGCAATAGATGTAGTGGTAAACCAAACGACTTCTATGCCAAGCTCTGTAGACTTTTTTGAAATGAATATTCCAATTCGTTTAATTGGTGATTCTGGGCAGGTGCTAGATGTTACGCTTGATAATACCACCAACGGGCAATCGTTTAACGTGCCGGTAAGCTTTCCTGTAGTTAGTGTTGAGTTTGACCCAGAATATGACCTTATTTCAAAATTTAATACAGTAACTTTAAGTTCTGATAAGATTAATATTTCAGAGGTAGATATTAATATATTCCCAAACCCTGGAGAAAATAAATTTTCAATTGAGAAACCAGAGAATGTTTCTATAAGTCATGTAAAGATTTATGACACTGCTGGTAAGCTAGTATCGGTAACAGATGGTATGGCTGTTATAGATGTTTCTTTGTTAGCATCTGGCGTACACAAGGTATTAATTGAAACCAATAGAGGTACAGTGCAAAAAAGTTTCGTAAAAAATTAACGAAAATTTTAAAGTAAATAAAGCGTTTAAATTTTTAAAGTAAGGTGAAAACCTTACTTTTGTGCGTTTTACACGTAGAGAAAGAATTATATGAATCCGATTTTAGTCAAGACATTACAGCTATTACTTAGCTTATCAATATTAATTGTACTTCATGAGTTAGGGCATTTTATCCCTGCTAAATTATTTAAAACCAGAGTAGAGAAATTCTTTTTGTTTTTTGATGTAAAGTTTGCGCTTTTCAAGAAAAAGATTGGAGATACTGTTTATGGTATAGGTTGGTTGCCTTTAGGTGGTTATGTGAAAATTGCTGGAATGATTGATGAAAGCATGGATACCGACCAAATGCAAGGGCCAGCACAACCTTGGGAGTTTAGAAGTAAACCGGCATGGCAGCGTTTAATTATTATGATTGGTGGGGTAACCGTTAACCTTATTGTAGGTTTTGTTATTTATACCATGCTTATTTATAACTCTGGTACTATTGAAATAAAACCAGACCAAATGCCGCAAGGCTTTATGGTAAACGACATTATGAAGCCTTATGGTTTTCAGGATGGGGATAAGATATTGAGTATTAATGGTAAGGAGCTAGAAAACCAATTAGATATTAATAGATACTTATTGGTAAGAGATGTATCAAATGTAGAAGTACAACACCAGAGCGGTGTTACAGAGGTGCTACATTTACCAGATACCATAGGTATGCATATTTTTAGACAAAATGTAATGATGCCATTTGCTACCTATAGCAATACGGTTATAGATACAGTGGTTACCGATATGCCTGCTTATAAAGCTGGTATAATGAAGGGAGATAAGGTACTTAGTGTTAACGGAACGGAGGTTACTTATTTTAATGATATCTCACCGCTTATACAGCCTAACTCGCCTACCAATGTGATTGTTGATAGAAATGGGGCACAAGAGACTATAGAAGTTACTGCAGATGCTAACGGTAAGTTGGGTATTAGTAGTAATGAGTTGATAGATTATAGCCATAAAGAATATAGTTTTGGAGAAGCTATTAGTGAAGGAGCTTCTTATGGATATTGGACATTGCATGATTATGTAGTGCAGATGAAATTTATTTTCACCAAACAAGGAGCATCGCAAGTTGGTGGTTTTGGAAGTATAGGTAATATGTTTCCACCGGAATGGGACTGGACAGCTTTCTGGGAGAAAACGGCTCTTATTTCTATCATCCTTGCTTTTATGAATATTTTACCGATTCCTGCATTAGATGGAGGACACGTATTATTCTTGTTGTATGAAATGATTACCGGTAGAAAACCAAGTGATAAATTTTTAGAGTATGCGCAAATGGTTGGTTTCTTTATAGTTATTGCATTGGTGTTATATGCAAACGGAAACGACTTATATCGACTTATTTTTAAAGGCTAAAAAAAATTAAAAAAATGTTTGGAGTGAATTAAAAAACTCCTATATTTGCCACCGCTAAAATAGAGAAGCACATTCCTCCTTAGCTCAGTTGGTTAGAGCATCTGACTGTTAATCAGAGGGTCCTTGGTTCGAGCCCAAGAGGGGGAGCTTTAAAAAGCAAAAGCAGTAGCATGAAAATGTTGCTGCTTTTTTGTTTTAACTACAATGTATACGTTGATTTAGGTTAGCTACTTCGAGTACTTTACCCTAAAGATAGTTACTCCCTAAAAATGTTAAACTTTATTTTAAGAGATTATTGTTGCTTATCTATTGGGAGAAATACTAAAAAAATGTATATTTGCCACCGCTAAAAAGGCAAAGTAAATTCCTCCTTAGCTCAGTTGGTTAGAGCATCTGACTGTTAATCAGAGGGTCCTTGGTTCGAGCCCAAGAGGGGGAGCTTCAAAAAATAAAAGCAGTAACATGAAAATGTTACTGCTTTTTTGTTTACTCAAGAATCAAGATTAAGAGTTTTGTGTGTGTCTAGAAAGATTACTCTATCTTTTTGTATTCTAGAGAGCCTGTATGCAGTGTATTGTTTTCTACATTAAAATTTCTTTTAAGTACTCCTGTTGAGCTAGTGAAGCCTCCAGATGGGTTATTATATATCTTACCTTTTAATGTACCCCATGTAAAATAATAACATCTATCTTCTTTGGTAATTGTAATATTGGGCCAATTCTTAGTACTCTTATAAGTACCAATTAACCTGTCGTTTTCTTTGTTGTCTTTAGCAAGATCACTTTGTGATGGGTATGCAATATTGTTTTCTTTTGTGTAGCTTTTATTAAAATCTACTACTTCAGTGTTAAAAATACTATCTGCATCTTTTGTGTTTAAAAGATTATAAGCATAATTAGCTATAAGATGAGGTAGTAAATAGGCCCTGTTGTCATTAGAAAAGGCTATGATGCCAATTTTTCTATCTGGCATGAATGAGCTATGAAAGGTAATGCCTCCTAAGTTTCCAAATCGGGTTAGTATCTTCTCGTTTTGATAATTTGCAATATCCCATCCTAAACTGTATCCGGTTCGCTTATAGGTAAAGTAAGTTCTATCTTGTTCCGTGGTGGGTTCATGAAGGTCTTTCCAGTTTTCTTGGGTTAAAAGAAGTGAGTCTTGGCGAATGTTAGCAGACATCCATTTTGCCATATCATTCATGGTAGAGATAATACCTCCAGCTGCATGCATAGTAAAATCGGTTTTGTCAAAACTTTTAAGAATAATGCTGTCGTTGCTACATAATAGGGAAGGTCTAATGGTTTCGAATTTAAAATCGCTAACATTTGCGCTGGTGTTCGACATTTTTAATGGATCGAAAATTTTGGTCTCCATTTGAGATTTCCAGGTTTTGTTTGTGTTATAATCTACCACTAACCCGGCAATAATAGGACCTATGTTGGAGTAACGAAATTTACCAGATGGATCATAGAGAAAATCTGTGTTGAGGTCTGAGATTAACTCTTCATTATTACCACTATATCCTAAGTAAGCAGTTTTCCAGGCCATGGAAGTACTGAAAGTTCCATGTGTATGGTTTAAAAGGTTTTTAAGACTAATAGCCTCTGTATCTATTTCATTCTGATAGGTAAGTTGAGGTAGGTTTTTATGGAGTGATGAGTTGAGATCTAAAGTACCTTCTTCTTCTAGTATTTTTAATAGGGTTCCTGTAAAAGATTTTGTGGATGAAGCTATGTATATAGGCGAATCTAAGTTGAGGTCTGTAGGTGTACCGTTTAATAGCTCTCTGTTGAGTGTAAAGGAATAGGCAATTCCTTGTTCATTTACAATGGCAAATAAGATATCTCCGTGTAAATTTTTGTCTTTATAGATGTTTGATACTTTATCTTCAAATTTCGTTGCAAATTCAGGGTGTTGTTGTTTAAATGTATCTTGAGGAGTGGGTTTATTAGGTGAAGTGCAAGAAGTTATTAAAAAAACTGAAAGGAGTAAAACAAGAGTTGTTTTTTGAATGAATTTCATGATGGGTATTTTGATTATTTTATAGAATAAGGATACTCAAAAGTGGCAGTTGTTACAGTTTTGTAATAAAATGGGGTGTAGAGTATCCTCTAGTCCAAATGTGAAACCTTTACTAGATACGCTTGAGTGTTTAGTAAAGCCGGCGGAAGATATGACCCATTTATTTGTGATACCCAATACAGAAATGGGAGGTTCTAAATGGTTTGATGCAGTAAGTAAGGAAACTTTTGAGAATTAAAGTATACGGTTAGTAATTATTAATGAAAAAAAGGGTAACTAATTAGTTACCCTTTCTGATTTCAAATGAATAAAAAAATTGATGAGAATGAACCCTTTAAAGTTTACTGTTATTTAGATATTTCAATGGTAATTTCATTTCCATTGCGTGTTTTTTTGGTGTGCTGTTCTACCCATTGTTTCATCTTCTTATCGCTAATTTCATCAAATTCTGTTTGCGTTACTTCTTTGCCTTTGGTAGGAGCCTCAATTTCAATATCTTTTTTGTTGCTAAGTGTTACCTTGTTACAAACTAATGTTTTACTACCATCGTGTATTTCTAGTATAAGCCCTGGTAATCCTTGATAATTTTCAGGTCCGTTGCTAATGGCTATTTCCGGAGTATACCAGGCAGTAATAGTTATGGTTTCTGTGGTGTGTTCGGTAAGTTCTTTTGTGTTGCTAAAGTTTATTTTTTGATGCTCCTGTGTATAGGTAGCTGTGGCTTTATAACAGGTATAATTACCTATGGTTTTAGTTTCGGTACCCAATTGCCATTGGCGGGTACTAAGTGTATCTTTAATTAGAAATACTTTTCCCATTAGCTCAGTTTGATTGGCAAAAGAGTGCGTTTGTAGGTTTTTATAGAGGATGTCGCTTCCGCCAGCAGTCATTACAAATACACCTCCGTTTTGGGCTGCTGGGTTAGGTGTATTTAATTTTGCTTCTTGTTTGTAAACAGACTCTTTTGTGTTAAATACAAGGGTATATTCCTTTTGCATTTGGCTTTGAATTTGTGCACGTATTTTATCTTTCATTGCATCATTCATTTGAGCGTTGGATGAAGAGTCTAATTGAAACTGCATTTGTACATGTTCAAAATACGTAGCTTCCCCTTGTTGAGAAAAGCAACACTGCACTAATAACACAAATAATAAGCATATAAATTTCATAATGGTATGTTTTAAGATTGATGATGAAAATTTTTCAAGTAAAGCTTTCATAAGAAACCACCTCGAATGATGATTCAAATATCGTAATTGTAATTTTTGAAATACGTTAATAAGGGTTAACTAGTGTTAAACCAGGGCATGTTTATTTAGTAATATGTAATCCTCCTTTTCCGTCTGAGTAACGTTCGACAAATTCTCTTAGCTTTTGTGTTTTTAAGGCATCAAAGTCGGCTTGGTTGATTTCTTTACCTCTTTTCGGAATTTTAATTTCTATAGTTTCTTTATTTGATAAGGTTATTTTATTACATAGAAAGATCTTGTTATCATCATGAACTTCTAAAATTAAACCAGGTAAACCGCTGTAGTTTTCGGGACCGTTGCTTATGGGTATTTCGGGGGTGTACCAGGCAGTTACTTCAATAGTATCAATATTAGGTTCGTTGTAGGTTCTGCCGGGTATTTTTACTTCGTCTCTGTCTACAGTGTAACTTCTGGTAGCCTTGTAGCAGGTGTAATTACCAATTGTTTTTGTTTCACTATTTAATGTCCATTTTGTAGTGGGTAAGCTATCTTTTATTAAAAAAAGTTTCCCCATAAGGTCTATTTTATACAAATAAGTTTTGGTAGTCATGTTTTTATATAAGACATCACCAGGGTTATATGAAGTAGGGAAACGATTGCTTTTTGCAGGAGTATCTAGCTGAGCATTTTGTTTGTAAACTGATTCTTTGGTGGTAAAAACAAGCGTATATTCTTTTTGGTTCCGCTTCATGGCAGCTTCTAAAATTTTGTTCTGTTCTTGTTTGCTTATTTTATTGTCAGGAGAAAAACTAATACCTGTGCTTATACGCATAAAGTAAGTTGCTTCTCCTTGTTGAGCAAAGCTTAAGCTAAGGGTTATTGTCCAAAGAGTTGCAGCTAATAAATATTTCATAACAAGGTTTGTTTAATTGTTGAGTTAAAATTCGGGTTTAATTGTGTTGGAATAGGTTAACTACTGTTAACGAGTGTTAACCGGTGATTTTATGATTTTAAAAAACTTACTTTTGAGGTATGAATAACCGTAAGTATCAATATATTCTGTATATTATTATTAGTACCATTGTGCTCACTTTGGCAGTACAGATGTATTGGAACTATAAAAGTTACGTACTTAATAAAGAGCAGTTTAAGAAAGATGTTCAGTTGGTGTTAGATAATGCTTTAGAAAAGTATTATGTAGACTTGGCTTCTAATTCTAGTGTAACCTTATTTTCAAAAGCTCAGGTAGCTTCTGAAAAAAGTAACGGACTCCCTACTATAGACAAGTTAGCGGAACGCTTGAATGATAGTATGTTGGTGCAATGGAATAGAGGTGTTAAAAATGATAGCTTTATTCATGTAGGAAAAGATGGGGGGATAACCAATCAAGGTGCCAGAATAGGAAGTTATCTAGAAGATAGTTTGGCTATAACGCCAGATAAAATTAAGAGCATTCATGTGTATAAGAATGACACTGTTGCTAATAATTTGCAACAAAGAGTTACTTCTATATTTATTTCTATTCAGGAAGATGAGATAGATTTTAATCGTTTAGATTCATTGATAACTATAGGGTTACAAGAAAAATCATTTGATTTTCCGTATGCTTTAACACAGTATGAAAACGATTCTTTAGTGAATACTTTTTCTGGAGCAGTGATGCAGCCCACTTTCTTAAAAATGGAATCGGTATCTAATTACTTAAAAGAAGACGAATCATTACAAATACATTTCCCAAACAAAACCAGTATTATTTTAAAATATAGTTTGGTAGGTATCAGTATATCGGTGGTGTTGGCAATTATTATTATAGGATGTTTGGTGTATCTGCTCTACATTATTAAACAACAAAAAGAGTTGTCTGAAATTAAAGATGACTTTTTAGGGAATATAACGCATGAGTTTAAAACCCCTATAGCTACTATTTATGCTGCTCTAGAGGGTATGGATAACTTTAATGCATTAGAAGATAAGGCAAAGGCTAAACGGTACGTACAGCGTTCTAGGCAGCAATTGGATAAGCTTAGTGGTATGGTAGAGAAAATATTAGAGACCGCCAGTTTAGAGAGTTCTCGTATTCATTTAGAAAAAGCACCTGTAGTAGTACAGCAACTTTTAGAAAGTTTAGTGCTAACCTATAAGATGTCGGTAGTAAATAAACGCATTAGGTTAAAAGTAACGGCTACTAAAACTATGGTTAATGCAGATGTATTTCATTTAGAAAATGCATTGAATAATGTATTAGATAATGCTGTTAAGTATGGGGGTGATAATATTGATGTTACTGTGCAGGATGGTGTAGAAGAGGTATTCATAAACATTTCAGATAATGGAGGTTCATTAACCACACAGCAAGCAGAGCGAATATTTGAGAAGTTTTACAGGGTACCAAAAGGAAATGTGCATGATGTTAAAGGGTATGGCATTGGGCTTTATTATACCAAAAATATTATAGAAAAACATGGAGGAACTATACAGGTGTTTGTAGGTTCTGGTAAAACAACTTTCGAAATTAAATTGCCTTATGAGTGAAAAAATAACCATTCTGTTGGCAGAAGATGAAGAGGTGCTGGCAGAGATTGTAAAGGAGAGTTTAGAAACTCGGAATTTTAATGTGATTCACTGTGCTAATGGTAGTGAAGTGCTTTCTGCTTATCAGGAGTATATGCCAGCGTTATTAGTGTTAGATGTAATGATGCCTATTAAGGATGGTTTTACTGTGGCACATGAGATACGAAATATTGATGCTGAAATACCTATTATATTTTTAACGGCCAAATCACAAATTAAAGATGTGGTAAAAGGGTTTAATGTTGGTGGAAATGATTACCTAAAGAAACCTTTTAGTATGGAAGAACTTATTGTGAGAATACACAATTTGTTGCGTTACAATATAAAAGAAGAAAAGGAATCTACGGGGATTGTTATAGGAGATTATATTTTAGATGTAGATAAGCAAACATTACAGTATAAGGAAGAGGGAGGTGTAGTGTTAACGCATAAAGAAGCGCAACTTTTATTTCATTTAGCTAGTGTGAAAAACCAGTTGTTAGAGCGAACGTATATTTTGAACGAGCTTTGGGACACGGATGATTTTTTTACTGCTAGGAGTATGGATGTTTACATTACCAAATTGCGCAAAAAGCTAAAGAAAGATGAACGTGTTAGTATTATTAATGTGAGGGGCTTAGGGTATAAACTTATTTGTTAAGTGTAAAATAATTGATTTTCAATATTTTAAGATGATTCTTGAAGGAATATTGAAACTTATAAACATTCATTTATATTTTTTTAACTTTTGTTTGAAAATTTGTTGTATTTCCTGAATTTTGCGCCTTAACAAGACAACGTCATGAAAATAGGAATTCCAAAGGAAATTAAAAACAACGAGAACCGAGTAGGTATGACACCTGCTGGGGTTTTTGAACTCATTAAAAACAATCATACGGTATATGTACAGTCAACCGCGGGCGAAGGCAGCGGTTTTTTTGATGCTGATTATGAAAATGTAGGAGCTACCATTTTGCCTACTATTCAAGATGTGTATGCACAGAGCGATATGATTGTAAAGGTAAAAGAGCCTATTGAAGAAGAGTATCCGCTTGTAAAAGAAAATCAGGTGGTGTTTACCTATTTTCACTTTGCATCTAGCGAAGCTTTAACACTGGCTATGCTTAAGAGTAATGCAGTATGTATAGCTTACGAAACCGTAGAGGATGATGAAGGTACACTACCGCTTTTAACGCCAATGTCTGAGGTGGCTGGTAGAATGGCTATACAGCAAGGAGCAAAGTATTTAGAAAAACCAATTAAGGGTAAAGGAATTCTTTTAGGAGGTGTACCAGGAGTGCCTCCAGGAAAAGTACTAATTTTAGGTGCTGGAGTAGTAGGTATTCAAGCGGCTAAAATGGCAGCAGGTTTAGGTGCGCACGTAACTATTTTAGATGTGAACATGAAACGTTTACGTTACGTAAACGACATTATGCCTAACCACGTAGTAACAGAATTTTCTAGTGAGTTTAATATTCGTAAGCATATTAAAACACATGATTTGGTAATTGGAGGGGTATTATTAAAAGGTGCTAAGGCGCCAAAGCTTATTACCAGAGATATGTTGAAAGAAATGCATCCTGGAGCTGTAATAGTTGACGTGGCAGTAGACCAAGGTGGTTGTATAGAAACCACTAAAGCAACTACCCATGAAGACCCTACTTTTATTATAGATGATGTAGTACACTATTGTGTGGCTAATATGCCAGGTGCGGTGCCTTATACTTCTACCGTAGCTTTAACCAATGTAACCTTACCTTATATTTTAAAACTTGCCAACAAAGGTTGGGAGGTTGCTTGTAAAGAAGATGAAGGTTTAGAAAAAGGATTGAACATAGTACACGGTAAATGTGTATATGATGAAATAGCAGAGGCATTTGGCTGGAATGTTACTTGTTAACATTTTTTAACTGTCAAATTTGCCGTTTTCATATTTGGCTTGTTTTTTGATTTCTTCCAAATGATTTATCTTTTAGAAAATTAGGAAGAAGATGATTAATCTCGCTTAGGCGAGTCAAAAAACAAGCTAGAATATGGGAATTTACGGATATTACATTTTAATAGGAATCATTGCCTTAGTAAGTATGGCAGTGAGCTCTAAGTTAAAAAGCAAATTTAATTATTACAGTCAGGTTCGGTTAAGAAACGGAATGAGCGGTGCTGAAATTGCACAGAAAATGCTGGCAGATCATGGTATTTTTGATGTTAAAGTAATCAGTACACCAGGTATGCTTACCGACCATTACAACCCGGCTAATAAGACTGTGAATCTTTCAGAGTCTGTTTATAATCAGCGTAACGCGGCAGCCGCAGCAGTAGCCGCTCATGAATGCGGACACGCAGTGCAACACGCAAAAGCTTATCAATGGTTAGGATTACGATCTAAATTGGTGCCTTTGGTTAGTGTAACTTCAGGAATGTCTCAATGGATGGTTATTGGTGGTTTAATATTAGGGGCTGCTGCACATATAGGTTTTGGGTTTTATATTGCCGTAGCAGGACTTATTTTTATGGCATTGGCAACTGTTTTTAGTTTTGTTACCTTGCCTGTAGAGTATGATGCCAGTAACAGAGCGTTGGCTTGGTTAAAAAATAAGAACATGGTTACGCAGCAAGAATATGAGGGCGCAGAAGATTCTTTAAAATGGGCTGCAAGAACCTACTTAGTTGCTGCTATTGGTTCGTTAGCACAGTTACTGTACTGGGCGTTACAAGTTTTTGGAGGACGAAGAGATTAAATAATAGAGTATATAGTTTTAAAGTGACCTAATGGTCACTTTTTTGTTTCTATAGCTAAAACAGCTTGTTAAGAAACGTTTAGTTTGTGTATTTTTACCTTATGATTTTAGTTACTGGTGCAACAGGAATGGTAGGTGCTCATTTAGTACTGAGTTTGCTTAAAGAAGGGAAAGCTGTTAGAGCTTTGTATCGTTCTGAGGAACGACGTATGGAATTGGCTGAAAGTAGCTTGTTTAAGTCGTGTCCTGAGCATTTTGATGCCATAGAATGGGTGTGTGCAGATGTTAGAGATGTGCCAGCACTAGCAGAAGCCTTTGTAAATGTAAAAGAGGTGTACCATTGTGCTGGGTATATATCTTTTAACCCAAAAGATTACAGACAATTAAGAACCGTTAATATTGAAGGAACGGCTAATGTGGTAAACTTATCTATTTCTGAAGGGGTAGAGAAATTATGTTTTATCAGTTCTATAGCTACCTTAGGTAATCCTAAGAATGGTGTTATTTCAGAAGGTTGTTTTTACAATCAGGAAGAAGACCATAACGTATATGCTATTACCAAATATGGTGCAGAAATGGAAGTTTGGAGAGCTTCTCAAGAAGGGGTAAAGGTGGTTATTGTAAATCCGGGGGTTATTTTTGGTACGGGTGTGCAAAGTAAAAGTATGGATGTTTTTACCCGTGTTATAAAAGGATTGTCATATTATACCGAGGGAGGAAGTGGTTTTGTTGGAGTGGCTGATGTTGTGAAAGCGTGCAGGTTTCTTATGAATGGTAATTATGTGAACCAGCGTTATGTGTTGGTATCTGAAAATTTACCCTATAAAACAATGCTAACTTGGGTGGCAACTGCATTGGCAGTGTCGACGCCTTCAAAAAAAATAACTAAAGGAACACTGAAGTTAATACAGTTTTTAGATGCTATTAAAGGTGTATTTACCTTTGGTAACAGGCATTTTACAAAGTTTACGGTAGCCTCATTAGATGAAGTGACTAACTATTCAAACGAGAAAATAAAGGAAACAGGTTTTCAGTTTCAACCAATGAAAGAAGTTATAGAAACCTGTGCTGTAGCTTATAAATAGGTTCTTATTTTTTCTCGTTTTTGTCTGTCTTTATATTTTGTTTTCTTCTAGCTAAATCTATTGAATCTTTTACAATATCAAGTTGCTTTTCAATTCGGAATTTAACGCGTTCGTACATTTTTCCGTATTCTTCAGGGTTTTTAGAAGCGTAGTAAACACTGCTGTTGGCAAACTGAAGACTATCTATTTTATATTTTTCAAAAAGATATTGCTGTGCGTCTATGTTATTTTTCTCTAACACATCGCTCTCTACTGCTTTTAAGGCATTTAACATGCTTAAATCATAGATGATTTTTTCCATGGTATTAGCAGGAATCAAATCATCTGGCTCATCTACAAGGTTTTGCTTACAACTCACAAAACCTATCCCGCAACATACTAAAAGCAATAAAATCTTTTTCATTATCTATTAAAAGTTAAGCGTTTTGCATTTTTAGTCTCAGAAATCGTACCATTTTCATATGCTAAGTGACCATTCACAAAAGTATGGGTTACTGCAGAGGAGAATTCAGTACCTTCAAACGGAGACCATTTACAAGCGTATTCAATATTATCAGTACTAACTGTCCATGGAGCTTTAGGGTCGATTAAAACCAAATCGGCATAATATCCTTCTCTAATATATCCTCGTTCTTTTATATCAAATAAAATAGCTGGGTTGTGACACATCTTCTGGACCATTTTTTCAATAGGAAGTTTACCATTATTTACGGCTTCCATCCATGCAACTAGTGCATGTTGTACCAGTGGTCCGCCAGAAGGGGCGCTTGTATAAACCTGCTTTTTCTCTTCCAAAGTGTGAGGGGCATGGTCTGTTGCTATAATGTCTACACGGTCATCTAGCAATGCTTTCCATAAACCATCTTTATCTTTTTGTGTTTTTACTGCGGGGTTCCATTTGATAAAAGTTCCCTTAGTATCATAATCTGCATCGGTAAACCATAAGTGGTGTAAACAAACTTCAGCTGTAATTTTCTTTTCAGCTAGTGGAATATCGTTTCTAAACAAGTTTGTTTCTTTCTCTGTAGAAACGTGAAAAACATGTAGTCTAGCACCTGTTTTTTCTGCTAAGGCAATAGCTTTAGAAGAAGATAAATAGCATGCTTCTTCACTTCTAATAATTGGGTGATATTTTATAGGAATATCATCACCAAATTTTTCTTTATATAGGGCAAGGTTTCTTCTAATGGTACCTTCATCTTCACAATGTGCAGCAATCACCATGTCGGTATTAGAAAAAATGGTTTCAATTACTTGCTCATTATCTACCAACATATTTCCTGTAGAAGAGCCTAAAAATAGTTTTACTCCTGCACAAGAGGTTTTGTCTAGCCTTTTTAATTCTTCAAGGTTATCATTAGTACCACCAAAAAAGAAAGAATAGTTAGCGTAAGAACTTGCCTTGGCAATAGAAAACTTACCTTCTAATTTTTCTATGGTAGTGGTTTGTGGGTTGGTATTAGGTTGCTCCATAAATGTAGTAATACCACCTGCAACAGCAGCTCTACTTTCAGAGGCAATGTTACCTTTATGTGTTAAGCCTGGCTCTCTAAAGTGTACCTGATCATCAATAACACCTGGAATCAAATAGTGTCCGTTGGCATCAATTACCGCTGCTGAGCTGTCGGTAATATCTGTTGCAATTTTTTCTATTCGTTCGTTGTTAATTAAAACATCGGTAGTTTTTACAATTCCCTCATTTACCATTCGGGCATTTTTAATCAGATACTTCATTTTTGAAAAAGACTTTTAATTTTCATTGAAATTACGCCAAACACAGCTTCATAAATAATAGAACCTGTCATTTTTGAAATTCCTTTTACTCTGTCTGTAAAAATAACAGGAATTTCTATGATAGTAAACTTTTTAAGGTATGCTTTAAATTTCATTTCTATCTGAAATGCATATCCTACAAAGTGAATTTTAGATAAATCTATGCTTTCTAGTACTTTACGTTGGTAACAGATAAATCCTGCTGTGGAATCGTTTACACTCATTCCTGTAATTAATTTCACATACTTAGAAGCTCCGTATGACAGTAAAATACGATTTAAAGGCCAATTGACTACTGTAATACCTTTTACATATCTAGAGCCAATAGCTACATCTGCCCCTTTGTTTTTGCAAGCCTCTAGTAATAACTCTAAATCATCTGGTTTATGAGAAAAATCGGCATCCATTTCAAAAATGTACTCATAGTGTCTTTCTAATGCCCAATGAAACCCGTGAATGTATGCAGTTCCGAGTCCCGATTTTTTAGTTCTTACCTCCAAATGAATCCTATTTGGATATTCCTTAGCTGTTTTTAAAACTAATTCGGCGGTACCGTCAGGTGAGTTATCGTCTACCACTAATACATCAAATAAAGAGGGTTGCAACATAACTGCTTTTAATATAGCCTCTATGTTTTCCTTCTCGTTGTATGTTGGTATTATTACAAGGCTTTGTGCCATGGCGTAAAAATTTTAGCAAAAATAAACTTTTCTTAAAATTTGTTAGGGAGCAAGCTTTCTTTATCTTTTATTTAACAGAAAAATGTAATTTTAGCGTTTTTAAAAAGAGTTGGAGGCAATAGAGAAAACCATAGTGAATAATGATGTAATTACGTACACCTTTTTAGGGGTAATAGTGATTATGTGGTTTGTAAGAGCTAGATATACTAGAAGTTTGGCTGAGTTTTTACAATTGCCTTTTAGTAATAAATACTTTTCTTCTGCATTAAAAGAGAAAAATCCAGAACGTTCATTTACTATTATAATGCTTAGTGTACAAATAGTAAGTGTTAGTATTTTACTTTGGTATTTGTTAAAACACCAGTATTTCAGTTTTTACTATTTACAAGAAGTAAACTTTTTTATAGTACTTGGGTTGGTAGCGCTATTTGTTATATTTAAAATGTTACTGCAAATGCTGGTTTCTGTTATTTTAGGTATTAATAAGCTGTTTTATCAGTATTTATACACTAAAATTAGCTATTTAAACTATAGTTCTTTGTTTTTGTTAATTGGGTTGGCATTCACTATTTATAATAAAAAAGTATCAATAATTATATTGTTGGTGTCTATTTTTGTGTTTCTCATAGTTAACATATTTGGTTTTTTAATGATGTTGAAAAATTATCAAAAATTAATCCTCAATCGTTTCTTTTATATTATTTTGTATCTTTGCGCTTTCGAAATAGCACCTATTTTAATTTTAGGGGCTTATATAACAATTTATTAGCGACAATAAATAAAGGTATAGATGAAAGTGAAAACAATTTTGGTTTCTCAGCCGGAACCTAAAGTAGAGCACTCACCATATTCTCAATTAGAAGAGAAGCAAAAAGTAAAAATTGATTTCAGACCTTTTATTCACGTCGAAGGAGTAGACGCCAAAGACGTAAGACATCAGAAAATTGATTTGGCTAACTTTACTGCTATAATACTTACCAGTAGAAATTCTGTAGATCACTTTTTTAGAGTTGCAGAAGAAATGAGATTCAAGGTGCCTGATAGCATGAAGTATTTTTGTCAATCGGAAGCAGTGGCTTATTATTTACAAAAATACGTGGTGTACCGTAAGAGAAAAATTTATGTAGGGAAAAGAAACTTTACAGAATTAGCTCCATTAATTAAAAAGTATAAAGACGAGAAGTTTTTATTACCTTCTTCAGACATACTTAAGTCTGATGTTCCTGATACGTTAGATAGTTTAAAGGTAAACTGGACACGCGGAGTTTTTTATAAAACTGTGGTAAGTGACTTATCTGACTTAAAAGATGTGTATTATGATATACTTGCATTTTTTAGTCCATCAGGTATTGAATCTTTATTTAAGAATTTCCCTGATTTTCAGCAAAACAATACACGTATAGCGGTATTTGGTAATACTACACAAAAAGCTGCCGAAGAAGCAGGTTTGCGTATAGATATTTTAGCACCAACACCAGATACACCATCTATGACAATGGCTTTAGAGAAGTATATTGTTGAGGTGAACGGTAAAAAATAATTTTATATAGGTATTCAAAAGGGCTAACGAAAGCCCTTTTGAATTAACCTTACTAACTAACTACGGTAAATAAAACTAAAATTATCTTGGTGCTCCTGCTAATATTTCGTTATTAGCATAGTCTTCAAATTTCTTGAAATTTTCTTTAAAGGCATCAGCCAATTGATGTGCCTTCTTGTAATACCCTTCATCATTGTTCCAGGTTTGTCTTGGGCTTAATACCTCGTCTGGTACATTAGGACAAGAATTAGGTAGTGCTACCCCAAATACAGAATGTATACGGTAATCTCTATCGTTAATATCTCCTAAGTCTCCATTCATTGCCGCAGTGATCATGGCACGGGTATATTTAAGTTTCATACGGTGTCCTACTCCGTAAGGTCCACCTGTCCAACCTGTGTTTACTAGCCAAACATTAACGCCTGTTTCTTTCATTTTAGCAATTAACATTTCTGCGTATACGGTTGGGTGTAAGGGCATAAATGGTGCTCCAAAACAAGCAGAAAAGCTTGGTACAGGTTCATTAATACCTTCTTCTGTTCCTGCAACTTTAGCAGTGTACCCAGATATAAAGTGGTATGCTGCCTGTCCTGGTGTTAGTTTAGAAATAGGAGGTAACACACCAAAAGCATCTGCTGTTAAGAAAAAGATGTTCTTTGGGTTTTCTCCAATAGAAGGAATTTGAATATTTTCAATATGTTCAATTGGGTAGCTTACACGTGTGTTTTGTGTAATAGAAGTATCTTCAAAATCTACGGAACCGTCAGATTTTAAAATTACATTCTCTAGGATAGCGCCTTTTTTTATAGCGTGGAATATTTCGGGCTCTTTTTCTTCCGATAGGTCAATTACCTTAGCGTAACAGCCACCTTCAAAATTAAACACGGTATTTTCTGGTGTCCAACCATGCTCATCATCTCCAATAAGTTTTCTGTCTGGGTCGGCAGATAGCGTAGTTTTACCTGTACCAGAAAGTCCAAAGAAAATAGCGGTGTCACCTTCTTTACCAACATTAGCACTACAGTGCATAGGGAAGGTTTCTTTTTCTACGGGTAGTATAAAGTTTAAGGCAGAGAAAATACCTTTTTTAATTTCCCCAGTGTACCCCGTGCCACCAATTAATGCAATCTTTTTAGTAAAGTTAAGAATAGCAAAATTATGTTGTCTAGTACCATCTACGGCTGGGTCTGCTTTAAATTCAGGAGCGTTGATTACAGTCCAATCTGCCTCAAAACTTTCAAGCTCTTCATTGGTAGGTCTTAAAAACATATTATAAGCAAACATATTACTCCAAGGGTAATCTGTTATAACTCTAATATTCATTTTGTAACTAGGGTCTGCACAAGCGTAGGCATCTCTAACGTAAACTTCTTTTTCAGAAAGGTATGCGGTTACTTTATCGTATAATTTGTCAAAGGCATCACTTTCAAAAGGAATATTAATGGAACCCCACCATACCTTATCTTTAGTAACATCATCTTTTACAATAAAACGATCTTTAGGTGATCTACCGGTAAATTCTCCAGTGTTAATTGCTAGGGTACCATTGTTTGTTTCTACTCCCAAACCTTTTTCAATGGTAATCGCTTGCAGTTCTTCAGGACTTAATTGATACTGTGCTTTAGCCTTGTTAATTCCTAAATATTCTAAGGAAATAACAGAGGGCATACTGCTTGTGTTTGCCATAATATACTTGTTTGTTGTGTTTATGTTGTTAAACAAATTTAGCAATAAAACATAACTACAACGTTTTAAATTGGCATTTTCCTGCTATTTTGCTATCTATAGTCTTTAAAACTGAGTGCAAATAAGCCCCAACCAACAATCATGGCCACACCACCTAAAGGGGTTATAGGACCTATAAAACTAATATTAAATGGTATAAAGTTTTTAAAAGTTAATAGGTATATAGATCCTGAAAAAAGTAGCACACCTGTAAGCATGAAAATGAAAATTTTCTTCTGTTTGCTTGCAGGTATCTTAGCTAAACCTACAGCTAAAAGTGCTAATGCATGATACATTTGGTAGGTAACTCCGGTTTTAAAACTCTCTACTTGTTCAGGGGTTACTAATTTTTTCAATCCGTGGGCACCAAAAGCACCAAGTACAACAGCGATTAGGCCTAAAAATGCTGCGGTGGCTAATATTTTTCCAGTTTTCATATTTTAGAAATATAACAATTCATTAAATTTAAAGATACTTTTATAACAATTAGTAGCTTACCGTGCTAAGTTACATAAGATTACTTATTTATGATGAGATCAGTTTTAGTTTTTGGAGCGGGCAAATCAACCACGTATTTATTTAAATACCTTGTAGGTAAAGCTTTAGAGGAAGATTTACAGATTTGCATTGCCGATAAAAATTTTGAAAATATTTTACCAGAAATAAAAAGTAGTGAATATGTAGTACTAAAAACACTAGATATTCAAGACGAAGCTAAAGTGGAAGCCTTGGTACAAGAGGCGTCTATAGTTATTTCAATGCTACCCGCTTTTCTTCATATTATAGTAGCCAAATGCTGTTTAGCGTACGGGAAAGATTTAGTAACAGCCTCTTACATAAGTGATGAAATGAAACAACTGGAGGGGAGTGTAAAAGAAAAAGGTTTAACCTTTTTAAATGAGGTTGGTCTAGACCCCGGGATAGACCATATGAGTGCTATGGAGATAGTAGACGATATTCAAAAGCAAGGAGGAGAGGTGCTGTTATTTGAATCTTTTTGTGGTGGTTTATTAGCGCCTGAAAGTGATACCAACCTTTGGAATTATAAATTTACGTGGAACCCTAGAAATGTGGTGTTAGCAGGGCAAGGAGGTGCAGCTAAATTTATACAAGAAGGTACCTATAAGTATATACCTTACCATAAATTATTTAGAAGAACGGAGTTTTTAGAAATTGAAGGCTTTGGTAGTTTTGAGGCTTATGCAAATAGAGATTCTTTAAAATATAGATCGGTTTACGGGTTAGATAATATTTTAACCTTTTACCGAGGTACCATACGTAGAGTTGGTTTTTCAAGGGCTTGGAATTTGTTTGTGCAATTGGGTATGACAGATGATAGTTATACAATAGAAAACTCTGAACATATGAGTTATAGAGATTTTCTTAATTTGTTTTTAGCCTATTCACCTACAGATTCTGTAGAGCTTAAATTAAGACATTATTTAAAGATAGATCAAGACGATGTGGTTTGGCAAAAATTGGTTGAGTTAGATGTGTTTAGTACTTTTAAAAAGATAGGAATTAAAAATGCTACACCTGCCCAAGCATTACAAAGTATCTTACAAGATAGTTGGAAATTAAGTCCGGATGATAAAGATATGATAGTGATGTATCACAAAATAGGCTACGAAATTTACGGAGAACGTAAGCAAATCGATGCCCATATGGTGGTAACGGGTACAGATGCTGCCTATACTGCAATGGCTAAAACGGTTGGGTTACCATTGGGTATTTCTGCTTTGTTGGTGTTAAATAAGAAGATTACAGAAACTGGTGTTTTACTACCTATAAATAGAAATATATACGAGCCTGTTTTAAAAGAATTGAAAGCACAAGGCATTTCATTTACGCATAAAGAGGTGGCTTACATGGGATATAATCCTAACAACGTTTTTGGATAATTATAATTTGTACTAGCCTGAAATGCATTTTATTAGAAAAAGGGTGGCTTAAAATACTATTTTCTTAATTATTCTTAAAGGTGTTTCATTATTAAATTAAATATGTATTTTTGGTTTCAAATGAGAATACAAAATGAAGTCTGAAAAAAATACTGTAACCATTGACGGGATTGATAAAAAGATTCTGAGATATTTAATGGACGATGCTAGAAAGCCTATTTTAGAAATAGCCAGAAAAATTGGTATATCGGGTGCGGCAATACACCAAAGACTTCGAAAGTTAGAGCAAAGTGGCTTGCTAGCCGGTTCTAAGTTTGTTATTAATCCAAGAGTTTTAGGGTATTCTACCATGGCCTTTGTGGGTATTTATTTAGATAAAGCTATGAGAAACCCAGAGGCGGTGAAAGTGCTTAAAGATATTCCAGAGGTTCTAGAATGTCATTATACAACAGGTAATTGGAGTATTCTTATAAAACTACTATGCAAAGATAATGAGCACCTAATGAATGTGCTTAATCATAAAATACAAAGTATAGACGGAGTTTCGCGTACAGAAACTTTTATTTCCTTAAATCAGCAAATAGATAGGCAAATAGGTATTTAATCACTTGAAAGAACACGCCAAATCCATTATATTTGCTGCTTCTTAAACACAGTATAATGGCTAAAAATTTTGTTGAAGAACTTACATGGCGCGGAATGATTCATGATGCCATGCCGGGTACCGAAGAACATTTAATGGAGGGTATGAGAGCTGCTTACGTTGGTATAGACCCAACAGCTGACTCTTTACATATAGGACACCTAGTAGGGGTTATGATGTTAAAACATTTTCAGGAGTGTGGACACAAACCGTATGCTTTGGTGGGTGGTGCTACCGGTATGATTGGTGATCCATCTGGGAAATCTAACGAACGTAATTTGTTAGACGAAGAAACACTACGTCATAATCAGGATGCAATTAGAGAGCAACTTTCAAGATTTTTAGATTTTGATTCGGACGCACCAAATGCTGCTAAGCTGGTAAATAATTATGACTGGATGAAGAACTTCTCATTCTTGTCTTTTATTAGAGATGTAGGGAAGCATATTACCGTAAACTATATGATGTCTAAAGATTCTGTAAAAAAACGTTTGTCTTCTGAATCTGCAGAAGGGATGAGTTTTACAGAGTTTACCTACCAGTTAGTACAAGGGTACGACTTTTTACATTTGTACAGAGATGCTGATTGTACTTTACAAATGGGAGGTAGTGACCAATGGGGTAATATTACTACCGGTACCGAGCTTATTAGAAGAATTGGTGGTGGTAAGGCATATGCAATGACCTGCCCATTAATTACCAAAGCAGATGGTACTAAATTTGGTAAAACTGCAGGAGGTAATATTTGGTTAGATGCAGAGCGTACTTCACCTTATAAATTTTATCAATATTGGTTAAATACATCTGATGAAGATGCTGAGAAGTATATTAAAATTTTCACTTTCTTAGGGAAGGAAGAAATTGAAGCTTTAATAGCTGAACATAAAGAAGCGCCGCATATGCGTGCTTTACAGAAAAAATTAGCAGAAGAGGTAACTACTATGGTACACTCTGCTGATGAGTTAAGTAAGGCTCAAAAAGCATCTGATATTTTATTTGGTAAATCTACTTCTGAAGATTTAAAAGGGTTAGATGAAAAAACCTTTTTAGATGTTTTTGAAGGAGTACCACAAGCCGAGGTTGACATGGCTGATATTGAAGCTGGATTGGATATGATTGGTGCCTTAGCAGCTAAAACTGGCTTTTTAGATAGTAACGGAGCTGCAAGACGTGAGTTGAAGCAGAACGCTATTTCTGTAAATAAAGAGAAAGTAAAAGAAGAATATACCATTACAAAAGAAGATCTTATTAATAATAAGTTTGTGCTTTTGCAACGTGGTAAGAAAAACTATTATGTGTTAGTGGTAAAATAAGTTCGCTAACTTATAGCTGTTTTAGAATAAGTTTGTAAAGCATTTAATTCTTTTATAGCGTAAAATAAATAGCAGAGTCTTGTGTTTATACGCAAGACTTTGTTGTTTTATAAAACCATTAGATTACAACCTCTGATATCTGAATTATCAAAACGGCCAATTACTTCAAAAGAACCATTAGGGTATACTTTTCCTAAGTCTTGTGTGGCTATAAAAGAGCACGAATTAATATTGGCAAGGTCTATTACGTTAATACCTCCGTTTTTCCCATTCGGTAATATAGTTAAAGCGTCTTCAGTATCTCGGGTTAAAATTTTCATCCAGGGAGGGCATTCAAATATACCATCTCCTTTAGAGTAGCCTTGAGCAAGTAATTCTGTCATACCATATTCTGAGTGGATGTGCTTTACGCCAAATCCGTTGCTTAGTACTTCATGTAGCTCTTTTCTAATCATTTCTTTGCGTTTTCCTTTCATGCCTCCGGTTTCCATGATAATGGTATTTTTCAATTCAAAATCATAGCTTTCAATAAGGTCTAGTAATGCAAAGGAAACTCCTATTAGTAACACTTTTTGCCCGCTGTTGTCTAAAGCAATTAGCTTGTCTTTAAGTTCTTTTAAATTATGTAAATAAAAGCCGCTATTAGGGTTGTTACTTTGTTTTATAAGATCATCTACCATGTAGATAAGAGAAGAGCCTGTACGCTCTAAATATGACGGTAATAAGGCAAGTACGGCGTACTCTTCAATGGCACCATAGAAGTAATGAAACCCTTTTCTAAAACTTTCTTCGTAAACGCTTACATCAGTAACCATGTGTTTGCTAGTAGTACTGCCTGTAGTTCCGCTACTGGTAAATGTTATCTCTACTGGGTTTATGGAGGCTAATACCGCATGCGATTTAAAAAATTGGATAGGTAAAAAAGGTATTTTTTCTACACTATCAATACTTACAGGGTTGGTGTTTAAAAGATTACAAAACAACCTATATACTTTGTTGTGTGTATACTGGTGGTTAAAAACCTTTAGTGCAGCAACTTTAAAATCAGTTTCATTTTTTATATCAAATATAAAATCGGTATTCATGTATTGTCAACTTAGAAAAATCAAAATTACATAAAATAAAAAAGCTCTCTGTAATAGAGAGCTTTTTTGTTATAAGGTAGGGTGACTTACTTAATAACTAATTTTTGAGTAGTAGAAGCAGCACCTTGAGTAATCTGTAAAATGTAAACACCTCTTTGTAAAGCAGAAACATTAACAGTATTGTTAGTAACTGTTTTGTTTACAACTTGTTTTCCTAAAAGGTCATAAATTTGAACATTCATATCTGTTGCAACAGTACTAGAAATGTGTAAAGTACCGTTAGTAACAGGGTTAGGATATACTTTAAAAGTTACATTGTTGAATGTATCATTAGCTAACATAAAGTCAGATAAGCTACGAGCATAAACTTGAGGAGATCCATTATATTCTGAAACTAAAACTTGTAAGTTATTAGCAGTGTAAGGAATTACTTCACCAATATAATCAGCTTCAGAGAAGTTAGTTCTGAAAGTAATAGCAGATCCATCATTAATAGTATAGTTGCTAGAAGAAGCAAATGTAGCAGATCCGTCAGCATCAGTAAAAGTCACATTACTAATAGAAACTAGCATAGACTCGTACATATCCCAATCAGTTAATAATGTAGCAATATCTATAGAGGTAGGAGTTATAGGAGTTCCTGCAGTTGTGCTAGGATCTTCAGTAGGGATAAGTTCTAATACTCCGTTATAGTCTAAAAGTGTACCTGTTAAATCTGAAACTACATCACCTTCAATCATTGTAGAAAGTACAGAACTACCAGCATCCCAAATTAAAATACCACCAGTAGTATCTTCAAGGTATATTTGAGTACCAGCCGAAATAACTCTACTATAAGTAACAACAGGAGTACTTTGTAATTCGTAAATAGTAGTAGTACTGTTGTCATTTGCAAAAGCAGCTTTTAAAGCAGCAATGTCAGCTATTTGAGTAGCACCAGTTGTAACAGTGAAACTAACAGAAGCAGTAACAGCAGGGCTTAATGGGTTATGGTTATTATCTACTAATTCCATATCAACTGTATGAGAACCATCCGTTAATCCTGTAAGCGCAATAGAGTTTAAATCGTACTGCATAACAGTAGCGCCACCGTCTATTGTGTAGTGAATGTGTCCGTCGCCAGATCCGTTAGCTACAGCAAAGTTAGCTACTGTAAATTCGATAGTAACGTCACCAGAAGTTATTAAATCTCCGTCAGTAGGGTTTGTTATAGCTAAAGATGGAGTAGACTGTGCTATTACAGTGTAATTGTCAACAATAATGTTAGAGCTAGTTGTAAAAGTATCAGTGTCGTAAAATCTAAGACCTACTTCAATTGATGCATCAGCCGTAGCTGTAAATTCATGGGTAATGGTTTGCCAAGTACCTACTAAAGCAGGGTCTGAGTAAGAATAATAACCATCAACATAAAGTCTTGCTCTAGAATCTGCGTCTACTTGATAAATATCAACAGATACTACATAAGTAGTACCAGCTACAATGTCAACTGTTTGTCTAAAGTCGGTATTACCTTGCGTAGCTGTAGTAACTTCAAAGTTAGCAGCATAAGTACCCTGACTTACAGTACTAGTTTCTTGAGTGATTGTTGTACCAGACTCAGATGTCCAAGTGTCTAGAACTCCACCTGTCCAACTTTCGAAATCGCCATTAACAGCAATATCCTGAGCGAAAGAAACAGTAGTTACTAATAATAATAAAAATAATGAGTAGATTTTTTTCATAGTATAATGAAATTTTAAAAATTTTTGTATTCAAAAGTACTAAAATGTAACATGATACCTTTTATATGCCGTGCGTTTTAACGATTTGATAACAATATTTGTAGGTTTCAACTTATCTGCTTTCAAATTGTTATTCAGATAGGCGAGTTTTGCAAGTTTAATTTAATGTTGTCTTTCTAAAAAGAAATAGTTAACCCAAGTTAAATTTTAATATTATATTTACTTTTGGTCAACTTTTATAATAGAAAGAGCAACATTATGAAAAAAAAGGACGTTAAAATCTTATTAGTTGATGATGAACCGGATATTTTAGAAATCGTAGGTTACAATCTATCTCTTGAAGGATATCAAATAAGTACAGCAGCAAATGGTATTGAAGCGGTATCAAAAGCAAAAAAAGAAAAACCACATTTAGTGATAATGGATGTGATGATGCCTGAGATGGATGGAATTGAAGCTTGTGAGCAAATTAGAAAGATCCCGGATTTAGCAGATACTATAATTACCTTTTTAACGGCTAGAGGTGAAGATTATTCTCAAATGGCTGGTTTTGATGCTGGTGCAGATGATTATATTACAAAGCCTATTAAACCAAAAGTGTTAGTTAGTAAAGTAAAAGCACTTTTAAGAAGATTAAAAGATAGTAATGAAGATGTGACTGACGATATTGTAAAAGTTGGTGATATTGTAATTAACAGGGTAGAGTATAAAATTATTCAAAAAGGGAATGAAATTATACTGCCTAGAAAAGAGTTTGAATTACTTTCTTTATTAGCTTCTAGACCTGGTAAAGTATTTAAAAGAGAGGAAATACTAGATAAGGTGTGGGGTAATGAAGTTATTGTTGGTGGTAGAACTATTGATGTTCATATTAGAAAGCTTCGTGAAAAAATTGGAGACGATCATTTTAAAACCATCAAAGGAGTAGGATATAAATTTGTATTGTAATTTATTGAATGAGTAAAAAGCTTAAGACGTCTTATAAGTTTGCATTAAAATCTTCTTTGTTTATAACCCTTTGTTCTTCTGCATTGCTATCTATTATGGTATTATATATAGAAGACTTTGCTTGGTGGCTTATAGTGCCGTATGCTATAGCTATTTTTGCATTTTCATTTTTGGTAATTCAATATAGAGCAGAACGCTTTATTTACAGAAGAGTGAAAAAGGTGTACGACGATGTTTCTTTGTTAGAATCTACTAGTTTTAACGAGCATCCTATTACTACCGATATGTCTACACTTACCAAGGAAATTGAAAAATTTGCAAAGGATAAGAAGTTAGAGATTGAAACCTTGAAGGTACGAGAAGAATACCGTAAAGAGTTTATGGGAAACGTTTCACATGAGCTTAAAACACCCCTATTTACAATTCAAGGGTATTTACTAACGCTCTTAGATGGGGCTATGGAAGATAAGAATATTAGGAAAAAATATTTGCAACGTGCCGCTAAGGGGGTAGATAGGCTTATTTATATAGTAAAGGACTTAGATATGATTTCTAAGTTAGAAGTAGGAAATCTTATTCTTGAAGAAGAGACTTTTGATATTGTAGAGTTAATTCAAGGGGTTTTTGAGATGTATGAAATGAAAGCAGCTAAGAAGAACATTATGCTTACGTTTGATATACCTTATGAACCTATTTATGTGTACGCAGATAAAGAGCGCATACAACAATGTGTTGCTAATTTGGTAGTGAATAGTATTAAGTATGGTAAAACTGATGGTACTACTGAAATTAGTATAGAGAATTTAGTAAAGAATAAAATAATAATTAGGGTTACCGATAATGGTGAAGGAATTGAAGCTCCTAACCTAAGACGCCTCTTTGAGCGTTTTTATAGAGTAGATAAGTCGGGTAACCGTAAAGAAGGTGGTTCTGGTTTAGGACTTTCTATTGTGAAACACATTATAGAAGCACATAAAGAAAAAATTTATGTGGAGAGTGTGTTTGGGGTTGGTTCTGAATTTTCGTTTACCCTTGAAAAATCTACCAAAGAGGCAATGGAAGCTAATGCGGTAGATGATGAGGATGACTATATCTAAGAAATTATTTACTTGTTGATTCTCTTATGATTAAATCTGTATTTAGAGTAATGGTTTTACAGACCCGTTTTCCTGCATTTCTCATGGATTCCATTTCTTCTTTTAATAGTAAAAATGCTTGTGCTCCCATTTTAAAACCGGGTTGGTCTATAGTGCTTAGTTTAGGAGAGATAACGCTAGACATAAACCAATTACTAAAACCTATTACAGCAACCTGATTAGGTATTTTAATTTGCTGATCATTTAAATAAGTAAGTGCACCAACGGCAACTAAATCGGTAATTGCAAAAATACCATCTACATCAGGGTGATCATTCATTAATTGTTTAGTGAAATCATAGCCTTCTTCATAGCAAACCCGCTTACAAGGATATACTAAAGAGGAGTCAAAAGGTATGTTATGATGGTCTAAAGCAGTTTTATATCCTAAAAATCGGTCGATAGAATTTTGTGGGTTTAAGGGGCCTCTAATATGTGCAATCTTTTTACAGCCTATATTAATTAAATGGTTAACGGCATCAAATGCAGCTTTCTTATCATCAATAATAACCTTAGAACAGTCTATTAGTTTCGAAATCTTATCGATAAGGACCAAAGGAATGTTTCGGTCGATAATTTTTTTTAAGTAGTCTTCGTCGTTAGACTGGTTAGATAACGACATAATAATACCATCTACACGTTTACTTATTAAAAGCTCTACTTGCTTTTTCTCCATTTCTTTATTCTCATTAGACTGAAGAATAATTACAAAGTAGTTTTGTCTTTCTGCTTCTTCTATAACCCCGTTAATAATACTAGAAAAAAAATGATGTACCACCTCGGGAATAATAATGCCAATAGTTTTAGATTGCTTAGTTCTAAAATTTACAGCTATTGAGTTAGGAGTATAATTTAACTCCTCTGCTATATCTAACACTTTTTGGCGGGTAACAGGACTTACATCTGAATAGCCTTTGAGTGCTTTAGATACAGTAGTTACAGAAATGTTTAGTTTTTCTGCAATAGACTTTAATGTGGGTACTTTAGATTCTTTCATTTCTATAAATATAGCATAAATGTAATAGAGAAAAAATTATTTCGAAATCGTTTTCGGTGATTTCGAAATCGTTTTCGATTATGAATTTCTCTTTTTTTGTTGACTTCAAATATATATTTACCAAAAACCAAGTGATTCAATTAGTAAATATTTAAAAACAGGCAAATATGAGATTGACATTTATGAATTTTAAAATTACAGCTTTCCTTGTTATACTTACTGCTTTTTATAGTAATGCACAAGAAGGCAGTTTATACGGAAATGTGAAAGATGAAAATGGCGAACCTTTACTTGGTGTAAATGTAACTATTGAGAATACCAATAAAGGATCTTCTACAGATTTTGATGGTAATTATAAAATCACCGATTTAGAAAATGGAGAAACCACTGTAATTGTAACTTATATAGGGTTTGTTACGCAGAAAAAAGTGGTAACAGTTGATGGAGAAACAGCTCTTAATTTTGTTTTACAAGAAGACGCTACTCAATTAACTGATGTAGTGGTAACTGGAGTTTTAAACCCTAAATCTAAATTACAGTCTAGTGTATCTGTAAGTACAGTGGGGCCGGCAAAAGTTAATGAAGCAGCACCAAGGGTTACCGCTGAGGTGTTTAGATCGGTTCCTGGTATTAAATCTGAGTCTACCGGTGGCGAAGGGAATGCTAATATAACGGTTCGTGGTATACCTGTAGCATCTGGAGGTGGAAAGTTTTTACAATTGCATGAAGACGGTTTGCCGGTAATGCAATTTGGTGATGTGGCTTTTGGTAATTCAGATATCTTTTTAAGATATGACCAAACTGTAGCTAGGATAGAGGCTATTAGAGGTGGGTCTGCATCTACACTGGCTAGTAACTCTCCGGCAGGTATTATTAACTTTATTAGTAAAAATGGTAAGGTAGAAGGTGGATCTATCACGCACTCATTAGGTGTAGACTATAAGAATAGCAGAACAGATTTTGAATATGGTGCTCCTATTAATGAAACTTTAAATTTTCATTTAGGTGGTTTTTATCGTCAGGGAGAAGGGCCTAGAAACACGGGGTATACAGCCAATATAGGAGGGCAATTTAAAGCCAACTTAACCAAATCATTTGAAAAAGGATATGTACGCTTATATTTGAAATATTTGAATGATAAAGCAGTTGGATATTTGCCAATGCCTGTACAGGTTTCTGGTACCAATGCTAATCCTGAATGGTCTTCGCTTTCTAATTTTGATATTTTACATGATACTCCGCACAGTGCTTTATTTTTAGATAACTTAAGTGTTGGAGCAGATGGACAACCAAGACGTAGCAATATTGCCGATGGAATGCGACCAGTGGCTACTTCTTTCGGAAGTGAAATTTCATTCGATTTAGGAAGTGGATGGAAATTAGAAGAACGTTTTAGATTAAATTTCAACAAAGGACGTTTTGTCTCACCATTTCCGGCAGATGTACAAACCGCTGGTAACTATGCTACAGAATTTGGGGTGTCTAACTTAACGTATGCGAACGGTGTTAATGCAGGTGAAAATTTTGACAATAATGCATTAGCAATGCGAGTGCATTTGTTTGATGTTGAAATTAACAACTTCAATAATTTTACCAATGATATTAAGCTGTCTAAAAGTTTTGGAGATATAGATGTATCTGCAGGATATTATAGAGCTATTCAAAACATATCAATGTCATGGTTATGGAATTCTTACTTATTAGAAGTTCAAGGAGAAAATGCAGCTTTACTAAATGCAGGAGGTGCTTCTACTAATGGATTATATGCATATGGCGTTCCTGCGTGGGGTAATTGTTGTACTAGAAATTATGATGCAGTATATGATATTTCTGCACCGTATGTTGGAGCTGAGTATGAAGTAACCGATAAGCTGAATATAGATGCTAGTATACGTTTTGATTTTGGTACTGCAAGAGGTACGTATGCTGGGGCAATACAAGCACAAAATTTAGATGTGAATAACGATGGTGTAATTCAAACAAATGAACAAAGTGTATCGGTAGTTGATAATGCCAACCGATTACCTATTAATTATGATTTTGACTATGTGTCTTACTCTTTTGGAGCTAATTATTTATTAACCGATTATCAATCTGTTTTTGCAAGACATAGTAAAGGGGGTAGAGCAAATGCCGACCGTTTGTTATTTGGCTCAGCCGTATTGCCAAGCGGACAAGCTATTAATGGTTTAAGTGCAGATAAAGTAACACAAACAGAAGTAGGGTTTAAACACAGAAAAGGTGATGTTACTCTATATACTACTGGTTTTCTTGCTAATACTTCTGAACAAAACTGGGATTTTGCAGGAGGTTCACCAAGAGAAATACAAAGAGAATACCAAGCGTATGGTATAGAGTTAGAAGCGTATTATACTAGAAGCAAGTTTGATATTGGTGGTAGTGTTACATGGACAGATGCTGAGATAAAAGAAGATTTTTTTAATCCTGATTTTGAAGGAAACACACCAAGACGTCAAGCAGATTTTATCTATAATGCAAATGTAGTGTACAGATTAGGAGAAGCTAATAAACATGCCTTAGGGTTTAGTGTAATTGGTACTACAAAGTCATATGCACAAGATAGTAACGAATTGGTAATGCCGGGCTATGCGTACGTGAATCCGTTTGTTAGATTTCAATTAATAGAAGGGTTAACAGCTTCGGTAAATGTAAATAATGTTTTTGATACCATTGGTATCACTGAAGTTGAAGAGGGTAGCATAACAGAAAATACAAATAATATTGTTAGAGCAAGAGCCATTAATGGTAGAACAACTTCTTTAACCTTATCATATAAGTTTTAGCATAGGTAGTATTTAGAGTTATTTGATGTAGATTGATGAAGAATGGAATGGTAAGTTCTTGATTAATAATCAAGAACTTACCTAAATTAAAATAAGAAAATGAAGGCACTTTATAAATTAATAGGAATTGTATGCGTATTTTTTTGTTTGCAAACAGGCATGGCTCAAACGGTTGATGCTACTAAGAATACGCAACCTATAATTGTATATGGTAGTAACAACTGTCATTACTGTACAGATACCAAAGATTATTTAGAGCGTCATCAAATAGCATATATATTTTATGATGTAGATACGGATACAGAAGCATTGCAAACAATGCTTAAAAAGTTAAAGCAAGCAGGTATAAGTTTGTCTAATGTAGCTATTCCGGTAATAGATAAAAACGGAGCTATATTTATGAATACAGGAGAATTTGAAGTGTTTCTTGAAAAATTAAAGTAATATGCTAGGTAAGGTAAAATTAAGCTTTTGGCAAATTGTAAATATGAATGTTGGTTTCTTCGGAATTCAATATAGCTTTGGTTTGCAACAAAGTGCTATAAATCCTATTTACGATTTTTTAGGAGCCGAACCCCATGAAATACCCTTTTTAAATTTAGCGGGACCCGTTACTGGCTTACTTGTGCAACCTATTATAGGTGCTATGAGTGATAGTACTTGGCATCCTAAATTTGGAAGGAGAAAACCTTACTTTTTTATAGGAGCCATAGTGTGTAGTATTTGTTTGTTTGCGTATCCTTTTAGTAGTTCTTTATGGATGGCAGCAGGTTTATTATGGATTTTGGATGCAGGTAATAATACGGCTATGGAGCCATATAGAGCGTTTGTTGCAGATAAATTGATTAAAGAGCAACAACCTATGGGCTTTCAGATGCAAAGTTTTTTTACAGGTTTAGGTCAAACACTTGCAAATGTGTCGTTATTTATATTTCCCTTATTATTTGTTGGTAAAACAGGATCTTTACCAACGTGGGTGTATGCGTCCTTTTTTTTAGGGGCGGTTTGCTCTATTGGTACTATTTGGTGGTCTATGAAAACCACCACAGAGATTCCTCCAACACCTGAAGAAATTGCTAAAATAAAAGCAAATAAGAAAGGATTGAAGCAGTCTGTATTAGAAATTTTTTCCGCTATTAGAGAAATGCCAAGAGTAATGTGGCAATTGGCTTTGGTGTATTTTTTTCAATGGTATGCGTTGTTTTGCTATTGGCAAAATTCATCTAAAAGTATTGCTCTTTCTGTTTGGGGCGTTACCCCTCAAAGTAACCCGCAATTGTATGAAAAAGCAGTAAGCTGGACGGGCTTAGTAAACGGATGGTATAACATAGTTACTTTTTTGGTAGCCCTTGTGCTAGCAGTGTTTGCTCGTAAAATAGGGGCTAAGAAAGTACACTTTGTGTGTTTATTGTTTGCTGCAATTGGCTTTTTAGCATTCCCCCAAATCACAAATAAAAATTTATTATTTCTGGCCATTACGGGGTTTGGTATTGGTTGGGCAAGCATTATGGGTATTCCTTATTCCATAGTATCGGCAGACATCCCTAAAGCTCGTCGAGGTGTGTATATGGGGATAATTAACATGATGATTGTAATACCTATGATTATTCAAAATCTATCATTTGGTTTTGTATTAAAGAATTATTTGAATAATGACCCCCGTAATGCCATATTATTTGGTGGTGTGTTTTTAGTTATTGCAGCGGTATTAACCATGTTTATTGGTGTAGGTAAAAAACAAAGAAAGGCGTAGTATGAAATATTATAGAGAGGCTATTGATTTATTAAAAAAGGCAAGTACCCCAAACGGATTTTTGGCAAGCGTACAAAATACGGGTAATTACCAACGAGTATGGGCCAGAGATGGTGTTATTTGTGGCTTGGCTGCTTTGGCTTCTCATGATGAAGATTTGATAATTACTTTTAAGAATACCTTAGATACCCTTGCTGCGCATCAACATGTAATAGGTACCATACCTTCTAATGTGTTGGTTACCAATACAGGGTCTGATGTTAGCTATGGAGGATTGGCTGGTAGAGTTGATGCTGTTACCTGGTTTATTATAGGTGTATGTAACTATGCCATTTTAAAGGATGATACTGCCTTCTTTTTAAAGCATAAAAAAGCTATTGAAAAGTGTTTTACTTTATTAGACGCTTGGGAGTTTAACAATAAACATTTAGTGTATGTACCCTTATCTGGTAATTGGGCAGATGAATATGTAACCAATGGCTATGTATTATACGATCAGTTATTGAGAATATGGGCGCTTAAAGGTTATTATTATTTTGAAAATGATAAAAGTACTAAACAGAAAATAGAAGCTATTACGGAGCAGGTTGAAGCTAATTTTTTTCCGAACTCTAGAAAGGATAAGTTTCATGAGAAAGCCTATGATAAAGTTTCCATTGGAGAATATCTACCCTGTTCTTTTTCGCCTAGTGGTTACAAAACATTTTTTGACTCCTTTGCACATTCTTTACTGATTATGTTAGATATAGGTGATGAAGCCTTGCAAAATGCTGTATTGGCATATGCTGATAATTTAAAGAAAGAGAGTGCTTTAAATTTATTGCCCGCGTTTTGGCCTCCTATTTTTGATGGAGACGAACATTGGGGGTTATTAAAAGATAATTGTAAATACGAGTTCAGAAATTATCCGTATGAGTTTCATAATGGTGGTAGTTGGCCTATGGTTAACGGGTTTTATGCGTTGGCTTTAATGAAGAAAAATAAACCAGAAAAAGCCATGAATATATTAGAGCATATTAATGCGGCAAATGCCTTAGAAGGGTTTTCTTTTTATGAAAATTTTAATAGTAAGACAGGAGCACCTAACGGTGTAGCTTATTGTGCATGGAGTGCTGCTGCTACAATTTTGGCACACGAAGCATTATACGATAAATTTAAATTTTTTATTTAGAGTGAAGACTATAGATATCATAAGTATAGGAGAAATATTAATAGACTGCATAGGAAGTGATTTAGGGTTGTCTTTAGAACATACAACTAATTTTCAACGTTATTTAGGTGGTTCGCCAACCAATGTAGCCATTAATGCAGCCAGATTAGGATTAAAAGCATCTTTGGTGGCTACTTGCGGAAAAGATGGGTTTGGAGATTTTATGCTTCACAAACTTCAAGAAGATGGAGTACAGACAGATTATTTAAGACGTAGTGAAGAGTATCCTACCTCTGTTATTTTTGTATCTAAATCGGTAGCAACTCCTGAGTTTATTCCGTACCGCGAAGCCGATTGTGAAATACGTTCAGAACAATTGTCTGAGGCTTTTATTGCGCAGGCTAAAGTATATCATACTACTAGTTTTGCTTTAAGTAAAAACCCTGCACAACAGACTATTTTAGAAGGCGCGAAAATGGCTTTTCAGCAAGGGGTTAAACTAAGTATAGATATTAATTTTTCAGAAAAAATATGGCCTAATAAAGAAGAAGCTACCGAAGTTTTAGGTGCTTATTTAGCCATGAATCCGTTGGTTAAAATTAGTGAAGATGATTGTTATAGGTTTTTTGGAGAGCATAAAACGGATGCAGCTATTTTTGAATATTTTCATGCTGCTGGCGCAGCTACCATTTGCTATACTAAAGGAAAGAATGGAGTAGTTATTTCAGATACTACAGAAGGTATTTATACCCAAAAAGCTATGGAGATACCAAAGGTTATAGATGCAACTGGTGCGGGTGATGCCTTTTGGACTGGTTTTCTATATGGGTATATACATAACAAAACCTTATTAGAAAGTGTTGCTATAGCCCAAAAGTTGGCATCTGTTAAGCTGCAAAACTTGGGGGGCTTACCAAAACAATTTGATGTTGAATTAATCAAAAATGGCAAATAGCTCTGCTAGGTTAATTCCGTTTTGAGGAAGTACACTAAATCCGTTGTAAATATCTATACTATCTAATTTTTTAACTGAGAAGTCTTCTTGTTTGCAGTAAGGTACCATTCCTTTTTTCTTTAGTCGTTTGGCTAAGTACTCTTGTTCGTATTGTCCGGGGGTAGGTATAAAGAAGGCTTTTTTCTCAAGTTTAGCCAAATCCATAATAGTGGTATATCCGCTACGGCTAAGTATGGTAGTGCTTTGGTTAAAGGCTTCTTCTAATTGATTTTTGGTCATATAGTTATAGATAACCATATTGTTTTCAGTAGTATGTGTTTGCTCAGGTTCTATTTTACCTTTTACCAATAAAATGTTACCTGGGTATGCTTTTAATTCTTCTAGTAAAACCTCTTCAAGCATTGTACGTTGAGGTTCTGGACCCGATATGAGCGCCATTACATCGTACACTTTGGCTGTCTCTTTCTTTTCTAACCTGCTTAAAGGTCCTATGTACTTAATATTTTTCTTATCCTTTTTTAAATGCCCAAGTTTACCAGACAGGTTGGGTTTGTCTTTAAAATCAGGTACCCAACACTCATCATATTTTTTTATAATGTTTTGGTGAATTTTAGAGCTTAACCAAGTAGTGTTACCTGTTAATACATTTAATTGGTGGGTAATAAAAACACAAGGAATCCCTTTTGCCTGAATACCTAAACGGTTGTCAGATATAATACCATCTATATTTTTTTCGGCAACCAATTTTTCTACCGCTTTACGCTCTTTGGTTATTGCAGCAAGCATTTTAGGCGAATCCCAAATCATTTTTAATTTAAAATTCTTTCCTTTTTTAGCGTATTCAATGTCGTAAGACGGAAGCTGATGAGCTTCTACCTCCGGAAATTCTTTTCTTAATAATTCAAGAGCTATACCGTCTGAGGCTATAACTGGCTCATAATATTCATCTTGCAAGGCATGTATAATAGGTATACATCTTGTGGCATGCCCCAACCCCCAATTTAGTGGAGCAACTAAAATGCGCTTCTTTTCACTCATAACCACGAAATTAATTAATTTTGAACTCTTAAAGATTTCCATAATTTTGCCAAAAAATTAAATAATTGTTTTGGGTAGTAAAAACAAGCTAAAAAGGTTCAAGGAAAATGAGACATTTTCCAACGTAATTCAGCCAACCAGAGAAGAGGCTGTGAGTGGTGCATTTGACTTAAAGGGAAATTGGAATGCCAATTTTTTTAAGAATGACAACCCTATTGTATTGGAGTTAGGATGTGGAAAAGGAGAGTACACGGTGAACCTGGCTAAAATGTATCCTGAGAAAAATTTTATTGGGATAGATATTAAGGGAGCTCGTTTTTGGAGAGGTGCCAAAACAGCAGTAGAAGATGCTATGAACAATGTGGCGTTTTTGAGAACCCAAATTGAATTGATAGAATATTTTTTTGCAGAGAATGAGGTAAGTGAAATTTGGATTACGTTCCCAGATCCGCAAATTAAATATAAGCGTACCAAGCACCGTATGACTAATACAGAGTTTTTACAGCGCTATAAAAGAGTACTTTCAGAAGATGGTGTAATGCATTTAAAAACCGATAGTGAGTTTATGCATGGCTATACGTTAGGGTTGTTACATGGTGAGGGCCACGAGGTACTTTACGCCAACCATAACATATATAAAAACGAAGGTGCACCAAAAGAGGTAACAGGTATTCAAACTTTTTATGAAAATCAGTATCTTGAGCAAAATAAACCTATCACGTATATTAAATTTAAAATAAAATAGCGGTTTGCATTTAGTTGTCCTTTTTTTTGCTACTTATTTCTCATCATTTGGTGCCTCTGTGTTACCGGGGTTATTAAATATGAACGCCGCTAAAATTAGTGCAGAAAAAGGCAAAAAGTATGCTGTGTATTTTAGTGTAGGGGTATGTATTATAATTGCTTTACAGGCATATATTGCGGTTAATATATCTAAGTTTCTTTTTAAGAATCCGCATATTATAGATTACTTAATGGAGCTTGCTTTGGTGATTTTTGCATTGCTTGCGGCATATTTCTTTTGGCATGCTAAAAAGAAACAAGGGAAGGAGAAAAAGGTTAAGTATGTTTCTGTAAGCCGCAGAAATAGCTTCTTTAAGGGGATGTTTCTAGGTGTTTTAAATTTACTAACCTTGCCTTTTTATTGTGGTTTAAATGCTACTTGGAAAGTAAGCGGATGGATTACCTATAACTGGCAAGACACCCTTACCTTTGTAGTTTCTGCAGCTACGGGTACTTTTTCTATACTTTATATCTATATTTTTTATTTTCATAAACTAGAAGTAAAGTCTAGCAAGTTTTCTAAATACTCCGATTACATTTTAGGGGTATTAATGTTGCTATTAATGGTGCTTACAATTTTTAGACTCTACTCTTAGATGTATAGGTTATGGCGTTAGCTCCTAATTTTTTTGATCGTGTTTATGAAGTAGCAAGACTTATTCCTGCTGGTAGCGTTACCTCTTATGGAGCTATTGCTAAATATTTAAGCGCGCCACGTTCAGCAAGAATGGTTGGGTGGGCTATGAATAACTGTAAAGGTAGAGAAGATGTGCCAGCCCATAGAGTTGTAAACAGAAACGGAATGCTTACTGGTAAATTTCATTTTGAAGGAACCAACCTTATGCAACAACTATTGGAAGCTGAAGGGGTTGAGGTAAAAGAAAATCAAGTGGTTAATTTTAAAGAAGTTTTCTGGGATCCATCCATAGAATTGCTTGAAAAATAGTTTACATATTTCAGATTTGCTTTGATAGCTTAGTCCATTAGGCAAATAACAAAGTGGGTTGTGTTTTCTTTGTTCTGATACACTAAATATCCACCATGAGCCTCAATAATATTTTTAGATAAGGTTAAACCAATACCAGCACCTTCTTTACGAGTGGTGAAAAATGGTAAAAATATTTTGTCTTCAATTTCTTTTGGTACTCCGGGACCATTATCAATAATACTAATATAAAGGCGGTTGTTGGTTTGTGTGGCTTCAATACGAATCTCTTTATTAGTAAGATGCGCTAATGAATACATACTATTGGTAAGCAGGTTAATGAGGGCTTGTTCCATAAGTAACTTGTCTAGTGCTAACCAATGGTTAAAATCTATATGATTGGTAAGTGTAATTTGGTGCTCTTTAAGCATTGGACTCATAAAGTTTATACAGCTGTTTATGAGTTCTTGTAACGATGTTTTTTCTCTTTTAGGAGTTGGTAACATGGCTAGCTTACGGTAGCTCTCAACAAACTTTTGCAAATGGTTACTGCGTTGCAACATGGTAGCTACACTTTGTTTCATATCTTCTAAATCTTCATCGGTCAAATGGTCTTGTGCTACCATTTCTTGCAGGTTTTGCGATAGTGAACGTATGGGGGTAAGCGAATTTAATAACTCATGTGATATTACTTTCATTAGATTGCTCCATGCTTCTTTCTCTTTTCTATCTACTACTTTTTGTATAGAGTCTAACATAATAACATAGTAATTACCATAGAGTGTTTTAGTGTTAGACGTTTGTAGTATAAAGGTTTGCGTGTTTTCATTATCTACTCTAATCTGCAAGGAGGTTTTTACCTCTTTAAAATTCTGTTCCTCTATCAAAGTGGTTAAGGCAGCTGCATGTTGCTTTAAGTACGACCATTTGGATACTTTAGGTGTTTTAAAGTGTTTAGAAAAATAGTCGTTCATTAAAAAGATATTCCAATCTTCCGCGGAATATTCTAAAATTAAAATACCTGTTTCAATATTGTTAAGCATAGAACGGTACACCATATCTTGAGAAAGGTGCTGGTGTTGTTGTACTTTAAATTGGTTGTAAAGTTTAAATAGAAAGGTGTAATTATTTCCCTTTTTATGACTGGTAAAATCGGCAGAGAAGTCATTTTGTAATATGGCATCTATAGTACGCTCGTAAAATCCAAAGGCGTTATTAATATAAGTATAGAGCTCTACCAATAAAAGTATGGTAGAAATACCTAAAAATAAAGCGGTGTAAACATAGCCAGCAGTATATAAGTACCACCCGGTTAATGCACATGCAATAATTAAAAGTGTTTTTAAAAACAGTATTTGGTGTAACTTTAGTTTTTGCATGGTTTTAATTTTCGATGCCGTATTTTTCTATTCGGCGATATAATGCGCCTCTTGATAATCCTAACTCTTCTGCAGTTCTACTGATATTATAATCGTTTTTAGCCAAGGCTCTTTCAATGGCAATTTTTTCAATTTCAGATAAATCTGCTTGTGGTAGTACAGTTTCTTCTATAGGTACATCATCTAAATCAAGATCATCAATTGTAATGGTATTGTTTTCACATAAAATAATAGCGCGCTCAATACGGTTCTGCATTTCACGAATATTACCATTCCAGCTATAGTTTTGCATATGCTCTTTGGCTGTATTATTAAATACCGCTTCAGGGTGTTCATATTTTGCTCGCATATTTTCTAAAAGAAATTCTGCAAGTGGAATAATATCTTCTCTTCTGTCTTTTAACTCAGGAAGTTGAATTTCCATGGTATTAATTCGGTAGTATAAATCTTGTCTAAATTGCTTTGAACTCACCTCTAGCTTTAAATTGGCATTAGTAGCAGAAACAATTCGTACATCTACAGGTCGTGGTTTAGATTCTCCCAGTCTAATCACTGTTTTACTCTGTATTACTTGTAAAAGTTTTGATTGAAGATGTAGCGGTACATTACCAATTTCATCTAAGAAAATAGTACCACCTTGTGCAGCTTCAAACCTACCAGGGGTGTCTACTTTGGCATCGGTAAATGCACCTTTAGCATACCCAAATAATTCACTTTCAAAAATATGCTCGTTTAAAGAACCTAAATCTACGTGTACAAAAGGCGCTGTATTACGTGTAGATTGCTCATGTATGTATTGCGCCATTACCATTTTACCAGTACCATTAGCACCAAGTATAAGTACATTGGCATCGGTTTTGGCTACTTTTTTAGCTAGTGTGTATGCCTTTTGAATTTCTTTGCTTTCCCCTATAAAGTAACGAGGAGTGATGGTAGCAGCTTTTGGAAGTTTCTTTTGCTTTCTGCTTTCTCGTACGGCATCTTTAATGATATCTTGCAGTTTGGTATTGTCCCACGGTTTTAAGATGTAATCAAAGGCTCCTAATTTTAATCCTTCAACAGCAGTTTCAACTTTTCCAAAAGCAGTCATTAAAATAATACTGGTGTTTGGCGATAATTTTTTAATCTCTTTTAAAAAGTACAAGCCTTCTCTTCCGTCTTCAAAGCCTATGCGGTAGTTCATGTCTAGTAACACTACATCTATGGTATTTTCTGCAAGCATATTTACAACCTTTTTAGGGTTGTTTAGTGTGAAAACTCTTTCATAAGACTTTTTTAAAAGCATTTTCAAAGCAAACAGTATATCCTCTTGGTCATCTATAATTAGTATGGTAGCGTCTGTTTTTTTCATAGGTTGTTCACTAGCGGACAAAAGTGTTCATTTTTGAACACTATTTAAATATTGTGTTTTATAAAACACTATTAATGAGCGTTTTATTATTTTTTAAATTTTGGTACGATTATGCCATATACTTAAACAAATTAGAACTTATGGACACAATCATTGAAGGTAAAAATAAAAATAAGAAAAATAAACGGCTAATAATTCTTGTAAGTATTTTTTTAATCTTAGCGGTGTTGAGTTTTTTGGCGCTAACCAAAAAGAGAAGCTTAAATGTAAAACGTGGAGAAATAGCTGTTAAAACAGTTACCGAAGATTATTTTGAAGACTTCATTGTTTTTCAAGCTAAGGTTGAACCTTTAACCTCTACTTTAATAAACATTGTAGAAGGTGGGTCGGTTCAGGAAATTTTTGTAGCCAATGGTGATTATGTAAAAGAGGGGCAACCATTGGTTAGGCTTTACAACCCAAATACAGAGCTTAGTTATATGCAACAAGAAACCTCAATGATTGAGCAAATAAATAACTTACATAAGGCACGTTTAGATCTACGTAATCAAGAATTGAATTTAGAAAAAGACAGGGTAGCTATTGAACATGATTTTAATGATGCAAAAAATGAGTATGAGTTAAATAAAAAACTATACGAAAAGGAAATTATAGCAAAAAACGACTGGACCATTACGCAAGAAAAATACAGATACCAACAAGAGCGTAGAAGCATTATTAAGCAAACGGTAGAGAAAGAGAAGGAAGCAAATGCTATGCAATTAACGCAAATGAATAAGTCGCTAGCCATTATGGAGAAAAGTTTGGAAATTTTAAGACAGAACAAACAGAACTTTTTAATAACGGCTTCGTTTAGTGGTAGGTTATCTTCTTTTGAACCCGTACTAGGGAAAACGTATAATGCTGGTGAAACGTTAGGAAAAATAGATGTTATGGAAGGCTATAAACTATTGGCTAATGTAGATGAGTTTTACTTAGATAAGGTATCTGTAGGTCAAAAAGGCCAAGTAGATTATAAGGGAGCCATGATACCTGTAACGGTAACTAAAGTAATACAAGAGGTAAAAGAAGGGCGCTTTATGGTAGAACTTAATTTTGAAGCAGATAAAGACTTAGAGTTACAACAAGGATTAAGTTTTGGAGTACGCTTAAAACTTTCTGAGAAAGAAAAAGCAGTGGTAATACCTAAAGGAAGTTTTTATAGAGAGACTGCAGGAAAATGGATTTTTAAACTGGAAGGTGATAAGGCAGTTGTGCAACCTATAGAGATAGGAAGAGAAAACCCGTTGTATTATGAGGTGAAAAGCGGCTTAGAACCAGGGGACAAGGTAATTACCTCTAATTATAAAGATTACGAGCGTATAGAGATTTTAAACATAGAAGAAAGCAATTAAAAAACGATACAATTATGATTCAGATTAACCAACTTTCAAAGGTTTTTAGAACCGAAGAGGTAGAAACCAAAGCACTAAATGATGTATCATTAACTATTAAAGAAGGTGAGTTTGTTACCGTAATGGGGCCTTCTGGTAGCGGAAAATCTACTTTGTTAAATATAGTAGGATTATTGGATAGTGCCTCTAGTGGTAGTTACCAGTTACTAGGTAAAGAAATGGTAGGGATTAAAGAACGTGGAAGAGCTAAAATTAGAAAGCAACAAATAGGGTTTGTATTTCAGAATTTCAACTTAATAGATGAACTGTCGGTGTATGATAATATAGAGTTGCCTATGATATACAACGGCGTAGCATCTTCTGAAAGAAGTAAAAGAGTACAAGCTATGGCAGAGCGTTTGGGCATATCTCACCGTTTAAAGCACTATCCGCAACAATTGTCTGGTGGGCAACAACAACGTGTAGCTGTAGCAAGAGCTTTAATTAACGAGCCGAAAATAATATTGGCAGATGAGCCTACCGGAAATTTGGATAGTAAAAATGGTAATGAAGTAATGGAATTATTAACCGATTTGCATGCAGGAGGAGCCACCATTTTAATGGTTACACACTCAGATTATGATGCTTCTTTTTCACAGAAGACCATTCTTATGAAAGACGGTATGGTAATGTCTGAAAAGCAACAAACTAAAAACATAGATATTGTAGTAAACAGCTAAGTTCATCATCAATCAAAATCAATTACATCAATCAGAAAATCAATAGTTATGATTAAAAACTGGATTCACATATTCTACTACAATATAAAGAACAACAAATTATTTATGTTTCTTAACCTAATAGGGTTAAGTATTGGTATCTCAGGACTCATTTTTGCCATTTTGTATTGGAATGATGAGCATGCGTATGATGCTTGGAACACTGAGAAATCAAAGGTATTTGAAGTTATCAACGATATGGGAGAAAATGGCGAGTGGTATACTAATCCGGCTCCTTTAGGACCACATTTGTTAGAGGAAAGTGATTTGGTAGCTAGCTATTGTTATTTGAATAATTGGTACAATGGCGCAAATATTTATTATAACGGAGAGAAAGAGTATAGCGAGAAAATACTAGATGCGCAATCTAACTTTTTTGAGTATTTCCCATTTGATTTTTTACAGGGTGATAAAGCCAGTGCTTTAGAACCTAACTCTATTGTGCTGTCACAAAAATTGGCAAACCGTATTTTTGGAGACGAAGATCCCATGAACAAAGAAATTACTTATAGTAATAGAAAAATGGTTGTAAAAGGGGTGTATAAGTTAAATGAAAAGTCATCGTACAAGCCAGAAGCTGTTATTAATGCAATAGATGAACGGTTAAAACACAATGAGGATGCCTGGGGTAATTACAACTTTGGACTGTTGATAAAGCTGAAAAACCCTGATTCTAAAGAGAAGGTTGCTAAGCAGATGGAAACCATTTATTATAAAAATAAGTTAGAGCCTTCAGCAAGAGATCTAGGGATTACTCCGCAGGAGTATGAAGCAAAATATGGAGGCTTTTTGATAAAGTTACAAGCGTTAAAAGATATTAGATTAGGTACCATTAATTCTGGTGTAGCAGAGGGTCAGGGGAATCGTCAGTTTTTATTAATTATGATGGGGGTTTCTATTTTAATATTAATTCTTTCTATTGTTAATTATATTAATTTGGCAACTGCCAATGCTATTAAACGTGCTAAGGAAGTTGGGGTACGTAAAATTATAGGTGCAACCAAAGTAGATATTATAAAACAGTTTTTGTTTGAAACTGCGCTTATGAGTGCTGTAGCAATTGTAATTAGTTTGGTAATTGTAGAGTTGGTATTGCCAGTTTATAATGACTTTTTGAATAAGGACTTAGTAATACAAGGTGGTTTAATTTATACACAGTTAGTTTGTATTTTTATAGTACTTATTATCATGGCAGGTGTTTTCCCTGCATTATACGTAGCTAATTTTGAAACACTAAAAGTACTAAGAGGTAATTTTGGTAGAAGTAAAGGGGGGATTTGGTTGCGTAACGGAATGCTAGTGTTGCAATTTGCTATAGCAGCTTTCTTTATTGTAGGGTCGTACATAGTGTACCAGCAAGTGCAGTTTATGTCTACCAAAGATTTAGGATTTAAGGGAGACCAAATTATAGAAATTTATTTGCGACAAAAGAATCCGGAAGCTGTTTTTCAGAGGTATGAGACCGTACGTAATGAGGTAGCTAAAATAGAGGGTGTAAAAGAAGTTTCTACAGGAATATTTGACCTAGGGGGTGGTGCCCGATCTTCTTCAAGTTTTGAATATAAAGGCAACAATATTCAGGGGCAAAACATGGCAATGGATTTTGGTATGTTAGAAATGCTTAAAATTCCTGTTATTGAAGGAAGAAATATTTCTACTGAATTTGCTTCAGATACAATTAGTTCTATGCTGGTAAATGAAGCTGCCTTACGTGTAATGGACGAGAAAAATCCGATAGGTAAATCAGTTACATGGAATGGTGAAGACTTAAAAATTATTGGAGTGGTGAAAGATTTTAACTTATTTGGGTTAGATCAAGATATTCCTCCTATGGTGTTCTTTCATGTAAAAACCATTGATTGGATGCAATATAATTTAGATAAGGTTTTTGTGAAAATTGATGCTTCTAAAATGGAGGAAACAATTGCCCGAATAGAAACCTTTTGGAATAGTAAGATAGATGATGAGTATGCTTTTAATTATGATTTTGTAAATAAAAAATACGAGCGTACTTACATGCAATATGTAAATCAGAAAAATTTATTCTCGGTATTAAATATAGTGGTAATTATTATAGCCTTATTTGGATTGTTTGCACTAGCCTCTTTTTCTATAGAGCGTAGAATGAAGGAGATTGCTATACGCAAAACGTTAGGTGCAGATACAAAGCATTTATTAATTACGCTTACCAAACAGTATGTGGTGTTTTGTGTAATAGGTTTTTTAATTGCTATTGTGCCGGTGTACTACCTATTAAGTGGTTGGTTAGAAAACTTTGTGTTTAGAATTTCTATTTCTGTATTACCTTTTGTTATAGGGTTTGTAGCCTTATTGGTGTTAACGCTTATAGTAGTGCTAGGTAGAGCCTACAGAGCTGTTAGTTTAGATATTTTAACCTATTTGAAATACGAGTAAGATGGTTAAGAACTGGTTACATATTTTTATCTATAACATTAAACATAATAAGCTATTTACATTTTTAAATGTATTGGGGCTTAGTGTAGGGGTTGCAGGTCTTATATTCTCTATTCTGTATTGGAATGATGAGCACTCATACAATAAATGGAACCCTGAGCGAAACCATGTGTTTCAGATTATTAATGATTTAAGACCTATAGAACCTAGTTTAGGCTATTGGAATACCAATACAGCAACACTAGCGGAGTATCTAGAAGAAAATTTGCCAAGCCTTACAGATTACTGCTATTCAGATGATATGTACACCGATGACATACTAAAGTATGGTAGTAAAAAGGAAATGGCTAATATCACAGATGCACAGAGTAATTTTTTTAGTTTTTTCCCTTTTACCTTTAGTAAAGGTACACCAGAGTCGGCGTTGGCTAACCGAAATTGTATAGCTATTTCAGAAAACTTGGCTAAACGACTTTTTGGGGATAAAGATCCTATGAATAAGCAGCTTATTTACGGAGAGCATCAATTAACAGTTACAGGGGTTTATCATATTCCGGGCAAATCTTCGTATGCGCCAGATGCTGTAACCAATTTAATAGAAGAGTTTTTAAATAAGGGTGAGAATGCTTGGGGAAATTTCAATTTTAATTTATTGGTAAAACTAACAGATGCTTCGGAAGCTGCTAATCTTAAAAAAGCTATTGAAGCGGCGTATTTAGAACATCGTATTAAGCCAGATGCTAAAGAACAAGGAATTACTGTAGAGCAGTATTTAGAAGAGCAAGGCGTGATTAAAGTGTTAGTAGAACCCCTTGTAACAGCAAGGTTAGAATCTGTTACCGATGGGTACCCAGAAGGTAGAGGTAATATACAGATGCTACTTATTATGATGGGGCTTTCTATATTAATACTGGTATTGGCTATAATTAACTACGTGAATTTAGCTACAGCTAATGCTTTAAAGCGTGCTAAAGAAGTAGGAGTGCGTAAAGTAGTAGGAGCTACCAAGGGTGAAATTGTATTGCAATTTATTTTTGAAAGTGCATTAATGATATTTTTATCCATATTGTTGGCACTCGTGATAGCAGAGGTAGTGCTACCCTTGTATAATCAGTTTTTAAATAAGGAATTGGTTATTGTTGGGAGTCAGTTTTATCTACAGCTTTTAGCCTTGTTTATAATTTTGGTAGCAGTAGCAGGCGTATTTCCTGCATTATATGTAGCCAACTTTAAAACCATTAAGGTTTTAAAAGGTAATTATACCCGTAATGATAACGGTATTATAGTGCGTAATTCAATGCTGGTACTACAGTTTGCCATAGCTGCCTTTTTTATAGTAGGGTCTTACATTGTTTATAGTCAAATAAAGTATGTATCTACCATGGATTTGGGCTATAATAGTGACCAAGTGGTTCAGGTATACTATAGGAATCCGTACAACTGGAGAGAAGAAGGGTATAGAGAACAATTGCTGAGTAAGTATCTAGCGGTTAAGCAGCAAATAAAGGGTATAGAAGGTGTAAAGGAAGTAGGAGCAGGCTCGTTTAGCTTTGACCATGGAAGCAATTCTTCCTCTAGTTATGAATACAAGAATGAAAGTATTCAAGCAAGTAATATGGGTATAGATTTTGGTATGTTAGAGATGATGGGGGTAAAGCTAAAAGAGGGACGGTTTTTATCTGCAGAGTTTGCGTTAGATACCGTAAGCAACATACTTATTAATGAAACTGCTGCCAGATTAATGAAAGAAGATCATCCGCTTGGAAAAGAGTTTCCATGGAGGAATAACAAAAATTTGAAAGTGGTGGGTGTGGTAAAAGATTTTCACGTAAACGGACCACAAGAAGAGATTCCGCCGATGCTATTTTTCCATTTTAAAACAGTAGAGTGGATGATACAAAATACACATCACATTTATGTGAAAGTAGAGACCTCTAAAACTGCTGAGGTGATTAACAAGTTAGAGAAGCTTTGGACTACAAAAGTAGATGTAGATTTTCCGTTTGATTATGACTTTGTAGATAAACGATTTGCTAGAACGTATGAGCAATATACCAACCAAAAAAACTTGTTTTTATTATTAAATATCACAGTGGTTATTATTGCCTTATTTGGGTTGTACGCTTTGGCTTCGTATTCCATTGAGCGCCGGATGAAAGAGATTGCTATTCGTAAAACGTTAGGGGCAGAAACTAAAGGTTTATTATTGGTGCTAACCAAGCAATATATTGTATTTGGAGTTATAGGGTTTCTGTTGGCATTGTTTCCGGCGTATTACTTTCTTACCCTTTGGTTAGAGAATTTTGTATACCGAATAGATATTTCCTATCAGCCATTTTTAGTAGGGTTTATTTGCTTAATGAGCTTAACACTAGCAGTGGTTTTATTAAAGGCATACAAAGCAACTAGTAATGTAGATATTTTAAAATACCTGAAGTATGAATAGATTGTTTTTAGCACTATATTTTTTTCTCACCAGTATTGTTGTTTGGGGCCAACAAGGTAGTTGGACCCTTCAGCAATGCCTTGATGAAGGTTTGAAGAATAACCGCGATATTAAAATTCAAAAATTGGAAGTTGCCAGAGCAATTAAAAGCCATGAGCCTGGCGTAGCAACATTACTACCTACTGTAGGGTTAAATGCCAGTCAGAGTTATAATTTTGGTTCTACAATTGACCCTGCAACCAATGGTAGGGTAAGTTCAGATATTTTGTACGATAGGTTTTATCTAAGTTCTAGTGCCTCGTTGTTAGATTTTAACAACTTAGCAAAATCTAGTGTAGATAGGGTTTCTGTAGATTTGGCTAAGGCAGACGAAGCAGTGCTTGAATATGAGTACAAATTAACCTTGTTAGAAAAATATTTTGACGCCTTATATACCCAAGAGTTGGTAGCTATTCAGCAAGAGCAGCTTGATAATACTCAATTTAATTTAACCAGAGTTACTGATGAGTTTAATTTAGGGAGACGCCCTAAAAGTGATTTGTATGATATGCAATTGAGTTATCAGCAAGAGGTAAAGAGTGTAACAGAAACGAAGCAATTGCTAAAAACCCAATTACTACAATTGTTTCAGTTAATGAATATAGATGAGGTGCCTAAGGCGGTAGTTTTGGCATCTCCTTCGGTAATCTTAGGGGTAGAAGATGCCGCAGTTACTAATAACCCTAAAATGCAACAAAAAGAGGTAGCTTATGAGCGCAGTTTAAAAAATGTACAATTACAAAGAGCAGCGTTATTACCCTCTGTTGATGCCTATTATTCGTTTTCAACGTTTTATTACAAACCACTAACTGCTATGGCAGGGAGTTCGGTTGAAAGTTTCTCATCTCAAATAGATTTTAATAAAAACCATGAAGTTGGGTTTCAACTTTCTATACCGGTTTTTAATGGGTTTAGAAATAGACGAAACATCAATGTAGCAAAAATTGAAACAGAACAGAAAAAGATAGCTACAGAAGATCAAAAGATAAAATTGCAACAAGAAATAGATTTAGAAAGCACCCGTAAAGAGCAGTATACAACCTTGCAAGAAAGTTTAGACCAAACGCTTACCTATGCAGGGAAATCGTATGTTACTTCTGAGGCTAAATTTGAAAGTAACCAAATAGAAGCAGTAACGTTTACTGCGGTTAAAAACCAATTGTTAAGTGCTAAGTACGATTGTTTAAAGAATACACTGCTTTTAAAATACTCAGCATTAAAATTAAATTTAATGCGATATAATAATTTTTAGGTTTGTATTACTATCTTGTGGATAAATTTAATACCACCTATCATGAAATTAAATCTAAAACATATAGCCTGTATATTACTACTAGCTATTAGTATAGCTTCTTGTTCTTCTAACAAACCAGATGCAGTTGCTGTAAAGTTTTTAACTGCTACGAATGATGAAAATTACGCAGAAGCCAAAAAATACTGTGACGAGGCAACTGTGGAGTTATTAGATATGGCAAGTTCTTTTGCCGGACTAAACGAAAAAGAAAAAGAAGCATCTGAGGTTATCATAGTAGCTACAGATGTAAAAGATGATACTGCAGAGGTTACCTATAAAACGGCTCCGGATGCCGAGGAGAAAATGTTGAAACTAAAAAAAATAGATGGAGACTGGAAGGTATCTTTGGCTAAAGAAGATTAAAAGAGTAAAACAGCAATGTGGAAGAAACTTCCTGTTGCTGTTTGTTGTTTTTTTAGTGGTTGCATGTTCATTTACAGCAGCACCTGAAGATGTTGCCTTAAAGTTTTTAGATGCTACTGCTGAATTTAGGTTTGAAGAAGCAAAAGAATACTGCGATGAAGACACTGCTAAGTTTTTAGATTTGGCTGCGGGGTATATTAAAATGTCTAATGAACAACCAGAATCTTTAGATTTTTTTATTACAGAAACTGAAATTGATGGCGATAAGGCTTCCGTAAGTTACACTACTAGTAAAGGTACCGATGAACAAACCGTTTATTTACGAAAGGTAGAAGGCGACTGGAAGGTTTCAATGGGAAAAGAGAATTTAGAGAAAGAGCAGTAGATGGTTGCTAAATTTAGCTAGCAAAAGTATGCAGTAGCTAAGTGTATTAAATGTAAAAGGAATTTTGAAACAGAAGTTTATAAAGGGCATACTATGGCTGTTGGTTACAGTAACAGGGGTGTTTCTTATTTACAAACTTTTCTTCTGGGTAGATGGTACTATAGAAACTACACAAGTATCAAAAGATAAAGCCATTGTTAGATTTTCTGAAACTGAAATGCAGCAATTGCAACCAGGAGATATTATATTGCGTAGGGGGTATGGTTTTATTAGTGACATGGTAGCTAGGTCTTTTACTAATAATGGCTATGAAGTAACCCATGCTGGTATTCTTATAAATGAAAATAACGAATGGAAAGTATATCACTCCTTGTCTAGTGATGTTGCTGATAAAGACGGCGTACAAAAACAATCGTTGAATACTTTTTTAGATCACTCCTATCCTGATAAATTGCTAGTGGTTCGGTTAAAAAAATTTACTACAGAAACGGAGCACCAATTAACAACTTTGGTAAAAGCGTATGAGCAAGCACAGATTCCGTTTGATAAAAATGGTAATTACAATGATGCTTCTGAAATGTTTTGTACCGAGTTTATTATTCAGGTGTATGGTAAAGATTTGAAGTTACTTGAGTTACCTGAAAACGAACAAGACAAAAAAGACTATTATTACTCCTTGTCTAGTTTGTATGATACCCTATGTTTTGATAAGGTAATTAATAAATTCGCTAAATAATAGCATTGTGTACTTCTATAATTGCTTGTGAAAAGCTAAAAAAAGGCCTCTTCTATATCGGGTAACGCATACCTATATTAAAGTAGCAAATAGATGTTACGTTGGTTTTCTGATGTTTTGTAACTTAGGTAACAAACTGATAAAAATCATATAATTATGAGTTTTTAATAAGCTATATTCGCTTACCATCTAATACATAGATATGTTTCTTTTAAAAAATTTAAAGCGTATCTTTGTAGCTTAGAATGAGTTTAAATAATGCAGTAGCATGAAATTAGATAGAAAAGATATAATAAAAGCCCTAGAAAATATAACTGTACCAGGCGAAGGTAGAAATATGGTAGAAAGTGGTGCAGTGCAAAACGTAATGACTTTTGGTGATGAGGTTGTTGTAGACGTAGTTATTGGTAACCCTAGTTTACAGGCCAAAAAGAAAACCGAAGTTGAAATCATGAAAATTATTCATGAGAAAGTATATGAAAAGGCTAAGGTTAAAGTAAATATTAAGGTAGAAGCTCCAGAGAAACCTGAAATTAAAGGAAAACAAGTACCTGGAATAAAAAACATTATAGCAGTAGCCTCTGGTAAAGGAGGAGTAGGTAAATCTACAGTAACCGCTAACTTGGCAGCTTCATTGGCAAAAATGGGCTTCAAAGTGGGCTTATTAGATGCCGATATTTACGGACCTTCTGCACCTATTATGTTTGACGTTGCAGATGAGAAACCTTTGGCTGTAGATGTAGATGGAAAATCTAAAATGAAGCCTATTGAGAATTACGGAGTTAAAATACTTTCTATAGGTTTCTTTACACAACCAAATCAGGCAGTGATATGGCGTGGGCCAATGGCGGCAAAAGCCTTAAATCAGATGATTTTTGATGCTGCTTGGGGAGAGTTAGATTTCTTATTGTTAGACTTACCTCCTGGAACAGGAGATATTCACCTAAGCATTATGCAGTCGTTACCAATTACAGGTGCTGTAATTGTTAGTACACCACAAAACGTTGCATTGGCAGATGCCCGTAAGGGAGTAGCTATGTTCCGTCAAGATAGTATTAACGTACCTGTTTTAGGAATTGTAGAAAACATGGCATACTTTACACCAGAAGAATTGCCAGATAATAAGTATTATATTTTTGGTAAAGAAGGAGCTAAGAATCTTTCTGAAGATTTAGAAATACCTTTCTTAGGAGATATACCATTAGTACAAAGTATTAGAGAAGCTGGTGATGCTGGTAGACCTGCTGCTTTACAAGAGGGTACTCCACTTGTTGAGGCCTTTGAAGAATTAACAAGAAATGTAGTTTCTGAGGTAGTAAAAAGAAATACAAGTTTACCACCAACAGAGGCTATTAAAATAACAACCATGGCAGGTTGTTCAGCTGTTAAAAAATAAATTATGACTACGGAGGAAATAAGATTAAACGTTGAAAAGGCGCTAGATGAAATTCGCCCTTTTTTAGAAAGTGACGGAGGAAACATTTCCTTGGTTTCTATTGATGATGACAGATTGGTGAAGGTTAGATTAGAAGGTGCTTGTGTGGGTTGTTCTGTAAATCAAATGACGCTAAAAAGTGGTGTTGAGATGACCATTAAAAAATACGTACCACAGATTGAAGAGGTTGTTAATATAGCATAATACTAATTACTATATACATAAAGGTACACTAGAATTTTGTGTTGTAGTGTACTGTTATGAATTTTTTCAAATGAAGGAAAGAGGTATTCTTTTCTCCGAAACTTATTTACATGATTACAACAGATATACTTATTATTGGAGCCGGCCCTACGGGATTATTTGCAGTTTTTGAAGCTGGATTATTAAAAATGAAGTGTCATTTAATTGATGCTTTACCACAACCAGGAGGGCAATTGGCAGAGTTATATCCTAAGAAACCAATTTTTGATATTCCCGGATATCCTGAAGTTTTAGCAGGAGACCTTGTAACCAATTTAATGAATCAGATTAAACAGTTTCAACCTGGTTTTACCTTAGGAGAAACTGCTGAAACTATTGATAAGCAAGAGGACGGTACTTTTATAGTTACTACCAATAAAGGAACACAACACCACGCCAAAGCAGTTGCAATAGCAGGAGGGTTAGGTACTTTTCAACCAAGAAAACCGATCATTCCAAACATTGAGCTGTTTGAAGAAAAAGGAATTGAATATTTCGTAAAAGATCCTGAGCAATTTAGAGATAAGAAAATTGTAATAGCTGGTGGTGGAGATTCTGCTCTTGATTGGAGTATCTTTTTATCGGAAGTGGCTTCTTCTGTTACTTTGGTGCACCGTAGAAATGAATTTAGAGGAGCTTTAGATTCTGTAGAAAAAGTACAGGAATTAAAAGCAAAAGGAAAGATTAGTCTAATAACACCTGCTGAGGTAGTTGCTTTAAAAGGTGACGAGCATTTACAGTCGGTTACTATAGAAAAGGCAGATGAAACTGTTTCTTTAGATGTAGATTACTTTATTCCTTTATTTGGGTTAACACCAAAATTAGGGCCTATAGCTAATTGGGGACTAGAAATTGAAAAAAATGCCATTAAAGTAAACAATGCATTAGATTACCAAACCAATGTGGAAGGTATTTATGCTATTGGAGATGTTAATATTTATCCTGGTAAATTAAAGCTTATCTTATGTGGTTTCCATGAGGCTACTTTAATGTGCCAAAGTGTTTATAACCGTATTAACCCTGGTAAACGCTATGTACTTAAATACACTACCGTTTCAGGTGTAGATGGGTTTGATGGAAGTAGAAAAGAAGCAGAGAAAGCAGTTGTAAAAAGTATAGACTAGGTTAACTGTTAAATTGCTATAAAAGAAAGAATTAATGAGTGATATTAAAATAACAATAACTGACAGAGACGGGGTGCCTCACACAGTAGATGCACCAACCGATATGAATATGAATGTAATGGAATTGGTAAGAGCTTATGAGTTGGCTCCTGAAGGTACCATTGGTATATGTGGGGGTATGGCTATGTGTGCTTCTTGTCAGTGTTACATACAGTCAGACCATGACATACCAGAAAAAACGCCCGATGAGGAAGCTATGTTGTGGGAAGCTTTTAATGTGAAAGATAATAGTAGGCTAGGTTGCCAAATACATCTAACAGAAGATTTAGATGGGCTAGAGTTAGAATTGGCTCCAGAAGCTTAATATTGGAAACAATATAAAACAGAAAAGGCTATATCTACCAGATATAGCCTTTTTTAATGCTGTTTGTTTATGCTTATACTGTAGTTTGCTCTGAAATGATGTTGTTATAAATACCATCCCAAAGTTTAATTCTTACTTCAAGGGCATCTATAGATATTTCGGTAGCTTCTTTCCATTTAGTTTCATCAGTACCACATAGTTCACTTACCATTTGTAATGCCATTGGGCCGTGTTCATCTTCATCCAGTTCAATATGTCTGTCAAAATAATACACGAGCTTTTCAATATTCAATTCAGGGAAGTGTAGTTGCATTTCCTTTAAAATGGCGGTAAACATATCTGGTATAAGATCTTCCCTTCCAAAAGTAAAGGCAGCAGCAATTTTATGAGGCTTTCCTTCATCAATTACGTCAAACGTAAATTTCAAGAATTGTTTAATACTTTCTTCCAGGGTGCTATTGGCTATAGCGTCTTGTATGCTAGTGCCGTTTGCTAAAGCACCTAAAAAATCTTTTACGGGTGTTGTATTAGCGCCACATTCTATCATGGCATCTAAATACATTTCGTAATGGCTTTGTCTTTTACCTTCTTTATTTATATCGGTTTCCTCTGCTAAAACAATCTCGTTAATCAAGTAACGTGTTTCAGGATTCCCATAAGGTAGCCAAGGAGTTGTAGTACAAGTTAATTGTTGTTGTAAAGCTTTTAATAAGCTCATAAAGTCCCAAACTGCATAAACATGATGTTCTAAAAAAATCTTAAGGTCTGCAGGGGTTACAATTTTTTTGTATAACTTATGATTTAGTAATCTGTTTCTGTGCGAAGAAATTGATTCATTGAGTTTTGCGATCATTATGAATTTAAATTTTGCCAAAAATAAAATTTATTCATGGCTCGCTGTTATTTTTTAAGAATTTTAACGACAAATAAAGTTGAGAAGCTCCTTAACTAAGGGTGGTGTAATTGTTATATTTGTAGTCTATGAAAAGTTTAGAGCAAAATATGCCGTTTAAGTTTTTGATAAGTTGTGAGAAGTTGTTTGCTCATTACGAAACTTTGGTGGATAGTGATAATGAATTGGTAGCTAATAAGGCTACCTACATAATGGGCATTGCGGAGAAATATCCAATATTGAGGGAAGGTTTTGATGATGTTTCGTTACTTAAAGAATTAAAAGAACCTTTAAATATCTTACTGAAAGATATTTTTGCGCCTACGTTGAGTAGGAATGAAATAAAAATAGCATCCACACCATTTCAAGAGGTGGTGTTATATTCTTCTGATAGGTTTAAGAATATTTTAGAGAATTCTGCTGGAGGCATAGGGTACGAGCCTGAAATACGAAATATGCTTGAGGTAGATAAGTATATTTTTGGATGTTGTGCTATTTTAAAGGCATATTACAATATTACGGTAGATTTTGGTAGGCCATTATATTACGATATACCTGATAAAAATGGTATTATGAGACATTATAGAATAACTCATAATGCTGATTTTATTGAGATTTTCCCAACAGAGAATGCAATTGATTTAACTGAGGATGATATAAGCGTTTTATTAAATAACTTTAATGATATTGAAGTTTGGAAAAAATATTTTCCTGTAAATAGCTATGTGTGTAAAGGGTTTGTCATTTCTAATATGTTTGATGTAACCCTAGATAATGCCATATCAGAGTTAAAAACAAACCTTTTAGCATTAGATAAGAGCAGCCAGTTGTTTGTAAACAACTTTCAGGAGATTTTTAAATCTATGTTTAATATTCCAGATATTAAAATTGGATTTACGCTGTATAATGAAGAAGAGCAGAGTTTTGAGCGTTTGCCATATAATGGGGTAAGGAGTATGATTGTTTGTGAAAAAAGTCATTACGATTGCCATACCGCTCTGTGTGATGAGTCTTATGAGGCCTTGATAGTAAATAACACCTATTTTGCTATTACCAATGTGCCTAAATTTTATAATAAAAACCCAGAGAAAGAGCCTTATAAATCTTTGTATAATGCTGGTATAAAGAGTGCTATTTTAGCTCCTATTTCTAATCAAGGAAAGTTACTAGGTATTATAGAGTTAGGATCTCCTAGAATTTTAGAATTAAATTCTATTAATGCAAATAAGCTAGATGATGTAATTCCGTATTTAGTAATTACTATTTTGAGATCTAAAACGGAAGAAAAAAATCTTATTGAAGCAATTATTCAGCAAGAGTGTACATCTATTCACGAAAGTGTATTCTGGAAATTCGAAAGAGAAGCTAGGCGCTTCCTAAAAGAAGTTAATACCGGTAGGTCTACAAGCTTTCAAGAAATAGTTTTTGAAGATGTGTACCCGCTTTATGGACAGATAGATATTAAAGAATCTTCTAATGCTAGAAATGAAAGTACGAAGAAGGATTTATTGATTCAGTTAAATCTATTGAACAAGATATTTGATGATGTTTCAAAGCAAGAGTCACTTCCTATTTATGATGAAATAAAATATAGGATTAAAACCTTTATTACTGATTTACGTAAGGAATATCAAAATGATAGTGAACAGATTATTTTAGATTTTCTACAAGAGGAAATAGAACCTGTGTTGGATCATTTGGTGCTTATAAATACATCATTACAAAAATCAATTAAAAGTTATAGAGAGTCCCTTAATGAAAGTGGTATTATCTATAAGTATAGAAAAGACTATGATAACTCAGTTGGTAATATCAATAAAGCCATGGCTGCTGTTATTGATGAGAAACAAGTAGAGGCACAAAAAATGTTTCCGCACTACTTTGAACGCTATAAAACAGATGGGGTAGAGCATACCATGTACATAGGAAAGTCTATTTCTAATGATAAGAAATTTAGTGAGCTTTATCTTAATAATTTAAGATTATGGCAGTTGCAGGTAATGTGTGATATGGAAAATGAATTTTACCAATTACAACCAGAGTTGCCTTTTAAAATGAAAGCAGCCTCTTTAATTTTAGTGCATAACACAACCATATCTATTAGGTTTAGATTAGATGAGCATAAGTTTGATGTAGATGGTACCTACAACGCTAGGTATGAAGTAATTAAGAAGCGTTTAGATAAATCTTTAATTAAAGGCACTAATGAGCGTGTTACTCAAGAAGGTAAAATAGCCATTGTGTATGTTTCTAAAAAAGAAGAGCATGAGTATCTACGTTATATAAAACTATTACAAGTACAAAAGTACATTTCTGAAAATGTAGAAATGGTAGAATTAGAGTCTTTACAAGGGGTAAGTGGTTTAAAGGCTATTCGAGTAGAAGTACTTTATACAAGCAATGACCCAGAGCAAATGAATAAGTATTTTACGCTACAGGAATTGCCAGAATTAAAAACTAAATCGGTACTGAAATAATATTGAATAAAATTACTTCAACTTTCAGATCTTGCTAATTAGCAAGATCTGAAAGTTCTCTTATATTTCCATATAAATTATAAGCCACACCAAAGGCAATTACAGAAATAACTATACCTATCATGAATATGGTGTAGGTAAGTCTTAATATTTTGTATTTTTTATGAAGCACTAACCCTAAGTAATATAAGTCACGGGTAAGACTGGTGTATAAATAATCTTTGTCTTTTACCAATTCTCCAACTGCCCACTCATAATCATTTAATTTCATTTTATGAAAATTACCAAAGAATAATAGGTTTACCTTTTTGTTGGTAACATCTTCTTTAGAGAATTCTCCTTGCGTAACATTGGGTCTAGTAGCTAGTACCGAAAGTATCATGGAAATAACACTAAATAATAAGAAAATACCTGTTGGAATTACTAAGTAACGATTATAGGGGTTGTCTAGTTTAGGAAAAATACTAGATAGTGCAAGCGAAATAATAATGGCATTTACCGATAATAAAATATTTGCCTTAGAGTCTGCAATAGCACTCAATTCCATATGGTTTTTAAGAGCTACCCTAAACATGGTTTGCACCCCACGTTCTGGGCTTTCATTTTTGTATTTAACCTTTAGTTTCTCTTTTTTAGCACGCTTTTTTGCTTTCTTCTCCTTTTTAATTAAAGATTGAATGTTTTTATCTTTTTGCTCTTGCCATAAATCTATTGCGCAATTGGTATAGAAACGGTGTTTAGAGCTTAACATTTTAATGTTTACGGTACGCCATTCTTCAATAGATAATTTTTTAATATCTCTAAGAATAAGCTCTTTTCGTAAAAGTTCTGTAGTTTCAAGATAAGACTCTTCTCCAAAGTGAGAAGTATCTGCATCTCTAATAATCATCTCAGGTAAGTTTTTGGGTTCGTGCCCAAATTTGGTTGCTAAAATTAAGCTACAAATCAACTCAACTTGGTCTTCAGGATGATTATGCTCTGTTAAGTATGCTTTAGCAATTTTACTACTCTCTTCCTCATGGTTTTTGCCACCATCTACCGTATAGCCGGTATCATGAAACCAAGCGGCTATAACTAAACTTTCACGCTCTTTATCATTTATTTCACATTTTTCAATCAATACTTTAGTACCTTTAACTACCTGATGTGTATGACGTAGGTTATGGTATAAAAAAGTCTCATCTAGCCCTTTGGTTAGAAGGTCTGTTACATAATTACTTATGTTATCTATCAATTGTTGATTCATTTTCAGCAAGAATTTCATCCAAATTATAAAAAAAAAAGATATACCCTTTATGAAACTGAAAAGATACTCCGTTTTTGGCTTAGTTTTAATAATTTTTAACGCTTGTGCAACATATAAAGCACAGTATCTTGATGAGGAAGAGACCAAACAGGTTTCGTATCCGGTAGATAGAAAATTGGAAAAACGTTTTTTTCTAATTGGCGATGCCGGGAATGCACCTATGGGTGGTACTACCCCTGGATTAAAAGCCTTGCAATCGGTATTAGATACCATGCCAAATCAAGACTACGCCTTATTCTTAGGAGATAATTTATATCCGTTAGGTATGCCTAAAAAAGACGATCCTGATAGAGCTCTGGCAGAATACCGATTGGATATTCAAATAGAAACTATGAAACAATTTCCTGGAGAAATTATGTTTATACCAGGTAACCATGAATACTATAGTGGTGGCATAAAGGGATTAGAACGCCAAGAAAAATACATTAATAAAAAGTTAGAAGATAAACAGAAACAGAGCTTTTTCCCAGAGGATGGATGTGGATTTACTCGTGTAGAAATTAGCGATGATATTCATCTATTAATATTAGACTCTCAGTGGTTTTTAGAAGATTGGGATAATAACCCAACCATTAACGATAAGTGTGATATTAAAACAAGAGATAAATTGTTTTTAGAAATTGAAGATGCACTAAAAGATTACCAAGATAAAACAATCATTTTTGCTATTCACCATCCGTTATACACAAATGGACCACATGGCGGGCAGTTTGCTTTTAATAAGCAAGTATATCCTTTTCAGTCGGGTATACCAATGCCTGGAGTGGGTAGTTTAATTACCCTAGTAAGAAAATCTGGTGGTATTTCTATTCAGGATCGTATTAATGAACGTTACAAGCAATTAGCGGATAGAATTATAACACTAACCAAAAACTCTGATGTAGACCGTATCATATTTGTTTCTGGGCATGAGCATTCTTTACAATATAGTAGAGATGGTAAGATAGCCCAAATTGTATCTGGCGCGGGGTCTAAAACTTCTGCTACTAAAATTTCAAACTTTGCTGAGTTTACTTATGGAAAAGAAGGGTTTGCTATTTTAGATGTTTTTGAAGATGGATCTTCTTGGGTACGTTATTACGGAGCCGAAGGAGAGGGTGCTAAGTTAATGTTTGAAACGGAAGTACACCCTGCTGAGTCTACCTTTAAAGTAGATACATTGCCTACTACTTTTCCTCAAACTATAAAAGCTTCTGTTTATAATACAGACGACACAGAGAAATCTAAACTTTATAACGATTTATGGGGTTCTCACTACAGAGAAGTTTATGGTACTAAAATTACTGCTAAAACAGTAGATTTAGATACATTAAAGGGTGGGCTTACTCCGGTTAGAAAGGGAGGAGGTCATCAATCTAAAACTTTGCGGTTAGTAGATAAAGAGGGAAGAGAGTTTAATATGCGTGCTTTGGAAAAAAGTGCGGTTAGATTTCTGCAAGCAGTAGCTTTTAAAGATACATATATAGAGAATGATTTAGATAATACCCTGCCAGAAGATATCTTAAAAGACTTTTATACAGCACAGCACCCGTATGCGGCCTTTTCTGTGGCAGATTTAGCAGATGCCATTAATGTATACCATACCAACCCTAAATTATATTACGTTCCTAAGCAACAAGCATTAGGTAAGTATAATGATGAGTATGGAGACGAGTTGTATATGATTGAAGAAAAACCAATGGATGAGTTTTTGTATAAGTCAGACTTTGGGAAGCCTGATGATATTGATAGTACTGATAAGTTTTTTGAAAATCTAAGAGATGATGAAAAGTACAAGTTAGATGAGGGGGCTTATATAAGAGCTCGTTTGTTTGATATGGTACTAGGCGACTGGGACAGACACGAAGACCAATGGAGATGGGCACGATTTGAAAAGGAAGATGAAGAATTATATGAGCCTATTCCAAGAGATAGAGATCAGGCTTTTTCTAGCTATGATGGTAGTTTATTAGGAACTATCAGAGGAATGGTTACCGCAGCCCAAATGTTTCAGGTATATGATGGTGAGTTGAAAAACTTAAGATGGTTTAATAAAGAACCATTACCAATGGATAGAATTCTATTACAAAACTATACTAGAGAAGATTTTAAAAGAGAAGGGGCTTATATAAAAGAGCACTTAACTGATGAAGTTATAGATGAAGCCTTTGCTAAGTGGTTCCCAAAAGAAATTCAAGATGATCATTTTGAAAAGTTAAAGAGTACTTTTAAAGAGCGAAGAGATAATATGGTAGACATTGCTAGCCGATATTATGATTTAATGAGCGAACTGGTTATTTTAAGAGGAACAGATAAAGATGATATTTTTGAAATAAATAGAAGTGGAGATGGTGAAACTACCATTAAAATTTACCGTAATATAAAAGGTGAAAAGGAGAAAAAAATGGTAGAGAAAGTTTTCTATACAAAGGAAACGAAAGAGATTTGGATTTACGGCTTGGATGATGGAGATATATTTAGAGTTACTGGTAAAGGAAAGAATCCGGTAAAGATTAGAATTATAGGAGGTCAGAACAACGATATTTATGATATTGAAAATGGTAAAAACATTAAAGTGTATGACCATAAAACTAAAAAGAACACGGTAGAGAAAAAAGGGGGAGCTCGTTTTAAGTTTACCGATGATTATAAAATAAATCTGTTTAATTATAAAAAGGATAGATATAGTTCTGCTACGTTTTTGCCTGCGGTAGGTTTTAACCCTGATGACGGAGTTAGTTTAGGCGTAAAAGCAAGTAAAACTTTTTATGGTTTTGAAACCAATCCGTTTACCTCGAAGCATTCGCTAACTGCGGGGTATTATTTTGCTACTAATGGTTTCCAATTACTGTATGATGGTGAAGTAGCTAATGTATTCAATAAAACTAACATCATGTTTGGTGGTCGTTTTACTAGCGATAATTTTGCACAGAACTTTTTTGGTTATGGTAGTGACACCCCAAATTATGATGATGATAATGGGATGGATTTTAACCGTGTTAAAATGCGTTACTTATCTGCATACGGTGGGTTAGTAAGACGTTCTAATTATGGTAGCGATTTTCAGTTAAAAGTAAAGTTTGATGGAGCAGAGGTACATAAATCTGAAGGTAGATTTATAGATAATTACGATGCAACCGCACCATTTTTTGATTGGCAATATTTTTCTTCTATAGAAGGTAATTATCACTTTGAAAGCTATGATGATAAGTTAATACCAGGCAGAGGTATGCTATTTAACCTAACTACAGGTTTTACTGCTAACTTAGAGGGTATGGATAGCAACTTTGGGTATTTAAAATCGAATGTAGATTTTTATAATGCTATTTCAAGAAGCAAGCGATTGGTTTTAAAATCTTCAGCCGCTACACATATCAACTTTGGAGACGGATTTCTATTTTATCAGGCAGCTAATTTAGGTGGTAATACAGGTTTACGCGGTTTTAGAAATCAACGTTTTACTGGTAGAAATAGTTTAGTTTTTAATGAAGATATACGTTACAGCCTAAGAGATATAAAAACTAGATTCTTACCACTTAAGATAGGGATTTTTGGTGGAGTTGATTACGGTAGAGTATGGGTGAAAAACGATACTGCTAATAAGTGGCAACATTCTTACGGAGGAGGAATGTGGGTAAATATTCTAGATTCTGTAAATACCGATTTAATGTTGTTTAACTCTGATGATGGTTTACGTTTCTCTTTTGCTTTCGGATTCAAATTTTAAGGAAGTGTAACTTCGTATAATTTGGCATCTTTTTTAGATGCTTCATCACTAATTAATAAAGTTCGGTTGTCTTTAAAGGCAACCGATTCTTTTTGTGAGTTGTCCTCTAAATCTAAAACAGTTAACTTTCCTTCAAAGAATTTACTACCCGTAAAATCACTATATATATATAAATGTTTATGGGTTAATAAGGCAACTTTAGTTTTGTCTGGGGAAATATCTGCAGCAGTAATACTTCCTGTATGGTAATCTTTACCAAAGTTATGGGTTGCCAAATAAGTAGCTTTATAATCTCCTGGAGTTGCAGGGATTGTGTATAAGAAACATCTTCCGGCGTATGGATTACTTCTATCTTTTGTAAATAAATAAAGTTGTCCGTTTAGATAAAAGAATGCTTCGCAATCAAAAATCTTGTCTTCGTCTTTTGCAGGAAAGTCTTTTTGCTCAGGGTAACTAAATGTTATTTTTTTAGCTTTCGTTTTCTTTTTTTCTATCTTATCAGGGTTGCTAATAATATAAATGGCCAAGTTTTTACGTTCACTACGGTTGTTTCCAAAATCTCCAATGTATACATTGCCATCATCATCCATGGTAAGTTCTTCCCAGTCTACATTTTTAGCATTTTCAATTTCTATTTCACGTGCCATTTTTCCTTTTTCAGAAAGTTTGTAGATGGCGTTATCGTTACCAGAATCTTCAATTACCCAATAGGAGTCTTTACCAGTAATAGCTAGTCCGCTGTTTTCTTTAAGTTTTTTAGTTATTTTGGTAAGGGTATGTATTTGCCCGTAATTAGTACAACTTGTTAGTATTAAAAATGCTATAGCAATTAACTTTTTCATGGCTTAATTTTTTTGCAAGATAATGGATGCAATATACTTAGGCGAGGGCTTTAAGAATCTTTAACGCAAAAAAAAGGCTGCCCTAAGGCAGCCCTAACTAAACAAATCAATACAAACTTAATTTTTAAACAACTTAAAGCTATTGTATGAACCGTTAGTTCCGATAACCTTTATAATGTAGAATCCGGTGTTTAAGTGGCTAATATCAAATTTGCTATGAGCTTCAAAATCACCTTCATAATTACCAAGAAGTTGTCCGTTTGTGTTAAATAACTGCACTTTATTAGTGGCAGCAGATAAACTAAAATAGTTTTGAGCCGGATTAGGATATAGTTTTATGTTTTCAACTTCAGGGTTGTTAGTGGCTAACCCTGGTTGCTGATTTCCATAAATTCTATATTCTCCGGGAGCTAAATTCAAAATATAATCAGTTCCTGTAGAGGTTACATTTATTGTAGATCCGTCTAATAAATTATACCATGTTCCTGTATACGGGAATGTTGGTGCTACGTTTGAAGACGTAACATTAAAATTAGCTAATACTACTACATCTTTTAAATCGGTAGCTGCTAAATCATCATTCCAAACGTGTATTTTAGGTAATAAGTTACCTTGGTTAGAAGTAATGGTAAATGTTTCAGTATCAAAAACTTCTTCTGTTAATCTTAAATCTATAATTTCTGCCCAAGTATCGTATACAGATGTTCTGTTGGCATCGGTAGTATAGCCAATTTCAGAAGGAATTGGTTTAGGATTGGTACGGCAATCATTATTAATGGTTCCGTTTTCACAGTAGTTAATGCTATAGTCATACCCTAACTCTCCAAACTGCCAGAACATTTTAGGACCAGGGATGGTAAATAATACAGCCCCTAAGGTTTTCATGCGTTCTAATCCGGTTGCAGTGTTTTGCACGTTGTAAGTACCAGATGCATTTCCATAAGCAGTATTTTTAAACATCATGCGCTCCTCATCATGGCTTTCTGCAAAACCTACTAATCTAGGCTCAGCATATCCATGGTTTTCAAAGTCCATTCCGTTAAAGTTACTGTCAGATGTATATCCCATAGTGTTTTGGTTGTATGGGTCTGTATATTTACCCCAAACCATAATACCTTTATCTTCATTAATACGGTAGTCTGTCCATTCAACTTGTTCAGCATCCGTTCCTAGGTGTTCAAAAATCACATAGAAATCTGGGTCTAAAGCCCATTGGTAATCTGCGTATTGCTTTAAGATAGCTACGCGGTCTGCTTGGTAAGCATTGGTACAGTTTTCATCACCAGAAGTACAGTTGTTTGTAAATCCTTTAGTTAAATCCCAACGGAATCCGTCTATATGAAATTCATTAATCCAATGTTCTATAGTTCTTTCCACGTAGTATTGTGTAGCTGTAGATTGGTGGTTTAAGTCGTACCCTACACTATACGCATGCATAGCATTTACGTTAAGGTAAGGGTTAGCCGCTGTTGGCGAGCCATAACCATCTCCGTCAGGGTCATTCATCCACATTCTAACTAAAGGAGATCTTCCGTATACGTGATTTAAGGCAACATCAAGAATCACGGCAATACCATTTTCATGGCATAAATCTATAAATTCTTTCATGGTATCTGCAGGTCCGTAAGCTTTGTCTAAAGCTAAGTGAAACGCAGTGTTGTATCCCCATGAGATATTACCTTCAAACTCCATAACCGGCATAATTTCTATAGCGTTTATGTTTAAGTTTTTAAAGTAATCTATTTGGTTGCTTAAAGAAGTCCAGGTTTTCTCTGTGTTAAAGTCACGAATTAGTAGTTCGTAAATAATAAGGTCTTCTTTATCAGGTCTGTCAAAGTCTGTAGTTTGCCAGTTATAATCTGCTTGATTGGTTTGTATTACCGATACAGCAAATTCTTGACCACTAGGGTATACTGGCATATTAGGGTAAGTAATATTATCAATATAAGGGTCATCATTTGGTGAAAGTATTAAATCAGAGTATGGGTCGGCTACTTTTACACCATCATCAGTTCTGTACTGAAAGCTGTATACATCACCAGCAGTTAAGCCTGTAATTTCAATCCAGAATAGATCTGAATCACTGGTATCTCTGTGCATTAAATAGCTATTAGAAATTTGCCAGTTGTTAAAGCTACCAATTACGTGTACATAATTTTTGTTGGGCGCATATAAAGCCAAGGTAACTTTTGTTGGGTCTGTATCATCATAGTTAATCCCTTGAACAATACCTGTTGGTATTGCTTGCGAAGTAACGTTAGGGGTTGTAATAGCAGAGAATTGTTTGGTAATTACTTCTGAGGTTGCTACACTTGTTGCAGTAAGTTCAAAACTTGAATCTCCTGTAATGGTTTGGTTGCTTGAAAACGTTGTGGTGTTAGTAGCAGTAGCAACAGAAGTTCCGTTTCTGGTTAAGGTCCAATTAGCCGCTAATGATGTAGCAGCGCTAATAGGTAAGGTACCGCCAGAAGGTACAATAGTATTACTGTCTTCATCTGGAGATAAAGCTGTCATTTGAAAACCACCTACTTCAATAAAGTAGTCTGGTGATGTTTGTTGGCTACCATCTGCACTTCTTAATACCATTGAAATTTGGCTAATAGTACTTGTGGTAGGTACACCAAAATAGGTGTAAAGGTCTGGTGTAATATCTAACGAATACGTTGTACCAGATACTAAGGTAAAAGAAGGTTGTGTAGTGTTATTACCCCAAGAACCTACTACATTTTGCCATACGTTACCATCAACCGTAACTCCCATATGCGCATATATGGTTCCGGTGTAACTAGCTAAACCAGTTCCGGCTTTGTCAAAATATATAGTTACTGCCTGATCTGCTTCTGGTGGATTGGGAGTAGTAGTTATTTGGCTCCATCCGGTTAAAGCACATAAGAACAGTAATAATGTAGTTATGTTTTTCATAGATGTTATTTTAATTAAAAAAAGGCTGTCGTTAGACAGCCTTTTTTATAATGTTATTTATTACTCTAAAGTAATTGTAAGGTTAACAGTGTCAATGGTTAAATAATAAGTACCATCTGTACCAATAAAGGCAAAGTTACTATCTCCATCTGCAGCATTTGCAAAGTTAGCATCGATAGTATATCCTGCTGTTTCATAGTAAGGGTAGTTTAAACCAGAACCCCAGTCACCTTCAACAGTAAAGAATCTAAAGTTGTTAGCGTCTGTAGTAGATTGGAAAGTTACAGGACCACCATATACACCATCTCCTAAACAAGAAATAGTAACTAAGTTATCCCATCCCCAACCAGCGTCAGGAACACCAGCACCAACTAAGTATAATTGCTCGTTATCACATCCTTCAGATGGAGCTGGAGCAGAAAGCGTAATTACTTTATCTACTGTATTAACAGTTAATAAATATGTACCGTTAGCACCAACAAAACCAAAGTTGTTATCTCCGTCACCAGCATCTACAAAATTAGCATCAATTGTATATCCTTCAGTAGTACTGTAGTAAGGGAAATTTTGTCCAGAATTCCAGTCACCTTCAACAGTAAAGAATCTAAAGTTGTTGTTATCTACAGTATTTTGGAATCTTACGTTACCAGAGTAAATACCGTCACCAGAACATGGTAAAGCTACAGGAGTAGACCATCCCCAACCAGCATCAGGAACACCAGCACCAACTAACCAAAGTTGATCTAAGTCACATACAGGAGCACCAGTATCTACAGGAGCAGGTAAGGTTACATATAAAGCTTGAGAAGTACTAATCATTTCAGTAGTTTCTGTTGGCTCACCAACGTAGGCTCTTACTCTAAAGTAGATGTAACCAGCATCAGGAGCATCTGTATCAGGGTCGTTATCTAAACCTGCTTCAGCAGCATAGCTCATTAAGTTCCCGATAGTTACTACTGCTTCATTTCCAGAAATGTTCGTAATAACACTTTCTGCATCGGTAAAATCACCAATAATAGATTTTTGTAATTCAAATTCTACCGGAGTTTGAACATCAAAATCTGGAGTTTCCCAAGTAAAACGTTCTCCAATGTTAGAAGAAGTTTCTTGTGTTAATGTATATTCTGATAAGAATGAATTGGTAAATTCAAACTGACCAGCTGTGTCAGGTGCTGCAACAAATGAGAAGTTATCTTCATCATCAATACAAGCATTAAGTAAAAAGATACTTAAAATAAAGGCTGATATAAATTTTATTTTTTTCATGATCTGTTTCTTTATATTAATAACCAGGGTTTTGCGTTAAATTAGTATTTACTGATAGTGTGGTACTAGGCAATGGGAATAAAACTCTGAAAGCACTTGTAGCAGCACCATTAGCAGACCCTGCTTTAAATGGCCACAAATATTGTGCTGTAGTATAGTAGTTGTATCTGATTAAGTCAGTTCTACGTTGCCCTTCCCAATACAATTCTCTAGATCTTTCATTCAGTACAAAGTCTAATGTAAGATCGCCTGCATTAATGTTTCCTGAAGTATTACCATACCCACGCTCACGTAATTCGTTAATTAAGTCAACGGCTGTATTGGTATTACCTCCAGCACCACCTCTTAGGGTTGCTTCAGCATAGTTTAAATAAATTTCTGCTAAACGTATAATAGGTAAATCAGTATCTACAAAATCTCCACCTTCATCATTACCTTGGTTACCAAAACTGTCAACGTTTTTAAATTTAGTAACGGCGTATCCATCTGTAAATGTATTAGCGATGGTTGAAATGTTATAGTTTTGATCTTCAGTAAAGAACATTGCTCTAGAATCAGCCCAAGCTACTGGGTATCCATCAGTGTCGGTAGCAGTAATTGCGTCGTCAAACTTACTTACTAAAGCACTTGTGGTACGTAAACCACTCCATCCACCATTAACTCCAAAGTCAGCTGCATTCATAGAACCACCAATGGCAGCATGTACTAAGAAAGTAGTACCACCATACGTTCTTGAAGAATTACCGTCAAAATTTAAAGCAAAAATGAACTCGTTTTGCGCTCCGTTAGAATCGTTGTCTGCTAAAAATAATTCATCGTAAGCAGAACCGTTTCCGTTGGCATCGGTAGTATTAATGCTGTAAGAAGAGTTAATAACCATATTAGAATAAGTTAAACTTTCAGTATATAAGTTTTGACCAATATATACTTCAGCATTTAAGTATAATTTAGATAACAATGCCCAAGCAGCAACTTGGTCTACTCTACCATATTCATTAGCCCCGCTAGTAGGCAATAAATCTTGAATGGCTAATAATTCAGTTTCTACAAAAGAAAAGATTTCCTCTCTAGTGTTTTGTAACGGAAGTTCAGTAGAAACTACTGTTACTAGTGGAACATTAGCATACATATCCATAAGGTTGTAGTATGCAAACGCTCTTAAAAATCTTGCTTCTGCAATGAAGTATTCCACTTGCTGATCTTCGTTTAAAGCAGTTGCTTTTTCTATAAATGAATTACAGAAAGAAACTTCTTGACCTAAACGGTTGTACATAGCAGTAGAGAAGTCATTGCTAGCCCCCCAACTCATAGCGTGTAAATCAGGTAATCCTGGGTCTCCCCAGCCTACCACAGCATGGTCTGTAGTCAATTCGTTTAAGCTGAATAACATACGGGTAAATTGAGAAGTACCTTCATCAATACCACTAATATCAGGGTTACCTGCAGGTCCTGTTTGCCCTGTTAAAGCCAAACTGGCATATAATTTTGCCAAAGCTCCTTTTGCTTCAGAAGCATTTGCAAAAACATCAGTTTCGGTAAAACTATCCGGGTCAATAGGTGTTTGGTCTAAGTCTCCTGTACAAGAAGCCATAATTAACACCGCCGGTAGTACCTTTAATATATTATTAAAATATCTCATCATTGTTTTTTTTAAAAGTCTACATTAACACCAAATACAAAAGAGGTTGGTCTTGGATAGAAATTGTTATCAATACCACCAGAAATTTCAGGGTCTAGTCCGTCATAATCTGTAATAGTAGCTACGTTTTGTACAGAACCATAAAAACGCATTTTGTCAATACCTTTAATAGCTTCTTTTAAAGAGTACCCTAAGGTAATGTTATCTACTTTAAAGAACGATGCTTCCTGAATATAATAATCACTTAATAAACCTTGATCGGTTAACGATGTGAATTGAGTGTTGTAATAGTCAGTATGCAGGTTGGTAAGAATGTTATTTTCGGTAGCTCTTATAGTATGACTTTTAGCGGATGCCATATTGTTATACGCATAGTTACCAATATTAGCTCTTGTTACTACAGATAAATCCCAGTTTTTATAATTTAAATTGGTGTTGAATCCCATAATAATATCAGCATACGGATCTTTGTAGATATAACGGTCATCATCGTTAATAATGTTATCTCCGTTTCTGTCTACGTAAGCACCTTCAATTGGGTTACCATTAGTATCGTATACTTGTTTGTACACATAGTAACTAAATGGAGCATATCCCTCTTGGTGAATTTGAATTTGGTTACCAGTACCACCGTTAATTCCACCAGTATCTACAGGAACTGGTAAGCTTGTAATCTCATTATCGTTAAATGCTAAGTTATACCCAAAACTCCATGTGAAGTTTTCTGTTTGGACAGGTGTTACATTTAATTCTAATTCGATACCTCGGTTTTCCATATCACCAATGTTATCGTTGATACCATTTGAGAAGTTAGTAAAAGGAGAAACGTTTACATAAGAAATAAGGTCTTCTGTTTTCTTAAGGTAAGCACTAACCGAACCACTTACACGTTCGTTGAATAAACCAAAGTCTAAACCAACATCTAAAGTTTTACCAATCTCCCAACGTAAATCTTCGTTGTAAGCATCTGGTCTGTAAGTGTTATAATATACAGGATCTCCGTTAGCATCTACTCCCAATTGGTAATTAGCGGTGTCTTGGCTAATAGAGTAGTTTTGTAAGAATTGGTAAGGAGCTAAACCATTAACGTTACCAATTTCACCATAACCAGCACGTAATCTTAAAGTGCTAAACGTTTTAGAGTTTTCTAAGAAGTTCTCATTGTCAATATTCCAAGCTACCGAAGTTGCAGGGAAATAACCCCATCTGTCATTTGGATTTAATACGGAAGAAGCATCTGCTCTAAAGGTTACTTTTAATACATAACGGTCGTCATAAGAATACGTAGCTCTACCGAAATAAGATAGTAATACATTTCTAGACTTATCAATAAACTTAGCTATTAAACCATCTTGTTCTCTTTGGCCATCATAACTAAAGTTATCATATTCAAATTTTTGGTATGAATACCCAGCTACAGCAGTTAATGAATGCTTATCTGCCTCTCCGGTATAGGTTAAATACCCGTCAAATAAGCTATTAGTTGTTCTGTTGATATAACTATTAAGTGCTCCGCTCCAGTCTAATTGAGAAGAAGGCATTAATGGAGAAGTAATGTTTCTACCATGTGCATTAGATTTGTCTAAACCAACATTTACAGTAGCTGTTACGTTTGGTAAAAAGTGTAATTTATAATCAAATTTAGCACTACCAATAAAACGTCTCACCTCTGCAGTATCTCTGTATAGGTTTAATAGTGCCAGTGGATTTGTTTGTGCTAAGTTGTTTTGTACGGTTTCTCCATTTTGTATGTCATACCATCCCCAATAGTTGGCAACATCATCTGGACCACCATATATAGATTGAGTAGGATCAAAATCTACAGCCGACCCAATAGCTCCTCTATTAGCAAAACGGTTTTCAGTATACATTGCTCTACCATTTAATTCAATTTTTAAATGGTCGTCAAATAAATAAGGTCTTAAGTTTAACGAAGCCGTAGTTCTGTTAAAGTTATCCGTTCTTAAAATACCATCATGGTTAGAGTATGCTATAGATGCTCTTACTGGCATAAAACCTTTAATGTTACCCATAGCACTTAAAGAGTGTTCGTACCCTACAGCCTCTGTGTAAATTTCTTCTTGCCAATTGGTATTACTGTTACCTAATAAGGCTATTTGAGCATCAGTACCGTTAGCATTTACAAAAGTTCTAAACTGATCAGCGTTCATAACATCAACGTAATTTGTTGGTTTATATAACGTTGTAGAGCCGTTGTAGTTAAACTTAAATTCTTTTCCTTTACCCTTCTTAGTGGTAATCATAATAACCCCGTTAGCTGCTCTAGAACCGTAAATAGCGGTAGAAGAAGCATCTTTTAATACGGTCATACTTTCAATATCGTTCGGGTTAATAAAATCAAGTACGTTTCTTGATCCACCTACAGAACCATTATCTAAAGGAATACCGTCAACCACTATTAATGGAGAACTGCTTAATGATAAAGATCCGTTACCACGAATAATTATGCTTTGGCTTTCACCAGGAGCACCACCACCAGAGGTTACAGCAACCCCGGCAATTTTACCTGTAATTAATTGGTCTGCCGATACAATAGGTCCTTTGTTAAAATCTTCGGTACTAATTTTATTTACCGATCCGGTTATCTCTGTTTTCTTTTCAGAACCATAACCAACCACAATTACTTCGTCAAGTTGTTGTGTGTCTTCTACTAACGCAACGTTAATAGTACTTGAGGTCACTTTAACAGTTTGAGTGATAAACCCAATATACGAGAACTCAAGCATTTCGCCATCGTTTGCGTTAATTTGGTATTTACCATCAAAATCAGTTGTAGTACCTGTAGTGGTTCCAGGAATAACTACGTTGGCACCCGGAATGGGCATGCCTGTAGCACTCTCGGTTACCACTCCACTTACCGTTGTTTGCGCCCAAAATGTAATTGGGATACAAAACAACAGAAATAACATGTATTTTTGTAAAGTGTTCATACAATTGTGTGTTAAATTCATTTGTTGTTTAAAAAGATATATTTCATTTCTCGGTGTTAAATTTATGTAAAAAACTGAGGTAATCTTAATGTACGCGTGCGCGAAACATTACTTAAACGATTGAGTGTTGAAAACTTTCTTAAATTTAACATAATTAAATTTAATGAACTTTTAAATATTGATGTTTTAAAAGAATATATTGATTTTTGATAATAATATAATATGAGAAGAAAGCTTACCCTTAAACAAATAGCAAAAGAGATGGATGTTTCTATTGCAACGGTGTCTAAAGCCTTAAGAGATAGTTCAGACATTGGATTAGAAACAAGAGAGAAAATTCAAGCCTTTGCTAAGTTGTATAATTACAAGCCAAATAACATAGCTTTAAGTCTCAAAAACAGAAAAACTAAAAATATAGGGGTTATTATTCCTGAAATTGTGCATCACTTTTTTACTACCGTAGTTAGTGGAGTAGAAAGGGTGGCAAATAAAAGAGGGTACAATGTTATTGTATGCTTGTCTGATGAATCTTTTGATAAAGAGGTGATAAACATGGAGATGCTTGCCAGTGGTAGTATTGATGGGTTTATTATGTCGCTTTCTAAAGAAACACAAGCCAAAAAAGATTTTCACCATTTAAAAGAAGCTATTAATCAGGGGATGCCATTGGTGTTGTTTGATAGGGTAGCTGAAGAAATTTATTGTGATAAAGTGGTAATTGATGATGCTCAAGGAACCTACCGTGCAGTGAACCATTTAATAGATACAGGTTGCAAGCGTATAGCCCTTATTACCACTGTAGATTATGTAAGTGTGGGTAAACTAAGAACCCAAGGCTACTTAAACGCTATAGAGGATGCAGGTTTTGAGATAGATGAAAACCTTATCATAAAAATTGAGGATACCGAAGATTGTGAAGAACCTATAAGAAACCTGTTTGAAACCCAAGAGTTTGATGCAATTTTTGGGGTGAATGAAACCTTTGCTGTTAGTGCTATGCGTGAGGCACAAGTACGCGGACTCAAAATTCCTGAAGATGTTTCTGTAATTGGTTTTACCGATGGTATTTTGTCTAAATACTCTTACCCGCGTATGTCTACCATCAATCAGCATGGGGTAGAAATGGGAGAAAAGGCGGCAGAAATGCTTATTGATAAATTAGAAGAAGTAGAAGAAGACGAATACTACCGTACTGAGGTAGTGAAATCTAGCTTAACCATAAGAGAATCAACAAAAAAGATTTCTTAACATTTTCCATTCAGAAAAAAGTTCTATCTTTGTGGCATCGAAACTTATATATATTTCATTTCTCACCGTATTAAGTTTTGATAAGCAAAGCGCTTATCGTAATGTTTAATAATTTTTACGATAGTCTTCTGCGTGCTTTGGTCGCATACAGATTACCTTCTGTAAAACAATTTTCATAAATACAGATGAAAAAGCGTCATTTGAGTTTGTGGGATATTATTAGTATGAGCTTTGGGTTCTTAGGTATCCAGATGGGATTTGCCTTGCAAAATGCTAATGCTAGTAGAATCTTACAAAATTTTGGAGCAGATGTACATGAACTGTCTTGGTTCTGGATTGTTGCTCCCGTTACCGGTTTAATAGTTCAGCCCATAATAGGTCATTATAGTGATAATACCTGGACCCGATTAGGTCGTAGGAAGCCTTTCTTTTTGACTGGTGCTTTACTAGCAGCTGTAGGTTTAGTTTTAATGCCTCAGGCAGACTTGTTTATTTCTATTATGCCTGCTCTTTGGGTAGGGGCTGGAATGCTTGCCATTATGGACGCCTCTTTTAATGTGGCTATGGAACCTTTCAGAGCTTTAGTAGCAGATTGTTTGCCTTCTGATCAACGTACGCTTGGATTTAGTGTGCAGACAATATTAATTGGTATAGGAGCTGTTGTAGGTTCTGTACTTCCTTATATATTAACCAATTGGTTTGGAGTGTCTAATGTTCAGGTTAGTGGCGCAGTACCTTTAAATTTATTATTATCATTTATTGTAGGTGCCGTTGTATTGGTGGGCAGTATAATGGTTACCATTTTAAGAACCAAGGAATACTCTCCTGAAGAATTAGCTCAATTTGAAGAGAATACTAATGAAGAACCTATAGTAAAGGAAGAGAAACCTCGTTTATCAGATATTTTTACCGATTTTGGAAATATGCCTGCTACTATGAAACAGTTAGGAGCAGTGCAGTTTTTTAGTTGGTTTGGGTTATTTGGTTTGTGGGTTTTTACCGTTCCTGCTATTGCACATCACATATATGGGCTTCCTATTACAGATACAGATAGTGCCACTTATAATGAAGCTGCAGATTGGGTAGGTGTTCTTTTTGGAGTCTATAATGGTGTTTCAGCAGTATTTGCTTTTTTATTGCCAGCTATTGCTAAAAAAGTAGGACGTAAAACTACACATACTATTTGCTTATTGTTTGGAGCGCTTGGTCTTATCTCTGTTTATTTTATGCCAGATGAAAATTGGTTGATACTTTCAATGGTTTTTGTAGGTATTGGTTGGGCTAGTATTTTGGCTATGCCTTATGCGATACTTTCAGGAGCTATACCAGCCAAGAAAATGGGAGTATACATGGGTATTTTCAATTTCTTTATTGTGATACCACAAATTTTGAACGCACTAATTGGTGGTCCATTAGTAGAGTGGGCTTACGGAGGTAATGCTATCTATGCCTTACTTACGAGTGGAGTTTCTTTAATCATTGCTGCAATACTAATGCGCTTTGTTAAAGATGAAGATGATACAGCAATACAAACCAAATAAAAAATTCATGAAAACTTTAGGACTCATTTTTGACCTTGACGGGGTAATTGTAGATACAGCTAAATTCCATTTTTTAGCATGGAAAAAGGCAGCAGAAGAAGTAGGTTTTGAACTTACAGAAGAACTGAACGAGAAATTAAAAGGGGTGAGTCGTGTAGATTCACTAAACAAGATTTTAGAATGGGCAGGTGCTACTGTTTCTCAAGAGAAATTTGATGAAATGGCGGCTAATAAAAATGCTGATTATCTAACCTATGTAGATAAAATGACTGCAGATGATATTCTTCCGGGAGTAGAATCATTTATTAGAGAGGCTAAGGCTAAAGGGTATCCTATTGCTTTGGGTTCTGCTAGTAAAAATGCACCAAGAATATTAAAGCACGTAGGTATTTTTGACCTATTTGACACCATTGCAGATGGTAATAGTGTAACCAAAGCAAAACCAGACCCTGAAGTATTTCAGGTGGCGGCTAAAGCTTTGAATGTACCGTATGCGCAATGCGTAGTATTTGAAGATTCTGAAGCCGGAGTAGAAGCAGCTAATAACACAAATATGCTATCTATAGGTTTAGGAAGTAAAGATGTACTTATAGAAGCAGATCATGTTTTTGGAAGTTTTACAGAAATTACACTGGAATTTATTGAAACACAAGCAACAACAAATACATAACAACAACAAAGATGAATCAGGATTATATCATACCAGATAACTGGTCTATTATAGAAGAGGGCTTTGAGCCGGAAAGAGTTTGTTCTTCCGAGAGCCTTTTTAGTATAGGAAATGGTGCTATGGGACAGCGTGCCAATTTCGAGGAATACTATTCCGGGAACACCTTTCAAGGAAGCTATATAGCTGGAGTTTATTACCCAGACAAAACCAAAGTTGGTTGGTGGAAAAATGGATATCCGGAGTACTTTGCTAAAGTATTAAATGCACCAAACTGGATAGGGATTAATGTGAAGGTGAATGGTGAAATGCTGGATTTGAATACCTGTACATCGGTAACTGAATTCCGCAGAGAATTAAATATGAAAGAAGGGTGGCACAACCGTACTTTTAAAGCAACAATGCCTAACGGTATAGAGCTTAAAGTAGATGCGCTACGTTTCTTAAGTTTACAAGAAGATGAAGCAGGAGCTATTAAATATAGTGTTACCCTTTTAAATAGTGATGCAGAGGTTACTTTAATACCGTATGTAGATGCGGGTATTGAAAATAAAGACACCAACTGGGAAGAAAAATTCTGGGAGCCTTTAGCGGTTAACGAGAATGGGGTAAGAGGTTTTGTAACAGCACGTACGTTAAAAACCAAGTATACCGCTTGTACTTTTATGAGTAATAGTATTACTGTAGATGGAGAAGTAAAAGAGCTTACACCAGTTGCTGAAGCCACTAAAGATTTATTAAGTCATACCTACACTACTAGTGTTGCTAAAGGTAGTACCGTTAGCATCTATAAATTTGCAGGGTATGTAACTTCTATGAACCATGAAGTAGAAAAGTTAGAAGAAGCTGCTAATGCAGTTTTAGATACAGTTACCACACTTGGTTTTGACGGATTGTTACAAACACAAAAAGATGCATGGGCTAAAGTTTGGGAAATGGCCGATATTACCATTGATGGTGATGTAAAAGCACAACAAGGTATTCGTTTTAACATTTTCCAATTAAACCAAACCTACACAGGGGCAGATGACCGTTTAAATATTGGTCCGAAAGGATTTACAGGTGAAAAATACGGGGGAAGTACCTATTGGGATACCGAAGCGTATTGTATACCTTTCTATATGGCAACAAAAGATGAAAATGTTGCGCGTAGCTTACTAAAATACCGTTACAATCAGTTAGATAAGGCTATTGAAAATGCAGGTAAATTAGGGTTTACTAACGGAGCTGCATTATACCCTATGGTAACCATGAACGGAGAAGAATGCCACAATGAGTGGGAAATTACCTTTGAGGAAATTCACCGTAATGGGGCTATTGCATTTGCTATTTTTAACTATGTACGTTACACAGGAGATTATAGCTATGTACCAGAAATGGGCTTAGAGGTATTAATTGCTATTGCACGTTTTTGGCACCAAAGAGCTACGTTTTCTACCAACCGTAACAAGTATGTTATTTTAGGGGTTACCGGACCAAATGAGTACGAAAACAACGTAAATAATAACTTCTACACTAATTATTTAGCACAGTGGTGTATTAACTACGCTGCGGAAAATGTTGCTAAGATTAAAGAAGAGTATGGAGACGATTATGCTCGTATTATGGAGAAAGTAGCCTTAACAGATGCCGAAATTTCGGAGTGGAAAAAGGTAGCTGATAATATGTATTTCCCATATTCTGAAGAGCACAATGTATTCTTACAACAAGATGGTTTCTTAGATAAGGAATTAATTACCGTAGCAGATTTAGATAAGAGTCAAAGACCAATTAACCAGAAATGGAGTTGGGATAGAATTTTACGTTCTCCATATATTAAGCAGGCAGATACGTTACAAGGATTCTATTTCTTTGAAGATCAGTTTAGCAAAGAAGATTTAAAACGTCACTTTGACTTTTACGAGCCATTTACAGTACACGAAAGTTCATTGTCGCCATGTGTTCACAGTATTCAAGCTGCGGTATTAGACAGAATGGAGCAGGCATATACGTTCTATTTAAGAACCTCTCGTTTAGACTTAGATGACTATAACAAAGAAGTACACGAAGGGTTACACATTACCTCTATGGCAGGTACTTGGATGAGTGTTGTAGAAGGTTTTGGAGGAATGCGTGTAAAAGACGGTATGTTGTCTTTTGAGCCTAAAATTCCGGCACAATGGAACGGATATACGTTTAAAGTAAACTTTAGAAACCACGTATTGAAGGTAAACGTTACACAAGGTGGAACTACTATTACAGTAGACGGAGATCAAGATCTTACCATTTTGTTAAACGGTGAAAAAGCTACTGCTAAGGCAGCATTAAAAACAATATAAATTTATCTATGAAATATTTAGCAATTATTTGGTGTACTTTGTTTTTGGTTACAGCAGGAGTAGCTGCTCAAGAACTTACATCGCCTAACGGAAACTTTACTATGGAGTTTACTGTGTTAGCAGATGGTACACCAACGTATCAATTAAGTTACAAAGACCAAGAGGTTATTAAAACCAGTAAACTTGGTTTAGAGCTTAAAGATGATGCACAATCTCTTTTAAACGGATTTCGTGTAGCCGATACGGAAACTGCTAGTTTTGATGAGACTTGGACACCTGTTTGGGGAGAAGAGTCTGAAATTAGAAATCATTACAATGAGCTAGCAGTTACCTTAAATCAAACTGAAACTGATAGAACCATGATTGTTCGATTCCGTTTGTTTGATGAAGGATTAGGATTCCGTTATGAGTTTCCACAACAAAAAAACTTGGTGTACTTTGTTATTAAAGAAGAGCGCACTCAGTTTGCTATGACAGGAGACCATACAGCACTTTGGATTCCGGGTGATTATGATACACAAGAATACGATTATAACAAATCTAAACTTTCTGAAATTAGAGGAAAGTTTGATGCTGCTGTAACGGGTAATGCTTCACAAACTCAGTTTTCTAAAACAGGGGTGCAAACCGCTTTAATGATGAAAACCGATGCAGGTTTATATATTAACCTACACGAAGCAGCCTTGATTAATTATGCGTGTATGCATTTGAACTTAGACGACAAGAATATGATTTTTGAGTCGTGGTTAACACCAGATGCAAGAGGCGATAAAGGACATTTACAAGCTCCTTGTAAAACTCCTTGGAGAACGGTGATGGTAAGTGATGATGCTAGAGATATTTTAGCTTCTAGAATTACCTTAAACCTAAATGAACCAAATGCTATTGAAGATACATCTTGGATTCACCCTGTGAAATACGTTGGGGTTTGGTGGGAAATGATTACAGGTAAAAGCTCTTGGGCATATACCAATGATTATCCATCAGTGAAGTTAGGTGAAACTGACTTTGAAAATGCGAAACCAAACGGTACGCACGCTGCTAATACAGCGCATGTAAAAGAATATATAGACTTTGCTGCAAAGCATGGTTTTGATGCCGTATTGGTAGAAGGTTGGAATGTTGGTTGGGAAGACTGGTTTGGTCATTCTAAAGATTACGTATTTGATTTTGTAACGCCTTATCCAGATTTTGATGTAGAAGGAATTCATGAGTACGCAAAATCTAAAGGAGTGAAAATGATTATGCACCACGAAACTTCGGGTTCTACAAGAAACTATGAGCGTCATATAGATACTGCTTATCAGTTTATGAATAAGTATGGGTACGATGCTGTTAAAAGTGGATATGTGGGAGATATGTTGCCAAGAGGTGAATATCACTACAGCCAATGGATTAACAATCACTATCAATATGCTTTAGAAAAAGCGGCAGATTATCATATTATGGTAAATGCTCATGAGGCTGTACGCCCAACAGGTATTTGCAGAACGTACCCTAACTTAATTGGGAATGAGTCTGCGAGAGGTACCGAGTACCAAGCGTTTGGTGGGTCTAATGCAAACCATGTTACTATTTTACCATTTACACGTTTAGTGGGTGGGCCTATGGATTATACTCCGGGGATTTTTGAAATGGATATTGAGAAATTAAACCCAGATAACCATTCGCATGTAAACAGTACTATTTGTAATCAGTTGGCGTTATACGTTACCTTATATAGCCCATTACAAATGGCAGCAGATTTACCAGAGCACTACAATCAATTTATGGATGCGTTTCAGTTTATTAAAGACGTAGCAGTAGATTGGGAGCAAAGTGTATATGTAGAAGCTGAACCGGGAGATTATGTAACGATTGCCCGTAAAGCTAAAAATTCAGGAGAATGGTTTGTTGGTAGTGTGAACGGATATGACAAACGTACCTCTGAAATTAAGCTAGACTTTTTAGAAAAAGGTAAAAAGTATGTAGCTACTATTTACAGAGATGCTAAAGATGCACATTATAAAACCAATCCGCAGGCTTATGAAATTGATACCAAAACGGTGAAAAGCAATTCAAAATTAAAAATTGATGTTGCGCCGGGTGGAGGATATGCAATAAGCATTGTAGAGAAGAAATAATTTTTAAAGACAGGCTACCGTTGGTTGTCTGTCTTTTTTAATAGTATTCGTATCGCTAATCGATAGTAATACTATTCAGTAATCAGTTTAAACATACACATATGAATTTTAAAATATACAATCTATTTGTGCTTTGCATGTTGTTAGCAACAGTAGCAGTAAATGCTCAGATAGAAAAAGTAGAGCCGCCATTTTGGTGGGAGGGGATGCACCGTAGCAGTGTACAAGTAATGGTATACGGAGAAGATATAGCTACCTTAACGCCAGAGGTTAGCAATGTTACCGTAACTGCTATAACAAAAACAGAAAACCCAAACTATGTATTTTTAACATTAGATACAAAAGGGTTGCCAGCAGGTAATTATCCTATTCAGTTTAAAAAGAAAAACAAAGTAAAAACAACTTATAACTTTGAGTTAAAAGAGCGTAGAGAAGGGTCTGCTTACCGTAAAGGTTTTGATAGTTCTGATATGATTTACTTAATTATGCCAGACCGCTTTGCTAACGGAAATCCTGATAATGATACTATGGAAGCCGTGGTAGAAAAAGGAAACCGTGACGATTTGAATGGTAGACATGGTGGAGACATTGCTGGGGTTATTGAGCACTTAGATTATTTAAGTGAATTAGGAGCTACAGCACTTTGGAGTACACCTTTATGTGAAGATAATGACAAAGCTTATTCATACCATGGGTATGCGCAAAGCGATGTGTACAAAATAGACCCACGTTACGGTACTAATGAAGAGTACGTGCAGTTAGGTAAAGAGTTGCACAAACGAGATATGAAATTGATTTTAGATTATGTAACCAATCACTGGGGATTAGAGCACTGGATGATTCAGGATTTACCAACCTATGATTGGATTCACCAATTCCCTGGGTATGCACAATCTAACTACAGAATGTCTACACAAATGGACCCAAATGCTGCTGCGGTAGATGCTAGATATTGTATGGATGGATGGTTTGTACCTACCATGCCAGATTTAAACCAATCAAATCCGTTAGTAGTAAACTACTTAATCCAGAATGCTATTTGGTGGGTAGAGTATGCAGACTTAGATGGGTTTAGAGTAGATACCTATTCGTATAACGATAAAGAAGGTATTGCTAAATGGACAAAAGCTGTAATGGATGAGTATCCTAACTTTAACATTGTAGGAGAGGTTTGGTTACATGACCAAGCACAAATTGCATACTGGCAAAAAGATAGCCAAATAAGTGCTATACAAAGCTATAATACTTATTTACCATCGGTAATGGATTTTACGTTACATGATGCTATGAGTGCTTTTGGTAAAGAGCATGCAGGTTGGTTTGATGGAACTATTCAGTTCTATGAAAATTTTGTAAACGACTTCTTGTATCCAGATGTAAACAATTTATTGGTGTTTGCAGAAAACCATGATACCGACCGTTTTAACCAACGTTTTCAAAATGTAGCAGACTATAAATTAGCAATGACTATTATAGGTACCGTACGTGGTATACCACAATTATATTATGGTTCTGAAATAGGAATGGCAGGAGATAAAGGTAAAGGAGATGGAGATATTCGTAGAGACTTCCCTGGCGGATGGGCTGGCGATACCAACAATGCCTTTACTGCAAACGGGCGTACAGCTGAGCAAAATGAATACTTTGACTTTACTTCTAAGTTATTTACTTGGAGAAAAGATGCAGAAGTTATTCATACAGGTAAAACTACACAATACATTCCGCAAGATGATGTGTATGTATACTTTAGATACAATGAAGAAGCTACTGTTATGGTGGTAGTAAACAATGCTAAAGATGCACGTACGTTTAACTTGAACAGATTTGCTGAGAACATCAAAGGGGCTACTAAAGGTACCGATGTAATTAGTGGAAAAACAATGGATGTGGCAGCAGAGACCATGACTATTGAAGGGAAAACTTCATTTGTTTTAGAATTGAAGTAGTTAACTTAATATAACGATATTTAGTAATGAAAAAAATAGTTTTAAGCTTAGTAATGCTTGCATTTTTAGCTTCATGTAATGAAAATGCAAAGCCAAAGGAAACTAAAACAACTGAAGAAACTGAGGTGTTAGCTCCTATTTCTGATAGTGTATTGGAAACGGCTACCATTTACGAAGCTAATATTCGTCAGTATTCAGAAGAAGGTACATTTGATGCCTTTACAAAAGATATTCCGGCGCTTAAAGAAATGGGGATAGATATTATTTGGGTTATGCCTATTTATCCTATTTCTAGCACAAAAAGTAAAGGGAGTTTAGGTAGCTATTATGCTATTACAGACTATACTAAAGTAAACCCTGAGTTTGGTACGCTAGAAGATTTTCAGGAGTTGGTAAAAACAGCACATGATAATGGTATTTATGTAATTTTAGACTGGGTGGCTAACCACACAGGTTGGGACCATGTTTGGATTACAGAGCACCCAGATTATTATACACAAGATAAAGATGGAAACATTGTAGACCCGTTAAACCCTGAAACAGGTGAATCTTGGGGATGGACCGATGTTGCAGATCTTAATTATGATAATAAAGCGATGCGTAAAGAAATGACAGAGGATATGGCTTACTGGATTAAAGAACAACATATTGATGGTTTCCGTTGCGATGTTGCTGATAATGTACCTACCGATTTTTGGGAAGAAGCAATTCCTGCATTAAGAGCTGAGAAAGATATTTTTATGCTTGCAGAATCTGCGAAAGCAGAATTGGTACCTGCTGGGTTTGATATGCTGTACAATTGGCCAGGGTTACACACCATGAACGATATAGCTAAAGGAGAAAAAACTGCAGATGCTTGGAATGCCTTAAAGGCAGAACAAGATAGTACATATGCTAAAGGCACTATGTTTATGAACTTTATTACCAACCATGATGAAAACTCATGGAATGGTACTGTGTTTGAGCGTTATGGTGATGGTGTAGAAACTTTTGCAGCTTTGGAGTATATGACGCCTGGAATGCCTTTAATTTATAGCGGACAAGAATATGATATGAACAAGGCTTTGTTGTTTTTTGAAAAGGATACAATTAATAAAACCAAAGGAAAATTTTATCCTATTTACGAAAAGCTAAACAAGTTAAAAGCTACACACCCTGCCCTAAACGGTGGTAAAAATGCGGCTGCCTATGAAGTGTTACCTACTACTGCCGATGCAAAAGTATTAGCATTTAAACGCAGTAAAGAAGGTGATGAAGTGTATTACATAGCCAATTTAACAGCAGCACCTGTAACCGCTAAAGTAGATTTAGAAGGTAATTTTACAGAGTATATGTCTGGTAAACCTATACAAATGGGAGCTACTGCCTTAGAGTTAAAACCATGGCAGTACATGATTTTGGTTAAATAAAATAGAAACGTACTTTTCCCCCTTAACACATTATTTATAATGTAAAACGCAACCTAAGAGTTCTTGGGTTGCGTTTTTTTATTGTCTTAACTATTTAACTGCCGTATTACGTTGCCTAAGGCTATTTCGTTTTGTTTGTTACTTTCTAATGCTACAATATTGGCTTGTATAAAGGCTACAAACAATTCATCTAATTGGTTAGAATGGTTGAACCTTTTACGCATTTTTCGGTTTTTATAGAAGGTTCTTAAACTATGTATAGGTCCCCAAGGGATACCCCACCATCCTAAAAAGAAAGTGTGTATGTTGGCACTTCTGTGTAAGCCATCTAAGCAGTTAGAACAACCTATTTTTGGTTTATTAGTTCGGTGTGTTATAATAATTGCACTGGTAGTTTTACGTACCATGGTTACGTTGTTCTTAGCCGTTTTAGAGTTACAATAAGGGCAAGGCATTTTACTTAAAAGCTCGTAGTATGCTTTGTAATCTTCTTCAGTAATTGGTTTTCTAACAATATCAATAGCTTGAATTAGGTGGTCTCCTAATTTTCTGCGAGTAATCTCTGATTTTAAAATTTCTATCACCTCATCAGGTAATTCTTTCGCATCGTTTTCTGCAATGCGTAACAGTTTAGTGTTAGAAAAACGTTGGTAGTTGTTTCTAATTTCTTGTAAGCTCATATAGTGGTTACGGTTGGTTTATACATAAGCAATATACATTTATTTATCAAAATTCGCATAAAAATAAAACCAAGCGTTTCGTTTTTTCGTAGATAGAATGTAAAGCGGTTAAGCATAGATTTAAGTTATCACACTTAACATATATAACGATACGTAAGTTCATTACAGATTGCCCCTGAAAAACGGAGGGTTGGTACTACAAGTTGGTCCAGCCCTTTTTTTATATTGGTATGTTATTTTTTAACTAAATAGACTATATTTATAAGTGCCAAAAATAAACCACATGAAAAGCTTTACCATCGTACTTATTTTTCTTATTTCTTTGTTTAGCAATGCACAATCAGATGCGTTAAAAGGATGCTGGATTTTAGATAGTATTACCTATACCAATGGAGAGCCATTAGAGATTAATCATGCGTTATATACTATCTTCATGGAGTATAGGATAGAAAAGAATAAGCTTGTAATTAATAACAGTACATTTTTTAAAGCAACATTTACAAGCAACCAGATTTTAACGCCTTATAAAAAGTCTAATTATAAACTAGAGGGTAATTACTTGCAATTAACGGAATGGGGAGATGATAAAACTTATTACTATTTAAAAGAGGAAGATTATTTAGCAAAATATCCTGAGTTTATACCAAGGCAAGTAACGTACAGGGGGAAAACGCTGCTACAAGAAAATGCCGTAGTAAACCCCTTTTTTGATGAAGATATTTCTTTACATGAGTTTTTAATAAGCCATATGAAAGAATACAAGAACATTGTTCCTAGTAATAGCTATTTTAAGGCTAAATTTATTTTAACAGCCGATAATCAAATTACCGATGTAACCATTGTAGATAGTATAAATAAAGAGTTTGATGGTAAATTTTTGAAAGCTCTAAAAAAAGCGAAAGGGAAGTTGATAAATACAATTGGTAAAGATATGTTGGTTGCACATGAGTTTCGTTTTTTAGCTAGGGGGAAGTTTGTTACCTCAGAAGAACGAAAGGTTGCAGAATTAATGCTTAGGGCAGATGAACATTATTCGAAAAATTATTTTCAGGAGGCTCTTGTATTATACGAGAAGGCTTTTGAAACAGAAGAAAATAGAGCAATTATAGAAAAGCATAAACACTTTTTTTCAAGCTCAATAATTTATATGGGAGTGTGTTATTTAGTTTTAGGCGATACTGATAATGCTTGTAAAGCTTTTGGTAAAATAGGTGATAGTACCAATTTTCATGTTAGAAATTATCTGCGAAATTTCTGCCAATAAAAAATAAGTGCTTAGCTTACAAAAGCACTCTTACTTCTTTTTGTTAGTAATAGGAAAATTAATATGCCAGCTGCTAATACAAAATAGGCAATAGAGAGTCCAGATTGTTCTTGCGGATTAATACCCCATGTGAGTCCGTAACTGAAAATAGAACATAAAATATAGTTCATACCACCTACAAGTCCACCTGATAATCCTGCCATATTAGGGAATCTTCCTAAGCAGTATGCAAAGTAGTTGTTAAACATAAACCCTGAGCACACATGTACTGCAAAAGCAAAGAAAACAAGCGTAAATATATCTGCTCTAAGCGGGGTAGTTAATAACATAGCAACTATAAATAGAAACTGAATAGCATTGCCACGCTGTATTTTAGGTAAAAAATCTTTTTTCATTAATGCCTTTCCAATAAAACCTCCGGTCATCCATGCAAATCCTAAAATTAGAGAAACGTAGCCTGCTACTACTGGAGAAAACCCCATTCGGTGCTCTACTATAAATGGAGAAACAAGTCCGAATAAAATAACCATAGCATAGCAAAGACTACAAATAAACACACCATATATAAAATCAGGAGTTTTAATCATTATAAGAGACTTGTCTAGAATAGGCTTAATTTTTAGTTCGTGATAGTTGTTAATCGTTTCACCGGAAAATATAAGTTCTAAGATGAGTATAATTAAGGCATACACTCCTAAGAAAGCAAAACAAGCACGCCAGTTTACTAAATGTTCAAGGTAACCACCAATAAAAGGAGCAATAATAGGGCCTAACGACCATACAATACTCATAATACTTAAGTAGTGTTTTAGTTTTTCACCGTCGTGTACATCTATAAATAAGGTTCTTTTAGCAGTAGCAATAGCACCAGCACTAATACCTTGTATAAAGCGAGCTATCAAAATTAGTTCTATAGAGTCACTAAGTATAATTATAACATTACTGGCTATAAAAACCAACATGCTAATAATATTGAATTTATACCTTCCCCAAGCGTCTACTAAGGCGCCAGATATAAATTGAGATAGTCCATAACTTACTAGAAACAAGGTGATACTTAATCTGATAGTACTTTCTGTAGTATGCAAATCTTTTACCATAGTAGGTAAAGAAGGAATAAAAATATCGGTAGCTACTCCTGATAAGGGGATAATAGCCAATGCCAAATACGTAGCAATTTTTTTATAGCGGGGTTGTAATTTTTTCTCTAACATGGTCTGTAATTCTTTAATACAAAAGTAGACCAGTTTTTATAATTGGTAATTTAGATGATGAAACCACTTATGTTGTAAATCAAACATTTTTCAACCTTGATTGACCGGGTGTAGTGCCTGTTTGTTTTTTATAGAACTGATTAAAATAAGAGGTGTTTTCAAATCCTAGGGCATAGGATATTTGAGAAATATTCCATTCAGAGTGCATTAAAAACTCATTTGCCTTTTCAATTACCCTTTCAGAGATAAGAATAGAAGTGGTTTTACCTGTAGATTTTTTAAGTACTCTATTTAAATGATTTGGGTGCACAGCCAACATGTTAGAGTAATCAGATGGTGTTTTGTAAAGTAGCGGAGTATCGTCATCTAACAAGCTAAAGTGATCTTCTAGTATTTTGAAAAACCGATTGCTCAGGGAGTCTTTCTTCAAGCTTTTACCATCAATAACTTCAGGGCACTTAGGTAGTACCTCGTATATAATTAATTGAATAAGTGCAAATACCTTCTCTTCTGCAAATGAATAGTTTGTGGCAAGTATATCTTTAATGTCTTTAAAATATCCCTCTAGTTTTGGAAGCTGTGCTTCTTCAATAAAAATAATCTTTTGCTTACCTGGCTGAAATACAGAAAAGTTTAATAAAGCTCTATTGTTCCTTTGTGCAAAAGTTTCATTAAATACACACCGGTAACTTTCTAATAGAGGTTCTTTTGAATCCCATGCATAAGGTGTTCCTGGTTCAGTAAAAATTACGGCAGGCTTATTAATATGTACTATTTTTTCGGCATACGTAATAGTAGCTTCGTTTTTGCAAAGCGTAACTTTATAGTAGTCTCTGTGGCCAAATGGTACATGACATGAACATCGTACACCTTCAAAATTGGCAACATTTCTATTTTTTAAGTAGGGTAATGCCATAGTGTAAAGTTATAATATTCAAACGTATTTACAATAGTCTTAATTATATAAGAAAGAAAAAAAACCGGGATCATACCGGTTTGTAATGTGTGTTTGCTTTTTCTCTATACGTAAGCTTCAATACGCAGTTTAAGCTAATATTTTAGCTACTTCTTGGTTTACAAATTCTAAGAAACGTTCGTCCTCTTCAGTAAAGGGGTCTGGGGTATGAGAATCAATATCTATTTGCCCAATATTTTCTCCATCTACAAACAACGGAATTACAATTTCTGCTTTTACATACATACTACATGCAATGTAATTGTCTTGTGCTTTTACATCTGGTACCACAAAATTGGCATTGCTTACTGCTACTTGTCCACATATTCCTTTTCCAAAAGGTATTATGGTATGGTCTGTTGGTTCACCGGCAAATGCTTCTAATTTTAATTCTGGCTTATCTCCGTTTTTAAAATAGAAGCCTACCCAATCGTAATAGGCAACTTCACTTTGTAATAATTCGCATACCAAGGTTAAACGCTCGGCAATTCTTAGATTTTCATTATTTAAAAGTAAACTTACTTTTGGTTCTAGTGCTGCTAACTTCATAATCCTCTATTTTTTGGCAAAAGTAGGAGAAATAAAAATTAAGAATAGATAATTATTATAAATTTGTGATATACCAGTATAGATAGTTTGAAAGATTTTTTAACCAAATACGGAGCAGCCTTAGGTTTTTTACTTAGGTTTTTAGGAGTATATATAGTGCTAACTATGGCGTATACCTTCTATATAAACCAGTTTACTAGTACTCCAGATGGTATTACAACTTTGGTAGCTAACCAAAGTAAATGGTTGTTAGATGCTTTTGGGTATCCGGCTACTATGGTAAAAGATGCGGCAGAACCTTTTTATAAGGTAATGGTAGGTAACCACTACACAGCTCGTATTGTGGAAGGATGTAATTCGGTAAGTGTACTTATTTTATTTGTAACTTTTATAATAGCCTTTAAAGGAAGTTTAAAGCATACACTATTATATGGTTTGGCCGGTATTGCTTTTTTGTACGTGGTAAATGTGTTACGTATTGTAATTTTAACCATAGGGGTATATGAGTTGCCTACGTATACGCATACACTTCATGGGTTGGTTTTTCCGGCAATTATTTATGGTACTATGTTGGTGCTTTGGGTTTTTTGGGTAAGAAGATTTGCTAAGAAATGAGACAGTCAGTAAGAACATATATATTGGTAGGGTTATTATTCCTATTTTTGGTAGCCATTAGGGCTTTTGAAAATGTATTGTTCTACGACCCGTTTACAGCATATTTTGAGGGAAACTTTTTAAAAAAGAATTATCCAGATTTTAACGGCCTGCATCTATTTCTTTCATTACTTTTTAGGTATGCACTAAATGCCGTTATATCTTTAGGGGTATTGTATTTGTTGTTTAGAAATAAAGCGTATACCAAAGTATCACTGTATATTTTTATAGGTGCTTTTGTGTTGTTGTGTCCTGTTTATTTTGTGCTACTTTCAGGGTCATCAGACAATTACTTACTTACTTTTTATATCCGTAGATTTTTAATACATCCCGTATTTGTACTCATTTTAATACCTGCTTTCTATTATCAGCAAAAAAAGCAAAAGGTTGCGTAACTTTGCTATATGGAATTTCATATAAAAAATATGGTATGCGACCGCTGCATTATGGTGGTGCAAAACGATTTTGAAAACGCGTCTATTGCAATAGATTCCATAGCACTTGGTAAAGTGTCTACTGTAAATAAGTTGGTTGAAGCTGCTAAAATTCAACAATTAAAACAACAGTTAGAATTGCATGGTTTTGAGCTTTTAGAAACGGAAGAGGCCATATTATCAGATGCTATAAAAACGGAAATACTCAACTTTGTAGCACAAGCGGATATGGAAAGCGAAAAGCTTTCGGTGTATTTAACACATAAACTTCATAAAGATTATGGTGTGCTTAGTAAGCATTTTTCTAAGTATAACGATAGTACTATAGAGCGCTATTTGATAAAATTGAAAGTAGAAAAAGCAAAGCAATATATTAGAGAAGGCCGTTTTAACTTTTCTGAAATAGCTGCACAGCTAGGGTATCATTCTTTAAGTCATTTGTCTACTCAATTTAAAAAAGAAACAGGGGTAAGTCTATCAGAATTTAAAAGTAATCCTGATCTTCAAAGAAATACGCTTGACAAAATTTTATAAGTTTTATACATAATTTTAAAAGTAAGAGTTTGAAGCTTTCATTACTTTTGAAGTATAAAATTTGATACTAATGAAACATACCTATAAAGTTACCGGAATGACCTGCATGGGATGTAGCTCTTTTGTAGAGCGCGCATTGAATGATGTAGAAGGCGTAACCAAAGCTACTGTAGACCTTGAAAAGGCAGAGGCTGAGATAGAAATGGAACAGCATGTACCGCTAGAAACGTTACAAAAGGAACTGGGTAGTCATTACCACATACATACTACTGCAGAAGAGGCCCACCAACACCAGGAGGCTTCAAAAAAAAAATAATGTAAAGGGAAATGGGGTATACTATTGCCCCATGTTTTGCGAGGGCGATAAAACCTATGACCATCCTGGTGATTGCCCGGTTTGTGGAATGGATTTGGTAGAGCAACCTTCGCAACAAACTACTATATATACCTGTCCTATGCATCCTGAGATTGAACAGGATGAACCCGGTAGCTGCCCTAAATGCGGTATGGACTTAGTACCTAAAGAGTCTGAAAGTGCCGAGCAGAAAACCTATAAAAAATTACTTAAAAAGTTTAAGATAGCAGTAGCATTTACACTTCCTGTATTTGTTATTGCTATGTCTGGTATGCTTACCAATAATCCGTTATATGATGTAATGGATATTGCCTATTGGAACTGGGTACAGTTTGCTTTATCACTTCCGGTAGTATTTTGGGCAACACGTATGTTTTTTGAACGTGCTTGGCGTTCAGTGGTTACTTGGAATTTGAATATGTTTACCTTAATTGGTATAGGTGCTGGGGCGGCTTATGTATTTAGTATTATAGCCTTGTTAGTACCTAGTGTTTTTCCAGATCAGTTTAAGACAGACGAAGGTACCGTGCATTTATATTTTGAGGCTACGGTGGTTATCTTAACACTTGTATTATTAGGTCAGTTATTAGAGGCTAAGGCACATTCTAAAACTAATGGTGCCATAAAAGAACTGATGAAACTAGCACCTAATAAAGCAACTAGAATAGTAAATGGAGAAGAAGAGGTAATTGCTATTGATAAAATAGCGGTAGGAGATGTGTTAAAGGTAAAACCAGGAGAGAAAGTACCGGTAGATGGTAGTATTGAAAAAGGAAATGTATTTATAGATGAGTCTGCTATTACAGGAGAGCCGGTACCTGTGGAAAAAGGAAATGGAGATACAGTAAGTGCGGGTACTATTAACGGGAATACTTCTTTTACCATGAAAGCTGAAAAGGTGGGCGCCGATACGTTGTTGTCTCAAATTATAGACATGGTGAACAATGCTAGTAGATCACGCGCACCTATTCAAAAACTGGCCGATAAAATAGCAGCCTATTTTGTGCCAACCGTAGTAGGAGTTTCTATACTAACCTTTTTTGTTTGGTATTTCTTTGGTCCGCAACCTGTATTGGTCTATGGTTTTGTAAATGCTATAGCAGTTTTAATTATAGCATGCCCATGTGCCCTAGGGTTGGCTACGCCAATGTCGGTAATGGTTGGCGTAGGTAAAGGGGCTAGTAATGGTGTGTTAATTAAAAATGCCGAGGCATTAGAAGTACTCAATACCATTGACACGCTAGTAATTGATAAGACCGGTACCATTACTGAAGGAAAACCATCTGTAGAGAAAGTAGTGCCGGTAAAAGGGCAAGAGCAAGATGAGGTAGTAAAAGTTATAGCATCTTTAAATAACCATAGTGAGCACCCGTTAGGAAAAGCCATTGTAGCTTTTGCTAAAGAACAGAAGATGAATTTGGATGAGGTACAGGATTTTGAATCTAAGACGGGTAAGGGTGTTGTAGGGCAAGTAGATGATGTTGCTGTTGGGTTGGGGAATGTAAGCTTGCTGGAAGATGTAGGTTTGCAAATAGGTAGTGCTATGAGCACTGCTATAGAAAAGGAACAGAAAGATGGTAAAACAGTTTCTATTGCATATGCCAACAAAACCATTATAGGGTATGTAGTAATTACCGATGCGATAAAGAAAACTAGTAAAGCAGCCATAAAAGCGTTACAGGAAAAAGGTATTGCAGTAACCATGTTAACGGGTGATAATAAGCTTACTGCTGCTGCTGTGGCAAACACGTTGCAACTTACAGATTATATAGCTGAGTGTTTACCCGAAGATAAATTAAAAGAGGTTGAGCGTTTACAGCAGCAAGGGAAAAAGGTAGCTGTGGCAGGTGATGGTATTAATGACGCTCCTGCATTGGCTAAGGCAGATGTTGGTATAGCTATGGGAACCGGAACCGATGTTGCCATAGAAAGTGCCGGACTAACCTTAGTAAAGGGTGATTTACAAGGCATTGTTAAAGCCATTACCTTAGGAGAAAAGGTGATGAAAAATATAAAGCAAAACCTATTTTTTGCACTTATTTATAATACCATTGGTGTACCTGTGGCTGCCGGGCTGTTATATCCATTTTTTGGGATACTCTTATCTCCTATGATAGCAGCATTGGCTATGAGCTTTAGTTCGGTATCTGTAATTAGTAATGCGCTTCGATTAAGAAGCACTAAATTATAGTTTAGAAACTTTGGTGTTAACGGTAAGTACTTCTGAAAATAACTTACCGTTTTCATCCATACCTTCAATATATAAGTTGATATTGCTGTAATGTTTAGGAATAATAACATAATATTCTCCTGCTTCATTTTGTTGAACATTCGGAATCCAATTTAATACCCCGTAAGATTCAAAAGTATCTATGTCTGATTTGTTGTAAAGAGGGCTATAATACTTTTTTGACGGAGTATATCCATAATTAGTTGCATAATTTTTAAATACTTTTTGTCCATTTTTTTGTGAATCTGTGCCTCTTTTGGTAAAAATATGTATCACTCCTCCTCGTCCTCCCATACCAAAAATGGCAGCATTTTTATTAAAGAATATTTCTTCTAAGTCCCTTACCTGTAAATTAGTGAGAGAATATTGGTTGAAATCATCTACAGGGACGTTGTCTAAAAATAATACAGTACGGGCTCTTCTAAGACCACGTCTATCGAAAACATTGAAGGTTGAAATACCATCTGAACTTACTTCAAAGCCATTTCTTCGTATTAAATTTTCAAGTGATTCAGGACTGTTTTTGTATCTTGGATGATCAAAATCTAAATATGTTCCAGTTACTCTTGAATACCCTAAAGGAAAGTGGTCTGGTTCTCCATTGATTTTATTTTCGGTAACTACTACATCAGACAATATTACGTCTGATTGAATAAAGCTGTAATTATTAGCAACAGTGTCAATAATGTGGTTAGATGGAGCTGTTACGTATATATCATTTTCTAAAAAACTTAAAGGGAGTTTGTTAGTAGTATGAGGTTGTGGTAAAACGGTAAAATAAACTTTCGGTTTTTTATTTTTTTCGCGCTTGTTTATGAGTGAGAAATTAATTTCAGAGGAATCTATAACTGCTATGTTGTGTACTTCAAATTTATTGTTTTCATCTAAAGGTGCTTCTATAAAAAAACCATTTTCAGGAGAGAACAGTACCAGTTTGTTTTCGGGGTCATAAGAAAAATTGTTAATACCTCCTTTTATAGAAAAACCGTTTTCGAAAGGATAGATAGCCTTGTTTGTGTAAAAAATGTCTTTCCAATCGTAACTACTCCATCCTTGTGTTAGTAGTAATAAATCTAAATTGTAAAGTGTTTTTCTGTCTGTATTTTTAAAATAATAACTTGGGTTTTCAATAGCGCCTTTAATAAATGGAGCTAGTATAAAAGTGCTGTGGATGTTATTTTTAAAGCTGTAAGATTCTGTGTTTTCTGGTAGCGCAGACACGCTTAGGTTAAGTGAGTCCGTTGGGTTTTTAGTTTTTAAAGTAACTAAAATACTATCAGCTTCTGTAACAATATTGTTAATAGTTAGAGGTTCTATTTTAGTTCCTATAGGGTTATAAATAAGTCTTTCAGCAATAGGGTTTCCAGAAGCATCTAATAGCGTTACAATATTAATACCAGCAAACAGTTCGTCTTTTGAAATGGCAAAATCATAGGAGCTTTTGTTTTTTTCAATAGGTATATCTATAGAAGTACCTGTTCCTTCTTTATGAATAAACAGCGTGTAGTGTTGTTTGTTTAGTTTTTTACTTGTAGCAGTGTTAGTTTGAACATTAATGTTTACTAGGTCATGAATAACAGCTTCGGTTTGAATTAAAAAACCTTCTTTTTCAATATGGTTAATACTTTTTGTAATTACAGAATCATTACTTAAAGTAGCTTTCACTATATAAGAATTGTTTGTTTTAAGCTCTAGTGAAAATTTACCCAACCCAAACTGATTGGTTTTAAATGTGGTAATAACCTCATTTTTTTTATTTGTTACCTCAGCGTTTTTAATTACCGCTGGTTTACCATTGTCATCAATAATTTTTACACCAATAGTATTTTTAACACCTTCTAGAAAATGGCCACTTTCTGGTAATAGTTGTAAATCATAGGCTATAACTTCTTTCTGTTTATACTTTACCGACGATGAAATTATATTAAAGCTAGTGATATATGATCTGTCTTGCTTGAAGTTTTTCATATACTCTGTGGATGCTTTAAAATAATACGTGCCGGGAGTCAAGGTAGAGTCTATTTTAAAATTACCGTAAGAGCTACCGTTTTCTGTATAAAATGTTTTTGTAGTTATGGGTGTACCTTCATTATTAAATAAGGTAACTTGTAAATTGGAGGTAGCTAAGTATGGTTTTTCTGTTTTAGTGTTATAGATATAGGTTTTAAACCAGAGTTCTTCTCCTGGTAGGTAGGTGCTTTTATTTAGTTGTGCATAAATAGTTTCCTGCTCCAAGTTAAAATAGTTTTCATAATGTTCAATGGTTTTTGAATTAGGATTATCGCTTTGAGAAAAACAAAGTATAGGTATTATGAAAAGTAGAATAACTAAGTGGTGTTGGAATTTCATCTTAACATATTGAAAGTTGTTTGCTAAAAATAACGAAATAAAATCTGATAACAAGATAATGTTTATGCTAACAGATTTTATTTAATGTTTTTAACATTACACATCGTAAATCTAGTTTTATAATAAACATTCGTTTATTTACTTAGAAGAAGAAAGTGCTTGTATCCAATTATAGCATAAAACAGTCCATTCGCTTAATCCTTTTGTATCATATCCAAATGCAAAACCATGTCCACCTTTTGGAAATAAATGCATTTCTACAGGGACCTCTTTTTTTGTAAGTGCATCAAAAAATAATAACGAATTTTGAACAGGAACAGCACCATCATCTGTGGCATGTATTAAAAATGTAGGAGGTGTATCTGTGGTTACTTGCAATTCATTAGAGTATTGATTAATGAGTTTCTCGCTAGCATCTTTCCCTAAAAGATTTATTTGAGAACCTTCATGGGTAATGTCTTTCTTCATACTAATTACAGGGTATACCAAAGCCATAAAATCAGGGCGTGCACTTAGCTGATCTAAACTATCTGACTTAGGGTAAACTTCTCGGTTATACTGAGTACCTAAAGTACTAGCCAAGTGGCCACCAGCGGAAAATCCCATTACGCCAATTTTACCTTCTTCTAAGTGAAATTCGGTCATACGTCCTTTAATAATGCGCATAGCTCGTTGTGCATCTTGTAACGGAGCTAGGTTAGGAGTTTTTACAGAAGCATCTCCAGGCAATCTGTATTTTAAAACAAAAGCTGCAATGCCTTTAGCGTTTAACCATTTTGCAATATCGGTGCCTTCCCAATCATACGCTAAACCGCCGTAACCACCTCCCGGGCATATAAGTACTCCGGCTCCCGTAGCAATTCTTCTTGTGGGTAAGTATACATCTATGCTTGGAGTTTGTACGTGGGTAATCCAAAGAATATGGTTTGCATTAGAGGCCTCTTCTTTAGAGCTGCTGGTTACGTGGTTAGGTATATCGTTAGGCCATAGGTTTATAGTGTATTCATTTGTGGTTTGAGCATGTAATGCACTTCCTAGTACAGTACAAGCTATAAGAATAAGCGTTTTCATAAAAAGTGTATTTATTGATGCTTATAAAAGTACAGAAAACGCTGTAGTAGTTGTTTTGAAAAGCCCTAATTTTTTTGAGTCGGATTACTTTAGTCTCTTATTTTAAATTATTCTAAATAAATTTTGTGTAAGTCGTTTTTGCATTATACATTTGCCGTGTTTATTTAAACTAATTCTAAATAATTTACAGAACTCAAAAATATAACTAATGAGAAATGTGTTAGCCATTGTGTTTTTATTATTAGGGGTATATTCAGCCTCAGCACAATCAGGGAAGATTACAGGTAATGTGCAAGACGAAAAAATGCAAATGCCAATTGTATATGCTAATGTTACTTTAGTAAATACAGCTATTGGAGCAACTACCGATGTAAATGGAGATTTTACATTAAATAACGTTCCTGTTGGTAGTTATAAACTAAAAATTACCGCTATAGGGTATACCTCTTTTAGCCAATCTATAGAGGTTTCTGCAAATGAGACTGTTACTATAGGAACTGTTAACTTAAAAGAGGATACAGAAGTATTAAATGAGGTAGTGGTTCAGAATAGCAGAGCTAATAAATTTACAAAAGAAAAGAGTGTTACTGTTGCTAAAATGGACTTGAAGGATATTGAAAACCCTCAGGTGTATAACGTAATTTCTTCAACAGTGTTAGAAGAGCAGATAGTAACTAATTTTGATGACGCTTTAAAAAATGCTCCAGGTATTGATAAATTATGGGAGTCTACTGGTAGAGGTTCAGATGGTGCTGGATATTATTCTTTAAGAGGTTTTTCTGTACAACCAACTATGGTGAATGGATTGCCCGCTTTGACTAACGGAAGTCCTGACCCTGCAAATATTGAAAGTATAGAAGTAATTAAAGGACCTTCAGGAACTTTATTTGGTAGCTCACTTATCTCATATGGTGGACTTATTAATTTGAATACCAAACAACCTTTTTACGGGTATAAAGGTCAAGTTTCTTATACAGGAGGTAGTTATGGGTTAAACCGTGTAACTGCCGATGTAAATGCATTGTTAAGTGACGAGAAACAAATTGCTATGCGTGTTAATACGGCTTACCATACGCAAAATAGTTTTCAGGATGCAGGTTTTAGAAAATCGTTCTTTGTAGCTCCGTCTTTAGCGTATCAGGTAAACGATAAGTTATCTTTTCATATCAATACTGAGTTTTATACAGGGAAGAGTACCAACCAAACCATGTTGTTTTTAGATAGAGGTACCGAGTTAAGAGTACATAATCTTGATGAGTTAGGGTACGATCATAAAAGATCTTATACTAGTAACGATTTATATATAGAAACACCTTCATACAGCCTACAGGGGCAAATGCGTTATAAGATTAATGATCAGTGGACATCGCAAACAGCGTACTCACGTTCTAGCGCAAAATCTGAGGGTATCTACTCTTATATTTACGAGATTACACGATATACCCCAATGACAGAAGGGGTGGTTTTTCAGCGTTATTTTAACGATCAGAATTCTGAAACACTTGGTACAGACATTCAACAGAACTTTATTGGTGAGTTTAACATAGGTTCCGTTAAGAACAAAATGGTAGTTGGGTTAGACTACTTTAACCAAACAGTAATTAATAATGGTTCTGGCTATGTATCTAATGGTATGATTTATATTGGAGATGATCTTGCTGGTTTTAACCAAAATGTATTAGGTGTTACAGATGCAAGTCAGTATACAGATGATACAGGTGTGCTAACACACGCAGGTAGTTATGCTTTATTGGCTAATACTTCGGCTAATATATCAAAATCAAGTCAGGAAATTTATAGTGCTTATGCTTCTGATGTGGTATACATTTTACCTCAATTATCTGCTATGGCAAGTTTACGTGTAGATCATTTTTCTAATGATGAATATAACCAAACGGTATTATCTCCAAAATTCGGAATCGTTTATCAGCCTATACTAGATAAGGTTTCTTTATTTGCTAATTATATGGATGGTTTCTCTAATGTAGGGTTTGCATCAGACCAAATTGAGGGGCAAGAGGTTGTTAGAAGCTTTGACCCTGAGCATGCTACGCAGTTAGAGTTTGGTACAAAGTTAAATCTGCTAGATGGTAAACTAGCAGCTACATTTAGTTACTACGATATTAATGTGAAGGATATGGTTTATAGTATTACACAAGATGCTGTAGACCCTAATATAGCTTACAACACTATAAACCTTCAAAATGGAGAGCAAGAGAGCAAAGGTTTTGAAGCAAGTGTTATAGCAAACCCTTTTAAAGGATTCAATATTATTGCAGGTTATAGTTATAACGATAGTAAGTTGGTAGAAGGAGATGCAGACTTTATGGGAAGAAGACCAGAAAGCGCAGGTCCGCAGAACTTAGCAAACCTTTGGGCTAGCTATAAATTTACCGGAGGAACTTTAAATGGTTTCGGACTTGGATTTGGTGGTAACTATGCAAGTGAGAACAAAATTTTTAATAGAAACCTTGGGGGTACGTTTGCCTTAGATTCATACACTGTATTAAACGCTTCTGTATTTTATGGGAATGAAGACTTTAGACTTGGTTTAAAGCTTGATAATATTGCAAACAAAGAATATTATAAAGGATGGTCTACTATTAGCCCACAGATGTTAAGAAGTATATCCGCCAACTTTACATATATGTTCTAGATTATTATTTGGTGGTAAGAGTCGGATGTAACACTTGTTCTCCGGCTCTTTTTTATATAACTATAGTATGATGAGAAAAACAATTTTTTTAAGTGTATTGTTTCTATTAGTAAGCCTTCCGGCTTTTTCGCATTTTATGTGGATAGAAACCAATGCAATAGGTAATAAAGACAAAGAGCATATTGTAAAAGTACATTACGGGGAGTATTCTTATGGGGTGTATGAAGAAGTAGGAGGGGATACCTTTAATAAGGTTAAAAACTTTACTTTGTGGTTGGTAGCACCAGATGGAACCAAAGAGGTTTTAGAGGTTTCGCCAGAAGCTAATTTTTATAAGGCTACTTTTAAACCTTCTCAAAAAGGAGTATACACCGTATTGTTAGATAATAACGACATAGAAGTTATTGACTTTACGAAATATGATTTTGGTATTTTTAAAACTCATTATCACTCGGCAACTACTATAGATGTTGGAAGTGGTAACATAAACTCAGTAGCTGATAATGCTTCGGGAATTGCAGTAAAGAGAGTTGAGGCAGAAAAAGGTAAAGTGAAGTTTCAAGTGCTATACAAAGGCACACCATTAGCTAAAAATGAAGTAGCTATTTATATGGCAGACCAATGGTCTAAGAAGTTAACAACCGATGATGAAGGGTATATTACTTTTACATTACCTTTTAATACCCAGTATGTTTTAGAAACTACTATTAAAGAAGAAGTGCCAGGAGTTTTTAGAGGTAAAGCATATGAGTTTATTTGGCACTGTGCAACGTATACTATTTTAAATAATTAAAGATGTTTACCATAAGCTGTTTAATTTTACTACTTGGTTTTTTAGGCCTATACAGCACTTCTCAAAGAGCTGTGTTTGTGGTTTCTGATAATCTTTTGGCAGCACTAAAAAAAAATGTAATGACCACAAAATTAATAAGTGGTGTATTATTGTCGGTAGCACTAGTATTGTTTACAGTAGCTTTTGGCTTAGGAAGTGGCATATTATTGTATGTTATTGCCTTGATGACACTTGGGGGAATGGTAATTATTTTACAGCCTTTAGGTTTGTTTAAAACAGTACCCCTTGTTATTTTTTTAGTATGTTGTGTTATAATTGAATACATAGTATAATGCCTGCAAATAAAAAATATTTATCGCAAAGCAGAGGGCAACGCATAGCCAAGTTTACTGCTGGTTTTATTGGTGGTTATCTAGTGGCAATGTCATTTCATTTAGCCGTTGCAGCTTGGTTTCATACTGTAAATGTTGTTATAACATCTACTTTTTCAGCTTTTTTACTTTGGGCAGGTTTAATGATAGTGGCCTACTTAGGTAAAAACGGGTGGAAAATGTGGGGCTGGTATTTATTAGCTACAGCCATATTTTTAGGGATTATGTATTTAGGAATTAGTTAGCTTATCATATGAAAAACAGACCATATAATATTTTTTTCCATTTACACACCGTTAGCGGTATTGTAATTAGTGTATTGCTGTATGTTATTTTCTTTACAGGCTCGTTTTCATTTTTTAGAGATGAAATTGTGAACTGGGAGCGAAACGACCCAATGGTTTCTTCAACAGAAATGCACTTGAATATAGATGAGGCATTAGATACGTTGGCTACTAGATATGTGCTTAAAGGGAGAGATATTACTTTTAAAAAGTATTATGAAGAGCACCAGCCTGCGGTGAGTTTAGGAGCTTCTAAAGACACCCTTATAGCTGAAGCCGATAGGGCAGGAGCTTTTTTCTATCTGCATGATGAAAAATTTACAGAGCAAAGTTATCCTGAATCGTATAATCTAGGAGAGTTTTTATATCGTTTACATTTTTTTGCACAAATACCTTATCCGTATGGATATTATTTAAGTGGGTTTACAGCTTTCTTTTTTCTGTTTGCGCTTATTACAGGTATCCTAATACACTGGGATAAAATTGTAAGCAATTTTTATATTTTCAGGCCTAAAGCTAAGCTAAAGGTGTTGTGGACAGATGCCCATACTGCTTTAGGTACCATTGGCTTTCCGTTTCAATTGGTGTATGCTATTACAGGTGCTTTTTTCATGATTCAGCTATTGTTAGTAGCTCCTTATGCCGTAGTTTTTTTTAATAAAGACAAGCAAGAGTTAATGCAAGCTTTAGAATTTACAGATCCGGTTTATGAATATGCGGGTGAAGATTTAGGGAAACCATTTTCAGTAGAAAAATACATTACAGAAACCAAACAAAGCTGGCGAGATTTTAATGTAACAAAAATAGGTGTGTTTAACTATGCCGATGCTAATATGCATGTATATGTAGAGGGGCAGTTAAACCCCGATAGTAGGTTTACCGGAATAGGAAAAGTAAGTTATAAGGTAGCGGATGGTAGTGCAACAGTTATTAAGAACCCATATACAGGTAACTCTTATTTAGATGGGGTTAAAACTGCCGTCTACAGATTGCATTATGGAGATTATGCAGGCTACCCTTTACGCATTATTAGTTTTGTAATGGGTATTATTGGGTGTGTGGTTATATTATCTGGTGTATTAATATGGTTAAATGCCCGTAATAAAAAGAATACTCCTGAAAAGGAGAAAAGGTATAATAATAGTGTAGCAAATATATACCTCTCTATTTGCTTAAGTATGTATCCTATAACAGCGCTAGCCTTTTTGGTGGTGAAAATAAAAGGGGGGAGTGGTATGAGCTTTCTGTATTGGTTTTATTTTATAGGATGGTTGTTACTAAGTGTATTATTTATGCTGAAGAAAAACAATACGTTTACTAACAAATATACGCTTTTATTAGGCAGTTTTTTTGGTTTAATGGTTCCTATAGTTAATGGGGTTATGACTGGAAATTGGTTTTGGTTGGCGCTTGCAGAAAATAATATACACTCGTTTTTTATAGATGTATTTTGGTTGGTATTGTCTTTACTTACTTTTTACGGCTTTTTAAAGGTTAAAAGTACATAGAATAGATTGTCAATATTATTGTAATAGAACTAATAAAATGCCCTTTGTGGGCATTTTTTTGTTTTATAAAGGGAGTGTTTTTAAATACTTAAATGTAGGTAGCGACTTTTACCTATTTTTTTCAAATACATATTATTACGTACAAAATTCTGGTAAGATATAGAGACCTTAGCTATGTCTTTAAAGTTTAATGTAGCTACAAAATTAATTAAGGCAGGGCGGTAACCGAAAAGCCTGTTAATAGAGTAGGTATATTAATAACCTTAAAAATTCTACGTTATGGATTCTAATTTAGTCTCTATGGCACAGCAGTTTTCAGGTTTGCCAATGGGTGCGCTTATTGGTGGTCCTTTAAATGCTGCAGCTCAAGCAAATGCAAATATGGCATTTACGCAGACGCAATATTTACTTAACACCTGTTTTGTAAAAGAAGATAAAGGAGGGTATTCTCCTATTATGATTGACATGACTTTGAAGAGAGGTGTAATAACACCTCCTGCAAAAGAAGGGGATGACCCAAAAATAGATATCGTTGATACTACATTTAACCTACCAGTATTAACAATTTTACCACTTAATTCATTAGCAGTGGAAACCGTTGATATCAATTTTGAGATGGAGGTAAACTCTAGTTTTAGTGAACAACAAGAGAAGACTTCTTCTACTGAGAAGCAAGGAACTGCTTCTTTTGAAGCTAAAGCAGGTTGGGGGCCATTCTCTGTAGAAATTAAAGGGTCGGCTAGTTATGACTCTAAAGATTCGGAAACTCATAGTACACATTACCAAAAAAGTAACTCAGCTAAGTATACAGTTAATGTACATGCTGGCCAACTTCCGCTTCCTAAAGGCGTAAATACCATTATTGAAGCGTTTACAAACTCCATTCAGCCTATTGAAATGCCTAGTGTAAGTAAAGACAGTGGAGGAAATAGTTAAGACAAGATGTTTTAATATGGTTTTATGTTAATATATAAGGCTCATGGTTTCATGAGCCTTATTAAACCAAAGAATTATGAATCAGGATCAGCAAAAAGAAACAGACATACAATCGTTATTATCAGCACCTTTTGTAGCAGCTGCTAAAGCGAGTTCTGAGATGGCTAAAAAACAAGCTTCATTTCTGATAGAGAATAGTTTTGATGTAGAAGGAGATAAGTATAAGCCTAAGATGATAACCATGGCTATTACTAAAAATGTTTTGGTAGAGGGAGAAATGAAATCCATTGTTTCTCATTTTGAGTTGCCTTTGTTAACGCTTCTACCTGTAAATACACTAGCTGTAACAGATATTAATTTGAAGTTTGATTTAGAAATACTAACTGCTATCAACCATAGCAATGATGATGGCGATAAGCATGTTACACTACACGGAGGTTTAACTTACCATGCCAAGAATGAAAATAGTAAGCCAGCAGGTAAAAATGCTTTTAATAGCAATAGTAAAGCTAATTTATCGGTAGAAATGAATGGAGGAACGGTACCCTTACCAATGGGTTTTACTACCATATTAGATTTATATACCAAGAATATTTCATTATCAGGCACCGGGACTGCCTCTTCTGCAGATAGTAATACTGCTTCAAGTTCTACAACGGAACGTGAAAAACCAACTGAAAACGAATAATAACTAATAAACAATACTATAATGACACAAACGTTACCATGCCCAGTTTGCAAAAGCACTATATATTTTGAACCAACTCAATTACTACAAGGAGTAGGGTTTCAATGTACCAATTGTTTTTCTGAAGTAAAGATTTCAGGACAAAGTTTAGACCAAGCTAAAAAGCTTTATGACGATTTTAAAAGAATGAAGACAGAAGTTTTAAATGCGAAAAAATGATACAGTTTAAACAATTAGTAGAAGCTATTTACGAAGCTACGGTAGTAGCTAATAATGCCAATAATTCTCATCAGCAAATATTTGATACGTATTTTGAAAAGGAAGGAAATGGTTTTAAAGCGCGTACCGTAACCATACAACATCCGGTAAATACAAAAGAAGGATTGAAAACAACCAGTATAGATGTGCCTTTAATTACATTAGTGCCTATTAGTACTGCTGCTATTGAAAATTTAAAGTTTACCACCGATATTGAAATTGCACTTGACGGAGATGATAACTTATTAGTGAGCTTTGGCAAAAAAGAAGATAATGAAGGAATCAATCCGTTTAAGAAAAAGGCAAGAAGCGCCGATGCTCAGTTAGAACTTACACTGTCTCCGCAAAGAGTATCGGATGGGTTGGGGCAACTGATTGAAGGATATGAGCGTGTGTTACGTTCACAAATACCAACATAATTATGAGAAAGCTATCTAAATGGCAAGACTTTATTATTAAGTGTGCGGTAATATTTTTACTCTGTTATCTCTTGTTTTATGTTATTAAGGGAGATGTGTCTTTTTTTACCAGAAAAGATGTAAAGAGCTTGCTTGATATTCAAAAAACCGAAATTGTGCATGAGCTTTCAAATGTAACAACTGCTAAAAAAGATAGTACTGTAAACGGATTAGATTTGTCTCATTTTCAAAATTTCGCAGTCAATAGTGCTAACTATGATGAAATTGATTTTGTGATTTTTAAAGCTACGCAAGGAACTATTTTTGAAGACCCTAAGTTTGCTTATAATTATAGAGAAACACCAAAAGAGATAGTGAAGGGCGCGTATCATTTTTATGATACTGGTAAAGACCCGGTTGAACAGGCTCAGTTTTTTCTAAAAGTAGTGAAAGCACAAGATAGTTTACATGCTCCGTTTTACAATATGTTACCGCCTATATTAGATATTGAAAGAGGTAGTATAGAGGTAGATGATATATCTAAAAAGGAGTTTCAAGACCATCTAAAACAGTGGTTAGAAATAGTTGAAAAAGAAACAGGTAAAAGACCCATAATTTATGGTAGCCTAGTTTTTTTAGAACAGTACTTAGATGATTTTTATTTTAAAAAATATGCTTTATGGATTGCCGAATGGCGTAATGTACGAGCGCCTGTAATCCCATGGATTTGGGATAATAAATGGACCTTTTGGCAAAAAACCGATAGTTATCAGTACGGAGTAGAGTTGGTAGATTATGATGTGTACAATGGTTCACGTGCAGGTTTGCAAAAGCTAACTACCACCACTCAATCCTCGTTACAGTAACGGAAATTCATCTAAGTCTATCAGTTTATTTTTTGCTGCAAATATGACTAACCCGGCGGTATTTTTGGTGCCCGTTTTGAGTATAAGGTTGGCCTTATGTGTTTCTACTGTTTTCTTACTTATAAAAAGTTTATCTGCTATTTCCTGAGCGGTCATTTGTAAACATAAAAGTTTTAATACATCCATTTCTCGTTCGGTAAGTATTTCTTTGGTGTCGGTTACAAGCTCGGGAGTTTTTTTTGATATCTGTTTGCGTAAAGTAAGCATTTGTTCATTATCAAAATAAAACCCCTTTTGTTTTACTTCTTTTATAATGGTTACCAGGTTTTCCTTTGGGAGTTCTTTAGGTAAAAAGGCATGTACGCCTAATTGAAACATAAATCCTAGGTAATTGGGCTGATAAAAGGAGGTAAGTACAATAATCTTAATCTCCGGAAATTTTTGGGTTATAATAGCAATTACCTTTTTTCCATTTCCATTTTGCATTTTTAAATCCAGTACAAGAATATCTGGTGCGGTATGCTCATTTAAATGATCTAGAAAGTCGTTGCCATTATAAAATGCATTGGTTACCTTAATTTCGGGTGTTTTATTAAGGTAGTCCTTCAAAAGGTCTGTTACCAATTGATGGTCATCTACTAATGTTACATTTATTTTAGTTTGCATAGCAAGGTAAATTTGGTGCCTTTTGGTGTGTTGTTTTTAAATTTATACATAGCATTAAGTCCAGAGGCCCTTAGGGCAATGTTCTTTAATCCTAGTCCGGTCTTATGCTCTTCTGGTAAGCCTTTTCCATCATCGGTTACTACAAGGGCTATATAGCGTTTGTTACATTTTAATAGAATGGCAATGTTATTAGCTTTGGCATGCTTTTCTATATTGGTTATCACTTCTTGAAATATTCTAAATACAGCCAGTTTAATTTTGGTAGCAATATGGGTGTCTGTAACGCATGAGCAATGTAAACTTATGTTGTAATAATTTTCTATTGGTGCTAAAAAATACGCTAACAACTCTTCTAGGTTGGTGTCGTTAATTAATGGGGGAGATAAATCGTGCGATATATTTCTGGCGGTAGTAATACACTTGGTTAGCTCGTTAGTGATAGTTTCGTTGGTGCTCATAAACTGTAAGTGTCTTAATTTACCAATTAAATCATCATGTATATCTGCGGCTATTCTTTTACGTTCGTGTTCCTGAATATCAATACTGTTTTTAATAAGCTGGTCATGGTGAATTTTTTGCAACGTAAATTTATGTTGTTCATTTTCTCTAATTCTTTTAATGTGCGTTTTGGTTAGCACAATAAAAGCCAAGAGTAAAATGCTACACAGTAGCAGGCTTCCAAAAATTAAACTGTCTGGCGAAAAATTCATATCAGGTAGTTTTTTGTGACAGTTTGGTGGTAGTAGTAACATAGACGGTGGTACCGTAGTAAATTAATAAAAAGGTAAGCCTAAATAACCAGAAGTAGCCAACCAGGTCTAAATTTTCCTTAATCAAGTAATTAAAGGATAGAGCCAAGATAAAGTCTATTGAAAAAAACGCAATAATACTTAGCATCATGGTAATAACGGAAGATGCCATGTTAATAGTGCCGTTAAAGTAACCTACAAGTACATTGATAGCTAATATAATAAGCGTAAAATTGTATATAACCCTATCTAAAGCTATGTATGATTTAAAGAAGTAGGTGCTTACTAAAGTAGCTATCATGGGTATTGCCATGATAGCTATAAATATGTTAGAAGTACTGGCTTTCCATTTTAATAGTGGTACATTAATGTAGTTACACAGAAAAATAAAATGAATATAATACGATATTGAGATTAGGAATAAATTATCGGCTACTACATGAGACAAACACTCAATAAGTAAGATGCATAAAAAATACCATAAAAAATTATATCGTTTTTTTCTTACTATACTAAAGGTACAACCAGCTAATAAAATTAGAATGCCTAAGCTACTTAATGTAATGCTTACGGTTTCCATAATTATTAGGTAAAAGGTAAATAGGTACGCTACTTAAGAATCTAATAGGTTTAAGCCCGATTGACCAAATGGTGGTTTGGGTCTACAAACATCATAAAAGGCTATAAAGCTTTGGTTGGTATCATCTACCGTATTAAACGGAGAATTACTTACCACTATCAAATCCATATTATACCCTTTATAAGCTTCTTCATTATACTTATTAAGCGCTAGTATAATGGTTACATTGGTAACATCTTTTGAAAATGCTTCTTTTAAATCTACAAACGGAATAGAAATGGCTCGTGGTATTTCGGTTGCTTTATCTTTTATTTCGGTAAACCAAGATTCTGCAAATAATACCCAATTTAAAATTCGGGTTTTGGCTTCAGTAGCAGATATTTCATCTACTGCATTTTCTATTAAGGATAATGCAATGGGAGTTTCTTCTGAAACTTCTCTAAATAGGTTTTTCTTAATAAGATTAGTTCCTGGAGTATAACTTTCGTTTTTATCGGTTACACTATCAGTAATATAAAAGAAGATTTTAGAGTCTTCAACAGCTAGGTAGCAATTAAGAGTTTCGGGTTGCAATGCTTCCCATATTAAAAACTGATCTTCAGTAATACTAAAACTTATTCCTTGGGTTAATAATGGAAGAGCTTGGTTGGTAGTACGCACCTCATTCCACTGGCTAATGTGTTGTTTAATGTCTTCAAGTGTCATTGTAATAAAGTTTAGAGCTAATTAAAGTAGGTTAATAGCTACAAGGTAAGGAAAACCATATTACGAATCTATACACATTAATAGTTATTTTTATGAATAGCGTTATTTTTTATTATTTAATAATCAGGTGTTTATGTTTGGTGTGTTTTTGGTTGAAGGTATATCTGAGTAGTAGTAGTATAGGAATATAAAAAAAGCCTTAAAGATAACTTTAAGGCTTTTGCAATTTCTGCGGTCTGGACGGGACTCGAACCCGCGACCCCCTGCGTGACAGGCAGGTATTCTAACCAACTGAACTACCAGACCATTCCTGTATTGCGGGTGCAAATATACACGTATTTTTGATATTTCAAATAGTATTGAATAATTTTTTACTCAATATTTAAAATTTAGATGTTCACTAGCTTTTCCGGGATTTCTTAAAAGCAAAAAAGCCTTCCAGATATAAGGAAAGCTTTTCATTGGTTTAACTACTAAACCAAAGATAAACTTGCAATAAGCTTATCTAAACAACACAACTACTTTTTATTGCCAAAAAAAGCCCCAAGTTCTTGGAGCTTTATGCAATTTGCGGTCTGGACGGGACTCGAACCCGCGACCCCCTGCGTGACAGGCAGGTATTCTAACCAACTGAACTACCAGACCATTCCTGTATTGCGGTTGCAAATATACATCCAATTATGTTATTGCCAAATTAAATGGATGTTTTTTTTAAATAAAATGTGTTTTTAAGATGAAAATTTGTTTAATTAATTGGTTTACAGGGGCTAAATTTTATAAACAGTTATGCAAAAATATGGCGCTCTATTAAATAGGTAAACAATACTTTATTAATATCGTTTTTAATATTAGCATCTACATACTTAATTCGGTACCTAGCACATTGTAGTTTTATTTCCTTAATATATGCTTCCATTTGTTGTTTGTATACGTCTCTTACATTTTCAGCGTACAGGTCTATAAAATCTCCTGTTTCAATATCTGTAAATCGTTTTGGTTTGTCGGTAAAATCAAACTCTTGCTCTGTGGCGGTATCTATGGTATGGAAAAGTATTACTTCGTGCTTATTGTATTTAAGGTGCTTTAAGGCTTCAAAAAGCGCCTCGTTGTCGGTTTCTGTCTGCAACATATCTGTAAAAAGTATAATCATACTTCTACGGTGTATTTTTTCAGCTATTTGATGCAGGTAGGTGTAAGTTTTAGTGGTTTTGTCTTGCTGCTGTTTAACGGTCATATTACTAAGGTAATGTAACAACATTTGGTGATGTCTTTCACTACCTTTTTCAGGCGCATAAAATTCATATTCATCAGAGTATACACTTAAACCAATAGCATCTCGTTGTCTTTTTAATAAATTCATTAAAGCTGCTGATGCCAATACGGAAAATCCAATTTTGTTCAAATTTTCAAAGGTATTGTTGCGTATAATGGGGTAATGCATTGAAGAAGAGTTGTCTATAATAATATGACATCTTAGGTTGGTTTCTTCTTCGTAGCGTTTGGTATACAGTTTATCTGTTTTTGCATATAATTTCCAGTCGATGTGCTTGGTGCTTTCGCCTTGGTTATAAATAGCATGTTCAGCAAATTCAGATGAAAAACCATGAAACGGGCTTTTGTGCATACCGCTTATAAACCCTTCTACTGCTTGGTTGGTAAGCAAATCTAGGTTTTTAAAAAGTTGAACATTCTGAAGTTCTTTTTGTATATCCAAAGTAAGTATAGAATTAAAACCTTTATAAAAGGTTACAGTTGTTGCATCTAAAATACAAAAGGTTTGGCATATGCCAAACCTTTTGTGTTTATAAGAATAATGTCTTACGTATTATAATAAAGAATCTAATGCTTCTGCATAAGTATCTTTCGGAGCAACACCAACTTGTCTTCCAACAACTTCTCCGTTTTGGAATACTAATACTGTTGGAATGTTACGCACTCCGTATTTTTCAGCAAATTCTTGATTTGCATCTACATCAACCTTACCAATTACAGCTTTACCTGCATATTCTTCATTAAGTTGATCTATGATAGGAGCAACCATTCTACAAGGCCCACACCATGCAGCCCAAAAATCTACCATTACTGGCTTATCACTTTTAAGTACTACTTCTTCAAACGTAGCGTCTGTTATTTCTAATGCCATGTTTTTTTGTTTTTAAATTTATATGCGAAATTAGTCAATATTTTTTCTGAACCTTACAATTCTAAAATAAGTTTTCCTTATTGTGTAATTAGTATTGTTAATAATTCATCTACAATATAGACATTTATTAAATACGATTACTGCTATTGGCTATAACTAACATTGTTTTAACAAAGATTAGTAAAGCCTTAAAACCTGGTAGCGCTTAGCTGTTGTAACTTTACATCAAACAAAAAAAGAAAGTTATGAATTCATTAGAGTTAAAAGGAAAATGGAACCAGGTAAAAGGAGATTTGAAAAAGAAATATGCTTCTTTAACAGACGATGATTTAAAGGCTGCGGAAGGAGAATATGACAAATTAGTTGGAATTTTACAAGAGAAAACTGGTAAAGGAAAGGAAGAAGTAGAGAAAGAATTACAATCTCTTTAAGAGCCTGAATTAGAGAATAACACAAAATAGATGAGTCTATTTTGTGTTATTTTTTTGTGTTAACTAAGAATAGGTTGTTAAATTTGAATTCAATTATTAAAAATTAAAAATTAAAAAATAGAAAATGGAAGATAAAATTAACTCTTTAAGTGAATACTGGGATAAAGCTATAGCTGTTACGGTAGAATATGCTCCTAAAATAGCGGGTGCTTTAATTTCTGCAGTGTTAACGTTAGTTATAGGTTTATGGATTATAAAAATTATAAACAGACTAGTTAAGAAAATATTTGAAAAGAGAGATGTGGATCTTTCTTTAAGAACATTCTTAGGGAATCTTATTAACTGGTCGTTAAAAATAATGCTCTTTATTGTAGTGGTAACACAATTGGGGGTTCAAACTTCTACTTTTGTAGCAATTATTGGTGCGGCTGGTTTGGCTATTGGTTTAGCGCTTCAAGGTTCGTTATCTAATTTTGCAGGGGGAGTACTTATTTTAACCTTAAAGCCTTTTAAGGTTGGAGATTATATTTCTTCAAGTAGTGGAGTGTCTGGTACAGTAAAGTATATAGATATATTTAATACCAAATTAAACACCCCACAGAACCAATTAGTAGTAGTGCCTAACGGTGAGCTTTCTAATAGTAGTATTACTAATTATACAGAGCTGGGTACTAGAAGAACTTGGTTTGATATAGGAGTTTCTTATGATGCTGATTTACGCCAAACAAAAGAAATTTTAATGGGTGTAATTAAAGCAAATCAGCATGCAATGGACGATCCTGCGCCACAGGTGATAGTGACTGAACTAGGGGATAGTGCAGTAAACCTATCTGTTAGGGTTACCGCAACCACCGATGTGTTTTGGGATATGAGAGAGCAATTAATTATAGACTGTAAAGCAGCTCTTGATAATGCGGGTATTTCGATTCCCTTTCCTCAGAGGGATGTCCACTTCTTCGATGCATCCAAGAAATAAAAAAACATTTAATGTTAAAAAGGGCCCTTTTAAATTTTAAAAGAGCCCTTTTTTTATTTGTTAAAGTGTTGAATTTCAGTAATGAATTTAGAATGTTTTTAAATAATTACTTTGTATTTGTAATTATAAAACAAATATTTGCTTAGAGCTTTATTGTTTGAATTTAAAGCATTAACAAAATTTTATAGGTTCATGCCTGATTGTGATTACAAATCAATTGATTAATTAATTATATTTGTAAGAGAAGGCTTTATAAAGGTTAATATCTTTTAATGTTCTTCAGATCCTATACCTTTTTGATTATTAAGTAAGTAACCTCATTTTACTATGATTGCAGTGTTAAAATGAGATTAGGTGTTCTTTGTCTATTTGAAGAGGTTATAGTAGAATTGACACTTACAAGGGGGAGAGGGCTAAACAGTACAAAGTTTAAAATGATAGTGCAGATTATATGCAGACCACAATACACAAGATTGATTTACGAAATTTATACCTAGACGATTTTAGGGCTTTAAGAGCATCTATGAGCAAGGCTTATAGTGCTACTTCAGATTTACTTTGGGAAGAGGATGAGATAGAAAAGCTGTTGACAGTTTTTCCTGAAGGACAATTGGTAATTTTAGCAGATGGGAAAGTAGTTGGTGCAGCACTTTCTATCATTGTGAATTTGCGCGATTTTAAAGCAAATCATACGTACCAAGAGATTACTGGAGATTCGTCTTTTAGTACACATAATGCAGAAGGGAATGTGCTATATGGGATAGAGGTATTTATTCATCCTGAGTATAGAGGCCTAAGATTGGGTAGAAGATTGTATGATGCTAGAAAAGAGCTTTGTGAAACGCTGAATTTAAAGTCTATAGTTTTTGCAGGGCGTATTCCTAATTACAATAAAGTATCTGACCAGTATACACCTAAAAAATATATTGAAATGGTACGTATGAAGGAGTTGTATGACCCTGTGCTTACCTTTCAGTTAAATAACGACTTTCATGTTAAGAAAGTTATGAAAGGTTATTTAGAAGGCGATACCGCTTCTGAAGATTATGCCGTTTTAATGGAATGGAATAATATCTATTATGAAGAAAGTCCGAAACTGATTAATGCCAAAAAATCGATTGTAAGGTTAGGTTTAATTCAATGGCAAATGCGTCCGTTAAATAACTTAGAAGCATTGTTTGATCAGGCTGAGTTTTTTATTGATGCAGTTTCTGGTTACGGAAGTGATTTTGCGTTGTTTCCGGAGTTGTTTACAGCACCTTTAATGGCGGATTATAATCACTTATCTGAGAGTGATGCTATTAGAGAGTTGGCTAAATATAGTGGTTCTCTTAGAGAGAAGTTTCAAGAGTTTGCCATTTCATATAACATTAATATAATTACAGGTAGTACCCCTCATATAGATGAAGATGGTAAGCTTTATAATATAGGTTTCTTGTGTAAGAGAGATGGTACTTCTGAAATGTATAAGAAGATACATATTACCCCAAATGAGGTGGCACATTGGGGAATGGTGGGAGGAGATACCATTCAAACTTTTAATACCGATTGTGGAAAAATAGGTATTATGATTTGTTATGATGTAGAGTTTCCTGAATTGTCTAGAATTATGGCAGACCAAGGTATGCAGTTGCTATTTGTGCCTTTTTTAACTGATACGCAAAATGGATATACCCGCGTAAGAAATTGTGCCCAAGCCAGAGCTATAGAGAACGAATGTTATGTGGCGGTTGCAGGTTGCGTAGGGAATTTGCCCAAGGTTAATAATATGGATATTCAATATGCACAGGCAGCGGTATTTACACCATCAGATTTTTCGTTCCCTACAAACGGTGTAAAAGCAGAGGCTACCCCAAATACCGAAATGACACTTATTGTAGATGTAGATATGGATTTACTAAAAGAACTACATGAGTTTGGAAGTGTGAAAATTTTGAAAGATCGAAGAAATGACCTTTATGAAGTTAAATTAAAAAAATGAGTATGAAATAAATCAAACAATTAATAATCCCCTAAACACAGTTAAAATGAATTTGATTAATCTAAGAAACGAGGAATGGAAGGAGTTCCGAAAGAAAAATTGGAAAGAAGGACAGGTTTTTAAGGTGTCTAATTACGGTAGAGTAATTGGTCCAAAGGATTTTAAAGATCCTAAATTATTAAAAACATATCAGGTGTCTGGTTACGAATATTTTATGGCCAAGAAAGAGAATGATAAAAACGAATTGGTATATATTCACAGAGCCGTTGCTGAACTTTTTTTGCAAAATGAAGAAGGTAAAAAGTTTGTTATTCATAACGACTTTGATAAGGTAAACAACCATGTTGATAACTTGGCATGGGTAACTCGTTCAGAGTTAACCAAGCATAACATGAAGAATCCGTCGGTGATTGCTGGTAAAGAACGTAAAAAAACGCAGCCTAGTTTTAGTAAGTTAACAGAAGCCAAGGTAAAACTTTTAAAACGTAAAATTAACGACCCCAATAGAAGAACCAGATTACGTATTTTAGCAAAACAGTTTGGTATTTCTGAAATGCAATTGTATCGAATTAAATCTGGTGAAAACTGGAGTCATGTAGAGCCTTAAATATGAATACAATTACTTATATAAAGCCTTTTAGTATGTTCTAAAGGGCTTTTTTTATGCACACCTTGGTAGAAGGGTTACTTTTATTTGTACTTTTAAAGTATGAAAGTCTTATCTCAAATTATTACAGCGGTTATAATTGTATTGGCAATATACCTTAGTTTTAGCGTCTTAATGCCCTCTAAAGATAGTCTGGCAAAAATTCCTAGAACAGAGTTTTCTACCAATAGAGCACTTGAGTATGTAAAGGCTATCTCAGAAAAGCCTCATTATGTTGGAAGCGAAGCCCATGAAAGTGTAGTTGCCTATCTAGAGGAAGAGCTTAAATTAATGGGGTTGTCTCCAAAAATTCAAAAAGGATATACCGCAGGAGATTGGGCTAATTTAAGTAGAGCTACTAATATAATGGCACGTATTAAGGGGGCTGGAAATGGAAAGGCTTTGTTGTTATTATCTCATTATGATAGTCATCCACATTCTTCTTACGGAGCTTCTGATGCAGCAAGTGGAGTAGCTACCATATTAGAAGGGGTGAGGGCTTATTTAGCACAAGGAAAAACGCCTAAGAATGATATTATTATTCTGTTTACAGACGCTGAAGAATTGGGTTTAAACGGAGCTCAATTGTTTGTTAATGAAAACAAATGGGTGAAAGATGTGGGACTTGTACTCAACTTTGAGGCAAGAGGTAGTGGTGGCCCCAGTTATTTGCTTATAGAAACAAATGCGGGTAATGAAGGTTTGGTGCATGAGTTTAAAGAGGCGAATCCAGAATTTCCTGTAGGTAATTCGTTTATGTATAGTATTTATAAGCTATTGCCTAATGATACAGATTTAACTGTTTTTAGAGAAGATGCAAATATTAATGGGTTTAATTTTGCTTTTATAGATGATCATTATGATTATCATTCGCAACTAGATACATATGATAGATTAGATAAGGAAACCTTAGCACATCAGGGAAGCTACTTAATGCCTTTAGTAGCATATTTTGCCAATGCAGATTTAACAAAGGTTGTAGCAGATGACGATGCGGTGTATTTTAATATGCCTCTTTTAAAATTTGTTAGCTATCCTTTTTCGTTTATTATACCTATGCTGGTGGTTGGTGCAGTACTTTTTGTATTAGTGTTATTACATGGTAAAAGAACACGAAAATTAGCTTATAGAAAGGTTCTCCTGGGGCTAGTGCCGTTTCTATTGGTTTTATTAATTAACGGTGTATTAGGCTATTTTATGTGGCCCGTTCTAAAAGGAATGTATCCAGGTTATAATGATATGTTACATGGTTTTACCTATAATGGTCATTGGTATATAGTGGCAGCCACCCTATTTAGTTTAGGTAGTTGCTTTTTGGTATACAGAGCATTTCGTAAATTAGGAAGTGTGCACTTGTTTGTAGCTCCAATATTCTTTTGGTTGTTGCTATCAATTGCTTTAGGTATTCACTTAAAAGGAGGTGCATTTTTCATTATTCCATTTTACTTTAGTCTATTAATGTGGTATTTAAAAATTAGAGACAGAAAAGTAAGTGTGGTTTTATTAGCGCTATTAACGGTTCCCGCGATTTTTATATTGGCTCCGTTTGTACAAATGTTTCCCGTGGGATTAGGGTTGAAAATGATGATTGCCACTACCTTGTTTGTAACATTAATTTTTGGTTTAATGTTACCTGTTTTTATGAGTTTTCAAAAGAAAAAATGGTTAGGGATAGTAACCTTAATTTTAGGGTTTGTTATTGTGGGTGTTGCTCATTTTAAAAGTGGTTTTACTAAAGAAACTCCTAAACCATCTAGTCTGGTTTATTGGTATGATGCTGATACCAAAAAGTCTTTTTGGGCTACGTATGATAAACATATGACTCCTTGGGTGAGCAACTATGTGAAAATAGGAAAAGATGCTTCAACGAATATTAAATATAACTTTAGCAGTAAATATGGTACAGAGCTACAGACGGTATCTGAAACTAAAGATAGGTTAATAGGTCAGGAAGCTGCTGTAACCAAATTAAGAGATACTGTTTACAATAATAGAAGACATTTGCAAGTACAAATAACCCCTTCTAGATTACTTAATAGGGTTGAGGTTTTTTCTGAAAATATAAATTTACAAAAGGTAAAAGTGAATGGAGTAAAATTGGGTAGTGAGTTTTTATCTAAAAGAACAGCAAATTCAAAATTGATTACGCATTATATGAGTAATAATGATAGCACTATTTTAGAGGTAACTTTACCCGTGCAAGAGGTTTTTCAAATGACATTATTAGAAGAAGCTAATGACTTGCTTGCAACGCCAGCTTATAAGGTGCCAGAGAGACCTGAGAGTGAAATACCAATGCCTTTTGTGGTAAATGATGCCACTATAATTAAAAAAAGTTATCAGTTTTGAAAATAGCAGTATTAGGATGTGGTTGGCTTGGCTTGCCATTAGCAGAGCGATTAATAGCGGAAGGGCATACGGTTAATGGGTCTACAACTACGGAGGCTAAAATGGAAATGTTACAGGAAAAGCAAATAACTCCTTTTCTATTAAGCTTGCAAGAGGATACCATTGAAGGAGATATAGAAGGACTGTTACACGATATAGAGGTTTTGATAGTTAATGTTCCTCCGGGTTTAAGGAAGAGTACCGCTACTAATTTTGTTGCTAAAATAAAAGTGCTTATTAGTGCAATAGAGAAATCGGGGGTTCAAAAAGTGGTTTTTGTAAGTAGTACCTCTGTCTATGGAGCTAATCAGGGTGAGGTTACTGAAGATACCATTCCAGAACCTAATACTGAGTCGGGGAGACAATTGTTAGCAGTAGAGAATTTGCTAAATAATACGACTTCATTTAAAACAGCCATTATTCGTTTTGCAGGTTTAATTGGGCCAGATAGACACCCTATCAAATTTTTATCAGGTAAACGTGATTTAAAGAATGGAAAGGAGTTAATACACCTAATTCAGTTTGAAGATTGTATTAAATTGATTCTTAAAATTTTAAGAACAGATGAGTTTCCTTTTTTGTTAAATGCTGTATATCCTTCTAGCTTAACAAAGCAAGAATATTACACTAAAATAGCTGAGGTTAAAAATGTGGAGTGTCCTTATTTCACTGATAATAAGTGGAATAGTGAGGTGAAGGTAGTTAGGTCTAAGTTTTCCCAATATTCTGTTAACGTCTCTATTTTAAAATGTTAAAATACTTCATCGGTAGTTTTGTTTAACATAGTTAAATATAGGTTAAACACATTTTAAGCCTGTAAGGCAATAACAAATGTGGTTATCTTTGAGAAAAAATTGCTATGAAAACTAATTTATCTAACGAAGTAATACTTCAAGAAATGAGGCATTTGTTACATTATAGTTGTAACGATATGTCTTTGGAAAAACACCATTATGAAAGTCTTCACGTTGCTATCTTAAAAAAGCATTTTAAAGCGGAAGAAGTAAGAATAGATCATACAAATCAAGTAATTCACTTACACCTTAGTGTTGATGGGAGTACTGATTTTTTAGGTAGAAAAAGTTTGGTTGATGTAGAAATGAACTTTACTGATATTAATGAGTTTCTTCAAAATTGTTTAGAAGACTCAGATCAGAATATTATGTTCTATAAAAACATCTTAAACTTTTACAGTACTAAGAGATAAAACTTTTATCTCTCTTTAGCTGTGTAATTTCTGTGGTTTGCTTACTCGTTAAGCAAGCTATTGCGTGAAATGTTTTGCTCTTAAATTAACTTAAAAATCTATATATGAAAACTAACGCCAACACTATTAACGCCCTTAACGATCTTCTTAAAAAATTAATGGAATCTGAGTACAATTATATGAATTGTGTGAATCAGGTTTTTCATAGAGGGGTAAGAAATTTTGTAGTTACTCAAACACAAACCAAGAATACTTTTGTACATCAATTGGCATTAGAAATTCAAAAGTTGGGAGGAGAAATTTATTTATTTGAAGCAGAAAGTGTAGTTCCTTTTTCTTTCTACGAAGATTTAAGAACTATCGACTTTTTGAAAATGCTTGATTTATGTGTAGCATCTGAGAAAGAGTTAATTGATTTTTATGACGCTATTTTAAATGAGCACGACTTGGAAGAAACAACAGCTTATTTGCTTACAAAACAAAAAACAGAGTTACTAACACTGCTTTCTGAAGAAAAACTTAAACTTTTTAGAACTCACGAGCGTTTAGTTTCATAAACTTTACAAAAAAAATGGCTATTTCATGTTTTTTTTTGATAGTTTTGGCTGTCTAAATTTCTAAATATGAAAAAAATAGTTTTTTTAATAGCATTTATAGCTGCTTCAGTTGGTGGTTACGCTCAAACAAATAGTGAACTTTTAAATCATTATGAAAAGTTCTATAAGCAAATGAAGTTGCAAGGTGATTTGCAAGGCTCTATTAACGCGCTTACACACATTATTGTTTTAGAACCTTCGCAAGCCAGAAAAGATACTTTAGCATATTATTATTTAAGCGCAAACCAATTTGTACAAGCATTAAATGTTATTGGAATTGAAAAGGATGAAAATGCATCTGCTATTGCAGTTGAAGTAAAAGCAGCATCATTAAAATCTTTAAACCAAGGAGAAAAAGCTTTAGAGCAATATGAAATTTTGTTTAAAAAAGAGCCATCAATTTATGTAGCATATGAGTTAGCCGATTTAAAAACTCAACTAGGTAAGTTTAATGAGGCTATGGTTAACATAGAATATGGTTTAAAAAACTCTAAAGATGAAGATAAGATTGGTTTTTATGAAACACAACAACCTTATGAGGTAAATGCTAAAGCAGCTTTCTTATATCAAAAAGCTATTAGTCAGTTTAGTTTGAATAAAGAAGATTTTGATACTCCAATCAATACTTTAAAAGAGGCTCTTATTGAAGACCCTAACTTTAGTTTAGCTAAAACTATTAAACAAGCTTTATTGCAGAAAAAAGCAGGAGTTAATTAAGAACAAAGATTATATAAGTTAAAAAAAATAAGAGCTTGATTTCAAGCTCTTATTTTTTTTGCAATATTTTATCTTCTATAGGTGCTTTAATTGTAATTACTTCACTTACGTTTTCATTGGGTATGGTCATAGATAAAACATAATGCTGTATTTTCCAGATCCCTTTTTCCTTAATTAAAACTCCAGATCCTCTACAAATTTTCATCTGTGTGTTTAAAAGTTCATCAAACCAAGCAATGGTTTTGTCTTCATTAAAGAATATATGTCTTTCAATAGCTGTAAAGCTCCATGCGCTTCCTGCATCAAAATAAGGCTTAGCATATGCCATAAACTCTTTTTTATTCCAGTTTTCTGTAGCATCGGTACCAATAAAAATGGCATCTTCGCTCATTAAATCAAAGTATGTTTTAAAATCGGTATCCGCAGCAGCTTTATGCCATTTGTCTAGTGTTTCTCCAACACTTTTAGAATCGGTAGCTTGTGCGTATATGCTAATAGTTAGAAATAAAAATAGGTAAGTTAACTTTTTCATTCTTGCTGTCTTTTTAGAATAGCATCCATATTTTGTTCCAATGAAGTGTCATTCAGGTTATTAATTTGCCAAAGAATACTGTTGTATGTTTTGTAGATGTCGTTCAACATCTTATTAACCTCTTCGTTTGTTAAGAAAGAGTTGTTTTGTAAAGCATCAGTTAATAAAAGTGTGTGTGTTTTTAGATTACGAAGCCTACTTAAAATAAAGGGTGTTTTATATTTTTCAGGCATATTTTTAGTTTCTACATCTACAACATTTCTGTAAATGTCATCTACTTGAAAGTAGAGCTTTTGGTAAGAGCTATTTATAATTTGCAGTTCTTTTTCTTTAGGAACATAGTTAATACGCTCTTCAACACTATTATAATCTTGAGTGGTAGGTAAATAATTTCCAACAGATGTATTGTTTTCTAACTGAGCACCCCATGTATAAATATCTATAGCATCTGTACTTTCAAATACAAATTGCGATGATGATTGGGAAGCTCCGATAACAGCTCTACCTCTAGGGTTAGATAAAAAAGTAAAAGCACATAAATACCAGCCATCTCCTTTGTCTTCAATGCTAGAATAAAATCCGTCTGGAGTAAAAGCAACGGTACCATTAGATAAATCAAAAACACCAGTTTTTTGCTCTGTAGGGTCTACTGTTTCACCAGAAAGGTATAGAAAAGAAGCCTCACCGGCTTTAGCAAATACAGATAAGGTAACCGTATCTTTTTCTCTAATAGCGTATGATTGGCTCATATAATGGTAAGAACTCATGTTGTTAGCGTTAAAACCATCTGCGGTTTTACCATTTTTACCAAAAGGTATTAATGTATCTTTTACAATGTCAGCCGACTTTTTAAGCCATCTGGCATTGTCAAACTGTTCAGACCATATTAAATAATTGGTACGCTCAATTTTTATTTTTTTAGTGTATTCATCAGCTCCAATAGTTAGTACTGCATTGTTTAACTCTTTAAAGGTAATCCAGTTTTTAATATCTTCAGTAGCAGCTTCATTTAGCTTTTCAGGCGTGTATTTAGGTATTACAATGGTGTCTGACTCTGAGATAGGTGTTTTGTCATGGTGTAAGTTTACCTCGGTAGAAGAAGTATTTTTATCACAACTTATAGCCCATAGTGCACTTATACATACAACTAAAAGTTCAACAATACGTTTTTTCATGTCTGTTTTCATATCAAATTGCCGTTGCAAAGATAGTACTATTTGTATGCCTAAAAGATTGCATTTTAAAATTCAACAGTACAAGTATCTTCAGATACTTTAAGCGCAATATTCTTACCAAAAATTAAGGCTCGGTTATCAGGTTCATGTCCTGCCGGAAAATTAAATAATACAGGTACTTTATATTCACGTACTACATCTAATATAAGTTCGTATATATTTTTACCAAAATAAGTAGTGTTGTGCCTTACTTTACTAATGTCGCCAATAATAATGCCTTTGCAGTTTTCAAAATAGCCAGCTCTTTTTAAAGACTGTAGCATTCTGTCAATATTATAAGCATATTCTCCAATTTCTTCTATAAAAACAATTTTATTAGTGGTGTCTAAGCTTGTTTCAGAACCTAACATATTGCTAAGTAATGTTAAGTTACCACCAACAAGTTCACCTTCCACACTACCATTTATATTGTATTTACTTGGTTCAATGGTATAGGAAAGTTGTTCGCCAAACAAAGCCTTTTTAAAAGATTTTAAGGCTTCAGTAATACGGTTTTCACTACTTTCTAAACTTGTAGGCATTAAGGCTTGCATAGACATTACTCCCAGACCATTTAACTGGCAATGTAGTGCAGTAATATCAGAGTAGCCAATAACCCATTTGGGTTTAGCTAAAAATTTAGTGTAGTCTAGTTTATCCATTATTCGTACACTACCATAACCACCTCTGGCACACCAAATAGCTTTTATTGAGGGTTCATCCAAGGCGTATTGTAGGTCTTCACAGCGTTGCTCATCAGTCCCTGCAAAATGTCCGTTCTGAGCTAGTACATGTTTGCCAACCCAAACGTGTAATCCCCAACTTTCCATAAGTTCTTTAGCTTCTGTAATAACATCAGCTCTATCAAGTTTAATAATACCTGCTGGTGCTACTATGGCAATAGTGTCTCCTTTTTGTAAAGCGGGTGGTTGGATAAGAGTGTTAGTGTTTTTCATTTTTTGAAGTGCATACGAATTTCCTAAACTAATAAACCCTAGGAAAAAACATACAATTAGGGGTTTTAAAATTTTCATTTCCAAATAGCTTTTTAGGTTAAACCTAGTTTATATTTGGTAATAAAACAAATAAAAAGCCTCTTGTATTTTGTACAAGAGGCTTTGTTTATAAAGAAAAAGTGTTTTTCTTACTTTAATGCTTTTTTCTTAGCTTTAGGAGACATAGCTCTGTTTTCGCCATTGCTTAAAATGTAAGTTTTACCTTTGTAGTAAGCAGAAACATTAGTACCATCTGCTGTAGTACCTTCAAAAGTGATTTCATAAGTGTTTCCATCTCTTAAAATAGTAAGTGTTCCGGCATTTACATTCATAAAATCTTCTCCCATAACATCAAATGTTACATCGCCATAATCAAAGGTAAATGCGTCACCTGTAAGACTATAAGTGTAAATACCTTCGCTTAGGGTAGCTGCATTGTCTGTAAATACTTCTAAATATAAATCTGCAATTGGACTTCCGTCCATAATTGGTTCTAAAGTTTCCTCATCAATTTCAACAGATGCTAATTCTAAGTCTATATTATAAGATGTAGCCGTATATGGGCCATAAGGAGTAAGTAGAGCACTTTCTAAATCTACAGTGGTTGTACCAACGGTTAATGTACCTCCTGCTTCAGGTGTATTAGAAGAGTTGTCATCGTCTTTACAAGAAGTAAATAAAACAATTGATGCCATTAATGTTAGTGCTAACCCTTTTGTAAATAAATTTTTCATAATTAAGTTTAAATTTTTGTTCAAAGCGCAATAATACTACTTCTTTTTAAGTATAAAAATACTTATTAGTAATGATTAATGTTTTTTAATTTTTATGTTCTGGTTTTGTAGCTGTGTGCTTGGTTAAAGACTCACCATCATGAGCACTTAACATTTGACCTCTATAGTTAGCCATTACGGTAACCCCTTCTGTAGTAATGCCCTCAAAAGATATTTCATAATAATCGCCATCTTTTGTTACAGTAAACATTCCGTCAACAACTTTATCATAATCTTTTACTATTATGGTAAAAGTATCTTCTGCTAAATCGTTATGGTTTTTATCATGATAATTTAATAATCCTTGTTAAAATGCGTATTTTTGTAGTTTTGAAAAGAATATATTGTAACCTATGAGCAATTTGCAACAGCGATATACTATTACAGCGGCTTTACCATATACTAATGGGCCTATACATATTGGACACTTAGCAGGGGTGTATGTACCTGCAGATATTTATGCACGTTACTTGCGTTTAACTAATAACGATGTAGCTTTTATTTGTGGAAGTGATGAGCATGGTGTAGCCATTTCTATGAAAGCTAAGAAAGAGGGAGTTACGCCTCAAGAAATCATAGATAAATACAACGCTATAATTAAAGACTCTTTTAAAGAATTTGGAATTTCTTTTGATAATTATTCCAGAACTTCTTCTGAGATTCATCATAAAACGGCTTCGGAGTTTTTCAAGAAGTTGTACGATAATGATAAGTTTATTGAGGAAGTAACAGAACAGTTGTATGACGAGGAAGCCGGGCAATTTTTGGCAGATAGATTTGTAACGGGTACTTGCCCTAAATGTGGAAATGAAGAAGCATACGGAGACCAATGTGAAAAATGTGGTACTTCTTTAAATGCTACCGATTTAATAAATCCTAAGTCTACCATTACAGGGAGTAAGCCTACGTTAAAACAAACAAAGCACTGGTTTTTACCTTTAGACCAATACGACGCCTTCTTAAGAGAATGGATTTTGGAAGGTCATAAGAACGACTGGAAGCCTAATGTATATGGACAGGTAAAAAGCTGGTTAGATGATGGTTTAAAACCACGTGCTGTAACCAGAGATCTTGACTGGGGTATTCCGGTGCCTGTAGATGGTGGAGAAGGTAAAGTTTTATACGTTTGGTTTGATGCGCCTATAGGCTATATTTCTAGTACTAAAGAGTGGGCAGAAAGAGAAGGTAAAGATTGGGAGCCTTACTGGAAAGATGAAAATACCAAATTGGTACACTTTATTGGTAAAGATAATATAGTGTTTCACTGTGTAATTTTCCCATCTATGCTAAAAGCCGAAGGAAGCTATATCTTACCTGAAAATGTACCAGCTAATGAGTTTTTAAATTTAGAGGGTAATAAACTTTCAACTTCTAAAAACTGGGCGGTATGGTTGCATGAGTATTTGAATGATTTCCCAGAGCAACAAGATGTTTTACGTTATACGCTTACGGCAAATGCACCAGAAACAAAAGATAACGATTTTACTTGGAAAGATTTCCAAGCCCGCAATAATAATGAGTTAGTTGCTATTTTTGGTAACTTTATAAACAGGGTAGTAGTACTTTCTAACAAATACTACGATGGGGTGATACCGCAACCTAATGAGTTCTCTGAGATAGATATGGCTACTTTAGAAGAAATGAAAAAGTATCCGTCTATTATAGCATCGTCTATAGAGCGTTACCGTTTCCGTGAGGCTAGCCAAGAATTAATGAACTTAGCACGTTTAGGAAATAAGTATTTGGCAGATGAAGAGCCTTGGAAATTGGTAAAAACTGATGAGGCTAGAGTACAAACAGTTATGTTTACAGCGTTGCAAATAGCTGCAGCGTTGGCAACATTGAGTGAGCCTTTCTTGCCATTTACATCTAGCAAGTTAAAAGAAATGTTGGCTTTTGATGCCTTAGATACGGTACCAACTTGGGATACTGTTGGAGCAGTTAGTACCTTGTTATCAGCAGCGCATACTATAGGTAAAGCTTCATTACTATTTAGTAAGATTGAAGATGCTGCTATACAAGTACAACTAGATAAATTAGAGGCAACTAAGAAAGCTAATGAGGCTGCTAATAAAACAGCAGAACCACAGAAAGAAACCATTACGTTTGATGATTTTTCTAAATTAGATTTACGTGTAGGTACTATTATAGAGGCTGAGAAAATGAAGAAGGCGAAAAAGCTTTTAGTGCTAAAAGTAGATACAGGAATTGATGTGCGTACTATTGTTTCAGGAATTGCAGAGAGCTTTTCTCCAGAGGAAGTTATAGGTAAAAAAGTAACCGTTTTGGTAAACTTAGCGCCTAGAGCTTTAAGAGGAGTAGATAGTGAAGGAATGATTTTAATGACGAATGATACGAACGGAAAATTAATATTTGTAAACCCTGATACAGATGGGGTAGTTAATGGAGAAACCATTAATTAATGCTAAAGATAGCTTGGCACCCTATATACCAACATCCTTTACCGGAAAGACATAGGTTTCCTATGATAAAATATGATTTGCTTCCTAAGCAATTACTCCATGAGGGTACTTGCTCGGAAGCAAATTTTTTTGAACCTACAGTTCCTGATACTTCCCACATTTTAGCAGTACATACGCAAGATTATGTACAGCGTTTGTTTAATTTAGAGTTAACTGCCAAAGAAATAAGACGTACTGGCTTTCCGTTGTCTAAAGAACTTGTGGATCGCGAGGTTATTATTGCAGATGGTACTATTAAAGGTGCCGAGTATGCGTTAACCCATGGTATAGCATTTAATATAGCAGGGGGTACCCATCATGCGTATTCAAATCATGGGGAGGCATTTTGTTTGTTGCACGACCAAGCAATTGCGGCAAGGTATTTACAACAACATCAGTTAGCTCAAAAAATTTTAATAGTAGATTTGGATGTACACCAAGGTAATGGAACCGCTGAAATTTTTGCTGGTGATACTTCTGTGTTTACCTTTTCTATGCATGGTAAGAGTAATTATCCTTTTAGAAAGGAGCAAAGCGATTTAGATATTGCTTTAGAAGATAATTGTACTGATGAGGTTTATTTGAATACCTTATATAAAACACTGCCTCAGCTTATTGATAAGGAAAAACCTGATTTTATTTTTTACCTAAGTGGAGTAGATGTGTTGCTTGAAGATAAATTAGGTAGAATAGGTATGAGTATTCAAGGGTGTAAAGAGCGTGATAGGTTTGTGTTAAGTACTTGCAAACACAATGATATACCTGTGCAATGTAGCATGGGAGGCGGCTACTCACCACATATTAAAAATATTATAGAAGCCCACGCCAATACCTATAGGCTGGCGCAGGACATTTATTTTTAACTTTTGGTAACCGATCTGTTTCTGTAAAGTGACGTGTCTATACTATTTTTCATAGCTTTTTTATCTAAGTCACTACCTATAAACTTACAGATGTTTTCAATCTCTTTATCAGGGTTTTTCAGCATATCGGTATAGTTTACATACAATAGTTCTACACCTGGTTCATTGTTTTTCCAAAAAGCAATATCGTTTAATTGTTTGGTAAAAGCATTCAATAATTTTACAGGTAGGGTTCCTGGGTCTTTACCAATCATTTTTTGTTGAGATTGTACTACTTCATGAATATCTCTATTCATAAAAATTACTTTGTATCTATACTTTCTGTTTATAAATTTAAGTAGTGGCGCTACAATCTTTACCACTTTATTTTGTGCTTCACCTAACCAAGAATTATCATTGTGCAAGTTCATTACTGGCTTATACTCAAAATATCCTTTAGGGTTAGAGGTGTCTGCTTTTCTTAAGTCATCTGTCATAGGAGTTAAACCTCCATTGGAGAGCACTTGCATCATCATAGAAGTTCCAGACCTAGGTAAACCAGATACTACTACAATTTGATTATCGTAGTACTTATAAGTAGCTTTAGATTCAAAATCGGTAGGTGCAGCCAATTGCTCTTCTATATTTTCAATGGCACGTTCTGCTTTATGATAGGTTTTAGGCTTTAATTTGGCAGCAGTTTCAAAAGCTATTTTGGCATTTTCTAAATCGCCTAGTTTGGTCAAGGCTTCTCCTAAAGTATAGTGTGCCTGCGGAAAATATTTAATAAGTTCAATGCTAGTTAAAGCATGTTCGGCTGCTTCTTCATAATTTCCTAATTGAATATATACTGCCGCTATTGCCTGATGATATCTTGCGTTATCTGCTTCTAAAAAGATGGCTCTTGAAAAACATTCTTCAGCTTCTTCAAAGGCTTTTAATAAAACATGAGCTCTTCCTTTTTGATAGAAAATTTCGGCATTAGGTTTGGTCTTTATAGCTTCTTCTAAAAGTTCTATAGCCATTTTATACCTGCCTTTACCTATATGTATTTTGGCTTCTGTAATAGTGGTGTTTAACTCTAATTCAGAATCTTTTTCTCTAATAATATTTAGATACTTCTCTGCAGCGGTAAAGTCTTTTTCTTGAAGTGCTATGGTAATTAAATCTAGATAAAACGGAATGGTATCGTAATCTTTAGGTATTTCAATAAGTTCTAATAGTACTTCTTTGGCACTTTCATAGTCTTTTTTACCTAAAAATACCCTTGCTAAATTGTGCTTTAAATCTATTTCTGTTTTTCTTACCGCATTTTCTATTTTATCATCGGGTTTGTCTACATAGCCCAGCTCAATTAATTGTTGCATGGTCTCTTGGTCAGACAAGGTATTAATTTCGTTCTTACCAGAGTGTTCTCCAAAATCTCCAGGCATGGTTTCCCAGCTATCAATGTAACTAGGTTGGGTTGGGTTTTTGAAAATTTCTAATGCTGGTTTACCATCCATATCTCTACCTATAGGTAAGCCATACATGTGCAATAGGGTAGGTGCAATATCAATTAAGCTTAATCCAAATACTTTTTCGTTCTTTTTAATATTGGGGCCAGAAGCTACAAAAATCCCGAATTTTCTGTGTTCTAAGGCTGGGGCAGCTTGGTATTTTGGCATTTTTAAAATACGCTTGTTCCCAGATTCATATCCGTGGTCAGACATTACTATAATGTTGGTGTTTGGGCCAGCTAGTTCAATAAGCCTTTCTAACATCATATCTTGGTATTTATAAGCCCCTTGGATATTGTTTTTATAAATTTCAAACAACTTAGGGTTAATACCTTTTAGCTTTGGCGGATAGTATTTCATAAAGGCATGGCAAAAATGATCTATTAAATCATAATATACTGCCATAAAATCCCACTCAGTAGTGCGCATTAAATTGGTTGCTGCGGCATGTACAGAAGTGTTCTCTGCCATAATTTTAGCAAAACTAGTAAGTCCTTTATCCTTTTCCTGGTCAATTTCTCCAGCTTTCGGCATAAAGGTTAAAATATGCTCGTCATTGATATCTCCTGGTAACACCTTAAGGTCTCCAATAGTATAAATAAGTTCTTCTGGGTGTGTAGTGCCGGGTTTAAACTGCTGGTTGCTTTTAACCTTTCCGTTGGTAGATACTTTTTGAAAAGCATCAGACACTATATGACCATTAATAGGTTCTGCAGGAAAACTAGGCCACCAACCAGTAAGGTTACATTTGTAGCCTTGGTTGTGTAAAATATTCCAGATGGTTCTAGATTTTCTAGATTTAGCAGTAACTGGTCTAATACCTTTTCTATCTGGTAATACTTCAATAAAACCAAGTATACCGTGTTTATCTGGGGTTTTACCAGTAGCAACACTTGTCCATAGCATAGGGGAGAAAGGAGGGTTCATGGTACTCATGTTTCCATATACTCCGTTGTCAATTAGTTTCTTTAAGGCGGGTAATTCTCCTTTCGCTAGCATGGGGCCTATAATTTTCCAATCTGCGGCATCCCATCCTATTAGCAAAGTTTTCTGTTTCATTTAGTAGGTTTTGTAGTGTTCTTTTTAGCTTCTTTCCATTTTCTAATGCCAATATCGCCTAAAGCTAAAAGACCTAATGGTCCCTTTGCAAGAATTTTCTCGTTAACAGTATCCTTATTGTTATCATAAAGTTTCATAAGATTTCTTTTTGAGGGATTGCTATGTGGTAAATTTAGGCAAAAGAAAAATGATAGGCTCTAGAACCAGTATTTAAAAATACATAGAGTTGAACTAAAAAAAAAGAACTATGAAAAAATCAACTACTCAAAAATTATTGAAATATGGAGCTCTTACTGCCGTTTTGGGTGGAGCTTCTGAAGTGAACGGACAAATTATATATACCGATGTTGACCCAGATGTTGGTGGTGCAGGGGTATTGTATAGTATTGATATGGATAATGATGGCAATGATGATTTTCAAATAAGACATTGGGACCAAAGTGCTAGTGGTGGTGATATGGATTTGCTAGTGGCTGGGCCAGCTGTTAATTCTAATTCTTCTTTTAGTAATAGTATTATTGCTAGTTCTAATCCTTACTTTGTATACCCTATGGTGCTAAATGCCGGAGATGCCATTTCTGCGGGTGCTACAGGTTGGAATAATGAGTCTTTTCAATCTTTAGATGAGGATGATTGTTATGTTGGTAACTGGTGTAATGTTACCGATAAGTATTTGGGCTTAAGATTTAAAATAGGTTCCGATACTCATTACGGTTGGGCACGTTTAAGTGTAGGAGCAAACGCCTCTGATTGGGTAATTAAAGATTATGCTTATAACGGAACACCAGGTGAGGCTATTGATGCAGGTGAAACAGATAACTTATCATTAGCTGATAATTTTGAAAGTAGCGTGCAAATTGTAGCGCTAGATAAAAGCATTGGGTTGTATAACTTACCTAGTAAAACATCCTATAACATTTATGAAATGACTGGGAAAAGAGTGCTAAATGGAGAAATAGGTGAAGAATCTTATGTAATTGAAGCAAACGGATTAAATACGGGTATATATATAGTTGAACTTAAAGACGATTTAACTGGGGAGTTAAAAAGAGAAAAAGTGATTTTGTAGAATTACTTTAGTTGGGTGATTTAGATTTAGAGAAAACCGAAAGAAATTTCGGTTTTTTTTATGGGTATAGGTTAGGTGTTAAAATTAATTTTTATTTTTATACGGATACCTTACCACCATGAAAAGAAATAAAAATAAAAAAGACTTTGCGAAGAAGATTTTAAATTATGGAACCATTGCTACTGTAATGGGGGTAACTATAGATGCTTCTGGACAAATTGAATATACCGATGTGAATCCTGATTTTGGAGGAAGCGAAGTAATTTATGAATTGGATTTAAATAATGATAATCAAGTAGATTTTACTGTTGTGCATACCATAAGCTCTGGAGAAAATGTTTTGTATTTTGATACTAAAAGTCCTGGAGCGGAAGTGATGGGTGAGGTTTATAAGATTTCAGAAAAAGATGATTATGGTTTTGCTTTAGGTTTAGACAATGGAGATGTAATTAGTTATAGGCAAAAAACCTGGCTAAAAGGCACCGATGGTATTCTTTTGAATAGTGCTAGTTGTTATTCTGGCTTTAGTAATTGGTGTGGTGTAGAAGATAAGTACGTTGGATTGAGATTTAAAATAGATGGTAATGTTCATTATGGCTGGGCAAGATTAGATGTTTCTTTAAGTGGAGCTAAATGGGTAATTAAAGATTATGCCTATAACACTGAGCCTAATGCCTCTATACGTGCTGGAGAAAAGGAAGAGAGGGCTATTGATGGAATTGAAGATTAATTGATTGATTGCTTTATACTTAGTATAAATTAGTTTTCTGTGATTTTTCAATTTTTTGAAATTAATATTTTTAAGAAATTGATAAAAATGAGATGGTTGAAGTTTTATTTTTAGGGAGGCTGTTTATCGAAGGCGGTTTTTTTCTAATTTAGCGAAAAACCTTACCTATTATGACAAAAACTACTTTTAAGAATACTTTATCTTCAAAATTGGCTCGTTATGGGGCGCTTACAGCTGTCATTGGTGGTGCGGCAGAAGCATCAGGACAAATTGTTTATACCGATATTAACCCTGATGAAGGTGGTGCTGATGTTGTTTATTTTTTAGATATGAACAATGATGGTGCTCCAGATTACGGTTTTATAAATTATATGTCTTCCTCTAGTATATATGGTTACACTTTTTCATTTGATTTACTATATGGAATTCAGGCTAGTAGTAATATGATCATTGGATCTTCTATGTCTACTGGAAGTAATACTATAGGATATCCATTTGTGTTGAATGCTGGCGATGTTATTAGTAGTGGTAATACCAACTGGAAGGACAATTATTATCAATTAATGAATTTCAATAGTTGTGGGTCTTTTAGTGGTATGGGTGGAAATGCAAATTGGTGTAATGAAACCGATAAGTATATTGGAGTTAAATTTTTAATAGGTACTAATTACCATTATGGTTGGGCAAGATTTGATGTAAGTAATGCACATACATGGTTAATTAAAGATTATGCCTATAACAGTACACCAGGTGCATCTATTGAAGCTGGGCAAACTAGTTTAAGTGTGCAAGATAACTTTGTAACAAGTGTAAATGTGGTTGCTTTACATAAAACTATAGCCTTAAGTAATTTACCTTCTTCTAGTGCTTATAAGCTGATTAGTATGACAGGGCAGGTGGTAAATTCAGGAACCACCAAAGAAGCGTCTTATGTAATAGAGGCTAGTAATTTACAAACAGGTGTTTATATAGTAGAAGTTACCGATGAGGTTTCGGGAGCTCAAATACGTAAAAAGGTTACTTTGTAATTAAGATATAATATGATAACTAAAAAGGATGCCATTGGCATCCTTTTTTTTATTAATTGAGTTTATAAATGATTGATTGTTGTTTTAGTATCTGCAAAAATTCAGCGGTAATGTTAACCTTTCGCTTTCTGCTTTGCATGGTAAGTTTTAAATCTTCATCTGGTTGATGAATTACAAAGCTTACTTGGTTTTCTCCTGGGTAATCATTAAATAAATTACTTATTTGCTGAATAGTGTTTTCTTTAAGGTCAACAATATTTAAGTGAATGGCTATTTTTCTAGCCATTTCCTCCATTACGTCTTGTAATTGTTGCATACTGTTTATTTGAACACGCGGTTCTCCTCTTACTCCAGTATCTTTTTTAATCCATCCTTCTCTCACAAATAGTTTAATGAATAAAAATTCATTCATTCGCATATATTGACGGAAGTTTAGATAATCTTCATTGAACAATCTAAATTCATAAGAATCATTGTAATCTTCAATGATAAAAGTTCCCCATCCTTTACCGTTTTTAGTTTCACGGTGTTGGAAATCGGTCATTACTCCAGCAATGGTAATTTCTCTGTTTACTACCTGATTTAGATCTTTTAAATCGGCTAATGAGTTTTTACAGAAATGCTCCATTGTAAGTTTAAAATCATCAAGTGGATGCCCTGAGATATAAATACCAACAACATCTTTTTCCTTTTTAAGCTTTTCCAAAGTTCCCCATGTGTCACAATTAGGAATTACTGGTTCAGGAATTTGTACATCACTGGCTTCACCAAATAAACTTACTTGTGATGAGTTTTCGTTTTCTTGATATTTAGCGCCGTATTTCACAGCCTTTTCTAAAAACGTAATACCGTCGGCTTCTGAGTGAAAATATTGTGCTCTGTGTGTACTAGTAAAAGAATCAAACCCTCCGGCCAATGCTAGGTTTTCAAATGCCTTTTTATTGGCAGCACGTAAATCTATTCGTTTGGCCATGTCAAAAATAGAGCGGTATCTGCCATCTTTTCTATTTTCTACAATGGTTTCTACAGCACCTTTACCAACACCTTTAACAGCTCCCATACCAAAACGAACGGCGCCTTCATCATTTACCGTAAACTTATAGAAAGATTCATTAACATCTGGGCCTAATACTTGTAGTCCCATACGTTTACATTCTTCCATAAAAAAGGTAACCTGTTTTATGTCGTTCATGTTGTTAGACAATACCGCTGCCATATATTCAGCAGGGTAGTGTGCTTTTAAGTAGGCCGTTTGGTAAGCAACCCAAGCATAACAGGTAGAGTGACTTTTGTTAAATGCGTAAGCCGCAAAAGCCTCCCAGTCTTTCCAAATTTTCTCTAGTTTAGTTCTATCGTGTCCGCGTTCTTCACCACCATTTAAAAACTGAGGTTTTAGTTTGTCTAGTAAGGCAAAAATCTTTTTACCCATAGCTTTACGAAGCATATCGGCATCACCCTTAGAAAAACCTGCTAATTTTTGCGATAGTAACATCACCTGCTCCTGGTATACGGTAATACCATAGGTTTCTTTTAAGTACTCCTCGCAGTCGTCAAGGTCATATACAATAGGCTCTTCTCCGTGTTTTCTACGGATGAAACTTGGTATGTATTCCAAAGGTCCCGGACGGTACAATGCGTTCATTGCAATTAAATCTGCAAAAACTGTAGGTTTCAGTTCACGCATGTACTTTTGCATTCCAGGAGATTCGTACTGGAACACCCCAACGGTTTCTCCTCGTTGGAAAAGTTCATAGGTTTTTACATCGTCTAACGGAAAACTATCAGGGTCTAGCTCTATATCATGTTTATGTTTTACCAGCTTAACGGTATCTTTAATAAGGGTTAATGTTTTTAACCCCAAGAAGTCCATTTTTAGTAACCCGGCATTTTCTACCACCGAGTTATCAAACTGGGTAACGTATAAGTCAGAATCTTTAGCAATGGAAACCGGAACGAATTTGGTAATATCGTCTGGGGTAATAATTACCCCGCAGGCATGAATACCAGTATTACGTACCGAACCTTCTAAAATTCTAGCTTGGTTAATGGTGAGTGCTTCTAAGTTATCTCCCTCAGAAAGATTTTTAAGCTCGTTTACTAAGTCTATTTCTTCAGAGCGAAGTTTTGCTTTCAATCCAGCATCATCTAGGGAGAAAATTTTCCCTAGTTTCATGTTTGGAATTAACTTGGCAATACGGTCTGCATCACTAAGTGGTAAATCTAGTACACGTGCGGTATCTCTAATAGATGATTTAGCAGCCATGGTACCATAGGTGATGATTTGAGCCACCTGGTTGGCACCATATTTATCAATTACATAGTCCATTACGCGGCTTCGGCCTTCATCATCAAAGTCAATATCAATATCGGGCATACTCACACGATCCGGATTCAAGAAACGCTCAAAAAGTAAATCGTATGCAATAGGGTCAAGGTTGGTAATACCTAAACAGTAGGCTACGGCAGATCCTGCTGCCGATCCACGTCCGGGTCCTACCGAAACACCCATTTCTCTTGCTGCTGCAATAAAGTCTTGTACAATAAGGAAGTATCCCGGATACCCAGTGTTGGCAATTACATCTAGCTCAAAGTCTAAACGTTCCCTAATATCGTCGGTAATTTCTTCGTATCGTCTGTTGGCACCTTCATAGGTAAGGTGGCGTAAAAACTTGTTTTCACCACGTTTACCACCGTCTTCATCATCTTCTGCTACCTGAAATTGTTCAGGAATATCAAACTTAGGTAACAGTACATCTCTTGCTAAAACAAAAGGTTCTACTTTGTCAACTATAGTTTGAATATTGGTAATGGCTTCAGGAAGATCTTTAAAAAGCTCCTTCATTTCGTCACCACTCTTAAAGTAGTATTCGTCATTAGGGAGACCATAACGGTAACCGCGCCCTCTACCAATAGGGGTGTCTTTTTTCTCACCATCTTTCACACATAATAAAATATCGTGTGCGTTGGCATCGTCTTTATTAATATAATAGGTGTTGTTGGTGGCAACTAATTTTACATCGTGCTTTTTGGCAAACTGAACTAAAACATCATTCACACGGTTTTCGTCCTCTTGATTGTGGCGCATTAATTCAATGTACAAATCATCACCAAAGTGTTCTTTCCACCAAAGTAACGCTTCTTCTGCCTGGTTTTCACCAACGTTTAATACTTTACTTGGTACCTCACCATATAAGTTACCAGTAAGTGCAATAAGATCGTCTTTATATTCTAGTATAGTGCTTCTACTAACTCGGGGTACATAATAAAAACCTTCTGTATACCCAACAGAAGATATTTTAGCCAAGTTATGGTATCCCTTTTTGTTTTTAGCTAATAAAACTACCTGATATCCATTATCTTTTCTAGATTTATCGGTATGGTCTTCACATACGTTTAAAGTACATCCAACAATGGGTTTAATAGGTACTTCAGTAGGTTCTTCGCCATTGGCAATGGCTTCTTCATTCTTAGCTTTAACACCTTTATTATAGTTGTCTACGTCCCTTACAAAGTGAAACGCCCCCATCATATTACCAACATCAGTCATGGCAACAGCAGGCATTTTATTTTTTGCCGCTGCTTTCACTAGGTCAGGAATGCTAGAGGTAGCCTGTAGAATAGAAAACTGTGTGTGATTGTGCAGGTGTGCAAAATCTACATCAGCTAGTTCTGCAATATTTTGTCTAATTTCTTCCTTAGAGAGTCCGTCGTCTTTAGCTTTTAACGTTTCTCTAATTTTTTTAGACTCTTGTTTAAGGTTAATGTGTTTTAACCCTATTAATTGTATGGTTTGCGGGTTAGCCTCAGAAAATCTTCTAAAATAATCAGCAGGTACATCTAGCTCTTCTTGTGTAAAGCCTTCCCCAATACGAATTAATTCTAAGAAACATCTGGTAGTTGCCTCTACATCGGCGGTTGCATTGTGGGCTTCAGAAAACCCTACGCCAAATAAATGCTGGTGTAACTCGGTTAAGGTAGGTAGTTTAAATTTACCTCCTCTACCACCAGGTATTTTACAAAGCTCAGCAGTTGTTTCTGTACAGGTGTCTAAAACAGGGAGTTCCATCATATCGGTTCCAAAACCCAAACGGTGAAATTCGGCCCCCATAATATTTACGTCAAACCCAACATTTTGCCCAACAATAAATTTAGTTTTAGAAAGGGCAATATTAAACTTCTCTAAAACGTCGGCTAATGAAATCCCTTCTTGTTCGGCTAATTCCGTAGAAATACCGTGAATTTTTTCAGCATCAAACGGAATGTTGAAGCCTTCGGGTTGTATAAGATAATCTTGATGTTCTACAAGATTTCCCATTTCGTCGTGTAGCTGCCAAGCTATCTGAATGGCTCTTGGCCAGTTATCAGAGTCTGTTACAGGCGCGTCCCAACGTTTCGGTAAACCGGTAGTTTCTGTGTCAAAAATCAAATACATAAGCTTCCTTCCTCTTTTAAAATGTACAGTATGAAACGGTTACCAAAAGAATGAGTGGTAACATTTAAAAGCTTAAAAGTAGCTATAATTTAGGGGTAAGTCAATATAATAACTGCTAGAGTTATTAACTAAAAATAAAAAGCCACCTTAATTAGGTGGCTTTCAGCTATAGTGAAAAAACGTTAGTATCTGTCTTTTTTGTAACCTCCGTTGTTTCCGCCACGGTCATATCCGCCACGGTTGTTTCCACCACGGTAACCACCTTGACTATTACCACGGTTAAAATTTCTTCCGCCTTGCCCTTGTGGTTTAGGCTCCGATTTCTTCACAACTATAGTACGTCCTTCTACAGATGCACCATTAAGAGCGTCAATAGCATTTTGAGCTTCCTCGTCATTTGGCATTTCAATAAATCCAAAACCTTTACTTTTACCAGAAAATTTATCTGTAATTACTTTTACTGATTCTACAGTTCCGTAGTCACTAAATGCCTCTTCAAGGTCTGCTTCCACAATACTATACGGAAGACTTCCAACAAAAATGTTCATATAAAAAGATAAAAATTAATTTTGCTACTAAGGTATACTATAAATGCTTACAATGAACGTTTTAATATAAAATAATTGTGAATTTTTTTTGCCTGTTTATTTAATAATTTCAGGTTTATAGTTAATTGAAAATAAAGTTTTTATATATTTGCAGCCTTAAATTAATAATAGAGGTCGAGAACCTCACTAATTAATGTATTATGCCAGTTAAAATTAGATTACAAAGACATGGTAAAAAAGGGAAACCTTTTTACTGGATCGTAGCAGCTGACAGCCGCGCAAAAAGAGATGGTAAATTTTTGGAAAAATTAGGTACTTATAACCCTAATACAAATCCTGCTCAAATTAACTTGAGTTTAGAAGATTCTGTAAGATGGTTAGAAAATGGTGCTCAACCAACTGATACCGCTCGTAGAATTTTATCTTACAAAGGAGTTCTTATGAAGCATCACTTAAACGGTGGTGTAAGAAAAGGAGCTTTAACACCTGAGCAAGCTGAAGAAAAATTTGCTGCTTGGTTAGAAGGTAAAGAAGGTGCTGTTACCGCTAAGAAAGATGATTTAGCTAAAGCTAAAGAAGAAGCTAAAGCTAAAACATTAGCTGCAGAGAAAGAAGTTAGTGATAAGCGTAAAGCTGCTGCTGCTGAGGCTGCTGCCGAAGCAACTGCAGAAGAAGCTGCTACTGAAGAAACAGCAGAAGAAAACAACGAAACAGAAGCTTAATTCAATTTTTTATGAGAAAAGAAGATTGCTTCTATCTCGGTAAAATTGTATCAAAATTCAGTTTTAAAGGCGAAGTTCTTATCAAATTAGATACAGACGAGCCTGAACTTTACAAAGAATTGGAATCAGTGTTTCTCTCTATTGGGAGAGATCTGGTTCCTTTTTTTATTGATAGAATTTCGCTACATAAGTCTGACTTACTACGTGTAAAGTTTGAAGATGTAGATACCGAAGCAGAAGCCGAAGGAATGTTAAAAACAGAAGTGTATTTACCGCTGTCGTTTTTACCAGAGCTTACTGGAAATAAGTTCTATTTTCATGAAATTATAGGTTTTACCATGAAGGATGTAAATTATGGAGTGGTAGGACTTATTAATGCTGTGAATGAAAGTGCTGCACAACCACTTTTTGTTGTAGAAAATGAAGGTAAAGAATTACTAATACCTATGAACGATGAGTTTATAGTGGAAGTAAGCAGAAAGGAAAAGTATATTCTGGTAGAAACACCAGAAGGACTGATAGATTTATATTTATAATAATGGCTGTTTTTCAATTCAAACAATTTGCGGTAGAGCAAGATAAGTGTGCTATGAAAATTGGTACCGATGGTGTGTTGCTGGGTGCTTGGGCAAAGTTAGGAGAATACCCTGGTACCATTTTAGATGTTGGTGCAGGTACCGGACTTGTAGCTCTAATGGCAGCGCAAAGAAGTGATGCTCCTACTATAGATGCTGTAGAAATTGATGATGACGCACATGAACAATGTGTTGAAAATTTTGAAGCGTCTAATTGGTCAGATCGTTTGTTTTGTTACCATGCCGAGTTTACCGAGTTTGTTGCAGAAATGTATGAAGAGGAAGAGGTGTATGATGTTATTATATCCAATCCTCCGTTTTATGCAGAGGACTATTCTTCTGGAAATACCCAAAGGGATATAGCTAGGTTAAATGAGGCTTTGCCTTTTGAAGATTTGATTGAAGGAACCTCTTTACTCTTAGCAACAGAAGGGGTGTTTAATGTTATTATTCCGTATAAGGAGGAAGTTGTTTTTATTGAAACTGCAGCTAAATTTAATATGTATCCTTTTAAGATGACCAGGGTTAAAGGAAACCCCGATGCCGAAGTAAAAAGAAGCTTGTTAGCATTTTCATTTCAAGAACAAGACTGTGAGATGGATGAATTAACTATTGAACTAGCTAGGCATGAATATACTCCCGAATATGTAAATCTTACCCGGGAGTTCTATTTAAAAATGTAAGCTGTGTTAACAAAGGCTTATGTTGTAATAGGCCCCTTTATTTTCATTTTGTTTTATAGATTGTTGTGTAATAAGCAATGCTACGGTAAGTAGGTTTCTTATTTCGTTTAGTTTTGGAGTTGTTTGGTAAGATTTATCAAATAAATCTACTACACGTTGTAAATACAACAACCTACTTTCTGCTTTTTCCAGGCTTTCATTAGAGCGTATAATGGAAACTTTTTTGCTCATAATTTCCTGAATTTCTTTTTTTACAACTTCCAATTCAGTAGTTATATTTTTAACGGTCTTATTTCTTGTATACGTATAATTGATAGGGTCTGATATTGAATTGTTAAGGAGTTCTACCGTTTTTAAGTAACCTCGGTGCGCAAATACCAAGGCTTCTAGTAACGAGTTGCTAGCTAACCTATTTGCACCATGTAAACCGGTACAAGAACATTCTCCGCAAGCCAATAAATAACTGATAGAAGTTTCACTGTGCTGGTTTACAGCTATACCTCCACATAAGTAATGTGCAGCAGGTATTACCGGTATAAAGTCTATTTGAGGGTCTATACCAATACTCTCTAAAGTGTCGGTAATTACTGGGAAATGTTTTCTAAATTCATACGCGTCTAGATGTGTGGCATCAAGGTATACACATTCAGATTTGGTTTCTTGCATTTCTTCATGAATGGCTCTGGTAACAATATCTCTAGGAGCTAATTCTTTTCTAGTATCATACTTGTGCATAAAGGCAACCCCAAACTTATTACGTAAAATGGCACCAAAACCTCTAACTGCTTCAGAAATTAAAAAAGCAGGATTAAAGCCATCATAATACAGTGCTGTTGGGTGAAACTGAACAAACTGCATATCTTTAATGTTGGCTTTTGCTCTATGCGCCATAGCTATACCATCTCCTGTAGCTATAGCAGGGTTGGTAGTATATAAATAGGCTTGCCCACTACCACCAGAGGCTAGCATAACCACCTTTGCATTAAAGGCTATTATAGCATTTTTCTCTACATCAAGCACATAAGCCCCTTTGCATTTTTTGGTAACCGGAGTTGTAATTAGGTCTAAAGCAAAATGTTTAGTAAATAGTTGTATATTTTGTTTGTTATGAATTTGTTTTAGTAATTTCTGTTCAATTTCTAAACCAGTAAAGTCTTTGTAATGTAAAATACGTTCGTGTGAGTGTCCGCCCTCTAAACCGTAATCATATTCACCTTGTGTATTCTTATCAAAGCGGGTACCCCAAGCAATTAATTCACTAATTCTTTCAGGGGCCTCCTTTACAACCAAGCTCACTACCTCGGGGTCGCAATGACCATCACCGGCAATTAGTGTATCTACAATATGCTTTTCAAAAGAGTCTTTTTCAAAGTTCATTACAGTAGCAATACCTCCTTGTGCATATTTAGTATTAGACTCTATTTCATCTGCTTTGGTACAAATCACAATAGACTTATCAGGAAAATGATTCGCCGTTTTTAAAGCATAGGTAAGTCCTGCAATGCCCGATCCAATTATCAAAATATCAACTTGTTGCATACGGTTTGTTTTAAAGGTTCATCATCTTTTCTATGGGTACTAGTGCTTTTTTAGCAATGTCTTTATCAAGAGTTACCTCGGGAGTTTCATTTAACAAGCAAAAGAAAATTTTCTCTAAGGTTATTAATTTCATGTAGGCACATTCACTACAAGCGCAAGTGTTATTTTCGGTTACAGGGGCTGGTATTAAAATTTTATCAGGTACTTGTTGCTGCATTTTATGTAGAATGCCAACTTCGGTAGCTACTATAAATTTTTTGGTTTCACTTTCTTGTACATAGTGTAACATACCAGAGGTAGAACCAATGTAAGTAGCTAAATCTAAAATATGAGAGGGAGACTCTGGGTGCGCAACAAGTCGGGCATCGGGGTGTTCTTTGAATAGGTTGATGATTTTATCTAATTCAAAAGCTTCATGCACTAGGCATGATCCATTCCATAGCACTAAATTTCTACCTGTTTTTTTAGCTAAGTAATTTCCTAGGTTTTTATCAGGCCCAAAAATAATAGGATATTCTTCTGGGATAGCCTCTAATACTTTTTCTGCATTAGACGAGGTACACACCAAATCACTCATGGTTTTTATCTCGGCATTGCAGTTAATGTATGTAACTACTTTGTGGTTAGGGTGTTCTTTTACAAAGGCTTCAAAAACTTCAGGCGGACAAGATTCTGCCAAAGAGCAAGAGGCATCTGCATCAGGAATTAAAACGGTTTTGTCAGGGTTTAGAATTTTAGCAGTTTCTGCCATAAAGTAAACGCCTGCAAATACAATAATATCGGCATCAGTTTTTGATGCTTTTTTAGAAAGTTCCAGACTATCCCCAACAAAATCAGCAATTTCTTGAATTTCCGGATCTTGATAATAATGGGCAAGAATAACCGCCTTTTTAGTTCTTTTTAAATGAGCAATTTGCTCAATTAATCGACTCTTTTTAAGGTGTAATTGATGCTTTGAGGTGCTGTTAATATTGCTTGTTTTCATTTTTTATACTTGAGATAAAAAATGAAGTATGTGTTGTGTTAAATATCAATGCAAATTTAAGCATTAATTTTCATTAACAAATGATTAAGCGTCTATTCCACAAAAACATTTCAATAATTGATATCTTTAACAATCTAAACTATCCAAGCATGAAAAATATTGTATATGCCATAGTTCTTATGGCATCTATTTCTTTAAAAGCACAAAATGTAATTGTAGAAGAGGTAAAAGACCCTGTAGAATGGGTGAACCCCTTAATGGGAACCGATTCTAAACCGAGTTTATCTAACGGAAATACATATCCTGTAATAGCAATGCCATGGGGTATGAACTTTTGGACACCACAAACAGGACCTATGGGGCATGGTTGGGCATATACCTATAGTGCAGATAAAATTAGAGGTTTTAAACAAACACATCAGCCTTCTCCCTGGATGAATGATTACGGACAGTTTTCTTTAATGCCAGTAACAGGTAGTTTAAAATTTACAGAAGATGATAGGGCTAGCTGGTTTTCACATAAAGCAGAGGTAGTAAAGCCTTATTATTATAGTGTTTATTTGGCAGACCATAATGTAACTACCGAGATAACGCCTACAGAGAGAGCTGCTATGTTTCGTTTTTCTTTCCCAAAAACCGATAGTGCCTATGTAGTTATTGATGCTTTTAATAAAGGCTCTTATGTGAAAATAGATAAGGACCATAATAGAATTGTTGGCTATACCACTAAAAATAGTAGAGGAGTGCCAGATAATTTCAAAAACTATTTTGTTATTGAGTTTGATGCTCCGTTTGTGAGTGAACAAGTATTTAGTGAAGATGCTATAGTGCCCAATACAACTTCATTAACGGATGAGCATGTAGGCGCTGTAGTAAGATTTAAGATAAAAGCAGGTCAAAAAGTGCATGCTAAAGTAGCTTCTTCTTTTATAAGTGAAGACCAAGCATTTTTAAATTTAAAAGAACTTGGTACAGATTCTTTTGATACGCTTAAACACAAAGGAAAAGAATTATGGAATAAAGAATTAAGTAGAATTGAAGTTTCTGGCGGAACAGTTGACCAAACAAAAACATTCTATTCTTGTCTATATAGAACATTATTATTCCCTCGTAAATTTTATGAAGTAAATAAAGAGGGCGAAATTGTACACTACAGCCCGTATAATGGCAAGATATTACCTGGATATATGTTTACCGATACTGGTTTTTGGGACACATTTAGGTCTTTGTTTCCATTTTTAAATTTTATGTATCCTGAGTTAAATACGCATATGCAAGAAGGTTTAGCAAATGCTTACAAAGAGAGTGGATGGTTGCCAGAATGGGCTAGCCCCGGGTTGCGCAATATTATGGTAGGTAATAATTCTGCATCTGTTGTTGCCGATGCTTATTTAAAAAATAAGGATGTATATACGTATGATATAGAAACGCTTTATGAAGCTTTGATACATGGAGCCAATAATGCCGGACCCATGGAGGCCGTAGGAAGAGCAGGAGCTGAAGCATATAAAAAGTTGGGGTATGTACCATACGATATAGGGATTAACGAAAGTGCTGCAAGAACACTGGAATATGCGTATGACGATTTTACTATTTACCAATTGGCAAAGGCTTTACATAAACCTAAAAAAGAAATTAATCTTTACAAAGAAAGAAGTTTAAACTATAAGCATCTGTTTGATAAAGAAACCGGTTTAATGAGAGGTAAGAATGAAGATGGGTCATTTATGGAGCCTTTCAATCCGTTTAAATGGGGGGATGCTTTTACAGAGGGGAATAGCTGGCATTATACCTGGTCTGTTTTCCATGATGTAGAAGGATTGATTGATTTAATGGGCGGGAAGAAAGCCTTTACCGCAAAGCTTGATAGTGTTTTTCAATTAGAACCTGTATTTGACGATAGTTATTATGGCGGAACTATTCATGAAATTCGTGAAATGCAAATAGCTAATATGGGGCAGTATGCACATGGAAATCAGCCTATACAGCACATGATTTATTTGTATAATTATGCTGGAGAACCATGGAAGACTCAATATTGGGTACGAGAAACTATGAATAGGTTATACTTACCAACACCAGATGGTTATTGTGGAGACGAAGATAATGGGCAAACCTCTGCTTGGTATGTATTTTCGGCATTAGGATTTTACCCAGTTTGTCCGGCAACAGATGAGTATGTATTAGGAGCTCCATTATTTAAAAAAGCGGTGTTACACTTAGAAAATGGAAATACTATAACTATTAACGCTTCTGAAAACTCTATGGAAAATCGTTACATCCAACAAATAAAATTGAATGGAAAGAAGTATAGTAAAAATTGGTATAGCCATACCGAACTTCAAAAAGGTGCTACCATTGATATTGATATGAGTAACACCCCAAATAAAAATAGAGGTACTGCTAAAAAAGATGCCCCTTATTCACTTTCAAATGACTAATATGATGAATTTTAAACAACAGATAGTACTATTTTTTGGTGTTATAACCACCCTACAGCTTAATGCTCAAGAGGCTACTAAGCAATTGTATGAATACGCAGACCCTATGATAGGAACTGCAAAAATGGGGCATACATATCCTGGTGCTTCATCTCCCTTTGGAAGCATACAATTGAGTCCGGATACAGATACCATACCTTTTGCGGTAGACGGCCATTACAACCCAGACGTATATAAATACTGTGCAGGATATCAGTATGATGACAGCACAATAGTAGGGTTTAGTCATACCCATTTTAGTGGGACAGGACATTCAGATTTAGGTGATTTTTTAGTAATGCCAACCGTAGGTGCATTGCAATTAAACCCAGGTACAGAAGCAGAACCAGATAGTGGTTATCGTTCTAGGTTTTCTCATGAAGATGAAGAAGCGTCACCAGGGTATTATAGCGTAGCATTAAAAGATTATAATATAAAAGCAGAGTTAACTGCAACCACTAGGGTAGGGGTTCATAAGTATACATTTCCAAAGGCAGATAATGCACATATATTACTAGATTTAACAGCAGGGATTTATAATTATGATGATAAAAATGTTTGGACTTTTCTACGTGTTGAAAATGATACTTTAATTACAGGATACAGACAGACCAATGGATGGGCAAGAACCCGAACAGTGTACTTTGCTATGGCATTTAGTAAACCGTTTAAAAATTACGGATATGCAAAAGCAGATAAAAGCGTATATAACGGATTTTGGGGAAGGTTTGATCAAACCCATAATTTTCCAGAAATAGCGGGGAAAAAAATCAAAGCCTATTTTGATTTTGATACCGAAGAAGGGGAAGCCGTTGAGGTGAAACTTTCTATATCTCCGGTGAGTGCTGCAGGCGCCTTAGCGAATATGAAGGTAGAAACTCCTAAGTGGGGTTTTGAAGCTATTAAAACAAAAGTACAGCAACAATGGAATAAGGAGTTAGGCAAAATACAAGTGGCCTCTCTTAATGAAAGTGATAAAACAAACTTTTACACCGCTATGTATCATGCCTTTTTAGGGCCAACTGTATATATGGATGTAGATGGTAATTATAAGGGGTTAGATATGAACGTTCATCAAGCTGATGACTTTGTAAACTATACTAGTTTTTCTTTATGGGATACGTATAGAGCCTTACATCCGTTTTTTAATTTGGTACAACCAAAGCGCAACAGAGATATGATAAAATCTATGTTAGCGCATCAAAACCAAAGTGTGCATCATATGCTGCCTATATGGTCTCATTATGCTAATGAAAACTGGTGTATGATTGGATACCATAGTGCATCGGTAGTAGCAGATGCTATTGTGAAAGGTAATGTTGATTTTGATGCTGAGAAAGCACTAGAAGCTTGCGTAGCTACAGCAAATGTTTCTTATTTTGATGGATTAGGTTATTACAAAGAGCTAGGTTTTGTACCCGAGGATAAAAGTGGGGCTTCGGTTTCTAAAACTTTAGAATATGCTTATGATGATTGGGCTATTGCTCAAGCCGCTAAAAAAATTGGAAATGAGCAGGTATATACCACCTTTATGAAAAGAGCGGAGAACTATAAACATGTGTTTGATGCAAATACAGGATTTATGAGACCAAAGCTATCTGATGGCAGTTTTAAAAAGGAATTTGATCCTTTAAATACACACGGACAAGGCTTTATTGAAGGAAACTCTTGGAATTATAGTTTGTATGTTCCGCAAGACCCTGCTGAAATGATTGAAATGATGGGAGGAAAACATACTTTTAGTGAGCACTTAGACTCGCTGTTTACAATGGAGTTGCCAGATAAGTATTTTGAGAAAACTGAAGATATATCAAGGGATGGAATTATAGGGAATTATGTACATGGCAATGAGCCATCTCACCACGTGGTGTATTTATATAACTGGACAGATACACCATGGAAATCAAACGATAAGATTAGAAATGTTCTAAGAACCATGTATAAAACCGGAGCCGATGGGTTAGGTGGTAATGATGATTTTGGGCAAATGAGTGCGTGGTATATTTTTAGTAGTTTGGGGTTTTATCCTGTGGCCCCAGGTAGTGAAGACTATGCTATTGGTAGCCCGTTAGTAGTAGATGCTAAAGTATATTTAGAGAATGGTAATATGTTGCATGTAGAAACCAAAAAGCAGTCGGAGAAAAACAAATATGTACAAAAAGTATTGTGGAACGGGAAAAAATTGGATGTACCTAGTATTAAACATAGTAATTTAATGCAGGGCGGAACACTTACTTTTATCATGGGGCGTAAGCCTAACAAAAGCCTATTTGTGCAATAAATAAGATGTAATATCCATCAGGTTACATATTATATAGCCTGATGGATAAAATAGAATGATCAACCAGAAATTTGAGATTTGAATTGATGAAAGAAACGTTCTATAAGTCTTAAATCATCGGTTATAATTTCTGCCGTACAACTCATTTCTTGTTTAAATTCAATGTTTTTATGATAGGAGGTAACCAACTCTTTAGGTAGTGAAACATCTACAATATAGTTACCTTCTTCATCAGGTATAATAGATACTTTTTGTACTATACCATTAAGTACGCCAAACTCTTTATCAGGATAGTTTTCTACTTGTACATGTACTTCTTGCCCCACCTTAATTTTTCCGGAATTAGCAGCAGGCGTTTTTAGCTTGGCAATATAAGAGGAGCCAGCATCTGGTATTACTATAAATACCATATCTCCTTGTTGTACCGTTTGGTTTTCGTTCCAGTAGTTTAAATAGGAAACACTTCCTGTAATATTCGATTTCAATACGTACTGGTATTCCCAATCTTTAACAGCTTTTTTTAGCTGATTATAAGTTTGTATCACACTTTTTAAAAGTGTCATTTCTTCTTTAATTCTATTAATCTCGGTACCTCTAGAGGATTGTTTTGTAGTAGCAATACTTTGTTTTACCTGTGATATAGACGATTCAAAATTTGCATAAGAACGTTCTGCTTGCGCATATTTTAATTGACTATTTTCATAATCTTGAGCCGATATTACTCCATTCTTATACAGGGTAGTATTTCTTTCCAATTCTTTTTTCTGAAACGATAATTCTGTTTTGCTTATTTCTTGTTGTGTGATGAGGTTTTGTAAGCGTAATTTTAATTCAGATAATGAATATTTGTTAGCTTCGGCATCGTTAGAAAAGGGTTTTAACTGCTTGTTGAGCTGATACTGAATGTAACTGTTTTCAAACAGGGCATATTGAGAGTCTATATCTCCTAAAAATAATAAGGGCATCTCATCAAAAGGAAATGAGAACGAATTATTGCGTACTTGAATGGTATCTAAAATAGATTTTAGATAAAATACATCTTTGTAATTAGCAGAATTTTCTATGATAGCTAATGGTTGTCCTGCATTTACATGGGTTCTGTCTTTTACCAAAATAGCCTGTAGTTTTCCACTACTGCGTGCCATTTCTCTCTCGGGTGGAATTTGAGTAGTAATAACACCTTCAGAATTTAAAATATCAGGATATTTTATAAACCATGAAATAAATAATAGCAATAGTATCACTCCAAAAAATAAGGTGTTACCCCAACGAATCATCCAATGCGGTACTCTGGTTAAAATTTCCTGAACTTCCTCACTTCGTATTTCAACGTCTATTGTATTTTTTTTTGTCTCCATGTTAGTTTCCTAGTTCTAATTGATTTTTAACCAAATGGTAGTAGTTGCCTTTTTTTGCTACCAGTGTTGCGTGGTCACCTATTTCTACTATTTTTCCTTGCTCTAATACTACTATCTGGTGTGCATTTTTTACGGTACTAAGTCTATGTGCTATAATAACTACGGTTTTATCATCAAAAAACTGATTCAAATTATTCATAATTATTTTTTCATTATTAGCATCTAAGGCACTTGTAGCTTCATCAAAAAATAAAATATCGGGGTTTTTATAAACGGCGCGGGCAATAAGAATACGTTGTTTTTGTCCGGTACTTAGGCCAACTCCTTCATTACCAATTTTGGTGTTGTAAGATAGCGGTAACGATTCTATAAAATCTTTAATATTGGCAACCTTCACCGCATGTAAAAGTTTGTCTTTATCTACAATGGTTTCGCCAATGGCAATGTTATAGGCAATGGTATCGTTAAAAATAAAACCTTCTTGCATTACCACGCCGCATTTCTCGCGCCAGGCACGCTGTGCTATATTTTTAAAGTTATGACTACCCAATCTCATTTCTCCTTTACTGGGGCTGTAAAATTTAAGTAGTAATTTCATCAGTGTTGTTTTACCACTTCCGCTAGTACCTACAATGGCAGTTATTTTTTTAGAAGGTATGTTAAGTTCTAAATCTTTCAATACAAATTCATCAGAGCCATCATATCTAAAGGAGATTTTATCAATGTCAATTGGTTCATCAGAATTAATTTGTTGTACAGTATTAAAATCATTTACATCTTCTTCTTCCTTATTATGTATTTCAGACAAACGGTCTAAAGAAATTTGAGCATCTTGTACCTCTCTTATAAACCCTATCAGTTGAGCAATAGGGGAGTTTAACTGACCTACTATAGAGCTTATAGCAAGCATCATCCCTAGGGTTATGGAACCATCAATAACCAGTTTGGCCGATATCACGGTAATAATGATGTTTTTAAGTTCATTGATAAATTGCGAACCTACACTTTGGTATTGCTCTAAGGCTAATGCCTCTATAGATACTTTAAACAAACGAGCTTGTACATATTCCCATCCCCATCTTTTTTGTTTTTCAGCATTGTGCAGTTTAATCTCTTGCATGCCGTTTACAATTTCTATAACCTTACTTTGTTCTTGGCTTACTTGCGAAAATCTTTTATAATCTAATGTTTTACGTTTTTTTAGAAACACTGTAATCCATAAAAAGTATAGAAAGGAGCCTATAAAGAAGATTGAGAAGATAGTTAGACTATAGTAAATAAGTACAAAACTAAACACCAAAAGATTTACCATAGAGAACAGTACATTAAGAGAAGATGTAGTTAAAATACGTTCAATACGGCTATGGTCGTTAATACGTTGTAAAATATCCCCTGTCATTCTACTATCAAAAAATGCTATGGGCAATTTCATAAGTTTAATAAAGAAATCAGATATCAGCGATATATTGATACGTGTACTTAGATGTAAGAGAATCCAGCTTCTAATTACCTCAACAGAGGTTTTTCCTAAAAATAGCATTAGCTGAGCTACAAGTACAAGGTAGATAAAATTAATATCTTGGTTAGTAATACCAACATCTACAATGCTCTGGGTTAAAAAGGGCATTATAAGTTGTAGAATACTCGCAGTTAAAAGTCCCACGGCAAGTTGCCATATAAACCTTTTATATTTTAGAATGTATTTGGCTAATAATTTAAAACCAAATTCTGTTTTTTCAATTTCAGTGACACTTTCAAACTGATAGAATTTTGGGGAAGGTTCTAACAGCAGGGTAATACCCTCTTGTGTATTTTCAGTAGTATTTTTTCCTATCCAAAAATCTAGGAATTCTTTTTCGGTATAAGATATTAATCCGTGGCCTGGATCGGAGATATAATATTTCCCTTTTGCAATTTTGTAAAGTACTACATAGTGGTTTTTGTTCCAGTGTAAAATACAAGGTAGTGTAGCTTCTTCTAATTTTTTTAAACTAATTTTTACGGGTAAGGTTCTAAACCCTATAGCCTCCGCGGCATTGGTTAAGTTTAACAGGTTAGAGCCTTCGCGTTGGGTTTCGCTAAGGGTGCGTAACTCTTGTATATTAAAGGTTTTACCATAATATTTACTTACAATTTTTAAGCAAGTAGGGCCACAATCTTTATGGTCGGGTTGTTTGTAATGTGGAAATTTATTTTTCAATCGGCGTGTTTGTTTAATAGGAGGTTGATGGAATCAACCTCCCTTTAGTTCTAAGTAACTCTAAATTCTTACGAGATGCAATTAAGGCTACGCTGGTTCAAGTGCAGGGATGCAATAACCATATTGATAACCAGTTATTACATCTGTACTTGTGTAATAGCATATTTCATAAGCTTTACATCCATGGTTATAATTTGGATCATTGTCACATGCCGTTTTACCTCCGTTAATTACTCGCTGTTGCTGTTTTGTAAGCACTAGAGCTTCTTTACTGTTTAAAAATTTTTTTAACATAAAACATTGTTTTAATTGGTGAATAACCTCCCATTTATTTAGAGACTTTGAGAGGTTTTAAGTCTGTAGTTTTCTATACTAGCATAAGCAATAGCCTATATCGTTATGGTCGTATAAACAGTTGGCTCCTCTTTGGCAATCTGATTGTACTACACAGGTAATTAATAAATCTGGATTGCAACGAGCGCCTCCAGCAATGGTTTGCATCTCTGCTTTTGATAGTATTTGAGCCTTGTTGTCTAAAAATTTTTTTAACATAATAAATTGTTTTAATTAGTGAATGAATCCGTTAATTTCTATTCTACATATGCACAAACACCTTCGAGGCATGTATTGCATGCAGGATTAAGTCTTGCGCATTGAAATGATGTAGTACAGTAGACAGGAATGCATTCACGATCCGGATCGAAATTACCTCCATTAATAGCTTTCATTTCTTCCTTAGAAAGCTTGTTGCTTTCTTGGTCGTTTAAGAATTTTTTCAGCATAAATAATTGTTTTAATTGGTAAATAACCTTTCGTTTTTTTAAAGACTCTGAAAGGTATTAAGTCTTACTTGCAAGTATTTTTTAGTATTGATTTTGTATCTGATTTAGGTTTGTTTCTATATCTGGTGCATTGGCATTTAGTACTTTGTTTTTTGAATTGAGTATAATATGTCTGGGTATATATTTTACATGGAAGAATTTTAATAATTTAGAATTATTTGGGTCAACTAGCGTATAATGATTTGTTGAAAGAAAGTGATTGCTAAGCCTCTGCTGGGTTTGTAACCATTTTCTATGATTTTGGTCTATTGAAATATATATTACTTCAATATTTTTATCAGTAATTAGTTGTTTCGCTGTTTTATCAGTTTTTTTTATTTCATTTAAGCAGGGTGCACACCAACTTGCCCATATGTCAATTAGTTTTATTTTTTTATCTTTTAAAACAGTACTTAATGGAATTGTATCATTGTTTGGTGTGATTACTAAGTCATTAAAAACAATCTTAGGTAGGTCAGTGTTAAAAAGACTCAATTGACTTTCTATTTTATCAAGAGCATCTGAATATGATTTGTCTAGTTTATTTTTTTTGAGTTCAGTAATATTTTTTTGAAGTAAGTCTACCGCTGCTTGATCTTTACCTAGTCCATGCTTATAATAATCTGTAACCAAACGAGTAAGTAAGTACGTTTGGGTAGATCCTGAATAGTTTTGAAGTATAAATTTTTTCTCTTGCTTAAAATTTTCTTTAGAGTATTGAATATAGTCTGAATTATTAAAATAGAAACGAGTAAAATCTACTAATGCTTTTTTATAATAATCGTTAGTTAATAATGTAGGTTTTTTAAAGTTATCTATTTGTATATTATTGAAATAAGATTGCAGGTCTAACATTTCAGTTTCAATATTACCTGTTGAATTCGCTAAGGTGGCTAATACGCTTTCGGTATTATTGTAATAGATATCAGCGTATGTGTTAGTAGTAGCACAATATGCTTGGATATCTCTTGGTGCTATTAAATTGTAATAATATTCAAAAAATAGTTCTTCTTTAGCGGTTTGTTTAAATGCGTCTGTAGTATTGGTATGTTCGGCTAAATATTTTTGTAAAAATTTTTCTCTTAGATGATAAATGGAGTCCGTTTCCTTTTTGAAAAGTTTTATGTCTCCCTTGTAATGTGACCAGTTATAATTTTGTTTATAGAGTTGCGTGAAAAAATTATAATTATCGGTATGGCTACCTTCAAATGTGATAGTTTTATTTTTTATTTGAAAGTGAATAGTATCTCCGGGGGTTACAAATATTTTTGTAGTAGTAAATGTGCTATCAAAAATCATTATTTCTTTAAGCTGTGGTGTTCCACTATTTTCAAACTCCATATATACAGAATCTGACGTGCTATAATGTTTTGAAGTAAGCTGATTTCCTCCAAATAAATTATCATAATCAATTAAGTTAAAATACTTAAGAGAAATTGTGCTGTCTTTTGTGCTACCTGATACATAAACTTGTGTATGAGTTATTTGTGTACTGCTATCTTTTTCTACACCAGTAATAACACCTTTAATTGAGTTGTTATTAGAGGTACAAGAAGTAAATAACAGTGTACAAGTAACTAATATGAATATGCAAGTTTTAAGCATTTGTGCTCATTTAAGTTTTTAATTGGTAAATAACCTTTCGTTTTTTTAAAGACTTTGAAAGGTATTAAGTCTTACTTGCAAGTATTTTTATCTAATAAGTTTTTTCATGTCATAGGTTTATTTGATAAAGCGGTGGTGCATCTAAGTTTATCTCTGCCCCTGTATTTGTAAAAATAAAATGATGAGGAAAATTCCTAGTCCATCTATATGCTGTCTGAAATGTTTCAGTTAAATTTTTGGCAGTTTTTTTATGTAATCTGAAACAGTTGTTTTCTGGTAAGTTGTATTTCTTGATGGTACTTTTCCATGAAAGACTGTCGGTCTCATTTTCAAAAAATATCCAAAGGGGTCTTATTTCTTTTGAGTTTGTTTGTTCATTAATTTCAGCATATTTTTTTATTTCTTCAAGGCATGGTGCACACCAAGTGCCGCAGAAATCTAAATAAAGTAATCTTTGTTTTGTTTGATGAAATAAATTTTCCAGAGTAATTATTTCGTTGTTGTAGCTTATAAGTTTTATCTCCTTTTCGAAAAGAACAGCGTTGTTATTCTTCTTTAAAATCTCAATCGCTTTATCGTTAAAAATGGGTTGTTTTATTGTAGATGCTACTATTTGGCGTAAAGTGTTGTTTTTACCATCTAAAGATAATAAGTAACTAACTCTAAAATGGTCTTTAGTGTCGGCATCAAAATCTTTGATATAGTTTTCAAATGATTTATAATCATATTCATTTAAATATTGATTGTAATAATATTCCAATAAACTCCAATAGTGATAATCTCTATAATTCATGCTAGTCTTTGAAAAATTAAGCATGATGTTTTTAATTGAAGTTTGTACCCATTGCTGTTGATCTTCTTGTAAAGTTTGATACACTTTGGAAGCTTTAAGCATTAATAAATAGATATATTTTCTTTGGTAATAATAGGTTAAATATTGTTTTAGATAAGCAGCTTCTTTACTTTCGTATGACTTAAGATCTATTTTAGAAAGCGTTTCATCTGTTTGTGATAAAACGTATTTATAATTGATGGTGTTATTAGTGATTTTATGAAAAGCCTTCTCGTTAAACGCTTGATGTTTTCCATCACCATTATATAACAAGTACATATGCTTTGAGGTTGAAAGAGTATCTTTGTGAATGGTTTTACTGTTTTCTATAACTTTGTAATTTAAGTCTATCTGATATCCAGGAAATACAATGGCTTGTTTGAAACCAATAGATATTAATACAGGTTGATTGGAATCTGTTTCCATTTTTAAATTTAGACTGTAATTATCATTACCTCTTTTAGAATATTTTAGCTTATGTTTGAATTCTTTCAATCTTTTATGTCCAGCAAATTCAATTTTCTCATGCTTTGATGGTTTAATAAATTTGACAGCATTTTTATCGCTATAATGAATTGTTAATGATATTTCATCCTTTGAAATATCATTGTGTTTCTTCTTATTACTGCACGAGAATATTGTAATGATGTATATATATAGTAATAATATGGTATAATGCCTTTTAGTCAATGCGTTGTAATTATTTAAAATCTGATTATTTGAATTTTAAAATACCTATAGCACATTTTTATTAAGTTGTTTCAAAAATATTCTGTGCTTAATTTTAAATGCACTATAGGTATATATGCTAATACTAACTATTAGTCACACCAGTACGTATGTACCCCATTATCGCAACAATAGGTAGAACCACTACCTGTACATGCACCCCAACCGTATTCGGTATCTCCTCCGGTGCCGCCGTAATAGCAACATAGTTGCGTACATTCACTGCAATCAAGAAAAGCAACTCTTCCTCCTCTAATAGATTGTAACTCTTCTTTTGATAGCATTTGAGCTTTGTTGTCTAAAAATTTTTTTAACATAATAAATTGTTTTAATTGGTGAATAACCTTTCGTTTTTTTAAAGACTCTGAAAGGTATTAAGTCTTACTTGCAAGTATTTTGTTATTTAAGTGTAATGAAATGAATTCCTTTAATTGATTGTCTTTTACCGATGGAGCAGCAGACTCTAATAGCTTTCCTTCTTTATCAAAAATGAGGTATCTTGGAATAGAAGAGACTTCAAAGTTTTTGTATAATTGTGAGTTTTTAGCATCTATAAGAATATAGTTCTCTTTTTTAAGATGTAAATCTTCACTTTCTATTGCTTTTTTCCAGGCAGAAATATCTTCGTCAATAGATATGGTTACCCAGATAAATTCTGACGTATCAAATTCGGTTTTCATTTTTTTTAACTCTGGAATATCTATTCGACATGGGACACACCAGCTTGCCCAAAAATCTACTAGAATAATTTTTCCTTTGTTGTTTTTTATGACATCTTCAAATTTGTTTAATTGGTCATTGCTATAGGAAAGTAGTTCACCCTTATGATTACTGTTAGCTATTAGCTTCTTATATTTTTTATTAATACTATCATTTTCTATGATAACATCATATTTACTAATGAGTGTTTTACTAGGCTTTAAATCTTTAAATTTTTTATAGTATGTAGGGAAGCTGTTCTTTTTGGCTAGGTATATACTGGTTAGTAATTGATCTAACACCTTTGTTTTTGTTTGCTGATTTAATAATGTGTCGTGTTTAGTAATGTAGTTAAAGTTTTGTTCGTTATTTCTAGGATTTAAATTGTAGTGAGCTAGTAATCTATCTGTTAAATATTTAATATAATATTTATTGTTGCTATATGATTGATCTGTAGTTTTATCTAAAGGTAAGTCTTGTTTAGTGTATTTAGCTTTAAGTATTTCAGCATTGGCGAGCTGAGTTTTATAAAACGTATTGGAAATAGCTTTTTCTTTAAACAAGCTATCGGCGGTATTTTTAATGTTTTTGTAGGTATCTTCTAAAGTAGCTATATGTTTCCATTGGTATTTTTTAGACATCAGAGAATATGCTCTATAAGTTTCAAAAGAGGGTGTTTTTTGAGATACATAATAGTTGAAGTTATGTTCAGTTGGGTACTTATAATTTCTACTATTGAAAATGGGATAGGAAATAGTTTCTCCTTGGAAATTAATGTTTTTGGTTGTTACAGTAATGGTGTCTCCTTTATAAAATATGGCTGAAGCAGCATAGATATAACTGTGATTAATACGTAGAGATACAATACTATCGGTTGCAATGATTAGAGAGGGAAATGTTTTGTTTAATTGTTTTACGTTTGGTAAAATTTCTAAAGATGAAGTTCTGTAGTTTATCCGAAGGTTTTGAGTAGTATCTTTTAATATAATTACAACCTCGTTTTTTACAGGAAGCGCTGCTTTTATTACTGTTTTAGTAGCAGCATTATTGATAGGGCTTTCCACCTGTTTAGAGTGTTTACACGATTGTAAAGAGAGTAGTATGATTAATATTTTTAGGATAGTCTTCATTATTAATTTATTCTTTGGCTCTTAGTGTGTTTACTAAAATTTCCAAAATCTCCATTTGGTATTCTGTTGCGCAACAATTGTATTAAAATAATACAGCAAACTACTTTTACTAGGGTGCTTTTAGTTCAATGTATTTTACATTCAAGTGATTAGTTTCTACACCAGTAATAACACCTTTAATTGAGTTGTTATTAGAGGTACAAGAAGTGAATAACAGTGCACAGGTAACTAATATGAATATGCAGGTTCTAAGCATTTATTCTTATATAGGTTTTACTGAAGACCTCTAAAAAAGAGGTCTTTAGTTGTTTTAATTGGTGAATGAGTGTTTGTGTAAATATCTAGAAACCAACGCAACTCCCATAAGTTTGACTGGCGTCTTCTCGATAACACCTAGAGCAGTTAAGGGTTGTGAGATTTCCACAATCATTATCACTTAAACATTGATGTGCTATGCAATTTGCAGATGGTAATTTTCCTCCATTAATAGTTTTCATCTCTTCTTTAGAAAGCATGTTGCTTTCTTGGTTGGTTAAAAATTTTTTTAACATAATAAATTGTTTTAATTGGTGAATAACCTTTCGTTTTTTAAAGACTCTGGAAGGTATTGAGTCTTACTTGCAAGTATTTTTAAGAAGCTACTGCTACTGTAGTAGTTTCTGTTAATTCATTTAAAAGGTATTTTAAGTCAGTTAATTGGTATTCATTCGGGAAAAGTTGTCCGTTGATAACCTTTACTGGTGTATATGCAAAGTTGTTTTTTTGGCACCAGGTGTATTGTGCATATAGTAAGTGGTTTATTTGTGCTTCATTTTTTAATGGCTTGTCCCACTTTTTTAACCACTCTTCTCTTTGCATAGGTTCTATATGCTTGTCGTATAGCGCTTCTTTAATTTGTTCAGGAGCTGCTAAATAAATGTTTAGTATAGCCTTTAATATTGGAATAGAAGGATTTTGTTCATTTTCAGGGTTTACATTAAACCCAATAGTTAAACTCAAATTGTTGTCTCCAGTTTCTAATAGTTCTATAGCGGTTTTGTATGCCTTGTGGCAATGCCCGCAAAACGGACTCAAAAACAGGGTTAAGTTATTAGCGGCTTTTGGGTTGCCTAACTCAATTAACGGTAGTTTTTGGTACTCGTTACTAAAGTCTAATGGTTTGGTACACGAGGTAAAAATATCAGGATTGTTTTTAAACCTTTTAAACTCGTAACTAGTGTGTTTTAAGATGTTTTGTTCTTTTTGAAATTGAATAAACTGATGTATGATTTGGTATACCAATAAACCAACTATGGCATATATTACTAATGAAATGGTGGTAGGTATTGTAAATTGGGTAACTCCGTGAATGGCTATGTAAGTAGTACTATTTAGAGCTAAAAGAGCTGCTGTGATTAAACAAAAAGTACACCACGATTTTATTTTAACGGATTGTAAATAAATAGAATATGCAATAATTGGTACTGATAGTATGCTTACTAAACCAACAATGGGGTAGGCTACAGAAAACGATAAAAAAAGTAGATTACTCATAAAGTAAACTAAAGGAAGCTCCTTTAAAGATATGTTACCGGGAAGTTTACCAAAATCTGATTCTAAAACAGCTTCGCAGTTTTTGCTTTTTCCCATATTACAAATGGCATTTCCCAAATTGTTTCGGCTGTTGCTAATGTCTTTCTCAATAACAAAGTAGCCTATAGCTATACCGGCTAGTGCAATGCATTGGTATATGCATACTTCTAATATAAAACTTTGAGCTTTGATATGAGGGAGTACAATAACTCCCAATAGTACTACTGCAAACACTAATGACTTTGTTAGTTTAAATGAAGAAGTCTCTTTGTTAGGGTTGTCTTCTACTAATAGCACAATACCTGTCCATTGTTCTAAAAACTGTTTTTTGGAATAGGTTTGCTTTTTCTGTTCGTAACTCTCAACCATAAAAGCATCATTCTTCTTGGTTACTAAAGAAAGGCCTTCACTTTTTTGGTCAGCAATTTGTGCCATAAAGTGGGTTGGGAGCTCATCTATTTGGTCTTTTGGTATGCGCAGTGCAGCATTTTCAATACCTAATTGACTGTAGCTTTCGGTAATAGCATATAAGCTAGGGTAATTAGGGTGCGAGTTATATATATCGTCAAAGTTTTCAGAAGCAACAAAGTAGTTGCATTTTCTAAGTAGTTTTTCTTCTAGCGTTTGCATAATGAAGTCTTATAAATTAAAAATAGTTGGTTGGCTCCGTATGTCTTATGCATAGGAGAGCTAGTACCTGTTTCTTTAAAGAAATGGTATAAAGAGCAATCTTCAATAAATTTGAAGTTCTAAAATAGATAGAGCGTAACGTTTACCTCTTAGCAAAAAATGGTAATGTGAAAGTTATGCTTATGGTGAAAGTGTATTAAAATATATCAGGGACATAGTACAAGTGTTTAATTGGTAAATAATAATGAATAGCGATAATTGAAATTTAATTAAAAAACTTAATAGGTATTTAAGAATTTTATTATCATAAAATTGATTTTATATCTAATTGCGTGAGATAAATGTAATTAATTTTTGTCAGAAAATTTTAACTTCAAATGTTAAATTTTTATGCTTAGGGTTAATTTTAAAATTTGTTTACTGTACAGAATCACAGAAATAGACTGGTGTGTCATTTATTACCAAAGCGGCTTTGTAGTGGTTACAATTTTTAAGGCAAGCCTACAAGGTATTTAATTTGAATAATAGAATAAATAAAGTTTAAAACAGCAAGTTGAAAAATCTTCTTACCTTTAAGTTTAGAGGAAAGCTATTAGAAGGCTTTTATTTAAAACTTTACGTATTATGAAACCCGATATATTTGAATCTCCTGATTACTATCAGGTAGACGACTTACTTACAGAAGAGCATAAGTTAGTAAGAGATGCTGCCCGCTCTTGGGTAAAAAAAGAAGTGTCTCCTATTATAGAGGATTATGCTCAGAAAGCTGAATTTCCTAAACAATTACTCAATGGTTTGGCAGAAATTGGTGCCTTTGGTCCGTATATACCAGAAGTGTATGGCGGAGCCGGATTAGACCAAATTTCATACGGATTGATTATGCAAGAGATAGAGCGTGGCGATAGTGGTGTGAGATCTACTGCATCGGTACAATCTTCTTTAGTGATGTATCCTATTTTTAAATACGGTACCGAAGCGCAACGACAAAAGTATTTGCCTAAGTTGGCTAGTGGTGAGTATATGGGCTGTTTTGGCCTAACAGAGCCTAACCATGGGTCTAATCCTGGTGGTATGGAAACCCATTTTAAAGATAAGGGCGACCATTATTTACTCAATGGAGCTAAAATGTGGATATCTAACGCCCCATTTGCAGATATTGCGGTGGTATGGGCAAAGAATGAAGAGGGGCGTATTTATGGGCTTATAGTTGAAAGGGGTATGGAAGGATTCACCACACCTGAAACTCATAATAAATGGTCGTTAAGGGCTTCTGCTACAGGAGAGCTTATTTTTGATAATGTGAAAGTGCCTAAGGAGAATCTTTTACCAAATAAGTCTGGGTTAGGGGCACCGTTAGGATGTCTAGACTCTGCACGTTATGGAATTGCTTGGGGTGCCATTGGTGCCGCAATGGATTGTTATGATACAGCTTTGCGCTATGCTAAAGAACGTGTACAGTTTGATAAACCTATAGCAGCTACTCAATTACAACAGAAAAAGTTGGCAGAAATGATTACCGAAATTACGAAGGCACAGTTGTTAGCTTGGCGCTTGGGAGTGTTACGTAACGAAGGCAAAGCTACCTCTGCTCAAATATCTATGGCTAAACGTAATAATGTAGCAATGGCTATTGATATTGCCAGAGAGGCTCGACAGATTTTAGGGGGTATGGGTATTACCGGCGAGTATAGCATTATGCGTCATATGATGAATTTAGAATCGGTGATTACCTATGAGGGTACTCACGATATTCATTTGTTAATAACTGGAGCTGATATTACAGGTATGAGCGCCTTTAAATAGAGCTTGTGTAACATTTGTTACATAAGGGTTGTGAATACCAAACTACTTTTAGACAATGATTGAAGAATTAGAACAACATTACGGATATCTTTTTGAAGAAGAATTACTGCATGAGATTAACCAAGTAGGTACTTTTAAAGAAGTGCCTGAAGGGTACCGACTTATGGATATAGGAGAGTATATTAAAAGTATGCCTTTATTAGTAAGTGGTGTTATAAAAATATTGCGAGAGGATGATAATGGAGATGAGTTGTTACTGTATTTTTTAGAACGTGGAGATACTTGTGCCATGACGCTTAACTGCTGTGTAGGTACCAAAAAAAGTGAGATAAGAGCCATAGCAGAAACGCCTGCTAAACTAATAATGGTACCAGTTCAGAAAATGGAGGAGTGGATGCGTAAGTACCATAGTTGGCGTAATTTTATTTTGCAAAGCTATCATGCACGTTTAAAGGAAATGCTTGAAACGATAGATACTATTGCTTTTATGAAAATGGATGAGCGCTTGTTAAAACATTTGCGTGACAAAGCAATGGTAAAGAATGATGAGGTTATAACTACTACGCATCAAGAAATTGCGCATGATTTACATACTTCTAGAGTGGTGATTTCAAGATTACTAAAAACGTTAGAGAACGAAGGTAAAATAGAATTGGGTAGAAATAGTATTAAAGTAATAGACCTGTAAAGAAACTATTAAAACTATTTTTTAGGAAGAAGTTTGAAGTAATCATCTTAGTAACAAGTAACTTTTGTTACTGTGCAATAGTACTTGCAGTTGTACTTTTGTATCTAGCAAATGTGTAAAAAGTGATAGGATATATTGGTGCCATATTGGTTGGTTTAACGTTGGGCTTAATGGGGGGCGGAGGCTCTATTATTACGGTACCTTTATTGGTGTATGTAGTTTCGCTGAACCCGGTTACAGCCACGGCATATTCATTATTTGTGGTGGGTACTACCTCACTAATTGGTTCAGTGAAAAATGTGCAACAAAAACAGGTAGACTTTAAAGCGGCGGTAGCTTTTGCCGTACCTGCTTTTATAGCCGTATTCCTTACCCGCAAATTTTTAATGCCGGCTTTGCCTAATGTCTTATTTTCTATAGGAGGTTTTGAAGTTACTAGGCACATATTTATTATGGTGTTTTTTGCGCTGGTAATGATGTTGGCATCTTTATCCATGATAAAGAACTTCAATTTTGCGAAGAAAGATGACACCGACAGATCGTTTAATCCGCCTATGATCATACTTCAGGCAATTGTGTTAGGTGTTATTACAGGTATTGTAGGTGCAGGCGGAGGGTTTTTAATAGTGCCGGCTTTAGTGCTACTGGTACATCTGCCTATGAAAAGAGCCGTAGCTACCTCTCTATTAGTTGTAGCAGTAAATTCGTTAATCGGTTTTTTAGGAGATTTAGAAACATTGCAAATTAATTGGAAGTTTTTGCTAACCTTTAATGCGTTTGCTATTGCAGGCATTTTTGTGGGTATTTATTTGAACAAATTTATTGATGGTAAAAAACTTAAAAAGGGCTTTGGTTGGTTTGTTATGGTTATAGGATTATACATAGTAACAAAAGAACTCTCGGTGTTTTAGGTTTTAGGAACTTTATAAAAGTAGAAATTAGTATATTGACGGTTTTATAATTAAAGTAAAAATTAGTTGAATGAACATTGAACAAATATATACAGGTTGTTTAGCTCAGGGAGCATATTATATAGAAAGTGAAGGGGAAGTAGCTATTATAGATCCGCTTAGAGAAGTGGCTCCGTACATAGAACGTGCAGAAAAAGATGGTGCTAAAATTAAGTATATCTTAGAAACTCATTTCCATGCAGATTTTGTAAGTGGGCATGTTACTTTGGCTAATAAAACGGGTGCTAAAATAGTATTTGGACCAACTGCTGAGCCTTCTTTCGAGGCAGAAATTGCTACAGATGGTCAGGTAATTACCTTGGGTAAAGTAACTATTACAGTTTTACATACACCAGGGCATACTATGGAGAGTACTACCTACCTTTTGAAAGATGAGAATGGAAAAGACTATGCCATTTTTAGTGGAGATACTTTGTTTTTAGGAGATGTTGGTAGACCAGACTTAGCGCAAAAAGCGGCAGATATGACGCAAGATGAATTAGCTGGGTTATTATATACTAGTTTACGCGAAAAAATAATGCCTTTGGCAGACGATGTTATTGTATACCCTGCACATGGGGCAGGCTCTGCTTGTGGTAAAAATATGATGAAGGAGACAGTAGATACGCTTGGAAACCAGAAAAAGGTGAACTATGCGTTGCGTGCTGATATGACTAAGGAAGAATTTGTAAAAGAGGTAACCGATGGGTTATTACCACCGCCACAATACTTTCCGCTAAATGTAAAAATGAATAAAGAAGGTTACGACCATATTGATGAGGTACTGGAAAGAGGTTTAAAGCCACTAGATCCGGAAGCTTTTGAAGTGTTGGCAAATGAAATTGACGCTATAGTATTAGATGTACGTAACCAAGCTGAGTTTATTAAAGGGCACATTCCAAGATCTATATTTATTGGTATAGATGGTGGTTTTGCTCCTTGGGTTGGGGCTTTGATTAAAGATGTTAAGCAACCTATTTTATTAGTAGCACCTGAAGGTAGAGAAGAAGAAGTAGTAATACGTTTATCACGTGTTGGTTTTGACATGACATTAGGGTTTTTAAAAGGTAGCTTTGATGCATGGAAAAATGCAGGCAAAGAATATGATACTTTAACTTCTATCTCTGCGGAAAGCTTAAAAGATAGATTAGAAGATAATAAAGCGTTACCTGTTTTTGACGTACGTAAAGAAGGTGAATACGTTTCTGAACACATACCTACTGCAGAAAATACTCCGTTAGATTATTTAAATGATTATTTAGAAAAGTTTCCTAAAGAGAAAGATTTCTATGTACACTGTGCAGGAGGATACAGATCGGTTATTGCAGCATCTATTTTAAAAAGTAGAGGTTACCATAACTTAATAGATGTGGCAGGTGGTTTTAAAGCTATTAGAGAAGCTGGGATTCCGCTTACCGCAAAAGTTTGTCCTACAGAATTAAAAAAATAATATCCTATGAAGTTAGGTACGTTACTTAGTGTGTTTTGTGTGTTGGTAGTAACTTCTTGTTCTAGTTATTACCAAGAGCATGTGGTGTTGTTAGAACCGAAAGAGTTTACTGAAAAAACAGCAGATACAAGTACACAACTCATAGATGTACGTACTGCTAAAGAATTTCAGGAAGGAGCCATTCCTGGAGCAATAAATATTGATCTTAATGATGATCATTTTAATCAGAAGATTAATAAACTAGATAAAAGTAAACCGGTATATGTGTATTGCAGAACGGGTGTTAGAAGCAAAGAAGCGGCAATTTTAATAGCAGAAGTAGGTTTTGATTCCGTTTACGAGCTCTCTGGGGGTTACAAAGGCTGGAAACATAAAAATACTGATAATTAGTATTTTGAATACAAAAAATAAGGAAGTCGGAATTTTTTCCGACTTTTTTATTACATCTTATAATATTGTTAACTATTTATATAACCTAGAATTATTAATTTCATCGGCTAATAACACTAACAACCAAGGTATGAGTTTTATTGATGACATTGTAATTCCCGGAGACAAAGGTCGAACTTTTATGACCAGCGTCAGTGATCCAGAAGAACTTTCTAAACTAAAAAATGCTGTTTTAAAAGTAAATGGCGTAACAGATGTTTCTATTAATACAGAAGTGTTTCCTACAGAGGTGCACGTAATAGCAGATGTAGTAGTGGATGTAGAAAGTATAGAAAATGAAGTAAATGGCTTAGGTTTTCATTTGTTGCCTAAATCAAATTTATAAACAACGTTGTAGATGATGATATTCGTCAGCTTTTATAGAATAAAAAAGAGGTAACTTTATTTTCAGAAAGTTTTTATAAAAGTATTGCGTTTGTAAACAGTTGAAAAAATACAAAGTTGTAATTTTTTTTTAATGCTGTTTTTAAGATTGAATAAGGAGCCCTTAACCGGGGCTCCTTGTTTATTATATATCGGTAGATTTTAGTATTTGTCCACCTGATTTTTTAAAATCTGCCTTCGCGTTTTCAAATCCATCGGCTGTTAATGCTCTAGTGGCATCCTCAATTAAAAAGCTTTTAAATCCTTCGTTTATGGCGTCTTTAGCAGAAAAGTATACGCAGTATTCTGCTGCTAACCCTACAAAGTATAATTCGGTTACTTTTTTATCTTTTAGGTATCCCGATAGTCCCGTAGATTTTAAATGGGCATTATCATAAAAGCCACTGTAACTATCAATTTCAGTGTTGGTACCCTTTCTAAAAATGGCTTCTATTTTTTCGGTTTTAAGATCGGAATGAAAAGCTGCTCCTTTTGTATTTTGTACACAATGTACGGGCCAAACAACCTGCGGTGTTCCGTTGAGGTCTACAATATCATAAATGTTTTTTCCCTCATGCTGAGATATAAAACTACCGTGGTTTTCCGGGTGCCAGTCTTGGGTAGCCACTACCAAATCAAATTGATCTTGTAATTTGTTAATTACAGGAATTACTTCGTAACCGTTTGGTACAGGTAAGTTTCCCCCAGGAATAAAATCATTTTGAACATCTATAATTACAAGTGTTTTCATTTTTTACCCTTTTTGTATTGACTTATTAATAGATCTCTTTCCTGTTTTAGTGCAGAACTAATTCCAATTTTATATATATGCGGATTGTCAAAACGCTTAAATTCCATACTTAACTGTGACAACCTTTGGGCGCTAAACTCAGCAATTTGAGTAAGCGTGTAATCAGGTATTAGTTTTTTGCCATTTTCCATAACAGCATGCAACAATGGTTCTTGTGTAAAGTTACCTACCTCAAGTTGTTTGTAAGGTTCGTGTGGGTGGTGCATTTGGCTTACGTGGTCTTCAGAATGAATAGCAATAGCATCGGCACCAATAAAGTTACCTTGTGCATCTTTCATTCGATATACCTGCTTGCGATAAGGTAAGGTAGTTTTTATAAGACTTTCCGAAATTTTAATTCGAGGTTTACCAGATGAGTATGTAAGTTTATAAACCCCATCTAAAGCACCGTTAGGTTTACCAATAACCAAGTTGGTACCCACTCCGTAAATATCTATAGGAGCTTCTTGCTCTTGTAAACTCTTAATTACAAATTCATCTAATTGATTAGAAACTGCAATTTGTACGTATTGTAAACCTGCCTCATCTAACAGTTTTCTACATTGCTTTGCATAATACGCAAGGTCACCACTGTCTAAGCGTATAGCCAATAACTTTTGTCCTCTGGCTTCCATTTCTTTAGCAACCGTAATGGCGTTTGGCACACCGCTTTTTAAGGTGTTATAAGTATCTACCAATAACACACAATTTTTAGGTCGGCACTCTGCAAAGTCTCTAAAGGCATCCAATTCATTATCATAACTCTGAATAAAAGAATGCGCCATGGTACCCGAAATAGGGATGTTATAATCTCTACCAACTACTACATTACTGGTGCCATTAAAACCACCAATAATAGCAGCTTTACTAGCAAAATATCCACCAGGACCTTGTGCTCTTCGCAAGCCAAAGTCTAGGAGTGTTTTATTTTTAGTAACCAATTTAACCCTGCTTGCTTTGGTAGCAATAAGCGTTTGAAAGTTCAATAGGTTTAAAAGTATGGTTTCAATTATTTGTGCCTCTACCATAGTAGCTTCTACCTGAAGTATTGGCTGCGTTTGAAAAACAAAATCGCCTTCTTGAACTGAATATATGGTACCTGTGAATTTAAAATTACGTAGATACGCTATAAAGTCATCGTCAAAATCTTGGGTGCTCAGGTAGTCAAGGTCTTCCTTACTAAAGGTAAGGTTTTCAATAGTTTTTAGTAAATCGCCAAGGCCGGCAAATATAGCATAGCCTCCGTTATAAGGTATTTTTCTAAAGTAATAATCAAATATAGCAGGCTCATCTTTTTTTCCTTTTTTAAAGTACACTTGAGCCATGCTTAACTGATACATATCAGTATAGGTTGCGGTAAAGTTGAACATAGAATGCAATTTCTACAAATTTAACAATTGCCTATGTTTAAGATTGCTAAAGTTCTATTAAAAATTAGACTAAAATTCATTCTAAATTAAGCAGATTAGTAACTTCTGTTACAGAGACCTAGCTGGTATTTACGTAAGTTTAGAGAAAATTGGGGAAATGAAATACAGTATTTTAATTTTATGGGTACTGATGGTAAGTTGCCAAACTGCACCACAGACAAAAGAGCCTACAGAACAAGCAAAATTTACGTATGAACCAACAGAAGCAAAACAACTACTTGCTCAAAACTGTTATGTGTGTCATAGTGCTACTGCGCCAGAGGGAGCAGGACGAATAGCACCGCCTATGGTGGCTGTAAAAACGCGTTATTTAAGAGATAACAAGACTCGAGAAGCGTTTGTGAATAGCATTATTAATTTTGTGAACAAACCAACGGAAGACAATGCCATGATGAGAGGTGCTGTTAAAAAGTTTGGGGTAATGCCCGCACAGAAATATCCTGATTCTACACTTTTAACCATTGCTAGTTTTATGTATGATTATAAAATTGAAGAACCAGAATGGTTTAAAGCACATTATGAAGAAAAGGGCTTTGGAACCTTTAACCAACCTGGTAAGCAATTGACGGTTTCACAAAACGGTAGCAGTTATGAAGAAATTGGACTTTCATATGCAATGGGGACAAAAAAAGTTCTTGGTAAAAACTTAATGGGTACCATACAGCGCAAAGGTGTTTTAGCTGCTATGGAGTTTTGTAATGTACGTGCAATACCGCTAACAGATAGTATGGCTGCGCATTACAATGCATCCATTAAACGAGTGTCAGATAAAAATAGAAACCCAGATAATGCAGCAGATGCTGTTGAGTTAGTGTATTTGGAACAATATAAAGAAGCTATAACTAATGGAGAAGAGCCTAAACCTGTAGTGGTAGAAAATTCTGAAACGGCACATTTCTATTATCCTATTGTAACCAACTCTATGTGTTTACAATGTCATGGTACCAATAAAACTATGGCAGAAGGTGTACAAGCAAAACTACTAGAGTTATACCCCAGAGATAAAGCTACGGGCTATGCAGAAAATGAAGTACGTGGAATGTGGAGTATAACTTTTGAAAAATAAGTAATGGAATGAAAGATTTTTGGGATGAGCGTTACGGTGCAGAAGCTTTTGCTTATGGAGAAAAGCCTAATGAGTTTTTGAAAGAAAAACTGTCTATGATACCTCATGGAGGTACTGTGTTATTTCCAGCAGAGGGTGAAGGCAGAAATGCAGTGTATGCGGCAACCGAAGGATATAACGTAAGTGCTTTTGATATGAGTGCGCTTGGTAGAGAAAAAGCACTACAATTGGCGGATAAGGCTCAAGTAACTATAGCTTATAAAGTTGCCGATTTAGCATCTATTGCTTATGATGAGGAAACCTTTGATGGACTGGTGTTAGTATATAGTCACTTTCCTGCTGCGATTAGGGAGCAGGGTTTTAAAAAATTATGTTCGTATGTAAAACCTGGGGGTAAAGTAATTTTTGAATGCTTTTCTAAAGCACAGTTGCAATATACTTCAGGCGGACCAAAGCAATTGGATATGCTTTTTTCTTTAGAAGAAGTAAAAACAATATTTTCAATGCTAGAGTTTGATGTGTTAGAAGAAAAATTAATAACATTAGAAGAAGGACTTTACCATAACGGTAAAGGTTCTGTTATTAGATTTACGGCTACAAAAATAGCCTCATAGTTTTTTAATTTGTATAGTTAGTAGTGGTTTGAAAAAATCATGAAAGAGGAGCTACACTCAAGTAGCTCCTCTTGTTTTAAACCTGTTTTATAGTATCATAAAATTTATTGATGACTTCAGTGGTAGATATTTGCAATAACACAACGTTAAACATACTAATGTAAGTAACGTAATTACCTAACTTCATAAGAGTAAAAGTAAGAATCTTAACAGTGTTTCAATGTTACAATTGTTACAATTTTGGTATTTTTGGGGGCATGTAACAATTGTTGCTTAGAGTGCTCTATATAGGCACTACTTTAGCACAACTTCACTTAGAAAAAAAGAGTACTATGGAAGACATGCTTTTTTATGACCGGATTCAATTTGCCTTTACAATAACCTTTCACTACCTATTTCCTCAGTTAACCATGGGATTATCGTTAATGATTGTATGGTTCAAATGGAAATTCTTAAGATCTAAAGATGAAAAGTACAATGATGCTGCAAAATTCTGGATGAAGATTTTTGCCATCAATTTTGCTATGGGTGTTGTAACTGGTATACCAATGGAGTTTCAGTTTGGTACTAACTGGGCTAAGTTTTCAGAACTTACCGGAGGTATTATAGGGCAAACATTGGCTATGGAAGGTATGTTCTCTTTCTTTTTAGAGTCTTCATTTTTGGGTCTTTTTCTTTTTGGAGAAAAACTATTAGGACATAAGCTACATTTTGTAACCGGATTTTTGGTGTTTCTAGGCTCATGGGCTAGTGGGTTTTTAATTATAGCCACCCACTCTTGGATGCAGTACCCAGTGGGCTATGAAGTACTTGAAAACGGAAGGTTTGTACTCAATAATTTTGGAGCATTGTTTTCTAACCCTTGGTTGTGGCCTTCGTTTTTCCATAATCAAATGGCATCTGTAGTAACCAGTTCTTTTGTGGTTGCTGCTATTGGGGCTTTCTATCTGCTAAATAATAAGCACAGTGAATTTGGGAAAATGTTTGTAAGAACGGGTGTTATTTTTGGGGTAGTGTCTTCCATACTAGTAGCTTTCCCTACGGGTGACCTTACCGCAAAAAATGTGGTAAAACATCAACCGGTAACCTTTGCTGCTATGGAGGGTATTTTTGAAACCGAAGACGGAGGTTCTGAAATTGTATTAATCGGTCAGCCTAATATTCAAGATAAGAAACTAGATAATAAAATAGCTGTACCTAACTTTTTAAGCTTTCTTACGTATCAGAAATGGGATGCGCAAATAAAGGGGCTTAATGAGTTTAAAGAAGAAGATTACCCAACCAATATTCCTGGCTTATACTATGGGTATCATATTATGGTTGGTTTAGGAACTATCTTTATTGGGTTAATGGTGGTAGCTGCATTTTTTATGTGGCGCAAAAAACTGTACAAAACACAATGGATATTATGGATTTTAATGTTTATGATTCCATTTCCGTATATAGCCAATACTATGGGTTGGTATACTGCTGAATTAGGTAGACAGCCTTGGTTGGTATATAATCTTTTAAGAACTACTGAAGGTGCATCGCCAACGGTATCATCTGGTAATACATTGTTTACCCTTTTAGGTTTTGTAGGCTTGTATTTGTTATTAGGAATGCTGTTTGTGATTTTGGTTGGTAAAATTATTAATAAGGGGCCGCACCCTGCAAAATAAGAAGACATGGAATTATTCTGGTATATAGTATTAATGTTTATGCTTGCCGTGTATGTAATATTAGACGGTTACGATTTTGGAGCAGGAATTATACATTTGTTTTTAGGTAAAAAAGAGGAAGATAAAAAAGCTATTACCAACGCTATTGGTCCGTTTTGGGATGCCAATGAAGTTTGGATTATAGCCTCTGGAGGGGTTTTGTTTTTTGCTTTCCCTACCTTATATGCCTCTTCGTTTAGTGGCTTCTATTTGCCTTTAATCATGATTTTGTGGTTGCTTATTTTTAGAGCTATTGGTTTAGAGCTAAGAGGTCAAATACACAACCGTATATGGGAACGTGTTTGGGATAAAGCTTTTGGTGTGGCAAGTTTATTATTAGCCTTGTTTTTTGGTATTGCTTTAGGTAATGTAGTAAGAGGTGTTAACTTAGGAATGGTAGAAAACGGAGTGTCGGCACATGAGCCGCATTATTTCTTTTTACCATTATGGAATCCCACTTTTAACCCAATGGCAGAACACCAAGGTATTATAGATTGGTTCACCATTCTGTTAGGTATTATTGCCGTGGTTATATTATCTATGCATGGGGCTAACTGGATTATTTTTAAAACCAATTCATCATTAAATGATCGTTTGAAGAAATTGGTATTCCGCTTAAACTTTGTATTGCTTGCGCTTATTGTTGTTTCAGTATCGGTATGGCATATAATAGACCCGTACCCATTTTGGAACTTTATAAGTGAACCTTGGTTGTTTGTATTCCCTTTAATTATGCTTATTGGTTTAGGGGGTATGTTTAAAGTAAGAAGCTTTAAAAAAGATATTTCAGGATTTTTATTTTCAAGTTTGTTTTTGCTAGGAGGTTTTGCTTCTACAGCAGCTTCTATTTTTCCGGAGTTGCTTCCATCTACCAATGAGGTAAACCCGTCTTTAACCATTTACAATGTAGCAGCCGATGAATACGGACTTAACGTTGGGGTGGTTTGGTTTGCAATTGCGGCTATTTTAGTAGGAGTCTATTTTGTAATACAACATAAAGTATTTAAAGGTAAAATGGATGATGTTGGGTATGGAGAGCATTAATGTTTAAACCTAGTATTGGCTTAAGGTAATCTATAAATTGTATAAGAGATGAAAAATCATCTGCTTACATACGGTTCTTTCTCTGAGTATGAAATAGACAAAATTGTAAATGAGTACTCAGAAGAACTAACTTTTAAAAAGCGTGATTATATTGTGACGGCTGGGGAGGTTTCCCATTATCAATATTTTATATTGGAAGGCTGTATGCGTGGCTTTATTATAGATTACCAAGGAAAAGAACATAACATAATTTTTGGCTTTGAAGATTTTTGGTTTGGTGATATGGAGAGTTTCGACTCTGGTAAAGCAGCTATCTATAATTTTCAGGCATTAGAACCTTTAAAATTGTTGGCTATTTCAAAAGAAAATTGGGATAAAATATCTACAGAAATCCCTTCTTTTATAGCTTATAAATGTAAGCTGTTTCAAAATGCTATGATGTTTCAGCAAATGCGTATTGCAGAACATCTTACACAATCTGCAGAGCAGCGTTATTACAATTTGCTGCAAAAATATCCGGATGTTATTTTTAGAATTTCCTTAAAAAACATTGCTAGCTATTTAGGTATCTCACCTGAGTTTGTAAGTATACTTCGCAAAAGAGCTGTGCAAAAGTAATTTCTTAAACTACTTCAAGAATTTAGTTTTTCGGTTTCTTCAATTTTGTTCTCAGATATAATGATTCAGTTAAAAGAATTAAAAATGAAGAAAAATTTAGATGTTGGATTATTAGTACTGAGAGTAGTAATATCCGTTTTAATGTTATTACACGGTTTAGGTAAATTAAACGGTGGATTAGAGTTTGTAAAAGGAATGCTTGTAGATAAAGGCATGCCAGGTTTTATAGCATACGGTGCCATTGTGGGCGAAATCTTAGCCCCTATTGCAATTTTAATAGGTTTTAGAACAAGAATAGCCGCATTAATTTACGCTATTAATTGTGTGGTGGCCATTCTTATGGTACACAGTGCTATGGTATTTAGTTTAAGCGAAACCGGTGGATGGGCTATTGAGCTTTTAGGTTTGTACTTATTTGGTGCAGTAACACTTTATTTTACTGGTGCTGGTGCAATAGCAGTATCAACAAAAAACAATTGGGATTAATTAACAATACAACCATCATAAAAAATGAAAAAGAGAATTATAAAATCAGTAGCACTAAAACTTATGACTGTAGGTTTATTAGGTGCGGCAGTTAGTTGTAGTACCCCTGCAGCAGATACTTCTAAATATGAAGATGAAATAGCTGCTTTAAAAGAACAATTGAAGGAAGTAGCTGAAAACAATGCTGTGGTAGCTACCAATTTAAAAACTTTTGATACCCTTGATTTTGAGGTGTACTCAAACCAAGAGTGGAAAAGATTACATGAAAGTCATGCAGAGGATATTTTAGTTCATTATCCTGACGGACATACCACTACGGGTATTGAAGATCATATTAAAGAGCTAGCTCCAATGTTTGTATTTGCTCCTGATACACGAATTGAAGAACACCCAGTAAAAGTTGGTGCTGGTAATTTAACAGCAGTAACAGGTGTTTTACAAGGTACATTTACAGCGCCAATGCCAATAGGTGGTGGTAAATTTATTCAGCCTACAGGAAAAGCGTTTAAAATACCTATGTGTACCGTTGGTTTATGGAACGATGAGGGAGTAATGTATGAAGAGTATCTATTCTGGGACAACCAAGCTTTTATGAAGCAAATAGGGTTGGCTGAGTAATTATATCTTCCAATTTTTAACGTAAGGTCATTCTGTTTTTCAGAATGACCTTTTTTGTTATGTAACAACAGTTACAATGCACGGTAACAGTGGTTACTGTTTAAGAGGTGCTAGGCAACTACTTTTGTTAAACAAATTAGAATAATAGCACATGAAATACATAGCAAGTTTATTTTTAGTTGGATTGTTGTTCACTAACGGATATGGACAAGATACCTTGTCTATATCCGGAACAATGGTTAAAGAAAAGCTGAGGTCTGAAAACCTGCAGTTGAAAATTTCAGAAAAGGCTTATGATGGTGCCAGAGCAGATTACCAGCAATCAAATGCATTGTTTTTGCCATCGGTATCGGTATCACATACGGCCATGTTTACCAACAACCCTTTAATGGCTTTTGGGTCTAAATTAAATCAGGAAATCTTAACACAAAACGATTTTAATCCGGCTTTACTTAACGATCCGGATGAGGTGCAAAACTACGCTACCAAAGTAGAGGTGTTACAACCGATAATTAATGTAGATGGTATTTACGAAAGAAAGGCGGCAAAAGCTAAAATGAATGCTTTTGAATTGCAGAGTGGTCGTACCCAAGAATACTTAGAGTTTGAAGCAGAGAAAGCTTATATGCAATTGCAATTGGCCTATAAAGCTGTAGCGGTATTAGAAAAGGCACAACAAACCGCCGAAGCTAATTTAAAATTGATTACAGACTATTACAATCAGGGATTGGTGAAACAAACTGACGTGTTGAGTGTAAAGGTGCGTGTAAACGAAGTTAAAAATCAGTTGCAGTATGCTAAAAGTAATGTGCAAAATGCATCTGATTATCTTTCATTCTTAATGGGAGAAGATACCGTAGTAGTGTACAAACCAGAAACGGAATTAGAAGGTGTAATAGAAGTAGAAGACCCTCAAAATACGGTACCAGAAAGTAGAAAAGATATTATGGCAATGGAAGCCTCTGCGAATGCTTATAAAAGCATGATGAAATCTGGTAACATGAGTTTATTACCACGTTTAAATGCTTTTGGTAGTTACGAGTTGTATGACGATGAGGTTTTTCAAATGGGAGCTAAGGGATACACTTTTGGGGCACAACTTTCCTGGGATTTATTTGATGGTTATAAAAGTATAGGAAAAGCTAAAAAAGCAAAATACGATTATGAAAAGGCTTCTTTAGAATTGGAACAATATAAAGCTAAGAGCGAACTAGAACTACACAAAACTACGCGTCAATTAAACGATGCCGAGAATAATGTACAGTTGGCTAAAGAAGCATTAGAACAAAGTAAAGAAGCTTACCGAATACTTCACAATAGATTTGAAGAAGGACTAGAAAAAACAACCGATTTATTAAACACAGAAACGCAAATGTATCAAAAAGAGCTTGCTTACTTACAGTCGGTTTTTCAATACAATACAACTAAATCATACGTACAATTTTTAACCCGATAAGAAGATGAAACAAATAATAACTTTTATAGCAATTTTAGCAGTAGCTCAATTCACAGTGAGTTGTGGAGGAGAAGAAAAGAAACCTACCGCTAAAGAGATTGCCCCTATAAATGTAACGGTAAGTGAAACAACTTCGCAGAATGAGAGTCCATACCTAATGGCTAGTGGTACCATAGAAGCTGAGCAAAGTGCTGAGCTAAGTACTAGAATGATGGGGTATGTAACCAATGTAAAGGTAAAAGTAGGAGATAAGGTAAATAAAGGGCAATTGTTAGTTGCTATAAATAGTAGTGATTTAACTGCTAAAAAGGCACAAGCAGAAGCAGGGGTGTTACAAGCACAGGCGGCTTATAACAATGCCGCTAAAGACTATGAACGTTTTAAAACCTTGTTTGCTCAAAATAGTGCTTCTCAAAAGGAGTTAGATGATATGACTTCTCGCTACCAAATGGCAAAAGCTGGGTTAGAAGCTGCTGAGCAAATGAAGAAGGAAGTAATGGCTCAATTTACATATACAAATATTACCGCTCCTTTTACAGGGGTAGTAACTAACAAGTATGTAAAGGTGGGCGATATGGCAAATCCAGGTATGCCATTGGTAAGTGTAGAATCGCCTTCTAAATTACAGGTAGCTGCTATGGTGCCAGAATCTCAAATAGATGAGGTGAAAACAGGTATGGAGGTTTCTGTTTTTGTAAAGTCTGTTGAGGCTACTGTAACCGGTGTAGTATCTGAAGTAAGTATGTCGGCTAAAAACACTGGCGGACAGTATATGGTGAAGGTAGATTTAAAAGAAGTGCCAGAGACTATATTTTCAGGGATGTATGTAAATGTAAAGTTTCCGATAGCGTCTAAAGAGAAAGCAAATACAACGGTATTTATTCCTAAAGAAGCCATAGTAACTAACGGACAATTATCAGGGGTGTATACGGTAAGTAGTCAGCAAACAGCAGTACTAAGATGGTTGCGTTTGGGCGAAACCTTTGGAGATAAAGTAGAAGTGCTTTCAGGTCTTTCTGTAGATGAAGCGTATATAATTAAAGCAGAAGGAAAATTATACAACGGAGCTAAAGTTAGCATTCAATAATCACAATCATTCGATTTAAATTAAAGAAACATGAAAGAAGGATTAGCAGGTAAAATAGCCAAAGGCTTTATGAATTCTAAGCTTACGGTACTTCTGATGATTGTATTTATGGTTATTGGAGTGTATAGTTCGTTTTTAATTCCGAGGGAAGAAGAACCTCAGATAGATGTTCCTATGGCTGATATTTTTGTGGGATACCCGGGCGCAAGTCCAACTGAAGTGGAATCTCGCGTTATTAAGCCCTTAGAGAAATTAATCTCTAATATTCCAGGGGTAGAGTATGTGTATTCTACATCAATGAAAGAACAAGGGATGGTTATTGTTCAGTTTTACGTAGGAGAAGATATTGAACGCTCTTTTGTGAAAATGTACAATGAGATTAATAAACACATGGATCAAATGCCACAAGGGGTAACCATGCCATTGGTTAAAACCAGAGCTATTGATGATGTGCCTATGTTAGGATTAACGTTATGGAGTGAAACCTATGACGATTACAGATTAAAGCAACTAGCTCAAGAACTTGATGCTGAAATTAAAAAGGTAAATGATGTAGCTGTAACGCATGTAATTGGGGGTAGAAATCGTCAGGTAAGAGTGGTGTTGGATAAAGCGAAGTTAGCTGAAAGTCAATTAGATTTTCTAGTGGTTGCTGAAATGATTAAGGCTAATAACCAACAAATGAGTGCTGGGAGTTTTACTAAAAATGATACTGAATTTTTAGTAAACACAGGTGATTTTTTACAGTCGGCTAATGAGGTAGGTAATTTGGTAGTAGGAGTTTATAAAAATGCTCCGGTATATTTAAAGCAAGTTGCTGATATAAAAGACGGACCAGAATTACCAAAAGAATATGTGAGTTTAGGTTTTGGTCAGGCTAGTGAAAAGGCAGGAACGTACAGATCTGAATATCCTGCGGTTACTATTTCAGTAGCTAAGAGAAAAGGAGCCGATGCCATGAAAATCTCTGATGTTATTATTGATAAAGTGGCTCATTTAGAGAAAACCTTAATACCAGATGATGTACATGTAGAAATTACTAGAAATTACGGAGAAACAGCTTCTCAAAAGGTATCAGAACTTTTAATGCACTTAATAGGTGCTATTGTAGCAGTAACATTTGTAGTAATGTTAGCCATGGGATGGCGTGGTGGTTTGGTAGTATTTTTATCGGTGCCCATAACGTTTGCACTTACTTTGTTAAGTTACTACATGTTAGACTATACGCTTAACCGTATTACCTTATTTGCTTTGGTGTTTGTAACGGGTATTGTAGTAGATGATTCTATTATTATTGCCGAGAATATGCACAGACACTTTAAGATGAAGCGATTGCCATTTAAACAAGCAGCCTTGTATGCTATTAATGAGGTAGGAAACCCAACCATATTAGCAACCTTTACCGTAATAGCATCGGTATTGCCAATGGCGTTTGTTTCTGGGTTAATGGGGCCTTATATGTCGCCTATGCCTATTGGAGCTTCTATAGCTATGTTATTATCGTTGTTTGTAGCGTTAACCATTACACCTTATTTAGGATATATATTTCTACGAGAAAAAGAAAAAAGAGGTAAGAACGGGGAAATTAAAGAAGAGAAGAAAATGGAGGATACGCTTATCTATAAGTGGTATTCAAAATTTGAAACTCCGCTTATTGAAAGTAAAGCGAAACGCTGGATTTTCTTAGGTATTACATTTGTTCTTTTAGTAGCTTCTATAGGGATGTTCTTTACAAAATCGGTAGCTGTAAAAATGTTGCCTTTTGATAATAAGAATGAGTTTCAGGTAGTAATAGATATGCCAGAGGGAGCTACTTTAGAAAGAACCAATTTAGTAACTAAGGAAATAGCACAATACATTGCTACTAGAAGTGAGGTAGTTAATTACCAAAGTTATGTGGGTACAGCTTCGCCAATTACGTTTAATGGCTTGGTACGTCACTATGATATGCGTACCGGAAGCAGCGTAGCCGATATACAAGTAAACCTTACCGATAAACATGATAGAAGTGCTCAGAGTCATGATATAGCTAAAGACTTTAGACCTGAGATACAAAAAATTGCAGCGAAGTATAATGCAAATGTGAAGATAGTGGAAGTACCACCAGGACCACCTGTGTTATCTACTATAGTGGCAGAGGTGTATGGTCCTGATTACGACAAGCAGATTGAAGTTGCAGCTGCGGTTGATAGTATTTTACATGCAACCAAAGATGTAGTAGATATTGATTGGCGAGTAGAAGACCCACAAACCGAATATAACTTTGTGGTAGATAAGGAGAAAGCTATGTTGTACGGGGTGGCACCACAACAAATTGTGTACACCATGAATATGGCATTGTCTGAAAGACCTGTAACCGTATTGTACGATGAAACTTCTGTAGACCAAATTGGGGTGGTATTGTCGTTAGAAGAAAAAGCCAAAGCAAGTGTAGCAGATATCGTAAGGCTCAAAGTTAAATCTAAGCAAGGAACTATGATTCCTATTTCAGATTTGGTAACCGTAGAAGAAGGTGTGAGAGCAAAAAGTATCTATAGAAAAAACCAAAAACGTGTGGTATATGTAATGGCTGATATGGCGGGAGAATTAGAAAGCCCTGTGTATGCTATTTTGGGGATGTCTGATAAACTTCAGCAGATAAAATTGCCAGAAGGTTATGAAATGAATGAGTTGTATATGGAGCAACCAGCGTTTGAAGATGACTACACGGTAAAATGGGATGGAGAATGGCAAATTACACTTGAAGTATTCCGCGATTTAGGAATGGCATTTGCCGGGGTAATTGTAATTATCTATATGCTTATTGTGGGGTGGTTTCAAAATTTTAAAGCGCCTGTTGTAATGATGGTAGCTATACCGCTTTCTATGGTAGGTATTGTAATAGGACACTGGTTGTTAGATGCGTTCTTTACAGCAACTTCATTTATTGGTATGATAGCCTTAGCAGGTATTATGGTGAGGAACTCGGTATTGCTTATTGATTTTGTGAATTTAAGATTGGCGGAAGGTATACCGTTAAAGCAAGCTGTAATAGAAGCAGGTGCGGTAAGAACAACACCTATTTTATTAACAGCAGGAACGGTAGTAATTGGAGCTTTTGTGATATTGTTTGATCCTATTTTTCAAGGATTAGCCATATCTCTTATGGGAGGTACCATAGCATCTACGGTGTTAACCTTATTGGTGGTGCCATTGGTATATTATTTAATTGAACGCAAAAATTATAAGTAATATGAAATTATTGATTATTACTGCAATAGCAGAATATGAGACCGATATAAAACTCATTTTAAAAAAATCGGGAGTAAAGGTATTCTCTTGTCAGGGAGTTACTGGGTATAAAGATGTTACCAATACAGATATTGAAGGGAACTGGTTTGCTGGTGAAATGGTAGCTACCAACTCTATATTATGCTATGCTTTTGTAGGCGCAGATAGTGTAGATGAGGTAATAACCAATATAGCAGCATTTAATGATGAACAAGATTTCTTAAGTAAAATACATGTAGCTGAGGTAGCTATAGAACGAACAAATACGATATTATAATGAAAAACAGAATTGTAAGAGGCATAGCCGGAAGTTTTATATTAATTAGTTTAGTGTTGGCTATCTATGTAAATATTAATTGGTTGTGGTTTACAGCCTTTGTGGGCGCCAATTTATTACAATCATCATTAACCAAGTGGTGCTTAATGGATGATATATTGACCAAAGTTTTTAAAATTAAAGACTAAAATTTTTATACGGGTTTACATTTAGAATTTCCATAGCTAAATTTATACGCTTACTTTTGCGCCTTAAATTTGTAGCTATGGATTTTCTTTTTAACCCTTGGCCATGGTATGTATCGGGTTTTTTAATAGCCTGTACATTGTTGGTGTTGTTATTATTAGGTAAGCGTTTTGGGATGTCTTCTAACCTAAGAACGCTATGTACTATATGTGGAGCAGGAAAAAAAACGTCGTTTTTCAACTTTAATTGGAAAGAAGAAAGTTGGAACCTAGTGGTAGTATTAGGTGCCATAATAGGTGGTTTTGTTGGTGCACATTATTTATCTGATGGTAGTATCCCAGATATTAGTGAAGCAACCAAGGCTTCTTTAGAGCAACTGCACATATCACAAGAAAATGGGTACTTACCGTTAGAATTGTTTGATATACAATCGTTATCAGATTTTAAAGTAATCTGTATACTTTTAGTGGGAGGCTTATTAATAGGGTTTGGTACTCGTTATGCGGGTGGGTGTACTTCTGGGCATGCCATTTCTGGTTTAAGTAATTTACAGTTGCCTTCTCTTATTGCTGTAATAGGCTTTTTTATAGGTGGACTTATCATGGTTCACATCATCTATCCATTTATATTTTAGTAGTCATGAAAAAAATAATCTTATTAATAGTAGGTGTAGTATTTGGTATCATCATGTACAAATCGGAGGCTGCCTCATGGTTTAGAATTTATGAAATGTTTAGGTTTGAATCTTTTCACATGTATGGTATTATGGGTACGGCTTTGTTTTTTGGTATTATTTTTACCCAAGCAATCAAAAAGTTTAAGATAAAATCTATAGACGGAGAACCTATACGTATAGCTAATAAGGAGAAATCTTTTTACCGATACATTATTGGAGGAACCATCTTTGGTTTAGGATGGGCTTTAGTAGGGGCGTGTCCTGGTCCTATATTTGTAATGATAGGTGCTGGTTTTATACCAATGCTTATTGTGTTTGCAGGAGCCATGTTAGGAACCTATTTGTATGGAGTGTTAAAGGATAAATTACCCCATTAATTAAAATAGTGTAGCACGGTAATCCCAAACTACTTTTATAAAAATGCCTAGGTAAATGATGCATACCACTAGCTTCATAAAGGTAGAAGCTAAAAAGCCCATAAACGACCCGAAGGCTGCTTTTGCTGCTTTGTTGGCGGTGTTTTTATTTAAGAGTTCACCTATAAATGCACCTAGGAAGGGACCAATAATTACCCCGAACGGAATGGGCGCAATAAGTCCTACTATAAGTCCAATGGTGGTGCCATAAATTCCCCATTTACTACCTCCAAATTTTTTGGTTCCGTAGGCTGGTATGGTGTAATCTAAAATACTTATTACAATAGCCACTACCAATGTAATTACAAGTACATACCAATTGGTACTGATGGTTTTGGTAAGGTATAGCAATAATATGCCAACCCAACTTAATGGTGGTCCGGGTAGTACAGGTAATATACTACCTACAATTCCTAAAATGATACAACCAAGCCCTATTAGTAATAGTACAATATCCACTGTTTTTTTTGTTTTTTAAGATTAATGACTATTTTATTTTGTAGTTTAGATTAGTTTAATTGTTAGGTTTACATGATTACTATAGTAAGAAAGCATATTTATATTCTATTTGTATTGTTATCTGTACATATGTTACAGGCGCAGATAGATTCGTTAATTCAGCAGGACTCAATTAATGAAGCTATCATGAATACATTTAATGAGAAAATCTCTAAGATAGAAACGCAGAGATTGGCAGATTCATTAAAAAAAGTAGCGCTAGAAGATGAAATAGCCAAGTTAAAAACTACCGATAACTTAAAGAAAGAAGAGCTTTTAAAAAAGCTAGAGGAAATAAATAGCAAAGAAGCAGCACGCCTTACCCAAAAGAAGCAAGAGATTGAAAAGTTGAGAGCTTCCGCTAAGTCGTATCCGGTATTGGGTCCTTTTAAAGATACATTGTTTTACATTTATGCACGTCAGGGTAGCTTTATGCCATATGATAGGGCAAAGGCCATTACAAAGCGCATAAATGATGTGGCTGGTGTTTTAAAGTTTGATGAATCTACCATAGAAATAGAGGTAGATGATTATGTGAGTTTAAAGGCAGGAGATGATATTATATTAAGTGTATCTGATGAAGATGCTATTTGGAACAATACCTCTAAAGAAATTTTAGGGCAGCAATATAAGGAGGTTATAGATAAAGCCGTTATAAGTTATAAAGACCAAACTAGCTTTACCAATTTAGCCAAGGAAATAGGGTTAGCGCTACTTGTTATTGTGGTGGTGGTACTTATTGTAAAGTATGCTTCGCGCATGTTTAGATGGCTTTCGGTAAAAATTCAAAAATGGGAAGGTGACAAGCTAAACGGATTTAAGATAAAGAGTTACACACTATTAGATTCTCATTTTCAGGTACAGGCACTACTTATTGTAAATAATCTTGTAAAGTGGGCATTTATATTATTGCTCATGTATATAGCATTGCCTGTGCTGTTTGGTATTTTCCCTTGGACACAAAATTTTGCGGAGACCATGTTTGGTTATATTCTGCGTCCTGTAAAAAGTATCTTTTTAGGACTGTGGGATTACCTGCCAAACTTAATTACTGTAGTCGTAATTATTGTGGTGTTTAGGTATGTGGTAAAGGCTTTACGATTTTTTAAAACTGAAATAGAAGAGGGTAAACTTGAAATTACCGGTTTTTACCCAGATTGGGCTAGTCCAACATTTCAAATTATACGCATATTGCTTTATGCCTTCATGTTTATTTTGGTATATCAGTACTTACCCTTAAGTGATTCTGATGCATTTAAAGGCGTATCTGTATTTTTAGGGTTCTTGTTTACGTTTGCTTCGGCAGGATCATTATCTAACATTATAGCGGGTATTGTATTAACCTATATGCGTAGTTTTAAAATAGGAGATAGGGTTAAAATTGGTGAAATTACGGGTGATATTATTGAAAAATCTTTATTAGTAACTAGAGTGCGATCTACTAAAAATGAGATTATTTCTATTCCTAACGCTACCGTAATGAATAGTCATACCGTTAATTATAGTAGTGATGCCCCAGAGAAAGGATTAATTATACATACCACCGTAACAATAGGGTATGATGTGCCTTGGAAATTAATGCACGAAACTCTTATTGAGGCAGCTAAAAGAACGGACTTAATTCTTAAAGATCCTACACCGTTTGTACTGCAAACCAGTTTAGAAGATTTTTATGTAGCCTACCAGATTAATGCGTATATAAGAGAAGCTAACAAGCAAGCTGCTATATACTCTAATTTACACCAGAACATACAAGACGTTTGTAATGAGAATGGTATAGAAATACTATCACCACACTATAGAGCTGCCAGAGATGGTAATAAAACCACCATACCAGAAGATTATTTGCCAGAGGATTATAAAACTCCGGGCTTTAATGTAAATATGAATAAAGAGAAAGAATAGTGTTATTGAACAAGTTCATTTACTTTTTCATACACTAAGTGAGATTCCCATCCTCTATATAAGAGATAATCGGCTAGTTTCTTTTTTCGTTTTAGCAGGTTGGTTTCTTTTATTTGGTTATTACGCTTTTCTGCAAGTTCATGAAAGCTTTGTAAGTATTCAAATTCAGTTATTTCTTTGAGGGCACTTTTTATTAAGAAAGGCGAAATATCACGTAGTTTTAGTTCCATAGTGATACGTTTTCTTCCCCATTTTTTATATTTAAACTTACCTCTTACAAAGCTTTTGGCAAAGCGTTCTTCATTTAAAAACTTATCGGCTATAAGCGCATTTATAATATGTTCTATAGCTTCCGGAATCATAGACATACCTTTCAGTTTTTCTGTTACTTCCTTGTGGCACCTATCTTGGTAGGCACAATAGCGTTGCATTTTGGTTAATGCTTCAGTAACGGTATATGACTTTTTGGTATTCATGAAATGCATAATTACAAAACTTATTAGTTTTATAGCTATTGCAACATAAAAAAACTCCCGTTATTAATAACGGGAGTCTATACTATGAACTATTTTTCTGGAGCTGGTGGCGCCGGTGGCGCTTTTGGTGCTGGCGGAGCAGGCGGTGGAGGTGGAATTACTTTACGAAGTTCGTCGTCGGTTAATTCTTCTCGTAATTTATAGGCCACACTACCGTCTTTATTAGTGATTTTAAAATATGGGTGAGACGGCATTTTAGGAAATGGAACCTGAGAGCGGTCTGTAGGAGACATATCACTAAACATCTTTCTTAGGTCATCAAATAGCTCGTCTAGTTTACGCTGTTCCTTTACCTTTTTTTCAATGTATTTCGGTTGCTCAGTTCTTAATGCCTCGTATTTCTTATACTTCTTTTTAAATAGTTTGATAAGGTCTTGTGGACTATTCACTCCTTCAGATGTGTATTTTTCAAATCTGGTTTTATTATTTTTAGATTTTATTTTTATAAATACGCCTTCAGCTAAGGGTTGTATTCCTTTTTTTATCAATTTATTATATGCTGCTAAAGATGAGATGCTAACATCATAATCGTACTTGCCATAGTCCTTAGCATTTTCCTTTAGCTTGCTAGTATAGTAATACCCTAGCTCTGATGGTTTGTAGTTGGTAAGTGTTTCATTGCTAATTCTTTTTCCATCTAACCAAACGGCATATTTACTAGTGTCTGTCCATTCGTTTAATTGTTGTTGTGTGGGTGGGTTTTTGGTTGGTAATGTGCCAGGCCCATTTAAAGAAGCTTTTTCTTCGTCAGTTAACTCACTAAATGTTTTGGTAAAAGTGTCCCCATTACCTGTATCAAATACAAATCGTACATTTTTAAAGTACGCTGCCTTTGTCAGCGTTTTTTGGGTTTTGCCAGAATCGATAACTACAAGATGCTGTGGTGTTTTTGAATCTGATTCTTTAAGAATCTCTTTCTTTTCGCTAAAGCTGTATACCAATAGGCATACCAGCGGTACTAAAGCCACGGTTTTTAACCAAGTGACTCTTCTAGGTGTTTTTGTCTTCATAATTAAAATTCGTTTTTTGATTGATGAAAAATTAATAGCATTCGCTAATTGATTACTATGCGTTTTTGATGAATGATTGATTAGTAGTTCAAGATACTTTTTAGGGTCTGCCCCTTGATTAATAACTTCTTGATCGGCAAGGAACTCATGGTTCATTTTAATTTCGTACTTCAAAAAGTAAATCAGCGGATGAAACCAAAATACTATTTGTAGCATTTCTAAAAGTAAGATGTCTAAACTATGTTTTTGACGTGCATGCGTTTCCTCATGCAACAAGACTTCTTTTGATATTTCTTGTGTGTTAAACTGCTCTTTGTTTAAAAAAATATAGTTTAAAAAAGTATGTGGTGTAATGTGTTTTAAAAGTAATACCAGGGTAAATTCTCCTGATTTTACTTTTTGGTTTTTAATTACAGTTTTAATAAGTGAACTTATGTTACTGATAAACCGAATAGCAAATACAGTAACGCCTATAAGGTATAAACTCCATAAAATTAGGGCTGTATAGTCAGTTTCTGAACTATTTTGAATACCCTGATTAGAAGTAATGTTTTCTAATGGATAGTAAACTGTTTCAGTAGGATTAGCTACTTGCTCTATATAGGTATGAAAGGTGATCAAGGGTATTATAAAAGCCAACGCTATAGCTGCTAGTAAATAGAATCTTTTAAAGAGATGTATACTTTCCTTTTCTAAAAACAGTTTGTACACTGTAAGTAGTATAAGTAAACAGCCGCTGAATTTTAAAAGATAGAATAACATATGCTTATTTTTTTTGAATTTCGTTGTCTATTAATGACTTTAATTCTTCTAGTTCTTCCTTACTTAAATTGGTTTCTTTTGTAAAGAAAGAAGCAAACTGGCTAGCACTGTTGTTAAAAAAGTTTTTTATCAATACGTTCATATGATTGGCAAAATAATCTTTCTTCTTAATCAGTGGATAATACTCTCTAGACTTACCATATACTCGATAATCTATCACTCCTTTGTCTTTCATTCGCTTTAGTAAAGTAGCCAATGTGGTAGGGGCAGGTTTAGGCTCAGGATAGGCTTCTAGAAGATCTTTCATAAAAGCTTTTTCCATTTCCCATAAGTGGTTCATTAATTCTTCTTCTGAATTAGATAATTGCATTTTGTTCTACAAAATTAGAGTTTGTTCTACAAATATAGAGTAAAATTTTAATTCTACAAATGTAGAAGGTGTAATTAACAAAAAATCCGATTCTGTTTAGAACCGGATTTTAAAACTTTATTATTTATACAATTCTGTAAAGTACTTATAGAAATGTGGTATAGTTTCTATGCCTTTTAGGTAATTCCAGATACCGAAATGCTCATTAGGTGAGTGAATAGCATCAGAATCTAAACCGAATCCCATTAAAATAGTTTTGCTTTCTAATTCTTTTTCAAAAAGCGCTACAATAGGAATACTACCACCACTACGTTGTGGGATAGGAGTTTTACCAAAAGTAGCTTCATATGCTTTAGAAGCTGCTTGGTATCCTATGCTGTCTATTGGAGTTACATATGCTTGTCCGCCGTGGTGTGGTGTAACTTTTACAGTAACACAATCAGGGGCAATACTTTCAAAGTGCTTTTTGAATAATGTAGTAATTTCTTGCCAGTCTTGGTCTGGTACCAAACGCATAGAAATTTTAGCAAATGCTTTACTTGGTATTACCGTTTTAGCGCCTTCACCTATATAGCCACCCCAAATACCATTTACATCTAGCGTAGGTCTTATAGAGTTACGTTCGTTAGTAGTATATCCTTTTTCACCATGAACGTCTTTAATATTTAGAGCGCTTTTATAATTGTCTAAAGAAAAAGGAGCCTCTGCCATTGCAGCTCTTTCTTCAGTAGACAGTTCTTCAACTTTATCGTAAAAGCCAGGAATGGTAATATGGTTGTTCTCATCGTGTAACGAGGCAATCATTTTATTTAAAATATTAATAGGATTGGCAACAGCACCACCATACAAACCACTGTGTAAATCTCTGTTTGGTCCGGTAACTTCAACTTCTACATAACTTAAACCTCTTAACCCTGTAGTAATAGAAGGTGTTTCTTTACTAATCATTCCGGTGTCAGAAATCAAAATAACGTCGTTTTTAAGTTTGTCATGGTTTCTTTCAATAAACCAACCTAAGTTAGCGCTTCCAACTTCTTCTTCACCTTCAATCATAAATTTTACGTTGCAAGGAAGGTTGTTGTTTTTAATCATGTATTCAACAGCCTTAACGTGCATATACATTTGCCCTTTATCGTCACAAGCACCTCTGGCAAAAATGGCACCTTCTGGGTGTAGTTCTGTTTTTTTTATAATAGGCTCAAATGGGTCAGAGTTCCATAACTCAATAGGGTCTGCCGGTTGTACATCGTAATGCCCATAAACTAAAACCGTAGGTAACTCAGGGTCTATAATTTTTTCGGCATATACAACAGGATAACCTGGAGTTTCACATATTTCGGTAACATCACAGCCTGCCTCTTTTAATTTTTCTTCTACCTTTTTTGCGGTGTTCCAAACATCTTGAGAGTATGCAGAGTCTGCGCTTACAGACGGAATTCTCAGTAAATCAATTAGTTCATCTATGAATCTTGACTTGTGTTCCCTTATATAGGAAGCTATATTTTCCATGAAGTTTATTTTGTTATTTATTTCAAAGTTACAAAAAACTGAACTTTTTTTAATAACATGTTTGTATATTCAAAAAATCAGTTATATTTGCACCCACAATTACCAAAGCAAAGCACGCGGGTGTGGTGAAATTGGTAGACACGCCAGACTTAGGATCTGGTGCCGCAAGGTGTGAAGGTTCGAGTCCTTTCACCCGCACTTAACAAAACCCTAATTAGTTTATTGCTAATTAGGGTTTTTTGTTTTCTTCTATTAATGTGCCTAGAAAATTTTCTGTTTTGTACATGGTGCTTTTTAATTTGATTATGTTATTCTAGTTGGGTTTTAAAGTCATTTAGAGAGTTTTTATTGCTAAAACAGGAACAGCTCCATACCCTAAAGTGTGAAGCTGTGTGATTAATTTATTTTCTAAAACTTGTTTTGACCGTGTGGTTATTTTATGTTCTTGTTGTGTTTGAATATAAAATCAAGAGTTATTCTTTCCATGGAGTTTTTAGGCTATATGAAAATCCGAATCCGAACCATTGTTTGCCGTGGTAATCCCAATTACTAGATTTACTTCCAACTCCTATATCCCACCCGGTATAGATTCCTAATTGAAAATTGTATATGTTTAACATGATTCCTGCTCCCGGTGTTACAGTCCCGATTGATTGAGTGCTATCATTGGTTATAGGTATTTTACCAGTAGTGGTGTTGTTTTTATCTAAGTTTTCTGTTCCAATGGTAAAAAACGGGCCTATATTGCATGAAATACTTGCTAACTTTTCAAAACCAGCGCCTCGTACGTATCTTGCTTTGTAAGTACCTAGTTTATAGGTGGCAAATGCCCCTACATTTAAGTCTCCAACAAATTTTTGTCCCACTTTTGTGTTATTGCCTCTTTGTAGTGGTCTAAATTTTATTGGTATTGTCACAGCGCCAAATTCCCAAGCCCTCTCTCCAAAACTAATTACGTCTCTATTTTCTAATTTTAAAATGTAATCTGCATTTTTGTCATATTTATTAACTAAATAGTAGTCAGGTTTTGTATTGTTATCGGTTTCGTAAACTTCTATTATGATGTTGCAGTAATTAAAATAATCTGGTTCAATAATTTCTTCTTTTCCATTGTCATTTTTGAAAGTTATGTCTTTTGTGTCTACTCTCCATAAATTATATGTACTATCTATTTTAGTGATAACTGTTTTAACTTCTTTTTTGTAGGTCTCGTTGCATTGGAGTTTTTTATTTCTAATAATAATTTTAGTTTCCTTAGGAATAAAATTTTTGTCATTAAGCCAATAGTTGATATGGATTTTGGATTTGTCATTCTCATCAAGAAATAAGTTAGCTTTACCTTCAAAAGATTTTAGGTTTAATGAAATTTTTTTGTCAATTGAAATTTCCTCATTAGAACCAGCGATTTTGTGACTTGAAATGGTATAAGTCTTTTCGCCTTTCGAAGTGTCTTTATAGGTTGTAACTGATTTTATGGAGTCTCCTTTGGTTATTTGTTCTGGGCAAGATTTGACTGTGACAACTTTCGTAAGGTTATAGCCTTCATTGATTTTTACGTAATCTAGACTTTTGTATTTCTGCCCATATCCAGTAAAGCCTATCAGGCAAATGATTAAAAAAGTGTATAAAATTCTCATAATTAAAAAAGTTAAGGTTAGTAGTTGCTAATTTAATAGTTGATTATGAGTGCCTGCTTATGTAAAAACACTTAATTTTAATAGGGGAATCCCTAGAGGTGGTTTGTTTAGGTTATAGTATGTTCTGCTGTTAATTATACAGGCAAATTATAATCTTCATTTACCTGAATTTTTGCATTTCCGATGACGTTAGCTATGGTAGTTTATTGGAATTATTGTCTGTAGATGTAACAATCTTAAAGAATGTGAGGTGGTAATTTGCTGGTATTCTTTGTGGTATGTATATGTGCTGCGGTAGCCTTAGGGTGGTTAATGCCTAAGGTTTTACAGATAAAATGTAATAGCGTTTACCTTTTAATAAGGGTTAACTGTTTTGTGTATTTGCCCTATTGTATTCTTAAAACCCGTAAATAATAGGTATTACAAATGTAGATACTATCCAGAATAATAAATTTAAAAGTGTACCTACTTTTAAGAAGTCTTTAAACCTGTATTGTCCGGCACTATATACCATAGTGTTGGTTTGGTAGCCAATGGGTGTCATGAAACTTGCTGATGCGGCAAATGTAATAGCCATTAAAAATGGAGTGTAGCTTAAGCCTAATGTTTGTGCTGTAGCTATGGCAATTGGTGCTAATAATGCCGCTGCTGCGTTATTAGACATAATTTCGGTTAATACAGATGTGGTAAGGTAAAGACCTGAAATTACGGCTATAGGTCCCCAGCTACCCAGTTTGTTTACTAATAGGTCTGCAATGGTGTTATCTAGCCCTGTGTTTTGCATGGCGGTACCTAAGCTTAAAGCTCCTGCTAAGAGAAAAACTACTTTCCAGTTAATAGATTCGTAGGCCTCTTTCATAGATATAATTTTTAGTAGTACCATACAGATAACCCCACCAATGGCGCCTACCATAATATCTAGTATGTTAAAGGTGGCTAGTGCTATAATGGTAAGCACAATACCCATAACGGCGTAAAACTTCTTTTTATGAAAGTCAATCATGGCATCTTCAGAAAGCACTACAAAAGGGGCGTCTTGCTCGTTCTCTTGTCTTTTCAGTTCTTTAATAAAGTGATTCTTAACTTCTATCAGCATAACATCTCCTGCCTTTAATTGTATTTTATAAAGGTCGTCATGTCTAACTTCTTCTCTATGTTTTATAGCTAGTGGTACGGCACGGTATCTTCTTCTAAAGTCAATTTCTTTAAGTGTTTTACCTTCAAACTCAGAATTAGAGGTAATTACTACCTCTACTAAAGAAGAGTGTTTGCCGGTTAAGTCGTCATCTCCAATTTTAATATTTGGGTCTAAAACTTTAGCACGGTCTTTTAGGCTTTTTATTTTTGCCATATCGCAACGAACCTTTAAGGTATCGTCTTGCTGTAAAACAAAATCTCCGGCAGGTAGTGTAAATTTATTGCCGTTTCTTCTAACTTCAATAATATCCATTTCAAGTTCTTTTACGAGGGTAGAAGACATAATGGGTTTATTAATAGCTTCAGAATTTTCGGTTAGTTCAATTTCGGTAATGTAGTCCCTAATACCAAACTTGTCTTGTAGGTTGGCGCTGTCTTTTCTATTGGGTAGAATTTTGGTGCCAATAAAAACCATGTATAGTGTACCTACAACAACAAAAACCAACCCCATAGGGGCCATTTGAAACATAGATATAGATTCTAATCCTTGTTTTTCGGCTATACCGCTTACTAATATGTTGGTAGAGGTTCCTATTAAGGTGCAAGTACCGCCTAAAATAGAAGCGAATGATAAGGGAATAAGCATTTTAGATGGGCTTTGCCCGGATGAATGTGCAATTTGTATAATAACGGGTATAAATACAGCTACTACAGGGGTGTTGTTTATAAAGGCAGAAATAATACTTATAAGTACCATCATTAAAACAATACCTAGTTTAAAGTTGTATCTAAAAATTCCTGAGAGTTTATGAGCTACGTACTGCATAGCGCCTGTTTTTAGTATGGCGGCACTAAGCACAAACATAAAGGTTACGGTAATAGTAGCCTTATTGCTAAACCCGTCTGCGCCTTGTTGAGGAGTTATTACACCTGTTATAATTAACGAGGTCATAATAATTAACGCTACTAGATCAATAGACACTAACTCTGTGATAAAAAGTATTAAAGCAATTATAATAACACCTATGGTTATAATAGCAGGAATGGTCATAAACTAAAAATTATCGTAAATATTAGGTTAAGTCTATAAAATCGAGAATAAGAAAAATCTAAACTCAAATGTATGGAATAGTTTGTTTTCTGAGAAATTTATTTCTTTTTATGGTGGTGTAAAAATAGAAGTAAGGTGCTTGGTTAGGGTTATTAGTCAGGTGTGTTATGTTTTATTTGTGAATGGTGATAAAAATCGACAACGTGTTAGTTAATTTAGATGAAGTGTAAAGCGGGTTTTTATTTTAGGTTGCTTAACTTAAAATTAACTAATTGAATATGTATAAATTAATAAATCATAGATAAAAATGTTAGATTTGTAAAAAAGTATACGAAAATTATTGAGGCTCGAATTTTTACTTTTTAAGTAATTATTAGTTGGAAATACAATTTTTTTATCGGTATATTTGGAAGAAAGATTTGAAAGATTGATTTACTGCGGTACTTAAAGAGGTTATGTCTGACAATGATTTTGTTAGGTTTTAAGTTCTTCTTGTCTTGGTGTTTTTAGAAAGTTAATTTCTTCTCTTGTGTGTGATTGTCTATGTTGTTTTTTGATTTGGAGGTGGAGTTCTGTTTTTTAGAATAACGATCTTTTGGATATAAAGCTATAAAAAGTTATAAATAATATGGAGCATATAATTCCACATGATTATGTGGTTAGCCGAAAAGATAGAAATGATAGAAATAAGCATTCGTCTTTTGTGTTGTGGTTTACAGGTTTGTCTGGGAGCGGTAAATCTACGATAGCTAATCTAGTTGAAAAAGAGCTATTTGCTAAAGGTGTGCAGGTGTATTCTTTAGACGGAGATAATATTCGTGCCGGTATTAATAAAGGGTTAACCTTTAGTGCTGAGGATAGAAAAGAAAACTTGAGACGAATCTCTGAAATTGCAAAATTATTTGTTGACTCTGGGTCAGTTGTAATTGCAGCTTTTGTATCTCCTTTGATAGAGGATAGGGCGTTAATAGCTGATATTATTGGAGCTGATGATTTTGTAGAAATTTATGTAAATACATCTCTAGAAGAATGTGAGCGACGCGATGTGAAAGGTCTTTATAAAAAGGCTAGAGCAGGCGAAATTAAAAACTTTACTGGGATTTCGGCTCCTTATGAAGCTCCTGTAAATCCTTTCTTAGAAATTAAAACGGAAGAATGTTCTGTTTCTGAAGCTGTTCAGGACGTTTTAGCCAATATAAATCAAAAATTAGCATTGAAGTAATTATGAGTAAGTACTATTTAAATTATTTAGATGAATTAGAGTCTGAGGCAATCTATGTGCTTAGAGAAGTTTGGGCTCAATTTCAAAATCCTGTAATCTTATTTTCAGGAGGGAAAGATTCTATTGTTGTTACCCACTTAGCAAGAAAGGCTTTTTATCCTTCTAAGATTCCTTTCTCTCTAATGCACGTAGATACGGGGCATAATTTTCCTGAAACAATTAAGTTTAGAGATGATTTGGTGAAAGAATTAGGTGCTAATTTATTGGTTGGTTCTGTTCAAGAGTCTATTGATCAAGGTAGGGTAGCCGAGGAAAAAGGTAAAAACGCTACGCGTAATGCGTTGCAAATTACTACCTTATTAGATGCTATAGAATCTAATAAAGTAGATTGTGCTATAGGTGGAGGTAGAAGAGATGAAGAGAAGGCTAGAGCAAAAGAGCGTTTCTTTTCGCATAGAGATGAGTTTGGACAGTGGGATCCTAAAAATCAACGTCCAGAATTATGGAACTTATTTAATGGAAAATATTTTCAGGGAGAACACTTAAGAGCTTTCCCAATTAGTAACTGGACAGAAATGGATGTTTGGAATTATATTTTAAGAGAAAATATAGCTATTCCATCATTATATATAGCGCATGAGCGTGAAGTTGTTTGGAGAGGTGGTACATGGATACCGAATTCTGAATTTTTAGTTTTAGAAGACCATGAGGAAGTGGTGACTAAGAAAATTAGATTTAGAACTTTAGGTGATATTACAATTACCGGAGGTATTGAATCTGATGCCGATACGCTTGAGAAAATTGTAGACGAAGTTTCTACAATGCGTCAAACAGAAAGAGGAAACCGAAGTGATGATAAACGTTCGGAATCTGCAATGGAAGATAGAAAACGTCAGGGGTACTTCTAAACTAACTAATTAAACAATTTTAAAATAAGAGTTCATAGCTATGATAGATAATAATCAATTACTTCGTTTTACAACAGCTGGTAGTGTAGATGATGGTAAAAGTACCTTAATAGGAAGGTTGTTGTACGATTCAAAATCAATTTTTGAAGATCAATTAGAGTCTATAGAAAATACAAGTAAGCAAAAAGGGCATGAAGGTGTAGACCTTGCGTTGTTTACTGATGGTTTAAGAGATGAAAGAGAGCAGGGGATTACTATTGACGTTGCTTATAGATATTTTACCACTCCTAAGCGTAAATTTATTATTGCTGATACACCTGGTCATATCCAGTATACAAGAAATATGGTAACAGGTGCTTCTACAGCAAATGCTGCTATAATTTTAGTAGACGCAAGACATGGGGTTATAGAGCAAACTAGACGCCATGCATTTATTGCTTCTTTATTACAAATACCACACATTATTGTGTGTATTAATAAAATGGATTTGGTAGACTTTAAAGAAGAGGCTTACCAAAATGTGATTGCTCAGTTTGAAGCATTTTCAGCTAAGTTATTAGTGAAAGATGTTCATTTTATTCCTATTAGCGCTTTAATGGGAGATAACGTGGTAAATAGATCTGAGAATATGGATTGGTACCAAGGTGCTCCGTTGTTACATACGTTGGAAACTATGCATATTAGTAGTGATATTAATAAAGTAGATGCTAGATTCCCGGTTCAAACGGTTTTAAGACCTCAAAGAGAAGGTTTTATTGATTACCGAGGTTATGCAGGTAGAGTAGCAAGTGGTGTTTTTAGACCAGGTGATGAAGTAACTGTGTTGCCTTCTGGATTTACATCAAAAATTGCTTCTATTGATACTTATGGTGGTGCGCTAGAGGAAGCTTTTGCTCCTATGTCGGTTTCTATTACTTTAGAAGATGATATTGATATTAGTAGAGGTGATATGTTGGTAAGGTCTAATAATAAACCAGAAGTAACTCAAGATGTTGAAGTGATGCTTTGTTGGTTGAATAGTAGCCCGGCAAAAGATAGAGCAAAATATACTATCAGACATACTTCTAATGACCAGAAAGCCATTGTTAAAGAGATTATTTATAAAATAGATATAAATACCTTAGAACGATTAGAGGATGATAAAACTATGAGTATGAATGATATATGTAAAGTGAAGTTGCGTACAACAAAACCTTTATGTGTAGATGCTTACAGAGATAATCGTATTACAGGTAGTATTATTTTGGTTGATGATGCAACAAATGAAACGGTTGCAGCAGGTATGATTGTTTAATTTTATAAAAAACCAAAATGATTACATCATTATTATTAAAAGCTATTAAGGCAAGTATAGTTGCCGGAGAAAAAATCATGTATATATATGATAATGAAGATTTTGAAGTAGATTTTAAATCTGATGATTCTCCGTTAACAAAAGCAGATCTTGCTTCGCACAATGAAATTGTTGCAATACTTGAAAATACCGATATACCAGTATTGTCAGAGGAAGGTAAAAATATACCTTACGCTGATAGAAAAGGTTGGGAACAATTATGGATTGTAGACCCTATAGATGGTACAAAGGAGTTTATTAAAAAGAATGGCGAGTTTACTGTAAATATTGCTTTAATTGAAAATCAAAAGGCTGTTTTAGGTGTTATTTATGTACCGGTCCTTAAAGAATTGTATTTCTCTTCGGTGGAACATGGTGCTTTTAAATGCTATGATGTAACAGCATTTGATAAAGAGTCTTTAGAAGATTGGATAGCGGCCTCAGATAAGTTGCCAGTAGATAAGGGTAGAACTAAATTTACAGTGGTTGCAAGTAGGTCACATTTGTCTCCGGAGACAGAAGCTTTTATTGAAGATTTGAAAAAAGAGCATGGAGAGATAGATACCATTTCTAAGGGTAGTTCTTTAAAGTTGTGTATGGTTGCTGAGGGAGAAGCTGATTGCTATCCTAGGTTTGCTCCAACAATGGAGTGGGATACAGCTGCTGGTCAGGCAATTTGTGAACATGCAGGTTTTGAGGTTATTGACTACAAAACCCAAAAGCCAATGCTTTATAATAGAGAAGAACTTTTGAATAATTGGTTTTTGGTAAAAAATAAATAAACATTACAAAATGATAAATAAAATCTGTTGTATTGGGGCTGGTTATGTAGGAGGTCCTACTATGGCTGTAATTGCACAAAAATGTCCTGAGATTCAAGTTACAGTCGTTGATATAAATGAAACAAGAATTGCACGTTGGAACGATGAGGATGTTAATAATATACCAATATATGAGCCTGGCTTAGTAGATGTTGTGCGTGAGACTCGAGGAAGAAATTTATTTTTTTCAACAGAAGTAGATAAGGCTATAGAAGAAGCTGAAATGATTTTTATTTCGGTTAACACTCCTACAAAAACGTATGGTGTAGGAAAAGGTATGGCTGCAGATCTTAAGTATATTGAATTATGTGCTAGACAGATTGCACGTGTTGCAAAAACGGATAAGATAGTTGTTGAAAAATCAACACTACCGGTTAGAACCGCAAGAGCAATAAAAGACATATTAGATAATACTGGTAATGGTGTAAAATACCAAATACTTTCAAACCCTGAATTTTTAGCTGAGGGAACTGCTGTAGAAGATTTACATGCGCCTGATAGGGTTTTAATTGGAGGGGATACGCAAACGGAAGAAGGTAGAAATGCTATGCAGGCATTGGTTGATGTGTATGCTCATTGGGTTCCGAAGGGACAAATTTTAACCACTAATGTATGGTCTTCTGAGCTTTCAAAATTAACCGCTAATGCGTTTTTAGCACAACGTGTTTCTTCTATTAATTCATTATCTGAATTATGTGAAGTTACGGAAGCTGATGTAGATGAAGTTGCTAAAGCTATTGGTATGGATTCTAGAATTGGTCCTAAGTTTTTAAAATCTTCTGTTGGTTTTGGTGGGTCTTGTTTTCAAAAGGATATACTAAATCTAGTTTATATAGCAAAATCTTATGGGTTAGATGAAGTGGCAGATTATTGGGAGCAGGTAATTATTATGAATGATCACCAAAAAGCAAGGTTTGCTTCTAAATTAATTAGTACTCTTTATAATACTGTTTCTGGAAAGAAAATTGCCTTTTTAGGATGGGCATTTAAAAAGGATACTAATGACACAAGAGAGTCGGCTGCTATATATGTTGCAGATATCTTATTATCTGAGCAAGCTAAGCTTTCTGTTTATGATCCTAAAGTACAGGAACACCAAATTTATTTTGATTTGGACTACTTAGCAACAAGATCGGAAGAAGAAAATAAAAATGGAGTGACGGTAACTAATGATCCTTATGAAAGTTGTAAAGATGCTCATGCAATTGCTGTATTAACTGAATGGGATGAATTTAAAGACCTTGATTGGCAACGTATTTATGATAATATGTTGAAACCTGCTTTTGTTTTTGATGGTCGTCGTTTATTAGATGGAGATCAATTAAAAAATATTGGGTTTTCTTATCATACTATAGGAAAATAAGAAACAAAGATATTCTGTTAAAAACTAGTTTACTAGTAGCTATAATAGAAACGTTTGTATAGATGATGAAATGTGTTTTAGGTATTCCTAACATGTTTGGAAGATGATTTTAGGTGAGTATAAATGTTTTCAAGTAAGTAGAGATGCCCTCTTGGGGTAACTAGTATAACTGAGTCAATATTGTTAAAATAATATATAATCAGCTATGGAGAAAACTTCCAAAATTTATGTGGCCGGACACCGTGGAATGGTAGGGAGTGCTATTTGGAGAGCCTTAGAAAGTAAAGGGTATACAAACCTATTAGGACAAACAAGTAAAGATTTAGATCTTAGAAATCAACAAGCGGTACTAGATTTTATATCTAAAGAAAAACCAGATGTAATTATTGATGCGGCTGCACGTGTTGGAGGAATTTTAGCTAATAATGATTATCCATTTCAATTTATAATGGAGAATATGCAAATTCAGAACAACCTAATAGATGCAGCACATAAATTAGATGTTAAGAAGTTTATCTTTTTAGGAAGTTCATGTATTTATCCAAAATTTGCACCACAACCTTTGAAAGAGGAATATTTGTTAACGGATTCATTAGAGCCTACTAACGAGTGGTATGCAATAGCTAAAATTACTGGTGTAAAAGCCTGCCAAGCAATAAGAAAACAGTTTGGTAAAGATTTTGTGAGTCTTATGCCTACCAATTTATACGGTACCCATGATAATTTTGATTTAAAAACATCTCATGTGTTACCAGCCATGATTCGCAAATTTCACGAAGCTAAAGAAAATGGTAATACGCCCGTTACTTTATGGGGTAGTGGAACCCCAATGAGAGAGTTTTTATTTGTAGATGATATGGCTGAAGGTGTTGTTTTTGCTTTGGAAAATACCTTGCCAGAATATTTGTACAATGTAGGAACAGGTATTGATATTACTATTAAAGAGTTAGCTGAAACTATTCAGGAAAAAGTAGGGCATACAGGTGAAATTATTTGGGATAGTTCTAAGCCAGATGGTACACCAAGAAAATTAATGGATGTTTCTAAAATGAATAATGTAGGATGGAAGCATAAAGTTGATTTAGAAGAAGGAATTGAATTGACTTATAATTGGTTTTTAGCCAATCAGAACGACTTTAAAGAAGTAAAACTATAACGAATTAAGAATTTTTTAAACTCAATATTTTAACATGAAGGTTGCATTAATCACAGGAATTACAGGACAGGACGGTTCTTATTTAGCCGAGTTATTATTAGAAAAGGGCTATATGGTGCATGGTATAAAGAGAAGATCTTCTCTATTTAATACTGATAGAATTGATCATTTATATCAAGATCCACACGATCCAAATCAAAGGTTAAAATTGCATTATGGAGATTTAACTGATTCTATGAATCTAACACGTATCATTCAGGAAACGCAACCAGATGAGATTTATAACCTTGGTGCAATGTCGCATGTTAAAGTTTCTTTTGATTCGCCTGAGTATGTTGGTAATGTAGATGGATTAGGTACATTAAGAATATTAGAAGCAGTTAGATTATTAGGTTTAGAAAAGAAAACGAGAATTTATCAAGCGTCTACTTCTGAATTATATGGAGGTTTGCCAGAAAATAAAAATGAAAGAGGTTTTTACGATGAGACTTGTCCGTTTTATCCTCGTTCACCATATGGTGTTGCAAAAATTTATGGTTTCTGGATAACTAAAAATTACCGTGAAGCTTATGATATGTATGCTTGTAATGGTATTTTATTTAATCACGAATCGCCAAGAAGAGGAGAGACTTTTGTAACAAGAAAAATTACACGTGCTGTTGCAAAAATAGCATTAGGGCTACAAGATAAAATTTATTTAGGAAACCTTGAAGCGCAACGTGACTGGGGGCATGCTAAGGATTATGTACGTATGATGTGGATGATTTTACAAGCTGAAAAAGCTCAGGATTGGGTTATTGCTACTGGGGTAACAACTACAGTACGTGACTTTGTACGTATGGCTTTCTTAGAAGTTGGTATTGAGTTAGAGTTTAAAGGCGAAGGTGTAGATGAAAAGGCATACGTTACTGCATGTAATAATAAAGATTACCAAGTAGAAATAGGGAAAGAGGTACTTTCTGTAGACCCTTCATATTTCCGTCCTACAGAGGTAGATCTTTTATTAGGAGATCCTACAAAAGCAAAAGAGCAATTAGGATGGGTGCCTGAGTACGATTTAAAAGGGTTAGTTAAAGATATGATGGAAGGCGATATAAAATTAATGAAACGTGATGTTGATTTATTGAAAGCTGGACATGAAATTTTGAAACAAGTAGAATAGTATACTGTATTCTATTTGTTAGATAAGATTTTAATAAGTGACAACATAAGTTAAAATTAAATGATTCATCTGTTTTAGATAGAATAATTGAATTTAAAAGAATTTATGCTGTCACTTATTAAGTTTTCTAGCTAAGGAGTTGTTAGGTGGATTTACGTGAAAAGAAAGTTTTTTGTATCATTCTTTTTACATTGAAAGTAACGCAACAAGTTATTTTTAAGTGTCTCCATCTTAACAAATTTCACGAGTAACGAGGTTGTTGGTTTAGGTTTGCCTGTATTTGATAGGCTAAAATTCTAACCGTTATTATAATTAATATTCTTAATGTCGACTGCTAATAGAATTATTAAAAACACTGGATTTTTATATGCCAGAATGGCTATAACAATCTTTATTTCTCTTTATTCAACACGTCTAATTCTTGAAGCACTAGGTGCTGATGAGTTTGGTATTTTTAATGTTGTGGGAGGTTCAATAACAATGTTACTCTTCCTTAACAATGCGATGACCGCTGCTTCTCAAAGATTTATGTCTTATGTTTTGGGAGAAGATAAATTAGAAAAGCTTAAAAGTGTTTTCGTTTCTAGTTTGCTTATACATTTAATTGTTGGGTTACTAATAGTAGTTATTTTAGAAGTTGGGGGCATGTTCCTATTTGATGGCGTTTTAAAAATTCCGCCGGAAAGTATATCTGCTGCAAAGTTTATTTACCAGGTTTTAATAATAAGTACATTTTTTAATATTATATCTGTTCCCTATGATGCGGTTATTAATGCACACGAGAATATGTTCTTAGTGGCTATTTTAGGGATATCGCAAGCTTTCTTTAGGTTGTTTATTGCATTATTTTTAATGTATAGTCATGGAGGCTTAAAAGTGTATGGGGTGTTAATGGCAAGTATGGCAATTATTTTAATGCTTATAAAAAGAATTTATTGCCATATAAATTATGATGCGATTAGTTATAAAATTAAAAACTATTTTTCTAAGGATTTATTTTATGAAATGATTGGTTACGCTGGTTGGAATATACTCCAATCCTCTTCAAGAGTTTTAAGTATTCAGGGAATGTCAATTGTTTTGAATAGTAATTTTGGAGTGTTGGTAAATGCTGCCCAGGGTATTGCAAACCAAGTCAATGGTCAGTTGAATTCATTTTCAACAACAATGCTTCAAGCTTTAAATCCTGTAATTGTAAAGAGTGAAGGAGCTAAGAAACGTGATACAATGCTTAAAACAAGTATTGCGGGAAGTAAATTATCCTTTTTCTTGTTTGCTGTATTAGCTATTCCGTTTATAGTAGAAGCAGATTATATATTGGGTGTCTGGTTAAAAAAGGTCCCTGAATTTGCTGTTATTTTTTGTAGATTAATATTATTAGTTACTGCCATTAGACAAATTACCATTACACTAAATACGGCTATAGCTTCAACCGGTAGAATAAAAAATTCAAGTATTGTAGAAGCAATTGTTATGGTTATGTTATTGCCTGTTTCTATTTTATTGTTTTGGGCTGGCGGTAAAGAATATGTTATTTATTTAGTTTTAATAGGAGTAGAGGTTTGTATTGGCGCCTCTAGAATATGGTTTGCACATAAATATTGTGGTTTAGGTATTGGTTTTTTTGTTAGAAATGTAGTACTGGTTCAGTCGCTAATTTTTATCACTACAATAACACTTACATATTTTGTTTCAGGCTTATTTGTAGAAGGCTTTATTCGTTTAATTATTTCAGGAGCAGTAAGTTCTGTAATGATGATATTTTTAACGTTGTTCTTGGCATTTTCCGCAGAGGAACGAGGTAGTATTAAAAAGGTTATAAATAGCTTAGTTAATAAGGTTAAAGGAGGTAAAAAATAATAAAGATGGAAAAATATCAATTAAAGAATTTATATTACTACTACGTAGGGAAACATTTTTATAAAATGTATAATCTCAAGCCAAAAGTTTTTGGTATTGGTCTTAATAGAACGGGATCAAGTTCGTTAGGGAGGTTTTTTGAAATGCTAGGTTACAAACATTCTTTTGAATGTTATGGTGCAGAAAAATTAAAGATTTTTTTGAACGATAAAGCGGCGTTGAAAAAAGAAATGGATAAGTTTGAAATGCACGAAGATTGGCCTACGGCTCAAGTGTACAAGCTTTTGGCAGAGTATTATCCGGATGCTAAGTTTATACTAACACTGAGAGACACGCCAGAGCAATGGTTTAATTCATTATTAAACACGAGTGGACAAGAGGCGGCTCCTTTTAATAAAACCAAAGAATTAATATATGGTTATGGTGTAATTACCGAGGCTCAAAGAGAAGAGTTAATTGGTGTTTATGAAAACCATATTAAGGAGGTAACAGAGTTTTTTAGTAATACTCCTGAGCGCTTATTGATTTTAAAAACATCAGATAAGAATAAGAATGATAAGATTTGCGATTTCTTAAATATTTCGAGAGTGAATTTTGATTTTCCGCATTCTCAAAAGAGAAGTTATTAAATTAATTTTTAGGGTGGAACTAACTTTACTAAAAACTAACTGAAATTGAAAAAATTAATAGTACATATAGGGTATCCTAAAACAGCAACTACTTTTTTGCAGAACAACATTTTTAATAATCTAGCAGCAAATGGATATTTTAATTATTTAAATAATCCTAAAGACAATGGAAATGTTCCTGTAAAAAATATGCTGATGGTTATTCGAGGGGAAGAGGGAGTAGATGAGCAAGCGCTAAAAGATGAATTGAAATTAATAGAAAATTCATCTGATGAATTGTTTCTTCTATCTGACGAGTCTATTTCTGTGAGATATTCTCAACTAGAATGGAATGATATGAACTCTAATGCTAAGCATAATAGCCATACTATTAAAGAATTTTTTAAACCCATTTTTGACGATATAGAAATTTTATTTTCAGTAAGAAATCAGGTTAGTATCGTAGCTTCTTATTGTACCGAAATTTATAACCGTATTGTTGATTTGTCTGAAGAAGATAGTTTAGGGAGGTGGATGTCAACAAATATTTTTAATAAGGAAGAGAAAGATGTGCTATTTAATTATAATGAGCTTTATAATGTTTATATAAAGAACTTTGATGAAACTAAAGTGCATATTCTCTTATATGAAGATTTAAAAAATGATAAACCTAGTTACATTAAAGTATTAACTGAGGTTTTTAAATTATCGGAGGAAATTATTGCAAATCATTTAGAAGGTAATGCGAAACACACTACAGCAAAACAAAATGATAAATCTGTTAATTTAAGCCATACTCTTAGTGGTAAATTATCAAAATATACTTCCTTAATACGAAAAATGCCTTTCGTTTTTAAGTTCCTTCAAAGTTGTTATCGTTTGGTGGTACCTGAAAAGGTTCGGCTAAAGCCTGTTAATGATAAATACTTGATAAGACAACAAACGGATAAAGAGTCGAGTTTAATTTTTGATAAATACAAAACTTCTAATGCTGCTTTTGCTCGTAAGTTAAGTTTAGATATGAATAAAATGATTAGATACAAATATTTTGAATAGAAGTATGAAAAAGCTAATAATACATATAGGTTACCCAAAAACTGCTTCTACAACTATTCAATTAAATGTATTTAAAAGTCTTTATAAAAATGGTGAGGTAGAGTATTTAAACCATATAGGTGCTCATTCTGAAGATTTGGGAAGTTATATAGTTAAGGATATTTTTGAATATAGTACAGGATTTACCACTGTCTTGCCCGTTAAGGAATTGGAATTGCTAAAAAATATAGAGTTACCAATTTCTATATTGTCAAATGAAAGTTTATCACATGTGTCTGCAAATTGTCCTAATCCATCTTACAGAAGAGGAGTTTATGATAATTTAGAAAGGCTACATAATGCTTTTAAGCCATATTATGATAAAATTGAATTGGTAATGGTAATTAGGGATCAATCTACAATGATTCATTCTTATTATACTCAAGAATTTTTCAATATTGTTAGAGAAGATAGTCGTTATTCAGATATGAAACTTTGGATACAAGACAATTTTGGAGCAGCTATAGATCAAGAGGAATTGATGTTTAATTACTTTAAGATGTATCAGTCTGCGGTTAGCTATTTTGGAGAAGACAATACACACGTGTTGCTTTATGAAGACTTAATTCATAATAAAGAGAAATTCATGACTCAATGGGCTTCAATACTTGGTAAAGATTCAACTGTAATAAAAGATCTGTTTGATAAGAAGGCTCAAAATGTAACGGTGAGAAAATCAAATTCACGATCTACAGATAAGCCTAGTATAGGTAGTAAGCTTAGTCTTTTAAGTAGACAGCTTAAAGTGCCTAAAGGGGCTAGGAAGTTTGTGAAAACATTAGTGCCTAAGAAGCTTACGAGTTTAAAGATGGGGAAGGAAGTGGAAATGCAGAATTTATCTAAGGATGATATTGAATTAATAAATAAGCAATTTGGAGCATCTAATTTGCAATTGAGTAAACAGGCAGAATTAAATATAGAACAATTAAAATCTTTTGGTTATCCAATAGGTTCGTAATAGTTAACCAAGGCTTAATAATACTATTTGTATGAATGTTTATCTTAACAAGTTGAGAAGGAAGGTATGGAGTACTTTAGGTTCTCGTTTAAGGGGTACTAATTTATATGGCTATTTATATAAATCATACTGGCACTCAGTATTTAATAAAAGTAATGAAAATAATGACGGAGAAACTACTTGTTATTTAAGTGCAGTGCCCAACCCAGGTGCAGGTATAGGACATCAGTTAGCAAACTGGATTGCTGGTTATTGGTGGGCTAAGCAATTTGGGTTAAAATTTGCTCATATACCTTTTGGTTCAGATTCATGGGAACATGTTTTAGGCTTTGGAGAGGGAGATGTTACTTTAACTCAATTAAAAAAAGAAGGTTATAAAGTTAGAAAGCTACCATTATTTGATGAAGATAGACCTAATGAGGTAAGTAATATTAAACGTATTATTTCATCTTACAAGGGTAACAAAGTTGTTTTTTTGTGTGAGCAGGATCAATTTTATAAAAATCAATATGGTGTTATAAAAGATATTCAAAATAAATTTTTTAACGCTCCGGCAAGAGCAGAAGATAAGTTAATTTTTGATGATAATAATTATAATATAGCAATACATGTTAGGCGAGGAGATATAATGACAGATCCTTCTAATCCTAATTTAGCAATGCGATATATTTCAAATGATTACTTTGAAAAGGTGTTGAGTAATGTGTTACATCACGTAGTTAAAACCAATAAGCCTGTACACATTTATTTCTTTTCGCAAGGAAAGGTGTCAGATTTTCAAGAGTTCGAGAAGTTTGAGAACTTACATTGGTGTTTAGATATGGGAGCAAAAGATTCTTTTCTTCATATGGTATATGCAGATGCTTTAATAACAAGCAAGAGTTCTTTTTCTTATAAGCCTGCATTATTGAATAAAGGTATTAAAGTATGTCCAGAGAATTTTTGGCATAGTTACCCAAAATCAAAAGACTGGGTTTTAGTTAATGATAATGGCGATTTTATAAGTTAGTAGAATTTATAAGGTTATTTAAAAGAATAATTTAAGGGTTGAATATTTTTAAATACATATAAAATGAAAGTATTAGTTACCGGAGCTGCAGGTTTTATTGGATATCATTTATCTAAAAGATTAATGGGAGAAGGGCACATAGTAGTTGGTTTAGATAACATTAACGATTATTATGATGTTAATTTAAAATATGCTAGACTAAATGAATTAGGAATCCAGAGAGGTGATGCTGAAAGGTGGAATGTGCTTTGTGAATCTGATAAGTTTAAAGGGAGTTTTACTTTTGTTAGGATGCATTTAGAAAATAGAGATGAGTTACCAACATTATTTAAAAATGAAGGTTTTGATGTAGTATGTAACCTAGCAGCTCAGGCTGGTGTAAGGTATAGTTTAGAAAACCCTGAAGCTTACATAGATAGTAATGTAGTTGGTTTTTTAAATATATTAGAATCTTGTAGGCATAATAATATAAAGCACTTATTATATGCGAGTAGCTCTAGCGTGTATGGAGAGAGTAATAAGCCAGTGTTTTCTGTAGATGATAACGTAGATTATCCTATTAGTTTATATGCTGCCACCAAAAAAAGTAATGAGTTAATGGCATTTACATATAGCCATTTATATGGTATACCAACCACAGGATTACGATTTTTTACGGTTTATGGCCCGTGGGGAAGACCTGACATGGCAATGTTTTTATTTACTAAAGCTATTTCCGAAAATAATCCGATTAAAGTATTTAATAATGGGGATATGAGCAGAGATTTTACTTATATAGATGACATTATTAATGGAATTACTATAGCACTAAATAATTTACCCGAAAATAAAGTTCCATATCGTTTAACAAATATAGGTAATGGAAATCCGCAATCTTTAATGGAGTTTATAGAAGCTATTGAAGAGCATATGGGTAAAGAGGCAGAGAAAGTATTTTTGCCAATGCAAGCAGGAGACGTACCTAGAACAGCAGCTGATACAAGTGAATTAGAGAAGCTGGGTTACAAAAGTACTACCAGTATTAACGAAGGTGTAAAGGCTTTTATAGATTGGTATAAAGGATTCTATAATATCTAGTTTTATCACTTAATTGAAAGAATTAATAGAATATTTGTTATGAATAAAAACATTCTATATACATTAAAGGCTTTTAGAAAGTTATACACTAAGATTGTTGGAGATAAGGAGTCTGCTAAAATAAACTGTGAACAAGACCCTGATGTGGCATCAGATTATCTTTTTCAAGAAATGAATAATGAGAAACCTTCTATGATAGCAAGGTTTGGTAGTACAGAGTTAACTACAATGGTTAATTATTTGGGGGTTAATCAAACCAATAAGAGTGCTTTAGGTTACATAACGGGGAAAAATCTTCAGTGGTGGTGGAATGAGAATACGCTGCAGCAGATGAATAGATGGAGTGGTTTTTTTCCGCCAACTAAAGAAAAGGTTTCTGAGTTTTGTGAGTTAATGATGAAAGATATGAAGCTGGTGGATGTATTAGGGAGCTGGGTGCCAGATGAAAAGTACTTTGTTGATAGTATGAGTTGCAAAGTGGTTCATTTGAGATTATTAGAGCCATTTTGGGCAAAAAATCCATGGACTAAAGCATTAGAAGGTAAAAAGGTGTTAGTTGTACATCCTTTTGCATCAACAATTTTAGAACAGTATAAGCGAAGAGATCTTTTATTTGACAATCCGGACGTTTTGCCCAAATTTGAATCTTTAGGAGTTATACAGGCTGTACAAACATTAGGAAGTTCTGATACCGAATTTAAAGACTGGTTTGATGCTTTAGATAGCATGAAACGTAAAATAGATAACTCTGATTACGATGTTTGCCTAATAGGAGCCGGAGCTTATGGTTTTCCATTGGCAGCTCATGTAAAAAGACAAGGAAAAAAAGCGGTGCATTTAGGAGGAGCTCTACAACTTCTTTTTGGTATAAAAGGAAAGCGATGGGAAGACCCTAACTATGGAGTTAAAGAATGGGGGATACCATATGGTTCCTATTCAGAGTTAATGAACGAATATTGGGTTAGACCACAAATTACAGAGAAGCCTAAAACTGCAGATGCCGTTGAGGGAGCATGTTATTGGTAAATTAAGGTAAATCTATTGAGAGTTTATGATAAGTAATAGAATAAAATATATCCCAAAGGGTATTATTAATGGCGTTAAGAACTTCATTATAAAGACCACAAGAGATATTGAAAATAAGAAAAGATATCCGCAATCAATTATTGATGAGGGTGTAACACTTACTAAAGAAACCATTTTAGGAGAAAGTACCCATATTTTATCCAATTCTATTATAAATCAATGCAAGATAGGTAAGTATAGTTATGTTGGTAGAAATTGTTTAATTCAAAATTGTACTATAGGTAATTATTGTTCTATTGCTAATGATGTAATGATTGGTTTGGGGCAACATCCAATAGACAGAGTATCAACATCTCCATTGTTTTATAGAGTTAAAAATACATTTAACCTAAGTGTTGTTAAGAGCGATTTAGATTTTGAAGAGTACAAGCCTATTACCATTGGGCACGATGTGTGGATAGGTGCTAGGGTTACAATTATGGATGGTGTAACCATTGGTACGGGAGCTGTAATAGCATCGGGTGCTGTGGTAACTAAAAATGTAGCGCCTTACTCTATTGTAGGTGGTGTGCCAGCTAAGGTTATTAAACAGAGATTTGAAGCAGAAAGAATGGATGACTTACTTCACTCTGAATGGTGGAAATTACAACCTCAGGAGGCTTTAGAATATATGAACTCTGTTAATTTATAATTGATTATATGTTTAGTTTAGTTTATAAGGCAACCAGAAAGATATACGGAACATTTCTAAAGTTTTTAGAAAAGATAGTAACACTTGTAGTTTTAAAAGGGAATAAGGTTATTTTTTCAAGTGTTAATTCAGTAGGGGTGCCTTATGTAGTGGTAGCTAAAGGGGGTAGTCTTTCTTTAGGTGTTAATTTTTCAATGAATAACGGCATAAAGGGGAATCCAATAGGTTGTTACCAAAAGTGTACTTTTTTTGTAGATAGAGGTGCCGTAATGAAAATAGGCTCTAATGTTGGTATTTCACAAGCAGCGCTTATCTGTCATACACAAATAACCATAGGAGATAATGTGAAAATAGGAGGAGGAGTTAAAGTTTTTGATACAGATTTTCATTCCTTGGATCCTGTTATTAGAGCTAGTAAAGATGATTTTAAATATAAGGAGAAAGCTCCGGTAGAGATTAAAAGTAATGCTTTTATAGGTGCTGATTCTATTATATTAAAAGGGGTTACAATAGGATGTAATTCTATTGTTGGCGCAGGTTCTTTAGTTGCAAAATCAATTCCAGACAATCAAATATGGGCTGGAAATCCTGCAAAGTTTATTAAGAATATTGAATGAAGTTAAGTAGTATAGTATATAAATTATTGCCGTATGCTGTAATTTTAATTACAGTTTCTTCTATAGTACCATGGGCTAAGATACCTATTGGTAATACCTATATTTGGTATACTATTTATGTGCTTATTTTACGATTACTTTTTTTAGGTAAAAGATTTTTTAACTGTACAAAAAAGAAAGAAGTATGGGTTATTAATTTGTTCTTATTTTGTGTGGTAGCATCTTTTGTACATGGAATAGTAATATCAGAGAATTATTGGGATTGGAAGCAGTTGATGCGGAATTTTATGATTTTTCTGTTACCTATAACTGTGTATTCGTATAGTAATCCTGAATTATTGGTCAAAACTTTAAAATTTTGGTTGAAATACGGATTGGCACTTTTTCCTGTTTTTTTTCTGTTTGTAGGTACTGAGGCCTATGGTAAATATTTGTTACCCATAAGTTTCTTAATGCTTTTTTTTCCTAAAGTGCCTAGGGTTTGGAAGCTGATAGGTTTGGGAGTTATTTTATTTTTAATAATAATAGCACCAGACTCACGTAGTAATGTAATTAAGTTTGTGGTTCCATTAGGGTTCTCGCTTCTTTTATTTTTAAAAGGAGCTGTGCTAAAGAATATATTAGTACTTGGTAGGGTTGTCTTTTTAAGCTTACCATTTGTTTTATTTGCTTTAGCAGCTTCGGGTATATTTAATGTATTTAATATGTCTGAGTATTTAGGAGGGATAAGTGAAGATGCAGTTATTATAAATGATGAAGGTAGAGAACAGTCATTACTAAATGATACTCGAACATTTTTATATATAGAGGAAATTTCTTCTGCCTTAAAAAATGATTATTGGTTATTTGGTAGGTCTATGGCTAGAGGATATGATACTGTTTCTTTTGCAAAGTTTGGAAATATTATGCAAGAGGAAACTAATAGAAATGAGCGGCCAAGTTCAGAAGTATCCATCTTAAATATTTTTAATTATTTTGGAATTGTTGGAGTACTCTTATACTTTTTCATTTTTGTAGCAGCTTCTTATTATGCCATTAGCAAATCAAATAATAAATATATAAAGTTAATAGGTCTTTATGTCTCGTTTAGGTGGGCGTATGCATGGGTAGAAGATTTTAACAGTTTTGATTTGAATTATTTTCTGCTTTGGGTAATTGTAGGTATTTGTTTTTCTGTGGCCTACAGAGGCATGACAAACCGAGAATTTGAAAATTGGTTAAATAGTATTTTAGGAACAAAAAGATGGGTGTTTAAATGAAACTAATAGCAGCACTTCTAACAGTATATAATAGAAAAGATAAAACTCTAAAATGTTTAGAGCAATTGTTTAATAACAATATGCCTCAGGGATATTTATTAGATGTGTATTTAGTAGATGATGGGTCTACCGATGGTACAGCAGAAGCAGTTAAAAATAATTTTCCGCAAGTAAATATTATTACTGGTAGTGGAAATTTGTTTTGGAATCGTGGAATGCACCGAGCATGGGAAGGTGCTGTTGCAGCTAAAACATACGACTTTTATCTTTGGTTAAATGACGATACCTTTATTTTTAATGATACTGTTGAACATTTATTAAAATGTTCTGAGGAATTAAATTATAAGTCTATTGTTTGTGGGGCTTTATGCTCAGAAAACGACCCTTCTAAGGTAACTTATGGGCCTAGAACTAAAAATACGCTTATAGTGCCTAATGGAACTTTACAAGAGGCTTTTTTGATTAACGGAAATGTGGTTTTAGTACCTAAAGTAGTTTATGATAATGTAGGGATGCTAGATCCTATATTTCCGCATGCAATAGGAGATTTTGACTATGGATTACGAGCCAAACGTAAAGGGTTTAAAAGTTATTCTACAAAGAAGTTTATAGGTACTTGTGAGAATAATGTAAGTTTACCAAAGTGGTGTTATGCTAAAACACCTATAAGAGAAAGATTTAAGGCTTTGTATTCGCCATTAGGTAATGCACATCCTAGATACTTTTTTATTTATGAAAATAGGAATTTTGGTTTTTTACAAGCTTTTAAACATTATATATCTATTCATTTAAGAGTAATATTACCGCAATTATGGAAGTAAATAATAGGCCTTATGTTTTTCAAGTAGATTCAGATCTTGTAAAAGATGTGTATAAGACTCGTGATAACTATAAAATAGTGCATGATGATTCTTGTATAGATAAGTCCTTATGTGCTATTTATTTTAGTAGTAACGATATTTATTATCCAAATGAGGCGGCTGTTTTTAAAGCAAGAATAGTAGATAAAGATGCTTTTGAGTGGTATGGTACGCGTGTACAAGGTGCTTATAAACATATATTTATTAGAGATGTTTTTAAGCAGTGGTATCTTCATGGGATTAATAGTGAGTTAAATTCTATAGAAAAAGTTTTAGAGTTTTTAAAAAGAGAAACCGAAGGTAAAGAAGTGGTTATTGTTGGTAGTTCTGCTGGGGGATATGCAGGGATGCTTTTTGGTCAGTTATTGCAGGCAAAAAAGATTATTTCTTTTAATGGGCAAACACAATTATATGATTTGTTAGAAACTACCTCTGAAGATAAGAACCCTATAGTTTTTAGAGAACAGGATAATTCAATTATAAATAAGTATTATTCAATTTTAAAGTTTGTCAATAATCCTAAGTCTATTTTTTATTTTTATTCAAATAAAAGTGCTTGGGATTTAATTCAATACAACCATATTAAAGAGAAAGAAATAACTTTTCTTAGTTATAAAACTAAAAATCATGGAATTCCTTTTGTTAAGATTAGCTTACCTAAGGTTATAAATTTACCAGAGGAAGAGTTAGTTAAATTATCTAATAAGGAGCAACATCCAATTATGTTTTCTATAAAAATTAATGGCTTGATACCTGTTTATAAGGCATTGAAAAGTCAAGTGATTAAAAAGTTAAAAAGTAAACTAAGGTAAGTTTTATGGAAAAACCAAAAGCAATCATATTTTTTCAGTACTTACCCCCGTGGCGTATTGATGTTTTTAATTCAATGGCTAAGTTTTATAATTTAACCATTGCTTTTACTAATGCAAATTCAGAAGGCTTTACCTATAATAGAGAAGAGCTTTTAAAAAGGTTAGATAGAAGTATTGATACCATATTTTTAGATAATGGATTTGAAGTGGGGCATTATAAGTTTAGGTTTGGAGTATATAAACTTATAAAGCGTATTCAACCTGCCATTATATTTTCTCATGAATACAACCCTACAAGCATTATTTTAGCGCTATATCGTAAATTAGGGTTATGCTCTTTTAAGTATGTTATAACTACTTCAGATAATTTGAGTATTGCTCAAAAAGTTGGTGGAGCAAAGGCAAAAGCTAGGAAATTTGTATTAGAGAATTCAAATGGTATAGTAGTTTATAGTGAAGATGTAAAAAAATGGTATCAAGGGGCTTTTAAAAACCTTGAAGTAAAGATTTGTCCTAATATACAGAATCCTCAAACCTTGTTAAGTTTTAGAAACCAATTTCCTCCAATTGTAGAGACATACAAGGAAGACTATGCTCTTAACAATTGTAACGTGTTATTGTATACAGGTAGGCTTGTAGATGTAAAGGGATTAGATTTATTACTAGATGCTTTTGCAAAGTCTGATAATGATAATTGGAAATTAGTAATTGTAGGGGAAGGTAAAGAGTTAGAGTCTCTAAAGCAACAGTGTAATAGGCTACATATAACTGAAAAAGTTGAATATGTAGGTTTCTGTTCAGGTGTTAATTTGTATGCGTGGTATGATGTAGCAGATTTTTATGTTTTACCAAGTAGGTTTGAGCCTTTTGGAGCAGTTATTAACGAGGCTTTGGTGTTTGGCGTGCCAGTATTGGCAAGTAAATACATTGGTGCTGTTGATTTTGTAAAGCATAGTAATGGTGTATTGTTTGATCCGTTAAACGAAACAGAATTTGTTGCTGAGCTTAATAGTTTTTATAAACGTGTTTCTAATGAGAGTAGCTTTAAAAGTAAAGAGAATTTAATGCCAGTTTCTTTTGAAAGCTATGTTAGTGTATTTAATGAATTTTTATAAGTATAAATCTTGTTTTAATGTTTAATATTCAATTTACAAATATGCCAAAAGGCGCCAATAAGCTTTCATTTATAGCTAATTATATAATGAACAAGGTGCGTACTTGGATTATTTTTAAGCTAAAATACCGTTGGGTTAAGTATAATGGTTTTGTTAGAATTAAATGGGATACTCAAATATTAAAGGGAGATGTAAAAATAGGAGACAGAGTTCAGTTTGGTAGAGAGTGTAAAGTTTCTTCAGATGTTCATTTTGGCAATCACATACTTATGGGTGGTTCTGTAAGTTTTGTAGGTAGGGCAGATCATACCTTTGATGTACCTGGTAGGTATATATGGGATGGTCCAAGAGGAGAATCTAAAATTACTGTGGTAGAAGATGATGTATGGATTGGTTTTGGAACTATAGTTTTATCAGGGGTAACTATTGGTAAGGGTTCAATAGTAGCTTCTGGTTCTATTGTTACTAAAGATATTCCTCCATGTGAAATTTGGGGAGGAAGCCCGGCAAAGAAAATTAAAGATAGATTTGAATCTTTAGAGGATAGCAATAAACATTTAGAGTTTATAGAGTCAAAATAATATAAAAATTATGAGCGCAACTAATAGAATTCATCATATAGATGTGTTAAAAGGAATTGCTATTTTTTTAGTGGTTTTTGGGCATACTATACGTCAAACAGAAAGTTTGGTTTTTATTTATTCATTTCACATGCCTTTGTTTTTTATTATTTCAGGTTTGTTTTTTAATGAAAAGAAATTTCAAAATTTTGGAGATGTAATTATTAAAAAAGCGCGAACATTATTATTGCCTTATGTTACCTTTTATGTATTAGGCTATTTATATTGGTTTTTTGTTGAAAAGAATGTTAGACCAGGGCTTGATCTGCCTTTTTACAATCCGTTGGTAGCCTTTTTATATGGCTCTGATATTGGAGAGTTTAAAAGTGTAAATGGTATTTTGTGGTTTCTTCCGGCACTTTTTGCTGCGGAGAGTATATTGTATTTGTTATTACAACTCAATAAAAGAATTCTTATAATTATAGGACTTATATTTTCTTTAGTTGTAGCTGCTGTACTTTCTTATATTAAAACATTGCATTTGCCTTTTTGTTTAGGAGCCTCTTTTGTAGCTGTTTTCTTTATGGGGGTTGGTTATTATGGCAAAGGTTTGTTAACATTAGATTTAGCTATAAAAAAGAGAATTATCTACTTTATCATTTCTATGGTACTTTTTGTAGTTACTTTTAAGGTTGCTCAATATAATCCCGGGATTAATGTGAAATATGCAGGGCTTCAAAACCCTTTATTATTTGTAGTTACTTCATTTACAGGTTCTATAGCAACTATGTTGTTAGCATTTGCAGTTTTTAAAATGCCATTGTTAGAGTACTTTGGCCGAAACACTTTATATTTTATAGGTTTTTCAGAGCCGATAAAAAGAGTGGTAATTTATTTAAGTGCTAAAATATCACCTCTAAGTGTCGAAGAATTAAGATCGTCAGTACCGTTTTCATTAGGAATGGTTATAGTCTGTTTTATATTAATGGTGCCAGTTATATTTATTTTTAATAAATACTTATTCTTTGCAGTGGGTAAAAGAAAAAAGAAAATAGCTGTATAAAAAAGATAAAGAAAAATATGAGTTCAAAGATGTATAAAGTTAAATTATCAATAGCTAACGACAATAAAGGCTGTGCTAGGCAAACCCCTTCTGGTAAAGCGCAATGGGGTAATTATCAGTTTTACATTAATCAAGAAGTTCAAGACCCTGATTTTTGGGCGGTTTACAGTAAAGGTGAGCGTAAAACAGAAACTTGTTTTATAGCACCAGAAAATACCGTGTTTGTTACTGGCGAACCTGAAACTGTATATCATTATTCTAAAGGGTATGTAAATCAGTTTGGTAAAATTGTGGTTTGTCAAAATGGGTTAATGCATCCTAACCAATTACCATATCAGCCAGCGCAACCATGGCATATTGGTAAAATTACGGGTAAAGACGGTAATGTTACTTTTACAAAGAATTATGATGATTTAAAATCGACTAAACCTGAAAAAACGAAGTTGATTTCTGTTATATCTAGTAATAAGGCCTTTACCAAGGGCCATCAAGAGCGTATAGATTTTGTGCAAAAATTGAAAGCTCACTTTGGAGATCAGTTAGATTTATTTGGGCATGGATTTAATTCCTTTGATGACAAATGGGATGTTATGGCGCCTTATAAATATCATATTGTTTTAGAGAATTCATCCTATGCTGATTATTGGACAGAAAAGTTAGCTGATTGTTATCTTGGCAATACATTTCCTATATATTATGGTTGTACCAATGTAGATAAGTATTTCAATAAAGAAGCTTATGTAAACATTGATATTAAGAACTTTGACGCAGCTGTTAAAACAATTGAAGAAGTTATTGAGAATGACTATTACGGAAAACGAGAAGCATTAATTGACGAAGCTAAAAATTTGGTGTTAGATAAGTACAATTTGTTTCAAGTATTAGCAGAGCAGTTTGACCAAATGAACCCAGAGGCTCCGAAGAAAGAAGTTACATTAAAGCATGACACAGCCTTTATGGACCTCGCTAAAATACGTATCATGATTATATCGCGTATTGTAAACAAACTAAAAATGAAACTAAAATAATTGTAATGGCAACTTACAGTAAAAAAGAGAGAATAATAGCTTCTGTGTTATCTGCAACACCTGGATTAAAATTGTTTATAAAGGATATGTATATCAGGGTAAATGCGATAGCTTTTAAAAAGAATTATCGAGTTAAGCTGATGGAAAGTCCGGTAGCTATAAATATTGAAGATCCGCTACAATCTTATCATCCAGATAAAGATGCTTTTGGCGGTTATTATGATATAGCTACTTTAAATAGTAACGGGTTGTTGCTAACGCATGTGAGTACTAATTTATCATCGGTAAAGTTGCCATCTGCTGATAAGCCTGTTGATATTGTTGTAACTAATGTGTTTACTGGAGAATCTGAGAAAGTAGCAGAAACTTCTGCTTATAATTGGCAACAGGGAGCCCGTTTACATTGGGTTACAGATGATTTATTTATGTTCAATAGTTTTGATGCAAGGAGTAGGGCTTATAAAACAAAAGTGTATTCGCTTGCAGCTAAAGCAGTAGTTAAAGAGTTTGATTACCCTGTTCAAGCATCTTATAAAACCGATTATTTTTTATCTATCAGCTATCGTCGTCTTTTAAATATGCGTCCTGATTATGGGTATCGTGATTTGCCTTTGTTGTCTAATGAAGAAATGCATGATTTAGAGAATGATGGAATCTGGAAAACAGATTACAATACAGGGCAAACTACTATGTTACATACTTTAAAAGAAGTAGCTTCAATAGCTCCTAAAGATATATTTGATAAATGTACTCATAAGGTAAATCACTTAATTATTAGTCCTGATGGAAAAGGGTTTATGTTTATTCACCGTTATTATTTAGGAAAGAGACGTTTTGATAGATTGATGTATTCAGATTTTAAATCATTACGCGTATTGATTGATGAGGAATATGTGAGTCATTGTTTTTGGGTAGATACAAATACTATAGTAGGATATTTAAAAGCCCATGGAGAAAATGGATATTATTTTCTAGATTTAAAAACGGGTGAGGCTACTTTGTGCAAAGAAATGAGTAGTTTAAACTTAGGAGATGGCCATCCTTCTGTATTTAAAGATTGGATAGTGTTTGACTCTTACCCTGATAAAAGTAGAATGCAACGTTTGTTAGTTTTTAATTATAAAACAAAACAATTGTGTGAGTTGGCAGAATTATATCAGAGCACAAAATATAAAGGTGAAACCCGAGTAGATTTACATCCGAGATTTTCTACTGATGGAAAGTTTATCAGTTTTGATGGTGTTCATGAGAATAAGCGTAGACAATACATAACTAATATTGAATCGTTAATAGCTCAAAAAAAATAGATGTTTATGAATAACAGTAGTGTTGCGGTTTTAATGTCTGTATATCGCAAGGAGCAGCCTAAATATTTAGATTTGGCTATGCATAGTATTTGGACAGATCAGGTTTTAAAACCAACTCAAATTATTTTGGTAGAGGATGGTGCACTTACACCAGAACTATATGACTCATTAGAGCGATGGAAACAAGAGTTAGGAGATGTTCTGATAATTCATAAGAATAAAGAGAATTTAGGACTTACTAAATCTTTAAATATAGGTATTACTTATGTGACTGCTAAATACGTTGCTCGTATGGACTCTGATGATGTTTCGCTACCAGAACGTTTTTCTAAACAAGTAGCCTTTTTAGAAGCGCATAAAGATATTTCTGTAGTAGGGGCAAATGCACAAGAAATAGATGAAGATAATAATTACACAGATATTAGAGTGTACCCTGAAACAAATGATAAAATTTTGAGTTATATATGTAAAGCAACACCTTTGCAGCACTCTTTAGTAATGATTAGGAGAAGTATTTTTGATGAGGGTATTAAGTATAATGAAGAATACAGAATGACTCAGGATTTGGCACTATGGTTTGATGTGTTAGCAGCAGGGCATAAAATAGCTAATATTCCTGAAATTTTGTTTCTTTTTAGAATTACCAAAGATACTTTTTCAAGAAGGAATAAATCTAAAGCCTTTCATGAATTTAAAATTTATATGAAAGGGATAGCTAAGCTTAAGGGCTTTAGTTTAAGATATATTTACCCCATTAGCAGATTGATTTTAAGGTTGATGCCTCAAAAAATAATAAAGCTAGTTTACGATAGTAAATTTAGGAAGCAAGTTTTAAAATAATAGTTGAAAATAACTTGTATTAAAAGAACTATTGGTGTAATTACAGTTAGTTACATTTAGTAGTTTATTAATTAAAACCGTTATATTTGTCTGAACATGAAAACAAGATTAACCATGAAAAGAAGGTTTTATTTTCTTCTTGTAGTTTCCATTTTTTTAATGCAGTCATGTGTTTCAAAAAAAGAAGTAGTTTATTTTCAAGATGCCAATGAATCTGAACAAGCAATTCCTGTTATTTCTACTAAAATAGAACCAAATGATATTTTGAGTATTCAGGTGAGTGCACAAGATCCTATTGCTGCTGCACCTTATAATTTAGGGTCTGGTAATGCCACAGGCGGGGCTTTAAATAATATAGAAATCTTAAAATTAAATGGATATTTAGTATCTCCAGAGGGGATGGTGACATTACCTGTTTTAGGTGAATATGAAGCAAAAGGTAAAAATATTGAAGAGATACGACTAGAGATAGAAAATATGCTTATCGAAGGAGGGCATTTAGTAGCTCCCACTGTTAATGTTAGACTTTTAAATGCAAAGGTTACTGTTATGGGAGAGGTAAAAGTGCCAGGTACATATACTTTTACTGAACAAAGAATAACATTACCTCAAGCTCTTGGTTATGCTGGAGATTTAACCATTAATGGTAAGAGAGATGATATTTTAATAATAAGAGAAGAAGACGGTAAAAGAACTATGAAGAGAATTGATATGACCACAACAGATTGGTTTAATTCTCCTTATTTTTATATCAAACAGAATGATGTAATTGTTGTTAGTCCAAATAATGCTAAAGTAAAAAGTGCTGGTTTAATAGGTAATGCAGCGACAGTTCTTACTGCTGTATCGGTTATGTTAAGTGCTATAGTGATAATTACAAGATAATCTATGAAAAAGAATCAAGATTTTTCCTTGTCGGAAGTACAAGATGATACGACTATAGATATTAAGGAAATACTTTTTAGGTATTTATCTTTTTGGCCATGGTTTGTTCTTAGTTGCATGATTAGTTTAGTATGTGCATTTGTGTATATATACTATACACCTAATGTATATAATTCTGAAGCTAAAATTAAAGTGATAGATGACTCTAATGAAATGGAAGTAGCATTTGACTACAGGTCTTTATTAGGGGGCTCGCGTATTAATCTAGATAATGAGATAGCGGTTTTAACTTCATTTAGACTATTAGATCGGGTTGTAGATTCGTTAGATTTGGATGTAAGGTACAGAGCAGAAGGAAAAATTAAGAGTGCAGAACTTTTTAAAGCACCCTTTGTTGTAGAGAAAATAGAACCTGAAAATGGAGGCGATGTAAGTGGGTTATTTACTATTAATTTAAAGCCAGATCATTTTGAAATTACAGACGTTGAAGATTTAGTATACAAAGTTCCGTATACTGATAATAATGTTGAAGGATTACCATTTACTATTGATTTATTAAGGGAAGTTGATAATGTTGAGAAGTATTTTGAAACTAAATACCTTGTTTATCTTACAACAAATAAGCGGGCAGTACTCTCTTTAAGAGGGGGGTTAAATGTTAGGCCTACTACTCAAGAAAGTGAGATTTTAACTTTGAGTTTGGCGGGTGAGAATCCAAGAAGAACAGAAGAAATATTAAATACCATTGTTTACGAGTTTAATCTTGATGGGGTTCGTGATAGGCAATTGGTAAGTAAGCGTACAATTGATTTTATTGATAGTCGTTTTAGTGGTTTAGTAGAGGAATTAGATTCTATTGAGGTAGAAAAAGAAGATTATAAAAAGAATAGTGATTTATCTTTTATCGAGGCAGATGTGCAGGCTACAATTGAAAAACGAGCTGCTTTAGATGATCAATATTATACACTGCAAACTCAAATTTCTTTGGTGAAGTTATTGAAAGATTCTTTAGAAGAGGAGCCAGAGTTTTCTTTGTTACCAGCCGATATAGGTATAGAAAACCCTTCTGTTAATACTCAGGTTACAGAGTATAATGCGTTGGTTTTAAATCGTCAGAAGTTATTAGATGTTGGTGCTGGTGAAAATAATCCGGAGATTAAAAGTCTAACATTTCAATTACAAACTCTACGAAAAAATATTATAGCGTCTTTAAAGGTTTATAGAGAGCAGTTAAATGTTAGTTTAAAACAAGTTAAAGATATTAGAGGTGGGGCTTATGGTGCTTTTTCTAATATACCTAAAAAGGAAAGGGTTTTAAGAGAAATTGTAAGACAACAAAATCTTAAAGAAGCCTTGTATCTTATGTTGCTACAAAAAAGAGAAGAGGCAGCCATTAGTTATGCTGTTACTGCACCTTCAATAAAAGTTGTAGATTACGCAGTAACTAATGATGTTCCAGTATCTCCAAAGAAAAAGATTATACTGGCAATAGGTTTAATTTTTGGACTAGCCGTTCCTTTTGTAATTATCAATGTAATTTTTCTCTTGGATAATAAAGTGCATGATAGAGTTGATGTTGAAAAAGAAAACCCTGAAATACCTGTATTGGCAGAAATTCCTTTTATTCCAGACGATAATAAGATGTTCAATACTGTTGATGACCGTTCTGTTTTAGCCGAATCATTCAGGATTTTGTCTACTAACGTAGATTATGTGTTGGGTAATAAAAATGAAGATGGTACTGGTAAAGTAGTTTTTGTAACTTCTACTATTAAAGGAGAAGGTAAAACCTTTGCTGCTATAAATATGTCGTTGGCTTTTGCAAGTGTTAATCATAAGGTGCTGTTAATTGGAGCAGATTTACGTAACCCGCAGCTTCATAAATATTTTAAAGTAAGTAAAGATCATAACCGTGGACTTAGTGCGTATTTACATAGTAACGATATGGATTTTGATGAGTGTGTTACTAAGCAAATAGGAATTAGTGAATATTTTGATGTGTGTTTTAGCGGGATAGTGCCTCCTAATGCACCTCAGTTATTAACTAGTGCACGCTTTGCTCAATTTGTAGAAGAAGCTAAACAGCGTTATGATTATGTGATTTTTGATTTAGCACCTACATTGTTGGTTACAGATACACTTATTGTGTCTAAATATGCAGACGAAACTGTGTACTTAGTTAGAGCAGGATATACAGAGAAGAAAATATTGAAATTCTCTAAAGACCTTAATCATAGAAACAAGCTTAATAATATGGCTTATATTATCAATAATGTTGGAGAGAAGAAGTCTTACAAGTATGGTTATGAGTATGGTTATAATTATAGCTATAGTTATAATTATGGATATGGATATGGATATGGTAATGATGTGAGGCAAAGAAAAAAACCTTGGTATAAAAGGTTGTTCGGAATTAAATAACACAAAGTTTTTCATAAAAAAACCTCATTGAATCATTTCATTGAGGTTTTTTTATTTTTAATCGATTAGATTTGTATTGAAGGTATAATTTCACTTATAAATATTAAAATTGTACCTAATTGTTTTTTAAATCTTAATCATTTTTTTCAGGCATGAGGATATTAGTTACCGGAGGTGTTGGTTTTATTGGGTCTCATTTATGTGAAACATTGTTAAACCAAGGACATGAGGTATTGTGTTTAGATAATTATTTTACAGGTTCTAAACGTAACATTGTTCATTTGTTAGAGCACCCTTATTTTGAACTTATAAGACACGATGTAACGAGTCCGTATTATGCAGAGGTAGATCAGATTTATAATTTAGCTTGTCCGGCAAGCCCAATTCATTATCAGCATAACCCTATTAAAACGGTTAAAACATCGGTTATAGGGGCTATAAATATGCTAGGGTTAGCCAAAAGGGTAGGAGCTACCATTTTACAGGCTAGTACAAGTGAGGTGTATGGCGATCCGTTAATTAATCCTCAGGTAGAGTCTTATTGGGGTAATGTGAACCCTATAGGTGCAAGATCATGCTACGATGAAGGTAAAAGATGTGCTGAAACATTGTTTGTTAATTATCACGAACAAAATAATGTAGATGTTAGAATTGTGAGAATATTTAATACCTACGGACCAAACATGAGTGTGAATGATGGTAGAGTGGTTTCTAATTTTATAATTCAGGCCCTAAAGAATGAGCCGATAACTATTTTTGGAGACGGACAGCAAACACGTTCTTTTCAGTATGTTGATGATTTGGTGAATGGAATGATGTTGATGATGAATAATGATGGTTTTACAGGGCCCGTTAATATTGGTAATCCTGGTGAGTTTACAATGATTGAGTTGGCAGAGAAAATAATTCAATTAACAGGGTCTGCTTCTAAGCTTAGCTTTTTACCATTGCCACAAGATGATCCTAAGCAAAGAAAACCAGATATTACACTTGCAAAAGAGAAATTGGGTTGGGAGCCTACTGTGCCCCTTGAGGCTGGCTTAATTAAAACAATTTCTTATTTTGATAAAGTGTTGTCAGAGTAAAAATAAAGGAGTAATTGACGAAAGAAGTTTAGCGGTATGTTGTTTGGTTTTAAGAAAAAGTATCTTTTAAAAGATGTGTTATTAGATAATTATGTAGATATTCATTCTCATATTTTACCAGGAATAGATGATGGGGCCGATTCGGTAGAAACTTCTGAGGATCTGTTGAAGTCCATGCGGTCTTTGGGTTTTTCAAGAATAATAACTACGCCTCATACATTACCAAATGTTTGGGATAATACAACAGAATCTATTACTGGTGCTTATACTAAGCTCATAAAGGAAAAACAAGATTTAACTAGCCAAGTACAGCTAAAGGTAGCCTCTGAGTATTTTTTAGATAATGAGTTTTTAGAAAAAACCTTGGAGCAGAATAATCTGTTAACATTAAAAGATAATTATCTTTTGGTAGAGTTGTCTTATTTAAATCCGCCGATAGCCTTAAATGAGATATTGTTTGCCATACAAATGAAGGGCTATCAGCCCGTTTTAGCGCACCCAGAGCGCTATTTGTACTATCACAATACAAAGGACACCTATGAGGCTTTAAAAAATGCAGGTTGTCTATTTCAGTTAAATTTACTTTCGGTTGTTGGGTACTATGGTAAAGGTGTTATGGAAACGGCAGATTACTTGCTGAAAAATGGTTTTATAGATTTCACAGGCTCAGATATACACCATAAGAGGCATATTGCAGCTTTTGACAGGAAGGTGATGATAAAATCGATAGAGGCATTAAAAGTGGCTATGAGTAAGAATCAGTTTTTTGCTGACTAAATTCTTAGCATCCTTATTTATTCTTAATCTTTCACTTTAAAGCGTAGCCTTGACCTTTTAAAATGTTTTTAAAAGGTTTCTATTGTTGTTTCTGTTATTTAGATGCTGAAATAGTTTTACTTCTATTTGTTTTAACTTTCGTTTAATGTTTATGTAAGCTTCTATTGAGGGTTAGAAATTGTACTAATTTATTATTATTGAAAGTATTAGTGAACGGAGTTTCTGTTTTCTAATAGGTAGGGTGTATTTGGGGTAGCTATATAATAAAAAAACCTGATAACAGTGTTATCAGGTTTTTTATGTGGTACCTCCAGGAATCGAACCAGGGACACAAGGATTTTCAGTCCTTTGCTCTACCAACTGAGCTAAGGTACCAGTTGATTGCTTATTGCGGGTGCAAATATAGGAGCAAATTTTAATTATGCAAAACATTTTGAAAAAAAAATGGTTTTGTACCTTTGGTTTTCTAACAAAACATGATGAATCTAATTATAGATATTGGAAATACGTTTTCCAAAGTTGCTGTTTTTCAAAATGATATGATAGTGTCCGTTGTTTCGGTGTCCTTTGGAGAACTGCAAAAAAAAATTTTAAAAATTTTTGAAACAAATTCTATTTCTCGTTCAATTGTATCTTCTGTAGCGGAAATTCCTTCAGATGTATTAGCATTGCTTAAATCAGAAACAGGAATGGTTTTAATGTCTAATGACTTAAAAATGCCATTTAGTAATAAGTATAAAACTCCTGAGACTTTAGGAGAGGATAGGTTGGCGTTAATTGCAGGGGCTGTAAAGAGCTATCCTAAAAAGAATGTTTTAGTAATAGATGCTGGTACATGCGTTACTTACGATTTTGTAAATAGTAATGCAGAGTATTTAGGTGGAGCTATTGCACCTGGTTTGCAAATGCGTTTAAATGCAATGCATGAATTGACTAAGAGATTGCCAAAGCTTGAGTTTTCTGAAATAGAATTTGTTACTGGTGCATCTACTAAAGAGTGTATGATGTCGGGTGCTGTAAATGGTCTTATTTATGAAATAAATGGGTTTATTTCAGATTACTATAATAATTTTAAAGATTTAACAGTTATTTTAACAGGAGGTAATGCCTTATTTTTGTCAAAAAGATTAAAAAATGGCATATTTGCCAATTCAAATTTCCTTTTAGAGGGTTTGAATTTTATTTTGGAATATAATAAACTCGAATGATTAAAAGATTAATAGCAATTGTAGCCTTTATAGTATTGGGGAATATTACTGCTACAGCGCAAGTAGGAACAGCATCTCCTTATTCATTTTACGGAATAGGAAGTTTGAAGTTTCAAGGAACGATGGAGAATAGAGCTATGGGCGGGTTAAGCCTTTATCCAGATAGTTTATCGTTAAGTATTCAAAACCCAGCTTCGCTTGGCGAGCTTAATATGACGAACTACTCCGTAGGAGCAACTTTTACAAGATTGAATTTGGAAAGTGATTTTGGAGATGAGACGGCTAAGTCTGCTTCTTTTGATTATTTAACCTTGGGTTTTCCTATTAGCCGTAAACTAGGTGTTAGTTTTGGGCTTTTACCTTATACTTCTGTGGGGTATGCTATACAAAGTATTACTGGAGAAGATGGAAGTCAAGAATTGACAAGGCTTGAAGGAGAAGGAGGAATGAATAAAGTTTTTGTTGCCTTTGGGTATGAGATTACCAAGAATTTAAGTATTGGTGCTAGAGGTAGCTATGATTTTGGTAAGATAGATAATAGTATTATTAATAGTGTTCAGGGTGTAGAGTTAGGTACTAAGGAAATTAACTCTTCATCTTTGAGTGGTTTAGATTATACCATTGCTTTAAATTATTCTCAGCCTTTAAAGAATGATTATGTTTTGTATAGTACAGTACAATATACACCAGAGGCTAAGATAAGTTCTACTAACGATAGATATTTTCAGACTATTTCTATATATGATAACGGGGCTGAAGATGTGCGAGAAGAGTATGATGTTGATTTAGACGCCTTAGGTTTAGCTGAAACCGACGTAACACTGCCATCAAGAGGAACCTTTGGTTTAGGGGTTGGTAAAAGAAATGTATGGTTTTTTGGTGGAGAGTATGAATATGTAAACACCAGTAATTTATCTAATCCGTTTCTTTCTGTAAATGGTGTAGATTATCAAGATGGTTCTGAGTTTAGATTTGGAGGAATGTTTACGCCTGATTATGATTCTTATTCAAGTTACTTTAAACGAGCAACTTACCGTGCGGGTGTTAAGTTTCAGAATACCGGGATGATAATAAATGGTGAAGAGGTAAATGACTTTGGCATATCTTTTGGAGTAGGATTACCGGTTGGAAAAATTTCTAAACTTAATTTAGGGTTAGAAATAGGTTCTAGAGGAACTACTAACAGTTCTTTAATTCAAGAAAATTATGTGAATTTTAGAGTTGGATTGTCGTTATTAGACAGATGGTTTATAAAGAATAGAATTAATTAATTATATATTTTTAATGATGAAAAACAGATTTGCATTATTGATGGTTGCCTTAATTGGGTTTTTAGGTGCATTCAGTGCTAATGCTCAAGATGATTGTAACACAAACCTATCGTTGTTTTATAACGATGCGAAAGTGAAGAATTATGAGTCTGCATACCCAACATGGAAAAAGGTATTTGATAACTGTCCTCAAGACTTTCACGTGGCGGTATATGCTTACGGAGATAAAATTCTTGAGTACAAAATGGAAAATGACGCGGCAAACAGAGCTGAATATGTAAAGCTGTTGTTGGAGCTTTACGATAGATATCATGCAAATTTCCCAACGGGGAAATATGAGTATACGTATGCTGAAATGGTTATCGATAAAACGAAATTAATGAAGCAGGAAGGTATGCTTACCGATGAGGAGCTTTATAATATGTATAAAGATGCTTTTGAAAAAGATAAAGCAAACTTTAATAGTGAAGTTTCTTTGTATTCGTACTTTACAACTACTGTAGATTTATACAAGGCTGAAAAATTAGATCTTCAAACGGTGTTTGATACTTATGATGGAGTAGGTTCAAAAATTGAAGAGTTAAGAAATGAGCAGTCTGAAATTATGAATCCATTATTAGAGGCTCAAGAAGCGGGTACAACATTAACTGCTAAACAAGAAAAGTCTTTAGGTAGAGCTCAAAAAAGAATGAGTAACTACGAAGGTATTTCTGAGAGCTTAGAAGCTTACATGGGGCAATTAGGTAACTGTGAAAACTTGATTCCTTTGTTTACTAAGAATTTTGAAGCAAATAAAGATAATGAGGAGTGGTTAAATAGAGCTGCAAATGCTATGACAGAGAAAGAGTGTACAGGTGATCCTTTATACGCTCGGATTGTTGAAAAATTACACAACTTACACCCTTCTGCTAAGTCTGCAAAATACTTAGGTGTATTAGAGTATAAGAAAGGTAATAATGCTAAGGCTAAAGAGTGGTTTAAGGAATCTGTAGATTTAGAAACAGATAAATTTGAAAAGTCTAAAACTTTAGTAACTGTAGCTAGTTTGTCTTCAGGTTCTACTGCTGCAAGTTATGCTTACCAAGCATTGAAGTTTAACCCTTCAAACAAAAAAGCCTACGAAGTTATAGCTAGAGCTTACGCTGCATCTGCAAACAGTTGTGGTAGTACACCTTTCGAAAAAAGAGCTGTATACTGGTTAGCAGAAGAAATGGCTAATAAAGCAGGTAATAGTTCTTTAGCTAGTTCTTATAAAGGGTTAGCGCCAAGTAAATCAGATATTTTTAATTCTGGTATGGCTGGTAAAACTATTAAAGTTGGATGTTGGATTAACAAATCTGTAAAAGTTCCTAACTTATAAGATGTTCCGCATCATTAAATATAAATTTATTTGCATTGTCACAGTTTTTGCTGTGACAATGTTTTTTTCTTGCGAAAATAATTTGGGAGCTTTGCAAAAGTTAACCTTACAGGAAAAATTTCCTATGGGAGAGGCTACCAATTTCACGCTTACCTATACTGACTCTCTTAGAGTTGTTGCTATCTTAAAAAGTCCGTTAAATTATGATTACGGAAATCAAGAGTTTCCTTATTCTGAATTTCCTGATGGGGTGCATATTGATTTTTTTAATGAACAAGAAAATAAAACTACGGTAGATGCTAGGTTTGGTATTTTGTATAATAATACCGATTTGGTTGAATTACGAGATAGTGTGGTTATTAAAACGCATGAAGGAAAAATATTAAAGACTGATCTTTTGTATTGGGATCAGCGAACGGAATGGATTTATACCGATGATCCGTTTACATTTACAGATCCGGTAGAGGGTACTGTAATGAATGGTGTTGGTATGGATTTTAATAAAGATTTTACGGTAGTTAATGCACATAAAACAACTGGTGTAATTTCTATTAAGGGAGAATAAATATGGTTAAGTATTTAAAATTTTTCGAAATAGTATATTTGATAATCGCTATTATTTCTATCTTCGAAGTGATTAGAGAGTATATAAGTTTTCAACAGATAAACTATTTATTTTTAATGTTTGGTGTGGTATCTATTGGTATGTACTTCTTTAGGAGGTTTATGCGTAAGAAGATGGAGCGCCGAAACCAGGAATAGTTTAAATTTAATAAGTTATGGAGATTTCCATTATTGTAATTTGTTTGGTTTTATCTGCGTTTTTTTCGGGGATGGAGATAGCTTATGTGTCTTCTAACAAAATACATTTGGAGATTGAGAAAAAGCAAGAAACCTTACTTGCTAAGGTGTTAACATGGTTAACACGCCGTCCATCAAAGTATATTGCTACTATGTTAGTAGGTAATAACTTGGCTTTGGTGATTTACGGTTTTTACATGGGAGATTTAATTACTACAATGCTCCCAATGCATTTGCAAAATCTTTTGGTGCAAACAATTATTTCAACCATTGTAATTTTAATTACAGCAGAGTTTTTGCCTAAAGTATTCTTTCAGATTTATGCTAATAATTTTTTAAAGATATTATTACTGCCTGCATTTGTTTTCTATTTACTTTTTTGGCCAATTACTGAGTTTATCATCTGGATGTCTGATATTATTTTAAAATATGTGTTTAAGTCAGATGGTGATAATGTGCAGCTTGCGTTTACAAAATTAGAGTTAGGAGATTATATTTCTGAACAAATGGAGTCTGTGGATGAGGATGAGAATGTAGATTCAGAGATACAGTTTTTTCAGAATGCGTTAGAGTTTTCTGAGGTAAAGGCTAGAGATGTGATGGTGCCTAGAACCGAGATATCGGCTGTTGATATAAACGAATCTATTCAAACAGTGCGTAATGTTTTTATTGAGACGGGTTACTCTAAAGTATTGGTTTTTGATGAATCTATAGATGATATAGTGGGGTATGTGCACTCGTTTGATTTGTTTAAAAGGCCTCAAACAATTAAAGAAGTTTTAATGCCTGTGGGTTTTGTGCCAGAGACAATGTTGATAAGTGAAATTTTAAATGTGCTTATTAAAAAACGAAAGAGTATTGCTGTGGTTATTGATGAGTATGGTGGTACTAGTGGTATTTTAACGGTAGAAGATATTGTGGAGGAGCTGTTCGGAGAGATTGAAGATGAACATGATACGGTTGATTTTATAGAAGAACAGCTGGCAGATGATGAGTTTAAATTCTCGTGTAGATTAGAGGTGGATTACCTTAATGAAAAGTATAAGTTAGAGATACCAGAGAGTGAGAATTATGGTACTTTAGGTGGTTTTATTGTAAATGATATAGGCGAGATTCCGCAGTTGAATGAGGTTATTACTATTGAGAATTTCCGTTTTACAATTTTAGATGTTACTTACACTAAAATAAAATTAGTGCATCTTAAAATACTTGACACAGAGTAGTCTAATAAAAAAAATGTAATCCCTTATTTTATTTTTATTATTTCAAAGAAAATGGTATTTTCGCCCACATTAATTTTTATAATTGTTTAAGCACAATGGCAGTTTTAGAGAAAATAAGAAAGCGTTCCATGTTACTAATTGTAATTATTGGACTTTCGTTATTAGCGTTCATTTTATCTAGTTTAGTAGGTAAAGGAAGTTTTACCTTGTTTGGAGATGCAAATAAAATAGGTGAAGTAAATGGAGAGACTATTAGTTTAGCAGAATTTTCTAATTCTGTACAAGCAGTAACAAGTAATAATCCGAATGCGAGTATTATGAATGCTGTGAACTCTGTATGGAACCGTGAAGTAAATAACATTATATTAGAAAAGCAATTTGATGATTTAGGAATTCAAATTGATGGAGACCGTATTATGAATCTTGTAAAGCAAAATCCACAAATTGCTCAAGATCCAAGATTTTTAAATGAGAATGGGGTTTTTGATCCTCAAAAATTCAGAAATTTTATTGCTGATATGAAAGCTGGTGATCCTGCTGGTTATGAGCAATGGAAAGCTACAGAAGAAAATATTATTGCTTCTGCTAAGCAAAGTATTTTCTACGATTTAATTCAGGCTGGTTTAGGAGTAACTGAAAAAGAAGGTGAAGTGCGTTATGCAGAAGATAGTGATATGGTAAACTTTACATATGTACAAGTGCCTTACACTTCTATAGCAGATTCTACTGTTACCGTTTCTGATAGTGAAATAAAAAGCTATATCAATGAGCATAAAGAAGAGTTTGAAGAAGATGCAAAAAGAGATGTACGTTTTGTTGTTTTCGAAGAGAAGGCTTCTGAGGCTGACTTAAACACTATTAAGGATCGTTTAAATGAGATGTTAGTTGTAAAAGCAAATAGTGTAGATACTATTAATTTTGTGAATACAACTGATTTAGTTGGTTATACTGCTGAAAATTCTGAAATAAAGTTTGATTCTGCATATGTACAGAAAAGTGCTTTACCAAAACAATATGCTGATACTTTATATAGCTTAAAGGTGGGTCAAGTATACGGACCATATGAAGATGGAGATTACTTCAAAATTTCTAGAATGGTTAGCAAAAAAGCAAACGGAAATGTAAAGGCAAGTCATATTTTAATTGCTTATGATAGTATTCCGAATGCTCAGTTGAAAGAAGATAGAAGTGAGGCTCAAGCGGAAACCTTAGCTAATAGCTTAATGGCTAGAATTAAAAAAGGAGAAGATGTAAATGAGTTAGCTAAAGAGTTTTCTGAAGATCCTGGTGTGGCTTCAAATAATGGTACTTATGATAATATTAGACCAGGGCAAATGGTGCCTGAGTTTGATGAATTTATTTTTAATAATCCTGTTGGAAGTGTAGGAGTGGTTAAAACTCAGTTTGGTTTCCATGTTATTAAAGTAGAAGATCAGTACGAAACTGTTAGCTTAGCTACAGTTGCATTAAAGAAAGATGCGTCTCAAGAAACTATCAATGATACCTACAATGAGTCTAATAAGTTCTTATATGCTGTTACCGAAGAGGATAAAGATTTTGAGGCTACTGCTAAAGAATTCGGACAAGAGGTTAAGATAGATAAAGGTGTTGAGGAATTAGCTGCTGGCTTAACAGGTGTGGCAAATCAACGTTCTATTGTGAGATGGGCTTTTGAAGATGGAACGAGTGTTGGAGATATTAAAAAATTCAATGTAAGTGGTGGTTACGCAATTGTTCAAGTAACGGGAGTGACAAAAGAAGGTCTTGCTTCAGTTGAAAGCGCTAAGGCTAAAGTAATGCCTATTTTATTAAAAGAGAAAAAGGCTGCTAAAATCATAAACGAAGCTAAAGGTAAAAGCATGGAGGAGATTGAGGCTCTTTATAATATTAGACGTAGAAGTGCTACTGATGTTAGTTTGAGTAATCCTGCTATTTCTGGAGCTGGTGCTGAACCTAAAGTTGTGGGTACTGCATTTGGTTTAAATGAAGGTGGAAAGAGTGGGCTTATTGAAGGAGAGAAAGGTGTTTATATGGTAGAAGTTACTAAGAAAGAAGATTCTCCTAAGCTAGCTAACTATACTAGTTATAGAAATTCTTTAAGACAAACTAATATTCAAAAATACAGCCAGTCTGTGATAGAGGCACTTAAAAAGTCTGTTGAGATTGAAGATAACAGAGCTAAGTTTTACTAGAATTTAGTTTATAATATTTTTAAAACCTCCTTTTATAGGAGGTTTTTTTTATGTCTATACTTCGCGGTTATGTTTATAAAATCACCCTTATGGCTGTTTTTGTAATTGATACTTTTGTTAAATTGCCTTACATTTACTCTATTATTTTGCTTAAGGTTGCTGAAAACCTTTGTGTTTAAATTTTAGATAAACTCTAGTAATATGCTGGAGTTGATTATTACAAAACCAAATTAACCTAACTAACTATTTACTACATGAAAAATCCCCTATGGCTTAGTGCTGCTGTTTGTCTTTTTGCGTTATTTGCTACTGCTCAAGAAAATGCACTTACGAAATCTCAACTGTATAAAACTAAGTTTAATGATTATACGTTTCTTGAGTTAAAAAAAACAGAGGCTAATGTTGAAAAACTTACCAAACTAATAGAGTTTCCCTTGAGTATAAGAGAAGGTAAAGGAGGTATTGGCGAAGGATGGGTTCGTTATAAGTTTGATGGTGGCTTAGTGGTAGGTTTTATTGATACGCAGTCACAAGAGTATACAATTGGGCTTGACTATATTAAGGCTAATGCTATAACCCTAGATGGTGTAACTGTAAAGGTTGGTGAATCTGTAGAAGCATTAAGTAAAGTATATACTACTGTTCAATTGGAAGATAAAACATGGGCTATAAAGTTTGTGATTGACGAAGAGTATTGTTGCCCGGTATTGGTTAAATTTAATCCAGAAACTGATGTGGTTACTGAAATAACCTATAAAGTGAATGGAGAAAAAAGATATAGTTTTTAGTGATTTAAACTAAAATCATTTCGTTATAAGAAAGTATGGTGGTGTAACCTTTTTGTTCAAAATACCCCATACTTTTTTTGTTTCCTGTTGCTAAAATAAAATCTCCTCCCCAAGCGCCTAAGCTTTTTACCGATCCGTTGTAGTCAGAAAAGTAAAGGTCTTTTACTTTGGGTTGTTCAAGGTGTTTAGAAAGTATGTCTTCATGAGTGTTTACTAGACTCTCGAATGCTTCTAAAGAAGATGCTTTAATAATCTCTTCTGTGATGCTAGATAGTTCTTTAACTAAGGTTTTCTTTTTGTTGCCTAACTTTCTGTAGTGTGCTATCCCTTCTTTGCTATTCTGTTTTTTATTTAAGTGGATGAAGAATAAATCATCTGTAAAGTTGGGTGAAAAAGAAATAGGGTTTACAGCAGGTTTATTTTGGGTTATTTGATAGGTTATAGGGGTGTTGTTTTGTGCGCAAGCAATATCGTAGCCACTTCCTTTAAAAGAGTTCCATAAAAGCTCAAACGCATCTATTTGCGCCCACGAAGCAATGTTGTTTATGAGTGTGGAAGAAGTGCCTAGCCCCCAATTGTTAGGGAAGCTCAATTGGGTGATAACATCAGCGCCTTTAGTTAAAAAAGCTGGATTAGCTTTTTTTGCAGTGTTTAGAATGTCTAGTAACGTAATTGCTTTTTCAGTGTCTGAAGTTTCAATAATGCTGCGAGTGCCTTTAGAAAGTTTATTTAAATCTAAGGTAATAGAGAGCCACTCCTTATTTAAATGGTCAAAGCTAGTCCATTTTAAAAGTGAATTATTGGTTTCTGTAACTTTTAGATTTTGTCCAAATTTGGTGGGTAAAGCAAAGCTTAGTGCACCATCTAGAACTCCATATTCTCCCGTTATTAAAAGTTTTCCGTTACTGTAGTATGTTTTCATGAGGTAGCTCTTAATTGTTCAAAAGCTGCTACTACAGCACTATGTGTAGCTGTTTTGTCTTTAAAGTAATTTACAAAATAGGCCTTTTCTTTTTCGGTAGCTCCTAATTGGTTTAAAATGTTTAAAAGGTGCATCTTCATGTGTCCTTTTTGAATACCGCTGGTAATTAAGCTTCTTACTGCACCAAAATTTTGCGCTAAGCCAGCAACAGCTGTAATTTCCATAAGCTTTTTAGCATCTGGATGGCCTAGCATTTCTAAAGCAACTTTTACCATGGGGTGTAATTTGGTTAAACCTCCAACGGTTCCTAAAGCAAGAGGAATTTCTATCCAAAATCTAAAAATTCCGTTTTCTACTTTAGCATGTGTTAAGCTGCTATAAGTTCCGTTTTTAGCCGCATAGGCATGAGCGCCTGCTTCTATAGCTCTAAAGTCGTTACCGGTGGCAATAACCACAGAATCTATACCATTCATAATTCCCTTATTATGGGTTACAGCACGGTATGGCTCTACTTCGGCTATGCTTACAGCTCTAACGAATTTCTCTGCAAATTCTTCCGGAGTTAATTCTTTGTCTTCATTTAAGTCTTCTACCTTACAACTAACCTCTGCTTTTACTAAGCAGTTAGGTACGTAATTAGATAAAATACTCATTACTATCTGGATGTCTTTTTCAGTTTCGTTAAAACTATTGTAGTTTAAGGCTTCCGCTTTAAAGGTTTTAGCAAACGATTCTAAACAGCTATTGATGAAATTAGCGCCCATAGCATCTAGTGTTTCAAAAGCACAATGTAATTGATAGTAGTTAGGGATGCTATTCGTTTTGTCCTTTAGCGTAATGCCTGTTACACCGCCACCACGTTTTTCCATGTTCTGGGTAATGTCGGCTGCATTTTCTAGCATTAAAGGGGTTACACTCTTGAAAAATTCTTTTAATTTTTCTACATCACCATGATACATAAAGTGAACCTGACCAATTTTTTCGGTGCCAATAATTTCGGTTTTAAATCCGCCACGGTCAATCCAAAACTTTGCAGCTTTACTAGCTGCAGCTACAACAGAACTCTCTTCAATAGCCATAGGTATGGCATAAAGTTGATCGTTTATTTTAAAGTTAGGTGCAATACCTATAGGTAGTAGAAAATTACTAATGGTGTTTTCTATAAACTCATCGTGTAGTTTTTGAACTTCAGCATCGGTATGCCAGTACTTTTTTAAAATTTCTATGCCCTCTTCAGGGTTTTTAAAACTATGTTCTGCAATCCAGTTAATTTTTTCTTCTTTGGTAAGTTTAGAAAATCCTTGTACCGGTTGTTTCATGGGTGTAACTTTTTAAAGCTGTAAAGATACATTTTTTAGAAGACAGTGGTTAATGTAAAAGTGTTACTTGGTAGGAAGAATGAGGGGGTGTTATCAAATATCTTTACTATTTCTATTTTTATAACGTTTCTAAAAAAGAAGTGTATAAAAGCCTTTAAAAGTTAACGTTTAACCAAAAAAGTTTAATAAATTGTGAAATTATTAGTAAACTTGGAATCTTTTAAAATATAGTACTATTAATGAATAAGTATAGAGCATTTTTATTTGCATTCGTAGCTGTTTCCGCTCAGCTATTCGCACAAACCAAACAAATTACATTAGAAGAAATATGGAGTGGAGCCTTCAGAACCGAAGGAATGGATGAATTGAATTCTTTACAGAATGGTAAGCAATATGCAGTGCTGAATTTTGATCGTGCTTCGCGTTCAACTTCTGTAGATAAATATGATTATAAAACCTTAGAGAAGACCGAAACAATTGTAAGCTCTAAAGATTTAGACGGAGTTAATTATTTTCTGTCGTATGAGTTTAGCGCAGACGAAAGTAAATTATTATTAGCAGCAGACCTGCAACCTATTTTTAGACACTCAACTTTGGGTGTTTATTTTGTTTATGACGTAGCTACTAAGAAACTTACCAGAGTAGCAGATGAACATATTCAAGAGCCTACCTTTTCTCCTGATGCTACAAAAGTAGCGTATGTTAAAGATAACAATATTTATATTAAAAGCTTAACTGATGGTAGCGTTACCCAAGTAACTGCCGATGGCAAAAACAACGCTATTATTAACGGTGTTACTGACTGGGTGTATGAAGAGGAATTTGCTTTTGTAAGAGCTTTTGAATGGAATAAGGCGAGTAACCGCATAGCTTATTTAAAGTTTGATGAGTCTGAAGTACCTGAGTTTTCTATGGATGTTTATGGTAAAGAATTGTATCCATCGCAGTATGAGTTTAAATATCCTAAGGCAGGTGAGAAAAATTCTGATGTAACTTTACATGTGTATAATGTAGATACAAAAGAAAACAGTGACCTTTCTGTTGGTTCGTATGAATACATACCTAGAATTGAGTTTACCGAAGACCCTGCTATTGTTGCCGTACAAACTTTAAACAGACACCAAAATGATTTGAATTTATATTTCTGTAATGTAGATACAAAGGAGTCTAAAGTGGTATTGCATGAAACCGATAAAGCTTATATTGATGTTACCGATAACTTAACGTTTTTAGAAGATAATAGTTTTATCTGGACTTCTGAAAAAGATGGTTACAATCACATTTACTGGTATGATGCTACCGGGAAATTGAAAAACCAAATTACAGAAGGACCGTGGGAAGTAACCGCTTATTATGGGTATAGTGCTAAAGATAAAAGAATCTATTACCAGTCAGTAGAAGAAGGTTCTATTTACCGTGATGTATATTCTATTAAAACAAACGGAAAAGGGAAGAAAAAGTTAACTTCTAAAAAAGGAACTAACAGCGCTACCTTTAGTGCAGACTTTAGTTACTTTATTAACAACTACTCTAGTGCTACAACACCAACCATGTACACTTTAAACAGTGCAAAAGATGGAGAAGAGTTAAAAGTGATTGTAGACAATAAAGCAGCAAAACAAAAATTTGACTCTTACGGAATTACACCTAAAGAGTATAGTACTATTACCGTAAACGGTAACGAGCTTAATATGTATATGATTAAGCCAGCTGATTTTGATGCTACTAAAAAATACCCAATGTTTATGTATCAGTACAGTGGCCCGGGTTCTCAAGAGGTTTCAGATAGCTGGTACGGATATAATGATTACTGGCACTTTATGTTAGCACAACAAGGATATATTGTAGTATGTGTAGATGGTAGAGGTACTGGTTTTAAAGGGGCAGCCTTTAAAAAAGTAACGCAAAAAGAACTAGGTAAGTTTGAAGTGGAAGATCAAATTGAAGCGGCTCGTATTTTAGGAAAAAGAAATTACATAGATGCAGATAGAATTGGTATCTGGGGATGGAGCTTTGGAGGTTTCATGAGTAGTAATTGTATTTTAAAAGGAAACGATGTTTTCTCAATGGCAATTGCCGTAGCACCTGTTACTAGCTGGAGATTCTATGACTCTGTATATACTGAAAGATACATGACTACTCCGCAAGAAAACGCTAGTGGGTATGATGATAATAGTCCGTTAAACTTTGCAGACCAATTAGAAGGTGCTTACCTTTTAGTACATGGTACTGGAGATGATAATGTGCATGTACAAAACTCTATGCGTATGATAGAAGAATTAGTACAGGCAAACAAGCAGTTTGATTGGGCAATTTACCCAGATAAAAACCACGGTATTTATGGTGGTAACACGCGTTTACACTTGTTTACAAAGCTAACCAACTTTGTAAAAGAAAACTTATAATAAAACTAACTAACAATATATGAGTCACGTTATTGATAAACATGAAAAGGAACTCTTCGGACATCCGGTAGGGTTGTATATACTATTTTTTACCGAAATGTGGGAGCGTTTTTCGTATTACGGAATGCGTGCATTGCTTACCCTATATATGACGGCTTCTACTTTAGGAACAGATGATAGAGGAGCAGGATTAGGATGGACAGAATCTGAAGCTTTGGCTTTGTATGGTTGGTATACCATGTTGGTGTATGTCATGTCTATACCTGGAGGGATGATAGCCGATAAATTAATAGGGCAGAAAAAATCTGTACTTGTTGGAGCTATTATTTTATGTATAGGACATGGTGTTTTGGTATTAACAGATACTTGGGCATTCTACACAGGTTTAGGATTGGTAATTTTAGGTGTTGGTTTATTGAAACCTAATATCTCTACGATGGTAGGAGGTTTGTATAGACAAGGAGATATTAGAAGAGATAAAGGATTTAGTATTTTCTATATAGGTATTAATACAGGGTCTTTATTAGCAACCATTTTTGTTGGGCTAGTAGTAGCTGAGTGGGGATGGCATGCTGGTTTTGGATTGGCTGGTATTGCTATGGTACTTGGTTTAATTGTGTATATCTGGGGACAAAGGTTTCTTACACATGTGGGAAATTTAGATTCAGGCTCTAAAGATGAAGTAGATGAAGTCTCTTACCCACATTTATACTCAGATCTTTTTAAATCGCCATTACAATTAGGTATTAGTGTTTTATTAGTAGTGTTGAGTGGTATTGGTTGGTATTTTATGGACTGGGGCTACGGAATGCTGTTTTTATTCATTACAGCAATTGCAGCTTTAATGATGATGATTTATAAAGAATTACCAAATCAAATTTATAAAGATAGGTTTGTAGTAATGTTATTATCATTTATCATGGTAATCATATTCTGGGGTGCTTTTGAACAGGCTGGAGGTTTAATGAACTTATATACCGATGAAAAAACCAATCGTGTGTTATTTGGGTACGAAATTCCTACCGTAATGTTCCAGAGTTTAAATGCTGGTTTTATTATCATTTTTGCTACCATCGTAGCAGGTATTTGGGCTAAAAGAAAGCTGAAAGGAAAAGAATCTTCTTCACTATTTAAAATGGCTATAGGTATCATTATTATGGGATTTGGTTTCCTATTTATGGTGTTTGCAGCTATGGAATATCAAAAAACGGGGACTTCTAATTTGTTATGGTTAGTATTTGCATACTTATTCCATACGTTAGGGGAGTTGTGTATATCGCCAGTGGCATTGTCTTTTATTACCAAATTAACACCAGTAAAATATGCTTCGTTAATGATGGGGGTTTATTTTGCTGCTACAGGGTTAGGGAATAAAGTAGCCGGAATTATTGGAGAGTCTGCTTCTGAATTTGGTGAGTATTCTGTGTTCTTAGGTATTTTAGTATTTACAGTAGTTATAGGTGGATTGTTTGTGGCAATTAAAAAACCGTTAATTCGTCTTACGCACGGTGCTGAAGATAATGAACATGATTTGTCTCACGAAGACAATAAGGGGCCGGAATTAGAAAAATTTGAAGAAGCTTAGATTAATATAAAGAGATTATTATTTCGTTTTGAAAGATTATGAATACAAAAAGTAACGAAGAAGTTTTTAGTTTACTTGGACATAAACCAAGTTTATTTGTTCTGTTTTTTACAGAAATGTGGGAGCGTTTTTCTTATTATGGAATGCGTGCTCTTTTAGTATTGTTTTTAACAACATCATTAACCGATGGTGGATGGGCTTGGAGTAATGAAGATGCGCTATCGCTATATGGTATTTATACGGGGCTTGTATATTTAACCCCTATTATTGGAGGTGTTATAGCTGATAAGCTTTTAGGTTATCAAAAAGCAGTTGCTTTGGGTGCCTTAATTATGACTTTAGGTCATGCCTCTATGGCTTTGGAAACACCTATGTTTTTATATATTGGTTTGGGATGTTTAATTATTGGTAACGGACTTTTTAAACCAAATGTTACTTCTATAGTTAGTGGATTGTATGATAAGCATCAAGAGAAAAAAGATGGTGCTTTTACTATTTTCTATATGGGGGTAAATGCTGGTGCATTCTTAGGAATAATGTTATGCGGATATATTGGCGAAAACTTTAGTTGGAGTCTAGGATTTGGATTAGCTGGTGTATTTATGTTGTTAGGGATGCTGCAATTTTGGTTTGGACGTACGATTTTTGAGGGTATTGGATTATCTCCAAAAGAAGATACACATCAAAAAGATTTAGAAGCAGAAGAGAAAAAACCTCATGATGCAAATGTTGAAGTAAAAGAAACACATGTGCCTGCAAAGGTTCAAGCCGATAGATACATTGTAGTTGGAGTGTTAGCATTCTTTACAATTTTCTTCTGGGCAGCTTTTGAACAAGCAGGTGGTTCTATGACTATTTTTGCTAAGAATTATACAAATAGACTTTTAGAAGGTGATGCAGCTACAACTTTTAAAATAGTAGATGCTATCATAACACTAGTTCCACTAGTAGTGATAACGATTGTGATTTATAAGTTGTTTGTTCAAACATTTAAAAAAATTACCCTATCCAATATTATCTTAGGTTTCAGTTTTCTTATAATCTGGGGTATTGTACTTTGGAAAGTAACTAGAGAATTTAGTGCTGATTCTACAGAAGTACCTGCGTCATGGTTTGGTATTTTGAATTCCTTATTCATTATTACATTGGCACCGCTTATTTCTAAAATTTGGGAAAGTAAATACAATCCTTCTGCTGCAGTAAAATTTGGTGTCGGTTTGATTCTTTTAGGTGGTGGATTTGCTTTTTTAGCTTTCGGAGCGAACAGTATTCCTCAGGGTGCTGAAACAGCTGCAGTAAGTATGGTATGGCTTATTTTAGCATACTTACTACATACATTAGGTGAGTTATTTTTATCTCCGGTAGGGTTGTCTTATGTGAGTAAGCTTGTTCCTGCTAAATTGATTGGTCTAATGTTTGGTATATGGTATCTAGCAATTTTTATTGGAAATACTGCGGCAGGACAACTAGGAGGATTGATAGATAAGATTACAGCTGAGTATTCTTTAACAACGTTCTTCTTGATATTTACTATTGTTCCAGCAGTTGCAGGTTTCTTATTAATATTGGTGAACCCATTACTTAAAAAATTAATGCATGGTGTAAGGTAGTGATTCTTATGCCGTCTATACTTTTATAAAAAACTTATCTATGAAGAAATACGTATTACTATTATTGTTTGTTGGAGTGGTATCTTTAGGGTACGCCCAAGATAAATCTGAGTTAACTTGGCATACCGATTTTAATGATGCAAAAAGAATAGCTGAAAAAGAAAACAAGCCTTTAATGTTATTTTTTACCGGAAGTGATTGGTGCGGATGGTGTAAAAGACTTCAAAAAGAGGTTTTTCAACAACAAGATTTTGTTACATGGGCTAAAGAAAACGTAGTTCTTTTAGAGTTAGATTTTCCTAGAAGAAAACAATTGGAGAAACAACAACAATTACAGAACTATTTTTTACAGCAAAAGTTTGGTGTGAGAGGTTTTCCTACCATTTGGTTTGCTAGTTTTAAGACAACCGAAGGTCAAGATGATATTATACAAATTGATAAAGCGTTGGGTTCTGTTGGGTACGTAAGAGGTGGAGTTGATGCCTGGCTTCAAAGTGCTAATCAGATATTAGCTAAAAAATAAGTAAATATTATAATTCATAATATAGAATCCCGAAGTAATTATGCTTCGGGATTTTTTAGTTTATAACATAGGCTCCTTGTGTATTGGTGTTGTGAAAAGTGATGTGCCGCAACTCACATTCTTTTTGCCATCGTTTTAGTAAATAGGGGTAATTGTTGGCATCTGCAATGATGGTATTTGGTTGTATTGTGGTTAGTAGTCTCGCCATGTTTAGTTTAGGACTTTGGGTGAGTATTACAATATCAATGGGCTTATGGTTTAGTTGATATACTGCAGCGCTGTCTACCACTAGTATGTGCTGATTCTTGTACTGGTAGTAATGTTGTAATGGGTTTTGTTTTACAGTGTTTATATAGGCACCTGCTTTGTATTGCTTTAATAGGTAGTTGGAGTTTTCTAAGATTGATGTTGTATACAGGTGTAATGTTTGTTGATTTTGTATACCTACAGTATGACTTCCGTAGGTGTTAAATACAATCAGCTGTTGTTGCTGTTTGCTGTAATAATTTAAATAATACAGATAGCCTTGTAGTGCTAGCACTAGACATAAGGAGGAGTACAATAGTTTTTTATGTTTATAAGTAAAAGCTAGTATGGCTATAAATAATAGGCAGTAGGTTAAAATAAGCAGGTTGTTATCAAAATAAATATTTTCTAGGGTTCCATTTTTTACGGTTGCAATATTATTCACCAAGGTGTTCATGCTGTATATGCAATATGATAAGCCTTTTACCAGTATGGGACTGGTAATACCCAAAGCAGCTAGCAGAATTACTAGAAAACCATATCCTAGTAAAATACTCATAAAGGGAACAATACATAGGTTTCCAATAAAAAATAGCAAAGGATATTGATGAAAATAGTACAAACTTATGGGGAGCAGGGCTAGCTGTGCGGCAAGCATTACTGTAGTCATGTTCCAAAAATATAAGATGATGCTATTGCTGGGTCTCCATAGATGGGCTAGTAAGGGTTGTATAGTAAGAATACCTAGTACCGCAATATAGCTTAATTGAAAACTAGCCATAAACAGCATATTAGGCTTTATAAGCAATAAAAAGAAGGCGGAGGCCATAAGTGTATGTACGCTATTTTGAGGACGCTTTAAATGCAGCGCTATGGTAACAAAGGTAAACATGGTAACAGCTCTGGTAACCGAGGGCGATAGCCCTGTAATAAATGCAAAACACCAAAGTAGGATAACCATAAGTACACCGCTTATCCAAATTCCTGTGGTGGTGTTTCTCAGGGGTAGTAGCACATAATATAAAAGCATTACCAAAATGCTAATGTGCAAACCAGAAATAGCCAATAGGTGTATTACGCCGGCGTGTATATAGTCTTTATATAAATCTTCCGATATATTTTGTCTTTGTCCTAAAAATAAAGCTTTGGTTACTTCTAGTTCGTCTCCTGATAGTCGGGCTTTCTTGAGGTTATTAATGATCTTAGAGCGTAGTCTAGTTGCAAGTAGTGTTAAGTTGGTAGGTAAGGTATCTGTAATATAGTAGTTTTGTGAGGTTAAGTTACATTGTCCATACACCTGTTGATGTTGCATATAGCTTGCGTAGTTAAACTCATACGGATTTAAAGGTGGTGGAATCTTCTTTATTTCGGTATAGCAGAAGAGTCGTAATCCTAGTAAATTAGATTGTGTGCTATCTTTTGGCTGTTTCACTATTACTTTTCCGGTAGTTGATTGTCCGTTTATGTGAGTTATAGTACCAATATATTTATAGTAATAATCAGAGGGTTTTAAGGTTTCTGTAATTTCAATAGATAGTTTTTGAGGTGGGGAGGTTGTGTGATGGGTGTAGTGACTAGGGTATAATGTATCTTGATGAACCAAATAGGTAAACCAGCCGATTAATAGTGTAGCCAAAAAAATGGTAGCACCAAAGTAAATGGTTTGCTGAAATTTATTTGATGCTATCCGGTATAAGTATAGCGATGTGCCTAAAGTAATAGCTAGTAAAAAACTGATAACTTTAATAGAAACGCCAGAGAATAGGTGTGCCAAGCTAATACCTAAAATAAGTAGCAAGCATAGTTTAATAAGTGTAAAATGAAATAGGTGCTTCACATAGCTAAGCTACAGGAAGCCGTTATGGTAAAGAAGTGGTTATCCGTAAATTTAATTATCTAAAATTAACTTTTCAGTCACTTGTTCTCCTGTGTTATAGTCGGTACCGTAAAATAGAATGTAATCTGCTTTTATATGTAGCCCCCCACTTTTTAGTTCTATAAAAAGTTTGTCAATAAACATTTTTCTATGGTTAATAGTGGTGTATACTTTGGGTTGTTTTTCGTTGTTTAAACATAAATATAATTCAAGATCTTTAGATGCGGCCAAATGCATTTCGTACAGATTGTTATTAACACAATCAGATATAATTCCGTATGCCAATCTTCTTTGTATAGCGGTTAAGCTCTTTCGGGTACCAGTGTTTCCTTCATACACAATTCGGTATACATCAATTGGATCATTCTTGTCTATATGGTTGTTCGTAATCTTAGCATCATATACATAAGTGTTATGATTCTTGCTATGTTGAATATAAAACAGTCGGTTCTTATTGTAGGTTGGGGTAGGGTAGTTGTCTTGTGCTTGCATACCATAGCCTATACACATAAGCAGTACAAATAATAGGGTGTTGGTATGGTTGCTTTTAAGCATGCATTTTTTGTTTTAGATGTATCAAGGTACTCAAAAATATTAAAATAAAACAAGATGTGTATTTTTAGTTAAAAAAGGTTATTGTTTGGTATTCAAGTTTTTATATGGTTTTTAATTGAAAGCGATAGAGGTATAAAAATAGGGTAAACTTCTAATATATAATCATCTATGAAGAAAATGTGAAAAATAATAAGAATACTTATTTGTAGCTATTTTATATTGAAAGGAAAGGGCTATCTTTGAAAAAGAAAATTAAATAGTGCCGTTAGAACCGAAATCCACCCCCTAGCATAACGGAATTTTAGAAGAGTAGAGAATTATAATTATTAAACGAAAAGTTTAGATAATGAAAGTTGCTTTGTTTATAACGTTAGGGTTAATTATTTTGGTGGTATCACTTTGTTCGGTGATAAAATTATTGGTTATGGTAACCGATAGAGTAACCGAAAAACTAGCTAAAGCTTATTGTAACAAACACGGGTATCTTTACATACGCGTAGAGGTATTACCAGAAGACTATGTGCTACATTTTGAAGCACACGGACATATCTTTTTAGCCAATTTTAATATAGACAAAAACAAAAATCTTATTTGGACAGGTGCTAATCCCGAAAAGGTTATCGCTAATTATATAGAGAACGAAGGACTCCCTACTCCTGAAATGTTCAACGGAGTTTCTGCTCAAAAAATACTCAAGAACGTAGGCTAATAGCTGTAAGAAGTAAGATTTTACATTGAAAAAATAAAAATTTAAGAGATTGCCAATTTTATTTTTTCTATATTTATGTGCTTATATAAGTACTACCCGTCGATAGGTTTTTCATAATTCATGTAGCGTTATATAAGCGTTTGTTATTTATAATAAAGCTTTATATGGCTGTTTTAAGTATTCTTACATATCTCTTACTTGGGCTTTTTAGCGTCATCATTATCTTAATGCTAGCAATGAAATTTTGGGTATATGTGCAAGATAAAGAAGCTAGATTTATAATAGAAGAATATTGTAAGCTTCACGATTTTCAGTTTGAAACCATGTCGGTACATCCTAATCATTATCAAGTAGCAGCAACCAAAGGTGGTACAAAATTTATAGCTTCTTTTTCTATAGGTGAAGAAAACCGAATCATCTGGAATCAATTTTCGTTAGTAGATCAACACCGAAGAAAATTTAGCAAGGTAGTCCCTGCTAATATTCAAAATACCAATACACCTTCTGAACATATCAATGCGATGTAATTTAGTATGCTTACTCCCAAATGGAGATGCGTACGCCTAAGTGATACTGAAAGATGTTCAGCATGACGAGTTTGGTATTTGTTTGTATAGCAATGTTTCGTCACCTTGAACTTGATTCAAGGTCTCATCTGAGTAAGAATTCCCTTTTAAATATGGTAAACAGTATTCAAAGTCAAAATGTTACCTGTAAATTACAAGTAATAATTTTAATATAACATTTTTGTTATATAACTATTTTGTTATAATTTTACATGAAATCAAACGAGCTTATCAAGTTAATAGAGGCGGATGGATGGTTTTTGGTTAGAACTAAAGGGAGTCATCATCATTTTAAGCATGATGAAAAAAAGGGATTAGTCACTATACCACACCCAAAAAAGGATATCCCAACAGGAACAGCCAATGCCATTTTAAAACAAGCCGGACTTAAATAAAGGTGTTATGGAGAAGACAATTTATGTGTATGTAGAAAAGGCCGAGGACGGCACTTATTGGGGTACTTCTAAAAACATACCCGGAGTGGTAAGTGCTTTTGGAAACTCGCTAGAGGAGTTGAAAAGTAATTTTAAAACAGCTTTTGCCGATTATATCGAGGTTGCCACTGAAGAACAAGAAGATTGGTTAGCGGAGGTAGCCAATTGTACCAACTTTGTGTACGAGCTAGACTTAGCCTCTTTCTTTAAGCTAGTTCCTGAAATTAAAATCTCAGCCATAGCCAAAAAAGCAGGGGTAAATGCTTCCCTAATGCGTCAATATGTAACAGGTAAAGCCAATGCCTCAGAAGAACGTACCAAACAAATAGAACAAGCCATACACGAACTAGGTAAGGAGTTGTTATCGGTGAGCTTTTAGGTTTTTGGTAGCTGGATAGTTGAAAGTTCACGGTTGACAGTTTATGGTTGAAAGTACCCCAGAGCCGTCACCCTGAACTTGATTCAGGGTCTCAACAGAGTAAGCATCATTTTTCAGGGTTTAGTTTGATTGTACTAACTGAGCATTTACCGTTTCCTTTAGCTCCGTAATACTTTGTTGAACAAAGGAAAGAATTACTGCACTATAGGATTCTAAATTACTTTCCTGTACAAATGCTTTTATAAGATGATAGAACTCTTTTTTAGGAAGTTGATTGTGTGCAAATTTGTTTCGAATAAGTATTATTAAAAACATTTTCTGAACAAGGGTTGATTTACTTTCGACTTCTGAAATACTTATTTTTTTGAAAGAGTGTTTTTCATCGTTGTCCAACCAAGTAACTTCCTCCTCGTTTGCAAGCTTATATTTTTTTAAAATACCTTGAGACAGATATTTTTTGAAATTAGGGTTGCCATCCTGTTCTAATTCGGTTGGGTGGTTTGTACCGTTAAAGCCCCATTTTTGTAAAATCCATTGTTCAAACTCTTGAATTTCTTTGAATAATATATTCCTGCGGATTACCTCATACGAATAGTCTTTTATTTCTAGTTCTTCTTCTAGTGCTGTTTTTTCATAATATTTGGAGGTATCATAAGATAATAGTGTTTGTACTTTTTCGTCTTGCAGATACTTTTTAAATTTACCTAGTTCTTTAATCTTAACCGCAGGTTCTTTTATTTGTCCATGCTCATACGGAACCGTCATGCTCCATACAAAATTGGACTTTATAACATTGTCGCTTTTGTCTCCCACTTCGCGCTGGCTTTGTTCTCTGGCTTTCTTTTCTTCCGCTAAGCGTTCTTCTTGTGTTAAGTACAATTGCGCTAGCGTTATATGGGCAGCAGATCCAAAACTTTCTTTACATAAAGCATTGGCTATTAATAGCAAAAAGACATCTTGAATTTGTGTTTTTTTAATTTTAAGGTCTTGCTTTTGCTTGAAAGACTTAAAATTAGGGTCGTCTTGGGTTAGAAAAACATCTTGGTAATCTCTTGGGTAGCTATAAAAACGTTGGTAATTGGTATGATGGTAAAAATGACTGTACCAGTCAGCATACTGTTCTGGGTTATCGGCAATGTGTACCCCACGTATGTAAGTGGGTTTGGCATCAAAAATACCTCTCGGAAATACCAAAGGTTTTGCCAGTAATTTGTTTTTCTGATTTTCTAAACTGTCAATAGTATACAGGCGTTTATAGAAAATATCCCAAAGGTGTTGTTGCTTTACAAACTGTTTTAAGCGTTTGTTTTCATTTTTAAAGCCTTGTATTTGGGTTAGCAGAGCGTTCAATGTTTTTTGTCGGTTGCTGAGGTAGGCTCTATAAAAAGTATCAAAGAAACGCTGTTCAAATGCTGTGTAAATACCTGCGCTCCATGTATGTTGGTCTTGTTTAAAATTCCAAAATTGCTCTAGCAGATGTAACGCTTCTTTAGGTTTTTGCTGGTAATAGGCTAATAATTCCTGTAACTGACTATGGTGATACCCTTTCCACTGACTTCGGCCAGATGGCGGCATAAACCGTTTAAGGTCTTCTGCTAGCCAGGTGGCTTCCTGTCCCAATTCCCGATTGGTGAAAATTACTTTTCTTGTGTTTCTATAGTCTTTAAACGCTTTCGTATTATTATCAATAAGAGTTAGTTTTTCTTGGGTAACGTCTATTTCGGTTTGTATAGCAGCTATTAGCTTGTTGGTGTCTATGGTTTCTTGTGCCTTGGCTCTGCGTAAGTTTTTGGTAATCTCGGAAGAAGAAAGTGCATCAGTAGTTTTGTAATTACGAATGGTCTCATGCCGTTCTATCAGTTTTTTTACTAAGATGGTTTCAATTTCTTCTCCTGTTTTTTTGTGTACCAATAAATCATATAACAAAGCAGGGAGCTCGTTAAGCGAAAGCATGGCAGTGGGCATTCCCATTGCAATAGACTTATAACTTTTTGGTTTTAGGTCTTTATCTATAAAACCTGCAATCTGCTGTTTGGTAGGTTTGTCCTCTTTTCTTTTGCTATAAGTTTTAGTCTCTAAACCTCTTGCTTTTGATAGGTTTATATAGAGTTCTTTTGCTCCTGAAACATCGCTTTTACTTAAATCAATAAATACCGGAATATTATCTGCTACAAAGTTATATGACGGATTAGGAAACAGTTCCCAACCGGTATCTGCGGGCGCTTGGTCTTTTAAAAAATAGTCGGTTTTTAAATTGGTTACCTCCGATAGCTTGCCAAACACTTTTATTTTTTCTTTAATAACCCGTTCTGTACTATACTTGGTGCCCTCAATTTTTTTGGTACGGGCATCGTGCACGTAATTCCCTAAATGTAGTTGAAATTTTAGGGTAGGGAAATTGGCAAATTCATCTAAGTAGCGCAATACAAAATAGGCAAATTTGTTTTCGTATCGTTTTCTAATTACCGGATGTATTACCGTAGCGTCCTCTAAATTATGTATCTTTTTCCCTTCTGTAATGTATTGGTTTATATCCTCTACAAATTGGTCTTTTTGTGCTTGTGTAAAGGTTTGGTATAAAGCATCGGGTACTTTGCTTAACTCATCTATAATTTGTACCAAAAGTGTCTCTTGAGAGAATCCTGTGGTTAACCTGTTTTTAACCCCTTTAAAGCTTAAATGCCTAAACACCCAATGGGTAGCCATGTATTTTAAGCTATTATTGTTTCGGTCAATTTCTTTATCTTCATTTTTAACTACTTTGCCTTTAAACCCTCTAATGTTACTACGCAAATCTTCTCCTTGTTTGCGGGTTAAAAACAACCCTAGCAAAAACAGCAATCCGCTTTCAGAAATAGCAATGCCGTTTTCGGCAGGCGTGTCTCTATTGTAAGCCGATTGGTAATTGGCATTCACACCATCTTTATACGTAAGGTGCCAAAAGGCATCGTTTAGTACCCCGTTTTTAATAGCCAAGGGTTCTAGGTTTACTTTTTCCCCTTTTGCTTTCTGTTCTTTTAACGTAGCTAGTTTTAGTGTTTCAAGGGTTTCTAATTCCTTACCCAATTCCTTTTTAAGCAAATGTCTAGAGCCGTCCGATTTTACCTTGTACTTTTTCACGTCAGCAATGGTTTTTAAAAACAGTTCATCTAAAAGGTCATATACATCGGGGTTTATGTGTATAGGTGCATGGTAATGATGGGTGTAGAAATTACGTAAACTTTCTATAGTGCTTAAAAAGGTAAGCATACTGTTTTTAAAATGTGCTCTACGTAATTGATCTCTATTTCCTTTTTTAGCAAACTTTTCATGGTCTATAGGTAAGTACAGGTACTGCACCATTGGTAGGTGTTGTTTTAAAAAATCAACCCCAATTTCATAATCGGTAATGGTTTTTTGTTCGGTAAAATAAAGGTCAAATGCTCTTATATAATTTTTCTGTTTTTGGTCTCCTTTATTTTTAGGGTTAAAACGTTCCTCAAAAGCTGTAAAAACAGCATCTATATTATTTTGCGCTAAGTTTAAAAAACCTGCAAAATAATGCTTATCGGTAATGCTGGTATGCGTATAATAAATGCCTTTTCCAATAGGCTGGGTAGTATGTTCCATAGTAGTTTTTTGTTTTAGCTACCGTTAGTAACTGTAGGAGGCTGTAATTACTACAGCAGTTACCAACTGTACGAATCTTAAAGATACTAACTTTTTATAGAAGTAACGTAGTGTGTAAAAAATAAAAGGCGTAGCTGCGCTAAACAGCTACGCCTTTTTTTGTTGTGAATAGCCTACAAAATTAGACCAGTTACAACATCTATAACCGTAATGAGGTTAGAGCTTTAGTTGTGAATAGCCTACAAAATTAGACTAGTTACAACGGTGTATATAACAGCAAGGGCGAATTGATTGTTGTGAATAGCCTACAAAATTAGACCAGTTACAACGGTGTATATAACAGCAAGGGCGAATTGATTGTTGTGAATAGTCTACAAAATTAGACCAGTGACAACCAACGCCTGTTAATCCTAACGATGCAGTTAGTTGTGAATAGCCTACAAAATTAGACCAGTTACAACAGACATTGGGTAGTTCATCTGCTAATGTGAGTTGTGAATAGCCTACAAAATTAGACCAGTTACAACGGAAAGTTGAAAAATTTCAAAAGTGAATTAGTTGTGAATAGCCTACAAAATTAGACCAGTGACAACATACTTAAAATACCTCTAAAATTCTCTTTGTTTACAAGGGTATCCATAACTTCTTAGCATTTAAAAAATGAAACAATTAAGGTATTTGTTACTGCAAAGTACGGCATTTTTTTATTTCTATGAGAACTCTTTAACCCTTAAAGATTGGATAATACCGTGAAAACTTCCTATTCTCAATACAACAAATGTCTATCGAAATTCACCCGAACTGACGGGGTTTTCTGGTGTTTGTTAGTATCACAATGTTTCGTCACCCTGAACTTGATTCAGGGTCTCATTCGAGTAATCTAATCTGTACGTGAGCTACTTGTGCGATGCTGAATCGAGTTCAGCATGACGAGTTTGGTATTTGTTTGTATTGCAATGTTTCGTCACCCTGAACTTGATTCAGGGTCTCATCATAGTAAGCTAATTAGTACGTGAGCTACTTTTGAGATGCTGAATCAAGTTCAGCATGACGTTTTGGTATTTGTTTGTATTGCATAGTTTAGTCACCTTGAACTTGATTCAAGGTCTCATTCGAGTAATCTAATCAGTATTTAAGCTACCTGTGCGATGCTGAATCAAGTTCAGCATGACGAGTTTGAAATATTAAAAGATTTCAATTCTTTTCATTTTAGGGTTTTGTTTCTTAATAAGATTGACTTTCCAGTCTCTACGCCAATTTTTTAATTGTTTTTCCCGTGCAATAGCAAGTTTTATATTAGTGAATTCTTCATAATAGATGAGATCTGTTAAAGTGTATTTAGATGAGAATTTACTTCCAATCCCATTTATATGTTTGCTTATTCTTTCGTTTAGATTACTTGTTACTCCAACATAGAGAGTAGTTCTGTATTTGTTAGTTATTATGTATACATAAGATGTTTTCAAGATTCAGTGTTTTGTTTATGAAGATCTGTATATTTTGATTGTAATTATTACTGATATCCTTAATTAACAAAATGGAAACTAACGTCACCCTGAACTTGATTCAGGGTCTCATCTGAGTAAGTTAATCTGTACGTGAGTTACTTGTGCGATGCTGAATCAAGTTCAGCATGACGGTTAAAGTAGGAGACTTTTAATTCTTCACGTCAAAAGCATCTCTTAGGGCGTTGCCCACTAGCATAAAAGCCATTACCAGTGTCATAATAGCAATACCGGGTATTAGGGCTAAATAGGCTTTGCCTAGTATAATGTAGTTGTAATGATCTTTAATCATAGCACCCCAACTAGGTATAGGGGGTTGTGCGCCAATACCTAAAAAGCTAAGTCCGCTTTCTACTAAAATGGCTGCTGCAAAATTAGCTGCCGATATTACTATTACCGGTGCCAATATATTAGGTAGTATGTGTTTGGTTATAATGCGGGCGTGGCCATAGCCCAACGCCTTTGCTGCGGTAATGTATTGCATTTGTTTGGCACTTACCATTTGCCCACGTACCACACGGGCAACTTCTACCCACATGGTAAGCCCTACGGCTATAAATACTTGCCAAAAGCCTTTGCCTAAAGCTAGGGTAATACCAATAACCAATAACAGGGTAGGGATGCTCCAGGTTACATTAATAAGCCACATAATAAAAGCATCTACCTTACCACCAAAATATCCGGCAATACTTCCTAAGCTTACGCCCACTAATAACGATATAAACACAGCCACAAACCCTATAGAAAACGATATTCTGGTACCAATTAAAAGTCGGCTTAGTAAATCGCGTCCATATTTGTCGGTACCTAGTAAAAAGGTTTGTTGTTTAATATAAGTTTCTTCAATGTTTTTGGTGTTGGTAGTACTAAAGGTGGTTTGTAAAGCCGTTGCTTTTTCTAAGGCTTGGGTAGCTTCTGGGTTATATTCGGTATAATACAGGCTATCTTTGGTAAAACGGTAGGTGTTTATAGGTATTTCGGTACTTCCGTTTTGCTTGCCAAAAAAGGCGGTTTTTAAAAACGATTCTTCTACGGGTTTTTGTGTAGGTAAGGTAAGCATCTGTACACTAAACCCTGGTTTTTTAGAGTGAATGGACAAATGCATTTGGTTGGCATTCTCAGAATTGTCTGGTGCCAGTGCATACGCAAACACTGCTATAAGTCCGCATAGCACTACAATAGTCAAACTAAAAACGCCCCAAAAGTTCTTTTTAAACTTTTGGAGCGCCAATGTTGTTAATGAACCCTGTGCACTACTCATAAAGGGTAACTTATTGTGCGTTACGGGCTAATTTATTTTTTTTACCAAACGATACATGTAAATCTTCTAATACATTTACAGCCTCGTCAATGTAAACATCTTTCGTCATGCTTGTGTACCAACGTTCTCTTTTCTCTTTCAGTTCTTCGTCGGTTTCAAATTCTTTTTGCTCGTATGGTAATGCGTTAAATGTTAAGTCAGATTTGTAATCTTTTAAAACATCAAACTGTTTAGCAAAATTCTCATCTTTTTCAATTTCCGCAAGGTAAGCTTTATAGCTTAACGGAAACTCGTTATCGTCTTGCTGCTCTCTTATCCATTTAGCGTTGGTATCAATTAATGCTAATTGCTCATTGTTAGCCATACGTTTTTTGCTGTTAGCAATAGTTTGGTCATAATCTATATAACCTTCCCAAACATCGTAGGTTGCCGGAGCAATTTTATCGTATGGTAATGGGTTGCGTTGGTCTTTTTCACCTACTTCAATATAGCTATATCTGTCTGGTACTACTACATCACTTTTCACACCTTCTAATTGGGTAGATTCTCCGTTAATACGGTAGAACTTCTGGGTAGTAACCTTTAAAGCTCCTAAATCTCCTAAGGTATTGTTTTTGAAAAACTGATTTAAGTCGTAAATATTTTGTACGGTACCTTTACCATAAGTTTGTTTACTACCAATAATAATAGCACGTTGATAATCTTGCATAGCAGCAGCTAAAATTTCAGAAGCCGAAGCAGATAATTCATTTACTAAAATAACTAACGGACCATCCCATTGTACAGAAGAATCTTTGTCTTTTAAAACTTCTCTTCTTCCGTTGGTAGCTTTTACTTGTACTACAGGGCCATCTTTAATAAATAAACCTGCCATGTCTACCACGGTTTTAAGAGATCCACCTCCGTTATCTCTAAGGTCAATAATAAGACCTTCCATACCTTCAGCTTTTAAACGCTCAATTTCTTTAGCCATATCAGAAGCAGCGTTTCTGCTGTTCTTATAGTCGTCAAAATCTACATAAAATTGTGGAAGGTTTACGATACCAAATTTTCTTTTGTCTTTCTTAATTAAGGCTGTTTTAGCGTAACTCTCTTCTAAAACAACTTCATCTCTAATAATAGAAACAACCTCTATAGTACCATCTACACGTTTAACCGTTAATTTAACCTCGGTACCTTTAGGGCCTTTAATTAATTTTACGGCATCATCAATACGCATGCCTACTACATCTACAGGAGCTTCGTCTCCTTGTGCAACTTTCAGAATTTCGTCTCCTACTTCTAACGATTGCTCTTTCCATACAGGTCCACCAGAAATAACCTCAATAATGGTAATGTTATCTCTTTTCTTTTGTAGTCTTGCCCCAATACCTTCAAATTTACCACTCATACGAGTATCAAATTTTTCTTTGTCTTCTGGTGCAAAATAAAATGTATGTGGGTCAAATTCTTCTACAATTGCATTTAAGTAGATAGAAAACCAGTCTTTACGTTCAAAATCGTTTAGAATATCAAAGTAGTCATCTAAATTTTTAAGGGTAGATTCTCTCGCTTCTTTTTCATTTTCTTCAGCAGATTTTCCTGCTTCTGCAATGGTTTCCTCATCTACGTCATCTTTGCCTTCTTCAATAGCTTTTAGAGCAGCTTCTTTGTTGTCTAATCTACCAGCATAACTAGTGATGGTAGAAAATTTTAAAATTTTTCTCCAACGCTCTTTTAGCTCTTTTTCATTTTTAGCATATGGTAGCTCTTCATAGTCTACATTAATGGTTTCATTAACGGTAAAGTCAAAAGGTTTATCTAAAATTTCTTTATAAATTCCTTTCGCTTCTTCCATTCTAGCTAACAAACGGTCGTGAGTTAGGTTAAAGAAATCCAGGCTATAACTTTTAATTTCATCATCAAGCTGATCACGATAGGCATCAAACTCATCAATATCACTTTGTAAAAAGTAACGTTTTTGAGGGTCTAAGTTCATGATATAATTATCATAAACATCTGCCGAAAACGAATCGTTAATGTCTTTAGGGCTATAATGACCTTTTTCTAAAACATATGATATCAGCTCTATGAGTAGTTTATCCTTATCTGAATTTTCATTTTCAAACGACGTTGCTGTAAAGCTACAAGATGCCGCCGAAATTAAAACGGCAAATAGCAGGTAATACAAGTTCTTTTTCATTCTTCCGTGTGTTCTGTTAAAAAAATATTACTTCGTAATCTACAACAATTTTTATAGATTCTTCGAAATTACATAAAAAACCATGCCAGTAGTACATTGCGCTACTAATTTTTTGTTAAACCACAAAACATAACGTAATTGTTAAAAGAAAATCAGGGCTTTAGTTTTGAAACACCAGATACATTAAAAAACAATCTATATTTACTTACTTTTGTAATTAAAATTAGACCTTTTACATGGAAGCACAAGAAAGACCATTGATATTGGTAACCAATGATGATGGAATTACCGCACCAGGAATTCGTAAGTTAATAGAAATTATGAACCAGTTGGGAGATGTGGTAGTGGTAGCACCAGATAGTCCGCAAAGTGGCATGGGGCACGCTATTACTATCAACTCTACATTGTATTGTAGCCCGTTAACCATAGATGATGGTATGCAAATTGAATATAGTTGTAGTGGTACTCCTGTAGATTGTGTGAAGCTTGCTGTAAATGAGTTGCTAAACCGTAAACCAGATTTGTGTGTTAGTGGTATTAACCATGGCGCTAACTCATCTATCAATGTTATCTATAGTGGTACTATGAGTGCAGCGGTAGAGGCTGGTATAGAGGGGATTCCTGCTATAGGGTTCTCGTTATTAGATTACAATTGGGAAGCAGATTTTGGACAGGCAGAAGAATACATTAAGCGTATTGCAGAAACAGTACTTAAAAAAGGAATGCCTAGCGATGTGGTGCTGAATGTAAATATACCGAAACTTAAAAAAGAAGATATAAAAGGTATTAAAATATGCCGACAAGCAAAAGCATACTGGAAGGAAGAGTTTGACAAGCGTACCAATCCGCAAGGAAGAAATTATTATTGGCTTACCGGAAAGTTTGTGAATGAAGATAAAGGAGAAGATACCGATGAGTGGGCATTGGCTAACAACTATATTTCTGTAGTACCAGTACAGTTTGATTTAACTGCACACCATGCTATTCAACGTTTAAATACTTGGGGACTCAATGATTAAGAAAGAAGTTTTTATTGGTTTTATAGTAGGTATTATAGCCAATGTGTTTGGGGTATTGTTATACTGTTTAGTGGTATACGCTATTTACCATACGGGAATAGAAGAAACCATTACAAGGTCTAGAAGTCAAGGAAATTTATCTAAAGTAATTGCTTTAGGGGCTGTTGTAAATGTATTGGCTTTCTTTGGGTTTTTAAAAATAAAAAGAGATTACCGTGCCAGAGGTGTTATTTTGGCTACCATTTTTATGACCTTACTAACCTTTATTGAACACTATATTTTATAGTTATGAAATATTACATTATTGCCGGGGAGGCTTCGGGCGATTTACATGCGTCTAACTTAATGAAAGAATTAGTGGCTGAAGATGCCAATGCTGATTTTAGATTTTGGGGAGGCGATTTAATGCAACAAGTGGGCGGTACTTTGGTAAAGCATTACCGAGACCTTGCCTTTATGGGGTTTGTAGAAGTTGCAGTAAACCTTAAAACTATTTTAGGAAATATTAAATTTTGTAAAAAGGATATAGAAGCTTACCAGCCCGATGTAATTATTTTTGTAGACTACCCTGGGTTCAATTTTAGAATTATGGAGTGGGCTAAGGTAAAAGGGTTCCGTACGCATTACTATATTTCTCCACAAATTTGGGCTTGGAAAGAAAATAGAATAAAAGCTATTAAAAGAGATGTAGACGAAATGTATGTAATTCTTCCTTTTGAGAAAGAGTTTTACGAAAAGAAGCATCAGTTTCCAGTACATTTTGTTGGGCATCCGCTTATTGATGCTATTAGTAATAGAAAACAAGTAGACCCTGCTGTTTTTAGAAAAGAAAATGGGTTAGATGATAAACCAGTAATTGCTTTATTACCAGGTAGCCGTAAACAAGAGATTACTAAAAAGCTTTCAGTAATGCTTAGTGTTATCAACGATTTTAAAGCATATCAGTTTGTAATTGCGGGTGCACCTGGACAAGAACCTGCGTTTTATGAGCAGTTTATAGGCAATGCTAATGTACATTTTGTAACAGGCAAAACGTATGACTTACTTAGTATTGCAGAAGCGGCTTTGGTTACTAGTGGTACGGCTACTTTAGAAACGGCTTTGTTTAAAGTGCCAGAGGTGGTGTGCTATAAAAGTAGTTGGCTATCTTACCATATAGCAAAACGTGTAATTACCTTGAGTTATATTTCTTTGGTAAACCTTATTATGGATAAAGAGGTGGTGAAAGAATTAATTCAGGGCGATTTAAACACAGCTAATCTTACCAAAGAATTGAAGAAAATATTAGATCCTGAGTACAGAGAAAAAGTTTTCCTAGATTATTATGAACTTGAAAAGAAATTGGGTGGTAAGGGCGCTAGTAAAAAGACAGCCCAATTGATATTTTCAAAAATCACTTAGATTTAATATTTTTAAACCCCAATAACTAACAAACCTACATGAAAAAATTACTTTTTGTACTCCTTGGTGCATGTGTTGTTACCAGTTGCTCGTCTTCTAAAACTATAAAGACATCTAAAAGCTATAAGCAAACGCACAACACAAATACAACAGTAACAACTTCTACCAATGCACCTGACAATACACCATACTCTGTTACGGTGGGCGCTAATACCGGGAAAACTGTAAAAGGTAGAGGAGAGGCAAAGGGTGAACGTACTACTACAGAACTTCTAGTAATAGATAATATTATTAACGAGGCATTAGGTTATCTAGGTACCCGATATAAATATGGTGGAACAACGGATAAAGGGATGGATTGTTCTGGTTTAGTATACACTTCATTTTTAAGTCAGAATATTGCGGTGCAACGTTCTTCTTATTTGCTTTCAGAAGAAGGAAAATCAGTTTCTATCAAAGATGTTTTACCAGGTGATTTGTTATTTTTTATTACCGGTAAAGGGCGAAAAATTAATCATGTTGCCATGGTTATAGAAGCCTCTCCAAACGATGTGAAATTTATTCATAGTACCACTTCGAGAGGCGTTATTATATCTTCTATCCAAGAAGGCTATTGGGGGAGTGCTTTTAAATTTGCTCGTAGAATGCAGCTTTAATAATGTTATTGCCTTTTAGATTAAATCCAAAGAGTATTTATTGTTGACTGTCCAATAAGGTTTTTATAGTTTCTGTTAACACGTGTAAGTTTCCATTTTTTTGATTGGTGGCAAGTATAATGTATACGTCGTCTTCTAAATAGTGGGTTGCTAACGATTCAAAGTTTTGTGCCGACCCATGATGTTGATGTTTCACAAGCGTGTTTCCTTCCCACTTGGTACTACCCAAGGCTAATTGGGTATTGGCTGGTTGAGATAGTAATTGTAATGACTGTTTATTGATGATTTTTTCATTATCTAGTTGACGGAACCATTGATATAAATCGGTAGTGGTTAAGCTGAACAATATGTAAGGATAATTCATTTTAAAACGGTCAGCTTCAAAATTAGCGTTAAAAGGTTCGGCCATATTTTTACTATCGGAATACGGGAATTTTGCTGGAATTACTGCTCCGTTTAAGTTGTATGGTGTGAAAAGATGATTCTTTACATAGCTGTCAAAGTCTTCTCCTGCAATGCTGGTTACAATGCGGTTTAGTAAGATAGGACTGCAATTGGTGTATAGGTAATCGGTTCCTGGTTTAAATTGTAACGTAGCCTCATTTTTAATAAAACTCATTAAGTTGGTTTCATTGATTTCTGTGCCCTGCTGAAAAAAACGCCCCCATGGAATTTGTGGTAGACCAGTACTATAATTAAGTAGCTGGGCTATAGTAATTTGGTTACTCCATTCAGGTAAATTTTTTAAGTATTTGCTAATGGTATCAGTAACTTTTAATTGGTGCTGTTCTCTTAACTGCATAATAGCCGCTGCAGGGAATTCTTTGTAAATAGAACCAATGTTAAAACGGTAAGTCTCGGTAAGTAAATCTTTCTTATTGGCCGTGGCGTAACCATAAGATTTTTGCAGCAAAATGGTATTGTTTTTTACTACCAAGATGTTTCCGTTAAACTCATTTTTTTTGTGGTAGCTGCTAAGCAGTGAGTCAATTGATTTAGGTGTAGTAATGTTAGTTTTTTGAAAGGCTAACAACTGCAAAGGGAGTAGCAAAACAATAATTAAATGGTTTCTAAATTTCATAACGATTTCTGTTTTTTTGATTGTAATGATACCACTATTAGAGTAGTGTACATTATTAATGTTACAGTTTTTTCGTGTTAATTAAAAAATAGATATTTAATAGATGCATTGTAATTCAGTTGTTTATGGGTGGGGATGGCTGATTTTACATCCACTCATTAACCCTGTTGGCGTCTAATTTTAAAAATATAAAAAGTAAAATAGTAAAGCCCCACAGGCCAGAACCTCCATAACTAAAGAAGGGTAACGGAATACCAATAGTAGGTAATAAACCAATAACCATACCTATGTTTACCATAAAGTGTATGGTAATAATTCCGGCTACTGAATAGCCATAAATTCTACTAAACTGTAGCTTTTGCCGTTCTGCTAAATAGATGATTCGTAATATGAGTATAGAAAATAATACGACTACTGCAGTGGTTCCAAAAAGTCCCCATTCTTCTCCCACAACTGAGAAAATATAGTCGGTATGTTGCTCTGGTACATAATTACCTCTGGTACGTGTACCCTCTAAAAATCCTTTTCCAGATACGCCACCAGAACCAATAGCGGTTTCAGATTGGTAGGTATTATAACCAATATCTCTTTTTAACTGTTGTAGTTTTATGGGGTTTTGCTCAAGGCGTAGCCATAATCTAAAACGGTCTCTGTGGTGCTGTTTAAATACGTTTTTGTAAATAAGTGGCGTGCCTAAAGAGATGGTAGTACTCATTAAAAAAAACAAAACTAACGGCAGTATTTTTACCTTTCGGTCTCTGCTTTTTCTAAATATAAAATAATATGCGGTTAGCAGTAAAGCTATGGTAACAAGCGTAATTACCGAGCCAAATTTTATAGTAACAATAAATATAATAGCTAGTGATAACGCTAATAAAATATAAATACCTGGTAAGCCCTCTCTGTACATTACATAAATAAATATGCTATATACCAACGTGCTTCCTGGGTCTGGTTGTAGCAGTATTAAAAACGCAGGAATACCTATAATAATCAACGCTTTCAATTGGTCTTGCCAATGCTTTATATTGGTCTGTATATCGCTGAGGTATTTAGCAAAGGCTAATGAGGTAGCTATTTTAGCAAACTCAGAAGGTTGAATTGTGAAGCTTCCTATCCCATACCAAGCTCTAGCACCATTTACATTTTTACCTAATATAAAAAGTCCGGCTAACGATATCATTGCAACAATGTAAATAACACTGGCAAACCGTTCATAAAACTTAGCTTCAATGGCTAGTACAAATAATATAATAACAAGGCTTAGTCCAATAAATATAAGTTGTTTGCCGTAAACGCTATCAATATTGAATTGTTCAATTTCATCTAAGGGTACAGAAGCAGAGTAAATGTTTACCCAGCCAAATAAAACCAGAAGAACATAAATTAGAATACTTAACCAATCTATTTTTTTTACTACGGTACTGCTCATTCGTCTTTGTCGGTAAGGCCTTCAGGGTTTAAATATTTGTTGTATTCGTCTTCTAAACTACTGTTTAGCATTCGTTTTTCAAGGTCTGTTCTAGATATTTCACCATGAATATACTTCTCAATCATTAAAGAAGCAATAGGGGCAGCATAGGTAGAACCCCAATAACCATTTTCAACAAAAACAGCTACTGCAATTTGCGGGTCTTCAATAGGTGCAAATGCTATAAAAATAGAGTGATCTTTTAATTGGTATCGCTTACCGTCTATTACGGTAAAATTTTCTGCGGTACCGGTTTTACCACCAATATTAATACCAGCAATGCGAGCCCCTCTAGCTGTACCAATATTAGAATTATATACCTCAAACATTCCTTCTATAATAGCATCGTAATGTTCAGCGGCTATAGAGGTGTATTTAGGTTTGGTAAAATTCTCGTCGGTAATAGGTTGGTTGTTGATTTCTTTAATAATGTGAGGCGTATAATAATGCCCTCTGTTGGCTATGATAGCTGCCACATTAGCCAACTGAATAGGAGTAGTTAAAATTTCTCCTTGTCCAATAGAGTTAGAGATGCTATTAGTAGCAAACCAACGGTGTTTACCATACATGCGGTTGTAGGTGGCACTATCGGGTATTTTACCTTTTCTACCAGTGGCAAGGTCGTTATGTAAATAATCTCCTAGGCCAAAACTTTTCACGTGGTCAGACCATACTTGCATACCTTCGGCAGCAGTTGGATATTTTTCAATAGTTTTACGGTAAGCATTAGCAAAATAAGCATTACAACTTCTGGTAATACCATTTTTAAGATTGTTTACCGTACCGCTAGGGCAGTGACATGCCATAAATCTGTTTCTACCATAATGGTAGCCATGGTAGCAAGTAACTTTAGTATTTTGGTCTATAACGCCCTCTTCAAGAGCAATTAACCCATTGATAAGTTTAAACGGAGAACCTGGTGGGTACTCGGCTAATAAACCTCGGTCAAATAAGGGTTTTGCAATAGAGTCGTTATATAATTTGGTGTAGTTTTTAGAACGTTTTCTACCTACTAAAAGGTCAGGATCGTAGTAAGGAGCACTTACCAAAGCAAGTATTTCACCACTCTTTGGGTCAATAGCCACAATACCACCTCGTTTGTTTACCATTAGTTGTTCCCCATAAGATTCCAAGGTTTCGTCAATGGTAATGGTAAGGTCTCTACCTTGTACGGGGAGCGTATCGTAACGCCCGTTTTTGTACGGACCTATAACTCGGTTATAAATATCCTTTTGAATAAAGTTTACGCCTTTTTTACCACGTAAATCATCTTCGTATACTTTTTCTACACCGCTTCTACCAATAAGTTCTCCTTGTTGGTATCCTTTTTTATTTTTGGTTTCCCAATCGTTTACTTCAGAAATATACCCCAATACATTAGCGCCAGACGTTGTTTGATAGTCACGTAGCATACGTTTCTGTACATAAAACCCTGGGAATTTGCGCATTTTCTCTTGAATACCGGCATATTCTTTTTTGCTGAGCTGTTGTACAATTACAGAAGGTAATTTAGGAGAGTAGCGAATAGCTTTATTCATTCTATTGTCAAACTCTTCTCTTGTAATATCAAGCAGTTTGCAAAGCTCTAGCGTATCAACTTTGGTAACATTTCTAGGTATCACCATAATATCATACGCAGGGGCATTACTCACCATTAACTTGCCATTTCTGTCGTAGACATATCCTCTTTCAGGATAGTGGTATTTGGAGTCAATTGCAATGTCATCTAAAAAACCATAACTCACCTCATCATCTAGCACCTGCAAGTACAATAGACGGCTAAAAAAAGTAATAGCCAATACTAAAATAAACGCAGATAAAGCAATTCTTCGCATATCTTATTGTTTTTTCTTGAACATGGAGATAGAAAACAAAATTAGTACCAATGTAAGTATACTGGATAATAAAGTTTTCTGAATCACATACATCATATTTGCAAAGCTAAAACTCTCAATAAAAAATAAGGTAAGGTGATGTGTTAAAATCATCAAGGAGATATAAATCAATCTTTGAGAAAATGGTGACTGTGCAATTTTTTGTCCTTGTTGTTGGTAACTTACCCCAAAAGAAAAACGCATATAAGGTTTTCTAAGGTAGCCTATAAGTACACTTGCGGCTGCATGTGCACCACCGCTGTCGCTAAATAAATCTACAGATAGGCCTAATAAAAACGATAAGAAAATAAATAGTAGCCTATTATCTTTATCGCTAATAGGAAAGGTAATGATAAAAAGAATGTATAGATACGGATTGATATATTGCGATAAATTAATAGTGTTTAAGAGTGTTACTTGTAGCAACACCAATACAATAAAACGTACGCTTTGTAATAGAACGGCATTATTCATTTTCAGTAGTTTCTAGGAGTTGTTCTATTTCGTTTTTATCTTTATTTTCTATAATGTATACATAACCAACGTTGGTCATATCATTGTTTAATTTTACATCAATGATATAAGCATTACCAGATTGGTTAAACGTAAACTTTTCAACAGTACCTACTAAAATACCTTTAGGAAAGATAGAAGACATACCACCAGTAATAATAGTGTCTCCTATTTTTATATTGGCTTGCTTAGGGATGTCTGTTAATTGTACTTTTCTATAATCCTTTTTTTCGTTCCAACTTAACGTACCAAAATGGTTGGTGTTTTTAAGGGAAGCATTGATTTGGGAATTGGTATTTAAAACCGATTGAACCACAGCATAATTTGCAGAAGTGTTTTCTACAATACCTATAATACCGCCAGAGGTAATAACTCCCATATCTTCTTTAATACCTTGGTGAGAGCCTTTGTTAATTAGCAGGTAGTTTTTAGGTGCTTTATAGCTGTTTTTGTATACTTCTGCTCTGTGTAATACATAATTGGTTGTACTATCAGTAGAAGAGGTTACTGTACTATCAATTTCAGAAATACCATTTTTTAGTAATTCCTCTCGCAATCTAATGTTCTCATCAATAAGCCTGTTATTATAGGTTTTTAATGAAAAGTAATCAGAAATATTTGTCACAGTACCGTAAACACCGCCACTAATAAAATTAGCAGAGTTTATAAAAGTACTTCGGTGAAAAATATGAGAATGAATAGTAATTCCTAAAGAAAAACAGAAAAGCAGCAGAAATAGCAAAAAGTTTTTATTTCTAACAATAAAAATGATTATCTGCCGCATTCAAATACTATTATTTTATTAAGATGTTTTTAAATCTGTCTAAATTTTTCAAAGCAATACCTGTACCTCTAACAACCGCTCTTAGTGGGTCTTCTGCAATGTACACAGGAAGGTCAGTTTTTTGTGAAATACGTTTGTCTAAACCTCTAAGCATAGAACCTCCACCGGCTAAATAAATACCCGTATTATAAATATCGGCTGCAAGTTCTGGTGGTGTTTGCGATAAGGTTTCCATTACCGCATCTTCTATACGAAGAATAGATTTATCTAAAGCTTTGGCTATTTCACGGTACGATATCATTACTTGTTTAGGTTTTCCTGTTAACAAGTCTCTACCTTGAATAGACATTTCATCTGGCGGCATTTCTAAATCATCAGTAGCCGATCCGATGTTGATTTTTACTTTTTCAGCAGTTGTTTCACCAATGTATAAGTTGTGTTGCGTACGCATGTAGTAAATAATATCGTTGGTGAAAACGTCTCCTGCAATTTTAACCGATTTATCGCATACAATACCCCCTAAGGCAATTACTGCAATTTCGGTAGTACCACCCCCTATGTCAACAATCATGTTTCCTTTAGGTTGAATGGTATCTATCCCGATACCTATGGCTGCTGCCATAGGTTCGTGAATAAGATATATTTCTTTTCCGTTAACACGTTCTGCAGATTCTTTTACAGCACGCATTTCTACTTCTGTAATTCCGGAAGGTATACATATAACCATTCTAAGAGAAGGTGGTAATATCTTTTTCTTTAACGCAGGGATACTTTTAATCAAACGATTAATCATTTGCTCCGATGCGTCAAAGTCTGCAATTACACCATCTTTTAGTGGTCTTATTGTTTTTATATTCTCATGGGTTTTACCTTGCATTAAATTGGCTTCTTTTCCAACCGCAATTATTTTTCCCGTAACTCTGTCCCGTGCTACAATAGACGGGCTATCCACCACCACTTTATCGTTGTGAATAATCAAGGTGTTTGCTGTACCAAGGTCAATAGCAATTTCCTCGGTAAAGAAATCAAAAAATCCCATGTATCCTTTTTCTCGTTTTTTTTATTGTGTTTACCTTATTTATAAAGGTAGTAAAATTAATGTTTAAAATGTCTAACTCCTGTAAATACCATTGAAATATTGTGGTTGTTACAGTAATCAATACTTAATTCATCTTTAATAGATCCTCCTGGTTGAATAACACTAGTGATTCCTTCATTTCCGGCAATCTCTACACAATCAGGGAATGGGAAGAAAGCATCACTTGCCATTACAGCTCCATTTAAGTCAAATTCAAAAGATTTTGCCTTTTCAATAGCTTGTCTAAGAGCATCTACACGACTTGTTTGCCCTGTTCCGCTAGCACAAAGTTGTCCGTTTTTAACCAATACTATGGTATTAGACTTAGTGTGCTTACAAATTTTAGAAGCAAACAGTAAATCATCTAACTCGGTTTCAGATGGTTTATTGTTAGTTCTGTATGTTAAAATATCTTTAGTGTCTGTAATGGTGTCTTTGTCTTGAACTAAAACCCCGTTAAGGCAAGTTCTAACATTAGATTCTGGTAATTCATTTGTTTTTTGAATTAATAGAATTCTGTTTTTCTTACCTTTTAATATTTCTAAAGCTTCTTCGCTATACGAAGGTGCAATAACTACTTCACAGAATAAGCTATGGATTTCTTCTGCAGTTGCAGCGTCTATTTCTTTATTGGTAATTAAAATACCACCAAATGCAGAAACAGGGTCTCCTGCTAGGGCATCTAAATACGCTTGTTTAACAGTAGCTCTTGTTGCAACACCACAAGCGTTGTTGTGTTTTAAAATAGCAAAGGTAGGATCGTCATTTACAAACTCATTGATTAAGTTAACTGCTGCGTCTACATCTAATAAGTTGTTATATGATAATTCTTTACCGTGTAATTTATCAAACATAGCATCAAAATCTCCAAAGAAGAACCCTTTTTGGTGTGGGTTTTCTCCGTAACGTAATGCTTGTCCTTGGTGCTCACTTACTTTAAATACTACTTCTTCTTTTTCTGAGTTGAAGTAGTTAAAGATAGCTGTATCATAGTGAGACGATACTCCGAAAGATTTTGTAGCAAAACGTTTTCTTTCTGCTAGTGTGGTAGCTCCTTCGTTTTTAGTAATTACTTCTAAGAATTCAGCGTAATCTTCCATAGAAGAAATACAAACAGTGTCTTTAAAGTTTTTAGCAGCTGCACGAATAAGAGAAATACCTCCTATGTCAATTTTTTCAATAATATCCTGCTCAGAAGCTCCGCTTGCTACGGTTTTTTCAAATGGATATAAATCTACAATCACAACATCAATTTGTGGAATTTCATATTGCGCTAGTTCTTCTAAATCCTGCGGATTGTCTTGTCTGTTTAAGATACCTCCAAAAACCTTTGGGTGTAAAGTTTTTACTCTACCTCCTAAAATTGATGGGTAACTTGTAACATTTTCTACAGGAACCACACTAATACCAAGGTCATTGATGAATTTTTCGGTTCCACCTGTTGAATAGATGGTAACGCCAAGTTCGTCAAGCTTTTGTACGATAGGTGCTAATCCGTCTTTATTAAATACTGAAATTAATGCTGATGATATTTTTTTTACTGTATCCATTTGTAATTAATAATAAAGTGCAAAAGTAATTTTTTTTACTGAATATAATAGTGCTTAATTCAGGTAAGTGCAACATTATAGGAACTTTAAAGGATAAAAAAAAGTTTTTTAAAAATATACTGCTCTGCAGTGTTAAAATTGTAACATATGCTAATCTATTTTCGCGTTTTTGGAGAGAGTTTCAATTTTGCCATTAATGCATTACGCAATAATAAATTACGAACGTTTTTATCGTTGCTGGGCGTAACCATAGGTATCTTTTCTATTATTGCGGTGTTGGCTGCGGTAGACTCTTTAGAGCGAAATATAAAAGAGAGTTTGTCTGGTATTGATAAAAATACCATGTATTTAACCAAATATAGCTTTGGTCCTACAGAGGTGCCTACTTGGCGACGTGATAATTTTCCGCAGGTAACTTATGAAGAGTTTGAGTATTTGCAACGTAATGTTGGAGATATTGATGCTATTAGTTATACCATTTTTGGATTGAATGAATCGGTGAAATACCAAGGGAAAACCATTAGCGGAGTGCCTGTAGTGGCGGCTACTAACGATATTGCAGAAATTGAAAATGTAAAAATTGATAACGGACGTTTCTTTTCAGAGGTAGAGTCTGTAACCGGTGCGCCAGTGGTTGTGTTGGGAAATACCTTAGCAGAAAACCTATATGGAAGTAGTAACCCAATGGGGACTGTAATACGTGTTTTTGGTAGAAAACTAACAGTGATAGGAGTGTTAAAGAAGTTTGGAGAGGGTATGGGAGATTCTCCTGATGAAAAAGTGTTTTTACCTGCTAATTTTGTGAGGAGCTTTACAAATGGTGGTGCCGAGGGTATCCCTGCGGCTATTGCTCTGCGCCCTGTGAAGGGTGCCGATCCGGCAGCGTTTGAAGAGGTGCTAACACAAAAGTTAAGAGCTAAAAGAGGGTTGAAGTTTGAAGATCCTGATGACTTTTTCTTGAATAAGATATCAATGTTTACCGAATTGATTGACGGAATCATTGCCATGCTAACTTTAGTAGGTGCTGTTATTGGAGGATTCTCTATTGTTGTTGGTGGTTTTGGTATTGCTAATATTATGTTTGTTAGTGTGAAAGAACGTACCAATTTAATTGGTATTCAAAAGTCTTTAGGAGCTAAACGACAGTTTGTTTTATTCCAATTTTTGTTTGAAGCTATTGTTTTGTGTTTAATTGGTGGTGCTGCTGGGATTTTCTTAGTTTGGATAGCTACTCTTATTGCTAGCTCATTGGTGGGTGACTCTTTTGAGTTTGTGCTGTCTTTTGGAAATATCATTTTTGGTGGAGTAATAGCAATAGTTATTGGATTGGTTTCCGGAATTATTCCGGCATTTCAAGCTTCAAGATTAGATCCTGTGGAGGCTATTAGAACCGGAATGTAATTTAGAATTGTACCTTGTTTAGTTGATACTAAAAAGGCGTTTTTGATTTTATCAAAAGCGCCTTTTTTTATGATAGTGTTTTGTTTTCCTTTTATTTTTTCGACTTCAATAGCTGAAAATAAGGTTAATTTATAGGGTTGTTTGCGATGAAATTATACATTTAGAGAAGTAAACTCAAACTTTTTACCACTAAATAATCCTTTGTCAGATAGTTTTAGGTCGGGTATTACTAATAACGCCATAAACGATAGTGTCATAAACGGAGCTTTTAAAGTGCTGCCCAATGCTTTGGCATGGGCGTCTGCAGTTTCATATAAGGTGCCCGTTTCCCAACCATCTTTATCACTAATAATGCCGGCAACAGGTAAAGGAAGTACCGTGGTCTTATGAGAATCAGTAGCACAAATTCCTCCAGTATTTTCAATAATAGTATTTACTGCTTTGCATAGGGCTTCGTCTGAAGTTCCTACAGCAATAATGTTATGGCTATCGTGCCCAACAGAACCTGCTATAGCACCTTCTTTTAAACCAAAATTTTTAATAAAAGCAATGGCTGGAGGTGTGTTGCTGTACCTATTTACCACCGTCATTTTTAGAATGTCGTTTTCTGTATCCGATACCAAATTACCGTTTACCACCTTTGGGGTGCAGTGAATTTCGTTGGTAATAAGCTCTCCATCTAAGGCTTCAATTACTCTAATTGGGTTGGTTGTTGCTGCACTTAAGGTAAAGTCGGAAACTGTTTTTAAAGAAGTGTTGAAATTATTAGGTGTATCAAAAGCAACAGGATGAATATCTGAAGTACCTTCTTTAGCTACTACCGTACCATTTATATACGTTTCTAAAACTTTAAAATCTTTTAAGTCTTCTACAATAATAAAATCGGCGGCATCACCTTCTTGCAACAGTCCAATGTTCATGTTGTAATGTTTCACCGGGTTTATGCAGGCTGCTTGTAATACTTTATAAACATCTACACCGTAGGCTACAGCTCTTGCACAAAGTTGGTTTATGTGCCCTAATACCAAATCATCTGGGTGTTTGTCGTCTGAACAAAACATCATGTTTTTGTAGTTATCAGCCAATAGTGGAATTAAAGCATTAAAGTTTTTAGCGGCACTTCCTTCTCGTATCAATATTTTCATGCCCAACTCTAATTTTCCTTTTGTCTCTTCGTAGGTAAAACATTCATGGTCGGTAGTAATACCAGCCGAAGCATATTTTTTAGCATCGTCTCCCATGAGTCCGGGCGCGTGCCCATCTACTGGTTTGTTGTAGTGTTTAGCCCATGCTATTTTTTTAAGTACTTCTTCATCATCAAATAAAACTCCGGGATAATTCATCATTTCTGCCAAATAATAAATATCTGGAGATGCTAATAACTCTTTAATGCCATCGGAGTCAATGACGGCACCGGCGGTTTCAAAATTTGTAGCCGGCACACATGAAGGAGCCCCAAAGTGAAATTTGAAGGGTACTTTTTTCCCGTTTTCTATCATAAATTGTACACCTGGTACGCCTAAAACATTAGCAATTTCATGCGGGTCTGAAATAGTACCCACAGTACCATGAATAACCGCCAAACGTGCAAACTCAGAAGGTACTAGCATTGAGCTTTCTATATGTATATGAGCATCTACAAAGCCGGGTAGAATGTAATTAGACACGGTGGCATCTATTTTTTCTACACGCTCTATTTTTCCTTCCTTAATGGTTACTTGAGCTGCATAGGTAGTTTTGTTTGTAATGTCTACAAGGTTTCCTGTAACGGTGTACATAGTCTTATTATTTTAAGTCTTAAAATAACAAAAAATTAGCCCATGCATCAAATAAATTAATTCACAACTTTTACGGTATGTGTAGAGATAAGGGCATCGTTAATATAAAGATGTACATCGTAAAAACCACGATGCTTAAAAATGTAGTCTATATGTAGCGTGTTGCGATGAACGCTAAAAGATTCTGGTGCTACCTCAAAGGTACTGCTACCATTGTCAATAGCTAGCGTTACCTTATCTACGGTTACCGAATCTAAAAGTTGTAAGGAGTAGCTGAAATGTTCATTTTTTTTAATGTCATATCGCATTTTTTCAGGCGAGCAATACAATGCCAAATTGCTGTAGGCACTTCCGTAAAGCTGAGGTGTTTTTAAAAACGTATTAAAATTGGTCGTGGTGTTTTCAAGTAATAACCATCTGGGGTCTTCAGGATAATGATTGATAGCCATTAGTTCTGGTTCAGCCAAAAAGAAACCATCGTTATATTTAAACATAAAGTAATTCGTAGCTGGATTAGGAATGCCTGCTGCCCAAGTAGGATCGCACAAATACCATTTTTCATTTAAGTAAACAGCATTCCATGAGTGGTTGGGTGCGGTAAGTTTATCCACATCAATAGTACTGGTGCGGGCATAACCATTTACAATTTCGCAAGGTATTTGAGCCTGTTGGGCTAATTGTTGTAATAGGTAAGAATAGCCGGTACAAATGGTACGATGCTTTTTAATAAGTTGTTGAATGGCTATGTGTTTAAACTTTTGGTTCCATTTAGTTAGCTTTTCAGGATTGTTTTTAAATTGGTGGCGTTTGCCCATATTACGGGCATACAACCCATAATCGTTAGCAATGTTTATACAAACCCATTTATAAAGCGCTCGGAAACGTTCTACATCGGTATCTAAGTTAGCGGTAAGTTTCTCTGTAAGTTGTGGGATGTTTGTTAAACGCTCGTTTTTATAAACAAGAGCTAAGCTGTCTGCCTTTTTAAAGTCTATATGGGCAAAGTCGCTTTTTTGTGCCTGCGCCTGAAATATAAAAAGGAGCGTAAAACAATAGAAAATTTTCATGAATACATCCTTACTCTTTAGATCGTTTAGATTTATAAGGTTTCTCAGAGTTAGGTGCTCCGGTAAATGTTACATATTCTTCTTCTAAAGTAACTTCAATAAAGCTGGTGTCGTCTTTTAATTTTATCTCCTGAGTTTTAAAACCCAAATAACTTATTACCAGTACATCACCTGTACTTAGTTTTTTAGGAAAAGTAAAGGCTCCATTTTTGTCGGTTACGGTACCTTCTGTAGAACCTTTTAATGAGATGCCTACATTTTCTAACGGGCCATCGGCAGCAGATACCTTTCCGGTAACAGTACGTTCAGTGGTTTGTGCCTGTAGGGTGTTTGTTAGGCAACCCATGCACATAAATAAAATAAAAACACCTAAAGTTTTTATCGCGCTTGTGGTAATTGATGTTGTTTTCATACGAGTTATATTTTTGTTACACTAAAACTAATAGCTGTATGTATACTTTAAAACCTACAGTTAGGGAACATGGCATTTGAATGAGGGAATGCACCTCATTTATAAAAAGCTTTCTTTTTAAAGATACAAAATTAGAAGATTACACCGTGTTTTTTTAACGGTTTGAAAAAGTGGGCGGTAAGGTTTATAGTAAGCTACTGCCAATTTTATTCCGTAACTTCGCTATTACAAATAAAATACTTTGCACTATGAAGAATACAGTAACAACCAAGTGGTTGGGCGATATGAAATTTGAAAGTGATAACCCAAGTGGTTTAAACTTAACTATTGATGCTGGAGAAGAAAGTGGCGGACATGGAGAAGGATACAGACCTAAGGCACTTATGTTGTCTGCTTTAGCTGGTTGTAGTGGTTTAGATATAGCATCGTTAATAAAAAAAATGAAGCTAGAGGTAGAAGAGTTAGATATTGTTACCAATGCAGAACTTACCGAAGAGCACCCAAAGTATTATAATAAGGTGAGTATTGACTATAATTTCTACGGAGATAACCTAGACGAAAAGAAGCTGAAAAAAGCAGTTGACTTATCAGTAGATAAATACTGTGGCGTTATGGAAATGTTTAGACAGTTTGCTGAGGTTACTATTAATATTAATTACAAACCTGCTAAAAAATAAAGAGCGCACCTATGCGTTGGAAACTTCAACCCAAACCTGATGCAGATAAGGTACAGCATTTGCAACAAGCTTTAGGGGTAGATACTTTTGTGGCTACCTTATTGGTGCAACGTGGTATTGAAACCTTTGAAGCAGCTAAAGATTTTTTTCGTCCGCAATTAAGTCATCTTCACGATCCATACCTGATGAAAGATATGGAAAAGGCGGTAGCCCGTATTGAAGAAGCCATTGCGAATGGAGAACACATATTAGTATACGGAGATTATGATGTAGATGGTACCACAGCGGTATCGTTAATGAGTAGTTACTTGTTAAGTATTTACCCTGCAGTGGCTACCTATATACCAGATAGATATAATGAAGGTTATGGGGTAAGTTACCAAGGGATTGATTTTGCTTATGATAATGAGGTAACCTTAATTGTTGCCTTAGACTGTGGTATTAAAGCAGTTGAAAAAGTAGCCTACGCCAAAGAAAAAGGGATTGATTTTGTAATATGCGATCACCACCGTCCGGGAGCTACGGTACCCGATGCGGTTGCTGTGCTAGACCCTAAACAAGAAGATTGTAATTACCCGTATGATGAGCTATGTGGTTGTGGTGTTGGGTTTAAGTTAATACAAGCCTTAGCTGCAAATAGGGAACAAACCATTACCGATTTAATTCCGTATTTAGATTTAGTTGCTACGGCTATAGCGGCAGATATTGTGCCTATTACTGGAGAAAATAGAGTGCTGTGTTATTACGGACTTAAAGTAATTAATTCGCAACCCCGAGTTGGGATTAAAGCACTTATTGGGGAGCTGAAGAAAAAAGAACTTACCGTTACCGATGTGGTATTTATTATTGCCCCACGAATAAATGCAGCAGGGCGTATGGAACATGGGCAACACGCAGTAAACTTGCTTACAGAAACAGATGAAGCTCAGGCTACATTTTTTGCGAAGGATATTGAAGAGTACAATGCCAACCGCCGTAGTTTAGATGAACAAATTACACAGGAGGCCTTAGCGCAAATACAAGACCTAAAGGAAGAAAACAATAGTACTAGTGTTGTGTATGATGAAAGTTGGCACAAGGGGGTAATAGGTATTGTAGCTAGTAGGCTAACAGAAACCTATTTTAGGCCTACTTTGGTGTTTACTAAAAGTGGTGAGAAGTTAGCGGCTTCGGCACGTTCGGTACCAGGGTTTGATGTATATAATGCTCTGGAGGCCTGTGCTGATTGCATTGAACAGTTTGGTGGACACAAATATGCGGCAGGACTCACCTTGTTGCCAGAACAATACGATGTCTTTAAAGCTAAGTTTGAAGCGGTAGTAAAAGAAACAATAGATACTAAGCTGCTAACCCCAGAAATTACTATTGATGAGGTAATACCGCTAGAGGCTATTAATGCGAAGTTTTACCGAATTATAAAACAATTTGCACCTTTTGGTCCCGGAAATATGACACCTGTGTTTATGACGGAGCAGGTAACCGATACCGGCTGGGGAAAAAAGGTAGGCGAAACAGGAGACCATTTGCGTTTTGTGTTGGATGCTCCTTTGCCAGGAGAGCGCAAAAATTTAACCGGCATAGGTTTTGGTCTTGGAGATAAATATGAACTAATCACCCATAAAAAACCATTTGCTATTGCTTATACCATTGATGAAAATGAATGGCAAGGTACCGTAAGTTTGCAATTACGGGTTAAAGATTTGAGGTAGGTTTTTAGGGTTTGTAAAGGATTAGTAATGTATCCTATTACTTTTTCAGTATTTTTGATTAAATTTAAGTTATGACTAAGGTGAGCGATAAAGTAACAAATACATATATTGAAAAGGTACATCTTAATGGTTTTAATACTATTAAAAATTTGGATGTGTCTTTACAAAATGGTTTAAACATTATAATTGGAAAGAATGCCTCTGGGAAAACTAATTTCATGACTTTTTTGAATGAGATTTTCGAAGATTTGGAATTGCCAGTTATTGATTTTGATGTAAATGTGTATTTGAATGGGCGTGTAGAGTATGAGTATCGAGCTTATAGTAATGGTCAAGATTTGCAGGATATAGGAATTACTAGAATTAAGGATTTAAATAGTTTAAGTGAGAGTGTTAGTAAGACTGCTTACTACCTAGTTAATAATAAAATGGTGGAACCTCTAGATGTTATATCTAATGAATATAAAGTAAATAGGGTGTTGATAAAACATGGTGTTCCTTCTGAATATGATCTGGTTAATCATCCTTGGAACTTTAACGTTTATGAAGGGAATCGGTACAAGGGTATGTTGCCACTTTTAAGAAAATCTAGAGAGACGCCTTCTTTTGTATCTGATTTATCCCTTTCATTTTTTTTTAATTCAATAGGGTTACCTAAAGATCATGGATTAAAAAATATAGAATTGGTGAAAAGTACTATTAGAGAAACAGGTGAAGTTTTTTTTAAAAGTATTAAAGAGAAGTTAAAAAGATTTACATTAATTCAAGATGTCAGATTATCTGAGAATTTGAATCTTTTTTTTGATGATTCTAATGATTTACTTAGTTTAAATAATTTATTTCTTGAATTTTATGTAAATAACAATTGGTTGCCTTTTTCTAGTCTGTCAGATGGAACTAAAAGATTATTTTATATTATTTCAGAATGTAATAGTTTAAAATACAAGGGTGAAATTAAAATGAAAGATGATGTAGGAGTTAATTTTAATATTGATAATCGCAATAAGATTATTTTATTGGAAGAACCAGAGTTAGGCTTACATCCGCATCAGTTGATGAATTTACTCCAATTTTTAAAGGAAGAGTCTTTAAATAAGCAAATTATTATAACCACACATTCTCCAATGGTGTTAGATGTTTTAGATAAAACTGAATTGGACAGAATAATTATTGCTTCTTATAGTTTAGAGGAGAAGAGAACTTTAATGAGACACTTAAGTGAAGAGGAAAAAGAAAAGGCGCAGCTATACATGGAGGATGACTATTTAAGTGATTATTGGAAGTATTCAGATCTAGAAGAATAATAGTTATGGTAATAGCATTAGTAGGGGAAGCTCCCAATGATACGGATTCAATAGCAAATTTGCTTTCAAGAAAGTATGATTCGGGTTTTGATTTTATACCCTTACTGAATAGAACAAATGGTAGCGATTTGGATTCTCAAAAAACAAAAAGGTTACTACGAAACGAGTATGAGTTTGAAAAGCGAAAAGGAAATGCCATTGATGTTGTAATTTTTGTTAGAGATTTAGATGGGCTCGCTAGTAATAGTCATCAAAGAACTATTAGGGATGATTATTTTACTAATTTTAATAGTGTTGTAGATAGAAAGGGGATATACCTTTTAAATATCTATGAAATAGAAGCATTGATTTTGGCAGATATTAAAACTTTTAATGCTAAATATAATACTACTGTAGAACAAGTTGAGGATTCTATGTTAATCGAAGAGCCTAAAGAATTTCTAAGGGGGCAAAAAGTGGGGTATTTCGAATCTCATAACCCTGAAATATTCGGACTTTTAGATTTTGAAACGGTATATTCTAATTGTAATTATTTTAGTCTTTTTATAGATAGATTTAATAGGTTGATTAAAGATTTGAGGTAGGTTTTTAGGGGTAGACGTAGTTTAAGGTATATAAAATAAGTAATAAGGTTCATGTTGTATTAAGCTTAGGGTTTTAACAAATAAAGTGTCTAATTCTCAATGTTAAGTTTTTGATGTTAAGAATGTTTCATTTGTAATTACGCGTAAAAAAATCTTATATTTGGTAACTAACTGAAAACCAATACCGATTTTTTCTCGTATACATTTATGAGATAATAGCGATACCTATGATAGCCAACACCCAAACTCAGAAGCTTTGTACAGTCCTTTATTTGCTGTGTGCTTTCCTATTTAGTACAGGGGTGTATGCACAGTTAACTTCCAGAATTACTTTAGAAAATCAGGTAGCTGCAGCCTCTACAATAGTAGAAGGTAAGATTTTACATAGTGAGAGTTTTTGGGATGCTAACCAAGATAATATTTATACGTTACATACCGTAGAGGTAATTAAGAAATTTAAAGGCTTGGTGCCATCTACTATTCAAGTAGTAACTGCGGGTGGTACTGTAGGTTTAAATAGCGAAGAAGTATTTCCTGCATTGCATTTAAGTAAACAAGATGTAGGGATGTTTATGTTACAACCTAGTCAGGTCACTTTTTCCATAGATTTTGGTTTTCCGATATACGAAGTGTATAGTGATTTACAAGGGTTTTACCAGTACAATAGCTATTTAGATGCGGCTGCTAATAGTAATACGCAAGTAAAAGGTATTGCTACTTTGTATGCAAATATCATGCAATTAACCGGTGTAAAATACAATGTGGTTACAGCAGGTAAAGCTGGTGCAACAGATGCTACAGCGGCACCACAGGGTCCGTTAGCTATAACTCAATTACAGCCTTTAAATGTTACGGCGGGTACAGCCACAGTGATTACTATTAACGGTACTGGTTTTGGAAATACTCAAGGGTTTGTAAAATTTAAAGATTCAAATACAGGCGGATTAACAACTTATACAGCTTTAGATTCTCAAATTTTAAGTTGGTCTAATACTGAGATAAAGGTTGAAGTTCCCGCATTTGCTGGTAGTGGTTTAGTTCAGATACAAACCAGTAGTGGTAGTAGTATGAATTCGTTAGATGCATTGGATATAGTATATGCAGAAACTAATGTTATTAGCGATGCTGTTAATCCGGGTGATTTAGTGTCTTATCCCAATCAGCATATCAGTGTAGATAATGGGGGGTATCTTTTTCAATTGAATAGCAGTTTTGCTTCTAATTCCGAGGCTTTTAATAGTTTTAAAGATGCTTTAGAAGCGTGGACATGTGGAACTCAAATGAATTGGAAATTAGGGGTAACTACCAACCTGAATACAACAGCCACCGATGGAATAAGCTTGGTACGTTTTGATAATGGAAATGAATTGCCAGTAGGTATTTTAGGAAGATGTACCGTGAGAAGTTCTGGGTGTTTTTCTGGGAGTGGAATAGATTGGTATGTTACAGAAATGGATTTGCGCTTTGATGATGCTACCAATTGGAATTTTAGTCAAAATAATCCTTCTTTAAGTGAATTTGATTTTGAAAGCATTGCGCTGCATGAATTAGGACATGGAAGATTGTTAAACCATGTTATAGATACCCAAGAAGTAATGCATTATGCAATAACTCAAGGCGAGGTAAATAGAACTTTAAGTGTATATGATATTGATGGTGGAGTAGACATCCATTTAAGAAGTACCTTGGGAGGCTATTGTTCTCAAGAGGCAATGATGGATAAAGCATGTATAAATAATGTAACAAGTGTAAATAATAGTCAGGTATTTATATATCCTAACCCTGCCAATGATGTATTATATATTGATTTTGAAGAGGGGAATATTTTTAAACAAATTAATCTTTACGATGCTAGTGGTAGAAGAGTTTACAACCAATTTACTAATGCAGTGCAAAACAAAATAGATGTTAGTCTGTTAAGTACTGGGCTGTATGTATTAGAGTTGGTGGGTGAAACAGATTCACTAAAAAGAAAACTACTGATAGAATAACAGCTTTTAACATTTTATTATTTAGAATGAGTATAAATAATTTGTATCTTTGATAAGGTCAAGATACAAATGCTTATGAATAAGAATATTTATATACTTCACAGAAACGATTTTGGAATTGCTTTTATGTGGAAGAAGCCTAAAAAAGTAACTTCAGAAAAAATACAATTAATATTTAGAGATATAGGGTTTTACCTTACGTATAACGAGTTTAAAGAGTTTAAACAATGTGTAGCCGATACCCGCGACAGTATAGCAGATTGTGGTTTTGGCTGTTATGGTGATTGCCGATCATTATTGTTAAGAACGCCTTTAAAGCAGTTAGATGTGGCTATTAGTTTTGAAGAGTTAGAAGAGATAGAAGATTTGATACATGGAGCTCTGTTTAGAATACAGTTAGAATTGTATTTAGAGGAAGTGGCTAAAAATTAAAAATATTGATTCTCCTCATTTAAAAAATAGCTACTTTTCTTCCTTTATTGTTAGTAAATTCACTTCATGGAGAAACACGACGCATTTGCGGCCTTACGCTATAAAGAATTTAATGTTTTTCTAACCATTAGATTCGCCTTAATTTTTGCATGGACCATGCAATTTGTAATTATACAGTGGGAAGTATATCACCTTACAAAAGACCCTTTATCACTTGGTTATGTTGGTTTGGTAGAGGTAATACCTGCAGTATGTATGGCGTTATTTGCGGGACATTTGGTAGATAGTAATGAAAAACGCGGATTGCTTTTAAAAGTAATTGCAGGGTTTAGTGTAATAAGTTTGGCTATGTTTCTGTTAACATGGCCAGCTATAAATAGTAATTGGCCTAGTAACTACATATTGTATGGTATTTATGGTTGTGTTTTTTTAGGGGGCTTTGTACGCTCTTTTGTGGGGCCTACCGTATTTGCCTTATTGGGGCTCATAGTACCAAGAAAAATATACCCGAATGCAGCTACTTGGAATAGTTCTATACGTCAGGTAAGTTTGCTTTGTGGTGCAGCAGCTGGTGGTTTTACCATCCATTTGTTAGGTACGCATGGAGCTTTAGCTATTGTTTTTTTCTGTGTGTTGGTAGCATTTCTTTTTGCGCTAATGATTAAAAAACGAGCACTACCCGTAAAAAATACTACCGCTACAGAGCAGAAAGAGTCGGTTTTTTACAGTTTGGCAGAGGGTCTAAAATTTGTGTTAACCAATAAAATTATATTAGGAGTATTGGCTTTAGATATGTTTGCTGTATTGTTTGGTGGGGCGCGTGCCTTACTGCCAATTTTTGCCGAAGATATTTTAAAGGTAGGTTCTAAAGGTTTCGGTATTTTAGAGGCAGCACCCGCCGTGGGAGCGCTTATAACCATGGTTATTTGTGCCTTTTTACCGTTATATAAGAATACCGGGAAAAAACTATTAATTGCAGTTTTTGGTTTTGGGGTTAGCATTATCATGTTTGGGGTATCTACCAATTTTTACTTGTCTGTTTTTGCTTTGTTTTTAAGTGGAGTAACCGATGGTATTTCCATGGTGATACGACAAACAATTCTACAATTACGTACGCCAGACCATATGCGTGGTAGGGTAGCATCTGTAAATTCAATATTTATTAGTTCATCTAACGAAATGGGATCGTTTGAAAGTGGTTTTACCGCCAAGTTAATGGGTACGGTAGTAGCAGTTATTTTTGGTGGCTGTATGACGCTATTAACGGTTGTAGGTATGGCAGGAATGATACCACCTTTACGAAAACTTGATTTACAGAAAGATGTTTCTGAACATCAGGATGACGGAAAATAATCTTGTTCTTAAAGAACGACATTTATCAGTATTACTGGGGTATTATGTTGTAATTTTGACCTGATTTTTAACACAACAGTTCTACTTCAAATTTGGTAATTAATACATGGCTAAAATTGAGATGTATGAATAGAAATGAACCTTTACAAACAGGTACATTATTATTGGAAATAGGAGCCTTATTAATGACTTCTGGAGCGAATACCAATAGGGTAAGAGTAACCATAAAGCGTATAGCAGAAAGTTATGGTTATACAGCAGACTACCTAATAACTCATAGGGCAATTATGTTAACCCTTAGTAGCGAAGAGCAGCAAGAGTTTAATCAAATAAAACAAACCTATGGCTTTGTGCCTAATTTTAAGGTAGTAAGTGGTATTAGTAGGTTAAGCTGGGAAATAGCTAATGAGCAGGTTTCTCTAGAGGAAGCTGCTAAAGAGGTGGAGCGCTTAAAACAGCTGCCACATTATTCAAGATGGGTTATTTTGGCTGTAGTGGGGTTGGCATGTAGTTCTTTTTGCAGACTTGCAGGGGGTAGTTTTTTTGAAATGGCTATTGTATTTATAGCATCATTTACAGGGTTGTTCTGTAAGCAAGAATTGGGGAAAAGGCAAGTAAATGCTTATGTAGGTGTTTTTATGGCGGCTTTTGTAACCACATTAGTTACAGGAGGAGTGGCTAAATTTTTTAATTATGAACATGAGAATATTGCTTTTATTACCGCTATTTTATATTTAATACCAGGGATTCCTTTTATCAATTCAACCTCTGATATTCTAGATGGTAATTCTTTAAACGGGGTTGTACGTGCAGTTAATGGCTTTGCTATTTCTTTTGCTATTGCCTCAGGATTAATTTTTGCATTATTAATTTATAATTTAGTTTAGGAATGAATACATCGGTGTTACTAGAAAGTTGGATATGGTTTGGTATTGCAGCGGTTGGTTTTGCAGTTTTATTTAATGTGCCTAAACGTACATTGCTCCCTATTTTTTTAATGGCAGCCTTAGGAGGTACTTTAAAATTGATATTAGTACAAAATACAGAAAATGTAGTCTTAGGAACTTTATGCGGAGCCGTTCTGGTTGGTTTCCTAAGTATTTATGCTGCACATTTGCGTCATTCACCACCGTTTGTGTTTGCTATACCTTCCGTTATACCTATGGTGCCAGGCTCTTTTGCCTATCACACGATGAAGGGTGTCATAAAATTAAGTGGACACGTAAACGCTTTAGAGTTTAATAGTTTGTTACGCGAAACCGTAAATAGTGGCTTAAAAACATTGTTTATATTATTGGCTATTTCCATAGGTGTATTTGCACCTATGTTAATTACAAGAAGAAATTCGGCAAAAGAGATTAATATACGGATTCCCGTTTTGAAATCTAAACGAAAATCATAACTTTATAACATTATCAGAGTCAAGCAATAGTAATAGTTTGTTACGCTCCTTAGATGTTATCAGGTAAATTATTGATTTTAGTATGCTGAGTAACGGTTACAGCCTAAAATACCTACTATTGGGTATTTTATATTTGAGGAAAAAAAAGGAATATTGTTAGGAATACTTTTTAAGCCTTAATAAAAATAAATAAACAATTATGAAAGTTTTGCAAGTTTGCGGGAATTTAGATGTCCCGAATACAGAGGTAACGGTAAAAACTATGTTGCCTAGCTTAAAGCATGGAGGAAGTTACTCGTATGAATCGTTTTACAACCTTAGTGTGAGTGATGGTTCAACAGATTTCTACGTGATTTTAGGAGTTTTAAAAGTAACTTCTGAAGTGGTTGGTAAATTGGCCGATTATAAAACTGACGCCATTACTTTACAACAGGTAACCAATAGTAAATTTGATTATACGTCTACTACGGTAGAAAACCCTTTAAGTGTTTCAGTGGATTTAGCTGAGGTAGGGGTTACAGATACCATTCACTTTATTTCAATTCATGAGGATGACTTTGTATTAGGTGATGGTGGAGAAGAGGTTTTAACACTTATTAAAAGTAATATTTTAGATAACCTTTCTTCTGCTGATTACAAAGCTATGGTTTACCCTAAAGATGGGGATGGAGGTCCGCTAAAAACCGCAGGATGCGTTTTCTAGAAAATACAGTTTATATTAAATTTTATATGGCAATGATACTAGGTATCATTGCCATATCGTGTTATGGACAAAAAGCTGACCTCGAAATTTTTGAGAGTCTTGTAGAAAACGACAATTACCTAGAGGCTATTGAGAAATCAAAGTCGATAGAGACTTCAGAATTAGATTCAACTGACCTCGCTAATTACTTCTATTTACTTTCAAAGGCATATAGATCTAATAACGACCAATCAAGCGAGATGTTCTATTTAATGAAGTCTAGAGATGTTTATAAAAATCTTCAGATACCAGATAGTTTAGATCAGGTAAATTTTTCAATTATCTCTGTCCTTATTAATAATTCTGATAGTCTAGACGAGATTAGCTTGTATGTGAAAGAATATCTGGAAGAGGCAGAAAAAAATCAAGATCATAAAAAATTAGGAAAGATTTATCATCGGCTTGGTATTGAGTTAAACGCAGACTATCCCTTTGAATCTTTAAAGTATTTTAGAAAGGCACTAGCTGAAATTCAACAAACAGATGAAGAATTTATTGAAGGTAGAATATATCAAGGCTTAGGAGCTACCTTTGCAAAGGATACTATCATGAAGTTAGATTCAGCCTTAGTTATGATTGATAAGGCTATGAAAATTTATAAAAAGCAAGATGAAAAGAGTTTTCAGGCTTTACTTTTTATAAATAGAGGAGTTATTTTTACTAAAAAAGGAGACTATCAAAAAGCGTTGGAAGCTTTTCATTCTGCAGACACTTCTAAGTTGGATAAGTTTAAGCGCTTGGTGAAACCTTATATTTATGGACATAGGGGCAATATGTTTAAGGCTAAGGGGGATTATAAAAGTGCTTTGGAAGAATATGAAAAGAAGCAGATTTTTATGGACTCCTTACACTTAGAAGATCAAAAGAGAGCCATTAAGGATATTGAGACCAAGTACAAAACAGCTGAAAAGGAACTTGAGAACCAGAAGTTAGTAAGTGAAGTGAAAATTAAAAATTACTCTCTTGTTTCTGCGGGCATTCTTTTGGTGTTGTTGCTAGTAACAGGGGTGTTGTTATATACTTTTATTACTAAAAAGCGTAAAATAGCAGAACAAGAAAAAGCTATTCAGGTACAAAAAATGCAAACCATGCTTAGAGAGCAAGAATTGCATGAGATTGACGTGATGTTAGAAAGTCAAGAAAAAGAGCGTCAACGAATTGCGAATGATTTGCATGATAACTTAGGAAGTTTACTATCGGCATTAAAATTAAATTTTAATACCTTAGGAAAACGAGAAATACATGATGAGAACTCCAGAAGACTTTTTGAAAAGACAGAGGAGTTAATTAACGAAACATATGTGCAAGTGCGTAATATTTCGCATTTGAAGAATTTAGGTGTAGTTGGTAAAGAAGGATTATTAACGGCTGTGAAAAAAATGGCCGAAAAGATGAGTGTTATTAATGAGTTACAGTTTAATGTAATTCCGTTTGGATTAAGTAACCGATTGGAAAGTAACTTAGAAATTACACTGTTTAGAATGATACAAGAGCTTTGTTCTAACATTATAAAACACTCAGGAGCTAATGAGGTGAATATTTACCTTACACAGCACGATACGCACCAACTAAACGTAATTATTGAAGATAACGGAAAAGGATTTGATCCTAAAGTAATGAACAAAGAGAATTCCGGTATTGGATTAAAAAACATTGAAAAGAAAGTAGAGCAACTGGGGGGAACCTTTACTATTGATTCTTCAGAGAATAAAGGGACTACCATAATAATTGATATTCCGTTATGATACGAATAGTTATAGCCGAAGACCATCAGGCGTTAATAGATGGCGTAAAATTATCGTTGGAATATGAAAATGAAATTAGTGTAGTTGGAGAAGCTAACGACGGAGAAGGACTTATAGAGCTGGTAGCAAAGTTGCGTCCAGATATGGTAATTACTGATATTAGAATGCCGAAATGTGATGGTATTACTGCTGCACAAAGAATTAGTGAAGAATATCCTGATGTGAAAATAATAGCCTTTAGTATGTTTGACCAACCGGAAGCTATTTCACAAATGAAGGCAGCCGGGGCGTCTGGTTATGTAATGAAAAACTCTTCATTAAAAACCTTATTGAATGCTATTTTTACCGTAAACGAAGGGAACCAATTTTTTGATGATAAAATTATTATTGGGGCAGAGAAATCTGATGAAAAAATAATTTTAAGTAAACGAGAAAAGGAGATATTAGTGCTCATTGGACAAGGTAAGACTTCCTCGGAAATTGCCGATGTACTTTTTATAAGCAAAAGTACTGTAGATACGCATAGAAGAAATATTCTACGTAAAATAAACGTACATGGTAAAACCGATTTACTACGCTTTGCTATAGAGCGTAAATATGATTTTTAAAGTTCGTATTTTTTCAGTTCTAGGGTGGTGCCATCAAAAACAGCATAGGTGTAATAGCCTATCCAATCACCTAAATTTAAATATTTAGAATTTTTTTTCAGGTCAATTTCCATAGGTAAATGGCGGTGTCCAAAAACAAAATAATCATAATGGTTGGTTTCTAATTTGCGTTTGCAATACTGAACCAGCCATTCGTTATCTTCTCCTAAAAACACAACGTCATCATCACCACTAATCAGTTTGTTTTTAACCGATAAGTATTGTGCCATACGTACTCCAATATCTGGGTGCAACCATCTAAATAACCATTTAGAAAACGGATTGGTAAACACTTTTTTCATTCTTTTATAGCCTTTGTCACCTGGACCTAATCCGTCTCCATGACCTATAAAAAAAGAAGTGTTGTTAAATTCAAATACTTTTGGTTTGTGGTATACAGGTATGTTGAGTTCTTCTTCAAAATAACCATTCATCCATAAATCATGGTTGCCTACAAAAAAGTGAATAGGAATACCCGAATCGGAGATTTCAGCTAACTTGCCCAATACACGTACAAAACCCTTTGGTACTACTGTTTTATATTCAAACCAAAAATCGAATAAGTCGCCAAGTAGAAAAATTGCAGCTGCATCTTCTTTAATTTCATCTAGCCACTTTACAAACGTATGCTCTCTTTGTAGACTGTCCGCTTTATTTGGAGCTCCTAAATGATTGTCGGACGCAAAATATACTTTTTTACCTTCGGGTAATTGCATAATTCTTTTTTAATAAGGGCTAAGATACTATTTACGCTAAAAATTTTAAACTACTTGTTTTAATTTTGTTTTCGGTTAGCCTAAGTGTGCTATTTATGCATTATCGCTAGCAAACCATTCAGCATATGATGAGTCGGTTTCTTGTAAGCGTAAAGAGAATAGTTTTATGTTTTCTGGGAGTCTATCTCCAATTTTTTTAGCAAAATCTATCACCATCATTTCACTGGTAGGTTGGTAATCTACCAACAATACATTGTGATCTCTTTTGGCTAATTCTTCTGCTAATTCTACATGAGGCGTATTTTTGTTAAATACCGTAGCATGGTCAAATACGTCTACAATTTCTTCAGTAACTATTTTTTTAAGATCACCAAAATCTATTACCATTCCATATTTTACATTAGAAGTATCGGTTATAGGATTACCAATTACTGTAACGGAAAGTTTATAGCTATGGCCATGAACATTTTTACATTTTCCATCATATCCGTAAAGTGCATGTCCGGTTTCAAAGCTAAATTGTTTGGTAATTCTAATAGTACTCATGTTATAAAATATTTGCTGGCAAAGGTACGGAATAATATTAATCCTATGTCTTTAAATCATTGATGATGTTTTTATGTTATAGAAACTCCGTACTTCACTATTAGCTCATAAACTTACTCAGATGGGATCCTGAATCAAGTTCAGGATGACGGAACACTATATATAAACACCCTCGTCATGTTGAACTTGATTCAACATCTCACAAGTGGCTCATAAACTCACTCAGATGGGATCCTGAAATCGAAGATTCAACGGAGTTCACCAAGTTCAGGATGACGGAATACTCTCTATATATAAACACCCTCGTCATGTTGAACTTGATTCAACATCTCACAAGTGGCTCATAAACTTACTCCAATGAGATCCTGAACTAAATTCAGGATGACGGAACACTCTCTATATATAACCACCCTCGTCATGTTAAACTGGTTTCAACATCTCACAAGTGGCTCATAAACTCACTCAGATGGGATCCTGAAATCGAAGATTCAACGGAGTTAATCAAGTTCAGGATGACGCTATGCTCTCAACAAACAACTAATCCTCGTCATGTTGAACTTGATTCAGGATGTGGTGTTATACCTTTTAGCTTACTAATCCTTCAAACAGCTGGTTCAGCGTTTCTTCTAAATTGTTACTAAAGCCGGGATGTGGTCTGGAGGTTTGTATGCAAGAGCTTCTAACAGCAGTAAGCCATCGGAATCTGTCTGCTAAATCCATCGCTCCAATTCGGCCGCCATGAGTACCGTTACAAACTTTTACAAAAGACGCTAAGTTTTGCTCAAATACCTCCACATCAGCTTCTTTATCAAAGAGCAGTATTTTTTCGGAATGTAGCGCATATTGTACCGCCAAATATTTTGCACGCTTACAGAATAGAATAATACCTGCGTTAATAAATTCTTCTCTTTCAACCTTAGGCACAATTCGTATTACGGCATATTCATATAAGTACTTTTCTGGCATCTTGAGCTTCTTTTACAAAAATTTCTGAATTAGCTATTCGTCGAATTAAAAATTGTGCATATACCTCGCGCATACTTTCCGGACTTTCAGATCCGTCAGGCGAAATTAACCAAGTATCGGGTATCAAGTTTACAATGTTTCTAAGTGCTTCTTCGGTAAGAATACTTTTAAATTTGGTATTAGCCTTGTCTAGCATAGTGGCTTGTGGTAGCAATACATGGTCTTTTATATAAGTAAACGGACTTAACGCATGTTTTTCCCAGTTTACCCATGAGTGATGAAAAAAGAAAGATGCACCATGATCTATCAACCATAACTCTTTATGCCACATAAGCATGTTGGTATTTTTAAAGGTACGGTCTACATTGGTTATAAAAGCATCTAACCATACAATTTCAGAGGCTGTTTGAGCATCTACTTCAGTAACTAAAGGGTCAAAATTAATAGCGCCCGATAGAAAATGTAATGCAAGGTTTAGTCCTTGACTTCCTTGTAATAAATCCTGAATTTCTTCATCTCCTTCTGTTCTTCCAAATGCTGGGTCTAATTCTGCATATACAAGTTCAGGTACTTTAAAGCCCATTAATCGGGCAATTTCACCTCCTAGTAATTCTGCAATTAAGGCTTTTTCTAAATGGCCTGCACCTCTAAATTTAACCACATATTTAAAGCCGTCATCGGCATCTGCTAAGGCGGGTAAAGAACCGCCTTCTCTCAGGGCTAAAATATAACGCGTTACGTTAACGGTGCGTAATTGGTTAGTTGCATCCATTTTTTTACAATAAAAAACAAAGGTACTAAAAAACATAACCTTAAATAATATACATTTGCGCACTTATTTTTTGTAACCAAACATTGTTAACAACAGAATTGTATGAGCAATTGGATTTCGTTGAAAATCCACTCTACGAGAAGGTTATTACAGACTTACTTAACCAACAGTATAGTGTTGTAGAAGATTTTTTTACTCCGGAAGAAGTAGTGCAGTTGCGCGCTTCATTGCAGGATAAATACGAAGAAGATGCTTTTAAAAAGGCTGCTATTGGCAACCGTGTAAATGAAAGTATTGTAAAATCGGTACGTGGTGATTTTATTTTATGGCTGAACGAAGCAGAAGCCAATGCCGCAGAAACTACCTTTTTTAACCGTATAAACGATTTTATATCGTATATGAACCGTACCTGTTTTATGGGTATTTTGTTTAAAGAGTTTCACTATGCGTTGTACCCTGAAGGTACTTTTTACAAACGACATTTAGATACGTTTCAGAATGATGATAGACGAAAACTGTCTATTGTTTGTTATTTGAATGAAGAAGATTGGAAACCTGAATACGGAGGTGAATTGGTTATTTATACCAATGACAATAGAGTAGAAGAAGAAAAGGTGTTTTACCCGCTTCCTGGGCGTGTGGTTATATTTGAAAGTCAGATTTTAGAGCACGAAGTAAAACCTGTTAAGCAACCAAGGTTAAGTATTACCGGTTGGCTTAAAACAAGGTAAACGCTTTGTTTACATAATAATGGTTTGAGCTTGCTTAGGTAGTTTATTCTTTTCGTTTGTTTTTAAAATACGAAAACATAAGATACGCAAAAGCAGCCAATACAATTAAAGGTAATAAATACCCAATTAGCACCCCGATGACATAAGAGTTGTCGGGTGCATTTTTTATTTTTTCTTCAATATCAGGTTGCTGAAATAAGGTAATTAACAAGTTCATTTTACTTCTTATTTTTAAATGAAGCTAAAGCTTCTTTAGTAAAAGGCGAAAGTACTAATCTTCCTGAAATTTCTGCATTATCAAATAATAATTCTTCCCAATTTTCAGTGCCCTCCCATAAAGTATGTTTCATGGCTCTTAATGCCGCCGGATTATATGTTGTTAATTTATCGGTTAATTGTAGTAAAGCGGTATCTACATCTTTAATAGATTCAAAAACTTGCGTGTAAAGACCTTTCTTTAAAGCCCATTGTGCCGATTTCCAATCTTGAGCATTTAAGGTTAAATCTGCCAAAGCTGTTTTACCTATTTTGCGTTCTACGGCAGGCGCAATTACAAACGGACCAATGCCTATACTAAATTCAGAAAGTTTTATCTGGGCACTTTCGGTAGCCATTACATAATCACAGGCTGCTACAAGTCCAACACCGCCGCCAACAGTTTTACCTTGTACTCTACCAATAATAAGTTTGGTACAACTACGCATAGCATTTAATACATTGGCAAAGCCACTAAAAAAAGCAATGCCCTCTTCCATGTTTTTAATTTCTAAAAGTTCATCAAACGAAGCACCAGCACAGAAGGCTTTTTCACCTGCACTTTGTAGTACTAGCGCGGTAATAGTTTTATCGTTAGAAACTTTTTCAATGGCTTTGGTAAGCTCTTTCAACATAGCAGAAGGAAACGAATTACTAGCAGGATGGCCAAAAGTAATGGTAGCAATTTTGTTAGTAACAACGGTTGTAATGGTACCTTGTGTCATTATAATAGTTTTGGGTCTTCCCCAAAAATAACAAATTATGTAGAAGTGTGTAAATACTTACTTCTAAATTTTAATACAGGACCAATAGACCTTATCAGCATCCAAACGGTAAAGGCTATCCAAATACCGTAGAGTTCTAAACCCGTATAGTGTGTAATGGTAACTACGGGTATAAAGCCAAAAAGGGTAGCAACAATTAATAAGTTTCTTAAAAATTTAGCTTCTCCTAATCCTTTAAAAATACCGTCAAACATAAAGGCTATGGAGTTGATAGGCTGCATGAGTAATACCATCCAAAACACAGAGTAGAAGGCGGCTAGTACTCCTTCATCTTTATTAAACAGTAAGCCTATTTGGTTATATAGCACCACACAAATAGCAATAAGAATACAGGCTATAGTGATGGCGTATTTACAAATATCAATACTTAAAAACCATAGTTTTTTGTATGCCTTTTGCCCTAAAAGTTTTCCTGAAATAGCATTACCAGCATTGGCATAGCCATCAATAAAGAAAGAGAAAAACAGCCAAATGTTCATTAAGATACTTTGTGCTGCAATACTATTTTTACCGTACACCGTGGCTAATCTGCTGGCTACTACCATGGCAACATTTAAAAAGAAGGTTCTAATAAATAAGTTACCACTCATAATAAGCAATGCCCGTAAATTAGGATTAATGGTTTTGCTAATTTTAAAACCAAATGGAGTTTTATAAGTATAAAATAAAATAGCCATGAAAAGCATGGTAAGCTGCGCTATAACACTAGCAATAGCAGCCCCTTGCAAATGCATAGCCGGTATGAAACCATCAATACCATATACCAAGGTAAAATCTAACCCAATATTTACAGCAGCGCCCACCAAGCTACATATCATAGCCCATAGGGTATTTTGCATACCCCTAAATACGCCAAATATAGCAAAGGTTACCAAAGTAAGCGGATAGCCCAAAGCCCTAATAAAATAATAGCTTTCAGCATAGGCTAGAATTTTTCCTTCGGCTTCAAAAATGGTTGAAAAAATAAAGTGCGATCCTGCGGTAGTAATTACCAATAGGAGCAGGCTAAGTAACAGGTTTAACCCTATAACCTGCGGAACCAAGGTTTTTACGGCATGTAATCGGTTTTCGCCAAGGTGTTTAGAAACCATTGCAGAAATGGCCGTTTTGGTCTGTGCTAGAATCCAAATAAGTGCCGATAAAAACGAACCAACAATACCCGCAGCCGCCAAAGCTTCTACAGAGTTTTCTTTAACATTACCCAATACCGCAACATCGGTTATGGAAATAAGAGGTTCTGCTATACCTGCAAAAATAGCAGGTAGTGCAAGCTTGTTTATTTCCCAGAAGCTGACTTTGGTAGTACTGTTTTTCGTCATGCCTGCAAAGGTCGGGATTATTTTTAAATTTTAGAATGAATGCACATCCCGTCATTCTGAACTCGATTCAGGATCTCATCTGAGTAAGTTTTTGAGCTACTAGTGAGATGTTGAATCAAGTTCAACATGACGAGGGGTAGTTTTTTGTTGAGTGTGTTCCGTCATCCTGAATTTAATTCAGGATCTCATCCGAGTAAGTTTTTTGAGCTACTAGTGAGATGTTGCATCCAGTGCAACATGACGTAGGGTGATTTTTGTTGAGAGTGTCCCGTCATCCTGAATTTAGTTCAGTATCTCATCTGAGTAAGTTTTTTGAGCTGCTAGTGAGATGTTGCATTCAGTTCAACATGACGAGGTATAGTTGTTTGTAGGGAGTTTTGCGTCATCCTGAACTCGATTCAGGATCCCATCCGAGTAAGTTTTTTAAGTTACTAGTGAGATGTTGAATCAAGTTCAACATGACGTAGGGCAGTTGTTTGTAGGGGTTTTTGCGTCATCCTGAATTAAGTTCAGGCTCCCATCTGAGTGAGTTTATGAGCTACTAGTGAGATGTTGAATCAAGTTTAACATGACGAGGGGTAGTTGTTTGTAGGGAGTTTTGCGTCCTCCTGAATTTAGTTCAGGATCCCATCTGAGTAAGTTTTTTGAGTTACTAGTGAGATGTTGCATCTAGTTCAACATGACGTAGGCTGATTTTTTGTTGAGAGTCGTGCGTCATCCTGAACTTGATTAAGGATCCCATCTGAGTGAGTTTTGAGCTGTTAGTGAGATGTTGAATCCAGTTCAACATTAGTTGTTTGTAGGGAGTTTTGCGTCATCCTGAATTTAGTTAAGGATCCCATCTGAGTGAGTTTTGAGCTGTTAGTGAGATGTTGAATCCAGTTCAACATGATGAGGGGAGTGGTGCTATGGTAAGCAACAGTTTACAATGTTTACATTATGATATCTTGCTGACTTCTTGATAATTAAAAATAAAATCCTATTTTTAAAGAAAACTAACCAATTATGAAAAACATCCTGGTTCCTGTGGGGACATCTCCCAATGCGTTAAAAACATTGCAGTATGCGGTAGATTTTGCTGCCGATTTTTTCTGCGATGTATATGTAATGCAAGCCTACACAGTTTTGGCAACCATGGGTATGACATCTAACATGCATGAGGTAGTTGGTAAAAATACCGTATACCAGTTAGAAGAGCTTATAAAGGCGGTAGATGCTAAAGGGGTACAAATAAAAATACTAACCTATGAAGGAGGCGTTTTAGAGGCTATCAAGAAAATTAGTGAAGAATTGTGGGTAGATTTAATTGTAATTGAACCTAAAAGTACCGATATACGTGATGAGGTGTACTTAGGAAAAACTACTGGAAGTATTATTAAACAAACCGATATACCTACCCTTATTGTACCAGAAGATTATGAACACCACCCAATAACGTCTATACTTACCGCATTTAAATCGGGTATTGTAAAAAACCGTAGCAAACTAGTGCCGCTGAAAGAAATTAAAGAGAAGTACAATGCTAGTGTAGAACTACTTTTGGTGAAAACGCCGGGCTATAACGAGGAGGATCTAGTAATAGATAGCGGACTAAAAGAGTTGAGTACAGGGGTTTCACATGCCGAAAGTGCTACTACTTTTCAGGGGGTATTACAACATATTCAGTTAGTTAACCCAGAAATGTTGTGTGTATTTAGAAGAAAGCGTGGTTTTTTTTCGAAGTTATTAGAAAAAAATGTAATATTGAAACGTGATTTTCACTGTACAACACCACTCTTGGTGCTCTCGGTGAAAAAATATTAGGGGATGTAGCTCAGCTGGCTAGAGCGCTTGACTGGCAGTCAAGAGGTCGTGGGTTCGACTCCCATCTTCTCCACAACATATAAAACCTCTGCACCTTTGGTTGGAGGTTTTTTTGTGGGGTTAATCTACTGCCTTTTTTAACTTTAAGTAAGAAATAAGGGTACTCTTTTTCAGAGAATAAACAGGAATGTTGTGTATTTTTATACTCATATAACAATTTACCTATCATTAAATGAAAACCTTAATTAAACTTACATTTATATTAATTTTAATTTTCAGCTGTTCCAATGAGAACAAAACTAAACCTAAAACAGACTTAGCGAAAAAGGTAAATTACGGTACTATAATTTCTGAATATCTAGAATCTAGAAAGAATGAACCAACTCTGATTTTTAATAACACATATTACCCGAATAAAAGATTTAATATTAGACTTGCTGAGAATGATATCAAATGGTCGGAAAAAGATAACGCACTAGAAATTATAATCAATGGAACAAAAGTAAATACATCAGAAAAAGTTACATTGAATAATACTTGGGGAGAAAATGTGGATAGCGTGAATTTTGCAAACACTGTGAGACAAATCAAATTTTACGAATCAGATTCTCTCCTGGGTTTTGTACTTACCAATGAGCCTTGCTCAGGATTGGCATGTTCGGTTAATTATCAATTGATTTATGATTTAAAGACAAAAAGCGAGAGTTATTTTGGAAGATTTAAAACGGGTTTTGAATTAGAATTGTATGATTTCAATCATGATTCAAGAATCGATTTTTTAAGCAAAACGTTATATGGTAGAAAGGAACAAATGATGGATACTACAGAATTTATAATGTATAGTCAAACTGAAAAAGGAAATTTCCAAGAATTTAGAACTGAAGAACAAAATAGATTTACCTTCAGACATATTTATCCGGCAATTTATCCTGGACAAAATAAAGACACTGTAGTGGATAAATTTGAGGAAAATTGGATTGAAAAAATAAATAATAAAGTCAGCCAACAACGGTAGTTATAGCACAAATCACTGTAAGAGATAAACTATACTAGTCGCTTTAGAGCGGCTTTGTTGTTTTAACGGTATGGATGTTGGTCTGGAGCTTAAAGCAGTTTAATGTTCGTTTAGGAATCTAAGTCAAATTCAGATTTTATTTTGTAAGAATTTTGAAAATCAGCACTTTTTCGAAAATGTTAAAGTCGTCATTTTTTTGAAGCCAAAAGACTTTTTAAGCCTCTTTTTTTTTCATGGGCAATTTAAAAATCACCAAACTATGCTAAATAAAATGAACTTAAAAATTTGATGTTAAAAGGCTTGGAGCTAATAAAGAATAAAATTATTTTTAAAAAACATAGTTTATTGTTTTATAGTTTGTATAAGTTTTATAAAAAAGGGTATTGAGGTTGTTTACCGCTTGTTTCCTGATGACACACCTGTGTATTCCTGCTTGTTTACTCCTTGTAGCAAAATAGCATCTAGCTATAAACAAGTGAAAAATCATTCTTTTTTGTAGGAAGGATTTTTTAGAATTTAGACTTTTATCTGGTTTAATAAAGCTATTTCCCTAACCAAGGCATACCATTCACTCATTTGAGCTTTTATAAAAATTTGGTTTCAATAAATTTGAAGTAAAATTGACTTAAGATGCGATGTTTATATGTGATTTTAGTTTGGGTGTTAACATTAAGCTGTAGTTCTGTTTATAAAACTACTGAAGTTGAGGTTAATTCTTCTATTCAATTAAGTCCTCCTTTTACTAATCAGGGGGAGCAAGAGGATTATTGGGCTCAAGAACTTTTTAAAAAAGAGTATACAAAGAAACAGTATTCAAAATTTGTTGGAGAAATAACAAACACTGGTAACAAAATAAGATTTGGCAAATTTCAATTTGTCGAGCTTTTTGATTCAAATTCAGATTACAATATGATTTTCGAAAAAGGATTGTTTTATCCAGATATCTTGAATGTAATCAGTTTAAATATTGGAAGTTTAGAGGAACTTAAATTTTTGTCTGATAACCCTAAAGTAAAGAGATTCAGATTTTGGTTATACCGACCAAATATGGCAAATCCTCAAGTTTATGTATTTGAGCTAACAAATTATAAGGCTACTGAAAAAACGGATTGGAAATCGTTTATAAAGGATGCTCAATTAACTTTTGTAAAAGATGGTTGGATAATTTTATAGTTCAAACAGCTTTGTTTAGAAGCTTCAACTATGTTAAAATTGTTAAACTTTGTTAAAAAGGGGGCTATTCGGTGACCTCTTAATTTTAGCTCTTTTTAAACCCTTGTAAACACACGATTTTGGAGCTTTTGGATAGTCCCATCTTCTCCACTAGCTATAGAACCTCCACACCAAAGGTGTGGAGGTTTTTTTGTGGGGTTAATCTACAATCTCTTTTAACTTTAAGTAAGGAATAAAACTTATTCTTCTCTGGGGCATAAACATGAATATTGTGTATTTTTATGCTAGTATAAGGAGTTGTAAGCCATTTGAAAAAAATGAACGAACCAATAATAATTGAAGAATTAGGAAAAGTTTACGGAAGAGATGCCATATTTCTTGATGGAATTGAATTTAAGGGAACTCACTCTGTAAAACTGATAGGGGATTTTAATGGTTCGCTTTGTGAAAACGTAAAAAACGAAAAGTGGATTACATACGAACTGACTTTTAAGGAAATTTTGGAGTTTAAAATGGTGGAATTGGACTTTTATTCTGACATAGAATATACTTCCAGTTTTGAAAAAGTTTTTGACTCTGATAGAATAAACGAATTTTCTAAAAGTTCGCAGAATTTTAAATTAAAGAGTTCACACGAACATTATATTTTTCATACTTATGACCATGTGATTGAAGTAATTGCTAGTGAATTTGAATTAAAACTTAAACAAAAAAAAGAATAAAAACGGCACACAATCAATGGTAACCACAATTACGGCGGCTTCGACTTCGTCCGAATCTACTCTGAATTGCTACCGCCAGTTCTTAACCGAAAATCACTAACTTTAATCCTTTAACTGGTGGTTATACACAACCATTATGGCACATAAGATGAAACCAGTAGAATCTACATACGAAATTATTCTTGGGAAACATTTGAATCAAGACGTTGACGAAAAATGGTCTACTTGGGCTGTAGATATGATGATGATAGGATATGACACAGAACATTTAGTAGAACTTGCTGGAATTGAAAAACCATACAACCAATTCGAATTAAAAGAATTAACCGACAAGGTATTTGAAGAACTTAATCTTGACTTCACAAATCGGGATAAAGTAGTTGTTGATTATGTGACTTATTTGGCTACGGAAGTACTGAATGATAATAGAGATTTACTCAAAACCCTAAGAGAAATTAAAGACCTGTGTATTGCTCTTGATTACCACCGTAAAATATATGATTTCTACTCGCTATACTATGCCAAAGAAGATTTGAATGATGATACTGTACAATGGTATTGGAATGGAGCAGACAGAACCAATATAGACCAAATTTGTATGGAATATTTAACCAACTGGATTAAAGAAAATGGAAGTCAACTTTAATAAGGAAAGCCAAGTTTTAAACAATTAAAAAATCTATGATACAAGCCGCTCTAGAGCGGCTTTGATGTTTTTAGGGGGTAATATGCTTTATAGTGAATTATCAATTTTGGGAGCTTTAATCGAGGAGTATGAGAACAAAAATACTTCTCTGTAATAGCAAATGAGCCAATTAAAACTACTAATCGGCTCATTTTTTAGTGTTTTTTGAGGTGATTATATGATTTTGGAGAAATGATGCCGTTGTGACATTAAGTAAGCCTATGCATAGAGTAGAACCAATATGGGAGGTTGGCCAGTAGCTCAAAGTCCAATTCTACGAACGACAATAACGCAATCCAAATTAAAGAAGAGAGGTTATTTAAGTATGCTAACATAATATAAGGGTTAGTATCATTTTTGAACCGACGTATACGCGACCCGTACGTACGGTGGTGTGAGAGGCGCACTTCGTCAGCTACTGGCGGAGCCGTCTACTCGATTGTGTAGCGTTTTTACATTTGATTAAATACTCCGTTATAATCTATTGGATATATGATTTCATAATTCCAATCGTCTTCTGCAGTATTCAATCTTTTCATTATTAAACTTTTGTCTAAAAGGCTTTCTTGATTAAGAATGTCCATAATCAATTGTATAGACTTTTCCCATTCAGTAACTTCAAACAGCATATTTGCTCCACCTGGACCTAAATCGCCTGCTATCCATTCTCCTAATCCATTACTATTCAGTTTTTCGTGAATCTTTTCTTCAATAGAATGACGTAAGTCTAAGACTTGTAAATCATTTTCATTTTTTGGTTGCATTTGTACAAAAATGATTTTTCCAATATTGTCAAAACTCTTTCGGTAACCTTTAATTTTTAGGGAAGATTTTATTGAGTCCAATTCAGATTCCGATACTATTCTTTTATTAGTTATCTTCTGAAGTGTGTTGTAATTTTCATCAAAACTTATTTCTCCTTCTATCAAATTCAGGTTCGAGTTGTCTTTTACAATTCGACTGAACTCAATTATTCCTTCGGTCTCATTTTTATAATTTGAACTGACGTATTTAATGTCCACTTTTTCAGTCGGTTTATGATTTGTTTGGTTGTTACAACTCAAAGCAAAAATGGTTATCAATATTATTCCTATGTTCTTCATTTCTTAAATGCTACACAACTCGTTATATATGGATAAACATACACTATATTTAATGTTATTTCCCAGATAAGAGGAGCCTATGTTTATTATTTACTTACACCTTATAAATATAACACTTTACGTGTGTCTATTTTACGGACAACCATAAAAAGTAATTTAACAAAACAAGCAGCATCACGCCGTTGCACAAGCTATTCGCATTTAGTGAGTGCGGTAAGCTTTACATTGCTGTTATTTGGGAGTTGTGAAACGGTTTCCGGTGTTGTAGCTAGTTTTTATTATTTCTTCTTAAGAGATTCTGTTTTTAGTTTTTGAATTAATTCCACGTCATCTTCTTGTATTCCTCCAATTTTTTTTCCGAAACAGTTTAATAGTGCATAAATGGTTCCAATAATAACATCTCTTCTTCTTGTATCAACCTTATGATAAGTAGCATCCGTTATTTTAAATCCTAATGAAACTTCCTCTCCTTTTAAAGCCTCTACATAGCTAATAAAGAAGTTTAAAGTTTTTTCAATTTCAATCCTAAGCTGTTGAGGAAGTTGATTTTCGTTAATTAAATATTCAACATTATTTCGTCTATATTCTTTATCCAATTTGCATATTTTTAATTCAACGTGTGCATAGTGTCCCGTATATTTTTTAAAAAAGCCTATACCAGTTTTTTCGTCAAAACTCCAGATTTCAAGATTATCCTTTATTTGATAGAAGTACTTGGCAAATCCCCCTAATGTACCATGTAAAAGTTTTATTTCATTCATAGTTTTTTTGCATTGCTTACACCTGTCTCTTATAACCGTCAGTTACGGTTTTAAAGTTAATAACTTTCAGTTTAGCACTTATGTTGGCAATTCCGAGTGGATTCGGACGTAGTCGAATCCGCCGTAATTGCGGTTATACATTGTTGCCAGTAGTTTTTTATTCATTTCCTTTCGAGTCTAAAACTTTTGTTTCTATTCCATAAATCTCAAATACGGCCTTGGCTTTATTTCTTGTTCTCTTATCATTGCAAATAAAATAGTCGCAATAGCTCGAAAAATGACTGTGACTTGCATCCCAAAGTCGAGCGTAATTTGATTTTTCATTGTGTTTGTCTTTCCAATATCCAACCATATCTAACATCTCGAAAATTCCAGCAAATCTATTATGCAGTCCCATTTCTTTTCCTTGAGGATGAAACTCAATTGCTTTTTCAATCATACCCACGAGTGAAAATCCGCCCATTAAGTCGCTTTTAGAATTGATTTGCTCAATAACTTCTTTAGGCGAATAATTGTTAATTCGGATTGGGTCAATATTTAGTTGTTTTCTAAATTCCGCTTTTTGTGTTTCGCTTACGGTATTCATCATTCCTTTCATCATATTTTGCGCAAAAGGAACATCGTTTATTGTGTTAAAAACAACACTTGGTTTTTCTTTTAGTTTATGGACTTTGTTTGATGGTAATTCCTGAAATAGATAGTTGTTATTTGTAACACTTGATATTGTTTGAAAACGTTTTTCAAGTCTATTATTCAGTTCAGATTTTGTTTTTGCAGTAATTTCATTTGCTTCTTGAAGATGAGAAGCAGAATAAAAGAAGTCAGTTATGTTTTTGTCAATATTTTCCAATAAATCCGTAGTTGACAATGAATTTTGTTCAATGTCAACGAAAATGTTGTTATCTAAATATGCTGTTTTTTTCAAATTACTGGCAACTCGTTATATTAGGATAAATATACTCTATATTCCATGTTATGTTCCGGATAAGAGGAGCTCTTGTTTATTATTTGTATATCTCAAATATAATACTTTGTGAGTATAGATTTTCACGCCGCCCATAAAACAATAGCTGTATTTACTTCATTATCAAAAAGTACATAGCCATTACCCCAACTTACTTAAGTTCCGAAAGTATAATCTTTTTCTGTTTTAAGGTGTTTTTCATGGCCTTTTCCCTAACGTTAGGGTTACTGCTATGTATAAGCTCATAATATTCTGTTGGAATCACCTGCCATGATAATCCGTACTTGTCTTTACACCACCCGCAAACGCCTTCTGCACCGCCATTGGTTGTAAGAGCTTCCCAATAATAATCGGTTTCTGATTGGTTTTTTGTATTGATAACAAACGATACCGCCTCGTTAAATTTAAATAAGGGTCCGGCTGCTAATATGCTAAACTCCATTCCTTCAATTTCTATAACTGCGGTTTCTATTCCGGCATCATTCCCACTTTCTTCGCTATTAAATTGTTTATAATCTAGCAGCTTACCATTTTTAAAGATGGACAGATAGTATTCAGCCACCGCTTTAGCATCTTTCTCAACCCATAAATAAGGGGTTATTTTTTGAATGTTCTTTGATGATGAATGTAGCATATTTGTAGTTTTATATTTTCTTTTAAGACCTTTTTTGGTTTCATCTTCACTTTTCTGAAGCTAGTATGAAAGATAACGAATAAAGAGTATTAAAACTAGTGGAATAAATGAATAAACGTAGTTATGTTCTTTATTAATGAGGTTAATCTTCACCAAGGTATATCATATTTGATTATCCCAAAGAATCTGTACAAATACTACTATTGCAACTTTTAATTATTTCTTTAATTCCATGTGTAAGATAGGGTAGGGTTTGCCAGTAGCATCTAATTCAGAACGATTTATAACCTCAAATCCGCAATGCTTATAAAAACCTACGGCTTGTTCATTCTGTTCATTTACATCTACTTTGGTTACGTTTAAATTTTTAATAGAATAGGCTAAAAGCGTTTTTCCTATTCCTTTTCCTCTATCGTTAGGGTGTATAAATAGCATTTCCAAGTTTTGGTTTGCTACCCCTATAAATCCCACTATTTTGCCGTTATTATTTCTAACACATTTTAGATCAACTGCATCTAAATAGGTATTTAAAATTAGGGGTTTGAAATAGGCTATATCTACTTCTTTAAGAAAACTATGTGTAGCACGTACCGAAGCCTCCCAAACTTCTACTACCTCTTTATATTCGCTTTTAGCAATCGCGTCTATTACATTCATTTTAATGATAGCTTATGGGAATAAAGATAAAGTTTTTCACTTGAAGCTTTTGGTTAATTACCTTTTTAAGTATAGATGTATTCTATTGTTTTACTTTTTTTCTATAGTATAAGAAAAATAATAGCTGAAGTAAGGTATGTGGTAATATACCAATGAGTCCTATTTTCAGATTAATTTCAGTAATAAACTTGCTTAAAAACACCAGTACAATAGTAGCCAAAATACTTGGTAGAAAAAACAGTACACGCTCTGTGTAAAAGGTAAGTTTTAGTTTTTTTACGACTATAAATAACCAAGGTATATAACACACTACCCAGAGTATTAAATATACCAAGCCTATTACATTAACCATACAGCTATCTCCCGAACAATCTTTTCTAAGAATGAGCAACACCATTACTATGGTGACTAGAATAGCCAAGAAGTAGCTTTTTATGTTGAAATGTTTCATAGGCTATAGCAAGATAGAAATTAAACTTGTATTTAGTAGCATTATTACTACCAGATAAATGATCTTCGCGGAAAACTTACAAAACCTCTAAATATGAATACTTAGCAAAAATCTATTGTTTTAACAAGTTTACAGGATTATATGAGGTGTTTGAATTGTTGGATTAAGATTTTTGAAAGTTTTTTATTACATTTATTGATATTTTGTAATAATTTTCACATTTATTATGAAGTATCATCAATCTAAAAACAACGCATCAATCATGAAAAAACAATTACTTAATTTAACTTTTATTTTAATAATAGGCTACATGCATGGGCAGTGCTTTAGCGAATTACGCTTAGGAGGGCATGTAGTAACCGTAAAGACTGATGGTACCCTTTGGGGTTGGGGCTATGGTGGATGGGGGCAATTAGCAAATGCCGCTATGAACAATCCTAGTAGTCCTGTTCAAATAGGAACTATGAATAATTGGGTATCTGCCTATAATGGCTTAATAACCACCTTTGGCGTAAAGCAAGATGGTAGTTTGTGGGGCGTAGGTGGCAATTCATATGGGTGCTTAGGAGTTGGATCATCTGCACAAGATTATTATACAAGTTTTCAACAAGTGACTTCTTATACCGATTGGGTAGATGTGCGTGGCGCTTATTTTTTTACGGTAGGGTTACGTGCTAATGGTACCATTTGGGCATGGGGCCAAGGCGATCAAGGACAAATGGGGAATGGTACAACACCTATGGCACAACCTACACCTACACAAGTGGGTACCGATACCGATTGGGCATCGATAGCTGTTGATGCAAGCAGAACGGCTATTGCTATTAAGAATAATGGTACCGTTTGGGGGTGGGGAGCTAATACTGGTTATATGTTATACGCGGGTTCTAGTGTTACTTCTTACACCTTACCTACACAATTAAATACAGATACCGATTGGGCAAAGGTTTGTTTAGGCGGACATCATGTATTAGCACAAAAAACTGATGGTACCTTGTGGGTTTGGGGTGGCGCTTATGATGCCATGGGTGTAGGACAAAATTATGTTGATGTGGCTACTCCCGCACAAATAGGTACAGATACTTGGCGCTCTTTTACGGCAGACCCAAATGCATCTTTTGGGGTAAAAAGTGATGGTACTTTATGGGCATGGGGCTTTAATACCGAAGGAGAATTGGGAGATGGTACCACTATAAATCAGCCATTACCAGTACAAATAGGTACCGATGCTGATTGGGTGTCTGTTATAACCAAATTATATGCTCCTACCATAGCAGTAAAAGAAGACGGTAGCGTTTGGGCATGGGGAGACAACACTTACGGGACCTATGGAAATGGTACCTATACCAATAGTTTAACTCCGGTAGAAGTAATAGGTATTTGTGTAGATACACCACTAACTACTCCTGAATTTGAACAACCTACAATACGTTTATATCCTAACCCTACCACTGATAAGGTTACTATAGACAGCGCTTTAAACCTTACCGAGTATACCATAACCAACCTATTAGGACAAACTGTAGCAAAAGGTACCCTAATAGAGGGGCAAAAAGAAATAGATATGCAAGCGTACAGCTTGGGTACGTACATAGTGCATCTAACAACAACTTCGGGTGCTAACTATACTTATAAAATAGTAAAGCACTAAAAAGTAAAAAAGTCGCTTTTAGAGCAGTTTTGTTGGATTATAATATTTGTACAGTCGTACTATTTATTCTTCATATCCGGAGTATTAACAGGAATATTGTGTATTTTTATACGGATATAACGAGTTAGATATAATTTATAAACCAAAAATGAAAAAGACTGTATCAATTCTAATTTTGCTTTTTATTGTTAAGATATGTCATTCTCAAAATTCAAATGGAATAAAAAATCGCTGAAATACTTATCTAAAAAGTATTGTGAACCAAAAAAAGAACAAAGCACATTTGACGCTGTAATGTCAATGCTTTGGGCTATATTTAGTTAAATTACTCATATGAATAGAAAAATAAAATGGACTTTCAGAATGTCATTGACAAGCATTTTATTGCTGACTATTACCCTATTTATAAATTACTTTCGAGAACCATTATTCGGAATTAAAGAAGGATATGCGCCACATAATTTTAGCTTCAATTTTATGTTTTTTATTCCTGCAAAACTAATATCACTCGGATTGGGAATAGCGGTAATTGGAAGAACAATTAAACATTGGACAAAATGGAATTTTTTAAACAAAAAAATACTTTTAATCAGCCTTTCAAGTCCAGTAATTTTATTATTTGTTTATCAAACAATTAGACTATTGACAATTGAATAAAAAAACATGTGGTAACAATGGTAACCGTTGCACAACTCCCAAATAACCTTAAAAGATTCATTGTACAAGGCGATTTAGAGCGGCTTTGTTGTTTTAGTGGTAGTGGATTTTCTGGTTTTGTGGTAGGCTTGCAAGCGGTTCTTTTTGTTATTTAAAAATAAACTTTAAATAGGAAAAAAACTTCTCTTATCAGCAAAATACACAGGTATATTGTGTATTTTTATACGTGTATAACGAGTTAGGAAGAATACGGACAAAAAAACTAAAACTTGAATTGAACGATCAACCAACCAAAGTAAAAAACCGAATTGACTTATTAGATGTTTATCGTGGATTTGCCATTCTGGGTATTTTTGTGGTAAATATTATTATAATGAATTCGACTTTTCTTAATCAAGACGAATTTGCAAAACAATGGACTTCTAATATTGACCAAATAACCGAGAGGGTTTTACAACTCTTTTTCTATACAAAATTCTTCCCGATTTTTTCATTACTTTTCGGATTGGGAATTTCAATGCAGGCTTTAAAGTTGTTTGAAAAGAACAAACTTTCATCTTCATTTTTTACGAGAAGAATGTTCTTTTTGTTCATATTTGGAGCATTGCATATCATATTTTTATGGTCAGGAGATGTTTTAAATATTTATGCTATTCTTGGACTTTTGACCACGATATTCATAAAGAAATCTAATAAATTGATTCTCATTTTAGCTGCAATTTTTCTCTTCTTTCCTTTTTATGACCAAGTTTTTGAATACTTGTTTAAATTTTTAAATTTTCAACCTGAAACTTATTTAAGTAATTACACAGGAGAAACCGTAAACCAAATTATCAAAAACGGAACTTATCAACAAGGAGTAAAATTAAGATTGTTGGAATATCTTGCAAACATCCCAGTATTGTTTGTTTTTTTAGCCCCAATTGCCTTGTCAATGTTCTTACTCGGACTCTATCTTGGAAAAAATAAGATATATGAATCATTAGAGTCTTTCATTAAACAAATAAAGTTCCCCGTACTTCTAACAACAATCATTACAAACATCTACAGAATTCTGTTTTTGTTCGTATTTATCAAACTCGAAATTTTTAAAATTGAGCTTTTTAGAACGTTATTAATCAAATTAATGGTAATATCAGATGTAATAATGGGATCCTTTTATTTATGGTTTATTGGTTGGCTTTGGTATAACACGAAATGGAGAAAAATTTTGTCACCGTTAAAATATGCAGGTAGAATGGCTTTGACAAATTACATAATGCAAAGTTTTATCGGAGTGATTTTATTCACATCAGTCGGATTTAAATTATACGAAACGTTAAGTCCATCTCAAACCCTTACTATAGCTATTTTAGTTTTTGTTTTTCAAGTAATATTAAGCAAAATTTGGCTGACCTATTTTAAAATTGGACCATTGGAATGGATTTGGAGGTGCTTAACATATAAAAAGTTAATACCGATTAAAAAAAGTACCATGCCTAACAATATATAACACCTGTAAGAGTAGCAAAACCATTAGATAACCGAAAGAGATAAACTATAAAAGTCGCTTTTAGAGCAGTTTTGTTGGATTATAATATTTGTACAGTCGTACTAATTATACCTCTTTCTGTAGGATTAATAGTAATATTGTGTATTTTTATACGGATATAAAGAGTTAGAAAAAATTAATACCAATCATATGCACAATCAACAATTAGCGAATGAAATTAATTCTTTGAAAGAAACCATTGAGTCTTTGATGATGGAAATTCAATATTTGAGAAATGATTTAGAAAAAACGAGAGATGAGAGTGAGGGTTTAAAGTTTATAATATCTGAATTGGAAAGTGTCTTAAGAAGAGACTAAAATAATAAAACAATAAATGTCAACAAGTACAAAATGGAAAAAAGGACTGTTAAAAACAGGGCTTCCTTTAGAATATGTTACATCAAATATATTTAATTCTTTAGGTTATGAAATTTTTGGAGAATATCCGTATATCAGACCAAATGAAAGTAAAGAGTTGAAGGAGTTTTCGGTTGATTTAAGAACATACAAATGTCTTGATTCAGAAGGTAAACTTATCGTCCTTTCCGCTCTTGTTGAGTGCAAATACAGACAACTAGGAACTTCTTGGATTTTCTCACCATATCCAAGTGAGATGTATCCAATAGGAATTTTAAACTCAACTGAGGACTTAGTACCTGTCAGAATTGAGTCTAAATCTGTATGGGAATTTGAACAATCTATAGGTTATTGCATTGGTGGTGTTGAGCTTTCAAACGATGGTGGAGGCAATACGAATGGAGTAAAACACGGAATTTTCCAACTAAGGTTTGCTATGCCAGTATTTGTTAAAAATGATTACGAAAACGTTCTTGACCATACATATTCAGAAGGTAGATTTATTGATTTATCGTGCGGAATTTTGGTTACGACAGCTGACATAAGAGTAATTAAGTCAAATTTAGAACTAAAAGACTTTAATCTTGCTTCTGACTTAGATGAAATTACAGAATTGAAAGAAGCAATCATATTAAACGAAAGAGCTGGACCTCAATTACAAGAGTTTGCCGATTCACTGGCTGACGATTTAATTGATAAACACCCTGAACTTGAACAAAGGTTACTGGATATTGGTAAAGTTCTGGTTGGCAAGGAATGGATAAATAGAGTTGCCCCAGATTTGGATACTATCAAAAGAAGTATTGGATTTAGCGCTGAACGAATATTAATTGTCAATGAAAAATATCTATCAAAAACGATTAATAATCTTGAAAAGGCTATTTTACGAGATATAAAAAAAGAAAAAGTATACGGAAAAGTTATAGAAAAGAAAGATGACCTTGAAATTACAAAACCTGACAAATAATAACTGGTGCTAACACGGCTATAATTCAAAGCTTATTTGCTATCTTTCGGCTACGGCGGAAATAATCCTGTGGATTTGTCCGCAACGAAATCATAGCGAAATCCGTTAATACTAATACACGAAAAAATTGCAAAACGAACCAATAACAAATATTACGAATGATTCTTTGAATATATCTATTCAGGACAGCTTGTTTGTTCAAATTAAAAATCTCAACGAAAATATTTCTTCGATTCATTCCGATTTGCATAATCACTTGAATCAAGAAACTGACACTTTTTTAGGTGTTTCAAATGATACAATCTTTACCGTTGTTTTTACAGTTTTAATTTTCGCCCTTGGAATTTTAATTGACAGATTAATTAAAAGAAAAAATGAACAAGCAGATTTGCAAAAGTTAAAAAATTATTTCATTAATCAATTTGATGAATTAAAGAACAATATAGTTCCTGAATTAAGAAATGGTTACAAAAAGTTCTATCAAGAAACGATTAGCTTAGATAAAGGAATACCAACGACAGCACCAAAGATTTTAACCAATACTTATGACCGACTATCTAATTTGGAATCGCCACTTTTATTCAAAACATTTAAAAACAGTTCTTATTTTAATACTGCTTTTTCTCAAATTGATTTTATTAAAAACTTAATGGTTATTGTTGATGATTATCATTCCACAGTAGTGCAACAAAGTGAAACACTTAGATCTGTTTTTGTTAGCTTAGATAAGAAATATCTAGACAAGGTTATTGAATTCACCGAGTATGAAAAGAATAATAATCCTAATTATCGTCAAGACCCAACATTTCTACTTTTAGACTCAAAAGTTCAATACTATCATCAAAATATAGTTGGTAAAAGAGCTCTGGTTGATTACTACAAAAGTGTTATTCGACCAATTCAAATACAAATAGTAAATACTAATTTATTTAGGACTCATCCAATTGGTAGAGAGATTTCAATTTTAGGTAGAGATATTTCTCACCAATATAGCCACTTAAGAATTTTAAATATTGAAATACGCCAACAATATAGGTATTTTACGCAAGTATTAAACCGAACAATTTCTAAGTTAGAATCTCTGAATACAGAATAAATACTAGTGGAAACAATGGTAGCCATCACAACTCCCAAATAAACGCAAAATATAAAAAATACAAGCCGCTTAAAAAGCGGCTTTGTTGTTTTTAGTTACAAACGTTTAACTTATATTTCCTCTAAAATCACCTCCAGTTTATATCAAACCACATTAGCTTAATCTTTATTATAATCATCTTCATAATCATTAAAAAAATAGCTAAAGTTTCTCATTTTTATGGTTCGGTGTTTTCGCTTAAAATCGGGTAGTGATAATCGGTATTCCTCATTACTTTCGGCATTAATGGTTATGAGCAGTATACCTACTTCAGTATCTTCAATAAAAATGTTATTGTTAGCTATTTGTATGTTATAAATAAGCCCCACATACAATTCAGTTACCTTAAGGTTCTCAATTGCTACAATACGAGTGCCATGTTTTTCATCATAAATGATGATCAATTTTTCTCCAAACCATTTTATATAATATAGTTGAATTCCATCATCTGAATGATTACTAAAAGGTTGGTAATTCACTACAATACCATCGTTATGTTTAATTTTCACACAACATCTCCCAAAGTTTGTTTTGTCGTGCTGGAACCAAGCAAGTTGATTACCGTTGGTTGCTATATTTTTTAATGTAATGGCATGACTAGCCATTTCACTTTCCCATTCAATAATGTTGTCTTCATTTATAACATCAAATCCTTCATTCCAAAGATTGAGTATAATTATGTCCCAGAACTTCATGTATGCTTATTTATTTAAACTTTATTAAGGTTTGTTTGTGGTTTAATAGCTATTTGTAGTGCCATATAACATTTCTAAAAAGCTACTGTAATTTTTTCTCCCGGTGTAACTAGGGGTTGCATGTTTTCTACAGGACCCCATGTTTCTTTAGCGCTTGGTACCTGTTGTGGGTATAGGTGATAGATGTAATACATTTGTGCATCAATTTCTTTTTCTTCCTCTTTCGCATATTGTAAAATCCAATAGGGTACAAAGGCTACATCAATATTTTTTGTACTGCTAATAACTTCAGGGTCGGTAGTGTCGCCCGACAGAAATATACGTTTACCATGCCAGGTAATAAGGTATGAGTAATGCCTAAACGGAATGCCAAATATTTTATGTTTGGTTTTAAACGCTTTAATTTCAAACCCCGGAATAGTTTCACCTAGTTTTTCAAGCGCTTTAATATTATGCACCCCAAAATGCTGTCCGCCTTTTGTTTTCATTACGCTTTTTAAATTCTTTTTAGAGTAATGGTCAGCGTGTTTATGGGTGTATATAAATATGGCATCTTGTGTAATGCTGTCTAACTCAGCATCATCAAACTCCATATAGCCATGCGCACCAGATTTATAAGGGAAATCTATATAAAAATTAGTAGTACCATCTGTCATATACAGTCCGCAGTTGCCCATAAACTCAATGGTAATTTGGTTGTTTTGGGCGTAGGTAAAACGGGTTGTAAAAGCACAAGCTAGTATAAGCAATAGGCTAGAGTAGTGTAATTTCATAGGTTAGGTGCTATTAGGTTTTCTCAAATATAACACTTTTGTGTAAATGTTTTTAATAGCACCTAACTATGTTGTTACTACTCGGTAACATAGTATTTTACAGCTACCAATTCCATAGCGCTTGGTGCCCCGAGTAAGGTAGAGTCTTCTTCAATATCTAATGTAAACACACAGCTGCTGTTGGCAGCTATACCCAAGCAGTTTTCAGAAGCCAAGTTAGCATACGCAGATGAGGTAACCATACCGTCAATAGCTATGCTAAAGTAAGGGTAACCAGTAACCGCATAGTTATTAGAGTTGTTTAGTTTTATTTCCATTTGCAAACGGTGGCTGTTATTACCAGTGTCTTGGGTGTATTCAAAAAGTAACACTTCATAGGTGAAGTTTTCTAGCTCGTTTCCGGTTTGAGCAGGTTCGTCTACAGCTTCTTCAAAATCACACGATACCTCTTGCTCGGTATAATACACATACGATTGTCCGTTACTGTAGGTGTACTGTGGTATTTGAATTGTTTTGGTACAGTTGTCATCAGATTCACAGCCAAAAAATAAGACAGCTATTAGCATTAGTATGCTAAGGTTAAAACATTTTATCATGATGTATTGGTTAAGTTTTTTCTGTGGGAAATTTACTGAATTTTTATAAGAACTCGTATGTGGTTAATCATTTATTAATATGAGGTAGTGGTATTTAGTAACTATCTTTGAGGGAGTGCCATGGAGTATTTTATCTTAAAATATATTGATACCTTTATAGTTATGGATGTAGACTTTACCAATATCAGTTATTTAGAAAAAGGAAACCAACAACAGCAAAATTTATATAGGTTGCTTACCACGCATAACGTGCTGTCTGTTTTAGCGCCATACCAACCTTTGGTGGTGGGTACTATTCCTATTGGTATTGACGTAGAAGGTAGCGATGCTGATATTATTCTACAGTTTGATTGTATAGAGGAACTTCCTATGCTTTTACACCAACAGTTTTCGGAATATGCTAACTACCGTTTGCGTATGCAAGCTGATAATGTATTAGTGTGTAACTTTAGTATAGAGGAGGTGCCTTTTGAGCTGTATGCTACCAACATACCTACGCAAGCGCAGTATGCTTTTAAACATATGTTGAAGGAGTACGAAATATTACAAAAGAAAGGAGCTACATTTAAAGCTGAGGTGCTAGCGCTTAAAAAATCGGGCATGAAAACCGAACCTGCCTTTTGTAAATTGTTAGGGTTAGAGGGGAATCCGTATGAGGTATTATTAAAATATAATTTAGAATAACGCGTTGGTATAATTATTGAATACGGTACCTAAATTGTTATTATGAAAGCAACCTATCTCATTATTTTAATTTTCGTTGTGGGCAGTTTACAAGCAATTGCCTACCCAATACCACCACAGCCGTTACGCAAACTAGTAGCCAATGCTGAAACTATTGTATATGCAAAAGTAGTAGCTATTGAAAGCATTGAACATGACCAGCAATGGAACGATGTGAAAGCAACGTTACAAATTACAGAGGTGCTACAAGGGAAAGTAACCCAAGCTAGTATTCAGGTGTTTTTTTCTAATGGGATGATTTGTCCTGCACCTGCTAAATATGAAAAAGGAACTTTTGTATTAGCTTTTTTAAATAAGGAAGGGAACCATTATGTAACACAGGCACTCTCGTACGGTTCTAAAAAGTTAACTTCAGATGCGTATAGCGTATACAAACAACGAATTTTAGAGATTCAGACTATAGCTGCTATAAAAAACGAACAGCAAAAAATTATAAAAACTGTTGAATGGTTGGTTACATGTGCCGAGCACCCAGTAACAAGATGGGAAGGTGTCTATGAGCTGTCTCCTAATAGTGATTTCATGGCTTATTATGATGATACTATTGAAACAAAAAATAGACGCTATTTTTTAACTGAAAGTCAAACCAAGCGTTTGCGTATGGCATTATTTAAGATTGAAGAGCTAAACTATGAAGATTTGGGATTAATAGGCCTTACCGTACAAGAAAATGATGAAGTGATGCTGCAGTTTTTAATAGAAAAGATGCGCTCTGTTGATGTTGATACCTGTTGGTATACTGAACGTCTAATGGAGTATATAGCTACTATTGCTAACCGACAAGATTTAAAACAGATAGTTGCCGAAATGAATGCTATAGATATTTTAGAAGCGGGGTCTAGAAAAAAACATGATGACTTGGTAAGAAGGTTTATAAAAATTATGTAAAAAAAGACTATCTTGATTTTTATATACGTGTAATGAAGAAATTATTTTTATTGTGGATGATATTAATACCTATGCTGGCATTGGCGGAGTATAATGGTGTTTTTATTGAGAGCACAATTACCATGAAAGATGGAACGGAGGTTACCGGTTTTAGATACCGAGCACATTTTGCTGAGAGTGCAGAAACTATTGATTATTTTGAATCTAATTGGGAGGTGTTGTTTGCTAATGATATGACGTATGAACCTGGTGAGTATTCGTATTACCAGCATTTGTTGAAATATGAGAACAACAATTATTTGGTGTACAAAATGGTGTCTCCTGTAGCTTTAGAGTTAGCAAATGTTGCAAAGGTAACCGTGGTTAATATTATTTCGGCTAGCTATGATATACATATTAATGAACCCCTTTCAGTAACCGATAAGCAATGGATGGATACCCCTAGCATTACCAGTTATTACTATAATACGGGTGAGTTTTGCGATAGTGAAGTGTTTATACATGCAGCTGGTGAAGTTGCCGATGAAGTACTAGCACAGTTAAAGGCTATAACCACAAAGTATACTGCTAAATTGAAAGCCGTGGAGGAGTCTAATAAAGACCATAGGGTAGATGATGATGAAGCAGAAATATTTAGCGCAATTTACAATGAACAAAAGAAAGAAATAGAGACTTTCTTAAAGCAGCACAAAGCATTAAAAACAATCACCATAACTATGTGTAGTTGTTAGTGTTTTAGCAAGTACTTTGTAATTAAGTTTTACATTTTTAAGATGTACTATCTTTGAACTACTATGGAAAAGATACCAGTACGTACTATAAAGGAGCCATCGTATTGACTTTGTATAGTACTCTGTGGGCAATTACTCACTTTTTTTTATTTTGTATAGGACTTCGTTTATAACTTGTTTATATTTAGTGAGTTTTAAGTGCTTCTTAGACTTAGAGCTGTTATCAACCAATGAATAATTTATGAAAAATGTCAAATTGAAAGCACTACTACATGTGTTCATGTTTACTATTAGTTTTGTTTTGGTAAATGCCTGTGGAGGTGGTAAAACAAGTAGCGGATCGTTAGGGAGTTTTGTTGCAATCATGCAGGTAGATGAACCTATAGAAGGTGTATGTGATAATGATAAGGTATATGCAATTCTTCCTTTAGGGGATAATGGACAAGTGAAGGCACAATCTCCTAAAACCAATGAAGAAATAGCTCAAATGCTAAATGCAGAGGTTACCTTTTTAAAAGATAACACTAGCTATTCTGATAAGGGGATGGTAAGGCTTATTGTAAATTGTAAAGGAGAAATGGTACAATGTGCAATAGACAATAAAACTAAGAGTGCCGAGTTAGATGCTCAAATAGTAGCTGTTTTTAATACTCTTAAATCATGGGAGGCTGCAACTATGAACGGAACTCCTGTAGACTCTTCGGTTTTAATTAGTTTTACTATTAAAAATGGTACAATAGAATTGTAATAAGCCTATGAAAAAATCGTTACGTGTACTTTTATTAGTGGCAGTTAGTTTTCTTGTTTTCTACTTTTTTAATAAGGCTGCTTTTGGTTGGCTACGGTCTTCCTTATCTAATGTAATTGGTGTAAAAGGTATTAGCCATATAATTACCTACTGCATTGTGGGAGTACCCCTTTTTGTTGGTACATTAGTAGCTTCTAAAGAGAATAACTTTTTACGGAGTTTAGGGCTAAGAGCCAATGCTTTCAAGGGTTTTGGGTTAGCCCTAGTGTTTACCCTACCTATGCTCATTGGTGGAGCCCTTTTTTTTAACTTCAATACAGAAATTACGTGGGACGAATTTTTAATAGGAGCAGTAGCCGCTGCATTTTTTGAAGAGCTTTATTTTAGAGGTTTTTTGTTTGGGCTTTTATTTAAGAATACCAAAATAGGTTTTATACCAGCAATTATAGTGGGGGCTGTATTGTTTGCTATGGGGCATTTGTACCAAAGTACAGACCCAGCAGAGTTAATAGGTATTTTTACCATGACCTTTTTGGGGGCAGTCTTATTTGCATGGGTGTATTGCGAATGGGGGTATAACCTGTGGGTTGCTATAAGCTTACACTTTTGGATGAATTTCTCGTGGATGCTTTTCAGCGTTTCTGAAACTGCTTTAGGAGGTAGTGCTGCTAATATTTTTAGGTTTACAACAGTGGCTTTTGTAATTGTAGGTACCGTGGTTTATAAACTACGTACCCATAAAGGGTTAGAAGTAAACCGTAAAACCTTGTGGATTAAAATGTGATTTTACGTTACTCTTTTAGCTGTTTGCGGTAAGCAGAGGGCGATACCTTGTAATAGCTTTTAAAGTTTTTATAAAAGTGACTTTCGTCTACAAAACCAAATTCATTGGCTATTTCAGAAAAGGAGAGGGTAGGTTGTTGTACTCTTTTTTCAATGGCTTGCATTCTGCATTGTAAAATATATTGCTTTACGGTAGTATTCATTTCTTGTTTAAAATAAGCACAGAGTTTGTTGTATGTAAGGTTAAACGTTTCTGCAATGGTACTTAACTTAAGCATTTCAGGTGTTCGTAAATTCTTTTGTATGTATCTAATAATAGGGCGTATGTTAGGTTCAGGAATGCCTTTTTCAGTAGTGCCTGGACGTATGGCAATATTGCGTTCTACCAGCATAAGTATGCATAGCACTTGGTAATAAATTAGGTTTAAGTTGCTAAATGCATTATCCTGTAAGGCTACTAGTAAATTGTAATAGTGTTTCATTAAATGGGCATCTTTTTCTGCAAGTGCAATAAAAGGATGCATAACAGATTTTGCTCTGATAGGGGGAGTAGCCTTACCATTGGAAATTTCAATTAAACGTTTCAGCTCCATTTTGGTGTCTTCCGTAACTCGGCATACATAAGCATGAGATTCGGGTGTTAGCCTTAAAGTTACTTGGTCATTTTTATTTAAGAAAACAATTCCCGGAGCTGTAAGGGTAACGGTTATGTTATTCCTTGTTAAGGTACCTGTTCCTGTTTCTAAAAACAATAAGGTTTGGTATGGTATGTTTATGGGCTCGTTTATGGTATTATTCCCTGAAACAGTAAAGGCATCAATTGCAGCGCTTATGCGGGTGTTTAAGTTCATAGTGTAAAATTACATATTTAAGATGTAATTTTACATAAATAGATGTGGTGAATTATAGAACTTTGTATCCACTAAAAAAGTTGTTATGACCACAGAAAAGGAAACTATAAAACCACAGCTAATGAAAGCGGTGTTAACCGTTAAAGAAAAACAAGTTTTAACCCCACACTACATCAGAATAATTTTAGAAGGAGAAGACTTGGGTATATACGCGCAGGCAAACGAAGGCGATAACAATAAAATTCTAATTCCTTTAGATAAATCTGCTAAACTTACTTTGCCCGATGGCCCGGTGAAAGGGGGCGATGCTAAGTTGGCTATGAGAACGTATACCATGCGTTCGTTAGATTTGGAAAAAGGCGAAATGGCTATTGACTTTGTAATGCACGGTGAAACAGGACCTGCTTCTACTTGGGCAATTCATGCTGAAAAAGGAGATGAGCTTGGGGTTTTAATGAAGGTAAAAACAAAACCCCTTTTTCAATCGGCAGCATATTACTTTATTATGGGCGACCATACCGCATTACCTGTAATTAGTGTAATGCTAGAGAAATTACCCAAAGATGCAAGTGGGGATGTGCTTATTGAGGTGTATAGTGAAGATGATGTACTAGATTTGGTGAAACCGGCGAATGTAAATGTGAAGTGGGTATGTAATAATGCTCCTGGTGATACCTCTATGTTGCTACCTGAATTTAAAAGGTATGATATAACTAAAGAAACCGATAAGTTTGTTTTTGCTGCAGCAGAATTTAATGTTATAAAAGAAATACAAGAGGTGTTAAGAGCCGATGATACGCTAGAGCGTAAGAACTGGTATGCTTTTTCTTATTGGAAACATGGAGTAGCGGAGGATGCTTCTGCCAACGACCGTAGAGGATTAAGAAATGCATAAATTGGTTTAGTACTGATGGTATTAGTTATAAATTATAGGAATAGCTAATACCATATTGAATATCTGGGGCATTGTTGATAGATAGAATATCTTCCCCGATAGTAAAGTTAAAATCTCCTTTTTTAGATCGTGTGCCTATTAAAAAGTAGGTTTTAATGGAGAAAAAATACATAGAAGCACTTGTTAGTTTACTTAGCGGAAAAACACTATTTATATCTTCTCCTTCCCAAGTGTCACTTGCTCTTAAAATAGAAACTCCTAAGTTTTCGTATTGATCTTGGCTACCACTATAGATGTATCCTTTTAAATAGGCATCTTGGTAGTTGTTTAGTATACCAACAAAAAAGGTTTTATTTTTTTTAGACTTGTAAAAATTACATCCCATATATAGTTTAAAACTATTTCTAAGATCTCTATCTATTAACTTAGGTGCATCTCCTAAATTTACCAGTGCATGGTGTGTTGTTAATCCTTGTAGGGTAAAATCCATGGTAAAATTAGTACCAAAGCCTTGCCGGTAAAAGGCAGTAGCAGAAATGCCTCCTGAAACTTTTGGGTAATAAGAGTTAAGCGGTATCCCTAGGTGTCCGCCGGCTTGCAAACTGGCATGATGTTTTTTAGTAGCACTTTGCCAAATAGGGAGCCAATAATGAGTGTCTAACGTGCCTAAAAAAGCACTGCCCTTGTCTATTCTTATAGAATTGTTGTTCTCATCAATAAACTCAATATGTGCTTTATTAAATGGGTATAAACGTCTGCCAAAATTATCTTCTTTACCTATTAAATCATGTACTTCCTCTATAAATTGGTCACTTGCCGGATACATTAAAGGAAAATTGCCACCCGATAACCAATGGGTATTTAAGGTAACCAATAACGATCCTTTTTTTTCTAATTCTAATAAGTAGGAAACTCTCAGCCTTTGTAAAACACCATCTGTAGAAAATGTTTTTTCTTCTGTTTCTATGTCATTATCTAAGAAGTATTTAGGGCGTTGTGTAAAGTATAGTTTATTTATTTCTTGTTTTTGAGTAGGAGTTAAATTTTTAGGATAATAAACGGTAGATTGTGGATGCCAGATGTTTCCCAAATCATAACTAGCCGAAAATTGATGTCTTTTTTTGGTAAAAGTACCCACATATAAAGGAGCATCTATTGTAAAAATACCAAAAGGGTGCAAAGGATTTACATTATTTAAAAATACAGCATGTTTAAAAATAGTTGTGGGGGTGTCTGCATGAGGGGTTTGAGCATTACAATAGTGTAGACTTATAAAGCTTGCTATAAATAGAAAAATGTTGACTCGTTTTACCATTTTCTAGAAATATTGGGTTTTATTTTTTATTACTAATATAATGTGTAGTGTTTTGGTATTCAATAAAATACAATATATTCAGTATAAATACGTAAAGGAGTTTTTTACATTTTGTATTAAAACAATCATAAATGTGAGCGTTGAATTATAGCTGTTTAAGAAAACCCATTATTTTTGTAGGAAACAGGTTTAACGTATGGCTTCAGGTTTTTTTGCAATCTTAGATGATATTGCTTCTTTAATGGATGATGTAGCGTCTGCTAGTAAAATTGCTACCCAAAAAACAGCAGGTATTTTAGGAGATGACTTGGCAGTGAATGCTGAGAAAGCTACTGGTTTTGTTTCTTCTCGGGAATTACCAGTGTTATGGTCTATTACTAAAGGAGCATTGCTTAATAAAATTATTATTATTCCTATAGTGTTTTTGCTACAGGTATATTTGCCTATAGCTATTACCATTGTACTACTTTTAGGTGGATTTTATTTGGCTTTTGAAGGCGTTGAAAAAATTATAGAGTTCCTGTTCCATAAAACACATAAAGAACATACTGTTGCCTCTGCACCCGATAAAGAAAGTGCTTTAGAAGCTGAAAAGTCTAAAATTAAGGCTGCAGTATCAACAGACTTTATACTTTCTATAGAAATTGTAATTATAGCGTTAAGCTCTGTTATTGCAGAACCTTTAGGGGTACAAATTGTGACTGTTTTAATAGTTGCGCTATTAGCTACGGTTGGTATATACGGTATTGTAGCTCTGATTGTGCGTATGGATGATGCAGGTTTTAAATTAATGAAAAAATCTAATGATGGTAGTTTTACAGATAAATTAGGTCATTTATTAGTGAAGGCGTTGCCTGTAGTTATTAGAATTTTATCTATAGTAGGTACTATAGCACTCATATTAGTTTCAGGAGGTATTTTTGTGCATGAAATTGAATACTTTCACCATTGGACAGAAATGTACCCTTCTATTTTAATTGAAGTTGGTTTAGGTCTTACTGCTGGTTTAATAGCCCTAGCAGTGGTAACCGGAGGTAAAAAAGTAGTAGGGGCATTTAAAAAAGATTAATTTATTAGAGATTGTCTAGAAATTTTTGAGCCACTTTTAAATGGTCTTCTTTGGTTTCTTTTTTCATGCGGTTCCAGTTCCCTGCTATTAATTTTAATCGAGGGTTTTCTGTAAAGTAATCGTAATGTTTGTCTATAAAGTTCCAAAAGAGTCCGTCCCAAGTGGCTTGCCAGTCACCATTTTCATAATTACTCATTTTCTTTAAGTAGTTGCTACCACTTATATAGGGCTTTGTACTCATAAGTCCGCCATCTGCATATAGGCTCATGCCATATACATTAGGTACCATAACCCAGTCGTAGGCATCAATAAACAATTCCATAAACCATTGGTATACTTCATTAGGGTCAAACTCACATAAATTCATAAAGTTTGCCAAAACCATTAAGCGTTCAATATGGTGTACATACCCTGTTTTAAGTAATTTTTTAATGGTGGTGTCAATAGGGGTAATACCCGTAGTACCTTCATAAAATGAAGCAGGGATTTTGCGTTTGTGTTTCCAGAAGTTAGAAGTACGTTGTTGTACTCCAATTTTTTCGTAAAGTCCCCTTATAAATTCTCTCCAACCAATAAGCTGACGGATAAAACCCTCTATGTTGTTGAGGTCTATATCATTATTTTTAGCATAGCTTAACGCTTGTCTTATTGCTTCCTCTATATCTAATAACCCTACGTTTATTAAGGGAGAAATAACACTGTGATGCAAAATGTTTTCATTAGCAACAATACTATCTTCATAAGTTCCAAACCCTGAAAATCGGTTTTCTAGAAAGTCGTTATACCAACTCGTTGCTTGTTTATGGGTTACAGGGTATAGGGGTGAGCTACTCAGTTCGCCTAGATTGTTTTTAAAGTTGTCTTCAATATAAGTTATTGCCTCTTGGTAATAATCGGTGCTATCTGGAAATTGTATATAGGGTGGTTTCTTGTTTTTAGGATATTTTTTTCTGTTTTCTGTGTCGTAGGTCCATTTACCACCGTCAGGCTCTCCTGAGGTTATAAGTATGTTACGTTCTTTTCTTTGTTGTTTGTAAAAATTTGTTTGGTGGTAGTTCTTTCTGTCCTTCTTAAAATAGCTTTCCAGATCTTCCTTACTGTTTATAAATAAGGGGTTGTTATACCATTTAATATCTTTTTCAATAGTTTGTAAGCGTTGTTGTAACCAACCATCTACTGGGTTAAACAGATGTACTTCATCTGTATCACTTTTATTAATATGTTTTGCCAGTTCTCTGATATCAGATAATTCATCCCCGCTTTCAATATATGTTACAGAGAAACCTTGGTCTTTTAGGTATGCTTCATAGTACTTCATACTAGCTCTATGAAAAGCAAGTTTCTGCTTATGGAAATTATACTGTTTAAAATACAGGTATTCTTCAACTAAGTAAATATTGGTTTTCTTGTAGAAGTCTATTTGCTGAAACAGTTGGTTAGGTAGTATAATTGCGGTATGGTTCATAGAAACTAGCTAAATTTATTAGTTGTGAAAATATAAAAACCACGGAAGGAAGAAGGTTAAATAAATTACAAAAAATTACTAATGGAGCTATATTGTTAATTTTGTATCTTGTTGATACAAAACCTAAACCCTTAATTTTATGACAACTAATGTAAAACCCCCTAAGTATTTCATGGTTATATCCATTGTTTCCTTATTATGGAATCTAATGGGGGTACTAGCCTTTTTAGGAGATCAGTTTGTAACTGATGAAGTATTGGCAAAAATGCCAGAGATAGATCAAAAGATTAGAGCCATGTACCCATCTTGGTCTGCTATTGTATATGGTGTGGCCACTATTTCTGCAGCAATAGCATCTTTAGGTCTTACCATGAAAAAAAGATGGTCACATTATTTATTTCTAGTTTCACTTATAGCCATTCTTATACAGTCTTACTTTACTTTCTTTGTGATTGATTTTATAGCATTGAAAGGGTTTGGAGCAGAAACCATTCTTAGTATATTAATACTAGTTATCGGGGTATTTTTACTTTGGTTTTCTTATAAAGCCATGAAAAAAAGATGGATTGTTTAAACTAGTAGTATGGCTTATCATATTTATCATGATGTTGTTATAAAGGTACCTTGTGCAGAGGTGTATAAAGCGGTATCACAGCCAGAGCACTTAGTCAATTGGTGGCCATTACATTGTTCAGGAACTCCAGAGGTTGGAGCATCTTATAATTTTTTCTTTGAAGAACCCTATAATTGGTATGGTAAGGTTATAAAAGCATCTAAAGATATTTCTTTTGCTATTGAAATGACCGTAGCAGATGAGGATTGGAATCCGACAAGTTTTGGTTTTGATTTGGAAGCAATAGAAGAAGGATGCTTGGTGAAATTTTGGCATATCAACTGGCCTTATTGTAATCATCATTTTAGAAGATCATCGTATTGTTGGGCAATGCTTTTAAAACTGTTGAAAGATTATTTAGAGAAAGGTATTATTGTACCTTTTGAGGGTAGAGAATAAGCACTATCACTTAGTATAGGAGAAGTGATTTTCTTTTTTGTAATTTTGTTTTTTTAAATGAGTAAGATGATGAATGAAAGTCCCCTAAATAATTTTCCCCTATCTGTTTTAGATTTAGTTCCCATATCAGAAGGAGCTACCGTATCAGAGTCGCTAGCCAATAGCGTTTCATTAGCGCAACATGCAGAAGGCTTAGGATACCAACGTTTCTGGTTAGCAGAACACCACAATATGCCCAACATAGCCAGTGCGGCTACTACTTTGTTAATGGGGCATATAGCTGGTAATACACAAAAAATACGTGTAGGTTCTGGTGGAGTGATGCTCCCCAATCATAGTCCGTTAATAGTAGCTGAGCAATTTGGTACTTTGGCACACTTATACCCAAATAGAATTGATATGGGATTAGGTAGAGCACCAGGTACAGATCCTATGACTGCTCAAGCAATTAGAAGCGACCGTATGACGGCGGCACAGCATTTTCCGTATGAAATTGAAAAAATAGAGAAGTTTTTATCTGATGATAATGGAGGGGTGCAAGTAAGAGCTTATATAGCAGAAGGTGTTTCAGTGCCTATGTATATTTTAGGCTCTAGTACAGATAGTGCTTACTTAGCAGCTGCTAAAGGGTTACCTTATGTTTTTGCAAGTCATTTTGCACCTGCCCAATTTATGGATGCTATTGAGATATACCGAAAGAACTTTAATAGTTCTGGTGCTACAAAAACACCTTATGTAATGGCATGTGTAAATGTTATTGCAGCCGATACAAATGAGCATGCACAGTATTTATCTACCACCTTAAAGCAGGTGTTTATGAGTATTATTACGGGTAATTTACGTAAAATGCCACCCCCTGTAGAAAATATGGATGCGCTTTGGAGCCCATACCACGCTGAGGCTGCCAATAAAATGCTTACCTATTCATTTATAGGAGATAAGCCAACTATAAAAACGCAATTAGAAGAATTTATAGCTAAAACAAATATAGATGAGCTTATGGTGGTTTCGCATATTTACGATCACCAAGAGCGTCTAAAATCATATCAATTGTTAGCTGAATTGGTGTAGTTTAGAAGGAGTAGCTTAAACCTACTCCTAGTAACTGCTTTAACTGCATTCTAGCACCATAAGAGGCATCGTTACCGTATTCGTCTTCAGCTTCCACAAACTTTACGTCGTCGTCATATTTAATATGGGTACCAATATTTGCCTTCACAAATTTATTAACGGTAAGGTCTATAGACATTTCCCAATCTACGTCTATATTACCAAAAGAATTAACATAATCTGTATAAAAGCTTACTTTGTTATTCATTGTCATATTTTCGTAGAGTTGCTTTTCCCATGACCCTGAAACCAAAATACCAAATTCACCCATATACTTTTTACCTTCTTCAATAATGTCTCCGTTCATATCATATTTGGCACCGGTAACACCAAAAGACCCTGCGTTTGCTAGTCTTTGGTCTAATACAAAAGTAGCCTTATAGGTAGCAGGAGAGAAATATGCAGTTAATTGTTCTGGTGTATCAGAATACTCCATACCCAAACCAACAAATAAATACCCAGGAGCCATTAAACGTGAAATAGGATTGTCTCTATCAGGATAATTATAACCATTTGCAAACTGAGTATTAAAGGTCATTTTAGCAGAGTAAAACCAATAGGATAGAGAATCTTTTCTATAACCAAACGTAGAGTTGATGTTTATTGCATCATCTGCTTTTCTAACTTTTTGTCCCTCTTGCAAGTTAAGCCCGTATTTTAAAACCATTTCATTATTCCATTGCATGTATTGGTCTTCATACTTTCTTACAAAGGTTGCTTTGTTAAGCATAGAAATAGAATTTTCACCCCCAGCACTCCAGTTAGAGAATGCCACCTCATTTAAGGTTGTGTTTAGCTTGTTACTTTTTGTCCATTGTGGAGGTGGAATAACTTTAGCTTTTTTGGTTTTTTTCTTTTCCGTTTTTTTCAATGGAGCATCACGGTCTACATAGTCAAATTTCAGATTTAGAATTTGTTCCATTGGAAGTCTTTTTACCCTTGTAGAATCTTGTGCTTTTAACTGAATTGTTATTAAAAACGGTAGTATAAGTAGCAATTTAAAAACCTTCATGCTTAATTAATGGTCTATTATAGTTTAGTTAATAGTTCTTCTATTTTTGTTCTAATACTTGAAACGTCAATTTTACAAATTTCTTGTAATAAATTTGTATTTCCATGTTCTACAAAAGAATCTGGTATTCCCATAGGGTAAATACGTTGCGTATATAAATGTTGGTTGGCAAAGGCTATAACAGATTCACCAAACCCACCCGTTATGCAACCATCTTCCACAGTTATAACAGCCGCATGATTTTTAAATATTTCATGTAGTAGTTGTTCATCTAGTGGTTTTACAAATCGCATATCGTAATGGCTAACTTTGTTAGGCGCTGAAATGTTTTCTAAAGCCAAGCTAACATTTTTAGCTATGGTACCTATAGAAAGTACAGCAATTATTGTACCCTTTTTAATTTCTTTAGCCTTACCAATCGTTATTTTTTTAAAAGGTTGTTTCCAGTTAATCGTAACTCCAGTTCCTCTGGGGTATCTAATGGCTATGGGATTATCTAAACCAAGTTGTGCGGTGTACATAATATTACGTAACTCTACTTCATTACTTGGTGCAAATATGATAAGGTTGGGGATACACTTTAAGTAGGCAATATCAAAAACACCATGGTGTGTAGCACCATCTCTACCAACCAAGCCTGCACGGTCTAAACAAAATATAACCGGTAGTTTTTGTAAAGCCACATCATGTATCACCTGGTCGTAAGCTCTTTGTAAAAATGTTGAGTAGATATTACAAAATGCAATCATGCCTTGTGTAGCCATACCCGCGGCTAGGGTTACAGCATGCTGTTCTGCAATTCCAACATCAAAGGCTCTATCGGGTAAAGCCTCAATCATATATTTTAAAGAGCTTCCGGTTGGCATAGCAGGTGTAATACCTACAATTTTATTATTTTGTTTGGCTAGTTCTACTATGGTATGCCCAAATACATCTTGATATTTGGGAGGTGTAGGCTCAAGAGAAGGTTTTTTAATACGTTCTCCGGTAATTTTATCAAATTTTCCTGGAGCATGATACGTAACCTGATCTTCTTCTGCTTGTTTTAAACCTTTTCCTTTGGTGGTTATTACATGCAGAAATTTAGGCCCTTTCACGTGCTTTAAGCGTGTAAGTTCTTTTAGCAATAACGGAAGGTTATGACCATCTATGGGGCCACTATAGTTAAAGTTAAGCGACTTTATAATGTTGTGTTCTGCTAGCTTAGGATGGGTTTTTACCTTAGTAAGGTATTCTTTTAATGCACCAACACTTGGGTCTATACCTATGGCATTATCATTTAATATCACCAGCATATTGGCATTGGTAACCCCAGCATGGTTAAGTCCTTCAAAGGCCATACCACTAGCAATAGAAGCATCGCCAATTACTGCAATATGATGTTTTTCTAATTCTCCTTTTAGGGTAGCGGCCATAGCCATACCTAATACAGCAGATATAGAGGTAGAGGAGTGTCCTGTACCAAAATTATCATATTCGCTTTCGCTAATTTTAGGGAAACCACTAATACCATTTAATAATCTGTTGGTGCCAAATACATCTCTTCTACCCGTAAGTATTTTGTGGCCATATGCTTGGTGACCAACATCCCACACTAGGGTATCTTCTGGAGTATTAAAAATGTAATGAAGCGCAATAGTAAGTTCTACCACACCCAAACTTGCTCCTAAATGGCCTTCTTTGGTAGCTACAATATCAATAATAAATTCTCTCAACTCTTTAGAAAGTTGTTCCAGCTGTGTTGCATCAAGCGCACGCAGGTCTTTTGGAGAATTAATATGTGCTAACAGATTTTGACTCATTACCGTGGGCAAAATTACAATTATTTATCATTCTTTGTTAGTTCTATTACAATGTTTACACAATAAGCGAGATGAAATTATTTGAGGATGATACGGTTGCTTAGTTGGTGCTGTAATTGGAGCTTTTTTATTTGTATTTTTACTTCATGGAAAACATACTTGATGATGCTTATTTTATGAAAAAAGCCTTGCAAGAGGCAGAAGTGGCTTTTGAAAAAGGCGAAATACCTGTGGGTGCTGTAATTGTAATAGATAATAGAGTTATTGCGCGTGCGCATAACCTAACAGAAGCTCTTAATGATGTTACCGCCCATGCCGAAATGCAAGCTATTACTGCGGCAGCTAATTTTTTAGGAGGTAAGTATCTTAAAAATTGTACCTTGTATGTAACCTTAGAGCCTTGCCAAATGTGTGCTGGTGCCTTGTATTGGAGTCAGATAAGTAGAGTAGTATATGGTGCTACTGATGAACACCGTGGTTGTGGTGTTATGGGAACCAAACTACACCCTAAAACAACCATAGAAGGAGGTTGTATGGCCGAAGAGGCATCTACTCTTATGAAGCGCTTTTTTATTGAGAAACGGAATTTGAATTAAAATCCTTTCGCATTGCTTTACCATTTTTAAAGGTGATTAGTCTATTCCTTTTTTGAGGTAACGGATTGCTTGATAAGCTTGTATTGAAATAAATATCGCTGATACCATCTCCATTGAAATCAGATATCACAAAGGAAGGGAATAAATCATCTTCTTTAACGGATTTTAATTCTGATACATCTCCTAAATAAGGCATGTCTGTATCTAAGTCTTTAAACTTAAACAGCGTGTTATTGGTGCTAAGTTGTACTTCTAAATAGAAATATAAATGAACACCTCCTTTTCCAATAAACTTTAGATTATCAGAAATCCCATCACCATCAAAATCCCAGTTATTTGATAAATTTAAAATATTCAACGAATCATTGTATTCAAATTTAAGATGGCTGAAATTATCATTGTAAAATGATTCATAAGGATTTGTAGGGAGTGGATTTACAGTATCCTGGGCATAGGTATTCGTGTAGGTAATGAAAAACAGAATAAGATGTAATAGACCATATTTCATTAGAAATGTTTTTTGAGATATTATACTATAATTTAATTTTCCTTTTTTATTAAAGATAGTTAAAATAAAGCTGTAACAATTCTATAGAGTTATATTAATAGCAGTTTTTTCCATAAAAAAAGCAACCCATTGGGTTGCTTTTCTTTTAGTCAAAATAAAATATTCTATATCTTGAAATTAGCCGATGATTCTTACGTCAGCTGCTACTAATCCTTTTCTACCTTCTTCTTCAACATATTCTACTTTGTTGCCGTCTGATAAAGTAACTCCTTTAAGTGCTGTTACGTGCACAAAAATGTCTTTACCTGTTTCGTCGTTTGTAATGAATCCGAACCCTTTAGATTCATTGAAAAATTTAACTGTACCTGTCATTATAAATGTAATAAAATAATTATGGGCTAAAAGTAATGTTAAATTTCGAGACTAAGACAAGAAAAATGAAATTTATTTTTTTTAAATGAATTGATTATCAGTGTTTTTTGTTTTTTTCTCCTGAAGAATCATTCATTTTGTCAAGATTTTCCTTGGTTAACATGTAATTACGAATGTCCTTACCCTTCCATCTATGATAAATAAAAAGTGGCATTAAAATAAAAGAGGTAGCCAATACACAGATACCCATAATACGGTCTCCATTTACTTTATCTCCACTTATTAATGTATAGGTGCCATAAATGACTCCACCAATAATTAAAAAAAAGACAATTTGTATAAGACGTTTCATGTTGTTTATATTAAATACCAGAGTTTATTTATTGTTGGGTAAAGGTAATTAGTTTTCTTCGGTAGGCAGTTAAAAGCTTCGACTTAGAAATAAAGCCTACATATTTTTGATTGCTAATCACTGGTAAGTTCCAGGCACTACTATCCTGAAATTTTTGCATTACTTCAGACATACGGTCGTTTTCAAGGTCTATAACAGCAGGTGCGTTTTGCATCACATCTTCTGCTAAAATTTCTTTGTATAGCTCTTGGTTAAACATGATAGGTCTAATATCATCTAGTAATATAATACCTTCTAAGGCATTGGTTTCAAGATCTACCACCGGGAAGATATTACGGTTAGACTTTATCACTGCCTTGTGTACAATTTCACCTAAGTTCATTTGCGGATGTACCGGAACAAATTTTTTCTCAATTAAACTTTCTAAGTTCATTAAGGTTAGTACCGCCTGATCTTTATCGTGTGTAATAAGGTCTCCTGTTTTAGCAAGCTCCATACTATATACCGAGTATGGTAAAAAGTATTTGGTAATAGCAAAGCATATTGCTACTGTTATCATTAAGGGTAAAAACAATTTATACCCTCCTGTAAGTTCTGCTATAAGAAATATAGCTGTTAAAGGGGCTTGTAATACACCACCTAATACACCTGCCATACCTACTAAGGTGAAATTTTTCTCAGATAAATCAAAGTTTAAAAAGTTTAGGGTATTAATTAGTTTTGCAAAAAAGCACCCTAATACAGAGCCCATAAACAAACTAGGCGAGAAAATACCTCCAATACCTCCAGCACCAAAAGTAAACGCACTAGCTATAATTTTAAAAACAACCAAACCAGCTAACATACTAATAATAAACCATGCATTATGAATTTCAATATGCATAAAGTTGTTATCTAGCGCTTCGTTGTAGTTGCCCTTTAATACGTTGTTTATAACATCAAACCCCTCACCATAAAGTGGAGGGATAAAAAACACAATAACACCTAGCCCTAAACCACCTATTAAAAGTCGTTTTATGGGAGATGATATACGCTCAAAATAATCGTGAAAAAATTTATATACCTTGGTGAAGTATATTGAAGTTAACGCGGTTAAAATACCAAGAAACGCAAAATAAGGAACTTGGTTTAAGCTAAATTTATCTTCTAATTGAAAGGGTAAAATAGTATCTGATCCGTAAAAGAAATAGGATAATAATACCCCAGAAATAGAAGCTATTAATAATGGTAATAATGATGATAATGTAAGATCTAAACTAAATACCTCTATAGCAAATACAATAGCGGCAATAGGAGCCTTAAAAATACACGCTATGGCACCTGTAGAGGCACAACCAATAAGTAAAGTTCTTGTAGATTGGTTGGTATGAAACAATCTTGAGATATTAGAACTCATAGCTGCTGCGGTAGAAACCGTAGGCCCTTCTAGTCCTACAGACCCACCAAAACCTACTGTAAAAGGTGCTGTAAGTAATGCAGAGAACATTTGATATTGTTTCATAATACCTTTCTTTTTAGCAATAGCCTTTAAAGTAGAAGGTATCCCATGACCAAAATTATGTCTTATCACATACTTTTTAATTAAGAAAGTAATGGTAAGCCCCACAATAGGAAATACAAAGTAGAATGCGTGGTGATAATCACTAATTACTTTGGCTTCTAACAAATGTTGAATAAAGTGCGTAAGGTTTTTTAAGGTTACAGCACCTAACCCTGCAATTAGCCCCACCAGTATACTTAGTATGTACACAAAGTTACGTTGCGGAATGTGTTTTGTTTTCCATAACAAAAACCGAGTAAGTATCGATTTGTTTTGTGTATTTGGCATAGTACAAGTCTAAAAATCCCGTGTAAACGGGATTTTAAAATTAAACATTCAGTTTTATATGTAGTTCTTTCAATTGCTCATCGTCAATAGTAGCAGGAGCGTCAATCATCACATCTCGTCCTGAATTATTTTTAGGGAAAGCAATAAAGTCTCTAATCGTTTCTTGTCCTCCTAAGATAGCAACTAATCTGTCAAATCCAAAGGCTAAACCTCCGTGTGGTGGTGCACCGTATTGGAAGGCATTCATTAAGAAACCAAATTGCTCTTGTGCTTGTTCTGGTGTAAATCCTAATAAAGAGAACATACGGCTTTGTAATTCTTTGTCGTGAATTCTTATAGACCCACCTCCAATTTCATTACCGTTTAATACCAAGTCATAAGCGTTTGCTCTTACTTCTCCCGGATTGGTTTCAATAAGACTAAAGTCTTCTGGTTTAGGAGAGGTAAATGGGTGGTGCATTGCGTGGTAGCGTGCTGTTTCTTCGTCCCATTCTAATAGCGGGAAGTCTACAACCCACAATGGAGCAAACTCGTTTGGTTTTCTCAAGCCTAAACGTTCTGCCATTTCCATACGCAAAGCACTAAGCTGCGCTCTTACTTTGTTAGTAGCACCAGATAAAATACAAATAAGGTCTCCTGGTTTAGCTCCGGTAGCTTCAGCCCATTTAGCTAAATCTTCTTGGTCGTAAAATTTATCTACAGAAGATTTAAAAGAACCATCTTCATTACATTTTACATACACCATACCTAAAGCACCTACTTGTGGGCGCTTCACCCAGTCAATTAATTTGTCAATTTCTTTTCTGGTATAAGAGTTAGCACCTGGTACTGCAATACCTACTACTAATTCAGCATCATTAAAAACTTTAAAGTCTTTGTGTTGTGCTACTTCGTTTAGTTCGCCAAACTCCATCCCAAAACGAATGTCTGGTTTGTCGTTACCATATTTTTTCATTGCCTCTGCATAGGTCATTCTTGGGAACGATGCTATTTCAAAGCCATGTATTTCTTTTAGCAAGTGGCGTGTTAAGCCTTCAAAAATATTTAAAATGTCTTCTTGCTCAACAAAAGCCATTTCACAATCTATCTGAGTAAACTCAGGTTGGCGGTCTGCACGTAAGTCTTCATCTCTAAAACATTTCACTAATTGGAAATATTTATCCATGCCACCTACCATTAATAACTGTTTAAAAGTTTGAGGAGATTGTGGTAATGCATAAAACTGCCCTTCATTCATTCTAGATGGAACCACAAAGTCACGAGCTCCTTCAGGAGTAGATTTAATTAAATAAGGGGTTTCAACCTCTATAAAACCTTCGTTAGATAAATAGTTACGTACCTGCATAGCTACTTTGTGTCTAAATAAAAGGCTATTTTTAACTGGGTTACGTCTAATATCTAAGTATCTGTACTTCATTCTTAAATCTTCACCACCGTCAGTTTCATCTTCAATAGTAAATGGAGGTGTTTTAGCAGTGTTAAGAACTGTAAGATCGGTCACTAGTATCTCAATATCTCCTGTTGGGATATTAGGGTTTTTAGAAACCCTTTCAATTACTTTACCTGTAACTTGAATTACAAACTCTCTTCCTAAACCTTGTGCTTTTTCAAAAACAGCTTTCGGGGTACGTTCTTCATCAAATATAAGTTGTGTAATACCATAACGGTCTCTTACATCAACCCAAACCATAAACCCTTTATCTCTAACTTTTTGTACCCACCCTGAAAGTGTAACTTCTTGATTTATATGTGCTGAACGCAGCTCTCCACAAGTGTGACTTCTATACATTTTAACAGATGTTTTTTGAAAGTGCAAATGTAGTAAGTTAGTTATTCTTAATAAATAAAATTGTGAAGTAATTCATGTTAACAGGTGTTTTTAATTTAAACAACTGTAAATCAGTATTTTATCGTTTCAATGTTAATTTAATGTTATGTAAATGTTTGGTGTATGTAAAATTTTAGTATATTTGTTATAGAGAAAGACGGAAAATGAACTTTAAATTTTAGAGCGGTATGAAAAAAATTATATTCACTTTGGCAATGGTTTTTACGTTAGCAGGATTTGCTCAACAAGAAAAGCCGGTTTTAGAGAAACAAGGAGATTTAGTGAAAGCAACATATACTAATGAAGAAGGAGTAGTAACGCAGATTGGATTTTTTAAAGATGGAAAACCGCATGGAGAATGGGTAGCTTTTGATGATGCTGGTAAGAAAATTGCTATGGCTACGTATGACGAGGGTAAAAAAGTTAATACTTGGTTCTTCTGGACTGATAATAAGAAAAGTTTAAGCGAGGTTGAATTTGATAATAATGAGATTAAAAATGTTACCAATTGGAGTAGCATGGATGCATTAGCAACAAATCCCTAAGAAACATTACTATTGTTTAAAAACTTTGTGTTAAGAGTTTAAACCCGGAATTTACATTCCGGGTTTTTTTGTACCTTATAGTAGGGAAGAAAATACACCTTGGTTTTGCATTTAATTAAGTAATACTTTCTATTTAATTGGTAACTAGTCTTGGCGTAGTATGGAAATGAGGTAATACATTAGGAACAATGTAAATTTGTACAGACTATGGCGAATAGTCATACAGTGCTATAATAACATGTGCCAGTCTTATAATACTATTGATATGTTTATAAAAAAAGCCCTGCTTTTAGTAAGCAGGGCTTTTTAATATTATGGGTAAAAGAATTATTCTTTTACTATTTTAATAACTTTAAGACTGTCACCTACCATTACTTTTACGAGGTAATTACCAGAGGCTAGCTCATGCATTTCCATTGTGTATACGGTGGTTTCAGGAGTAAGATAGGTTACTTTTTGACCTAACATATTAAATACTTCTATAGAATAGATTGGCTCGCTACCTCTAAGATTTAAAATGTTATGATTAACTGGGTTAGGGTAGTAGCTAAAGCTTACAGAATCTACATTTTGTGTATTGGTACTATCTAAGTCTATTACTTCTATACCAAAAGTACCTTGTAAACCTACCGTACCAGCATCTACTTGAACATAGTACGTATCTCCCGGAATTAAAGTTCCGTAGGTAGTGCCGTCAAAGTAAATCATTTCGCTTTGTGCTATGTTCATACCATTATCTTGCATACATGCTTCTGGTGCTGCTAAAGTAGATAGGTCGTTACAATAACTTCCTGCGGCATTGTACACAGCAATTTCTGTATCTAATAAAGACCCTCCTAATAAGTCGGTAGTTACTAATACTTCTCCAGATGGTGGGGCTACAAAGCTAAACCATACCGAACCGTCAATACTTCCATTAAAACAAGAAGGTATAGGTTCATTGCCTACAGCTGTGGCGCCTACAGTAGTATAAGTGTCTCCAGGGGTACTTCCTGCAGTTGCTAAATCAAGTACGTTTAATGGTATAGCATTACAAGTGTCGTCATTATCCGGAGGGAAAACTGGACAGGTATACGTAAAGTTTCCTAAATCTATATTACAACTAGCATCGGTACCATGCTCTAGTAATAATGCTACATTAGCTCCATTTACAAACGGACCTACTTGCATAGTACCAGTAGTTGTTACCGTCCAAATATTTGTTCCATCTGAAATGGCTGGTGTACCATTACCTAAATCTGTGATGGTTACATCTACATAGAATTGACTGTTGTTACAATCTTCCGTTATAACAGCGGTACTGTAGCTGGCTGGGCTACAAACAAACGGACAAGTATAAGTGAACGAGCCTAGGTCTACATCACAGGTTGCATCGGTGCCATTTTCTAATAGTAGGTTTACAGTGGTATCACTAGCAAATGGTCCTACAACTCTAATACCTGTGTTGTTTATTTGCCAAGTGTTTGTGCCATCTGTAATGCTTGGCATACCACTACCTAAATCAGTTACATCTACTAAAACAAAGAATTGGTTGTTATTACAATCTTCATTAACGGTAGCAGAAGCATATGCAGGGGCTGAACATACTGCCGGGCATGTATAGGTAAAGTTTCCTAAATCAACATCGCAGCCTGTATCGGTTCCGTGAGCTAAGGTAAGTATTGCCGAAGTACCGTCTGTAAACGGACCAACTTGTGTAATGCCTGTTGCCGTTACTGGCCATGTATTGGTGCCATCTGTGATGGTTGGTGTGCCATTTCCTAAATAAGATACATCAACATCTACATAAAATTCTGTATTGCTACAATCTGCGCTTATAACTGCCGAATCATAATTAGGCGCATTACAAACAAACGGACAAGAATAGGTGAAGGTACCTAAATTAACATCACAAGTAGAACTTGAACCATGTGTTAATGTTAATGCCACATTAGTGTCACTAGCAAATGGCCCTACTTGCATATCTCCAACACTGCTTACATTCCAAACTGATGTACCATCTGTTATAGTAGGTGTGCCATTACCTAAATTAGTAATAGTAACATCTACATAAAACTGGGCGTTGCTACAATATGGTGTTACGGTTGCATTTGCGTATTCAGGTGCCACACAACAAGTAGAACTATAGGTGCCTATTAAGGTATTACAAGAAGCGTCTGCCCCATGTAACACATTTAAAGTAACCGTGCTTATATCACTAAAAGGTCCTATTTGTATAACCCCAATAGCAGTTAAAGGCCATGTATTAGTGCCATCGGTTATGGTTGGTGTACCATTTCCTAAGTCTGTAACATCAACATCTACATAAAATACATCGTTAGCACAGTCGTCTACTATACTAGCACTAGCAATAACCGTAGGTGTACATGGTAATGGGCACGTGTAAGTAAAAGAACCTAAATCAACATCGCAAGTGCTCAATCCTCCGTGTTTTAAGGTTAGTAGTGTGGTGCTTCCATCTACAAACGGACCTACTTGAGTGGTTCCTAATGAGGTCACATTCCAATTGGTAGTGCCGTCTGTAATATAAGGGTAGCCATCTCCAAGGTCATTAATATTTACATTTACATAATACTGATTGTTATTACAATCTGCCCATACACTTGCTACGGTATAGCTTGGTGCATTACATGAGCTAACACAAGCATAGGTAAAAGTACCTAAGTTGTTGTTTTGACAGCCGTCATTCAGTATAATATTAGGAGAGGTGTTGCCACTGGTATAAGGTCCTATTTGTATAGTGCCTAAATTAGTAATAGGTAATGTGGTAGTACCATCTGTTATGGTTGGTGTGCCATTACCTAAATCGGTAATATCTACTGTTACAAAAAATTGATTGTTTGCACAGTCTTCAAATACCGCTGCATTGGCATAGGTTAAAGGCTCACAGCAAGTAGAAGTAAAAGAACCAATAGCCGCATTACAAGAGCTGTCCATTAGATTCTCAATTACTAATTGCGTCGTTGAGCCATTAGTGAAAGGCCCTACTTGAATTATACCTGTAGAAGATAAATTCCAACTGTTACTACCATCTGTAATAGCAGACCCGCCCATTCCTAAATCAGAAATGTTTAGTTCTACAAAATACTGGTCATTAGCACAATCATCTATAACGGTTACATTATTATAGAGCACCGGGCTACATACTAATGAGCATGAATAGTTGAAACTACCTAAATCTACATCGCATGTACTATCAATACCATGCGTTAATGATAAGTTTACTGTAGAGGTATTTGTAAACGGACCTACTTGCATAACACCAAGTCCGGTAATATCCCAGTTGTTAGTACCATCTGTAACGGTACTATATAATCCATTCCCAAGTCCTGTAATATTTATATCTACATAAAATTGTGCGTTTGAACAATCAGGATCAATAATAGCAGAACTATATGTGATAGGGGTACATTCAAGGTCTATGATTTCAATGTTAAAGTTAGGAGCACTACCTGTAACCTGATTAACTTGCACAAAATAAGCATTTCCTGGTGTTAAGCTATTGCTTCCTGTAAACTCCAAAAAGGTGGAGGTGTTTGTACATCCTATTTCTGTAGTAGGTGTGGTTAAAAAGGTACAAGCAGTAGAATCTGCTTCAAAAACTGCTAGTTCAATATCTGTATAACCAGAAGGTAAATAGGTAGCTACTTTTACTTGTCCAGATGTAGGGGCTGTAAAAGTATACCATTGTGTTTGGTTAATACCACTAGTAAAACAAGAGCCTACAGGTTCTTGTGGTTCTAAAATATAATTACTAAAATCAAATGGATATGTGGTGCCTAGCCCAGCTTGGTTAAGCTCTATAGGTGTTAATGTAGTAGCGTTGTCACTAGTAAATTCGTTTTCATCTACAGGTGTTGTAACATTTACTGTTACATCATCTGTTAGTGTAACTACAGAACCATCACAAGTGTTATAGCTTATTTGGGCTGTATAGGTTGTAGTATCTAAAGGGTTTACAGTAATATCGGCATCATTGCTAACAAAGTTTCCGCCTTCTAACCATTCAAAAGTGTAATTGGCTGGCCCAGAAGGTACATATCTCCAGTATTCATTTTGAGCAATCCATGTACCGGTATTTCTGCCCGGTGGTGTATAGCCAAGTGTTCCATCTGCATTTTGTATTCCAACAATTGCATTACCTGAATTCCAAGATGCACAAGCTGGTTTGTCAATAATGTTAATTTCAATGGCATTGGTGGTTTCATGTATGATGATTTGAGTTGTAGCAATTAAATTAGTACAGCTATAAAAACAAACATCAGTATAATTAATAATAAATGATCTATTAGGGGCGGTACCACTTTGTGCATATTCTATAGCACCACATACTCCAGGGTCTAAATCTTGATAAGCTCCAAAAATAGCATTTAATGGAAGGTTAGGGCTAGGTACTGATTGGGTGAATGCCCATGGACAGTTTTGGCCTGCTAAGGTAGTGTCGAATGATACTACTCCATTGGCACCAATAACTAACTGATTGTAAATACCACCAAAGAAACAAAAATCAAATCCTATGTCAATAGCATTAGAGTACCGGTCATCAATAACTACATTAGCAGAGGTTCCCGGAGTAGTATCTGGGTCGCATCCAATACTACTTAATTGATAAGTGTTTGTATCGGTACCTGAAAAAATAAAACTCGCATTTAAGTCAACATCTGTAATACCACAATCTATATCAACATCTTCACCGGCATCTATTGTGTTACATGTTACACTTGGTATAAGAGGGCAAGTTGATTGTGTAAGAGGGTTACTATAAACATTACAATTTGGTATATCTCCATTTGCAAGGTTAATTACCACATTTGTATTGTTGCTATAAGGCCCCATAATGTAAATAGATGGGCTAGAAACTGTTAATGGAGCTCCTCCTTGGTTGTCACTAATAACAATGTTAGATGCACCCGCCATATCTGTAAGTTCTACATTTACCATAAATTGTGGTCCGTTAGCACAATCACTTACAACCGTGTAAATAGCTTCAGGAGTATTGGTGCAACCTAGGCAACTAACTATAAAATCTAGCGGTTGCGTTACACTTCCACTTTCACAGCTATTGGTAGAGTCAGAATCTATTTGAATATATAAACCAGGTCCGCTAGAGGTAAAAAAGAGGCCTGTTAAATCTCCAGAAGATCCATACCCTGAATATAATAAGGTCATATCATAATCATAAATCAAAATTTCATCATTAAGGTCTTCTACCATTCCTGAATTGAAAAATACATTTAATAAAGAGCTACCATCTGAAGGAGTGAAACTAAATAGCGTTGAATCATTATCGCCATAGCAATAATTAATGTTAGTACTGGCAGATGTGCCACAGTCTACAACATAGTCTGTTGCTATTTCGGTTTCAAATGTTTCAGGGCCAGCCCAATCACTGTAAATACCTGGGGCACATTCAGAGCGTACATAAATGTCATAAGAAGTGCTATAGTCTAGCAGTATATCATCAAGAAATGTTGTGGTACTAGGAGTTCCAGAACCTGTTGGAACCCCACTCCCTGTAGGTACAATTACATATTCCCATCCTGTTTCAATACTACTAGGGATCCAGTTTATATCAACACTATTATCATGTATGTCTGAAACTTGAATAGAAGTTGGAGAAAGACATACGTCACTACATGCTTCTACACGTAGATAGTCAATAGACATGTCTCCCACAGGAGAGGTAGCAGGATGTGTCTGCTTAAACTGTAAGTAAATAATTTGTCCTGCGTATGCGGATAAGTCAATACCCACTGGTAGCCAATCATCATTTCCTGAGGTTTGGTAATCACCTGAAAAATTAAAAATAGATGTAAAAGAACCACTTATAGAATTACCAATACCAACTTCAAGATCTCCCATGCCAGCGCCATAAGCATAAAGATAGAACGATAGCTCTATGTTTCCTGTTATGGCAGTTAAATCAATAGCTGGAGAGATAACTTCTGCTACAGTTCCACTGGATGCTCCTGAAGCTTCAAAATTCATGAAGTTGCTGCCGTTATAACCAGTGTTTGGTCCGGTAGAGGCAGAAGTAGATCCGTCTGGGATTTCCCATGAACCTCCTCCTGAATTCAAATCACCAGTCCAATCTCCAGGGACATCAAAATTTTCTACAAAAATAAAGCTATTGTACCCTGTTGTACAACTTACTCCAGAGGGTGGAGTAGGTGTATTATCAGAGGTAGTGAAAGTAACAGGGCCTACCCAGTTACTTTCTATATTAGTACCGCAAATAGCGCGTATATAAATATCGTAAGTAGTTTCAGCTGTTAAACCGTTATAAATAAAGTTGGTATTGTTATAAGATGTAGTTCCACTAGTAGGGGTAGTGCTGCCTGTAGGTACTACGGCTACTTCCCATTGGTTTTCACTACCTGTTGGTGTCCAAGATATGGTAACTGTAGTATCGTCAGATGGATCAAAAGTTATATTTGTTGGTTCTGGGCAGGGTGGTGGTCCGGCAGAATATATAGAGGGGCTACTAACACAAAAACCATAGGCGCTACTGTTTCCATCAGTATAGAAAACTCTATACTGAAACGAGGTTAATTGAGCTAAAGAAAACCCACTAATGTCTAGACCACTAGATACATAAGTTTGCGATATTCCTGCACAGTAATTATCTGTAGGAGCAGATGGAGTATCGGTGTCAAATGGGGCATCTAAATTAATCCACGTACCAGTTGTAGTATCATAATATTGAAACATTAATTGGTCTGGTCCATTGTTATTGTAAACATAATCCGCAGTTATGTAAATGTAGGTTTCACCCGCATAAAATGCACTGGATAGATCAATTATGGGAGATTCTGCGGCAATACTATTGAAGCCGCCAATAGCTGCATCATCATAAGCAAAATTAGGATTGATTAAAGGGTTTCCTTCAAATACTCCGGTGCTTACATAGTAGCTACCGCTAATAGTCCAACTGGTACTAGGCCAGTTGGCAGATTGATTTAATACTTGTCCCTTTGCTAGAATGCATGAAAAAATGAAAAATAGAGATAGTAGGAACTGAGTTCTCTTCATTGGTTGTTGATTTAAAACAAATTGGTGTTTAAGTAATAATACAAGTGCATATTTTTCATCTATATTAATAGATAAAAAATAGTATAGGTCATGTGTTCCTAGTTTTATTTTTTAAAACGAGAACAACTCATAAAAGACTGTGGGGAATATCCTTTCTAACAAGGATTTAGGTATGTATAATATCAGAGGTAAAAATAAAAGATTATTTTCACTAAGCAACGTTTTTAATATAAAAAAAAGCGCTCAAATGAGCGCTTTATGTTAAATTTTAAAATTATTCTTTAATGATTTTTACAATTTCTTGATGATCACCAATAGTTATTTTTACTAAATAGTTTCCTGCAGCCAAGTCGTGCATTTGAATTGCATATTCACTACTGTTTGGGGTAAGGTGTAATACGCTTTGTCCTAAAATATTTAGAACTTCAATTGTGTTCATTGGTTTGCTAGCTCTTATATTTAGAATGTTATGATTAACCGGGTTAGGATAATATGTGAAGTTAACTGCGTCAGTTGAAGCTGTGGTAGTGGTATCTAAATTAATAACTTCTATACCAAATGTACCTTGTGCTCCTAGTGTACCAGCGTCTACCTGTACATAATAGGTAGCTCCAGGTGTTAATGTAGCATTGGTAGTACCATCAAAATAGATAGCTGTGCTTTGTGGTATATTAGAACCATTGTCTTGCATACATGCTATAGGGCTAAGTCCGCTTACATCATTACAATCTGCACCTAAGCTGCTGTAAACAGCTACTTCTGTATCTAATAATGTGCCTCCTATTAAATCTGTAGTAACTAATACTTCTCCGGTTGAAGGAGCAGTAAAGCTAAACCATACAGATCCTTCTATAGAACCATTAAAACATGAAGGTACTGTTTCACTAATTTGCGAAGTAGCGTCTATTGTGGTAAACGCATCTCCTGGTGTACTTCCCGCGTTACTTAAGTCTAATACCGTTAAGTTTGTGGCATTACATGCATCATCATTTGCAGGTGGTGTTGTAACCGTACATGTATATGTATATGTTCCTAAATCAACATCACACGTAGCATCAGTGCCATGTTCTAAAGTTAAGGCTACAGTGGTAGCATCAGCAAAAGGCCCTACTTGAGTAATTCCTGTAGTAGTAATTGGCCAAGTGGTAGTTCCGTCTGTAATAGCTGGGGAACCATTTCCTAAATCAGTAATATCTATATCTACATAGAATAGAGCGTTATCGCAATCTTCATTTATTGTAGTAGAAGCATACGTTGCAGGGCTACAAACAAACGGGCAAGAATATGTATATGTTCCTAAATCAACATTACACGTAGCATCAGTACCATGTTCTAAAGTTAAGGCTACAGTGGTAGCATCAGCAAAAGGTCCTACTTGAGTAATTCCTGTAGCGGTAATAGGCCAAGTAGTAGTACCGTCTGTAATAGCTGGCGAACCATTTCCTAAATCAGTAATATCTATATCTACATAGAATAGAGCGTTATCGCAATCTTCATTTATTGTAGTAGAAGCATACGTTGCAGGGCTACAAACAAACGGACAAGTGTAAGTATACGTTCCTAAATCAATATCACACGTAGCATCAGTACCATGTTCTAAAGTTAAGGCTACAGTGGTAGCATCAGCAAAAGGTCCTACTTGAGTAATTCCTGTAGCGGTAATAGGCCAAGTGGTAGTTCCGTCTGTAATAGCTGGGGAACCATTTCCTAAATCAGTAATATCTATATCTACATAGAATTGAGCGTTATCGCAATCTTCATTTATTGTAGTAGAAGCATACGTTGCAGGGCTACAAACAAACGGGCAAGAATATGTATATGTTCCTAAATCGACATCACAAGTAGCATCAGTACCATGTTCTAAAGTTAAGGCTACAGTGGTAGCATCAGCAAAAGGCCCTACTTGAGTAATACCTGTAGTGGTAACAGGCCAAGTGGAGGTACCGTCTGTAATGCTTGGTGTACCATTACCTAAATCAGTAATATCTATATCTACATAGAATTGTGCGTTGTCACAATCTTCGTTTACCGTAGCGGTAGTGTATGTGGCTGAGCTACAAACAAGCGGGCATGTGTAAGTGAATGTTCCTAAATCAACATCACAGGCATTATTTAACCCGTGCTCTAATACTAGAACTGTACTAGTACCATCAGCAAAAGGTCCTACTTGAGTAATTCCTGTAGCGGTTACTGGCCATGTAGTAATACCATCTGTAATAGCTGGTGTACCATTTCCAAGGTCTGTAATATCTACATCTACATAAAATTGTGAGTTATCACAGTCTGCATTTAAAGTGGCTGAAGTATATGCTGCCGGACTACAAACAAACGGACAGGTATATGTGAAGGAACCTAAATCTTCAGAACAACTAGCGCTGGTTCCGTTCTCTAAGGTTAAGGTAACATTATCACCATCTAAAAATGGTCCTATTTGTGTGATTCCTGTAGTGGTTATTGGCCAAGAGCTTATTCCGTCTGTAACTACAGAACTACCGTCTCCAATATTGGTAATATCAATATAAACGTAGAATTGTGAGTTTACACAATCTTCGGCAATATCAATTGTAGTATACGATGCAGGGTTACAAACAAACGGGCATGTATAAGTAAAACTACCTAAATCAACATCACAAGTAGTATCTGTACCATGTTCTAGCGTTAATGTTACGGTAGAAGCATCAGCAAAAGGCCCTACTTGTGTAATACCTGTAGCGGTAACAGGCCAAGTAGAAGTACCATCTGTAATGCTTGGTGCACCATTGCCTAAGTCTGTAATATCAACATCAACATAAAACTGTGAAGTGGTACAACTAGTTACAACTGTAGCACTAGCATATGCTGCTGCACTACATGGCATAGGTATTACATCTATATTAGCATCAATAGTTACTCCTTGTGGACCACTGTAACATGGGTTTGGTGGTGTTTGTCCGTCAAATGCAGTGCCAATTCTCATTTTATGTTGCCCTACAGCAACAGAAGCAGGTACCGTAAAGGTGGCGCTTAAGACAGTAGGGTTGGCACTAGCTGAGGTACCAGAGTAAACTAGTTCACTAGCGTCAAATGTATAATTATCATTAAAATCAATCCAAATATTCGCGTCGTATGGTATTCCGGTAGCAAATGTAATGTCTACTGTTGCATTAGCACCTTGTTCTATAGAAACTACTGGTATTATTTCGTAATAAGTAACATCAGGTATGCTATTAGAAGTTGACTCTATAGTAACATTGGTAATACCTGCAAGATCATTACTTGTTGGAATAGACTCACAATAACATGGTGTAGCTGCTGTAGTAAAATTATATTCAGTACAACTAGTAGCAGTTCCAAAAGTATTATAAGGTGTTATAGTAACATAGTAGGTAGTGGCAACCGTTAAGAAATCAGTTGTGTAAGCTGTTACATTTCCTAGATCAATATTATTTAAAATATCCGTGCCACCTGGAGAGGTACCCATAGAAATATAATAACCTTCTGCATCTAAGGTAGTATCCCAGGTAATGTCAGCAGGATAATTTCCGCAACTTCCATTATCAGTTATCACCACATTTGAAGCACATTCTGGTGGGCATACATACGTAAATGCTCCTAAATCTATATCGCAATCGGTATCTAATCCATGTTCTAATACTAAAGAAACGTTTGTGCCATTAGTAAAAGGACCTACTAAATTAGTTCCTAACGTTACATTCCATACCGTTGTGCCGTCTGTTAATACAGGTGTTCCATTTCCTAAATCAGTTACATTAAATGAAATTGAGAATTCATCATTTGTGCAATCAGGTACAATAGTTGGAGTAGTATAAGAGGTTGATGAACAACCAAAGTATAATACTTCAATACCAAATGAATCTAATAAATCATCTGGGTTGTTTACTTGAATATAATAAGTTTCTCCTGGAGTTAATGCATTAGAGCCGTTCAAACTTAAGGTGGTGCTGCCAGAAGCACAGGCCACTTCACTACCTAAGGTGGTGATATCGGTACAGTCAAAAGAACTATTGCTGCTATACACAGCAAATTCTACATCTGTTGTAGCTCCTGTTGGGTGGTAGGTATTTATTTTTACTTCTCCTGTTGGAGGCGCAACAAACTCAAACCATACTGTGCCATCTAACCCACTGCTGTAGCAAGAGCCTACTGGTTCGTTAGTTTGGTCAAAAGCGGTTTGTAGGTCATAAGCATAACCATCAACCGAACCTTCATCTGCTAAAGGAAGTGTAGTTAATGGTGTAGCATAGCATATAAAGTTATTATCAGGAGGACAAAAACCTAAGTTTAAAGTGTGTGAAGATAAAAACACTGCAGAGTCATAATTAGAATCCCCATTATCTTGAATAGCTAATTTTAAATGATAAGTTTGCCCTGGTATCACATCGCTTTCTGCGGTAAGTACAACCGTTTGTCCGTTAAAATCAATTTCTCCAGTTCCACTAGCATTATAGGTGTCAAAATATTGAGCATTTGCTGGTCCACAAGCGCCTATGCCTCCATGTACATTTACTACCGTAACAGGAATATTACTGTTTGGCAATACTGCCATATTAGTAGTGTTTCCATTCTGATCGGTTAGCAAAAACGCAAATACATCAGAAAAATTACATTCAAATTGAGCAAGGTATTCTTCTGATGCAAATATGTAATCAAAACTAATATGTTCCACTTGCGGAACAAAGTCAAATTCTATATAAGAGGCATTAAATCCAGGGCCAGAGATAGCAGTTAAATCAGCATCTGAAGGCCAGGTTGTAGTTCCGCCGCTATGATTTGCAACATTAGGTCCTTCAGCCGTAAAAATATCCCCTGTAGATAAAATAATACCTTCCTGAATAGGGAAGTTCCAAGCGGCAGAAAATGATCCTATTCCGTTTACATTTCCATAATTACTTCCTGTAGAGTATTGAATGTTACTGGCTGTAGAGCATGATTCATTAATTAAAACATCTTTAATTAATTGGTCTACGGTGTAATCAGTATCAGAAATTACTATTGGAGGGCAATCTACTGGCACTAGCGGAGGACTAGTTATTGAGCAGCTACTATCTGTAGGGTCTGTTATTTGAAATTCAATTGGGTTTGAAAACGCATATGGTCCAAATGTGTATACACCTGCGGAGTTCACAGTTTGGCTATAAAGGCCTGCATCATCTGAAATAACCAGTGATGAAGCTGATCCCATAGCGGTAATATTTACTTCTACATTAAAATCTAATCCTATAACACAATTTCCAATTACTTGGTAGTCTACTGTTGGAGAGTAACAAGATATACATGAAACATCAAAGTCTAAGGGGGTAGAAATTCCGCCGTCATCACAACTCACGTTTGTATTAGAAATAATTTCTAAATAAATTTCAGACCCTGTAGCCTGAAAGGATAGCCCTGATAAATCTCCTGAAGTTCCATACCCTTGATATAGGATAGTAGTAGCATCTGAATCATATATGGTTATTTGGTCTCCGCCATCTTCTACCATCCCTGAATTAAAATTAAGGAGTAAGTATTGATTTGGATCTGTTGAGGTAAAATGGAATGTAGTGTTTTCAAGATTTTCATAACAATAAGTCATATTGGTTGGAGCTAAACCACAGTCTACTATAAAATCGGTTTGAATAGATGTAGTGAAGTTTGCTGGTCCTTCCCAATTGCTAAAGAAGTTTGTAGCACAAATAGCTCTAACGTATACTTCATAATCAGTATCAGGTGTTAAGCCGCTAATATCATCTAATGAAGTTGTGGTTACCTCTGTTCCCGAAGTTGGAATACCTGTACCTGCGGGCTGTATCACATATTCCCATAAAGTTTCGTTGCCATTAGAAGTCCAAGAAATATCTACACTGGTATCTGTAATATCTGAAGTTGTAATACTAGTTGGTGTAATACAAAAGTTACCACAGGCTTCAATTCTTAGTAAGTCTATAGCCATATCGCCAAGTGGACCGTCTACAGCTGTTTGTTTAAACTGTAAGTAAATTGTTTGTCCTGCATATGCTGTAATGTCTATACCAACAGGTAACCAAGGGTCGGTGGCACTTGTTTGGTATTGATCGGTTAAAGTAAATATTGTTGTAAATGTACCTGTAGGAGATGTGCTAATACCCAACTCAAAAGTACCAATATGTAATCCGAAGGCATGCATGTAAAATGATAGTTCTGCTTCTCCGGTAACATTGGCTAAATCAATAGCAGGAGAAATAATAGTACCCACATCGCCATTCATGGTGGCTGTAGCTTCAAAGTTCATATAATTAGAACCGCTGTAGGCGCTAGAAGGCCCGGTGCCTACCGTTGTAGAACCGTTAGGGATTTCCCAAGAACCATTTCCGCTATTTACGTCTCCTGTCCACCCTGTTGAGTTGTCAAACTCTTCAATATACATGTATGTGCCGGTGCCAGAAGTACAGCTTACACCTGATGGTGGCGTGGGTGTACTCATGGCTGTGGTAAAGCTAATAGGGCCATACCAATCGCTATAATCTCCACCTCCACAGTCAGACCGTACGTAAACATCATAGGTGGTTGTTTCAGATAATCCGTTGTATGTATAGTTATTATTAGTAGTAGCTGATGTTCCTGATGATGGTGTTGTACTGCCGGTTGGTACTACAGCAACTTCCCAAGCAGTTTCCATATCGCCAGGATTCCAGTCTAAGGTAACAGTTGTGTCTGTAAACGTTACAACGCTTAAATTAGAAGGAATAAAGCATGTAATGGGCTCATCGGAATATATAGTAGGACTGCTAAAGCAAAATCCTTTAGCCCATGAACTGTTGTCATTAAAATAAAAACGATATTGAAAATTAGATAATTGGTTAGCAGAAAATCCTGAAACATCTAAGGCTTGTGACACAAAATTAGCTTGTGTACCTGAGCAGTAATCATCTGCTGGCGGAAAGCCAGGAGTGTCGCTATTAAAAGGAGCTTGCCAGTTTACCCAGTTGCCAGTGTCTGCATTATAGTATTGAAGCACGAGGGTTTCTGATGCTTCAAAATTATATACATATAATGTTTGAACAAAAATATCGGTTTCCCCCGCAGTCACGGCAGAATTCAAGTCAATGATAGGTGATTCTGCTGCAATTTGGTTAGGTACTCCAGACCCCGATGCGTAATCATCATAGGCAAAGTTGGGGTTAATGAGTGGATTGCCTTCAAATAAACCTGCACTTACATAATAACTACCAGAGATAGTCCATGAAGTACTTGGCCAGTTTGCTGGCTCATTAAGTACTTGCGCAGATAATGGTAGGAATGAAATAAGAAACAGGTAAAAACAATATAGTGTAGTTTTTTTCATAAGTAAAGCGCTGTTTATTAAATTGGTAGGTTAAAAATATTGTTTTTTTACACAAGGGAGTGTTAAAATTGTAGTTTTTTTCTTTTAACAACTGTATTACTTTGGTTAAATGTGTGTTATTTAACAATTTTGATAAAAAAAATGAAATAAAAAAAAGGGTTGGCAATTGCCAACCCTTTTAGGTATGTATATGTAAAGAAAATTATTCTTTTACAATTTTTACAGTTTTAGAATGTTCACCAATCCAAACTTGAACAAAATATGTTCCACTTGCCAATTGAGACATGTTTACAACATAATTGCTTGTGTTAGGAGTAAGTTTCATAACTTCTTGACCTAATACGTTGCTAATGTTTACAGTACTAATTTCTTCGTCTGAAGATAAAGTTAGCATGTTGTTGTTAACAGGGTTAGGATAGTAAGTGAAGCTTACATTGTTGAAATCTTCAACTTTGGTAGGCGCCATGTCTATAACTTCAATAGAGAATGAACCTTGTGATCCATCTGACCAGCTATCTACTTGAATGTAGTACATTTCTCCTGGAGTTAATAAAGCATTAGTAGTGCCATCAAAATAAATAATAGAGTTGAAAATTTGGTCAATACCACCATCTTGATCACAACCTACTGCTGTGCTTAATGTACTCAAGTCTCCGCATGTAACACCATTGGCACTATATACAGCAATTTCGGTATCGCCAGATGATCCTCCTAAATAATCTGTAGTAACCATTACATCACCAGAGGTAGGAGCTACAAAGCTAAACCAAACAGACCCGTTTAAGCCACTACTAAAACAAGCACCAAGTGGCTCATTTGTTTGAGCAGTAGAACCTTCTAAAGTATAGTCTGCACCAGTTACGTTACCAGCAGTACCCATGTCTACTACAGTTAATGATGTAGCATTACATAAATCGTCATTAGCTGGAGGGCACATATCATAAGAGTAAGTTCCTATAGAGAAATCACAAGTAGCGTTAGTACCATGTAACATAGTTAATGTAACAGGAGTACCAAAAGGGAATGGCCCAACAGTTGTAATACCTGTAGCAGCAACTGGGTATGTATTTGTGCCGTCAGAAATAGCAGGTGTTCCATCTCCTAAATCGGTAACATTTACATCTACACTAAATTCACTGTTAGCACAGTCATAGGTTAAATTAGTGCTATCTACTACAGCAGGAGCACAAGTTAATGCTACTATTTCAATTGTGAAGTCTACAGTAACTCCCCAAGAACCACTATAACAAGGGTTAGGTATAGCTTGTCCGCTATCTGCAGTACCAATACGCATTCTATGTAACCCTAAGGTGGCTATAGTTGCATCTGGCATCATAAAAGAAGTGTCTAATGTAGTAGGGTTTGAAGCTAATGATACTCCGTCAAAAACAATTTCACTGTCTTCAAAAATATAGTTATCATTAAAGTCAATCCAGATATTGGTGTCGTATGTGAAACCAGTTTCAAAAGTAATAGAAGAAGTAGCTGAAGCTCCTTGAGCAAACTGAGTTACAGTAGCCGATGTTAAATCTTCATAAGTTACGTCAGTAACAGAATAACTATTACTTCCTAAAGTAATATTAGTAATACCGTTATTATCATTACTTGTTGGTAAAGATTCACAGTAGCATCCTGTAGTAGCCGTAGTAAACATGTATTCTGTACATCCGGTAGTAGTACCAACAATATTATAAGGTGCTACTGTGTAATAGTAAGTTGCACCAATTTCACCAACAAAAGCATATGAAGTAGTGTTCAAAAGGTCTTCATTATCTAAAACATCATTGGCTCCACTTGTAGTTCCAATGGTTAAATAATATCCGTCTGCATCTGCAACCTCATCCCATGTGATTATAGTAGCTTCATTTCCGCAAGATGCATCAATGGTAGCCATTACATTAGCAGGGCATGTAGTAGGAACAGAAGTAGGAGCTTCATCAAAAGTAACGTCATCAATAGCAACGTCATCATAGAAATCCGTTCCGTTATTTTCGTCTACCACAAATCTAGCTCTAACATCACCAGAAATAGTATAGGTGCTTAGGTCTATCGTAAATTTAGTCCAGCTTGGTACGTTAGTGTTGCTAAAGAAAACATCGTTATGCCATGTAGCACCATCGTAAAAATCTACAGAGAAATCTACATTTGAGACCCCTTCGTTGTTACTAGTCATGTAAAAAGATAGTATCGGGTTTGTTAATGGAGAAACGTCTATCCATGGAGTGTATAGTTCAGTAGTAATACTGCTAGGAGAACTATCATCTACATATGCAAAGTAGTTATCGGTGTCAGTTGAACCAGAAATTGTACCAGCATCACCCACGTGTCCTGCAGTTGTAGCAAACAACCAACTTTCTCCATTAGAAGCACCTTGTTCCCAACAAGTAGGAATATCACCTGCGTTTTCGAAACCTTGTGTATAAGGAGCTACTTGTGCTAAACAGTCAGTTGTGAAAGTTATAGGCCCTATTTCTAAACTTTGAGCTGTATAACATTCAGCTTGAATATATACATCATAAGTAGTTGCATCCATTAAAGTTTCAATAGTTGCTGGGTTTGTGTATACAGTAACAGAAGTTCCAGTACCTGGTGTAAATCCTGTTGGACCGTATTCAATAATCCATGCTTCAGCAGTTCCGTTCTCTACCCAAGCTAGTTCTACTCCACTAGGAGTAACGTTGCTAAATGAAAGGTTAGAAGGAACCGTACAAGTTGGCATTTCATCAAACATTACATCATCTATTGCAACGTCATCATAAAAAGTAGTGTTGTTGTCATCAACAACAAATCTTGCTTGTACAGGACCAGTCACAGTATAAGAACTTAAGTCAATTGATACAAGTTCCCATCCGTTAGTATTAGAGTTACTAGTGAAAACACCCGTGTTCCAAGTAGCACCATCGTAAAAATCTACAGAGAAATCTACATTTGTAAACCCTTGGTTGTCACTGATTAAGTAGAACATAAGCGCTGGTGTGCTTAATCCTGAAATATCAACTAGAGGAGTTAATAAGCTAGTACCTAAATTGTTAGGAGAGCTATCATCTACATAAGCAAAGTATCCTCCACTAGAAGTACTTCCTGTAATAGCACCGCTGTCACCTACATAACCAGCTGAAGTAGCAAAAACCCAATCTTCTGAGTTAGAGGCACCTTGCTCCCAACAGTTAGGGATAGAACCAGCGTTTTCAAAAGTTTCATGGTATGGAGTACCGTAAATATCACATTCTGTTGTAAATGAGTATGGACCTGTAGTAATGCTTGTATCACCACCGCCACAATCAGAAGTTACATAAAAATCATAATCTGTAGCAGCTGTTAAACCAGTTAACGTAAATGGGTTACTTGTAGCTGGTACAGTAGTTCCCGTTCCAGGAGTAAATCCTTCTGGGCCATATTCTATATTCCAAGCAGTTTCTGTACCTAATGATGTCCAAGATAGCTCAGCTTCAAAAGGAGTGAAGTTGGTAGCATCTAGGTCTGATACAGGTAAACATGATGGCATTTCATCAATATAAATATCATCAATAGCAAGATCATTATAAAAATCAGTACCATTGTTTTCGTCTACTACAAATCTAATTTGAACAATTCCATTTGAAGCATAAGGAGCTAAATCTACAAGTGTGAATTCCCACTCTGATGTATCGGTATTCAAGAAAAATACATCGTTTGTCCAAGTAGTACCATCAAATACGTCAATAGAGAAATCTACATTTGAAAATGTATCTCCATTATCACTATTTAAGTAGAAATATAAAGAAGGGTTTGTTAACGTAGTAATATCAATAAGTGGTGTTAACAATGAAGTTCCAGTATTGTCAGAAGAACTATCATCTACATAAGCAAAGTAACCTCCACTTTGGCTAGCTCCATCTCCTACATAAGTAGCTGAAGTAGCAAAAATCCAATCTTCTAAATTAGCATCTCCTTGATTCCAACAAGTAGGAATAGATCCTGCGTTTTCAAAATCTTCATAATATGGAGCAGCTATAGGAGAACATAGTGTTGTGAACGAGAATGGACCAACCCAAGTGCTCGCATCTCCACCGCCACAGTCGGCTTGTACATATAAATCGTACGTAGTGTTACCTGTTAATCCAGTAATAGAAAAAGGTACACTAGGTGCAGTCATTGAAGTTCCTGTACCAGGAGTAAATCCTGCAAGACCATATTCATAATTGTAACCAGCAATAGTACCTACTTGTGTTAATGAAGTGGATACAGAAGTATCTGTTAACGCATCAAAAGAGATGTCTGAAGGATCTATACAAGTCGGTAGTTCATCAAATGTAATATCATCAATAGCAACGTCATCATAAAAATCAGTTCCATTATTTTCGTCTACTACAAATCTTACCTGAATAGGGCCTGTAATAGTCAATGTGCTTAAATCTATGTAGATTTTTGTCCAACTTGGTTTGTTAGTGTTACTAGTGTAAACTGCAGTTTGCCAGGTAGCACCATCAAATACGTCTACAGAGAAATCTACGTTAGAGTGTCCTTCGTTATCGCTTAATAAATAGAAATAAACAGAAGGAGTAGTTAAACCTGAAACATCTACATAAGGAGTGTATAACGCAGTTCCTGTATTGTGAGTAGAACTATCATCAACATACGCAAAGTATCCATCACTATCTGTATTTCCAGAAATTGTACCAGCATCACCTACGTGACCACCTGATGTAGCGAAAATCCATGATTCGTTATTAGAAGCACCTTGCTCCCAACAGTTAGGTATAGAACCACTGTTTTCAAAATCTTGAGTGTAAGGCGCTACTTCACTGGTACAAGCTGTAGTAAAGGAGTATGGACCTTCCCAAAGACTTGTTCCACCAGCAGCACAAGCTACTTGAACAAATACATCATAGTCTGTACTAGCAGTTAAGCCACTAATAGTGTAAGGGTTAGAAGTAACAACATCTGTTGTACCTGTACCTAAAGCAAAACCAGAAAGTCCGTATTGTACGTTCCAAGTAGTTTCGCCACCATTCTCTACCCAAGTAATTTCAGCACTGTCGGCTAAAACTGTGCCCGAAGCTAGTGAAGTAGGAGTAGGACAATCTGGAGGAGTATCAGAATATATCATTGGAGACTGTATACAGAATCCGTAAGCATAAGCTCCACCATCATCAAATAAAATGCGGTACTGGAAACCAGCTAACTGTGTAGCGGTAAAACCAGAAATGTCTAGCTCATCAGAAGCTAGTGTTTCATAAGTACCTGCGCAATAACTAGACGTTGGTGCACCAGTAGTAGATGTGTTAAATGGAGTAATCCAAGTTACCCATGCTGCAGCATCTGCATCGTAGTATTCAACGGTTAAACTTGCACTTGTAAATTGTCTGTAAACATAGGGTGCAGTGAAGAAAATCCAAGTTTCTCCTGCGGTAGCTGCAGTAGTAAGGTCTATAACCGGAGATTCTGCAGCAACGCTATTTACTGAAGAACTCCCTGCATCATCATCATCAAAGCTGAAGCTTGAGGATACGGTGGGGTCTTCATACAGATACGTGGCGTTGTAAGAGCCCGTAACTGACCAAGTCGCATTAGGCCAATTGGCCTGTTGATTAAGCACCTGAGCAAAACTCAAAGTACTTACCAACATCAAAAAAATCAGTAAAGTAGTTTTTCTCATTTATCTATTAATTTTCGTTTCCGACCAAATATAATTAAATATTATGTTAAAACAATAGGTATTTTTTCGTTGGTTATTATAAATTTTTGTGTTTTTGGAATTTAATTGTTTTTTATGTTAATTTTTGATTAAAATAAAAAAAGCCACCTGTAAAAGGTGGCTTTCTTGTTAGTTATTAGAGTTTTACCTAAAAAATAAGTTACTCTTTAATAATTTTTACGGTTTTAGAGCTTTCTCCAATCCAAACTTCAACGAAGTAAGTTCCCGAAGCTAACTCAGACATATTAACGGTATAGTTGCTAGCGTTTGGTTCTAGCATCATAACTTGTTGTCCTAAAAGATTGATTACATTAACTGTAGTCATCTCTTTGTTAGCGGTTAGTGTTAACATGTTGTTGTTAACTGGGTTAGGATAGTAATTGAAGTTCACGTTAGCAAAATTATCTGTTGCTGTTGTGTTAGCATCTTCAAAAGTAATATCATCAATAGCAACATCATCATAGAAATCAGAACCATTGTTTTCGTCTACAACAAATCTAGCCTGTACAGGTCCAGAAATAGTGTAAGTAGATAAATCAATAGACATTTGAGTCCATGAAGTAACATTAGAATTGCTAAAGTATACATCATCATGCCATGTAGCACCATCATAGAAATCTACAGAGAAATCTACATTTGTATAACCTTCATTATTACTAATCATAAAGAATGTTAATACAGGGTTGGTTAAGGTAGTAATGTCTACATATGGAGTGTAAAGTGTAGTTCCAATACTGCTAGCAGAACTATCGTCTACATATGCAAAATAGCTGCCGCTTGTTGTGCTACCAGATAATGTACCAGCATTACCAACGTGTCCTCCACTTGTAGCAAAAATCCAGTCTTCTCCATTAGAAGAACCTTGTTCCCAACAGTTAGGTATTGATCCGCCGTTTTCAAAGTCTTGAGTATATGGAGCAACAAATGTAGCACATTCAGTAGTGAAACTAAATGGGCCTACCCATGCAGTAGTAGAGCCACTACAATCTGTTTGGATATAGAATTCATAAGTAGTAGCAGCCGATAAACCTGTTAATGTGTAAGGGTTTGTAGTAGCTGAAACTGTTGATCCTGTACCTTGTGTAAATCCTGGAGTTCCGTATTCAATGTTCCATCCGGTTACGGTACCTGGTTGGAAAATTGAAAGTTCTGCAGTGGTATCTGTAGTACTTGTTATGGCAACGCCTGTTGGTTCAAAACACATTGATGGTAGTTCATCAAAAGTAATATCATCAATAGCTAAATCGTCGTAATAAGTAGTGTTGTTTTCATCAACTACAAATCTAGCTTGTACTGGCCCTGAGATAGTATATGTACTTAAATCAATATAAATTTGAGTCCAGCTTAATTTATCCGTATCACTAAAATACACATCATTATGCCAAGTAGCACCATCATAGAAATCTACAGAGAATTCTACATTGTCACCAGTTTGGCTATCGCTAATAATATAGAATGATAAAGATGGGATTGTTAAGGCAGAAAGATCTACAAATGGAGTTACTAAAGTAGTACCGTTGTTGTTTGTAGAGCTATCATCTACATAAGCAAAGTAACCACCTGTAGCTGTAGAACCAGAAAGAGTACCGCCTGTACCAGCGTAGGATGCAGATGTAGAGAAAATCCAATCTTCTGCATTAGAAGCACCTTGAGACCAACAGTTAGGAATGTTACCTGAATTTTCAAAACCTTCAGTATAAGGAGCCATAAACGTAGCACATTCTGTTGTAAAGCTAAATGGCCCTACCCATGCAGTTGTTGTACCACTACAGTCAGACTGAACGTAGAATTCGTAATCAGTAGCTGGAGTTAAACCAGTTAAAGTTAACGGGTTGGTAGTACTGTTAACTATGGTGCCTGCACCTGTATCAGGAGTAAATCCTGGGGTTCCGTATTCAATGTTCCAAGAGGTTGGTGAACCTGCTTGATAAATTGAAATTTCAGCAGTATCAGCAGTAACAGAATTAACAACAGCTCCGTTAGCAGCTAAACAAGATGGTAATTCATCAAAAGTTACATCATCTATAGCAATATCGTCATAGAAAGTAGTATTGTTGTCATCTACCACAAATCTTGCTTGTATTGGTCCTGTAATGGTAAATACACTTAGATCAATATAAATTTGAGTCCAACTTGTTTTGTTTGTATTACTTGTAAATACGTCATTGTTCCATGCAGATCCATCATAGATATCTACTGAGAAGTCAACATTTGAGTATCCTTCATTATTACTAATCATGTAGAAATACATAGATGGAGTAGTTAATGCTGAAACATCTATAAATGGAGTGTATAGCTCAGTACCTGTGTTGTTTGGTGAACTGTCATCTACATAAGCAAAGTAGTTATCAGTGTCAGTTGCACCAGAAAGTGTGCCTGTATCACCTACATGACCACCTGATGTAGCAAACACCCAATCTTCTATGTTAGCAGCACCTTGCTCCCAGCAGTTAGGGATGTCTCCTGCGTTTTCAAATCCTTGAGCGTAAGGTGCAACTTGCACAGCGCATTCGGTTGTAAGTGTTGCAGGTCCTATTTGTAAACTTTGAGAGGTGTAGCATTCTGCTTGTATGTAAATATCATAAGTAGTAGAATCGTTTAAACCTTCTAAAGTTACAGGGTTTGTGTAAACAGTTACAGAAGTACCTGTACCAGGAGTAAAACCAACTGGTCCGTATTCAATAATCCAAGCTTCTGCTGTTCCGTTTTCTGTCCAGCTAATATCTCCACCTATAGTGGTTGGGTTTGTAACAAGTATGTCAGAAGGAATGTCACAAGTAGGCATTTCGTCAAACATTACATCATCAATAGCAAGGTCATCGTAAAAAGTAGTGTTGTTTTCATCTACTACAAATCTTGCTCTAACAGGACCGGTAATGGTATAAGAGCTTAAGTCAATAGAAACTAATTCCCATCCGTTAGTGTTAGAGTTACTTGTGAATATTGCGTTGTTCCATGCAGCACCATCGTAAAAGTCTACAGAGAAATCTACACTAGTAGACCCTTGGTTATCACTAATTAAATAGAATAAAAGAGCTGGTGAGCCTAAACCTGAAATATCTACTTGTGGAGATATTAAAGAAGTACCTGTGTTGTTAGGTGAGCTATCATCTACATAAGCAAAGTGTCCGCCACTAGAAGTACTACCTGTAATAGTACCACCGTCGCCTACATAACCGGCTGTAGTAGCAAAAATCCAATCTTCTGAGTTAGAAGCGCCTTGCTCCCAACAGTTAGGGATGTCTCCTCCGTTTTCAAATGTTTCATGGTATGGAGTTCCGTAGATAGCACATTCAGTTGTGAAAGTGAATGGTCCTGTAGTAATACTAGCGTCGCCACCACCACAATCAGAAGTTACATAATAATCGTAATCAGTTGCAGGGTCTAAACCTGTTAAGGTAAATGGGTTAGAGCCAGCAGGAACAGTAGTACCAGTACCAAGAGTAAATCCTTCTGGTCCGTATTCAATATTCCAAGCAGTTTCTGAACCTGTTGAAGTCCAAGATAATTCTGCGTCAGACGTAGTCATGTTTGTAGCATCTAAATCAATAACTGGTAAACATGTTGGTAATTCATCAATGTGAATATCATCAATAGCAAGGTCATTGTAGAAATCAGTACCATTGTTCTCGTCAACTACAAATCGTATCTGGATAGTTCCAGAAGATGCGTAAGGTGATAAATCTACTACAGTAAATTCCCATTCAGAGGTGTCTGTATTAAGGAAAAATACATCATCTGTCCAAGTAGTTCCATCAAATACATCAATTGAGAAATCTACATTTGAGTATATGTCACCACTGTCACTATTTAAATAGAAATATAATGAAGGTGTTGTTAAAGCAGATACATCAAAAAGAGGTGTTACTAATGTAGTACCTACATTATCAGTTGAGCTATCATCAACATAAGCAAAATATCCTCCACTTTGGCTAGTTCCAGGTCCTAAATATGTTGCAGAAGTGGCAAAAATCCAATCTTCAGAATTAGTAGCACCTTGTGTCCAACATGAAGGTATAGATCCTGCATTTTCAAAATCTTCATAATAAGGAGCAACAATTGGAGAACATAGTGTAGTGAAAGCAAATGGTCCTATCCATGTACTAGTATCTCCACCACCACAATTTGTTTGAACATAAACTTCATAGTCTGTATTTCCTGTTAATCCTGAGATTGTAAAAGGAATCGTAGAAACTGTTGTTGCTGAACCAGCACCAGGAGTAAAACCTAGTGGGCCATATTCTATATTGTAATCAACAGCTGTACCTACTTGGTTTAGCGTAATTGTAGCTGTAGTGTCTGTTATAGTATCTAAAGCTAAATCTGTAGGGTCAATACACGCTGGTAGCTCGTCAAAAGTAATGTCGTCAATAGCAAGGTCATCGTAATAAGTAGTGTTGTTTTCATCTACTACAAATCTTGCTTGTACGTCTCCAGAAATAGTATATGTACTAAGATCAATAAAAATCTGTGTCCAGCTTAATTTGTCTGTATTGCTAAAATACACATCGTTGTGCCAAGTAGCACCATCATAGAAGTCTACAGAAAATTCTACGTTTACACCTGATTGGCTATCGCTAATCAGGTAAAATGATAACGCTGGAGTTGTTAGAGTAGAAATGTCTACAAAAGGAGTTACTAAAGTAGTACCGTTATTATTTGTAGAACTATCATCTACATACGCAAAGTAACCACCAGTAGCAGTAGAACCAGAAACAGTACCACCTGTACCTACGTAAGTAGCAGAGGTAGCAAAAATCCAGTCTTCTGCATTAGAAGCTCCTTGCTCCCAACAGTTAGGTATAGCACCTGCGTTTTCAAATCCTTGTGTATAAGGAGCTACAAATGAAGTACATTCTGTTGTAAAGGTGTATGGTCCCATCCATGTAGCTAGGTCACCCCCACCACAATCAGTCTGAACATAATATTCGTAATCAGTAGCTGGTGTTAAACCAGTAATTGTAAATGTAGCTGAAGTGGCTGCCATAGTAGCGCCTGTACCTTGGGTAAACCCTGCAGGTCCGTATTCTATATTCCACCCAGCTGCTGAACCAGTTTGAAGTACTGTAATTGTAGCGCTATCAGAAGTAGTGGCGTCTGTAGCAGCTTCTGTGATATCTAAACATGAAGGTAGTTCGTCAAAAGAAATATCGTCAATGGCAAGATCATCATAGAAAGTGGTGTTGTTATCATCTATAACAAACCTTGCTTGTACCGGCCCAGATATGGTATAAGTACTTAAATCAATGTATATTTTGGTCCATAATGGTTTGTTAGTGTTACTTGTGTACACATCATCATGCCATGTAGTACCATCAAAAATATCAACTGCAAAATCTACATTTGAATATCCTTCATTATTACTAATCATAAAGAATGAAAGAGCAGGTGTTGTTAAAGCAGACACATCTACATAAGGAGTGTATAATTCTGAACCTATATTATTAGGAGAACTATCGTCAACATACGCAAAGTATCCTCCAGAGTTTGTAACTCCAGAAATGGTACCTGCATCGCCAACGTGCCCGGCTGAAGTTGCAAAAATCCAGTCTTCTGAATTAGAAGTACCTTGTTCCCAACAGTTAGGGATAGCTCCACTATTTTCAAAATCTTGTGTATATGGAGCAACTTGGTATGTACATGCAGTTAAGAAAGTCATAGGGCCTTCCCAAAGGCTACTTCCTCCGGCTGCACAAGCCACTTGAACATACACATCATATTCTGTACTAGCAGAAAGGTTGCTAATAGTGTATGGGTTTGTAGTTGCTACATCTGTAGTACCAGTACCTAAAGCAAATCCTGTAGGTCCGTATTGTACGTTCCAAGTAGTTTCACCCCCATTTTCAACCCAAGAAATTTCTGCGGTATCTGCCATAATTGTACCTGTAGCTAAAGAGCTTGGTGTAGGGCAATCTGGTGGTGCAGATGAATATACTGTTGGAGATTGAAAGCAAAATCCGTAGGCATAAGCGCCACCGTCGTCAAACAAAATACGGTACTTAAATCCTGATAATTGAGTAGCAGTAAATCCAGAAATATCTAACTCAGTAGAAGAAAGATTTTCATAAGTACCACTACAATAGCTAGATGTTGGTGCGCTGGTTGTAGAGGTGTTGAATGGTGCAATCCAAGAAATCCACGCAGCTGCATCAGCATCCCAGTATTCTACAGTAATACTTGCACTAGTGTATTGTCTGTAAACATAAGGAGTTGTAAAAAACATCCAAGTTTCTCCTCCTGTTACAGCGGGTGTTAGGTCAATTACAGGAGATTCAGCTGCAACACTGTTTATTGAGCTTAATCCTGCATCATCGTCGTCAAAGCTAAATCGGTCTGACGTGGTAGGGTCTTCATACAAATAGTTAGCATCGTATGAGCCTGTAACAGTCCAATTGGTGTTTGGCCAGTTTCCAGGTTCATTAAGCACTTGAGCAAAACCCAAGGAGCCTAATAACATGAATAAAATTAGTAAAGTAGTTTTTCTCATATGGTAATTTATATGTTTAATTGTTTCAAATTTAACTAAATACAATGTTAAAATCATAATAATTTAAAAGAGTTTTAGGTTAAATACTGATTTATTTGTTGTATTTACAACAAATAAATAGACTAATTTATATATACAAAAAGCCACCCATTTGGGTGGCTTTTTTCTTTATTTTAAAGGTAGCTTAGTGCTTACTCTTTAATTATTTTAACTGTTTCTGATGCGTTTTCTGTCTGTACTTCAACGAAATACGTTCCGGATTTTAATTCAGACATGTTAATAGTATAGTTAGAAGTATTAGGGGTTAGAGTCATTACTCTTTGCCCTAGTAAGTTAAATACATTAACTGTATTTATTACTTCTTGAGAGTTTAATGTTAAGTTGTTATTCTTAACTGGGTTAGGGTAGTATGTAAATACATTTGAATTGAAATCGTCTGTTTTAGCAGGGTTCATATCAATTACTTCAATACCAAATGATCCTATAGAGGAGTTTCCATAGCTATCTACTTGGATGTAGTACATTTCTCCTGGGGTTAATAATGCGTTAGCTGAACCATCAAAATAAATGATAGAGTTAAACGCAACATCACCAAATGCATCTTGGTTACAAGCTAACTCAGTACCTAAAGTTGTCATGTTACCACAGTTAACACCGTTTGCACTATAAACAGCTATTTCAGTGTCTCCAGAGGTGCCTCCAGTAATATCTGTAGTTACCATAACATCTCCAGATTGAGGAGCAACAAAGCTAAACCAAACAGAACCGTTTAATCCTCCGTTGAAACAAGAAGGTGTAGGCTCATTTACTTGCGAAGTAGAGAATTCAGTTGTATACGCATCTCCTGGAGTTGTATTAGCACTACCTAAATCTAAAACTGTAAGTGCTGTAGCATTACATAAATCATCATTAGAAGGTGGACAAGCATCATAAGAGAATGAACCAATAGGTAAATCACAAACACTGTCGTTTCCGTGTAATGCAGTTAAAGAAACTGGAGTACCGTAAGTGAATGGACCAACATTAGTAATACCTGTTGCATTTACAGTCCAAGTGTTAGTTCCGTCAGAAATAGAAGGAGTACTGTCACCTAAATCAGTTACGTCTACATCAACGCTAAATGTTCCTGTAGCACAGTCGTGTACTACTGAAGTACCTGCAATTGTAGGGGCTGTACAAGTAGCGGCCGTTATGTCTACTACGAAATCTAAGGTAACCCCATAAGATCCGTTGTAGCATTGGTTTTCTGTACCATTCCAAACACCGTTAATTCTCATAACGTGTTGTCCTGTAGTACCAGCAGGTAACTGAATTTGTGCCATCAAGGTATTAGGGCTATAGTTAGCTGACATACCAGAGAATAATTTTTCGCTATCTTCAAAAGTATAGTTGTCATTTAAATCTATCCAAATACCTGTAGCGTACTGGTAAGTAAATGTATCATAGGTAATTGGGATAGTAGAAAGTACTCCTGAAGCTAATGTAGCTGGGGTAGCTGTAAAGTCATTGTAAGTATTAGGGCCTCCTACAGTATTGTCATACGTAGAAGATCCAATAACTACTTGTGTAATACCTTGGTTGTCTACAGAAATAGGGTTAGATGTACAATAACATCCGGTAGCTACTGTTGTAAAGCTATACTCTGTACATCCTGTAGCAGTGCCAGAAGCGTTGTAAGGTGATACTGTATAGTAATAAGTAGTATCGTAACTTCCTTCAAATGCGTAGAAGTTAGAGTTTCCTAAGTCTTCGTTATTCACAACATCAGTAGCACCTGGTGTAGTTCCTACAGAAATATAATATCCATCTGCATCAGCAGTAGCATCCCAAGTAATTTGGTTAGCAAAGTTACCACAACTAGCATCTGGTGTAGCTACAACATTAGTAGCGCATCCAGGCGCAGTAGTTGGTATTGCAGTCCATTCAAAATCGTCAACATATAAAGTTTGGTATGTTGCTGTGCTACCATGTTTTATAGCTACATAGCTATCAGTAGTAGGTGTATCAAAATCTACTATGTATTGTAAGTAATCTCCAGTAAGGTCAAAAGTAGCCACAGAAGTAAATGTAGATGGGTCTGTGTTGTCACTCATAGTACCTACTTCAATTGAAATTGTAGACCATGCAGAACCCTGAGCATAGAATTTAGCTCTGTGCGTTCCGTTAGGAAGATCTGTAAGCGCTGGAGTTATTAATAGTAAATCTGAATTAATATCTCCTGAGTTGTACATGCTTATATTGTTAGGGCTTGAATTTGGGTTCCAAGATTCTACTTGTGTATAAGCGTACTGATCTGTAGTGTTTTCTAAGATAGACCAACAAAGTGGTGTTTCACCAGTAGTTGTAGTATCAAAACTTTCTACAAAATCTCCGAATGGTAAACATAAGGTAGTAAATGTTAATGGACCTACCCATAAACTTGTAGAAGATCCACAGTCTGCTTGAATGTAAATATCGTATGTGGTAGCATATGTAAATTCTTCAACAGTAGTAGGGTTAGAAGTAGCAGGTATAACTGCACCAGTTCCTGGTGTGAATCCTTCTAAACCATATTCAATGTTCCAAGAAGTAGCACTTCCGTTTTCAACCCATGAAAAATCAGCACCATAAGTAGTGATGTTAGATACGGTTAAATCTGTAGGGATAGTACAGCTTGGCATTTCATCAAACATTACATCATCAATAGCAACATCGTCATAGAAATCTGTACCGTTAGTTTCACTAACAACAAATCTAGCTTGAACAGGTCCTGTGATGGTGTAAGCAGATAAATCAATAGTAACTAAAGTCCATCCGTTAGTGTTAGCGTTGCTAGTGTAAATACCAGTATTCCAGCTAGCGCCGTCAAAGAAATCAACAGAGAAATCTACGTTAGTGTATCCTTCGTTATCACTAGCCATGTAGAAAATAAGCGCAGGAGTAGCAAGTCCTGAAACATCTACTAAAGGAGTTTCTAAGCCTGTGTTAGCACTCTCAGGAGAAGAGTCATCTACATAAGCAAAATATCCACCACTTGTAGTAGAACCTGTTAAAGTTCCATCATTACCAATGTGGTTTCCTGCAGCAGTGTTTGTAAAGTACCAATCTTCTGTGTTACTAGCAGATTGTTCCCAACAGTTAGGGATTACACCTCCATTGTTGAAAGTTTCAATGTAAGGAGAAGGGTATACTGAACATTCAGTTGTAGCAGTAAGCGGACCAGCTAGTACGCTGTTAGTACCTGTTGCTATGTCGCAATTTGTTGCTACATAAAAATCATATTCTGTAGCTGCATCTAAACCGTTAACAGTAGCGGTTGTAGTAGTTGCAGTTGTTGTAGCTCCTGTTCCTGGAGTAAACCCTTCAGGACCATATTCAATCGTAAATCCTTCAGGAGTTCCTGTTGCAGTCCATGACAAATCTACCGAGCTAGCTGTAATATTGGTAGTTTCAAGGTCTGTTGCAGGTAAACAGTCAGGGTATTCTTCAAAAGTAACGTCGTCTATGGCAATATCATTTGCTGTAGTGTAATTTACTTCAGTTACTCTAAATCTGGCTCTAACAGGTCCTGTGTATCCGGTAAGGTCTACAGCAATATAGGTCCAGCCTAGAGTGTCTGTGTTGGATGTAAATACAGAAGTGTTCCAAGTAGTACCATCAAATATATCAACGGTGAAACCGTTGGCTCCTAAGGCAGTGTTGTTGGTGTTGTACCAAAAAGTAAGTGCGGGAGTTGTTAACGTAGAAATATCTACTAAAGGAGAAAGTATACTAGTGTCTGTATTTTCAGGATAAGTATCACTTACATAAGCAAAGTATCCTCCACTTGCGCTTGCTCCAGGTCCTATAGAAGCAGTGGTGTCAAATAACCAATCTTCATCGTTGTCTTCACCTTGAAGCCAGCAGTTTGGAATTGCACCTGCATTTTCAAAATCTTCTGTGTATGGAGCAGTAAATGGTGAGCATAGGGTGGTAAATGTATATGGTCCTATCCAAGTACTTGTATCACCAGCTCCGCAGTTAGTTTGTATGTAAAATTCATAATCTGTATTTTCTGTCAGGGTAGCTATGGTGTAAGGCATGCTAGAAGCTGAAACCGTAGTTCCTGTTCCTTGTGTGAATCCTGGAGTTCCATATTCTATATCCCATCCATTAGAACCACCGGTTTGTTGCAGTGTAATTTGGGCACTATCATAACTAATAGAAGATATTTCTACATCCGTTGGTTCAATACATGAAGGTAGTTCATCAAAAGTAATATCGTCAATTGCTACATCATCATAATAGTCAGATCCGTTTGTTTCACTAACAACAAAACGTACTTGTACGTTTCCTGATAGCGTATAAGTTGATAAATCTATATAGATTTTAGTCCATTGGGTTTTGTTAGAGTTACTAGTGTAAACTCCATTGTGCCATGTTGCACCGTCGTAAAAATCAACAGAAAAATCTACATTAGTATATCCTTCATTATCACTAATCATATAAAATGAAACAGATGGAGTTGTTAATCCAGTAACATCAATGAATGGTGTTAGTAATGCAGTATTTGAGCTTTCTGGATAAGAGTCTTCAACATAAGCAAAATATCCATCTGTGTCTGTATTTCCACTTAGAGTACCCTCGTAACCTATATGAGTACCAAGAGTTGAACTTGTAATTATCCAGTCTTCTGAATTTGATGCTCCATGATTCCAACAAGTCGGAAGATCACCGCCATTATCAAAACCTTCGGTATATGGTGCTGTAATTGCATTGCAGGCAGTAGTAAATGTAATTGGTCCTATCCAAGCACTTGTTTCAGATCCACAATCAGATTGAACGTAGATATCGTAAGTGGTGTTTCCGGTTAACCCTGTAACATTGTAAGGATTATTTGTAGCACTGTTTGTGCTCCCTGAATCTAATGTATACGGACTTTCTCCGTATTGGATGTTCCAGCCAGCGGCAGAACCATTTTCTATCCAAGAAAAATCTGCTGTAGCATTGGTAATGTTGTTTACAGCTAGCATAGTTGGGTCTGGACATGTTGGTGGAGTTTCTGAATAAACTAATGGGTTTTCAAAACAAAATCCATATGCATAATCAGTTCCGTCATCAAACAATAAACGGTATTTGAAGCCAGATAATTGAGTTGCTGTAAACCCTGCAATGTTAATAGGGTCGCTCAATGTAGTTTCAAATGTACCTGTACAGTAGTCTAAATAAGGTGCACTTGTGGTAGATTCGCCTATTGGATTTACCGCGTTCACCCATGTGTTTGCATCTGCGTCAAAGTACTGAAAGTAAATAAAATTGTTTCCCCCTGTATAAAAGGTGAAGACCATGTCTGCTTGAATATAAATCCAAGTCTCACCGGCATTATAAGCTGCTGTTAAGTCAATTGTAGGAGACTCTGCGGCAATGCTATTAATAGAGGAACCGCCCGCGTCATCATCATCAAAACTAAAATTTGAAGTGGTTGTGGGGTCGGAGTACAAAAAGGTAGCATCATAACTACCTGAAATCGTCCAGTTAGCATTGGGCCAGTTACCGGTCTCACTTAGTGCTTGTGAAAAACCTAAATAACTAATTAGCATCAATGCTAAAGTTAGTGTAATTCTTTTCATGAATAATGTGGTTAAAAAAATTGGAGGCGTAAGTTAAAAAAATTAACATTAAACCTTTATTTTTGATATCACATTTAACAGTTTAAAAGAAATATATTCGTTTTTGGTGTAAAATGTAAGGTATAGTGAGAATTATCTCCTGATGTTTTGAAGTTAAAAAATAAAAGCGTTTAGGTGTTTTTAGGTTGGTGTTATTTGTTTTTTATAGTAGTTATATTAACAGATTATTGGAGTATTTCTAATAAGCGTTCCATTTGCATACCTCTAGATCCTTTTATTAAAATGGTGTAATTATGAATATCTAGATTTTTTAGATAGCTTTTTAATTCATCGTAACTTGTGAATTTTAGGTGAGAAGAGTTGGTGTTGTAGAAATGTTCTCCTAGCGTAATAACTTTAGTGAAGTTGAGTTCTTTAGTTAAGTTGATGATGTTTTGATGTTCAAAACTGCTGTCTTTACCTAGTTCAAACATGTCTCCTAAAATAACCATTGTATGGTTAGCTTCTAAGTTTTTTAGGTTTTCTAAAGCGGCTGTCATGCTGGTAGGGTTAGCATTATAAGCATCTAAAATAAGTGTGTTAGTTGCGGTTTTAAGTATTTGAGATCGGTTGTTGGTTGGGGTGTAGTCTTCGATACCTTTTTTTATGGTAGCTATGTCTATTTTAAAATGTGATGCTATCAATATTGCGGCAGCAATATTTGGTAGGTTGTATGTGCCAGTAAGATTAGATGTGATTTCAATATTGTTTATAGTAACTGATGCAGCACTGGTATTAGATGTTTTACTCAGCGTTATGTTGCTATTGCCGTTTTCAAAACTATAACTGTATTTGTTAGGGTAGTCTTTTAGTATTTCTGATTGTTTAGCATCGTCTGCATTGTAAAATATAGGGCGATTATGATTCATCAAAAAATGATATAGTTCACTCTTTCCTTTTACAACTCCTTCTAAGCTACCAAAACCTTCCAGGTGTGCTTTACCAAAATTGGTAATGTATCCAAAATCAGGTTCTGCTATAGTGCATAATAATTCAATTTCTTTTAAATGATTGGCTCCCATCTCTACCACTGCAAACTCGGTATCTTTTGTGATAGAAAGTAATGTTAGTGGAACTCCAATATGGTTGTTAAGGTTTCCTTGGGTAGCTACGGTTTTGTAGGTAGTGGCAAGTGCAGATTTTATTAGTTCTTTGGTGGTGGTTTTGCCGTTACTACCGGTTAATGATATGATTGTTGTGTTTAATTGTTTACGGTGGTAATTAGCTAGTTTTTGTAGTGTGGTAAGTACGTCTTTAACTAAAATAGTGCCTTCGGTATGGTATTCATCTTCATCAATAACGGCGGCTATGGCTCCGTTTGCTAGCGCGGTGCTAGCATATTTATTTCCATTGAAGTTTTCACCTTTTAAGGCAAAGAACAGGCAGTTGGGAGTTATTTTTCTGGTGTCTGTAGAGATACCTTCTGCTAAAGAGAAGATTTTATATAATTCCGCAATGTCCATGTGTTCTTGTTTTAAAGTGTGAGTGGTTAAAAATAAAAAAGCTCTGAAATATTTCAGAGCTTTTTTAAAGATATTATTTAAGAAAAATTATTCTCTTGTCTTTTTACCACCGTTTGTAGATTTAGCACCTACTTTAGACATAGCACATCTAAATCCGATATAATTTGTTGCCATGTATTCTGGGTAGTATCTACGTTGAGCTGGGTCTAACCAGTAAGCTCTGTCTTTCCAAGAACCACCTTTGTAAACTCTCGCTTGGTTGTCAATTAAAGTAGTTCTGCTGTTAGACTTGTCGTACTGTCTGTTAAGTTCACCTAAAGAATCTGAAGTTACAGTTCCTTTTGGAGAGTTGTACATTTCAAATGCAGTTTGAGAAGATGGATCTTCTTCATTAAATCTGTCAAAGAATCTTGTAGATTGTGGGTCACCGTCTCTATAGTTTCTGTTGTCAGCTTTAGAATAGTTTGTTCTTAAGTAAGTTTGCTCAAGACCAACTTCTTCTTTAGCAATTTCACCAGGTAAAGTTCTCGCAATAATTTGACCTTGTGGTAAAGTGTCGTACTGAATGTCAGCGTCTGTTGTTACAACAACTTTTCCGTCTTCACCAATTTGGTTTTTCATATATACGTTACCACGGAAGTAGTTAAAGTCATTAGCTTCATCATCAACAATAGGTCTGTAGATATCTGCTACCCATTCTGCAACGTTACCAGCCATATCGTATAAACCGAAATCGTTAGGAGGGTAAGACTTCACTTCGTTAGTGATGTCTGCACGGTCATCAGACCATCCAGCAATTCCACCGTAGTCACCTTTACCTTGCTTAAAGTTAGCTAATTGATCACCTCTCGTTCTTTTAGCACCAGTTCTTGTGTACTCACCAGACCAAGGGTATTTTTTTCTACCTCTAATATTGTTGTATTCTCTTAAGCCGTTTAATGCTACAGCAGCGTATTCCCATTCAGCTTCAGTTGGAAGTCTGTATTCAGGGAAAAGAGCACCACTTTCTTTTTTAGCAAATACTGGTACAGAATCATTTTTGCTTTGTTTTCTACCTTGTAAGGTATCAATTGCTCCTCCGTAAGTTTGAGAAGGATTGTTTAAGTAAGTTTCTGTACTGAAGATACCAGAATTGTTTCCGTCTTCATTACTAGCATACATTACTTTTTCATCTATGTAACCTTCGTTAACTAATGCAGCTTCGTTTACACGGTCAGTTCTCCACTTTGCGTATTCAACAGCTTGAATCCAGTTAACACCAACTACTGGGTACTCCGCATAAGATGGGTGTCTTAGGTAGTTGTTAGTCATATTTTCATTAAATCCAAGTGGGCTTCTCCATACTAAAGTATCAGGTAGCGCACCGATATAAATGTTTTTATAATTTTCGTTTGATGGTGGGAACATACGTTTAATCCAATCTAAATACTCAAGGTACATAACATTGGTAACCTCAGTTTCGTCCATATAAAAAGATTGAACGTGCTGTTGGTTTGGTGAGTTGTTCCAGTCGTGCATTACGTCGTCCTGAACTTTACCCATTGTGAAGGTACCTCCTTCTACAAAAACAAGGCCTGGGGCAGCTTCTTGTTCCGTATAGCTTGTGTTATACTGGAAACCGCCATCTCTGTCATTGATTCTCCATCCGGTTCCTCTGGAAACATCGCCTTTGGAAGAAGACTTTTTGCAGCTAACAGCAAATGAAGCTACAACTAAAGCAAGTAGGAAAAATTTAATTGATTGCATTTTCATGTTATCGGATTATGGTTATCTAAAAATCGTTCGCAATATACTAATTAACTGTAAATAATCAATTTTTTTAAAAAAAATTAAGGTAGACTCGGTAAACTATTATCAGTTAACAGTTCAATTAACGATTATATTGAATTATTATTATTTTGTATCTGCAAATTTTTATAATTATTTTAATATTTGCCATACGATTTGAAATCAAATGTCGTTTTTAGTTCATGAAAAAAATTCTAACAATATTAGTATTCTTCTATAGTTTCTTGTCTTTTGGGCAGCAAAAACATTTCAATTTAACTTGGGACGGACCACGTGTTCTTGAGAATAGACTGAATAAGATTACAGTGCCTTACTTTGATAATGAATATACTGATTTTACAGATGGAGTGTTAGAATTTGGTTTTCATTGGTTAGATAATCAACGTGTTGATCCAGCTTCTTTAAAAGTTTTTAATGTGCAATATGAAACTATTAGTGTAAGTGATTTATACGATTTAAAACTTACTTCTTTAAAAGAGGATTTAGGTGCTACACTCAAAACTTCTAAAGCAAGGGAGCAGTTGCATACTTTTTTAAGGTTTAACCCTATTGTGTATAATAATGGTGTTATACGTAGAGTAAAATCTATTGATGTTTCTTATTCTTATTTAAATAATGGGTATAAGGTAGATGATGTGCCGGCAATTTCTAATTCGATATTAGCTACGGGGAATTGGTATAAATTTTATGTAGAGGAGTCTGGAGTTTTTAGAATAAATAGACAATTTTTAAATTCTCTTGGGGTTAATTTATCAGAAGTAGATCCTAGAACTATTAAAATATATGGCTATGGTGGAGATATGTTGCCATTGTTGAATGAGGATAATGAGTATTATGATTTGCCTGAGATACCTTTACAGGTAAGAGGAGAGGAAGATGGTAATTTTGACTCTTCTGATTATATATTGTTTTATGCTACAGGACCTAATGAATGGAATGAAGATAGTCAAACCAATAATAATCTCTATAATGATATTATTTATTATTATTTAACCTACGGAGGGGTAAATGGTAAAAGAGTTCAGGTTGGGGTTGAGCCGAATTTAGGAGCGTCTCAGTCTATTACTATGTATGATGATTACCAATTTCATGAGTTGGATGAATATAATATTGTGAATTTGGGTAGAAGATGGTTTGGTGAAATTTTTAATGGAGATGCAGAGGAGTCTTTTGAGTTTGATTTAGAGAATTTGGTTACCACAGAGCCTGTGAGGATAGGTGTGAAAGCAGCGGCTACATCTTCGGTAGTTACTAGTATGGATGCTTCTGTAAATGGGCAAAGTTTGTTTACACTTTCTTTTAATCCTATTGATGAAGAGGGTGGTTTGTATGCAACAGAAGATTCTAATGTTCCAGGAGTGCCTTTCACTAGAGGGTTGCGCTACGGAGAGGTAAATGTAAGTTCTGAAGAGGTTACAGTAACGCTTAATTATAATAGTAATCAGGTGCCTTCTTCTTTAGGTTTTCTTGATTATATAACGGTGGAGTCTAAGCGTATGTTATCGGGTAGAGGAGAGCAGTTTTCGTTTACTTATAATGATGCGGCCACCATGACGGGAGTTGGAGAATATGTGATTAGTAATGCTTCTAATGTGCGACAGGTTTGGGATGTTACCGATATGTATAATGTGTCAGCTTATCAAAATGTTGGGCAGGATGATGTGTATAGTTTTAAAGTAAATTTAGGAGAGGCTAGAGAATATGTAGTGGTAGATGCTTTGGGGTATAAATCTCCTTCTATTAATTCTTCTGATAGAAATGTGACCAATCAGAATTTAAAAGGAACCATATTTACAGATGAAGTTGGAAATTTTGCAGGAGTAGACTATATTATTTTTACGCCAGATATTTTTAGAAGTCAGGCAGAAAGGTTGGCTAATTTTCATCGTTCCTATTCTGGGTTAAATACGAAGGTGGTTACTTTTCAAGAGGTGTATGATGAGTTTAGTACCGGAAATCAAGATATAGTAGCTATACGTAACTTTATAAAGTATGTGTATGATAATGCACCATCGGCTGCTGAGCAGTTACAATATATATGTATGTTTGGTGATGGGTCTTATGATTATAAGAATATAACTAGTGGTAATACCAATTTTGCACCCTTATTTCATTCATACTACAGTTTTAGTTTAACCACTTCTATATCTACCGATGATTTTTATGGGATGATGGATGCTGATGATGGGGCTATGGATACTAATGATTTATTAGATATTGCTGTTGGTAGAATTGTAGTAGATGATGTTCAGCAGGCATCTGAAGTGGTTGACAAAATTATAAATTATGTAGATAACGAATCTTATGGTAGGTGGCGCAATAATATTTTATTGGTTTCAGATGATGTAGATTTAAGTTGGGAGTATCAAATTGAAGAGTTGCAAGATGCGCTTGGAGATGAGATTGAGGTTAATAAACCTTTCTTTAATATAGAGAAAGTGCATACCGATTCTTATGTGCAACAAACAACATCGGGGGGTGAGCGTTACCCTGATGCAAAAAGTGATTTGCTTGATAAAATAAAACTAGGAGCATTGGTAATAAGCTACTTTGGGCATGGAGGAGAAGAGGGGCTTTCTAGTGAGCGTATTTTTCAAACTGCTGATGTGCAGCAGTTAGATAATGAGTATAGGTATCCTTTATTTATAACGGTAACTTGTGATTTTTCTCGTTTTGATAACCCTTCTCAAGATACGGCAGGAGAATATTTGTATTGGAATGCTAATGGAGGTGCTATATCTCTAATTACAACTACTCGCGAAATCTATGCTATTAATGGTGGTATTTATAATGATATTATTGCTGAGTATTTATATGGTTACGGAACTACAGATTATGTTTCTATAGGTGAAGCGCTTCGTTTAGCAAAGAACGATCCTATGTTTGGAACATCTATCCAGAAAAGAGTGGTTTCTTATATAGGAGACCCTGCGCTGAAATTAGCCATTCCTGAGCCGCAGGTGAATTTAACACATGTAAATGGGGTGCCTGTTGCTCAAGCGGACGAGGTTTTGGAGGCATTAAGTACAGTAACGCTAAGAGGTAATGTGACTAATGAAAATGGGGTATTGCTTAGTTCTTATAGTGGTAATGTGTTTGTTACTGTGTATGATAAAGATATTGAAAGACAAACTTTGGGTAATGATGGTGTAGTGGTAGATACTGCTTCTGGGGAAGTGTATAAAATGGATTTTAAAGTGCTGGGAGAGGTGTTGTTTAGAGGAAAAGCTACTGTTGTTAATGGTGAGTTTGATTTTGAGTTTGTGGTGCCTAGGGATGCTTTAATTCCTGTAGATAATGGTAGAATAAGCTTTTACACTATAGATGATGAATATACTGGTGATAAAACTGGGTATAATACAGATATTTTAATAGGAGGTTTAAATGAGAATGCTCCAGAGGATAATGATGGTCCGGAGATTACTTTATATATGAACGATCAGAATTTTTTATATGGGGGTATGACAAATCAGTCTCCTATTTTATTGGCGTATTTAACGGATGAGAATGGTATTAATACCTCTAGCGGTATTGGGCATGATATTGTGGCTATATTAGATGGAGATGAATCCAATCCGTATGTGTTGAATGATTATTATGAAACCGAGTTGGATGTGTATACAGATGGGGTGGTAACATTTCCGTTCAGTGATTTAGAGCCAGGATTGCATACGCTTAGTTTTAAAGCTTGGGATACCTATAATAATTCATCAATTGCTGAAATACAGTTTTTGGTAGTAGATGATGAAGAAATGAAATTAGAAAAAGTGTTGAATTACCCGAACCCGTTTGTTAGTTATACCGAGTTTTGGTTTCAGCATAATAAACCATACGAACCTTTAGATGTGCAAGTGCAGGTGTTTACAGTATCGGGTAAGTTGGTATGGACACACAATCAAACTATTACAACGGAAGGGTATTTATCAAGAGATATTACCTGGGATGGAAGAGATGATTTTGGTAATAAAATAGGAAAAGGTGTGTATGTGTATAAGATAACGGTAAAATCTACGTTATCTAACAAAGTGGCAGAAAAGTTTGAAAAACTTGTCATACTGTAATTAAGAGTTATATTTGTTGAAATTTCTAGACTTAAATGAAAAAAGTACTATTTTTTACCTTTTTGGGTTTAATCGCTTTTAAATCCTTTTCTCAGAATCCTACGACGCTGATACCGAATACATATGATACTCGTGTAATTACAACAGGAGTTCCTTTTTTAATGATTGCTTCTGATGCACGTGCTGGTGGTATGGGAGAGCAAGGGGTAGCAACTTCACCTGATGCTTATTCGCAACAATGGAACCCTTCAAAGTATACCTTTATAGAAAAACAAATGGGGGTAGGTGTTAGTTATACACCATATTTAAGTCAGTTGGTAAATGATATTGCCTTAATGAATTTGACTTTCTATAATAGATTTTCTGAAAACAGTGCTTGGGCGTTTGGGCTTAAGTATTTTAGTTTAGGGGATATTGAGTTTACTGAACAGGTAGGTAACGATATTGTTTCGCAAGGTATTGAAAGACCAAATGAGTTGGCGATTGACGCATCTTATATTTTAAGACTTACCGAAAGATACTCTATGGGGGTTACGGGTAGGTTTTTAAGTTCTAATTTAAAAATTCCTTCTGAAGGGGTAGATGCTAAAGCAGCTAGTAGTTTTGCAGTAGATGTTTCTGGGTATTACCAAACAGAAGAAATAGCATATGATAATTTTGATGGTAGATGGAGAGCTGGTTTTGCGGTAACTAATATTGGACCTCCAATTAGTTATGACGAAAGTTTAGGAGATGAATATGATAGTTTTTTACCTACCAATTTAAGATTAGGAGCTGGTTTTGATTTTATATTTGATGCTTACTCTAAACTATCTGTTGCGGGTGAGGTAAACAAGTTATTAGTGCCAACACCACCAATTAGAGGTGTTGAAAGAGAATATGTTGATAATAATGATAATGGAGTATATGATGAAAATACCGATGATTTAGGAGATGTAGTAAATGATGATGTTATTATTTCAGGAATGGATGATAATGTGAGTTTTGTGTCTGGTATGTTCCAATCTTTTTATGATGCTCCAGGAGGATTTTCAGAAGAGTTAAGAGAGTTAACTTGGGCTTTAGGGGCTGAGTACTGGTATATGGACTCGTTTGCGGTGCGTGCTGGTTACTTTAGTGAGGCTGAAGATAAAGGGTCTAGAAAGTTCTTTACACTTGGAGCTGGTTTTACGTATAACGTAATTAAAGTAGATTTATCCTATTTATTCTCTGCATCTAAAGTTAGAAACCCATTAGAAAATACATTGCGTTTTTCTTTAACATTAAACTTTGGAGAAGAGTACGACGAGTATTAGAATAAAATGAAAGAAATTCAAATAAATTCAACTATACAGGTTTACGATTCAGTTCAGGAGCTTCCTAAAAATGTTCAGGAGTTGATGGAGAAAGCTGTAGAGGCAAGAAAAAAAGCATACGCTCCTTACTCGAAATTTCAGGTAGGAGCGGCTTTAATGCTTGCAAATGGGGAGGCTGTTTCTGGTAATAATCAAGAAAATGCAGCCTATCCTTCTGGTTTATGTGCAGAACGTGTAGCGGTGTTTTATGCGGGAGCTCATTATCCGGGTGAAACGGTTGAAATGATGGCTATATCTGCTACTTCTTTAGATAAGCCTGTAACTACTCCGGTACCTCCTTGTGGTGCCTGCCGTCAGGCAATAGCTGAATATGAAATAAAACAAGAAAAGCCTATAGCACTTTATTTTATGGGTGAAAAAGGAGCGGTGTATAAAACCAATTCTTTAAAAGATTTATTGCCTTTAATTTTTGATGGTAGTATGCTTTAATTGTTAGTTTTCTTTCGCTTTTAAATTTTCTTGTAAAATCTTCTATAAAACTAGGTTTTCTTTTTTCTTCTTAAAAAGTAAAATAGTAATTTTGTGACCGAACGTTTTTAAGGGTTCATTAAATAGTCGTTATTTGTATGAATTAACAACCTGAATGATCTTTTAAAAATTGAAAGTTTATCTATTCATAGAAATTATTAGTAACACATGAAAAAAGTAACCAAGGAAGTTTACCTTAAATGGTACGAAGACATGCTTTTCTGGAGAAAGTTTGAAGACAAACTTGCTGCTGTATATATTCAACAAAAAGTTAGAGGATTTCTCCATTTGTATAATGGGCAAGAAGCGGTACTTGCAGGTACCTTACATGCTATAGACCCTTCTAAAGATAAATTGATTACAGCGTACAGGAATCACGTTCAGCCAATTGGTATGGGTGTAGACCCGCGTAAAGTAATGGCAGAGCTTTATGGAAAAGCAACAGGTACTTCTCATGGTTTGGGAGGATCAATGCACATTTTTTCTAAAGAGCATAACTTTTACGGAGGTCACGGTATTGTAGGTGGTCAAATTCCGTTAGGAGCTGGTTTGGCTTTTGGAGATAAGTATTTTGAAACCGGAGGTGTTACTTTATGTTATATGGGTGATGGTGCTGTTCGTCAGGGTTCATTACATGAGACTTTTAACATGGCAATGAACTGGAAGTTACCAGTAGTATTTATTTGTGAAAACAACGGATATGCTATGGGTACTTCTGTAGAAAGAACTGCAAACCACCAAGAAATTTGGAAATTAGGGTTAGGGTATGAAATGCCTTGTGGACCTGTAGATGGTATGAATCCAGTGAAAGTTGCTGAAGCTATTAGCGAAGCAGTAGAAAGAGCTAGAAGTGGAGAAGGACCAACTTTCTTAGAAATGAAAACATATAGATATAGAGGTCACTCTATGTCAGATGCTCAGCATTATAGAACTAAAGACGAGGTTGAAGAATACAAGAAAATAGATCCTATTACTCAAGTGTTAGATGTAATTAAAGAAAATAATTACGCAACAGAAGAGGAAATTAAGGCTATGGATAAGCGTGTGAAAGATTTAGTAAAAGAGTGTGAACAATTTGCTGAAGAATCTCCGTTCCCAGAGAAAAACATCATGTACGATGTAGTATATGACCAAGAAAATTATCCTTTTTTACCTCATAAATTATAATTAAAAATGGCAGAAATTATAAATATGCCTCGTTTGAGCGATACCATGGAAGAAGGTACCGTTGCAACATGGCTAAAAAAAGTTGGAGATAAAATTGAAGAAGGAGATATCCTTGCTGAAATTGAAACTGATAAAGCAACTATGGAATTTGAGTCGTTTAACTCAGGTACTTTATTGCATATTGGTGTACAAGAAGGTGAGACCTCTCCGGTAGATACTTTATTAGCAATTATTGGAGAAGAAGGAGAAGATATTTCTGCTTTGTTAAACGGTGGTGCTTCTGAAGCGAAAGAAGAGGCTCCTGCTGCTGAAGAAAAATCAACTGAGGAGGCGGCTCCTGCAACTGAAGGTGGAGCAGAAATGCCTGCTGGTGTTGAAGTGGTTACGATGCCTAGGTTGAGTGATACAATGACTGAGGGTACTGTTGCTACTTGGTTGAAAAAAGAAGGAGATAAAGTAGAAGAAGGTGATATTCTTGCTGAAATAGAAACGGATAAAGCTACAATGGAGTTTGAATCTTTCTATTCTGGTGTGTTGCTTTATGTTGGTATAGAAGAAGGTGGTTCTGCACCTGTAGATTCTTTATTAGCAATTATTGGGCCTGAAGGTACTGATAAAGAGCAAGCTGTTGCTGCTGCTAAAGGTGGTGCTACTGCTGCACCTGCTGCTAAGAAAGAAGCTGCATCTGAAGAAACTAAAAAAGAAGCTGCTGCTGCTGCACCTGCTGAAACTCCGGCTGCTGCTGATGGTGGTAGAATCTTTGTTTCTCCGTTAGCTAAGAAATTGGCAGAAGAAAAAGGAATTGATCTTGCAACTGTTAAAGGTTCTGGAGATCAAGGAAGAATTATAAGAAGAGATATTGAGAATTATAAAGCACCTGCTGCTGCGGCTGCCCCTGCGGCTCCAAAAGCTGATGCTCCTGCTGCTGCACCGGCTGCAATGCCATTTGTACCTGCTGGTGAAGAGCGTGTAGAAGAGGTTAAGAATTCTCAAATGAGAAAAACTATTGCGAAGCGTCTTGGTGAATCTAAATTTACTGCGCCTCACTATTATTTAACGGTAGAGTTAGATATGGAGCAAGCAATGGCTTCTCGTGCACAAATAAATAGCTTGCCAGATACCAAAGTATCTTTCAATGATATGGTTGTGAAAGCTTGTGCTATGGCACTTAAAAAGCACCCACAAATAAATACTTCATGGAAAGGTGATGTTACACAATACAACCAACACGTGCATGTTGGAGTTGCAGTAGCGGTAGAAGATGGTTTAGTTGTTCCTGTACTTAAGTTTACAAACGAAATGAGTTTAACTCAAATTGGAGGTAAAGTAAAAGAATTAGCAGGAAAAGCTAGAAACAAAAAACTTACGCCAGCTGAAATGGATGGTAGTACGTTTACTGTATCTAACTTAGGTATGTTTGGTATAGAAGAGTTTACTTCTATTATTAACCAACCTAACTCTGCAATTTTATCTGTTGGTGCTATTGTTCAGAAACCAGTAGTTAAAAATGGAGAGATTGTAGTAGGTAATACTATGAAAGTTACTTTAGCTTGTGATCACCGTACTGTTGATGGTGCTACGGGAGCTCAGTTTTTACAAACTTTAAAGGCTTACATAGAAAATCCGGTAACAATGTTAGCGTAATAACGTTAAAGATTTATTAGAATATATAGAAAGCATCCAGTATTTGGATGCTTTTTTTATATTTAAGAAAAAAAGATTGATGAAAAGATTATTTGTTTTTGTTGTAGCCTGTTTTCTTCAGGTTTCAATGTTCGGTCAAACCACTGTGAAGACCGTGGAAAACCATATGAAATTTTTAGCTTCAGATGATTTGCAAGGTAGAGATGTGGGAACCGAAGGTATTGCCAAGGCAGCTTCGTATATAGAGAAGTGTTTTAAAAAACACGGTGTTAAACCGTATTTTACATCTTATAAAGATACGTTAGGTAATTTAAAGGAGTTGGCTTATAATATAGTTGGTGTAGTACCTGGGACCGATGAAAAGTTGAAAGAAGAATACATTGTAATTGGTGCGCATTACGACCATATAGGTTTTCAAGACGCAAAGAATGGTGATGAAATTGCTAACGGAGCTAATGATAATGCATCTGGAACAACGGCTGTATTAGAATTTGCCAAATATTTTGGAAAACATAAATCTAATAAGCGTAGTTTACTATTTGTATTATTTTCTGCGGAAGAGAAAGGACTGTTAGGTTCTGAGCATTTGGCAGAGAAGTTTAAAGATGAGAATTTGAATGTAGTGGCTATGCTTAACTTTGAAATGATTGGTGTGCCAATGAAAAAGGATTATATTACCTATCTGACGGGGTATGATATGTCTAATGCTGCTACTGTAATAAATGAAGAAGCAGGAACCAATTTGGCTGGTTTTTTACCAGAGGCAGAAAAGTATGGCTTATTTAAAAGGTCTGATAACTTTTATTTTTACTCATTATTAAATGTACCTGCGCATACCATTTGTACGTTCGATTTTACAAATTACGAGTATTACCATGATGTAGCCGATGAGGTTAGTGAGATGGACTTTGGGCATATGACTAATGTTATTAACGCATTTATACCTGTTTTAGATAAGTTGGCTAATACAAAAGAGTTTTTGATTAAATTATAATAAATGAAGCATGTTATTGTAACCGGTGCTAGTAGAGGTATTGGTTTTGAATTGGTACAAATACTAGCTAATGAGCCTTGCAAAGTGTTGGCGCTTTCTAGAAATATAGAACCACTGAAAGAACTATCGTGTGATGGGATAGAATTTTTAGCTTTTGATGTAACAGAAGAATCTCATTACAAAGGTCTAGTAGACTATATAAAGAACGAATGGGCAGGTAAGGTAGATGTACTTGTAAATAATGCCGGTTTGTTAATAAATAAGCCTTTTAGTGAGCTTACTAAAAAGGATTTTTATGATGTGTATAATGTAAATGTTTTTGGAGTATCAAAAATGATTCAAGCCTTAATACCATTTATGGGAGCAGATGGCCATGTAGTTACCATAAGTTCAATGGGGGGTATACAAGGAAGTATGAAATTTGCCGGGTTAGCGGCGTATTCTTCTAGTAAAGGAGCAGTTATTACGTTATCAGAGCTATTGGCAGAAGAATATAAAGAAACTGGTCCTGCGTTTAATGTGTTAGCCTTGGGTGCTGTGCAGACGGAAATGTTACAGGAGGCCTTTCCTGGTTATGAGGCATCTGTAAGTGCATATGATATGGCATCATATATAAAAACGTTTGCTCTAACCGGAGCAAAAATTTATAACGGAAAAGTGTTACAAGTTTCCAACTCAACGCCATAAGAGTTAATGAGTACAGTTTTAGAAAAATATTTACCAAAAAGTGCAGTGATACCTTGTTTTGAGTTGATAAGGTTAAATAATGTGCATCTTAAAATTGTAGATGAAAGGGCTACCCGTCATGGCGACTATAGAAGGAATCCAGACGGTACACACCAAATAACAATCAACTCAAGCCTGAATGAGTATAAGTTTCTAATAACGCTGATACATGAAATAGCTCATTTAGTGGCGTTTAAAAAGTACGGGCAGTATATTAAGCCTCACGGAAGAGAGTGGAAACAAACTTTTAGAGATTTAATGTTGCCTTTTATACATCCGGCGATATTTCCCTCTAGAATACTTCCTGTAGTAGCAAATCATTTTAAAAATCCTACCGCAAGTAGTGATACAGATGCTAAATTATCATTAGCTTTACATTATTACGATAAAAAGACTGATAAAAATTATATATTTGAAGTACCGTTTGGTAGTAGATTTAGGATATATAACGGAAAAATTTTTAAAAAAGGTAATAAAAGAGTAAAGCGATATGAGTGCCTAGAAGAGGCTACAGGCAAAATTTACCTTTTTCAGCCCCATGCTGAAGTCGAGCTTTTATAACAAACATTAAGAATATAAGAAACATCTAACTTCAAATTATGAATAAGAATTATTATGCAATTTTAATGGCTGGAGGCGTAGGATCTCGTTTTTGGCCGGTAAGTAAAAATGATTTTCCAAAACAGTTTCACGATATGCTAGGTACCGGAGAAACACTCATACAAAAAACCTTTAGCAGATTAAGCAAACTAATACCAGCGGAAAATATATTCATCCTTACCAATGAAAAATATAATGATCTTGTTCTAGAACAATTACCAGAAATAACTGCTCGCCAAGTAGTATTAGAGCCTGCTATGAGAAATACAGCGCCTTGTATTTTATATGCATCGATGAAAATACAAAAAGAGAACCCGGATGCAATGATGATTGTAGCCCCTAGTGATCACTGGATTGAAGATGAAGATATGTTTACAGCAAATGTTAATGAATGTTTTGATGCTTGCGAAAAAGAAGATATACTTGTAACACTTGGTATTCAACCAACGTTTCCTAATACAGGATATGGTTATATTAAGTTTGAGAAAGAAGGAGATTCTTCCATTAAAAAAGTAGCACAGTTTACTGAAAAACCAGATTATGAAACTGCAAAGAAATTTTTAATAACTAAGAGTTATTTATGGAATGCAGGTATTTTTATTTGGAGTGCTAAGAGTATTGTAGCAGCTTTTTCTAAATACCAAGAGGAAATGACTACCTTATTTGAAAAGGGTATGAGTTGTTACAATACAGAGGAAGAAAAAGACTTTATTGATGAAAACTATCCGAAGGCAGAAAATATCTCTATTGACTACGCAATTTTAGAAAATGCACCTAATGTGTATGTATTGCCTGTTTCTTTTGATTGGAATGACCTTGGTACTTGGGGATCTTTACACAGTAAGTTAGATAAAGATGAAAGTGAAAATGCTGTGGTAAACGCTAAAACTATTTTAGTAGATGCTAAAAATAATATCATACGTACCAACCCAGATAAAATTGTGGTGGTAGATGGTCTTTCAGATTATATTATTGTAGATAAAGATGATGTTTTAGTTATTTATCCAAAGAGAAAAGAACAAGATATTAAAAAGGTAAGAAGTGCCGTGAAAGATGCTTTCGGAGAGCATTTGGCATAGATTGTAAGTTTTTAGAGAGGTTTAGGGGCATGGAAGAGAAAAAGGAAGAAAACTTACCGGAGGATACTAATAATTTAAATGCCTCCTCAAAAGAGGTAAAAGAAGAACTGTCTGGTTTTTTAGGTAGTTTGAAAGGGTTTCTAGTAGACCTTTTGGATATACGTGAAAATACAGACAGAGATACTACCATATCAGATATAAAAGCAGATATTCCTTTTAAAGGTCATACTGCTTGGATTTTGGTATGTTCTATCTTTATTGCATCCATTGGATTAAATGCTAATTCTAACCCAGTGGTTATTGGTGCCATGTTAATTTCTCCATTAATGGGGCCTATATTAGGTATGGGACTTTCTTTAGCAATTAATGATGTAGATACACTTAAAAGATCTTTAAATAATTTTTTAGTTATGGTAGGTCTAAGTGTATTAACCGCTTTTTTGTTTTTTACCTTTTTTCCGTTAAAAGCAGATTCTTCAGAACTTTTAGCAAGAACAAAGCCCGATATTAGAGATGTGCTTATTGCCTTTTTTGGCGGTATGGCACTGGTTATTGCACGTGCTAAAAAAGGTACTGTAGCCAGCGTTATTTTTGGGGTAGCAATTGCTACCGCTTTAATGCCGCCTTTATGTACTGTAGGGTATGGCCTAGCAGTATGGCAACCCGATTATTTTTTAGGAGCATTATATCTATTTATAATTAATACCATTTTTATTGGTCTAGCAACCTATTTGGTGCTTAAGATACTTAAGTTTCCTATGGTTAGGTATGCTAACAGTAAAAAAAGAAGACGCACCATGCAATTGGCTTCTGTTGTGGCTGTAATTGTTATGGCGCCTGCCATGTATACGTTTTATAATGTTTTTCAAGAGGCTGCATTTACCAATCAGGCTTCTAAGTTTATAGATGATCATATAAAAACCTATAAGTTTGACGATCAGGGTTTCTTTATTGATAAGTTTTCTACCATATCATTTAATGATGGTGATAGCCCTACTATAGAATTGGTTTTTGGAGGTGATGAAACCATTCCAGATAAGGTTATTGAAACATGGAGAACACATAAAAATACCTATCCTAGATTAACCAATGCTACCCTAGAGATTAAAGGAGGCGGTGCTGATAGGGCTGGTTTAGAGTTAAGCTACATGAAGGAGATAAACTCATATAATAAGGAACAGCTAGTTACTAAAGATGAGGAGATAGAATACCTTAAAAGCGAGTTGGCCAAGACACGCTCTATAGTTGGTAAACAAATACCTTTTGAAGATGTGTCTAAAGAGTTAAAAATTAACTACCCTGAATTGGCTAAAATAACCTATGCAAATGTAGTGGCTAATAACTTTACAAAATTAGATACCCTTACTGTGTTTTCTGTTGAGTTGCCAAAAGAAAAAGATGCTTCTGATAAGCTGAAGAAGATTGAGAATTTTCTAAAATTACGCTTAAAAGATAGTTTAATAAAAGTAGAAGCAGCGAATTAATTTCGCTCTTCTATATACATTTGTCTAACTTTTTTAAATAGCTCAGAAGAATACACAAAGTCGGTAACAGCTTCGTTATCTGTTTTAAAAATTTCTTTATTAGAACCTTCCCATTCTTTAAGTCCTTTTCTTAAGAATACAATTTTTTCACCTATTTCCATTACCGAATTCATATCGTGTGTGTTAATAACGGTAGTGATACCATATTCTGTGGTAATTTCGCTAATTAAGTTATCTATAACTATAGCTGTTTTAGGGTCTAGTCCAGAGTTAGGTTCATCACAGAACAAGTATCTTGGTCTATTTACAATTGCTCTGGCAATAGCAACACGTTTTTGCATACCTCCGGAAATTTCCGCAGGTAATTTTTTATTAGCATCAACAAGATTCACTCTTTTAAGAACAAAGTTTACACGCTCTAACATTTCTTCTTTCGATTGAGAAGTAAACATTCGTAACGGAAACATAACATTTTGTTCAACTGTCATGGAGTCAAAAAGAGCACTTCCTTGAAAAACCATCCCCATTTCTTGTCTTAATCCTATGCGCTCATCAACGCTCATTTTGTCATAAGGTCGGTCGTTATATGAGATAATGCCCTGATCAGGGGTATGCAGCCCTAATAAAGATTTTAGAAAAACGGTTTTACCAGATCCACTTTGACCAATGATTAAGTTGGTTTTACCACTTTCAAAGGTAGTTGATATTCCTTTTAGAATATGTGCATCATCAAACGACTTATGTAAATTTTCTACTGTAATCATATCTTATTATCCTAAAAGAAGTTGTGTAACTAAATAATTAAGAAGTATAATAGCTATACTTGTCCATACAAATGCTGTAGTACTAGATTTACCCACTTCAAGTGCTCCACCTTTCATAAAATATCCGTGGTATGAAGGTATAGTAGCTAAAATAAAAGCAAAAACAATTGATTTTATAAAAGCGTAGGTTACATGAAATGGAATAAAATCACTAGTGATTCCTTGTATAAAGTCGGCACTAGTAGAGTAGCCTCCGTATACAGATGCTGCCCATCCTCCTAAAATACCTAAAAACATACTGGTTGCCACCATAAACGGGAATAACATTAAAGCTACTAGTTTAGGAAAAACAAGATAGTTTATAGGGTTAATACCCATTACTTCTAACGCATCAATTTGTTCGGTTACACGCATGGTACCAATACTAGAAGTAATATATGAGCCCATTTTACCTGCCATAATTATGGAAGTAAAGGTAGGAGCAAATTCTAAAATTACCGATTGTCTAGTTGCAAAACCAACTAAATATCTAGGTATTAAAGGGTTGTCTATATTTAGAGCGGTTTGTATAGCAACAACACCACCAATGAAAAAAGAAATAAATATAACAATACCCATAGAGTCATATATGAGATCTTCAATCTCTTTGAAAATAAGATCTCTAGTAATAGACCACTTGGTGGGTTTGTAGAAAACATTCTTGATCATCAAGAAATAACTTCCAATAGCATGTAAATAGTTCATCCTGTAAAATTACAACCACTAAAGTAAAAAAAAATAACAGTTTATCTCTTTTAACCTTCTTTTAAAGTTTGAGAATGTTTAATGGCCTATTTTTGCTTAAAATTATATTAAAATGCAAAGAAGTTTTTTAACATTTTTACTTGTACTGGCTGCTGTAGTAGGGCAAGCACAAGAGGAAACCTACCAAAAACCCAAACTAGTGGTAGGTATTGTAGTAGATCAAATGCGTTATGACTATATACCCAGATTTTGGGACCGCTATGGAGAGGGTGGTTTTAAAAAATTAATAAATGAGGGTTTTAACTGTAAAAACAATCATTACAATTACGCGCCAACTAAAACAGGTCCAGGACATGCTTCTGTTTATACGGGTACTACCCCAGCTACGCACGGTATCATTGCTAATGACTGGTATGATAAGGAATTAAAGAAGTACGTTTATTGTGCGGAAGATGATAGTGTACAGCCTATAGGAACAAAAGATGCTTCACATAAAATGTCTCCTTGGAGAATGTTATCTTCTACAATGACAGATGAGTTAAAGCTTGCAACACAGGGTAGGGGTAAAGTAATAGGTATTTCTGTAAAAGACCGTGGAGCCATTTTACCAGCTGGACATGCTGCAGATGCGGCATATTGGTTTCAGGGTAAGGATGAGGGTGCTTGGATTACCAGTAGTTTTTATATGAATGAATTGCCTAAATGGGTAACAAAATTTAATAAGTCTAAAGCTGCTGCGGCTTATAAAAAGTCATGGAATACGCTATATGATATTGAAACATATACCGCTAGTGGGCCAGATGATACCGATTTTGAAGGTAAATTTTCTGGGGAAGAACGACCAGTTTTTCCTCATGATCTTAAAAAGTTGTGGTTGTTAAATAAAGGGTATGATATTATTAAAGCTACACCTTATGGTAACAGTATTACTGCAGACTTTGCTATTGCAGCTTTAGAAGGTGAACAATTAGGAACTGATGATATTACCGATTTCTTAGCAGTAAGTTTCTCTTCTACTGATTATGTAGGTCATAAATTTGGAGTAAACTCTGTAGAGGTAGAAGATACCTACCTTCGTTTAGATAAAGATTTAGAAAGATTACTAAAGGCTTTAGATGAAAAAGTGGGTAAAGGTAACTATACTGTTTTTCTAACAGCAGACCACGCGGCTGTACAACCTCCTTCTTATTTAAAAACTAGAAATATACCTGCTGGTTATATTGATGTGGCTGGAATAAAAGAGGGGATTAGTGAGTTTTTAGAAACACGTTTTAAATCTAAAAATCTTATTGAGAACGTGTCTAATGATCAGATATTTTTAAACGCAGATGAGTTAAAAAAATTAAACTTAACTGCAGAAGAAGTAGAGAAAGCTTTAGCACAAGAGCTTTTAAATTATGATGATGTTGCACAAACCTATACAGCAACAGAAATGAGAGCTTATAATTATACAGAAGGCATACCTTATAAATTGCAAAAAGGTTTTAACCATAAAAGATCAGGGAATGTAATTATAGTATTTAAGCCTGCATACATAAGCTATAGCCCAACGGGTTCTACACATGGTTCTCCGTATAACTATGATGCTAATGTACCTTTCTTATTATATGGTTTTGGTGTAAATCATGGTAGTACGTACGAAAGAACTGAAATTACAGATATTGCACCAACAATTTGCGCGCTATTAGGTATTTCATTTCCTAATGGGGCAATTGGTAACCCTGTTGTAAAAGCGCTTAAATAGGTTAAAAAGGGAGTATCTTTTTTAAGATTCCTTGGTAACGATATTTTCTAATAAAGGCACCTTCTTGGGGAGTAACCATGAAAGGTGTCTTTTTTTTATAGTGTTCTAAAAAGCCACTTATGTTATTTAAAAAGGCTCTAATGCTTCTTTTTTGTAATGCCATTTTTAAGGAGGCTATGCAGGTAAGTATAAACCCATATCTCATTTTGTACATGGCTTCTCCTTGCATTTTTATGGCTTTCTTGTTATAAGAGCCTCCTGTTGGTCTAAGGTGTTTCACATGTAAGGAAGCGATGGTTTTTATTTGGTATCCGTTATATTGAGCTAAAAGTTCATCTACGGTGTCCCATCCTATAGATTTTTTTAGTCCCCCAATTTTTTTAAAACATTCAACAGTGTACGATTTTATAGGACCTCTTACGTGTTTTTTATCTGCAATAGTTTCATAAACCCATTCCTCATAACTATTTTTAATATAACAGAGTCCGCTGCACATGCCTAGCTTTTTGTTTTTTTGGTAGGCGTCTGCAATTTGCTCTAAATAGTTTTCTGGAAAAATAATATCTGCATCAAACTTGCATACAACATCATATTGGGTTAAGTCTTCTCCTGCTAAACCAGCATAAAAGGCATTGATAACCTTAGTGCCCGGCATGTGTGCATCTTTACTTTTTAAATTAATTTTTTTAAAGTAAGTGTTTCGTTCAACAAAGTCATCAATTATGTTTTCAGTACCGTCTGAAGAGTTGTCGTTTACAACAATTATTTTCTTTGCAGAAAGCGTTTGTTGCTGTAAACTAAGGAGTGTTTTCTGTAAATACTCCGCTTCGTTGTGAGCTGGTATGATAATTAAAATACGCATTGCTGTATGTGTTTTTTTATACTTTAAATGTTAATTTTTAAGAATTGTTAAGCTAATTTTATGAAAATGTTGAGAAATATTTTCTAATTGCTATATTTATGATGTCAAAAACTCAAAGCAATGATGAAAAAATACTTATTTATTTTATCCTTATTATTTCTCTGTAAATCAGTTGTATATGGTTTTAATGTAAATAAAAAGGAATCTGAAAATCCAAAATTATTAAAATCGTTCGCTATTAACTCAAAAGGGAGTGATTTTTTTAGTAAAATAATTTTGAGTGAAAGAGATGACCTTAATAGCGTATTAGTAACAAAAAACAGTGATTTTGTTTGTTTTGATGTTACCAATATTGTAGTTGATGCATTAGACCAAACTACAGTTGATTTTTCTTGGACGGCAGGCGGTACAGAAACCGATTGGGAGTATGTTGTACAAGCTGCCGGTACAGGTGTGCCAACTGCAAGCGGAACTGCGGTAACTACACTTACGGTTAATGAAACAGGATTAACAGCGGCAACTGATTATGAGATTTATGTTAGAGCAGATTGCGGTGCTGGAGATTATGGTGCTTGGGTAGGGCCAGTAGCTTTTACTACGGCTTGTACTGATGTGTCTAATGTTACTGTGAATAGTTTAACCTTTGATTCTGTTACTTTTACCTGGACGAATGGAGGAGCAGAAAGTAATTGGGAGTTTGTGGTTCAGTCTCAAGGACAAGGGGTTCCAACTGTAAACGGTACGGCAACAGCTAATACGTTTGCTTCTGAAACAGGCTTAACACCAAATACAAACTATGAAATTTACGTAAGATCTGATTGTGGTAACGGAAATTACGGTGAATGGATAGGGCCTGTTGATTTTTTAACGCCTTGTGCTAATCCAACAATTCTTTCTGTAGATTATATAACAGATGAAGAAGCTACTGTATCTTGGGCGCCAGGAGCAAATGAGACCGATTGGGAAGTTTCTATGAATTTTTCAGGAATGGGAGTGCCTACTACCAATATTTTTCCTACATCGGGAGCTACAGAGTTGCAATTTTTTAATTTAATTCCTGAAACGGAGTATGATGTTTATATACGAGCTAATTGTGGTAATGGGAATTATAGTGAATGGATAGGGCCGTTTGTGTTTACTACCATGATAGAAACAGATTATGTAATAGATTGTAATGCGGGGCCGCTAACATTAGATTTTTGTTATCTGAATAACCAACAAATTATGTTTTCTTTTACTAATACCGAACCATTAACAGTGCTTGATTTAGCATTTAACTCTGGAATGGTAGAAGATATGGTAGATGAAATTAGAGTATTTGATAGTGATGGTACAACTTTATTATATTCAGGATATGGAAACTCAGGTGATTTGTCGGGGCTTGAATTCACGTCTACAGATTCAGAGATTTTTTTACTTATAACAACCAATGAAACCAACAGTTGTGATACTGGAGAGATAACAGACTCAATGAACTTTACGGTAAGCTGTAACACATGTACTATTTTTCAAGATCCTACTTTTGAGTTGTACAGTAATTGTTCAAATGGTCAATCTGGATTTTATGTAAACGTTTTGGTGCCAGATATGGGATTAGCTGATTCTTTAAGTATTACCGATAATCAAGGAACACCGGCGGTGCCTGTACCGGCAACAGGTGTATACCAAATAGGGCCTTATGATAATGGAGATAATGTTGTGGTTACGGTAGCTAATAGTAACAATGCCTTATGTTTTGTGGAAAGTAGTGTGTTTACACAGACAGAATGCCCGCCAATGAGCATTAGTTATACCCAGTATACCCATGAGGAATTAGTAGAAGAGGTTTTAATAAAAAACGATTGTGCTCAAATAAGTAACGTGAATGCCTCCACAGGGATTAATTTTGGAGAGGAGTTTAATGGGGTAGCCTATTTTTATGATGCCCCTGGTTTTAATTTTAACTCTGGGTTAGTGTTAGTTTCTGGTGATGCTAGTAAAGTGCCCGGACCTAATGGCGGTACGGCTAATTCTGATGGTACAATGGCAGGATGGCCTGGTGATCCTTATATGGATACATTAGCTTCTCAGGTTTTAGGGACTTCTACTAATACTTACAATGAGTCGTATATTGAGTTTGATTTTGTTCCTGTAGACAATTTTATAAGTTTTGACTTTGTTTTTGCATCTGAAGAATATGGTACTGATTTTGAGTGTCAATTTTCTGATGTTTTTGCCTTTATATTAACGGATCCGTCAGGGGTTTCTACCAATTTGGCTATCATACCAGGAACAACGCCTCCGCAACCCGTTTCAGTATTAAGTGTAAATGGTGGAGGTTTTACTACTCCCACTACCTGTGGAGCTGCTAACCCTGGGTATTTCGGTGGATATTATGGATCCGGAACTGGAGTTATTGATTTTAATGGCTATACACAAGTGTTTACAGCGCAATCTCCTGTAGTATCAGGAAACACATATCATATTAAATTGAGTGTGGTAGATGCTGGAGATGCTAATTATGATTCTGCTGTATTTTTAGGAGAAGGAACTTTTAATATAGGAAATGCTTTAGGGGAAGATCTTACTGTTATAGGTCAGACAGCTCCATGTAAAGATGAAGAAGTTGTGTTGGAAGTTGATAACGACCCTAATGCAACCTATGAGTGGTATTTTGAAGGTACATTAATACCAGGTGAAGATACCTATTCATACACGGTTACTTCTATAGAAAATGGAGGGCTTGGTGCTGGAACATATAGCGTATATGCAGCTTTAACAGTTACTTGTCCTATAGAAGATGAAATTTATATTGAGTTTGCAGAAGACCCTATAATTAATACTATTGATCCTTATGTGCTCTGTGAAAACGCTCCGGTTGATGGTTATGATATATTTGATTTGACAACTCTTGAAACTGAAATTTTAGGAGGGCAAACTAACATTGATATAACCTTTTATGAAACTGAGCAAGGTGCAATTGATGGTACTAATACAGATTTAATTCCTATACCAGATAACTACCCTAATATGGTACCTTATGAGCAAACTGTTTATATACGTTTAGAGAATACTGTTTTTGGATGTACTTCTGTAAACGAGGTGAGATTAATAGTTTCTCATGTGGGGGTTAATGAACCTGATGAAACTGTAGAGGTTTGTGATGAGGTTACACCAGGAGATGGTTATGAAGAGTTTGACTTAACCGAAATGGGCGACTATATTATGGGGGGGCAAACAGCGCCTGATTATCTGATTTCTTACTATACTAGTTTTACGGATGCTTTAAACGGTTTTGCTGCAGATCAGATAGCAACTCCTGAAGCCTTTACCAATACAGAACAATGGGGGCAAACTATTTATGTAAGAGTAGATGGTACAGCTCATGGTTGTAATGCTATAGTAGATTTTGATATAGTTGTAAATCCGTTGCCAGATGTAATAACACTTGACCCTTATTATGGTTGTGATTATGATGGTACAGGAATTGTGACTTATTATTTGAATGATAAGACCGATGAAATTTTAAATGGTCAAACGGGTATTAGTGTAACATTCTATGACTCTATGGACGATTTGGAAGATCAGATTAATGCATTGCCAAATGCCTATGTGAATTCTGAAGTTACACACGATATATATGTGCGCCTAGAGAACCCTGTAACGGGTTGTTATAATACCACGGTGCTTACTTTAATGAATATGGATGTTCCTGTAATGAATGCACCAACTACATTAACTTTTTGTGATGATGATAATGATGGTTTTGGTGAGTTTTATTTAGAGCAAACGGCTTTAGATGTAGTGCCTGCTGATGGTAATGATTATACTGTTACGTTTCACGTTACTCAATCAGATGCTGAAAATGATGTAAACGTATTTACAAGTCCATATGAAAACATAGTACAAGATAACCAGACTATATATGTACGTGTAGAGAATGATTTGACGGGTTGTTATGATGTAGATCCGCTACCGTTAATTGTAAATCCTACACCTGTAGTGCCTTTTGATTTGCCAGATATGGAAATTTGTGATGATCAGTTAGCTGATGGTAGAGCTGAGTTTGATTTAAGTGAGCAAAATGTAAATGTATACGGTTCTCAAAGCACGGCAGATTTTACTATTAGCTATTATGAGACTGAGATAGAAGCAGTAGATGCAGTAAATGCTATATCTACTAATTATTATGTGAATCAGGTTGCTTTTCTACAAACTATATATGTACGTTTAGAAGATAATGTAACTGGGTGTTTTACAGTACGTGATTTTGATTTAATAGTGAATCCTAATCCGGTTATTAACCCAAGTTATGATTACGACTTAGCTTTATGTGATGATTTTGGTCAACCAGGTGATCAGATCACTGAATTTGATTTAACAGTTAAGAATGATGAAATTACTGGTGGTGTAAACGGATATATTGTTAGTTATTATGAGACAGAAGCCGATGCAGAGGTAGGTGTAAATGCTATTGCAGATGATACAGCTTATGAGAATACTGTAAGTCCATATACCTTACATGTGAGAGTAGAGGATGCTAATACAGGTTGTTATAGCTTAACTACGTTAACGTTGAGAGTATTAAATAACCCATCACCACAAGAAGTTAATCCTGAATTGGAGGTTTGTGATGATGATTCTGATGGTGATAGCACCAACGGGCAAGCAGAGTTTGATTTAACCTTAAACGAGGAAGAATTATTAAATGGTGAGTTAGGGGTAACTGCAACGTACTATGAAACCTATCAAGATGCTTTTGACGGTACCAATGCAATACCAAATCCTGAGGCTTATTATAACACGGTTCAGTTTGCGCAAACCATTTATGTTGGTGTAACTAATGATGATACGGGTTGTTTAACTATTGTAACTATTGATATTAATGTGAATTCATTACCAGAGGTAACGGATGAGCCTACATATTTCCTTTGTGAGGTAGATAATGATGATGTGGAAACAATTCTGTTAACTGATATGGATAGCTTTGTATTAGATGAAGGTGATGCTACCGGTTTAGAAATTACCTATTATGAAACGGAAGCGAATGCAATAGATGATGAGGAAGAGTACGTGAATTCAACCATTACTATAAATGGCACCGAGCAAATTTATGCAAGAGTTGAAAATACCGATACTGGATGTTATAGCGTTGTAGGTTTCTTAATTGATATTGAACAAGCGCCTTTAGCCTTTACGCCAGACCCAATTGTATATTGTGAAAGCTTAGGAGCAGACGGATATTATAACAATGATGGAGTTGAGGTATTTAACTTAGAAGAGGTAATTGAAACCATTAGAGGTAGTCAAGACCCTGATACGTATCCTGTAGCTATCTACACAAGCTTAGCAGATGCAGAAGCAGGTATAAACGCTATTCCTACAGATGAGTTAAACCCATATACTAGCGGAACAGCTACCTTATATGCAGTGGTAACTAATGTAAATACAACATGTACTAATGGAGACCCTATAGTGATTGAATTAATAGTAGAGCCTATTCCTGAAATATCATTAGAAAATGCTGAAGGTATTATTTGTACCGATGCAACTAACAACCCTGTAATAGGGACTGATTTAGGAGCTGAGTATATCTACCAATGGAATACAGGAGAAACTACTCCTACCATTGAAATTACAGAAGCTGGGGAATACTATGTTACGGTTACAGATCCAACAACAATTAATCAGTGTGCTTATGAAAGTAACCATGTGTATTACGAAGAGGCTTCTTTACCAGCAGTAACACCAACCGTAGTACAATCTGAAATATTTGACGGACAGAATTCTGTACAGGTGACTGCTAATGGAGCTGGTGTATCTGAATACGGATATCAATTAGACAACGGCTCTATGCAATACTCAGGAACGTTTAACAACGTAGAACCAGGTATTCATACGGTTACTATAACAGAATTGAATGGTTGTGGTAGCCTAACATTAGAAGTGAGCGTAATAGACTATATGAAGTACTTTACACCAAACGGAGATGGTGTGAATGACACTTGGAGAGTAATAGGCTTAGAAAGCCAAGAAAACGCTCAGGTGTTTATTTTTGACCGCCAAGGTAAAATGGTAAAACAAATGAACGCTACTAGCGATGGGTGGAATGGTACTTTTAACGGTAATCTATTACCATCTAGTGATTACTGGTTTAAAGTGGTGTATACAGAACCATCAACAGGTGAAGTAAGAGAATTTAATAGTCACTTCTCGTTAAAACGATAGTGAGTTTATAAATCATAAAAAAGGGATGTTTTAATTAAAACATCCCTTTTTTTATATCCTGTATTTATTCGTAAGTTTTCAAAATTCAAGAAACTTTTTCTGCGTAGACAATATAATATCTATTGGTAAAAAGTCTTAAAAACGGTCGTATACCAATTTTTTTTACTGGGTTTGTCCATTTTTTAGAATCAATAATTTCCCATCCTGTTTTTTCTAAGAGCCAGTCTAACTGCCAGTCTTCAAACTCATGGTAATGTCTGTCCCATTTATCCGTTTTACTTTTATAAGCCGGGGAGAACCATAGTCTTAAAGGTATAGAAATAATAATTTTATTAGCCTTAATATTTTTTAAAAGTGTATATGGGTTTAGTAGATGCTCCAGTATTTCAAAAGCAGTAACCACATCACAATCACTATTTATTATCGGTGCTAAATTTTCATCTAAGTCTTCACCAGAGGTATTGGTTACTTTAAAGCCTTCTTCTTTCATAATTTTAGAAAAAGGATTCTCTACCCCCAAATCTAATAAGTTACTATTAGTAGGGACGTGTTTTTTTAAAAAGCGCAGGGTTTCATTATATCGCTTTTTAGGATAATATTTATACATAGTTAGTTTATGAGGTTTTATAAACTTATACTTTGTAGGTAATGGCATTAATATTCATTCCGGCACCTACGCTTGCGAATATAACAATATCTCCTTTATTGATGTCATGATTTTCTATTTTACCTTGCTTTACCATATCTAGTAGGGTAGGAATGGTTGCTACAGAGCTATTTCCTAATTTTTGTATGCACATAGGCATAATGTTTTCAGGAGGTAATTGTTTGTAAAGTTTGTAGAACCTTTTAATAATGGCTTCATCCATTTTTTCATTTGCTTGGTGGATGAATATTTTTTTTACATCATCAATTCCGTAGCCAGATTTGTCTAAGCACTCTTTCATGGCGTGAGGTACTTTAAGGCAGGCAAATTCGTATATTTTTCTACCGTTCATTTTAATATATCTGGTATCTCTGCAGGAGTCTTGGTTGAATGATGCGGCTAAGTTTAGATAGTAGGTTTCATTGTTGCTAGAGTAGGTAGCAGATTCATGAGATAGAATTCCACCTTCATCAGAGGAAGCTTCAATAATAGTTGCACCTGCACCATCTGAAAAAATCATGGAGTCTCTATCATGTTTATCTACCACTCTAGAGAGTGTTTCTGCACCAATGACTAAGCATTTTTTAGCCATACCAGCTTTTATAAAAGCCTGTGCTTGTATAACACCTTCTAACCATCCTGGGCACCCAAATATTAAATCGTAAGCTACACATTTAGGGTTTTGAATACCTAATGAATGTTTTACTCTTGCAGCAATGCTAGGTACCATGTCTGTTTGTACAGTGCCACTTTTTACATCGCCAAAATTATGTGCTACAATAATATAATCTAATGTTTCAGGGTCTATTTGTGCATTGTCAATAGCTTTTTCAGCAGCAAAATAGGCTAGGTCTGAAGTATGATGGTACGGCTTAGCATACCTTCTTTCGTAAATTCCCGTGATAGCTTTGAATTTTTCAATGATTACTTCATTTTCCTGATCGAATTTGGTTCCATCATTGTTTAAGAATTCATGATTATTAAACTCTTGGTTTAATTGTATTGTGGTAGGAATAAATGAACCTACACCTGAAATTTTGATATTCATAAGATCACAAATTTATACATCATCTAAAGGTAAAATAAATCAGTATTGTTAGCCTGTATTTTTAAGAAATGCTACGATGCCCAAATTAGTAAAATTATATAGGTATAAAAAAAAACGGGTTGCCAAATTTTTGGCAACCCGTATGAATAAAGATATTTTTTTAAAAAATTAATTACATGTACGATTCTATAGGAGCGCAAGTACAAATTAAATTACGATCTCCATACGCATCATCAACCCTTCTTACAGCTGGCCAAAATTTATTTTCGGCAATGTACGGTAGCGGGTAAGCAGCCTTTTCTCTTGTGTAAGGCAAGTCCCAAGTTTCAGCAGTTAACATCCCTAATGTGTGAGGTGCGTTTTTAAGTACATTGTTAGCGTCTTCTACAGAGGCTTCATCAATCTCTTTTCTAATAGAAATTAGTGCGTTACAGAAGGTGTCTAATTCAGCAAGATTTTCACTTTCTGTAGGTTCAATCATAATAGTACCTGCAACCGGGAAAGAAACCGTTGGTGCATGGAAACCATAATCAATTAAACGTTTTGCAATGTCAGTTACTTCAATACCATTCTTTTTAAATGGGCGGCAGTCAATAATCATTTCGTGTGCTGCTCTACCACATTCTCCCGTATAAAGTGTATTATAGTGACCTTCTAACTTGTTTTTAATATAGTTAGCATTTAAGATAGCGTGTTTAGTAGCGCTTGTAAGTCCTTCAGAGCCTAGCATTGTAATATATCCGTAAGATATTAAACATACCAAAGCACTTCCCCATGGAGCAGAAGATATAGCTGTAATAGCTTTTTCTCCACCTGTTTTAATAATTGGGTTACCTGGTAAAAACTCAGCTAAATGTGCAGCTACACAAATTGGTCCAACACCTGGTCCACCACCACCATGTGGTATTGCAAATGTTTTGTGTAAGTTTAAGTGGCAAACATCGGCACCAATAGTAGCAGGGTTTGTTAAGCCTACTTGTGCATTCATGTTTGCACCATCCATATATACTTGCCCGCCGTTATCATGGATAATCTTTGTAATTTCTTTAATAGAAGATTCAAAAACTCCGTGGGTAGAAGGGTAAGTAACCATTAAAGACGAAAGGTTGTCTTTGTGTAATTCAGCTTTAGCTTTTAAGTCTTCTACATCAATGTTTCCTTTATCGTCTGTTTTGGTAACAACTACTTTCATACCAGCCATTACAGCCGATGCAGGGTTAGTACCGTGTGCAGAAGCAGGAATTAAACAGATGTTTCTGTGGTGATCTCCGTTAGCTTCGTGATAAGCTTTAATTACCATAAGACCAGCGTACTCACCTTGAGCGCCAGAGTTTGGTTGTAAAGAGGTAGCAGCAAAACCAGTAATAACGTTTAACTGTTCTTCCAAACGTTTTAATATTTGCTGGTATCCTTCAGCTTGATTAATTGGTGCAAAAGGGTGAATATTTCCCCATTCTGCCCAGCTAATAGGTAGCATTTCAGAAGCTGCATTTAACTTCATAGTACAAGAACCAAGAGAAATCATTGAATGATTTAATGAAAGGTCTTTACGTTCTAGTTTTTTAATATAACGCATTAAAGCAGTTTCTGAGTGGTACTGATTAAATACGTCTAATGTTAAGAACTCAGAAGTTCTTTTATTGCTTTCAGGAATTGCACTCTCGGTAGTAAAGGCAGTTACTTTTTCTGTAGCAGTACCTTTTACCTCTGCAAATATTGCTATGATGTTATTTACATCTTCAATAGTTGTAGTTTCATTAAGTGCAATGCTTATATTGTTGTCGTCTATATAATAGAAGTTGATTTCTTTAGCTTCTGCTAGTGCTTTTACTTTAGCAGCATCTGCATTTACAACAAGCGTATCAAAGTATGATTTGTTTACAACTTCAATTCCTAACTTATCTAATTCAGTAGCTACTGTTGTAGTTGCATTATGTACATGGTTAGCAATATAGGTTAATCCTTTTGGGCCATGGTATACAGCGTACATACCTGCCATAACGGCTAATAAAACCTGAGCTGTACAGATATTAGAAGTAGCTTTATCTCTTTTAATATGTTGTTCACGCGTTTGTAGAGCCATACGTAAAGCACGGTTACCATCGGTGTCTTTAGTTACCCCAATAATACGTCCTGGTATGTTTCTTTTATAGGCTTCTTTAGTAGCAAAGAAAGCAGCGTGTGGTCCTCCGTATCCTAATGGAATACCAAAACGTTGGGTAGTACCTACTACTACGTCTGCGCCAAATTCGCCAGGAGGTGTTAATAAAACCAAACTTAAAATATCGGCAGCAACCGCAAATTTAATTTCATTTTCTTGTGCTTTTTTGGCAAAGGCACTATAGTCAAATACTTCCCCATATTTACCTGGGTATTGTAGTAAAGCACCATAAAAGTCTTTTGAGAAGTCAAACGTACGGTGGTCACCAATTACTAATTCAATACCTAATGGAAGTGCTCTAGTTTCTAATAAAGAAAGTGTTTGTGGTAAAATTTCTTCTGAAACAAAGAATTTGTTCACGTTTTCTTTTTTCTGAGCTCTGCTTCGTACCTCAAACAACATGGTCATAGCTTCAGCTGCAGCTGTACTTTCGTCAAGTAAAGAAGCATTAGCAAGTTCCATACCTGTTAAATCGGTAATCATTGTTTGGAAATTTAACAAGGCCTCTAATCTACCTTGTGCAATTTCTGCTTGGTATGGGGTGTATGCTGTGTACCATCCTGGGTTTTCTAAGATATTTCTTTTGATTACAGAAGGCGTAATACTCTCGTGATATCCTAAACCAATGAATGATCTAAAAATCTGGTTCTTTTTTGCAATACTGTGAAGATGATTCAAATACGCCTGTTCGCTCATGGCTTCAGGAAGGTCAAGGGGAGCGTTTAATTTAATGTCATCTGGAATAGTTTCATAGATCAATTGATCTAAGTTATCTACACCAATGGTAGTTAACATTTGATTTAGCTCGTTTTCATTCGGGCCAATGTGGCGCAGTGCAAAAGAATCTGTTCTCATCCGCTTTATGTAAATAATTGTATTGTTGAATTTTATGCGCGCAAAAGTACTGATTAAATTTTTTATTACAATATGCAGTGATATAAAGTTGTAAACTAAAAAATAGCCTAATGTGAATAAAATAATCGAGGTGTGTGGTTATAAATTGTAAGTGAACGTATAAAAAAAAAGAGGTGTGCTAAAATAATGATATTTTTGCCTTATGTGGCTTTTTAGAAAAATACTAAAGTTTTATATAGAGGCAAGTATTCATGTGGCAATATCTGTGGCATGTTTAACAGCATTAACGTTTGAAAAGTTTCAAATTCCTTTAGATATAGATTTATGTATAGTGGCTTTTTTGGCAACCATTTCTAGCTATAACTTTATGAAATATGCTACTAATGCCCAATCGTATTTTAGAGTACATGGGGTGTATTTAAAATTTATACAGGGCGTAAGTATTTTGTGTACTATAATTATGATAGTGCTCATGTTTTTCTTGAGCTTAAGAGTACTTATGGTATTGGCACTTTCCAGCGTTTTTACAGCTATTTATGCATTGCCATTGCTTCCTGGTAATAAGAGTTTTAGAAGTTTGCATGGTTTAAAAATATATATGGTAGGTTTTTGCTGGGCATTAATAACCGTAATAATACCTGTGGTAGATGACCATGAATCACTTTCTTTAGATGTATGGATTGAGTTTGTACAACGTTTTTTGGTGGTGGTAGTGCTTATTATACCGTTTGATATTAGAGATTTAAAAGACGATAGTTTAAGCTTAGGTACATTGCCACAGCAAATAGGGGTAAACAATGCAAAGCGTGTAGGGTATGCGGCTATGTTGTTGTTTTTAGGATTCACCTTTTTTAAAACAGACGTTCTAGTAAAAGAGGTAGTTGTGATGAGTGTTGTTACCTTACTAACCGTACTGGCCTTGTATTTTGCAAAAGAAAAACAACCTGAGTTCTACTGTGGTTTTTGGGTAGAGAGTATTCCTATTATTTGGTTTGTAGCCTATTTGCTACTACCTGCATTCTGAATCTCGGTATCAATTAAACTTTGAAGTTTTTGCTTCTCTTTGTTACAAATACATTTTACTTTCGACTTTTTTATAGCCTGAGTTAACGCTGTATTTTTTCTACTATATTCTTTGCACGATTTGCAAAATAGTAAATGAATATTAAGCTTTACTTTATCTGTGAAAGAAGCCTCTTGATATTGACTTTGGTCACAGATATAGCAATTTTTTTCGCAAATGGATAAAAATGAATTTTTCATGGATTTAATTTTTAAACCAGTTTTCTTGAAGGCAGTCAGCTAAACCTTTTCGGGCTCTATGAATGATTACCCATAGGTTAGACGAAGTCATGTTCAGTTCATTACAAATAGTTTCGGTGTCTAATCCTTCAATGGTTTTCATGGTAAACACCTGAGCTTGTTTTTTAGGTAGTTTGCTTAGGCAACTTTGAATAGCTAGCCCTAACTCTTCATTTTCCATAATCTCGTCAGCATTTAAACCATCTTCTTCTGCTCTTTCATCAATCCAGTTAGAAGATTCTTCACCATCATCTGTAGATAGTTGCATTCTAACTTCTGCTTTGGCTTTGTTAGAATTTATTTTTCGATAATGATCTATGATTTTTCGCTTTAATATGGAAAATAGCCAAGTGCGCTCGGCAGCTTCCCCTTTAAAATTAGGAATGGCTTTTAATGCAGCTAAAAAAGTATCTTGAACTATATCCTGAGCAATTTCTTCATCGTTTACTCTTACAATGGTGTAATTGTACAGATAATCTGCATGATTTTGAACCCATTGCTCAGGATGTAATTCGTTTAAAGGCATTTACTGTTTTTTATCAAAAATAGAGTATTTATTTTAAATAAAACAACTATTTAAATGGTAACGTTTTTATCCGTTATTTTCTTAGAAGTTGATTTTGCTTTTCTTTTTCCTCTAAAAAAGAAAAATAGATTTAAAAATAACATGCATCCTAAGTAAATTGAGAATTTGCCAATTTTAAAACTCAATTCTTCAATTAATAATTGATATGAATCGTTATGTAATTTTATTTTTAGAATGAGCAGAGCAAAACCAATATTTAAAAGGTAGAACCCGGTTTTAAAAAGTGTATTGGTAGCAGTGGAAATTTCTTCTCTTCCACTAAAAATATCGTTCATGTATACCAAGCTATTTTTAAATAAGGTTTTAGATACATAAATTGTTAACATGAATGCTATGGGGATGTAGATAAAATAGCCAATAATAATTTTTGATACTTCCATAATAATTAGAATTTGTTATTAATAAATTTGATGATAGTTAAAAGGTTGAGGTGATGTAATACACCAATAATTAAAAGTATTTGTGCTGTTTTTAAGGATACTACTTCCACCAAGTTGGTTAGGTTAATTATTGGTGGCCATTGAATTAATGTAGTTGCACAATAACCAATATTTAATAAGTAGTACCCTATAAGTAACAGTTGGTTTATTTTGAAGGATAATTGCTTGTTATTGCCGGTTAATGCAAGGGTAAAAGTTAAACCGTGTTTGTAACATAATTTACCAATCCTGTATATAATGATTGTGTTTACGGTGAAATAGATGATATGGGATAAAATTGCGTAGTTCATGCTAATAGGTTTTGTATAGCAGATTCTACAGTAGGATATTTGAATTCAAACCTTTCTTTCATAAGTCTCTCCGGATATACGTTTCTACTTTTAAGAATTAATTCTGTTTCGGTGCCAATTACTTTAGCTCCTAATTTTAATAATAGGGTAGGAGTGTTGATGCCTATCGAAATATTTGAATGTTTTCTTAAGTGTTGCATGAAATGATGATTAGAAATTGGAGTTGGCGCGGTAATATTGATAGCGCCTGTAAGTTGTTTTTTGAGTATAAATGCAATTGACCTAGCGAAGTCTATTTCATGAATCCAGCTTATCTTTTGTGCCCCATTACCTTGGTAACCACCAAGACCAAGATTTACAAGTTTTTTTAACATAGGAAAAGCACCTCCGTCATTTCCTAGAACAATGGATGTTCTAATAGAGGTTTTAAGCGTGTTGGATGTTTTGGTTTTGAAAAAAGCTTCTTCCCATGTTTTGGCTACCGTCATGGAAAAGTCGTTGCCTATATCTCCGTTTTTCTCAGTCATTAATTTGTTATGTGAATCTACATAAATAGTTGCTGTGGAGGCATTGATAAAGTGAATAGGAGGGGTTTTGCACATGAGAATGCCTTTGTTCAGAATTTCGGTGCTGTCTATTCTTGAGCTCATAATTGTGGCTTTATTTTTATTGGTGTATCTGCAGTTAACAGATTTTCCTGTGAGATTGATAAGGGCGTAAGCATTTTCTAGATGTTGTTGCCAGCTACCCATTTTTTTAGCATCCCAATTTATATAGGTAATATTGTTAATGGTTTTGCTTTGTTGCCTTGTAAGTATTATTATGTCGTAGGTTTCTTTGAAATAGTTAGATAGTACTTTCCCTAAAAAGCCTGTTCCGGCAGCAATAATTAATTTTCTTTTCATATTTTATTTTTTAAAATTTCAGAAAAAAATGAAACTATTGATTAAAAAAATTATGTTATAAGTTTTTTTAGCAGCTTGCCAAGCCAGTTATCATTGTATTCAGTTATTTTCTCTAAAGCATTATCGGCTTTTGCTACAAACTTATATAAACTGGTTGTTTGCTGTTTAAAATGTTTTTCTTTCGTTGTTTTATTTGCAGGTATAGAAGAAACCTCTTTTAAGACTTTAAGGGCTGGTTTAATCTCTCTTTTAGTTCTTTCTCTAGAGATTTTTATAGCCATTTCATCTAGATCTTTTTCGGCATAAAAGTACTCTCTTCGTTCTCCTTGCTTATAGTCTTTATAAACAATTCCCCAATCTATTAATGCACGTAAGTTCATGCTAGCATTTCCTCTTGAAATTTTCAACTCATCCATAATCTCTTCCATGGAAACAGACTCTGGAGAAATCATTAAGAATGCGTGTATTTGTGCCATTGTTTTATTAATGCCCCATTGAGAGCCCAAGGCACCCCAACTTTGTATAAATTTTTGTTTTGCATCTGAAAATTCCATACACCAAATGTAGTATAAGTTTTTGAATTTTCAAAAAAAAATGAAAGTTTAGGTAAGGATAAAGGCCGAAGTATTAAATTTCGGCCTTTTAATATTTATTTCTTCAATAAACCTGCTCTTCTTAATAAAGCTTCTGGGTTAGGTTCTGAACCTCTAAATTTTTTGTATAAATCCATTGGGTTTTCGGTACCTCCTTTAGATAAGACAAAAGTTAAAAATTTATCTGCTACCTCTTTATTGAAAATACCTTTCTCTAAGAATAATTCAAAAGCATCGGCATCTAATACTTCTGCCCATTTGTAGCTGTAATATCCAGAGGAATATCCTCCTTGGAAAATATGTGAGAACGATGTGCTCATACAGGTCTCTGGTGTATCCGGATACATTTTTGTGCTTTCAAAAGCAGCATTTTCATGTGTCTGAACATCGGTGATGTCTAATGGGTTAACTCCGTGCCAACTCATGTCTAATAAGCCAAAACTTAATTGTCTTATAGTTTGCATACCTTCCATAAAGGTGGCCGATTCTTTAATTTTTTCAACGTATTCCATAGGAATCACTTCGTTGGTTTCGTAGTGTTTTGCAAAAAGCTCTAAAGCGTCCTTTTCAAAGCACCAGTTTTCCATTACCTGACTAGGTAATTCTACAAAGTCCCAATAAACACTAGTTCCACTAAGGCTAGGGTAGGTAGTGTTAGCTAACATACCATGTAAGGCATGACCAAATTCATGGAATAAAGTAGTAACCTCATTAAAAGTTAATAAGGATGGTTTTGTAGCTGTAGGTCTGGTGAAATTGCACACAATAGAAATGTGTGGTCTACTGTTTTCTCCATTTTCTATATACTGACTCTTATAAGATGTCATCCAGGCTCCATTTCTTTTTCCTGGTCGTGGATGAAAATCGGTATAGAAAATAGCTACAAAAGTTCCTTCAGCATCGGTTACTTTATAGGTGGTAACTTCTTCATGGTATACATCAATATCCGTTATTTGCTCAAATTGTAAACCGTACAATTTATGCGCTACCTCAAATGCACCATTAACCACATTTTCTAATTTGAAATAAGGCTTAAGTTTCTCGTCATCTAGGTTGAAGAGTTGCTGTTTTAATTTTTCGCTATAAAAAGCACCATCCCATTTTTGTAGCGTATCTATACCATCTGTTTTTTTAGCAAAGTCGGTAAGCTTAGTAAATTCATCTTTAGCAGCAGGTAACGCTTTTTCTAACAATTCGTTTAAAAAGTTATTTACAGTTTCAGGAGTTTTTGCCATGCGCTCTTCTAATACAAAGTGCGCGTGTGTTTGGTACCCTAAAAGTTGAGCTCTTTGGTAGCGTAACTTGGCTATTTTTAAAACAATTTCTCTATTGTCCTTGTCATCTCCGTGAAATGCTTTACTACCAAAGGCTAAGCTAAGTTGTTTTCTTAGTTCTCGGTTTTCTGCATAGGTCATAAACGGAACGTAGCTAGGGTAGTCTAAGGTAAATAACCAACCTTCTTTTTCTTTAGCTTCTGCTAAGTTTTTGGCAGCTTCAACAGTACCTTCTGGCAATCCTTTTAAATCTTCTTCGTTAGTAATTAATAACTCAAAGCTTTGGGTGTCTGCTAGTACGTTTTCTCCAAATTGTAAACTTAATTTAGATAGCTCTTTGTCAATATCTCTTAAAGTATTCTTTTTATCTTCTGGTAAATTAGCACCGTTTCTAGAAAACCCTTTGTACTTTTTGTCTAGTAACATGGTTTGTTCAGGAGAAAGATCTAGATTGTCTTTAGACTCATATACCGTTTTAATACGCTCAAATAATTGCTCGTTCAATCTAATATCGTTACTAAATTCTGATAAAAGAGGAGATATTTCTTGTGCTTGTTTTTGAATAGTGTCATTAGTTTCTGCACTATTCAAATTAAAAAACATGCTTGTTAGTCTATCTAAATTGTATCCTGCATATTCTAACGCTTCTACAGTGTTTTCAAATGTTGGTTTCTCACTTGCTGTAGCAATAGCATCTATTTCCTTTTTGGTGTTTTCTATTTCTGTTTTAATGAGTGGCAGATAGTCCTCTGCTTTTATTTTAGAGAAAGGAGCCGTATTAAATTTTGTTTCAAATAATGACATGTTGATGTAATTTATCTGTTTAATATGTTTTTTGTCGAAATTTCTTAAAAAATAAATCGTGTTTTGCTAATGGTGTTAAAAATCCAGATATATTTGCTTCGATTACTACAGATTCTAATTGGTAAAACCTTTATTTATAGGAATTTTAAGTAATTAATAGCGATAAAGAAAGACCTCCTGTAAGGAGGTCTTTTTTTATGTATGTATTTTAAGAAATTCATGTAATTCAATCTTGCTTATAAGCTCAAATTTACAAAGAATTTGATTGTTAAATGCTAAAATTAGCTTAATGTATGATACTATAATACATATTATTGGTTTAGACTTTTAGCGCCTTCAATAACTTTTGTTTTAAGTCCTTCTTTATAAGCAATAATACGGTTAAGTACCGCTGCGTTAGAAGCTCCTATTATTTGTGCAGCAAGTATACCTGCATTTTTGGCTCCGTTTAATGCTACAGTTGCTACTGGTACACCACCAGGCATTTGTAAAATAGATAATACAGAATCCCATCCATCAATAGAATTACTGCTTTTTACAGGAACCCCAATTACAGGTAATGGAGACATAGATGCAACCATACCAGGTAAGTGAGCAGCACCACCAGCACCAGCAATAATTACTTGAATACCTCTGGTGTGAGCATTTTTACTAAAATCAAATAATTTCTCAGGAGTTCTGTGTGCCGAAACAATATCTACTTCAACCTCTAGTCCTAATTCTTTTAAAACATCTATAGCGTCTTGCATTACAGGTAGGTCACTAGTGCTACCCATTACAACGGCAATTTTACTCATGGTATTTAGTTTTGTGTACTTATTACTTTAATAGTGTTTTTAACTTCTTCTGCTATGCTTCTTGCTTTAGCTATATCTTCATTTACTATGGTAACGTGTCCCATTTTTCTAAAAGGACGTGTTTCTTTTTTACCATATATATGAGGAGTAACCCCAGACAACGCCATTATTTCTTCAATGTTTTCGTATTTCACATTACCAGTATGGCCTTCTGCACCTACAAGGTTAACCATAATACCAGCAACTTTACTGTGGGTATTTCCTAACGGTAAATTTAAAATAGCTCTTAGGTGCTGTTCAAATTGGTTTGTGTAGCTAGCTTCAATACTATAGTGTCCACTGTTATGTGGTCTTGGCGCTACTTCATTTACCAAAATTTCATCATCTTGGGTTTGAAACATTTCTACAGCTAATAGTCCTACATGCCCTATTGCTTTTGAAACTTCTACAGCCACTTGTTGTGCTTTTTGTGCTACTTCGTCAGATATTCTAGCAGGGCATATTACATACTCTACTTGGTTAGCTTCTGGGTGAAACTCCATTTCAACTACCGGGTAAGTAGCAACCTCTTCCTTAGGGTTTCTTGCAACAATAACAGCAAGTTCATTTTTAAAAGGAATCATTTCTTCTGCAATGCACTCTACATTAGGTAATCCCTCTAAATCTGTTACTTGTCTAATTACCTTAACACCGTTACCATCGTATCCAAATTGTGCGCTTTTCCAAACAAAAGGAAGTTTAACACCACCGTTTTCTATGGCGTCTTTAATTTCTGTGGTATAAGCAAAACGTGTAAATGGTGCTGTAGGGATGTTGTTATCTGTATAAAATAATTTTTGGGTAGCCTTGTTTTGTATAATGCGTAAGGTGTTAGAAGAAGGGTATACCTTAACGCCTTGTTTTTCTAAAGCTTCTAGCGCATCTACATTTACGTGTTCAATCTCAAAGGTAAGTACGTCTACATCTTTACCAAAGTTATACACGGTATCATAATCCATTAAATCACCTTGAGTAAAATCGTTACAGGCAATTTTACAAGGAGCCTCTGAGCTAGGGTCTATCACTTTGGTAAATATGTCATATTTACGTGTTTCGTATAAGATCATTTTACCTAATTGACCTCCGCCTAAAATACCTAGTTTAAAATCTGAAGAAAAATAATTCATTAGTTGTAAAAATGTATTTTTAAGATACTTAATAATTTGATTTTACAAAAATATCATATAAAATGTAAACAGCAGCTAAAAATAGTACAACTAAAATCAAAATACTATCTTTGTTGTACTGTTAAAACATTTGTATAGTGATACAATTACACGATAAGTTTTTTAAACCTTTTATTAGCTCACAGGAAATAAACGAAGCTATAGAAACAATGGCAACCCAAATAAGTAAAGACTTAGAAGGGGAAACACCCATTTTTGTAGCCATATTAAATGGCTCTTTTATGTTTGCTTCAGATTTTTTGAAAAAATATCCGGAAAATTGTGAAATTACCTTTTTGAAGTTAGCCTCTTATGAGGGTACCGAATCTACAGGTAAGGTAAAACAGTTGGTAGGGTTAAGTACTTCTTTAAAAAATAGATCGGTAGTTGTTCTAGAGGATATTATAGATACTGGAAATACAATTGTAGAGATTTCTAAGTTACTCAAAAATGAAGGAGTAAAAGATCTTAAGATTGCAACTTTATTTTATAAGCCAGAGGTGTATGATAAAGAGTTGCCAATAGATTATATTGGGTTAGAAATACCAAACAAGTTTATTGTTGGGTATGGGCTAGATTATGATGAGTTAGGAAGAAACTTACCGGAAGTGTATCAATTTTACAAACAAACAAAATAAACCATGATTAATCTAGTACTTTTTGGAAAGCCGGGAGCTGGTAAAGGAACACAAGCTACCATTTTAAAGGAAAAATATGAATTAGTGCACATTTCTACAGGAGATGTTTTCAGATTCAATATTAAGAACGAAACTAAGCTAGGAACACTTGCTAAGTCTTACATAGATAATGGAGAGTTAGTACCAGATGAGGTAACTATTAACATGTTAAGTGAAGAGGTGAAAAGTAATCCAGGAGCTAAAGGTTTTATTTTTGATGGATTTCCAAGAACTATAGCACAAGCTGAAGCACTTGATAAATTACTAGATTCTAATGCAATGTCTTTAGATGGTACAGTTGCTTTAGAGGCAGATGATGAGGTGCTTATTCAACGTTTACTTGAGCGTGGAAAAGTAAGTGGTAGATCTGATGATCAAGACGAAAGTAAAATTAGAAATCGTTTTGAGGAGTATAACGCTAAAACTTCTCCACTTATTAATTATTATAAAGAACAAGAAAAGTTTTACAGTGTAAATGGGATTGGTGATATTGAAGAAATTACCGAACGTTTAAGCGCTGTAATAGATAACTTAAAATAAAAGAACTGAATGACTGAAGGGAATTTTACTGATTATGTAAAAATTTTTGCTGAATCCGGTAATGGAGGAAAGGGATCTGTGCATCTACATAGAGAGAAGTATATAGATAAAGGAGGTCCTGATGGCGGTGATGGAGGACGAGGCGGCCACGTAATTGTGCGTGGTAATGAAAACCTTTGGACACTTATACATTTTAAATATCAAAAGCATTTTAAAGGTGGCCATGGTGAGCATGGAGGTAGTAGTAGAAGTACCGGAGCCGATGGTAAAGATACTTATTTAGATGTGCCGCTAGGTACCGTAATAAGAGACTTTGAAACCAAAGAAATACTTTTTGAAATTACCGAAAACGGAGAAGAAAAACTACTTCTAGAAGGAGGTAAAGGAGGATTAGGGAACTGGCATTTTAGAAGTTCTACCAATCAAACTCCACGATACGCCCAACCTGGAATACCGGGTAAGGACGGAGCCTTTTTGCTAGAATTAAAATTATTAGCAGATGTAGGATTAGTAGGTTTTCCTAATGCTGGGAAATCTACACTCCTTTCTGTAATAACATCTGCAAAACCTAAAATTGCAGATTATCCTTTTACTACTTTAAAGCCTAATTTAGGAATTGTTCAGTACAGAGATTTTCAATCGTTTGTAATTGCAGATATTCCTGGTATTATTGAGGGTGCAGCAGAAGGTAAAGGTTTAGGTCATTACTTTTTAAGACATATTGAACGAAATTCAACATTGTTGTTTCTTGTACCTGCAGATGCTAATGATATTGCTGAAGAGTATAATATTTTACTGAAGGAGTTGAGAGAGTATAACCCTGAATTGTTAGATAAAGAGCGTTTGGTGGTTATTTCTAAATCAGATCTTTTAGATGATGAGTTAAAAACGGAATTGAAGGCTGAATTAGATGAAACCTTAGAAGGTATTCCTTATATGTTTATTTCATCGGTGGCTCAGCAAAATATTCTAGAGTTAAAAGATAGGTTGTGGAAAATGCTCAATCCAACAACCGATTCAACACCATCATAATTTTAGTAAAGGAAGTAACAGTACGTATGTATCGATTATCAATTATCTTTTTTTTGTTTTTCTCGATACAATGTTTTTCTCAAAACAATCTTGATAAAGGAAGGTTGTTGCTTGAGCAAAAGGAGTATGTACAAGCAGAAACGTTTTTTTTAAACTACCTAGATGAGTATCCTGACAATTTAGAAGTTAGAGAATGCTTAGGAGATTTATATGGGTACCAAGAGCGTTGGGATAAAGCTATTGAATACTATAGGTATTTAGTAGAGCAGAAACCTAAGGTAGCTAACTACCATTATAAATATGGTGGGGTGCTTGGTATGAAGGCTTTACAAAATAAGCTAGCTGCTATTGGTTTGATAGATGATATTGAAGACCATTTTGTGAGCGCTGCTAAATTAGACAAAACTCACATTGATGCACGCTGGGCACTCGTGAAGTTTTATGTTGAATTACCGGGTATTTTAGGAGGTACAAAAGCCAAGGCTCATGCATATGCAGATGAGTTGTTGGCGCTATCTGCTGTAGATGGTTATTTGGCAAAAGGCTTCATCTATAAATCTTCTAAAGATTATAAAGATGCAGAGGAGAACTTACGGTCTGCGGTTAAAATAGGCGGGTCTGTAACTTGTTATAAAGAGTTAGTAGCTCTGTATCTTGAAGAAGAAAAATATCAAAGTGCATTGGCTTTACTCCAAGAGGCCTATGAGAAACATTCTTATAACAACTTTTTGTACGAAATAGGAAAAATTTCCGCAGAGCAAGAACTTCAAATTAGTGATGGCGAGCTTTGTTTAGAAAAGTATATAAAAAATTATCATTACAGTGATAGTTACCCATTAGAATGGGCTTATTTGAGGTTAGCTCAGTTAGCCAGATACAAGAATAAAAAAGATACAGCGTTAAGCTATATAGATAAATCGTTAGCTATACGAGCAGATTTTAGCTTAGCGAAAAAAGAACGAATAAAGATTTTAAAATTATAATACCATGCGCATTCATTTTATAGCAATAGGAGGTGCTGCTATGCATAACTTAGCTTTAGCACTTCATAATAAAGGATACCAAGTAACCGGAAGTGATGATGCAATTTTTGATCCGTCTAAATCAAGGTTAGCCGCAAAAGGATTATTACCAGAAACATTTGGGTGGTTTCCTGAAAAAATTACTACAGATTTAGATGCTATAATTTTAGGAATGCATGCAAAGCCAGACAACCCTGAATTGTTAAAGGCGCAGGAGCTAGGAGTTAAAATATATTCTTATCCTGAATTTTTGTACGAACAAAGTAAAGATAAAACAAGAGTTGTTATTGGTGGTAGCCATGGTAAAACAACTATTACCTCAATGATTTTACATGTGTTAAATTATCATGATATTGAGGTAGACTATATGGTGGGGGCTCAATTAGAAGGGTTTGATACTATGGTGCACCTAACAGGAGAGAATGACTTTATAGTACTAGAAGGAGATGAGTATTTAAGCTCTCCTATAGATAGACGACCAAAATTTCATTTATACCAACCTAATATTGCTTTGTTAAGTGGTATTGCTTGGGACCATATTAATGTGTTTCCTACTTATGAAAACTATGTAGAGCAGTTTAGCATTTTTGTAGATAGTATTGTTAATGGAGGTATTATAGTGTATAATGAGGAAGATGCTGAGGTTAAAAAAGTAGTTGAGGCTTCTGAAAACCCCATTAGAAAAAATCCTTATCAAACACCTGTGTACGAGGTTGCAGATGGCGAAACTCTTATAGATACGCCTGATGGGCTGTTACCAATAGAAATATTTGGTAAACACAATTTAAGTAATTTAAGTGGGGCTAAATGGGTTTGCCAACACATGGGGGTAGATGAAGAAGATTTTTATGAAGCTATTGCTAGTTTTAAAGGAGCTAGTAAGCGTATGGAAAAAATTGCTTCTAATGCTACCAGTGTTGCTTTTAAAGATTTTGCACACTCTCCTAGCAAAGTAAAAGCTACTACCAAAGCAGTTAAAGAGCAGTTTCCTACTAAAAAGTTAGTAGCTTGTTTAGAGTTGCATACCTATAGTAGTTTAAATGCTGAGTTTTTAAAGGAATACAAGGGTAGTTTAGCGTTGGCAGATGAGGCTGTTGTGTTTTATTCACCAGAAGCGGTTAAGATAAAAAGATTAGAAGAAGTTACATCATCTGATATTGAGCAGGCCTTTGTTAAAGAAGGGTTGACAATATTTACCAACCCTGATGCTTTTAAAGATTATTTATTTTCGAAAAAATTAGACCATACCGCTTTGCTTTTAATGAGTAGTGGTAACTATGGAGGATTAGATTTTAACGAAGTAAAAGAATTATTCTAATTAGTTATTGAACTGTGTGAAATGATGATCTAGATGTTTATAGGTCATCATTCCATATTGTTCTTTGGTAAACTTACCAAAGTATGGGTGTACCGGAAAACTCTCATTACTATCTTTTCTAGAGTGAATTTCTTCAATTAAAGTTTTTAGTTTTTCTTTTTCCACTAAAAATTCATCGGTGTTTGTCATGGTGAATTCTTTCGCTGTAGGAAGTCCTTTCTTCCAAGGCTTGTCGTTATATAAAGAGCTATTCATGCTTTTTAAGAGTAGTCCCATTAAAAAGTTAGGTTTTTTTAAGGTGGTTTTGCCTAAAGTAAGTTCTATAGGTTTTTGGCAATGCGCTAGCATTTGCGTTACATTCATTTTTCCCCAAATAGCTTTTTGGTCGGGTGATATTTTATCCAGTCGTTCTTTAATTTCTGAATAGGTTTCGTTTTCAAAAATTGATTTCATTTTACGGTTTTTAGCAATTGATGAAATGTACAAATTTTTATTTTTAAAAAGTGAAAGAAAAAACCGAAACATTCTCTATAAAAAACTGGTCTTTAGATGATAGACCAAGGGAGAAACTACTACAAAAGGGGAAAGATATACTGTCTGATGCTGAGCTAATTGCTATTTTAATAGGTAGTGGTAGCAGAAATGAGAGTGCTGTAGATTTATCTAAGCGCTTGTTGCACTCGGTAGATTTTTCCTTGAACGAACTAGGGAAGCTAACCGTGCAAGAGTTAACCAAATTTAAAGGGATTGGAGAGGCTAAAGCTATTACTATTATTGCGGCAGCAGAATTGGGTAGACGCAGAAAATCTGAAGAAGTGCGCGAAAAAGTTAAAATTACGAGCAGTAAATTAGCGTATCATGTGTTTCAGCCTATCATAGGAGAATTGCCACATGAGGAGTTTTGGGTGGCGTACCTAAACAATTCTAATAAAGTAATAGCTACTACACAATTAAGTAAGGGCGGCATAACTGGTACTTTGGTAGATGTAAGGTTGGTTTTTAAGCAAGCCTTAACTTGCGGGGCAACATCAATAATATTAGCACATAACCATCCGTCGGGTACCTTGCAACCAAGTGAAATGGATAAAAAATTAACTACTAAAATTTGTACTGCAGGAAATAGTTTAGATATTAAAGTTCTAGACCACCTTATTGTAACTGAAAAAACGTATTTTAGCTTTGCAGATGAGGGATTATTGTAGTTTATGTTTTTAGTATATACACACAAAATAACACCTAGGTTTACTTATATAATGAAGCATGTGTTTACGCATATGCTTGGTGTAGAAGTTAAGTTTACTACCAAAGTAGAGGATTTTATTGCCCACTCCGGACCAAAAATCACATACTGTAAGCAAGCATTACAAAACGAGTTTCATATTAAAAGTAATGATCTACTGTTTCAACAGGGGTTTGATGATGTTGAGGTTTCCGTGCAGCAGTGGGATGAGGTTGCATGCTTTTTTCCTACCAATGATAAAAGTGCAGTACCTTATGATATTTTTGCGGCTTCATTTTACTTATTAAGTCGTTATGAAGAGTATGTGCCTCATGTAAAAGATATGCATGGAAGGTATCCTGCAAAGGAAAGTTTAGCTTTTAAAAATAATTTCTTAGAAGTACCTGTAGTTGATATTTGGGTGCAACGTTTAAAGCAGGCCATTTTAAGAAGATTCCCAGAGGCTGTATTTCCTAAAAAAGAATTTTCTACCTTATCTATTATTGATGTGCCTTGCGCTTATACTTTTAAAAAGAAGGGTGTGGTACGCAGTATTGGTGGTAGTATTACCGACTTGTTTAATTTAAAGTTTGGTAGGGTGTTAGAGCGTTATAAGGTGCTTTTTAATATTACCCCAGACCCTAGCGATAATTTTGAAAAACTACTTTGGTTTAAGAAGAAGTATAATTTAGATACGCTATTTTTCTTTTTAGTGGGAGATTATGGAAGCTTTGATAAGAATATTTCTATCAATAATAAATCGTTTAGAGAGCTTATTAAATCGGTTGCAGATTATTCTGTGGTGTCTTTAATGGCTTCTTATGATTCTTTCGGAAATGTTGATGTGTTGCGTGAAGAGCGTAAACGCCTTATAGAAATAATTAATAGACCTATTAAAAGAGTACGGCTACGTTTGGCTAGATTGGAATTACCTGAAACCTATAAAGGTTTGGTAGACGCTGATTTTACAGAAGACTATACAATGGGCTATGTAAGGCAAGTAGGTTTTAGGGCAGGCACCTGTACGCCATTTAAGTTTTATGATTTAAGCCTAGAGATGCAAACTATTTTAAAGGTGCATCCAATTTGTATACATGATGATGCGTTAAGAGATTACGGAAAGGATAAGGCAGAAGCTGTTTTTTACAAATTATATGAAGCAGTGAAAGCAGTTAGGGGAGAGTTTATTGCTGTTTTTTCTAATGAGAGTATGGGGAATTATGGAAATGAAAGAGGGTTTAGAAAATTTTATTTTAAAGTGTTTAAGAAAATATGTACCGAGAAATAGTTACAGATGTTTTTTTTGATTTGGACCATACGTTATGGGATTTTGAAAAGAACTCTGCATTGACATATACCAAAATTTTTGACTTACATGATTTAACAATAGATGTAGATGCGTTTTTATCGTATTACATTCCTATTAATCATGATTGTTGGAAATTGTACCGTGAAGATAAAATTAGTAAAGAGAATTTACGGTATGTTAGACTTCAGGCTACGTTTGAGAAATTAGGAATGTCGGTTTCTGATGAGTTGATTAATTTGTTGGCAGATGAGTATATAAAGTACTTGTCTACTTTTAGTAATTTGTTTGATGGCACATTAGATATTTTAAATTATTTAAAGCCTAAGTATAAATTACATATTATAACCAATGGTTTTCAGGAAGTGCAAAATTTTAAGTTGAAGAATTCTATGATAGACCATTTCTTTGAATGTGTGGTAGATTCTGAGATGGTGGGTGTTAAAAAACCAAATCCGCTAATATTTGAGTATTCTTTAACCAAGGCTAAAGCAATACCCGAGAAATCAATAATGATTGGAGATAGCTATGAGGCGGATATTTTAGGTGCTCAAAAATTAGGAATGCATACTATTCATTTTAATAGCAACAATGAGCCTGAAGATGAACAGGGAATTACTATTTATAAACTGGAAGAAATTAAAAAATACCTATAATACAATGATAAAAAAAATAATGCTTTTGTTAGTTGCTGTACTTTCTAGTACATTGCTTTACAGCCAGAAAAGTGTAAATAATTATGCGTACGTAATTGTGCCAACTAAATTTGAGTTTTTAAAAACGGCTGATGAATATCAATTGAATAGTCTTTCAAAATTTTTGTTTGAAAAATATGGGTTTACAGTGTATATGGATAATGAGGTGCCAGAAGAGTTGTTACAGAACCCATGTAATGGGTTAAAAGCTGATGTGATTGATCATTCAGGTTTGTTTACTAGTAAATTAGTGGTAACACTAACAGACTGTATGGGAACTATAGTTTTTGAAAGTAAAGAAGGAAAAAGTAAAGACAAAAAATACAAAGTAGCATATAACGAGGCGGTACGTGAGGCTTTTGAAGATGTTGAAGCGTTGTCTTACGTTTATGATGGTAGTGCTGCAGAGGTAGCAACAGTACCGGTTGTTGAAACTGCGCCAGAAGTAAAAACTACCGCAGTTGTAGCTGTGGTACCTGAGGAGAAAACGGCACCCAATAAAGAGTTAGTAAATTCTGAAGCGAATAGTTGGATAGCTAAAACAAAGGATGGTCTTAATTATACTGTGTACAATAATGGCAATACTATAGTAATGGAATTGTTGTATACTGCTATTCCCGATGTGTACCTTATAAAAGGAAAGGATGCTTTACTATATAAAAATGATAAAGGCATCTGGTTAATTTCTGAAAATGATGGTGCTCAAATGAAAACTACCGGAGTAATGTATCTTACTTTTCAGTAAAGAAATACATTAGTAGTTATACTTGTCTTTCCATCTGTTTTTAAGAAACTCTCTAATTGACTTTTCTCGCTGATTAGTGCCAGGTTCATATAATGTAGAGCCAGATATTTCTTTAGGTAAGAAATCTTGCTCTACAAAGTTGTTAGGGTAATCATGAGCATATTTATACTCTTCTCCATAGCCTAATTGCTTCATAAGCTTTGTAGGGGCGTTTCTTAGGTGAAGGGGTACCGATAAATCTCCCAGTTGTTTTACTAGCTGTTGAGCATTTGCAATGGCTTTATAAGAAGTATTGCTTTTGGGTGATGTAGCTAAGTATACAGCACACTGACTTAAAATAATTCTACTTTCTGGGTATCCTATGGTGGTGACTGCCTGGAAAGTGTTATTTGCCATAATAAGAGCAGTTGGGTTGGCATTCCCAATATCTTCACTTGCAGAAATAATCATTCTACGGGCAATAAATTTAACATCTTCGCCACCTTCAATCATTCTTGCTAGCCAGTATACTGCACCGTTAGGGTCACTCCCTCTAATAGACTTTATAAAGGCAGATATAATGTCGTAATGTTGTTCGCCAGTTTTGTCGTAACGAACGGTGTTCTGTTGTACTTTAGAAAGTACCATATCGTTGGTTACCTCTATAGTATCACTAACTTCTGAATTGATTACCAATTCAAAAATATTTAAAAGTTTTCTACCATCACCCCCAGAAAGTCTAAGTAAAGAGTCGGTTTCTTTAAGTGTGATGTTCTTTTTTAATAGTACTTCGTCTGTGTCTATAGCTCTTTGTAGCATTTGTATTAGAGCATCCTTATCAAAAGCTTCTAATACATATACTTGGCATCTCGATATTAATGCAGGTATTACTTCAAAACTTGGATTTTCAGTAGTAGCTCCAATAAGGGTTACCCATCCTTTTTCTACAGCTGCTAGTAATGAGTCTTGCTGAGATTTACTAAACCTGTGTATCTCATCTATAAAAAGTATAGGGTTTTTGGCAGTAAACAATCCACCGCTTTGTTTGGCTTTGTCAATAACTTCTCTCACTTCTTTAACACCACTGTTAATAGCGCTTAGGGTGTAGAAGGGGCGTTTGCTTTCGTTAGCAATAATATTAGCTAATGTTGTTTTACCCGTGCCTGGTGGGCCCCATAAAATAAGTGAGGGTATTAGTCCCTTTTTTATTTGGTTGGTTAAGGTTCCGGTTGGGCCTACCAAATGTTGTTGGCTTATATATTCATCTAAAGATTTCGGACGTATGCGTTCTGCCAAAGGTTCATTCATACCACAAAAATACTTAATTTATATGACAATGTTTCTTAATTTGTGGTTTGGCTATTTTTTTGAGTTACGGTTTGTATGAAAGTAAAAAAGGATATCGTTTATAATTTTTATAATGGAGTAGTGTTATATCCGTTTTACTTGGTGATACTCATGTGGGTGGCCTTTTATGTGGATGTAGAACTAGGGCTAGATGCTTATAAGTATGGTGTTTTTCCGCGTGAAGCTAAAGGCTTGCTGGGGGTATTTTTAAGCCCATTTATACACGGGTCATTGGCGCATTTATATAGTAACACTTTACCTATCTTTTTTCTGGGTGCGGCGTTGTTTTATTTCTATCGTAAAATAAGCTGGAAGGTCTTGTTGCTTGGGTATGTTTTTACGGGTTTGGTTACTTGGGTAATCGGTAGGCCAAGCTATCATATAGGTATGAGTGGTGTAATCTACTTTTTAAGTAGTTTTATTTTTTTCAAGGGTATTATAGCCAAACACTATAGGTTAATAGCAGTGTCTCTAATTGTTGTTTTTGTTTATGGTGGTACTATTTGGTATGTGTTACCTGTTAAAGAAGAATTATCATGGGAAGGTCATTTAGCAGGTTTTCTTGTTGGTTTTGTAGTGGCACTGTTGGTAAAGGTGCCTAAGAGTAATGTGGTAAGTTACCAGTGGGAACAAACAGATTATATACCTGAACAAGATCCGTTCATGCGTCATTTTGATGCACAAGGGAATTTTGTCTCTGAAAGCGAACAGTTACGTAGGCTAGAAGAGGAGTTACAGCAAACACAATGGCAAAATATAGAGTATACCTATATCTACAAGGAGCATAAAAGTAACGAGAATGATGAGATGGAGTAATGCTTAAAAGCGTTGTCTCACCACCTCATATAAGAAAGCTCCACAAGCTACCGATACATTTAAAGAACCAATAGTACCATACATTGGTAATTTTGCTTTTTTATCTACTGCTTTTAAAATGGAAGGTGAAATACCTGTGCCTTCCGATCCCATTATAATAGCAGATGGTAGTGTAAAATCTACATCGTATATGGTGTCTTCTGTTTTTTCTGTAGCAGCTACCACTTGTATACCACTTCCTTGTAAATAGTAAAGGGCATCTTTTAAGTGGTCTACCTTGCAAATTGGTACGTTAAAGATGGCTCCGGCAGAAGTTTTTACCGTATCTGCAGTAATTGGTGCGCTCCCTTGTTTTTGTACAATAATACCATGTACACCAGTGCATTCTGCAGTTCTAATAATAGCCCCGAAGTTTCTAACATCAGAAAGTTGGTCTAGTAGTAAGAAGTTGGGTGTTTCTTCTTTTTCTATAACTTCTTGTACTAGAGCTTCAAAATCATGAAAAGCGATTGGCGAAATATTGGCAATAACCCCTTGGTGGTTTTTTTTAGAAAGTCGGTTTAACTTTTCTATAGGCACATAAGCAGTACTTATTTGGTGTTCTTTTAAAAGGCTGTTTAGTTCTTTAAACAAATCGCCTTGTAGCCCTTTTTGAATAAATACTTTGTCTACTGTTTCACCTGCGTTAATAGCTTCTATAATAGCACGTATGCCAAATATTTGATAATCATTTTTCATAGTTGCAAAAGTAAATAAAAAAAGGTTGCCAATTTGGCAACCTTTTTAATTTATATCAAAATAAGAATTTCTTATTTTTTAGAAAGCGCAGCTTTACGTTTAGCGTGTCCTTCTAAGAAGTTAGCAACTTTTGCATTAAAAACAACGTCACCAGTCATACCATCAGTAAGTGTATAGTTAGAACCACTAATAGTTAAAAGGTATACGTATTGATAACCAGAGTTGCCTTCCACATAACCACCATCTGTACTGTTCCAAACATCTGATAAATCAAGCGTAGTTTGAGTTTGGTTTACTTTAGTAACAGTTAACATTGCTGGGAAGTCCATAGGAGAAGCAAAAGTAGCATCATTAGTACTCCATAAAGAAGGTACTAAATAGTAAGTACCATCAGCTAATTCACCTTCAGTAATATATAAACCTTCAGGACAGCTAGAGTAAGAATAATCTATTATGTTAAATGAAGCATCATATAACTCTAAGTCAAAATCGATATCGCATAAGTCTTGTGTATCACCATCTGCATCTGTGTAAGTACCATCCCAAGAAAATTCAATATCAAGATCGTTCACAATATAGTCTTCTACGTTAATGGTGTAAGTAATAGTTTCACCTTCTACTGTACCCATTCTTGTGTAATATGAAGACATTACCATGTCAAAAGATTCACTTCCTTCAGGAACTACATCTAAAATAGCTTCTACTGGTACAGAAAATGTATCAGAGTAAGCTGGTATTTCTACAACATATCCCTCAGGTCCACCTGTGTGATAATCTTCGATGAACTCACCTTCACCAATCACAAAATCAGAAGTGAAATCGAAATCATCGGTAGCAGGTTTAAAAAGAACAAAGATAGAGCTAGCTATAGATTGGCTAACAGCTAATTCAATGGTAGCTTCAGAACCCTCGGTTATAGTTAATGTTGTTTCTCCAGTATTACTTACAACCGGCTTTTCGTTTAAAGAGAAATCGTGCTCATCATTACATGAAAACGTACTCACAGCTACTAAACCAGCGATAAGAAATTTAGAAAATATATTCAGTTTTTTCATAATCGTTTTAAACATTAAAGTTAAATTAATCTGCATATTCAAAAGTTAAATAGCTATAGTATGGTCCAGCTGATGCGCTTACAGCCATAAAGATAATAAATGTATCTTCATCTATTACGGCACCTTGTTGCGCTGTTAAATTATCATCAGTAGTAGTAACACCATATACTTCATTTGAATAGTAATCAAATAAGTTTTGTGTTGGTACTGTTAAGTCACCACAAACATCAGTAAACTCGAATCCCCATGTAGAGAATGATGGTTGATAATTTGCGCCTGGCATAAATGGTGGTGTTTCTGTAGTCATAAATGTGTTAACATCTACCATAGTAACATCATCATAATAAGATTGACCTACATATTGTGAGCTAGAGCTACCAAATGTAATTAAGTATTCTCCCTCTTGAATAGTTGAAATACAACCAACAAAAGTAATAGTTAAAGAAGAGTAAGCAGCAGCTACTACTGTATCTTCAGTATTAGTAGAAATATTAATTACTAATTCAGTTGGCATTTCTGAGTTAAATGCACCTGTGTGAATGTCTACAGGAAGTAAAACATAATCAGAACCAGCCTCTAAAACTACTTGGTTTGCAGCAAAGCTATATTCTACACCACTTTGAGCAGAAGAAGTTGGGTCTACACTAAGATCAAGCGTAATATCTTGGTCAAATGTTCCACCATCTTTACTACCTTTTAAAGATATTGGATAGTAATAGGTAACAACACCTTCGTCAGCAAAATAACTTAATGTAGAAGTAGCTTCATCAAACCCTACAATATAATCCATATTTTGAGTATACGGATCAACTTCGTCGTCTAGCAAACAGCTTGTCATACTTGCTGCTGCTAATAATCCTACTAAATAAAATTTTAATTTCTTCATTTTATATTGCTTTTTTGAGTTTAATTATCCCAGAAGATAAATGTGTTGAAAATGTCACTAGCACTTTGGCTTGGTACATTAGCAGAGTTTCCAGAATATTCACTGTTAGGGTATAACATTCTGTTTGGTCTTGCTGGTTGCTGAGCGATAGTAGATAATGGTACATCAGGGTAACCAGTTCTTGTATACTCAATCCATGATTCTAAACCGTGTAATCCGTTAAGAGCAATCCACTTTTGTGTCATGATTGCTTCCATTTTATCAGTGGTACCGTCCCATCCAATCTTGTTAACACCATTAGAAGCTGCAATGTAACTAGTTGCAGAAGCGTTAGTTAAACCAAGTTGTAAAAATGATGCTGTAATACCCGCTTGAAATAATGCTTGTGCATCTCCACTTATGTATCCTTTGTAAGCAGCTTCAGCTTGTAAAAAGTAGCTTTCAGCAGCTGTCATAAGGTATCCGTCTTGGGAAGGAGAAATAACTCTACCTGGTCCAATATTAGAAAGTGTATTTCCACTAGGAACATCATTATCTCCTTGAACAACACCTGTGTAAGTACCGTCTTCTAAAGTATAAAGAGCAGCAATTCTAGGGTCAGAAATACCAGTTGCAATACCATCTTCAGTAGAAGCTCCTTTTAAGAATTCTACTGCATAGTTAGCACCTACGTATAAAGTATAACCGTCAATAGCTCCACCCGCATCATAAAACAAATCATATAGTGGGTTAAGTTGGCTTGCTACATCAGCATACCCAGGGTTTACAGTTACGTCTGAAGAAATAAAAGATGCACCGTCAATACTTGCAAATTCACTGTTTGAATTTCCAGTAGATTCTTGTCTAACAAGAAGTCTTAACTTCATTGTGTTAGCAAATTCTAACCAACTATTAATATCTCCACCATAAACAGGGTCTGAAGATGCTTCTATATCAAGTGCTGAAGCAGGAGCATTTTCAAAAGTCTCAATAGCAGCAGTAACTTGCGCAATTAAATCTACATAGATAGCAGCATCATCATCGTAAGCAGGAGTTAAGTTATCCCCTAATTGATGTGCTTCAGAATAAGGTACATCTCCGTAAAGGTCAACAATATACTGGAAATAGTAAGCTCTCATTACTTTAGCAACAGCGCTATAGTAAGCGTATTGCTCATCCTCGTTGTTAGCCATAGCGGTAAGTGTAGCTGTATCTAAATAAAGATATCTCCAAATACCTGTATACATAGATGTTGTAAAGCTTAATGCAAATTCATCTTGAAATGCACCAGTATAGTTGGTAACATCACCAGCCCAAGTTTGCATCATTATATTACCTAACCTGTTAGCCGTTTGTGACATTACAATATGTGGTTCTGTAATAGCAGCTGATAGCTGTAATGGAGGAGTTCCTGTTTCTTGAGTTATATTATTAGGATCTGTGTTAACGTCCAAATAATTTTCACAAGAATAAGTACTACCAAGTGCAATAGCTAGTACTGCAATATTTTTAAATATTCTTTTCATAATTCCTTTTAATTAAAATATAACGTTTAAACCTAATCCGAAAGATCTAGTAGAAGGGTAGTTACCTGTAACTGCTAAACCAACAGCATTACCAGAAGTATTAGCAGATTCAGGATCTGAATATCCTCTATTTTCTTTAGGTAACCAAGTATATAAGTTTCTTGCGTTAGCAGAAATTGTGATATCAGAAATAAATGTATTTTCTAATAATTTACTTGGCACAGAGTATTTTAAGCTAATCTCTCTTAATTTAACGGCAGAAGCGTCTAATACGTTATTCTCGTCTACACCACCAACATAAGTACTGTAATATTGAGAATATGCTGATGCTGAATTACCTGCAGTAATGTTTGTATTAGGTACATAGTTACCAGAACCATCTTGGTAAACAGAGTTAGGAACAACAAATGATCCTCTGTTGTATGCACTTTCTACTAAGTGACCAGACCATGAAAGAGCATATTTAGTTTGGCTCCAGAAAACGTGTCCGGTTCTATAGTCCATTGTTGCAGATAAAGTGAAGTTTTTCCAAGATACAGTAGAATTTAAACCGTAAATATATTTTGGAGTAGTTCTACCAAAGTTTTTATTTCCAGATGCAATAATTGGGTTACCAGTAGTAGCATCAACAACTATGTGACCTTCTGGATCTCTTTCGTAAGCAGTACCTTGAAGTACTGGGAATTCTTCTCCTACCACAGCATAAATACCAGGTGCACTTGAAGATGAAATTAATACCTCGTTAGACTGATCTGTTACAGAAACAACATTTGTTTTGTTTGTAGAGAAAGATAAGTTTAATGCCCAATCTACTTGATCAGGAGATGAAGATTGGAATGGATTTAATCCTAAATCAATTTCAAAACCATTTACTTCAGTTTCTGCTAAGTTAACTGTTGCGTTAGATAAACCAGAAGCATATGAAGGTGTAATGTCAGTAATTAAGTCTGTAGTAGATGTGTAGAAATAAGCAGCATCTAAAGTTACTTTATCATGGAATAAACCTGCATTTAAACCAACTTCATAAGAGTCTGTAAACTCAGGAGTTAATAATGGGTCTGTTTGAGATTGGCTTAAAATGTAAGAGTTAGAATTGAATGGGTAACCAGTACCTTGAGATAAAGTAGCATTAATTTCATAAGGATTAATACTTGCGTTACCAACTTGTACGTAACTAGCAAAAACTTTTAAGAAATTAATAGCATCACTATTTTGTAAACCTTCAATAGCTTTTGTTGGTACAAAAGATAAACCTACAGAAGGGTAGAAGAAACTATTGTTACTTTGATCTAACACAGAAGTCCAGTCGTTTCTAGCAGTAGCGTTTAAGAAAAGGAAATCTTTATAACCTAAATCAAGGTTAGCATAAACAGCATATGAACGGCTGAAGAATTGATTATCAAATGTACCCATACCGCGTTCAGCGTCTGAACCATAAGTTACTCCATTTTCAAGGTTGCTAGTAGTGTAAATTCCAGGTACAGTTAAGTTTTGACCTCCAACTCTTGTTTGGAATCCAGTAGAGTATTGGTTATTTGCACCAATGTTAGCTTTCAAATTTAAATCATCTGTTAATTGATAATCAAAGTTTACAAGAAAATCTGTATAAAAATATCTTGTGTTGTAGCTATCTCTATAAAAACCAGAGTTTTGTGTTCTTTGGTTTCCTGTAATATCTACTACTGATTGAGGGTCAGCATAACCGTTTTGGTAATATAAAATATCTCTGCTGGCTAAACGTGCATTAGAACGAAGAATTACATCAATATGATCGTTAAATTCATATCCTATCTCACCAATAAAGTTAGAATACTCATCACGTCTTTCGTATCTATTATTATCTCTTAACCAATAAGGGTTAAAATAGTATCCGTTCCAGTGACCTTCGTTACCAGAGTTTTCAAATGCTTGAACAGGAATGTTAGAAGCAGTTTGTAATAAATCTGCGTATAGCGTAGAACGTGCGTAATCTGTACCTTTAGAAGTGTACGTAGCGTTTGCAGATAATTTCCATTTCCCTAAAGTTTTACCAGCTTTAAAGTTGAAAGTGTTTTGTTTTAAGTTGTCATTTTCTATAACAAACTCTCTTTGCTGATTTTGGAATGATAAGTTCGCATATCCTTCAGAATCACCGTAAGCAAGTTCTGCTTGATTTTGAGTAGTGATACCTGTTTGAAAGAATTCTTTAATGTTGTCATAACCTAAAGAAGAATAAGGTCTTGTGATGTAAGAACCATCTGCTTGTGGTAAACCAATAGTTGCCATTTGTCCGTCGAATTCAGGACCCCATCCACCATTTTCATACGTGTAGTTAGCCCATCCGTCTCCAGAAGACCATCCTTGTCCGTAACGAGTTTGTCTTTCAGGAAGGAAAGCAACTTGTTGGAAATCGATGTTAGAACGAACACTAATCGTCAATTTTCCTTCACCGCCATTAGATCCTTTTTTAGTTTCAACAACGATAACACCGTTAGAACCTGCTGAACCGTATAACGCAGCACCATTAGCACCTTTAATAACGTTTACGCTTGCAATACTGTTAGGGTCAATAGACTTTAAGAAGTTTAAGCTAGAGATAACCCCATCAATAACAACTAAAGCCTCGTTGTTTCCAGAAATAGAACGACCACCACGTAATACAACTCTAGTAGTTTCATTAACTCCAGAAGAAGTAGTAGTAATATTCAAACCAGAAACTTTACCAGTTAATGCTACAACAGCATCTGGTTGTCCCGCCTGAGTTAATTTTTCTGCTTTAACTACTTCTTGAGCAGCGGTAAGCTCTTCTTGCTTTCTTTTAATACCTAAAGCACCAGTAACAACAACTTCTCCTAGTTGTTCTGCATCCATTTGCATTGTTACATCAACTGTAGATGAACTACCTACTGGAGCTTCAAAAGATTTAAAACCGATGTAAGAGAAAACTAAAACATCACCTTCGGTAGCGGTGATAGAGTAATTTCCATCAAAATCAGTTTGTGTACCAGTACTTTTACCTTTCACCTGAACGGTCGTTCCAGGAAGCGGAAGACCATCTGGGTCAACAACAGTACCAGTGATTGTTTTTTCTTGTGCAAAACCAAGCTGCACAATTAACACTAATAATAGTGTTAAGAATCCACTAAACTTTGTTCTCATTTTTTAAAATTATTTGAATTAGCTGACGTCAAAAATCTTAAATAGTTGTTAATTATCCAATTTTTTGTTCAGAAAATTTAAATAATTAAACTTTTGTGAATTAGTTGTCGATAATTTTAAAAGAATGTAGAATAACTTAGATGTATTTTAGAATTGTTTAATTTTTCCGCAGTTTCATTTGTTAATCCAACGGCGTAATTTAGTTTAAATATGCTTGATTTATTGATAATTCCTATTCCAACTCCTAAGCTAAACAGGTTGTTTTTTAAAGAGTTGTTGGTGTCTTCGTAGTAGCAAAAGTCTGTTATGGAGTGTAGGTATAATTTTTTTGTGAGCATGTTTCTAAACTCTATATTGGTTATCGTGTAAAAATTACCTGAAAGTGAGTTTTCTTCAAAACCTCTAATGGAATTTATACCCCCAAATAAATATTGTTCATTTATTAAGTAATTGTTAGAAAATAAGCTTCGTGTAGTGTTTTTGGTGTATATTTTTGAGTTTTGTGTTATGTTAAATTGATAAAAACCTTCAAATTCTATTGTTGTTTGTGGTGTTTGGTTGTTGTCTAGTGTTCTTGTTCCGGTGGCAATTGTGGTGTTAAAGCCTTTTGTTTGTAAAAAAGGATGTTGGTTTTGATTATCTGTGAAGTTGTAGGTGATTCCGTATAGAGTAGTGGTGTAGTCTTCTATGTTGTTAATTTCTGCAGATCGTGTTCCGGTAGAAGTGTTATTTTGGTAAGTTAGTCCTAAGCTGTGTTTGCTGTTTATAGTGTATGAAGGTGATAGTTTTAAAAACGTGTTTGCGTAAGTAGAGTCTTGTCTAATGATTGAAAGGTTGGTGGTGATGGAAATAGGGGTGTTAAATAAGTATGGTGCTTTGCCTGTTAAATTAAATGTGCTTTGTTCTTCTCCGTTGTTTTTCCAGTAGATGTTTATTTCTTCTCCGTAGTTCAGGTTGTTGTTTAATTGGAGGTTGACGGTTCCGTTAAATTTTAATTTGTTGGTTTCTTCATCGGTGTTAAATCCAATATAGCCATCAAAGTAATTGCTGTTTGTTTTGGTTAAATATAGGTAAAGGGTAGTAGAGTCTTTTGAAAATAATACTTCGGGTGGTTTTTGTAATGATGTAAAACTAAGGTTGTTTAAAAGGTTTGCTTTTTCTTCTAGTTGTTGTTTGCTAAACGGTATTCCTGTTTTTAGTTTGGCGTAATGCTTTAGAAAGTTTTTAGGGAAATTGGTGTATTCTCTAATGGTTATAGAATCGAGTGTTCTTTTTTGTGCTTCCGTAAGTTTTAGGGTAGCGGAGAGTGTTCTGTTTTTAATATGTAGGTTGGTTAAGGATATTTGACTAAACGGACTGTTTAGTTGGTCTAAGGTTTTGGTAAGGTTGTTAAGTGTGCTGGTGAGTTCTTTAGGTTTTATATGTATTGTTTTTGGATGGTTTTTTAAACTAGGTATGTTGTTGGTTATAACAATGGAGTCAACTTTTTTTCTAGGGTTAATATAATAGGTGTAATTTTTATCATGTTGATGGAAAGAGTCAACGGTGTGGTTAAAAAAACCTTCATGGGTTAGGTTGGTTTTGAAGGTTTCTATTTCGTTGTGTACAGATTTTAAGTTAGCGTGTTCTAAATTGTAGGGTATTTTTAAGTTGTGGGTTTTAATTTCAGAGCTGTCTGTTAGTTGAATGGTTAGATGTAGGTTTTGACTATTGGCTTCTGTAAATGTTAAAATGCAAACAAAAAACAGTAGTATTGTGCAAAATATTTGATTGTTAAATGATTGCATTTTATAATTTTAGGTATAACGTAATTTTGGGTGTAAAGGTATGTGTTTTGAATTTGTATTTTGATTTGTTGGTTGTTTCAGTAATATTAAGAAATAATAAGGTTGTGAAAATTAATCAATTATGATTTGAATTATTGAAATATTTTTTTACCTTTGCCACCCTCTAAAAAGAGAGATTAGTAAAAATTAAATGTTTATTGTAAAGTAAATTATGCCAACAATTTCACAATTAGTACGAAAAGGAAGAGTCAGCATTACTAAGAAGAGTAAATCGGCTGCTTTGGATTCGTGCCCTCAAAGAAGAGGTGTTTGTACGCGTGTTTACACCACAACTCCTAAAAAACCGAACTCAGCGATGCGTAAAGTAGCGCGTGTTCGTTTAACTAACGGAAACGAGGTGAATGCTTACATCCCAGGTGAGGGTCACAACTTACAAGAGCACTCGATAGTATTAGTAAGAGGCGGAAGGGTAAAAGATTTACCAGGTGTTAGGTATCACATTGTTCGTGGTGCTTTAGATACAGCTGGTGTTCAAGGTAGAACGCAACGTAGATCAAAATACGGAGCAAAACGCCCAAAGGATAAAAAGTAATCATAACTTTTAATTAGAAGAAATGAGAAAAAGACAGGCGAAAAAAAGACCACTTTTACCAGATCCTAAGTTTAACGACCAGTTAGTTACACGTTTTGTGAATAACTTAATGTGGGACGGTAAGAAGTCGGTTGCTTTTAAAGTGTTCTATGATGCAATCGAGATTGTAGATCAGAAGAAAAACGACGACGAAAAAACTGCTTTAGAAATTTGGAAAGATGCGTTATCAAATGTGATGCCTCACGTTGAAGTGAGAAGTCGTAGAGTTGGTGGTGCTACATTTCAGATTCCTATGCAAATTAGACCAGATAGAAAAATTTCAATGGCCATGAAATGGTTAATCGGTTATGCGCGTAAGCGTAACGAGAAATCAATGGCTCAGAGATTAGCTTCAGAGATTTTAGCGGCTGCAAAAGAAGAAGGTGCTGCTGTTAAGAAAAGAGTTGATACGCATAAGATGGCTGAAGCTAACAAAGCATTCTCGCACTTTAGATTTTAATAAAATAAAACAATGGGAAGAGATTTAAAATACACTAGAAACATCGGGATTGCAGCGCATATTGATGCTGGAAAAACAACAACTACAGAGCGTATCCTGTTTTATGCCGGTGTAAGTCATAAAATTGGTGAAGTTCACGATGGTGCTGCTACTATGGACTGGATGGAGCAAGAGCAAGAGCGTGGTATTACCATTACTTCTGCTGCTACTACCTGTGAATGGCAGTTTCCAAGAGAGAACGGTGTTCCAACTGAGGATGCTAAAGGATATCAGTTTAATATTATTGATACTCCTGGTCACGTTGACTTTACTGTAGAGGTGAACCGTTCATTAAGAGTTCTTGATGGATTAGTTTTCTTATTTAGTGCTGTTGATGGGGTTGAGCCTCAGTCTGAAACTAACTGGAGATTAGCAGATAACTATAAGGTGCCTCGTATGGGGTTTGTTAACAAGATGGACCGTCAAGGGGCTAACTTCTTAAACGTGTGTAAGCAGGTTAAAGAGATGTTAGGTTCTAACGCTGTGCCAATTGTTTTACCTATTGGTGATGAAGCTGATTTTAAAGGTGTGGTTGATTTAGTTAAAAACCGCGCAATTGTATGGCACGATGATAACTTCGGTTCTACTTTTGATGTAGTAGATATCCCTGCTGAAATGGCAGACGAGGTTTCTGAATATAGAGCTTTCTTAATTGAAGCAGTTGCTGAATATGATGAAACTTTAATGGAGAAATTCTTCGAAGATGAGAACTCTATTACTGAAGATGAAATTCATGCTGCTTTAAGAGCTGCTGTTATGGATATGGCTATCATTCCTATGACTTGTGGTTCTTCATTCAAAAACAAAGGTGTTCAGTTCTTATTAGATGCTGTTTGTAGATACTTACCTTCTCCAATAGATAAGGATGATATCATTGGTGTGAATCCTGATACTGACGAGCAAGTAAGTCGTAAGCCATCTGTAGATGAGCCTTTTGCTGCATTAGCATTTAAAATTGCTACTGACCCATTCGTAGGTCGTTTAGCATTCTTCCGTGCTTATTCAGGGCATTTAGATGCTGGTTCTTATGTGTTAAACAACCGTTCTGGTAAAAAAGAGCGTATTTCACGTATTTACCAAATGCACTCTAACAAGCAGAATGCGATTGATTTTATTGAAGCTGGAGATATTGGAGCTGCTGTAGGTTTTAAAGATATTAAAACCGGTGACACTTTATCTGACGAGAAACATCCAATTGTTTTAGAAAGTATGGAATTCCCTGATCCTGTAATTGGTATCGCGGTTGAGCCTAAAACTAAGGCAGATGTTGATAAGTTAGGTATGGCACTAGCTAAGTTAGCTGAAGAAGATCCAACTTTCCAAGTTAAAACTGATGAGGCTTCAGGACAGACTATTATTTCTGGAATGGGTGAGCTTCACTTAGATATTATTGTTGACCGTTTAAGACGTGAGTTTAAGGTAGAGGTTAACCAAGGTCAGCCACAGGTTGAGTACAAAGAAGCTCTTACGGCTACTGCAGATCACAGAGAGGTTTATAAGAAACAATCTGGTGGACGTGGTAAGTTTGCTGATATTGTATTTACAATGGAGCCTGCTGAAGAAGGTGCTAAACCAGGTCTTGTGTTTGTAAACGAAGTAAAAGGTGGTAACGTGCCTAAGGAATATGTTCCAAACGTTGAAAAAGGATTTAAAGAGGCTATGAAAAATGGTCCTTTAGCTGGATTTGAAATGGACGCGATGAAAGTTACTTTAAAAGATGGATCTTTCCACCCTGTGGATTCTGATGGTCTTTCTTTCGAATTAGCTGCGAAAATGGGTTATAAAGCTGCTGCTAAATCTGCAAAAGCTGTTATTATGGAGCCTATCATGAAACTGGAAGTTATTACTCCAGAAGAAAACATGGGTGATATCGTAGGTGACCTTAACCGTCGTCGTGGACAGGTGAATAGTATGGATGATAGAAATGGTGCTAAGTCTATTAAAGCTTTAGTTCCTCTATCTGAAATGTTTGGTTATGTAACTTCCTTAAGAACATTATCTTCTGGTAGAGCAACTTCAACAATGGAATTTTCTCACTATGCTGAAACTCCTTCAAATATTTCTGAAGAAGTTATTAAGGCAGCTAAAGGTGTAGAAGCTTAAATTTTAAGAAATGAGTCAAAAAATAAGAATAAAGTTAAAGTCTTACGATCATAATTTAGTAGACAAGTCTGCTGAGAAGATTGTTAAAACGGTAAAAACTACCGGAGCAGTTGTAACAGGACCAATTCCGTTACCTACTCACAAAAAGATCTTTACAGTTTTACGTTCTCCACACGTAAATAAAAAATCTAGAGAGCAGTTTCAATTAAGCTCTTATAAAAGATTATTAGATATCTACAGTTCTTCTTCAAAAACGATTGATGCGTTAATGAAGTTAGAATTACCAAGTGGGGTTGAAGTAGAGATTAAGGTATAAGTACCTTCTAGAAGAAAGGAATTTCTTCTAAACATGTCCTGAGCTTAGTGCAAGGGAAAAACGGAAAAAAATACATTCAGGGTTAAATGTATTTGACCCTGAATTTTTTTAATAACAATGTTTAATTAATAATAACTATGTCTGGGTTAATTGGTAAAAAAATCGGAATGACCAGCATCTTTGATGAAAATGGAAAGAATATTCCATGTACAGTAATTCAAGCTGGTCCATGCGTAGTTACCCAAGTCAGAACCACTGAGGTTGACGGGTATGAGGCTCTTCAACTTGGTTTCGATGACAAAGAGGAAAAACGTGCTAACAAAGCTGAATTAGGTCACGCTAAAAAAGCTGGTGTTGCTCCTCAAAAGAAAGTTGTTGAATTCCAAGGTTTCGAAGAAGGTTTTAAATTAGGTGATGCTATCACTGTAGAGCATTTTGCTGAAGGAGAATTTGTTGATGTATCTGCTACCTCTAAAGGTAAAGGATTCCAAGGTGTTGTTAAAAGACACGGATTTGGTGGTGTAGGTCAAGCTACTCACGGTCAACATAACCGTTTAAGAGCTCCTGGTTCTGTGGGTGCGTCGTCGTATCCATCTCGTGTATTTAAAGGTATGCGTATGGCAGGTAGAACTGGCGGAAGTAAAGTGACAGTACAAAACTTAAGAGTATTAAAAGTGGTTGCGGACAAAAATCTTTTAGTTGTTAAAGGATGTGTGCCAGGTCACAAGAATGCTTATGTAATCATTGAGAAGTAATGGAAGTAGCAGTATTAAATAGTAATGGAAAAGAAACAGGTAGAAAGGTTGAACTTTCTAATGCTGTTTTTGGTATAGAGCCTAATAACCATGCTGTTTACTTAGATGTAAAACAGTATTTGGCAAACCAACGCCAAGGTACTCACAAAGCTAAAGAAAGAGCTGAGATTGCGGGTAGTACTCGTAAAATCAAGAAGCAAAAGGGTACTGGTACTGCAAGAGCAGGTAGTATTAAATCTCCTGTATTTGTTGGTGGTGGTAGAATTTTTGGTCCAAGACCAAAAGATTATACTCAAAAGCTTACAAAAGGATTAAAGAAAGTTGCAAGAAGATCAGCTTTATCTTTAAAGGCAAAAGAGCAAGCTATAGTAGTTTTAGAAGATTTAAGTTTTGAAACTCCAAGCACAAAAGATTTTGCTAATGTTTTGAAAGCTTTACAGTTAGATGGAAAAAAATCTTTAATTGTGTTGGGAGAGTCAAATAAAAACGTATATTTGTCGTCACGCAATTTAAAAGGGTCTGAAGTTATAACTACCTCAGAATTAAACACTTACAAGATTGTAAATGCAAATAATGTAGTGTTTGTAGAGGGAGCTTTAGAAGGAATTGAGTCGAATTTGAGTAAATAAGTAACGAAATGAGTGTGTTAATTAAACCAATTATTACGGAAAAAGTTACTGCTGATAGCGAGGTAAATAATCGTTATGGTTTCTACGTAGCTACAGGTGCTAACAAAGTAGAGATTAAAAAAGCAGTAGAGGCTACATACGGGGTTACTGTAGAAAAGGTTCGTACAATGAATTATGGCCCTGAAAGAAAAACTCGTTACACAAAAACCGGAATTCAGCACGGTAAAACCAATGCTGTAAAGAAGGCAATTGTACAAGTGGCAGAAGGTGATACTATCGATTTTTATAGTAATATATAAGTAAAGACGAAAAATGTCAGTTAGAAAATTAAAACCGATCACTCCAGGACAGCGTTTTAGAGTAGTAAACGAATTTGACGCGATTACTACTGATAAGCCGGAGAAATCTTTGATAGCTCCGTTAAAAAAGTCGGGAGGTAGAAACAGTCAAGGAAAAATGACCATGCGCTATATTGGTGGTGGTCATAAGAGAAAGTATCGTATTATTGATTTTAAAAGAAGCAAAACTGGAGTTGAGGCTACAGTTGTTTCTATTCAGTACGATCCTAACAGAACTGCTTTCATTGCATTAGTAGAGTATACTGATGGTGAGAAAAGTTATGTGATAGCACAAAATGGTTTACAAGTTGGGCAAACTATCGTTTCTGGTTCAGGATCAGCTCCTGAAATTGGTAACGCAATGCCTTTAAGTGATATTCCGTTAGGTACTATTATTTCATGCGTAGAGTTACGCCCAGGTCAAGGTGCTGTTATGGCGCGTTCTGCTGGTGCTTTTGCTCAGTTAATGGCAAAAGACGGTAAGTATGCGACTATTAAGTTGCCTTCTGGAGAAACTCGTATGGTTTTAGCAGACTGTTTTGCAACAGTTGGAGTTGTGTCTAACTCAGATCATCAGTTAGTTGTTAGTGGTAAAGCTGGTAGAAGCAGATGGTTAGGTAGAAGACCAAGAACTAGACCAGTAGTTATGAACCCTGTAGATCACCCAATGGGTGGTGGTGAAGGTAGAGCTTCAGGAGGTCACCCAAGATCTAGAAAAGGTTTACCAGCTAAAGGATTTAGAACTCGTGCTAAAGCTAAGGCAAGTAATAAGTATATTGTAGAACGTAGAAAGAAATAAAACAGTAAGAAATGGCACGTTCACTTAAAAAAGGACCTTTTGTACATTACAGTTTAGAGAAAAAAGTACAAGCTAATATAGAGTCAGGTAAGAAAACAGTTATCAAGACTTGGTCTAGAGCATCAATGATTACTCCAGATTTCGTAGGTCAAACTATAGCTGTTCATAATGGTAAGCAATTTGTTCCTGTTTATGTTACTGAAAACATGGTAGGACACAAATTGGGTGAATTTTCTCCAACAAGATCTTTTAGAGGTCACGCTGGGGCAAAAAATAAAGGAAAAAAATAAAGTAAGCCATGGGAGTTCGTAAACATAACAAAGCACAGCAAATCAAAGAAGCTAAAAAGAGTTTAGCATTTGCTAAGTTGAATAACTGCCCTACTTCTCCTCGTAAAATGAGAATCGTTGCTGATCTTGTTAGAGGACAAAAAGTAGAAAAGGCGCTTGCTATATTGAAATTCAATAGTAAAGACGCATCTCGCAGCTTAGAAAAATTAGTTTTGTCTGCTATCGCAAACTGGCAAGCTAAGAATGAAGAAGCAAGCTTAGAGGACGCAGATTTATTCATTAAAGAGATAAGAGTAGACGGTGGTACGATGTTGAAAAGATTACGTCCTGCACCACAAGGTCGTGCTCATAGAATTAGAAAACGTTCCAACCACGTAACAGTTGTGCTTGGATCTAATAATAACACTCAAAGCTAAGATAGAGAAATGGGACAAAAGACAAATCCAATCGGAAATCGCCTAGGAATTATCAGAGGATGGGAATCTAACTGGTACGGAGGTAATGATTACGGTGATAAGTTAGCTGAAGATGATAAGATCAGAAAGTATGTTCACGCTCGTCTATCTAAAGCTAGTGTTTCTCGAGTAATTATCGAAAGAACTTTGAAACTTGTAACCGTTACTATCACTACGGCTCGTCCAGGTATCATTATTGGTAAAGGCGGTCAAGAGGTAGACAAGTTAAAAGAAGAGCTTAAGAAGATTACCGAAAAAGAGGTTCAGATTAACATTTTTGAAATTAAAAGACCAGAGCTTGATGCGAACTTAGTTGCTGCAAGTATTGCTCGTCAGATCGAAAACAGAATTTCGTACAGAAGAGCAATTAAAATGGCTATTGCTGCTGCAATTCGTATGAACGCAGAAGGGATTAAAATCCAAATTTCTGGTCGTTTGAATGGTGCTGAAATGGCACGTTCTGAATCTTACAAAGAAGGTAGAATTCCTCTATCGACTTTTAGAGCTGACATTGATTACGCACTTGATGAAGCGCATACTACTTATGGTAGATTGGGTATCAAAGTGTGGATTATGAAAGGCGAAGTGTACGGTAAAAGAGAATTGTCTCCGCTTGTAGGTATGTCCAAAAAACAAGGAGGTAAGAGCGGTGGAAACAACTCAGGACAAAGAAAATCTCGCCGTAGAAAGTAATTTTTTAAAGAAAAGTAAAAATGTTACAGCCAAAAAGAACCAAATTTAGAAAACAGCAGAAAGGCCGTATGAAAGGAATCTCTCAAAGAGGTTTCGAACTTTCAAACGGTATGTTTGGTATTAAATCATTGGATTCTTCATTCATAACTTCACGTCAAATCGAGGCGGCTCGTGTTGCTGCAACTCGTTATATGAAAAGAGAAGGACAATTATGGATTAAGATATTTCCAGATAAACCTATCACTAAAAAGCCTCTAGAGGTACGTATGGGTAAAGGTAAAGGTGCTCCAGAATATTGGGCAGCTGTTGTAAAACCGGGTAGAATTATGTTTGAAGTAGGTGGAGTGCCTATGGATGTGGCTAAAGAAGCTTTACGCCTTGCAGCTCAAAAACTGCCTGTGAGAACGAAGTTTGTTGTAGCAAGAGATTATTCAGCTTAATTTTTTAAACTATGAAACAGTCAGAAATCAAAGAATTATCTGTTACCGAGTTACAAGAGAAACTTGGTGAGTACAAGAAAAATTATGCAGATTTAAAAATGGCTCATGCTATTACACCGTTAGAAAATCCACTTCAATTAAGAAGTGTAAGAAGAACAGTGGCAAGATTAGCTACAGAGCTCACTAAAAGAGAATTACAATAATTCTATTCTGCTATATGATGGAAAATAGAAATTTAAGAAAAGAAAGAGTAGGGGTTGTTACCAGTAATAAAATGGAGAAATCTATTGTGGTTTCAGAAGTTAAACGTGTAAAACACCCTATGTACGGTAAGTTCGTGTTAAAAACTAAAAAATACGTTGCACACGACGAAAAGAACGATTGCAATATTGGTGATACTGTGAAAATTATGGAGACTCGTCCATTAAGTAAAACCAAATGTTGGAGATTAGTTGAAATCCTTGAAAGAGCGAAGTAATTATGGTACAGTCAGAATCTAGATTAAAAGTAGCAGACAATACTGGAGCTAAAGAAGTTTTAGCTATCCGTATTTTAGGTGGTACAAAAAGAAGATATGCATCTGTTGGAGACAAAATAGTTGTAACAGTTAAAGATGCAACTCCTAACGGTAACGTTAAAAAAGGACAAGTATCTACTGCTGTAGTTGTACGTACCAAGAAAGAGGTAAGAAGACCTGATGGTTCTTATATCCGTTTCGATGATAATGCTTGTGTTTTATTAAACCCTGCAGGAGAAATGAGAGGAACACGTGTATTTGGTCCTGTTGCCAGAGAACTTCGTGATAAACAATTTATGAAGATTGTATCATTGGCACCTGAGGTGCTTTAATACTATTGTATAGAAATGATAAAGCTTAAAATAAAATCAGGAGATACTGTTAAAGTAATTGCTGGAGACCACAAAGGTACAGAAGGTAAAGTGCTTAAAGTTGATCGTGAAAAAAACAAAGCGATTGTTGAGGGAGTAAACATGGTGTCTAAGCATACAAAGCCTAGCGCTACTAATCCTCAAGGTGGAATCGTAGAGAAAGAAGCTCCAATTCATATTTCTAACCTTGCTTTGTTAGATCCTAAGTCTAACGAAACTACAAGAGTTGGATATGAAGTAAGAGATGGTGAAAAAGTAAGATTTTCAAAAAAATCTAAAGAAGTATTATAATTATGGCTTACATTCCAAGACTAAAACAAGAGTATAAGGAGCGCGTAGTTTCTGCTCTTACAGAAGAATTCGGATATAAGAACGTAATGCAAGTGCCAGTTCTTGAGAAGATTGTAGTTAGCCGTGGTGTAGGTGCAGCTGTTGCTGATAAAAAGTTAATCGACTATGCAGTAGACGAGTTAACAAGAATTACAGGACAAAAAGCAGTATCTACTATTTCTAAGAAAGACGTTGCAACTTTTAAATTACGTAAAGGGATGCCAATTGGGGCTAAAGTTACTTTACGTGGAGAAAGAATGTACGAATTTTTAGATAGATTAATTACTTCTGCTTTACCAAGGGTAAGAGATTTTCAAGGGATTAACGCTACTGGTTTTGATGGTAGAGGTAACTATAACTTAGGTGTTACAGAGCAAATTATCTTCCCTGAAATCAATATTGATAAAATTCATAAGATTTCTGGTATGGATATAACTTTTGTTACGTCTGCAGAAACCGATAAAGAAGCTAAATCACTATTAACTGAACTAGGTTTACCTTTTAAAAAGAATTAAGTATGGCTAAAGAATCAATGAAAGCCCGTGAGGTTAAAAGACAGAAATTGGTAGAGAAGTATGCTGAAAAACGTAAAGCTTTAAAAGAAGCTGGAGATTATGAGGCATTACAGAAATTACCAAAAAATTCTTCTCCTGTTCGTTTACACAACCGTTGTAAATTAACTGGAAGACCAAAAGGGTATATGCGTACTTTTGGTATCTCTCGTGTAACATTCAGAGAGATGGCTAACAACGGGTTAATACCTGGAGTTAAAAAAGCAAGCTGGTAAGATAGATTATAAATTGGTAGTAAGTTCATAAAATTATTTGAAAACTATTACCGCAAATTAATACAGATGTATACAGATCCTATTGCAGATTATTTAACAAGAATTAGAAACGCTAATAGCGCAGGACACAGAGTGGTAGAGATACCAGCATCAAACCTTAAAAAGGAAATAACTAAAATTTTATTCGATCAAGGATATATTTTAAGTTATAAATTTGATGACAGTTCTGTACAGGGTACTATTAAGATAGCTTTAAAATATAATAAAGCTACTAAAGAGCCTGTAATTAAAAAGATAGAGCGTGTAAGTAAGCCAGGTTTACGTAAGTATGCTGGTAAATCAGAATTACCAAGAGTTTTAAATGGTTTAGGTATTGCTGTTGTGTCTACTTCTCATGGAGTTATGACAAGTAAGCAAGCTAAGCTTGAGAATGTTGGTGGTGAAGTTTTGTGTTACGTTTACTAAAATTTAAAGACAAGAAGAAATGTCAAGAATAGGTAAAAGTCCAATTACAGTACCTGCAGGTGTTACAGTTACCATTGATGGTGATGTTGTAACAGTAAAAGGGAAGTTAGGCGAATTAACTCAAGAAGTTAAAGACATTGCTGTAAAGCAAGAGGATGGACAATTAGTATTAGAAACTACTGATGAAACTAAAGCTCAAAAAGCCAAGCACGGTTTGTACAGAGCTTTAATCAATAACATGGTTTTAGGTGTATCAGAAGGTTTTACTAAAGAATTAGAATTAGTTGGGGTAGGTTACAGAGCTAGTAACCAAGGTCAGAAATTAGACCTTGCCTTAGGATTCTCTCACAACATTGTTATGGAGTTAGCTCCAGAAGTAAAAGTTGAGACAGTTTCTGAAAAAGGTAAAAACCCTATCGTGAAATTGACTTCACATGATAAGCAACTTGTAGGACAAGTAGCGGCTAAGATCCGTTCGTTCCGTAAGCCAGAGCCATATAAAGGTAAAGGTGTTAAGTTTGTTGGAGAAGTAATAAGAAGAAAAGCAGGTAAATCAGCTTAATAATTAGCAATATGGCATTATCAAAGACTGAAAGAAGACAACGTATTAAGAACAGAATCAGAAAAGTGGTTAGCGGATCTGCTGAGAAACCAAGATTGGCTGTTTTTAGAAGTAATAATGAGATCTATGCTCAATTAATAGATGATGTAAATGGTAAAACCATTACTGCTGCATCTTCAAGAGATAAAGATATCAGTTCTGTAAAAGCAACGAAAAGCGAAAAGGCTGCACTAGTAGGTAAGTCTATTGCTACGAAGGCTTTAGAAGCAGGTGTAAACACAATTTCCTTTGATAGAGGTGGGTATTTATACCATGGTAGAGTTAAATCATTAGCCGAAGGAGCTAGAGAAGCAGGACTAAAATTCTAAGAAATTATGTATCAGAATTATAAAAACGTAGAACTAGTTAAACCTAGCGGACTTGAATTAAAAGATCGTTTAGTAGGTGTGCAAAGAGTTACCAAAGTAACCAAAGGTGGTAGAGCATTCGGTTTTTCTGCAATTGTTGTTGTAGGAGATGAGAATGGTGTAGTAGGACACGGTTTAGGTAAATCTAAAGAAGTTGCAGACGCTATCTCTAAAGCGGTTGAAGATGCTAAAAAGAACTTAGTAAGAATTCCTTTAAATAAAGGTACTTTACCACACGAGCAAAAAGGTAAATACGGTGGGGCAAGAGTTTATATTCAACCTGCTTCTCACGGTACCGGAGTAATTGCTGGTGGTGCATTACGTGCAGTATTAGAAGCTGTTGGGGTACATGATGTATTATCTAAATCTCAAGGTTCTTCTAACCCTCACAACGTAGTAAAAGCAACTTTTGATGCTTTATTACAATTAAGAGATGCACGTACTATTGCTACTGAAAGAGGAGTATCTTTAGAAAAAGTTTTTAAAGGATAAATCAAGGAGAAAATGGCAAAGATTAAAGTTACACAGGTAAAAAGTAAAATTAAGCGTCCTGAGAATCAAAAAAGAACGCTTGAGGCACTTGGCCTAACACGTATTGGTCAAGTAGTGGAACATGAGGCTACTCCGAGTATCCTTGGTATGGTAAATAAAGTTAAACACTTAGTTTCTGTTCAAGAAGCTTAATAATAGATAGTGTATTATGAGTTTAAGTAACTTACAACCGGCGAAAGGTTCAGTTCATAAAGACGGAAAAAGAGTTGGTAGAGGTCAGGGATCCGGAAAAGGAGGAACTGCTACCAGAGGTCATAAAGGAGCTAAATCTCGTTCAGGTTATTCTAAAAAGATTGGTTTTGAAGGAGGACAGATGCCACTTCAAAGACGTGTTCCTAAATTTGGTTTTACAAATATTAACCGTAAGGAGTACGTAGGTATCAATTTAGGTAAATTACAAGAAATGGTTGATAAAGGTGTTGTTACAGACACTGTTGATTTAGATATTATTGTAGCTAATGGTTTGGCAAAGAAAACTGAGTTAGTTAAAATCCTTGGAGGAGGAGAATTAAAATCTAATCTAAAAGTAACCGTTCATAAATTTACTGCTAGTGCAAAAGCTGCTATTGAAGCTGCTGGAGGTGAAGCTGTAAGTTTATAACCAATAATTAACCATGAAGAAATTTATAGAGACATTAACCAATATCTGGAAGATTGATGAATTACGTAACAGAGTCGTACTTACACTAAGTTTATTATTAGTGTATAGGTTAGGTTCTCACGTGGCCCTTCCGGGTATTGACACTGGACAATTATCTGAGCTTACTCAAAAAACCAGTGGTGGAGGATTGTTAGATATTCTTAATGCTTTTACAGGTGGTGCGTTTGCAAAAGCTTCTGTATTTGCATTAGGAATTATGCCGTATATCTCGGCTTCAATTGTAGTTCAATTAATGGGACTTGCAATTCCTTACCTTCAGAAATTACAAAATGAAGGAGAAAGTGGAAGAAAGACCATCAACCAAATTACTAGATGGTTAACCATCGGTATTTGTATTGTTCAGGCGCCAGCTTATTTATGGGGTTTAAAACAATTAGGTGTTCCAGAAACTGCTTTCGTTAAAGGGCAAGGATTAGACTTTATTATTCCTTCTGTAATCATTTTAGTTACTGGTACAATTTTTGCTATGTGGCTTGGTGAGAAAATTACAGATAGAGGTATTGGTAATGGGATCTCTTTATTGATCATGGTAGGTATTATTGCCAGATTGCCTCAAGCTTTCTTACAGGAAGTTTCCTCTAGAGTCTCAGAAAACAATGGAGGATGGATGGTGATCCTTATTGAAGTTATTATGTGGTTTGTAGTGATATTACTTAGTATAATGCTGGTAATGGCCGTAAGGCAAATTGGTGTACAGTACGCCAGAAGAACTGCAACCGGAGGATACGAAGAAAAAGATGCTTTAGGTGGAGCACGTCAATTTATTCCGCTTAAGTTAAATGCCTCTGGGGTAATGCCAATTATCTTTGCTCAGGCTATTATGTTTGTACCGTCTGCATTAGCAGGGTTATCTGATTCAGAAACTGCACAAAGCATTCAAGTGGAGTTCAGTAATATGTTCGGATTTTGGTATAATTTAGTTTTTGCATTGTTAATTATTACCTTTACATACTTTTATACTGCTATCACAGTGCCTACTAATAAAATGGCTGATGATCTTAAGAGAAGTCAAGGTTTCATTCCTGGTGTAAGACCAGGTACTGAAACAGCTGATTACTTAGACAAAATTATGTCTTTAATCACCTTCCCAGGATCGTTGTTCTTAGTGTGTTTAGCTGTATTACCTGCAATTGCTTACAATGTTGGTATTCAACAAGGTTGGGCATTGTTTTACGGTGGTACATCTTTACTAATTATGGTAGGTGTTGCTATTGATACTATGCAACAAGTAAATTCATACTTGTTAAATAGACATTATGATGGCTTAATGAAAACTGGTAAAAACAGAAAAGTATCAGCATAATTATGGCAAAACAGTCGGCAATAGAACAAGACGGAACCATTATTGAAGCATTGTCTAATGCAATGTTTAGAGTTGAGTTAGAAAATGGTCATGTGGTGACTGCACATATCTCTGGTAAAATGCGTATGCATTATATTAAATTATTACCAGGTGATAAGGTGAAGTTAGAAATGAGTCCATATGATCTTACAAAAGCAAGAATTACTTATAGATATTAAATAGTAGTTAGATGAAAGTAAGAGCATCACTAAAAAAGAGAAGTCCCGAGTGCAAAATTGTGCGTCGTAAGGGGAGATTGTACGTAATTAACAAAAAGAATCCTAGATTTAAACAAAGACAAGGATAATTATGGCTAGAATCGCAGGTGTAGATATACCAAATAACAAAAGAGGTGTTATATCTTTAACATATATCTTTGGTATAGGAAAAAGTAGAGCTAAAGAAATTTTAGAAACAGCTCAAGTAGACGAAAGTAAAAAAGTATCAGATTGGAATGACGACGAAACAGGTCGTATCCGTGATGCTGTAGGTGCTTTCACAATCGAAGGTGAATTACGTTCAGAAGTTCAGTTAAACATTAAACGTTTAATGGATATCGGATGTCAAAGAGGTATTCGTCATAGAGCAGGCTTACCATTACGTGGTCAGCGTACTAAGAATAACTCAAGAACTAGAAAAGGTAAAAGAAAAACTGTTGCTAACAAGAAAAAAGCAACTAAATAATAAGTAGTTAACAATGGCAAAGTCGAATAAAACTGCAAAAACTTCTAAAAAGCGTAAAGTTATAGTAGAATCAGTTGGTGAGGCACACATTTCTGCTACTTTTAATAACATCATCATCTCTTTAACTAATAAAAAGGGTGATGTTATTTCTTGGTCATCAGCTGGTAAAATGGGCTTCAGAGGTTCTAAGAAGAACACTCCTTATGCTGCTCAGGTAGCTGCTGAAGATGCTGCTAAAGTTGCAAATGAAGCTGGTTTACGTAAAGTAAAAGTTTTTGTTAAGGGACCTGGAAATGGTAGAGAATCTGCAATCAGATCTTTACACAATACAGGAATTGAAGTAACAGAAATTATTGACGTTACTCCATTACCACACAACGGATGTCGTCCTCCTAAAAGACGTAGAGTTTAATAAATTATTGTAACCTTTAAGGGCGCTGATACGATTATCGAAGGATAGCCTTAATTCATAATCGCCCTTAATAAATTTTATAAAATGGCAAGATATACTGGTCCAAAAACTAAAATTGCTCGTAAGTTTGGTGAAGCAATTTTTGGAGAAGATAAATCTTTTGAAAAAAGAAATTATCCTCCAGGTCAACACGGTAACAACCGTAGAAGAGGTAAAAAATCTGAATACGCAATCCAGTTAATGGAGAAGCAGAAAGCTAAGTATACTTACGGTATCTTAGAGCGTCAGTTCAGAAACCTTTTCGAAAAAGCTAACCGTAGCAAAGGTGTTACTGGTGAAGTTTTACTTCAATTATGTGAATCTCGTTTAGATAATGTAGTTTACAGAATGGGTGTTGCTCCTTCAAGAAGAGGTGCACGTCAATTAGTTTCTCACCGTCACATTACTGTAAACGGAGAGATCGTAAACATTCCTTCATATTCTTTAAAAGCTGGAGATGTTGTTGGAGTAAGAGAAAAATCTAAATCTTTAGAGGTAATAGAGAATGCATTAGCTGCAAATAGTACTGTTTACGAATGGATTACATGGAATACGGAGAAGAAAGAAGGTACTTATGTAGCAGTTCCTGAAAGACTTCAGATTCCTGAAAACATTAAAGAACAGTTAATCGTCGAGTTATACTCTAAATAATAAATAAAAGACAGCAGTCAAACTATGGCATTATTTAATTTTCAAAAGCCCGATAAAGTTATAATGATCGATTCATCTGAGTTCGAAGGCAAATTTGAGTTTCGCCCTCTAGAACCAGGCTATGGATTGACCATTGGTAACGCTTTACGAAGAGTTCTATTATCTTCGCTTGAAGGGTTTGCTATCAGTTCGGTAAGAATTGATAAAGTAGAGCATGAGTTCTCTACCATTCCCGGAGTTGTAGAAGATGTTACAGAAATCATTCTTAACTTAAAACAAGTACGTTTTAAAAGACAGATTGAAGATATTGATAATGAAACAGTATCTATTTCTGTAGGAGGTACAGAACAATTAACTGCTGGCGATTTCCAAAAGTTTATTTCCGGATTCCAGGTGTTAAATCCTGATTTAGTTATTTGTAATATGGAATCTGATATTACAATAAACATGGAAATCACTATTGAGAAGGGTAGAGGGTATGTACCTGCAGATGAGAATAAGAAACCTAATTCTCCGCTAGGTGTTATTGCTACAGACTCTATCTATACTCCTGTGAAAAATGTTAAGTATAGTATAGAAAACTATCGTGTAGAGCAAAAAACTGACTATGAAAAGTTAGTTTTCGAAATTATTACAGATGGTTCTATTCATCCTAAAGATGCTTTAACTGAAGCTGCAAAAACATTGATTCATCACTTCATGTTATTCTCAGATGAGCGTATTACTTTAGAGGCTGATGAAATTGCACAAACAGAAACTTATGACGAAGAGTCATTACATATGCGCCAGTTACTTAAAACTAAGTTGGTAGATATGGATCTTTCTGTGAGAGCATTAAATTGTTTAAAAGCTGCTGAAGTAGATACCTTAGGGGATTTAGTATCTTTTAATAAGAATGACTTGATGAAATTCCGAAACTTTGGTAAAAAATCTTTAACAGAGTTAGAAGAGCTTGTACATAACAAGAACTTACACTTCGGAATGGATTTATCAAAATATAAATTAGATAAAGATTAGCTGTTGGCTAAAGTGTAATACATAGGAAAATGAGACACGGAAATAAAATTAATAATTTAGGAAGAAAAACTGCTCATAGAAAAGCTATGCTAGCTAATATGGCATGTTCTTTAATAGAGCATAAGCGTATTAATACTACAGTTGCCAAAGCTAAAGCGCTTAAGCAGTTTGTTGAGCCTCTAATTACTAAAGCAAAATCTGAAAATAATCAAGAGATTGCTGGTAGTACTCACAACAGAAGAGTTGTATTTAGTCAGTTAAGAAGCAAAGAAGCAGTTACTGAATTATTTAGTACTGTTGCTGATAAAGTAGGAGAAAGACCAGGTGGATATACAAGAATTATTAAGCTTGGAAATCGTTTAGGTGATAACGCTGAAATGGCTTTAATTGAATTAGTAGATTTTAACGAGCTATATAACGCTGGTAAACCTGCCAAGAAGAAAACTACTCGTAGAAGTAGATCTGCAAAGAAAGCTGAAGAAACTACTGTAGAAAATACTTCTGCAGACGTTACTAACGAAGAAGCTACTGACAAAACAAATGAATAAATTTGTTTTTACATATTATTAAATTTTAAAAGGATAAACTTTTTAGTTTATCCTTTTTTTTGTGTTATTTTGTATAATATTTCAAACATTACTTTTAGAACTATTTAGATGAAATATAAAGCGAGAAAAAAGGCAGTTCTTTTATTAGCAGATGGTACTGTTTTTTACGGAAAGGCTGTAGGTGGAGAAGGCACCGCATTTGGAGAGGTTTGTTTTAATACCGGTATGACTGGTTATCAAGAAATTTTTACTGATCCTTCTTATTTTGGGCAAATTATGGTTACTACAAATGCCCATATTGGAAATTACGGAACTAATAATGATGAAGTAGAGTCTGGCTCTGTTAAAATTGCTGGTTTAGTTTGTAAAAACTTTAGTTACGACTATTCACGTGTAGCAGCAGACCAATCATTGGAAGACTTTCTAAACAAAAACAATTTATTTGCGATATCAGATGTAGATACTCGTGCGTTAGTGGCATATATTAGAGATAATGGTGCCCAAAATGCACTTATCTCTACTAATGTTGATCAATTAGAAGCATTGAAAGAGCAACTTGCTCAGGTACCAGACATGAATGGTTTAGAGTTGGCTTCTAAAGTATCAACTAAAGAGCCTTATTTCTACGGCGATGAAAATGCAACTTATAAAGTAGCTGCTTTAGATTTAGGTATTAAAACCAATATCTTAAGAAATTTAGCAAAAAGAGATTGCTACATCAAAGTTTTCCCTTTTGATACTGCGTTTGAAGAAATGGCAGCTTGGGAACCTGATGGATATTTCTTATCTAACGGTCCTGGAGATCCTGAGCCATTAAAAGGTGCTATTAATGTAGCAAAAGAAATTTTGGCTAAAGAATTACCTTTATTTGGTATTTGTTTAGGGCACCAAGTTATTGCTTTGGCAAATGGTATTTCTACTTACAAAATGCACAACGGACACAGAGGTATTAACCACCCTGTGAAAAACCTAGTAACTGGTAAAGGTGAAATTACTTCTCAAAACCATGGTTTTGCTGTGAACAGAGAAGAAACCGAAAACAATCCTAATGTAGAGATTACTCATGTTCACTTGAACGATGATACCATTGCAGGATTAAAAGTGAAAGATAAAAATGCATTTTCTGTACAGTACCACCCAGAAGCAGGTCCTGGACCAAATGATGCTACTTATTTATTTGATCAATTTATAGAGAATATAAAACTAACTAAAATAACAACAATATGAGTATTATAGTAAATGTGCACGCTCGTCAAATTTTAGATTCAAGAGGTAACCCTACTGTAGAAGTAGATGTAGTTACTGAAAACGGAATTTTAGGAAGAGCTGCAGTTCCGTCGGGAGCTTCAACAGGAGAACATGAAGCTGTAGAATTACGTGACGGTGGTAGTAATTATATGGGTAAAGGTGTTTTAAATGCCGTTAAAAATGTAAATGAAATCATTGCAGAAGAGATTGTTGGAATGTCAGTATTTGAACAAAATCTTATTGACGAAACAATGTGTTCTGTAGATGGTACTCCAAACAAAGGTAAGTTAGGAGCTAATGCAATTTTAGGGGTTTCTTTAGCAGTAGCAAAAGCTGCAGCTAATGAGTTAGGTATGCCTTTATACCGTTATGTAGGTGGTGTTAGTGCTAATACACTTCCAGTACCTATGATGAATATTATCAATGGTGGTTCTCACTCAGATGCTCCTATCGCATTTCAAGAGTTTATGATTATGCCTGTAAAAGCTGAAACTTTTACACATGCAATGCAAATGGGTTCTGAAATTTTCCATAACCTTAAAAAAGTATTACACGACAGAGGTTTAAGTACTGCTGTAGGTGATGAAGGAGGATTTGCTCCTACTTTTGAAGGAACTGAAGATGCTATTGAGACAATAGCTAAAGCGGTTGCTAATGCAGGTTATAAGTTTGGAGACGATATTAAAATTGCTTTAGACTGTGCATCATCAGAATTCTATGTAGATGGTAAGTATGACTATACTAAATTTGAAGGAGAAACTGGAGTAGTAAGAACTTCTCAAGAGCAAGCTGATTACTTAGCTGAGCTTTGTGAAAAATACCCAATTATCTCTATCGAAGATGGTATGGATGAGAACGACTGGGAAGGTTGGAAATATTTAACTGAAAAAATTGGACACAATGTTCAATTAGTAGGAGACGATTTATTTGTAACTAACGTAGAAAGATTAGAAAGAGGTATTACTGAAGGTATTGGTAACTCTATTTTAATTAAAGTTAACCAAATTGGTTCTTTAACTGAAACTATTGCAGCTGTAAACATGGCTAAAAATGCTGGATTTACTTCTGTAATGTCTCACAGATCTGGTGAAACAGAAGATAACACTATTGCAGATTTAGCAGTAGCACTTAACTGTGGACAAATTAAAACTGGTTCAGCTTCAAGATCTGACCGTATGGCTAAGTATAACCAATTACTTAGAATTGAGGAAGAATTAGGTAAAGTAGCTTACTATCCTCAAGCAAAAGCGTTTAAAGTGCAACAATAATTTATTGTTCTTTTAGATATTTAAAAGCCCCTTTTTGGGGCTTTTTTTATTTGCAAACGTTAAAGTTTTGCATTTAATATTTTTTTAATACAAAATGGGTTTTTTATTTAATTTATAATCAATACTTTAACGTAGTAGTTAGTCATGATTCAAAAACCCGTTTTAGTTTGCAACGAAATTTTCTATTTGTTTCCGCCGAAAATGACGCCATACCTGCCTGTAAAGCAGGAGGAATGGGCGATGTAGTTAGAGATATACCCAGACATATTGCAGAGTCTGGAGATAGTGTGCATGTGCTTACACCTGCTTATGGAAGATTGCATAAGAAAGGTGCATTTTTACAAGAACTTCATTTTATTTACCGTGGGCAACCTACTACCGCTTTTTTATACGAGGTGCAAGGTAAAAGACCAGTGGCAAACATTAAGCATTATGTGATTGATCATCCTGATATAAAATCTGGAAACATAGCAGATATTTATATGAATGATTTTACACAACCCTTCTTTACAGATGCCTGTACATTCTCTTTGTTTTGTGTTGCAGCAGCAGAAGCAATTAAGGAAGATGCGTTTAAAAAACTTGATATAGTACACTTGCACGATTGGCATACAAGTTTAATGTTGTTTTTAAGAAGGTACCATTACGATTATAAGGATCCTTTAGAAAAAATTAGATTTGTTTATTCTATTCATAACTTAGCTATTCAAGGGATACGCCCTTTTGATGGTAATTACTCTTCTTTAAAAGCGTTCTTTCCTTATGTAGATTATAATGAGGAAGAATTGAAAGACCCAAGATACCCAGATTGTATTAATTTAATGGCATTGGGTATTCGTTTTGCCGATACTGTACATACCGTTTCAGACTCCTATAAAGAGAATATACAACAGCCTAGTAACTTTCCGCACTTTATTGGAGGCGAAGGATTAGAAGAAGACTTAAAGAATGCACAGGAAGAAGATAGATTGTTTGGAATTTTAAATGGTTGCAATTATAAAAACTACACTACGGTTAGAAGAGGTAAGTTGTATCCGCACGCGCTAAGAGCGCTGCTAGCAGGTATGGAAGATCAGGAAAAAGCTTATAAGCACGAGTTTTTAAGACATACTTCCGAAAAGGTTATAGCGTTGGTAGAAAAAAAGCCAGCATTTATCTGTAGTAGCGTAGCTAGACTTACTGAGCAGAAGTTTTACTTTTTTAAAGAAGATCCTGCCCTTTTAGAAAGTATGCTTAGAAGATTGAAAAAAGATAATGGAGTATATATATTATTAGGTACTGGCGCACCAGATTATGAAGAACTTTTTAGAAGTTTTAGTTATGCGCATGAAAATTTCATTTTTATCAATATTCAATCTGAAGAAGTTATTGACTCTCTATATCTAGAGTCTAATGTATACTTAATGCCAAGTTTGTTTGAGCCATGTGGTATTAGTCAAATGCTAGCCATGCGTAATGGGCAACCCTGTATGGTGCACAACACAGGTGGATTAAAGGATACTGTAATACATAACAAAACCGGCTTTGTATTTGGAGGCGAAACTTTTGAAGAGAAGAAGATTAATTTTATGCAGGTGTTTGATGCCTTATTGATACTTTTCTTTGAAAATAAAGACAAATGGAGAGCTATTTCTAGAGAAGCAAAGAAGCAAAAATTCACTTGGCAGAGTTCTGTTAAGTTATATTATTCGTTGTTGTATAAAATAACTTACAACGTTCCGCAAACAGAAAAGTCTAAAGCTAGAAGAACCAAAAAAAACACTGATGAGAATGTTATGAAATAATTAACATATTATATTGTAATTTAGCAAAGAACGATTCAAATACACAATTCAATTCAGTTTATTTTTGTAAATTCGCAATAATTAAAAATCTTTTATAAAATACTTCACTAAAACTATTAAATAATAAAATGTCAGATAAAGCAACGTTAGAATTCAATGGCGAGAAATATGAGTTTCCAGTTATCAAAGGAACCGAAAACGAATTAGCTATTGATATTAAAACACTACGTGCTGGTTCAGGTATAATTACAATTGACCCCGGATACAAAAACACAGGAGCTTGTGAGAGTGCAATTACGTATTTGGACGGTGAAAAAGGTATTTTGAGATATAGAGGTTACTCTATTGAAGACCTTGCTGAGAAAGCTACCTTTTTAGAAGTGATATACCTTCTTATTTTTGGAGAATTACCAACAGCGGACCAGCTGAAGAAATTTAAGTCAGATATAGATGATGAGGCTATTGTTGATCAAGATATGAAAAAGATCATTGATGGTTTCCCTAAGTATGCCCACCCAATGGGAGTACTTTCATCTTTAACTAGTGCATTAATTGCATTTAATCCTTCATCGGTTAATGTAGCTTCTGAGGAAGAAATGTATAAAGCTATTGTAAAGCTTTTAGCTAAATTCCCAATATTAGTTGCATGGACTTACCATAAAAGAACCGGATTACCTTTAGATTATGGTGATGCGCGCTTAGGATATGTAGAGAACTTCGCTAAAATGATGTTCCAGAAGCCTAACCGTGTGTACGAACAAGATCAGGTGGTAATTGATGCTTTACAAAAGCTTTTAATATTACACGCAGACCATGAGCAAAACTGTTCTACTTCTACCGTTAGAATCGTAGGATCTTCTCATGCAGGTCTATTCGCTTCTATCTCTGCTGGTATTTCTGCGCTTTGGGGACCATTACATGGTGGTGCTAACCAGGCGGTATTAGAAATGCTGGAAGCTATTAAAGCAGATGGTGGTGATACTAAAAAGTACATGGCGAAAGCTAAGGATAAAGATGATCCGTTCCGTTTAATGGGATTCGGACACAGAGTTTATAAAAACTTTGATCCTCGTGCTAGAATCATCAAAAAAGCAGCAGACGAAGTGTTAGAAAGCTTAGGAGTTAACGATCCTATTTTAGATATAGCTAAAGGTTTAGAAAAAGAAGCTTTAGAAGATCCGTACTTCGTAGATAGAAAATTATACCCGAATGTAGATTTCTATTCAGGTATTATTTACAGAGCTTTAGGTATACCTGTTGAAATGTTTACTGTTATGTTTGCATTAGGTAGACTACCTGGATGGATTTCTCAGTGGAGAGAGATGCGCTTAAGAGGGGAACCAATAGGACGCCCACGCCAAGTGTACATTGGAGAAAATGCCAGAGATTATAAAGATTTAGCTGATAGATAGTATTTGAAGCTAACGATATAAAAAAAGCCTTGCTAACATTAGCAAGGCTTTTTTTATATTTGCCCTATTGCAAAAGAAGATTATGCTAGATTTACATATACAAAACGAAACATCCCGATTAAAAGCTGTAGTTCTTGGTACAGCAGAGAGTATTGGTCCGGAACCTACACTAGAAGAAGCGTACGACCCAAAATCTAAAGAACATATACTTGCAGGTACGTATCCTGTAGAGGCGGATATGGTAAAAGAAATGGATGCTTTTAATAAAGTATTCGAAAAATATAACGTAGAAGTTTACAGACCTAAACTTATTACTGATTATAATCAGATTTTTGCACGTGATATCGCTTTTGTAATTGAAGACTTATTTATAAAAGCTAACATATTACCTGAAAGAGAACAAGAGTTAGATGCTTTACAGTATTTAATAGACCAGATAGACCCATCTAAAGTGATTACACCACCAGAGGAAGTACACATTGAAGGGGGAGATGTAATGCCTTGGAACGACCATATTTTTATTGGTACCTATAAAGGTAGTGATTACAAAAACTACATTACTGCCAGAACAAACCAATATGGAGTAGATTTTATTAAGGAACTTTTTCCAAATAAAATAGTAAAGGAGTTTGATTTAGTAAAGTCTAAAATTGAACCTAGAGATAATGCCTTGCATTTAGATTGTTGTTTTCAGCCTATTGGGAAAGATAAAGGAATCATACACAAAAGCGGATTTAGAGAAGAAGGAGATTATATGTACTTGGTTGATTTGTTTGGTAAAGAAAACCTATTTCATATAGATAGAGAAGAAATGTACCATATGTATAGCAATGTGTTTTCTATAGATACCGATGTGGTAGTTTCTGAACGTAATTTTACAAGATTGAATAATTGGTTGAGAGATCATGGAATGACCGTTGAGGAAATTCCGTATGCTGAAATTTCTAAGCAAGAAGGATTGTTAAGATGTTCTACCATGCCATTAATTAGAGAATAAAAATGTCACAAATAACAAATACAGTACTAATGGTTCGTCCTGCAAAGTTTAGGATGAATGAGCAAACCGCAGTAAACAACTATTTTCAGGAAAACCTGGAAGCAAAGCAAGAAGAGGTTGCAAAAAATGCTATAGAGGAGTTTGATACTTTTGTACAAAAGTTAAAAATGGTAGGGGTAGAAGTAATTGTTGTAGACGATACCGAAACACCAGATACACCTGATGCTGTTTTTCCAAATAACTGGATTTCTTTTCATGAGAATGGAGATATAGGGGTATACCCAATGTTTGCAGAAAACAGAAGGTTAGAGCGTAGAGAAGATGTGTTTAGTATGGTAGAAGCACGTGGTTACCATATCAACCAAATTATAGATTATACAGAGGCTGAAGAAGAAGAAATTTATTTAGAAGGAACAGGGAGCATTATTTTAGACCGTGTACATAAAATTGCTTATTGTGCTTTATCGGCTAGAGCAGATGAAGATTTGTTTATAGAGTTTTGTGAAGATTTTGAATATGCACCTGTGATTTTTAATGCTTACCAAACGGTAGATGGAAAGCGTATGCCAATTTATCATACCAATGTGATGATGGCTATAGCAGAAACTTTTGCGGTTATTTGTCTTGATACCATAGATGATAAAAAGGAAAAGAAAGCGGTAGTTAAGCAGCTTAAAGAAAGTGGTAAAGAGGTAATTGCAATTACCGAAGCTCAAATGCACCAATTTGCAGGTAATATGTTGCAGGTAATGGGAAACGATAACAGACCGTTTTTAGTAATGAGTAGTACTGCCTATAATAGTTTAACCAAAGCCCAAATTGGTGCTATTGAAAAGCATTGTGCTATTTTACATACCGATTTAAATACGATTGAAACCTGTGGAGGTGGAAGCGCACGCTGTATGTTGGCAGAGGTGTTTTTACCAAAGGAGGTATAATTAATTAGATAGGGGTAAAAAAATAAAATAGGTATCTTTACAGTATGCTTTCTAAAAAAACAAAATACGGCTTAAAGGCACTGGCAAATTTGGCTAAAAAAGGAAAAGGGACACCAGTTCTAATTTCTCAGATAGCACAAGAAGAAAATATTTCCAAAAAGTTTTTAGAATCTATTTTATTACAACTAAAAAACAATGGTTTTTTAGGCTCTAAGATGGGTAAAGGAGGAGGCTATTATTTACTAAAAGAGCCGGCAGAAATAAAGTTAGCCTCCATGTACCGTATTCTAGAAGGGCCTATTGCATTGCTTCCGTGTGTTAGTTTAAATTACTACGAAAAATGTGATGACTGCAAAAGTGAAGAAACCTGTATGCTTAATAAAGTTATGATAGAGGTTAGAGATAATACACTTTGCGTTCTAGAAAATAAAACCTTAGCCGATCTTATTTAGTGGTTATATTTTTTATCATACCACCAAAAATAAAATAATGAAAGGGTAGTAGGCTGTACCAATACAGTCTACCCCAAAGTCCTCGGGGTCTAAAGGTGGCTGTTTGAGATAGTACGTTGTTTTTGTCTATTTTAAATTCAAGCCAAGCTTCTCCGGGTAATCGCATTTCGGCAAGTAGTAACAATCTTTTTTCTTCTCTATCAGCTAATAGTACCCTCCAGAAATCTAAAGAGTCCCCAGCAAAAATTTTATCGGTATGGGTTCTTCCTCTTCTAAGGCCTACACCACCACTTAGTTTATCTAAAAATCCTCTTATTTGCCACATCCAATTGCCATAATACCAACCTGTTTGCCCGCCAATTTTCCAGATGTTATTTAGTACTTTCTCAGGGTTTTCTATTTTAAGTTCTTTTTTATCGGTTAATACACCATGCTTGGGTACTTGTATGTATTTGTTTAAACTCTTTTTAACCCTTCCGCTAGACATGGAGTCTTTCCAGCTACTAATTACTTCGTTTTGCTCTATTTTTGTAAAGGCAGCTTTAATAGCTTCATCATAGCCCAAAGGAGTATGGTTAAAATGTTCTTGTAAACTATTGTCTTTGGCTACAACTTCCATTTTCATGCTATCTACTAAATTAACAGCTAATTTATAAGAGGTAGAGGTAACAAAGTAAAGCCAATAACTAGATAATTTTGGGGTCATTACAGGAACGGTTATCATGCGTAAATTTAAACCTCTTATTTTGCTGTAATGTAATAACATATCTTTGTAGGTAAGTACATTGGCTCCGCCTACATCAAACCCTTTATTAAAACAAAATGGGTCATTTAATACATGAATTAGGTAGAATAAAATATCTCTTATGGCAATGGGGTGCGTTTTGGTAAGTACCCATTTAGGGGTAACCATAATGGGCAATTTTTCACACAAATCTCGTATAATCTCGAAAGAAGAACTTCCTGAACCTACTATAATGCCGGCTCTTATTACCGTTAAATTAAAGTCGCCTTTTTGTAAAATAGATTCCACATTTTTACGAGAGGAAAGATGCTTAGATAATTTTTTTTCGTTTACAATACCGCTTAAGTATACTACCTGTTTAATATTAGTTGTAGCAACCATGGTATTAAAGTTATCTGCTGCCGTGGCTTCTTTTTCACTAAAATCAGTGGTAGAGGAAGTCATACTATGTATCAGATAGTAAGCAGCATCAATATCCTTGGGAATGGCATCAGATGCTTCTGGTTGTAAAAAATCAATTTCAATAACCTCAATTTCTTCTCTAAGTTCAGGATCTACAGAGAGTCTGTTAGCATCTCTTACTGCACATACAACCGTATGTCCATTTTCTACAAGATGAGGTAATAACCGCATGCCAATATAGCCATTGGCTCCGGTAAGTAATATTTTCATGTAGCTTTTCTTTCTAAGATACTAATTATTTATCTAATAGAAGAAAGTAAGTTAATTACAGAACTGCTTATGTATTCAATACCTATAGCAATTACTATAAACCCAATAATGCGTGAGATAGCGTTGATACCAGAAGCACCCAAATATTTTACTATGGGGTGCGCAAATTTAAGCATCACATATACGGCTAGGCACACTACTAAAATAGCACAAACCGTAACCAGTATATCTACAATATTGGTATAAGTTTGGTTAAGTGATATTAGCAATGATATAGAACCTGGACCAGCAAGCATAGGTATGGCTAATGGGGTTAAGGCAATGTCATTTCGGTCTTTAATATCTTCTTTAACCCTTGGCTTTTCCATTCCCTTGTGTTTAGAGAATGTGCCGGTAAGTAAAGCAAACCCCGATGTAACAATAATTAGTCCTCCTGCAATTCTTAAAGAATCTATGGTAATACCAAAAAAGCTCAAGATGTATTTGCCAGAGAAAAAGGCAATCACCAAAATGATAAAAGTATTAATAGCCGTCCATAATGATATGCGAGCTTGTTCTTTACTGGAATCGTTTTGAGTAAGAGCCACAAATACGGGTATGGTACCTAACGGATTTATGACAGAGAATAGAGCAGCAAACGTGTATACAAATAGTTCCATTTTTTTGGCGCAAAAATGAACAGAATGCTTAGAATGTGCTTTATCCAAGCGTTAAGAAATGGTTGTTAAAACCAACTTATAAATCTTTCGGTTTTTCCGGAATGTTAGCAGCCCTGTGTGTTAATACTTTTTCCATAAAGTCATGCCCAATACCAGAAACCAATACTTTTATGTAGGTGCCACCCATGTGAATGCTATACTCGCCAGCAGCACTTTTAATAATAGATAACTGGTAATAAGGTATTACCATGGCATACAAATCTTTTTGGGCGTTGAAATTAACTATGAGTCCTTTGGGTCTAATTTCTAGGGTGCACGTACAAATGTCCTTATTAAAAATCAGTAGGTTATGAATATTAACACTACACTTAGAAATTAATAGCGGAGGTGAGGTTGCCCCTCCAATAAGCTTTCTTTTAGCTAGCGTTAAAGGTTGTCCTACAGTCTTATTAATAGTTTTAATAAGCTTAGAGGTTTTGTATGAGGTATTAAAAAGCATTTTTATTTTAAAGATACTACATATCTCGCTTTCTTTATATTCTATTAACGAACCATTTAGATTTACTAAAGTAAAATGTATCTTTGCAGCTTGTAAAAAGAAATAAAAACATGAATATTCAGGAATTGTTAACCCAAAAGGTACAAGAAGCCGTTAAGGTAGTTTTTGATGTAGCACTTGAGACAGTAGAATTTCAGGCAACACGTAAAGAGTTTGCAGGAGATATTACTGTAGTAGTTTTTCCTATGTTACGCTTTGTAAAAGGAAATCCGCAAGTAATTGGGGAGCAAATAGGAACGTATCTTAAAGAACATGTTACCGAGGTAAACGATTTTAACGTAGTAAAAGGATTTTTGAATCTTGTGATAGATGATTCTTTTTACATCAATTTCTTTAATGATATTAAAGATAGTACTCAGTTTGGTTTAGTAACTGCCGATGCAGATGCTAAGGCGGTAATGGTAGAATATTCTTCACCAAATACGAATAAGCCGTTGCACTTAGGGCATATACGTAATAATTTATTAGGTTATTCTGTGGCAGAAATATTAGGTGCTGCTGGGAACAAAGTCTATAAAACCCAAATTATTAACGACCGTGGTATTCATATTTGTAAAAGTATGTTGGCATGGCAAAAATTTGGTGCAGGTGAAACACCAGCGTCTACTGGGTTAAAAGGTGATAAGTTAGTAGGTAACTACTATGTGAAGTTTGATGTTGAGTACAAAAAAGAAATTGCAGCTTTAGTAGCAGAAGGAAAAAGTAAGGAAGAAGCAGAAAAGCAAGCTCCGCTTTTATTAGAAGCACAAGAAATGTTACGTAAATGGGAAGCCGGTGATGCAGAAGTTGTAGCTCTTTGGAAAACCATGAACGAATGGGTGTATGACGGATTTGCTGTAACTTACAAGAACTTAGGAGTTGATTTTGACTCTTACTATTACGAAAGTAACACCTATTTGTTAGGGAAAGAGTTTGTAGCAGAAGGTTTAGAAAAAGGCGTTTTTTATAAAAAGGAAGATGGTTCTGTTTGGTGCGATTTAACTGATGAAGGTTTAGACGAGAAGATTGTATTACGTGCAGATGGTACTGCTGTGTATATGACGCAAGATATTGGTACAGCTATTCAACGTGTAAAAGATCATCCCGATGTTGGTGGTATGGTTTATACCGTAGGTAATGAGCAAGATTACCACTTTAAAGTATTGTTTTTAATACTTAAAAAACTTGGATTTGACTGGGCAGAAAAACTATATCATTTAAGTTATGGTATGGTAGATTTACCTAGTGGTAAAATGAAAAGTAGAGAAGGTACTGTTGTAGATGCCGATGATTTGGTAGAAGAAATGGCTACGACAGCAGAAGAGATATCTAAAGACTTAGGAAAACTAGACGGATTTAGCGAGGAAGAGAAGAAAGAGCTTTACAAAACCATTGGTTTAGGAGCGCTAAAATATTACATATTAAAAGTAGACCCTAAGAAGCGTATTTTATTTGATCCTAAAGAGTCTATAGACTTTCAGGGTAACACAGGACCTTTTATTCAGTACACACATGCAAGAATTCAGTCTATTTTAAGAAAGGCCGATTTTAATTTGGATGCTGATATAACGGGGGTTGCATTGCATGAGAAAGAAAAAGAATTATTAAAGCAGTTACAGTTATTCCCAGAGGTAATACAAAATGCTGCTGATAATTATAGCCCTGCACTTATTGCTAATTATATTTATGATTTAGTAAAAGAGTTTAACTCTTTTTACCAGAATGTATCTATTTTAGGCGAGGAAGATGAACAATTAAAAGTGTTTAGAGTGTTGCTTGCTAAATTGGTAGGGTTAACTATTAAAAATGGTTTTGCCTTATTAGGTATACAAGTGCCAGATAGAATGTAACCATATATATTTAGAACATATATATATAGAAAGGGAAATATCAATAGGTATTTCCCTTTTTTGTTTCTTTAAGTAGTTTTAATTTTACTGGATAATTGAGATAAAATGCTTCAGGGAATTGCCTTGAAGTAATTTGTATACAAGTACTGTAAAATATGTATATAGAAGACCAAACCTTTAAAGGTATAGATGTTGAAACATTACGTAAGGCAGAGTATGAATACTGCACGTTCATAAATTGCGATTTTGGAAATTATAATTTATCTGGTTTTAAGTTTATAGAATGTGATTTTGATGGGTGTAATTTTAGCAATGCTAACTTGGTAGATACCGCCTTTAAGCAAGTTACGTTTACCGAGTGTAAAATGTTAGGATTACTGTTTGATAAATGTGATTTGTTTAACCTGGAAATGAAGTTTGAAAACACAATGCTGTCGCATAGTAGCTTTTATAAACTGAACTTAAAAAGAACCGTATTTAATACCTGTAACCTAACAGCGGTAGATTTTTCTGAGGCAAATTTATCAGATGCTTATTTTGATGGTAGTGATTTGTCTGGTGCTGTTTTTCAAAATAGTAATTTACAAGGCGCTGACTTTAGAGGAGCAGAAAATTTTACCATACACCCAGAGGAGAATACTATTAAGGGGGCTAAGTTTTTAAAAAGTAACTTAGAAGGTTTGCTAAGGCATTATAAAATAAAATTGAGCTAAAATAAAAAAGCCATTACTAGAGTAATGGCTTTTAAATACTTCAAACAAAAATTAAACGTAGACAAACTTTTACTCGATTACCGAGTTAAGTATCTTTAGGGATATTACTTTACAAAACTATCTATAATAGCGTCGGTTTCTTTTTTAGAAGCATCTTCAGGTAAGCTGAATAAATGCTTGTAAAGAGGTTTTCCATCAACTGTTTTTTCTAATACAAGGTCTTTGTCTTTACTAAATACTTTTTCCCATTTAGTTCTTACATTAGCCCAAAGCTTTTCGTTTTTAGCCCACCAATCTTGCGCAGCTTTGCATTTAGAGTCGTCTACTTTAGTGTACACGTCGTAACCTTTTTCTTCTGCCAACAAAAAATCAGGAGCTCCATCTGCTCTAACAATTTTGTCGTTATCTTGTTCATGAATCCATCCAAAGTCTGTGATAGCATGAATGTTTCTTCTGTTTAAAACATTATAATCATGTCGCTTGGTATATTCTCTACGTGGTAGTGGAGCATCTGTTGTATTTACCCAGTAGTGTTTACCATCTACATGAACCCAAGTAGCAGTACCTTCATAACGAGGGCTGTCATCTACTTGATATACTTTTTGTGTCCACTGTCCTTTAACATCACCTTTGGCTAAAGTTTCATACTTCCAGGTAGTTTCTTTATCAAACTGATAGAACTCTGTGTTTTCAAAAAGCCAATCTTGTCTCCAGTGCTTAATAATCATATTTTCACCAACAATTAAAAGGTGTTGCATAGATACTTTGTTGTCTTTATCTTCTACTAATTGTACCCATTCTAAACCTTTATCGTGTTTAGTTTTAGATGGTAAATACAAAGAGTCTTGAGAATAATTAAAAGTCTCAGTAAAATTAAATTCTACTTCATAACACCCACACATGCTTTTAATGGCGTTTACATCTTCCTGTTTTTTGTCTTGTGCAAATAAGGCAACAGAAGCAGTGAATAATGCAGCAATAGTGCTTAAAAAAGTTGGTTTCATAGTTTATAAATTAAATTCTTTAGTCAAACATTCGGGACAAAAATAGTAATTTTATTTAGATTGGATAAAAATAATAAATATATTTGCGCTGTTATTAAAAATGAATCTAAATAAAAATAACATAAATGAGCAGTCGAATACTACAGTCTATAATCATATTAATGTGTTTTTCATTTGTAGAAAATACTATAGCACAGGTGAATGATACATTACAAAAGAAAGAAAAGGTAAACGATTTAGAGGAGGTTGTAGTTAGTGGCCAATATAATCAGCAATCGGTAGATCAATCGGTGTTTGAGGTGAAAGTAATTACACAAGAACAGATAGCCAGGCAAGGAGGTAATAACCTTGCAGATATATTAAACCAAACACTAAACATAACTATTATTCCAAATGCATCTACCGGTAAGTCGGGAGTACAATTATTTGGGTTAGACGCACAATACTTTAAAATATTAGTAGACAATATTCCTTTAATCAATGATGAGGGTATGGGGAATAATACCGATTTAACCCAGATTAATCTAGACGATATTGAACGTATAGAAATAGTAGAAGGCGCAATGGGGGTGCAATATGGTGCCAATGCCGTTTCTGGTGTTATTAATATTATTACTAAAAAGTCAACTTCAAAAAAATGGGAAGTAGTGCCTTATATACAAGAGGAAACTGTAGGTAGTGAATACAACTGGGTAGATAAAGGTAGGCATATACAATCTGTTAAGATGGGGCATAATTTTAATGATAAACTATATGCTAATGGAATTTTTACCAGAAATAATTTTAATGGTTTTTGGGGAGATAAAGAAGGAGAGCATCACCTATACGACGATGGGAAAAGAGGGTATGAATGGTTGCCAAAGGATCAGTATACAGTAAAGTCACTGTGGAACTATAAAACAGATAACTTTAGAGCGTTTTACAAGTTTGAATACTTTGATGAAACCACAAATAGGTATGCAGAGGAGGTGCGAGAAAATCATGATCCTGCTACAGATTTAACCTATCCGGTAGCATCTGATGAAGAATTCTCTTCTGAGCGAATATTTAACCACTTAAACATTAACGGGAAGTTTTTTAAACATGTGTTGTATGATGTGTCTTTGTCTTACCAGCAACAAAAGCGTAATGTAGAAACCTATAACTACCGTATACGAACAGGAGAAAAATTTGATGTAGCATCTTTTGTTTATGAAAGTAGAAAAGCATGGTATTCTAAGGGTAACTTCAGTAATTTTTTACCCAACAAGAAATCTGATTTTCAGTTAGGGTATGAAGTCACTAGCATTAATGGTTTTGCTTCAGCAATTTCAGGTATGTATTCCTCTGAGAATATAGCGCGCACCTTAGACTCTTATGATGTGTTTGCATCGTCTGAATTGGTATTTTCAGACAAGTTTTCCTTACGTCCGGGAGCTAGAGCACTGTTTTCTTCCAATTTTAATACACAGGTAGCCCTGTCGGTAAGTGCAAAGTATATTTTAGATAATGGCGTTGAAGTACGTGGTATTTTGGGTACTTCGCCAAGGTTGCCAAGTTATGAAGAATTATATACCTATTTGGTAGATGTAAACCATGATGTAAGAGGTAACGTAACTCTTAACCCTGAACAAGGTACTTCTGCATTTCTTCATTTAAAGAAAAAATATAAGGTACAAGATTGGTATATGAGTAGCAAGCTATCTGGCTGGTATATGAACGTAAAAGACAGAATTGAACTTGCTATTATAAATCAGTCGCCACTACAATACCAATATACCAATATAGATAAGTATAATGCTTGGGGGCTTACATTCACGCATGCTGCCATGCTTCATAATTTTAGAGTAAATGCAGGGGCAACTTTTTCTGGAGTTTCTCAAGTAATGGAAACGGAAGAAGATTATAATGATGATTATTTATATGCACTGCAATTAAATACCAATGTGTCTTATACGGTACCTAAATGGAATACTACGTTTTCGGCATATTTAAAATACACCGGACCTCAATATCAATATGTTCAACAAACAAATGATGCAGGAGAAACCGTTTTGTTTAGAGGTAAACAACTAGACTTTTCATGGTTAGATGCTACTGTTAAGAAATCATTTTTTGATAACAAATTACAAGCAACCCTTGGTGCAAGAAATATATTAGACATTACATCTGTTAATACCACAGCGGTATCAGGTGGAGCACATACAGATGCAGCCTCTTCTTTAATGTTAGGCTACGGGAGGTCGTATTTTATAAAACTACTTTACAATTTTAATTTCTAAAACACATGAAAAAGTATTACCTACTACTTTTAGTAACTATTATAAGCTTGGTATCGTGCAATGAAAATGATGATATACCTGCACAACCTTTTGTAGCTGCCTTTGATAAATTATCGGTTAACTTTTCTACCATTACTTCTACAGAATCGGTTACTATCATATTTTCTGAAGCTGCGGCCTATAGTGGAGAAGTGGTGTTGCAAATGACAGCAGAAAATACAGTATATGGTCAAGATTTTACAACCAACCCAATAGCAACTGATAACCAAATTACTGTACCGTTTTCGGAAGGAGATGTAGCGGTGTCTTTTGTTTTTGAATCATTAATCTATCCGTATGAAGCAGAAGAGGATAATGATAAATCGGTGACTTTTGATATTGTAGCTATTAATTATAATGGATATTCTAACATACAAGGCTACACCAGTACAGTGGTATCCTTTGAAACCTCTTTAGGGGCAACAGTTACTGCAGAGATGGGAGGCCCTAATGAGGGGAATCAGGTGTTTGTAGATTTAAGTACAGAGGTAGTTACTTGGGCACAAAGAGATTCTTGGGATTTAGGTTTTTATGGAGGAGACGATTTTAGAGTAGCTATAAACGGATCTATTTACATGGCTGCTGCTGCCTTAGAGAGTACCGATATAGATGCTATTACAGCCTCAGATGTTACTGCATTACAAAGTCAGGTTGCTGTGGGTACTTTTGACCCTACCAATGAAGATTATATAGACGAACCCTCTGGTGTTATTACAGGTACTGCAATAGATGAAATTACGGTTAGTGAGGCTAGCAATAAAGTGTATTTAGTAAATATGGGGTATTACATAGGTACTACACAACCATTAACAGGTAGTGTGGCTATTGCGGGAGACCATAGAGGATGGAAAAAAATTCGTGTGCTAAGAGATGGGGCAGATTATATACTTCAGTATGCCGATTTAGATGCTACTACGCACCAAGAGATAACCATTACTAAAGATGCTGCTTACAACTTTACTTTTTTCAGTTTAGAAGATGAAACTACCGTAATGTTAGAACCAGAAAAGGAATTATGGGACATTAGTTTTACGGTATTTACCAATATTATTAGTGGCGCAGGATCTTATGGATACTCAGATTTTGTAATTAATAATTTAAAGGCAGGTGTAAAAGCCTACGAGGTTTCTACAACAGAAGTTACTTACCAAGCATTTAGTCTTACTGATATTGATGAGAGTGCTTTTCTAGATGATCAACGAGTGATTGGTGCAGACTGGAGAGATGTATTCTCAGGCGGTGTTTACACCGATAGGTTCTATGTGTTAAAAGACCTAGAAGGCAATTACTATAAAATTAGAATGCTTGATTTGCTTAATGAAAGTGGAGAAAGAGGGTATCCAAGATTTACGTATGATTTAATCAATTAACTATATATAATCCAAATAAATTAAAATTATGAAAAGAATATTACAATTCGTATTGGTATTAGTTGCCGGATTGTCTGCTAATGCGCAACAGGTTCAAGGATCTGTAAGTATGGGCGCTGGGTATGCAAATATGGCCTATTATAAGTTAGCTACAAGTACTGAAGTAAATGCAGTAGCTAGCTCTTGGGATATCGCTTTTTTAAGAACTAGTAGTTTTAGTTTTGGGGCTAGAATTAACGACCAAAAAGGAATTAGTGTTTTTGAAGCTTCTATAAATCCAGCTGATTGGAGTACCATAGATTTAAATAATATAGCTAACTGGCCACAGTTGTATAATAGTGAAACTGCATGGGAAACAGGTGCTTTTGATAATGCTTCGTATAATGCTGATAATGGATATCCGTTAGGGTATGGCTGGGGTGAGTATAATATGAGTACGCACCACATTACAGGTAAAGTAATTTTTGTATTAGAATATACAGATGGTACCTACCGTAAATTTATGATTGAAGACTTTTACGGAGGATATGCTATTAAGTATGCAACTTGGGATGGTACAACTTGGGGAGCAGACCAAACGTATACTGTTAGTAATAGTACTAACCCTAATAATATTTTTAATTATTTTGACTTAGCTACAGGTGCTGAGGTTGTTGTTGAACCAGCAAGTACTGATTGGGATTTGTTGTTTACCCAGTATAATACAGATTATTTTGGAGATGGTACTATGATGTACCCTGTAACAGGAGTATTGCATCACCCAGATCTTGAAGTGGCTAAGAATGATGAAAGTGTTTCATCGGACACTTCTAACTTAACTTTTGAAACGGACATTAATACTATTGGGTACGATTGGAAAACATATAGCGGAGGTAGTTATACAGTGAATACTACTATGGCGTATTACATTAAGTATACCGATGATACTATTTACCGTTTAACTTTTGCAACTTTTGAAGGGAGTGCAACAGGTGTTGTAACGTTTAACTTTGAAGACGTAACTAATGCTATGGCTACCGAAACATTTGGTAATGATGTTTCTTTTGGGGTATACCCAAACCCATCATACGATAAAAAAGTAACTGTGGTGTATGATATTCCTGGAGGAGTTTCTGTAGATAATACAATTTCTGTATACACTATAAATGGTGAAAAAGTTTTTGATAAAACCATTAATGCTAACGAAGGTTTTTATAACACTACTTTAGACCTTTCATCTTTATCAGGAGGGGTGTATTTATTAAAAATGCAATCTGGAGATTTTTCAGGAACTAAAAAACTGATTTTAAATTAATCATTCAAGATGAACCTATTGTAAGTTTGATTGCTTATTATTTATTGTTGTGTTCTAAATACCACCTCCCCAAAAAGAGGTGGTATTTACGTTATGTAGGTGTATGAAGTTATATGTATTAGATAAGTTAATAGCTACTTATTAAACTTCTGTTTTAGTTTTTTGATAAAATTAATAGGGAACATTTGCTTTTTTTATGATAAAACATCAATTTTAATAAAAATATATCGCTATTATGTTAAAAAGAAGTTTAATGTTACTATGTTTTATAGTAATTGGCGCCTGCGAGTCTGACGACGGTGGGCAGAGTTTAGAAAATGTTATTGTAGAACTGAATAGTACTGTAGTATCTGGTAATTGGCAGGTGTCTTCATTTATTGATAGTGGTACCGATGAGACCTATCATTTTGATGGGTATACTTTTTATTTTAGTCAGAATGGTAATTTATCGGCTATCAATGGAGACTCTTCTATTAGTGGAACTTGGGCTATAACTAGTGACGATGATAGCGCTGACGATAACCCGGGTACCACGTACGATGATATTGATTTTGTAATATACTTTGCGTCGCCAGAAGCATTTGAAGATTTATCAGATGATTGGGATGTATTAACCTACTCTTCAAATACTATTGAATTAATAGATATTTCAGGGGGTAACGGAGGAACGGATTATCTTACCTTGACAAAAATATAAGGTAATCATTAATAAATTAATTTGGCTTTAAAAGATCGGAGGTAATCTTCGGTCTTTTTTTTCTTTTATTAAAATCTGTGGCAAGCGTTTCTTACTTAAAAACCAAATGCTTAAATTTGCCACTCTCTAAAAAAAGAGCTGTTTTATGTTTGATAATTTAAGTGATAAGTTAGATAAAGCCCTTCATGTATTAAAAGGACATGGGCAAATTACCGAAATAAACGTAGCTGAAACCATTAAAGAAGTTCGTAGAGCTCTTTTAGATGCGGATGTTAACTTTAAGATTGCAAAGCAATTTACCAATAGAGTTAAAGAAAAAGCATTAGGGCAAAACGTACTTACATCGTTACAACCTGGCCAGTTAATGGTGAAGATTGTAAAAGATGAATTAACAGAATTAATGGGTGGAGATGCCGAAGGTGTAAACCTTTCCGGTAACCCATCGGTAATTTTAATGTCTGGTTTACAGGGGTCTGGTAAAACAACTTTTTCTGGTAAGTTAGCTAACTTCCTTAAAAACAAAAGAACTAAAAAACCTTTATTAGTAGCTTGTGATGTGTATCGTCCGGCGGCGGTAGATCAGTTACATGTTGTGGGAGATCAAATTCAGGTTGATGTATATTCTGACAAAGGAAACACAAACCCTGTAGCTATTGCACAAGCAGGTATAGCACATGCGAAGGCAAACGGACATAATGTAGTAATTATAGATACCGCAGGGCGTTTAGCAGTAGATGAGCAAATGATGAAGGAAATTGCTGAAATTCACAAAGCAATTCAACCACAAGAAACATTGTTTGTAGTAGACGCTATGACAGGGCAAGATGCGGTGAATACAGCAAAAGCTTTTAACGATGTATTAAACTTTGACGGGGTAATACTTACCAAGTTAGATGGTGATACACGTGGGGGTGCTGCTATTTCTATTAAATCGGTAGTAGATAAGCCAATTAAGTTTATTGGTACCGGTGAGAAAATGGATGCTATTGATGTTTTCTATCCTGCACGTATGGCCGACCGTATCTTAGGTATGGGGGATGTTGTATCGTTAGTGGAAAGAGCACAAGAGCAATATGATGAAGAAGAAGCAAGAAAACTTCAAAAGAAAATTGCTAAAAACCAGTTTGGGTTTGATGATTTCTTATCTCAAATTCAACAGATAAAGAAAATGGGTAGTATGAAAGACCTTTTAGGAATGATACCTGGTGCAGGTAAAGCCTTAAAAGGAATTGATATTGAGGATGATGCCTTTAAACATGTAGAGGCTATTATACACTCTATGACTCCTGACGAACGTACTACACCTTCTGTTTTAAATGCGAGCAGAAAGAAACGAATTGCAAAGGGTAGTGGTAGAACAGTGCAAGAGGTAAACCAATTGCTAAAGCAGTTTGACCAAATGAGTAAAATGATGAAGATGATGCAAGGCGGCGGTGGACGCCAGATGATGCAAATGATGGGAAAAATGAAACGATAAATATTAAAACGCCTGCTATAAACTCAGGCGTTCTTTTATTCAGATAGCTATAACAACACAACACAACGAATATGGAGATTTTAGACGGGAAGAAAATTTCTGAACAAATTAAGGAAGAGATAGCGCAAGAAGTTAGTGCTATGAAGGAAAGAGGTGAAAAGGTACCTCATTTAGCGGCTGTTTTAGTAGGTAATGACGGTGCTAGTTTAACCTATGTAGGTAGTAAAGTAAGATCTTGTGAAAAGATAGGGTTTGAGTCTACCTTGGTATCATTACCTGATACCACCACTGAAGAAGAGCTTTTGGTTAAAATAAAAGAGTTGAATGAAGATGCATCTATTGATGGGTTTATTGTTCAGTTGCCGTTACCAAAGCATATAGATGAACAAAAAGTATTAATGGCTATAGACCCAGATAAAGATGTAGATGGTTTTCATCCTACTAACTTTGGTAAAATGGCATTAGAGTTAGAAACGTTTATTCCTGCAACACCTTTTGGTATTTTAGAGTTGTTGAAACGCTATAATGTAGAAACTAGTGGAAAGAATACGGTAGTTATTGGTAGGTCTCACATTGTGGGAAGACCAATGAGTATTTTAATGAGTAGAAAAGGTTTCCCTGGAGATTCAACAGTTACCTTAACACATAGTAGAACTAAAGATTTAAAAGCTTTTACAAAAGATGCTGATATTGTAATTACGGCTTTAGGAAGCCCTGATTTCTTAAAAGCGGATATGGTAAAAGATGGAGTTGTAATTATTGATGTGGGAATTACACGTGTACCAGATGAAACTAAACCTAAAGGGTATAGAATTACAGGAGACGTAGATTTTGAAGAAGTAGCTCCTAAGGCAAGTTATATTACTCCTGTACCAGGTGGTGTAGGACCAATGACTATTGCTATGTTATTAAAAAATACATTGTTGGCTAGAGAACGTCACAATGCAAAATAATACATGCTTCTAATAATATTAAAAGGCACCTTATAGGTGCCTTTTTTATTTTATAAGTTCTTGACTTTTTCAGGATTGTCTGAAGAGGGACCGATGAAAGAATCTGCTTCAATGCGTTCTTTATTAAGCTCTCTTGCCTCTTTACCATATTCGTTTTTATATATTTTTAGAAGAAGTAAAAATACACTTACCATAAGTGGCCCAAAAACCAAACCTATAAAACCGAATAACGGAACCCCAATAACTACTCCTATTAATGTAATAAGAGGGTGAAGGTTGGCAAGCTTGTTTTGTACTAAAATTCTAAATAGATTATCGGCAGAACCCACTATAACTACTCCGTAAATAAGTATGCCGTAAGCACCAAAGGTGTCTCCTTGACTAAGCATTATAAGTGTTACCGGTATAATACCTAATGCCGTACCAACAAATGGTATCATAGAGCCTACAAAGGTAACTACAAACCATAAAATAGGATTTGGTATTCCAAATATAAAATACCCTGCTAATGCAATTACACCTTGAATTAATGCTACTAAAGGAATTCCTATAGCATTAGATTTTACAATCTCTCTACTTTCATTAGCTAATGTTTTAATGTTTTTGTCACTCAACGGAATATACATTGTAATATATTCTCTTATGTAGTTTCTATTGATAAGCATGAAATAGAGTATAAAGAACATTAGCGTAATAGATATGAACGTATTAAAAGTGGTATCTGCTACGTTGGTAAAGTAATCTGAAACCCATGAGGTAATTTTAGATGTGTTAATACCGGTACTAATGTCAAATGGAAAAATATCTTCTATTTTTTGAATATTCTCATTTATAATGTTTGTAATGTCATCTTTGTTCTTAAATAAATCATTGATTTTGGTAACAAACAGTATGGTAATGGCACCAAGAGGTATTACAATTATAGAGAGTGATGTAAGTAAAATAATGGTAGCTGCAACCCATGGTTTAAAACCTTTATCCAGCATTTTTTGCATCCACACATTAAATAAGACGTACAATGTAACGGCACCCAAAACTCCAGAGAGATAGGGCATCATTTCTTGTGTAATTAGAATACCTAAAAAGATAATTACACAAAGTATAAATAGTTGTCTTACTAGGTCAGGGTGTAATGCATGTTTCTTTTCCATTGTTTGTTGTGTAGTTAGGTGGTATAATTAATTGTTTCTTAATGCTTCAATAAGTTCACTCTTATTCATTTTAGAACGTCCTTCAATACCTACTTCTTTGGCTTTGTTATACAATTCTTCCTTAGTTCGGTCTTCATAAGTACTTGCCTTTCCGCCCTTTTCACCACTATTTGGTGTATTCGCAATTCTGGCGGCTTTTTGCTTACTCATACCTTCATCTCGTAGGGCCTCGTATTGAGGTATGTTTTTAATACGGTTTGCTGTTTTGTCTGGCATCTTATTAAGATTTTATATTCGCTTTAATATAGGCTATGGCCTCTTCTTCATTTCCCCAACCAACAATATCTTCGTTGGTTAATTTGTCATGGTTTTTAAACCACATCTCAACCATGGTTTCAATTTCTGGGTGTTGTGTTTGTAGGTCTTTAAAACAGGTTACTTTAGAAAAGTTTCTGGAAGGTTTAGATGGTAAAGAAATCACCTTATAATCTAACTTACCATTTCTTACTAGTTTTAAAAGGGCTATAGGTTTGGTAGTTACAATTTTACCTAATTTTTGTCTTTTAGATAGTACCAAAACATCTACAGGTAAGCCATCTCCTTGCTCAGAAATGTTCGTTGCAGTTCCTGTTATAAATCCATAATTACCAACATAGGAAAGATATTTGTTGGCCTTTTTTACGTTAGCGCCATCAAACGTATTAGAAATTTCATCGTAATTTAAATTACTTTTATCACCAGAAGGTACCTCTATAATGGCATTTACATAATTGTCTTCAGTAAAAACAGTTGGTTCACTCTCTGTTTTGGGTCCACAGGACACTAAAAAAAGAATGAAAGTAATGATGTATAAATATTTAGTTTTCATTTTCTCAATAGCTTTTTCTTAAAATTAAGAATGAAAACCGAACATTGTCAGGTGCTTAACAAAATATAAACACAACTTTTAACTAGGAAAGGTGTAAATGTTAAAGTGTAAAATTATTTTTCGTAGAATTCTATGGGTAAGTTGTCAGGGTCTGATAAAAAGAAGAATTGTTTTCCTGTGTGCTCATCAATTCTAATAGGTTCTACTGTAATATTTTGTGATTTCAAATAGTCATGAGCTTCAGTAATATTATCGGTTTCAAAGGCTAAATGTCTTAATCCTTGGGCTTCTGGCCGTGAAGGACGCTGAGGTGGATTTGGAAATGAGAATAGCTCAATAATATATTCACCATTTAGTGCTAAGTCTAGTTTGAAAGAATTTCTTTCAGTTCGGTAAATTTCTTGAAGTATTTCAAGTCCTAAGATTTTAGTATAAAACTCTTTTGAAATATCGTAGTTGCTACATATGATGGCAATGTGATGTACACGGTTTAATTGCATGCTACGCTTCTTCTCTGTTTACAAGGTCTATAGAAAATGCAGGGGTACAAATAGCCAAGTATTCACAAGCTTCTTCAAACGGATTTGAATATTGAACTCTTGCATTCTTCTCAATTTTAATTGATTCACCTGCGTGTAAAACTACCACTTCATCATTGATAATAAATTGTTTTTTACCTTTTATTATATAGGTGTATTCATCAAACTCTGGTGTTTGAAAGGGTTCACTCCAACCTGGTGGCGCAACCATATGGGCTATGCTTATATTTTTGTTTCCATCAGTAGCATTCCCAAAATGTTCTTCAATTAATTTGCCATCGGTAGTAGGGACAATAAATGGAGTTTTTTGAATGGTATATTTTTTCATGCTCATACAAGTTTTAACTTCGGGTTAAATGCTGTTAATTATGTTGCCAATAGAACCTTCTGAGGTTTTTGTGAGTGTAAAGGTATGGTCTGGTGTTAAACCTTTTTCGGCTCTGTGGGATACATATAAAATGGTGGTATTACTTTCAGCTGCTATCTTATTGATAAAGGTAACCAAAAGATTTGCATTATGATCATCTAAACCCGTAGTAGGTTCATCTAATATTAGTAATAACGGATGCTTTACCATTGCTCTGGCAATCATAATCATGCGTTGAGCTCCTAAAGGTAAATTTCTGAATAGCGTATTTTTTTGATTTTCCATACCTAAAACGTTCAGCCATTGAGCAGCTTTTTGTTTTTGTACATCGGTGGGTTTATTATATAAACCAATAGCATCAAAAAAACCTCCAATAATCATTTGCTCAGCTGTATATCTGCCTTTAAATTGTTGGGTTAGGTTGGTTGTAAAATAACCAATGCTTTTTTTAACATCCCATACGCTTTCACCGGTTCCTTTTCTTTTACCAAATATATATAGTTCTTGGCCGTACCCCTTAACGTTGTCTCCGGTAATCATACTTAGAAGGGTAGTTTTACCAGATCCGTTGGGGCCTGTTAGTTGCCAAAATTCACCTGGTTTAATATTCCAAGTAATATTATTTAAAATGGGTTTATCTTGGTAGGTAACATTGATGTTTTTGCATTGTATAAGGTAGTTGTACCCGTACTCTTGTGGTTCTATGGGAGTAGGTATTGCAATGTCTTTAACAATGGTGTTAGCTGTATTGTTGTTAGTATAGGCTACAAGCGTGTTGTTGGTAGCTGAATATTTTTGTTTTATAAACTTTGGTATGTCCGTTGTTCTACTAAGAATAAGTATTAATTGAATAGTAGTAGCAATAGTTTCTAATCTGTTTGATAATTCTTTTTGAGCTTGAATATCTAAATGGTCAAAAGGATTATCTAAAATTAATACGGCTGGTTGTGCTGCAATAAGATAGTTGAGTAATGCTTTCTTTTGCTCACCACCCGATAAGGTTTTTATGGGTTGGTTACTTGTGCCAAAAACATTGCGCTCATGTATTTCTTCTTCTTGTATAAATGCCTCTAAAACTTTAGGAGAAAAAATACGGATTTGCTGACTGGTGTCTAATGATAACTGAGGAAATTCGTTTGACTGAATTTTTTCTATTAATACGTTTGTATTACAGCTATTGTCGTGTATAATTAGAATACCCTGTTTCATACATTAGTTCCAACTTATCATAAAATATTTAATAGGAGTATCACTCGGTATATCTTCTGCAGTAATGTCAACTGAGGAATTATTTTTGAATTTAGAATCCAACATTTTTTTGTCAATGGTAAAGTATACATCTAATTCATTAATGGAAATAATGACACTGTTCCAAGTGTTTTGTATACTGCTAATGGTGTAGTTTTTGGTAATATCGCCAAAAGTACTTTTAGTAGAAATACCAGCTTTGGTGTGGTATAAATCACTAATTATTCTAATATTACTTATGGTTTTAATGCTATCTTGAGAAGGGGTGATTTCCATAAGCGGGTTACCTTCTTTAGTAAAAATATGATAACGCTCTGTGCTAGCATAACGTAATTCCCCCTCATAAGCACTCTCAGAAATTGAGTCTTTTTGAAAAATAGTATCTAATTGAGAAATTCTTGTAGAAGGCGTAAGTAAGCCTATACCTTCTTTTGTAATTAGAAAAGGTTTTTCTTTATCACTAGTACAGCTCAGAACTACTGTTATAGACAAAGTTAGTATAAGCGCAATTTTATATAAGGATGATTTCATTGATAGTATATATTTCTATAAAAGCTATTAAGAAGTGCAAACTATTGTATATACACATTCTAATAGAGTTATTGGGTAAAATTATGGTATATTTTATGAAAAGAAAATCATTACCCTATAAATTAATAAAGTTTTATAAGTTGTAAAAGTTTCTTGAGCTTTATCTTATATTTAATAGTTTTATAGTTAGTATCTTTGCCAGATGAAAATGAGTAAAGAAGAATTAATGGGTTTGGTAAATCAGGGGTTATGGTTGCCGCTGATGGAAGAGTTTTACACCATTCAAGGAGAAGGATATTATAAAGGAACTGCTGCTTATTTTATTAGAGTTGGTGGTTGTGATGTTGGTTGTCACTGGTGTGATGTTAAAGAAAGTTGGAATGCAGAATTACACCCGCCTACAGAAATAACTCAAATTGTAGATAACGCAGTTAAATATTCAGATACTATTGTTATTACTGGTGGTGAGCCTTTAACCTGGGACATGGGGCCATTAACTAAACAGTTAAAAGAAAAAGGAGTCAAAACCCATATAGAAACTTCTGGAGCTTATGAGTTATCTGGTGAATGGGATTGGGTGTGCTTGTCTCCAAAAAAAATAAAATTACCTACAGATAGTGTTTATCAAGTTGCAGATGAGTTAAAAGTAATTATTTACAATCATCACGATTTTAAGTTTGCAGAAGAGCAAGCTGCTAAAGTAGGTGAAAATTGTATTTTATATATGCAACCAGAATGGAGTAAAAGAGAGGAAATGATTCCGCACATTGTACAGTATGTTATGGACAATCCGAAGTGGAAGGTTTCTTTACAAACTCACAAATATTTAAACATTCCGTAACAAATTAAAAAAAAATGTTATTAGTTACTTAATATTGGTAGAAAGTTTTATTTTTACCTAAACTACTAATCCATACTACTTATGAAAAAAATTATTTTTGTTCTTATAGCGTTCGTTAGTTTACAACTTAGTGCTCAATCATCTGCTAAATCAAAAGCTATTGAGTTATTTAAAGCTAACGGAAAAGCTAGTCATTACACCGATTTATTCTTAGAGAACGGTGGAGCTTCTGAAACAGATGCTAAAATTGCTGCAGTGTTAGAAGATATAGCTGGGGTATATGCTATGTATTTAAACGAACAAGATTTACAAACCATGATTGATTTTTATAAAACAGAGGTTGGTCAAAGAGTTGCAAATGGTCTTTCTAGAACTGATGAAGAAGCTGTTGCGGCTTACGGGGAGTTTTCTAGAACAGAGGCTATGAGTAAGTTTTTAAAAAATGCTAAAAACATTGGCGTTAAAGAAGCAGAAATTAGAGATGCTTGGATAGCGTCATTAAAATAAATAAAATTATAAGGTGAGTTTGGCTAAATAGTCATAATGCTCTCCTTCCATAATACAAGTACACGAAAGGCCGCAATAGTTTGCGGCTTTTTTTAATGTAGTAAAGTCTACATACATCCAATCAAAAGCTGGTTCTGTTTCTCCTTTGTATTTTACAATATAGTCTACTTCTCCGTAGTATGATTTATCTGCGGGTATCCAAACGCCACCATCTTCATCATCGTCAAACATATATATAATATCAGAAGAGTCTAATAGTATTTGACCTCCCGGAGCTAAAATAGATTTTAGCTTTTCTAAAAATGCACCTAATTTTTCTAGCTTCCCACACATACCAGCACCATTCATTAAAAGTAAAATGGTGTCGTACTTTTCAGTACTGTCTAGTGTCATTACATCTAAATTTCTAGCGTCTTTAACACCTCTTAATTCACAGGCTCTAATGGCATTCGGAGAAATATCTACAGCAGTAACCTCTAATTCTTTAGTGTCTTGCAAATACAAAGCATGGCTACCAGCACCACAACCTATGTCTAATACTTTTCCTTTTGCAAGGGTTAGTGCTTTTCTTTCTAGCTTAGGCATATCTTTAAACGACCTGAATAAATAAGGTAGCGGTAAATCGTCTTCTTCAGAAATAGAAGTTTCCGTTTTAATGTCTTCTGTATAGTTACCTAGTTGATAATCTAAAATTGCTTTGCCAAAAAGATCTTTCATATTTAGAAATATAAATTATAATTAAGACTTTTGCTATGTAGAATATATATTATGGTAAAGCCTACATTAGAACAGTTGCCTCAATTGGCCAAAGATAAACATAACGAGAATAAGAAGTACTTTGCAAAGCTTAAAAAAAAGCCGCCAAAGAATTTAGATTATGTAATGCAAGAGTTACATGATGAAGAGTTTGAGCGAACCGACTGTTTGTCTTGTGCTAACTGTTGTAAAACTACAGGCCCTTTATTTACCAATGCTGATATTGAACGTATAGCTAAACATTTAAAGTTAAAACCCCAACAGTTTATAGAGCAGTATTTAAGGGTAGATGAAGATAATGACCATGTACTACAGTCTGTGCCTTGTACTTTTTTAGCAGCCGATAATTATTGTATGATTTATGAAGTACGACCAAAGGCCTGCAGAGAGTATCCGCATACCGATAGAAAGAAGTTTCAGCAAATAACCAATCTTACCCTAAAAAATACACATATTTGTCCGGCTGCATTTAATATAGTGGAGGCAATGAAACAGAAAATTAAACTTTAGCTTTAACGTTTGTATAACATATTGATGTTTAATTATTTAAACTTTTTATAATAGATTGGAAACTAGCATAATATGTTTTTATTTTTAAATAAAAACTATGATCTCAAAATCCAATCTTTGTACTATTGCCAAGGCGGGTATGGCGTCTAAAGGGGTAGTCTATTTTATCACAGGAGCGTTAACTTGTCTGGCGGCTTTTAATTTAGGAGGCAAAAAAGCTGGCAAATCAGACGCCTTATCATTTATAGATAACCAAGCTTTTGGTAATGTTTTACTACTCATTTTAGCGGTAGGATTATTTTGTTATGTATTCTGGCGAGGTATTCAGGCTATTCAAGACCCAGAAAATATAGGAAGTGATAAAAAAGGAAAAGTAAAAAGAGCAGCCTTTTTTGTAAGTGCTGTTATCTATGGTGCTTTAGCAGTTTCAGCCGTTATGAGAGTGGTAAGCAATAGTAGCGGAGGCTCAGGCTCTAAACCTGGAAGCTCTTTGCTAACGGGCGATGTTGGAGTGGTATTGTTTTTTATAATTGGACTTTCTATTATAGGTGCAGCGGTGAATCAGTTTCATAAAGTATATACCAAGAAATTTTTAGAAAAATTCAACTATAAATCAATTACAGATAGCTCTAAAAGAAAAGTTATAAAAAATACCGGTATGGCCGGATTATCCTCTAGAGGGATATTGTTTCTAATTTTAGGATATTTCTTTATTAGAGCTGCTATAGAATCTAATACCAACAATATAAAAAATACCAAGGATGCCTTTTCATTTTTAGAAAACTCATCTTATGGTTCAATTCTATTAGGGGTCGTAGCTGCGGGGTTAGTCTGCTACAGTATTTATATGTTTATGATGTCTAGATACCGAAAGTTTGATTTCTAGTCTTCATATATTACATACTGCTTACGTATGGTTTTAAAAGTATCAAGGTCTTTTTGCCAGCTTTCTCTAATGGATGTTTCAGAAAGTCCTTGTGCTATTTGCTGCTGTAGTTTTTTGGTACCCGCTAATTTGGTAAAGAAAGAGATAAAAAAATCAGATTTATTATCAGCTATCTTATAGGCGTTCAAAAGCCATTTCAATTCTAGTTTGTTTAGGCGTTTTGTAGCACTTAGGTTGTACCCATGGCAAAGCGTACCATTATATTTTGGGTTTTTAGCTCCTTCATTAGGGGCGGGAGTAAAACTAAAATCGGTTTCAGGGAAAAATGGTGCTCCATATAATTGGAACTGTAAATTAGTTCCCCTACCCACACTAACATTAGTGCCTTCAAAAAAGCAAAGGCTAGGGTATAATGCTATGGCATTATCATTAGGTAAATTAGGTGATGGTTTTACAGGTAAACTATAAAAAGATTGGTGTGTATAATTTTTGCATGGTATTACCGTAAGCTGGCATTGTATATCATTGTTTAACCATTTTTCACCGTTAATCATTTTGCCATATTCACCTATCGTCATTCCGTATAATACAGGTACAGGGTGCATACCTACAAAGCTTTTGTTTTCTTTTTCTAACAAAGGGCCGTCAATAATGTGTGCATTCGGGTTAGGTCTGTCTAAAACAATTAACGGTATATTATTTTCTGCACAGGCTTCCATTACATAATGTAGGGTAGAGATATAGGTGTAAAATCTGGCACCTACATCTTGTAAGTCAAAAACAAGTACATCTAAACCCTTTAGTTGCTCACTTTTAGGTTTTTTATTATTTCCATATAGCGATATAATTGGGAGCCCGGTTTTCACATCTTTACCATCTTTTAAATGCTCACCTGCATCGGCAGTACCTCTAAAGCCATGTTCTGGAGCAAATATTTTAGTAATGTTTATGTTTTTCTGAATAAGAAAATCAACTAAATGAATGGTTTCGGTAGTAGTTAAGGTTGCACCACCAATATTTTGTTCTTTGGTGGTTTGCAATATACCTGTTTGGTTGGTAACAATGCCTACTTTTTTATTACTCAATTGTGCTAGATAAGCTTCTGTGTTTTCTGCTCCGGTTATAATTGGGGGAGTAGCTATTGGTTTATTATGGGTTGGCGCTTTTTCGTTGGCTGCGTTATTGTTTCCGCACGAAAAAAGTAGTATGACCAATAATAAAAATGTATTTTTGAAACTTAATTGAGAAATCATATAGCTTGAATTTTGAATATTTTATAGCAAAGCGTATTGCTACTGCTAAAGAAGATAAAAATAGTATATCGGCATCAATAATAAAAATAGCTATTGTAGCTATTGCTATTAGTTTGGTGATGATGTTGGTTGCTATAGCTACTGGTTTTGGACTTCAGCAAAAAATTAGAGAAAAAGTAGCTGCCTTTAATGGTCATATTCAGATATATAACTACGATTCTAACCAATCGGATGTATCTGTAACTCCCATTTCTATCAATCAAAAGTTTTATCCAGATTTTAAAGAGGTACCTAATGTAAAGCACATTCAGGCGGTAGCTGGTAAGGGTGGTATTATTAGAACAGCTAAAACTTTTGAAGGTGTTATTGCTAAAGGTGTAGGGAAAGACTATGATTGGGAATATATGGACGACTTCCTAGTAGAAGGTGTGCTACCTGATTACTCTGGTGATAGAAATGAAGATATTTTAATGTCGTCTTACATGGCTAATAGGCTAGAGGTAAAAGTAGGCGATGAGGTAAGAGCTTTCTTTTTAAAGAATGATGGAGGCGATATACCAAACCAAATGAAATTGCATATTGTAGGTTTGTACGATAGCAGTTTTCAGGAGTTTGATGCTTCTTATATCATTATGGACTTACGCCATATTCAACGTATGAATAAATGGAGTGAAGACCAAATAGGTGGCTTTGAGGTGTTTGTAGATGATTTTGATCAAATTCAAGAAACAGGTGATGTTATTTATAATTCTATTTCGTCTGATTTAAACTCGCAAACCATTTTAGAGAAATACATTTTTATTTTTGATTGGATCTCTTATTTCGATTTTAATATTGTGCTTATTATTGGGATCATGATACTTGTTGGTGGTATTAATATGATAACCGCTTTGCTAGTTTTAGTGCTAGACAGAACTCCTATGATTGGTATATTAAAAGCAGTTGGTAATAGTAACTGGAGTATTCGGAAAATATTCTTATACAATGCTGCTTATTTAATTGGTAAAGGACTCTTATGGGGTAACCTTATTGGTATTGGTTTGTTATTATTACAACAACAATTTGGGTTGGTAAAATTAGACGCTACTACATATTACGTAACTGAGGCACCGGTATATTTAAATCCGGTACATATTTTATTGTTGAATGCCGGGGTATTATTGGTTTGTTTGTTAATGCTTGTAATACCTTCTTATATTATTACAAGAATAGCCCCAGTGAAAGCTATTAAGTTTGAGTAAAGAGAGTTTTTTTGAGTTTGTATGAATAAACTTATCTTTACTGCAATAACTATATTTACATATAGGGCTACTGAAAGCCTATTTACACTTGAACATTGATAACGCTATGAAATACGCTAAAAATATATTAGAAACTATTGGAAATACTCCATTAGTAAAAATTAATAAACTTACAGAAGATTGTAATGCTACAATACTTGCTAAGGTAGAAACATTTAACCCGGGGAACTCTGTAAAAGACAGAATGGCGGTAAAAATGATAGAAGATGCCGAGGCAGATGGTAGGCTACAACCAGGAGGTACTATTATAGAGGGTACCAGTGGTAACACCGGTATGGGGTTAGCATTAGGTGCTATTATTAAAGGGTATAAACTAGTTTGTGTAATTAGTGATAAGCAATCTAAAGAGAAAATAGATATTTTAAGAGCTGTTGGGGCAGAGGTAATTGTTTGTCCTACAAACGTAGAGCCATCAGACCCGCGTTCTTATTATTCGGTTTCTAAAAGATTGGCAGAAGAAACGCCTAACGCTTGGTATGTAAACCAATATGATAATCCTTCAAACTCTCTTGCGCATTATGAGCAAACCGGACCCGAAATTTGGGAACAAACGGAAGGTAAAATAACGCATTTTGTGGTAGGTGTAGGTACAGGTGGTACCATCTCGGGAGTTGGTAAATACTTGAAAGAGAAAAATCCGAATATTAAAATTTGGGGTATTGATACTTACGGTTCAGTATTTAAGAAATATCATGAAACTGGTGAGTTTGATGAAAATGAAATTTATCCTTACATAACAGAAGGTATTGGGGAAGATATTTTGCCTAAAAATGTAGACTTTAGCATTATTGATGGTTTTACTAAAGTAACTGATAAAGATGCTGCCGTATATACCAGAAAGCTGGCAAAAGAAGAAGGTATTTTTGTAGGGAACTCAGCAGGCGCTGCTATTAAAGGTTTGTTGCAATTAAAAGAACATTTTACCAAAGATGATGTAGTGGTTGTACTGTTTCATGACTCTGGTAGCCGTTATGTAGCTAAAATGTTTAATGATGATTGGATGCGTGAAAGAGGCTTTTTAGATGTAGAAGTAACCAAAGCAGAAGACCTGATAGAAAATCATATTAGTCAGCCTTTAGTTACCTTGAAAACAGAAGAATTAGTTTCGCATGCTATTGAACGCATGAAGAAATATAAAATATCTCAGATACCGGTAGAAGATGTAAATGGTTTTGTAGGTTCAGTAAACGAATCTGATTTGCTAATGGCATATATTTCTGATAGAAAAATGTCTGATTTACCAGTGAAAGAGGTTATGGGAGCTCCGTTCCCAATTGTTGCTAAAGATACTCCGGTAGCAAAGTTATCAAAGTTAATTACTAGAGAAAACGATGCGGTGCTGGTAGATTTAGGAAACGATACTTACCATATTATTACCAAGCACGATATTATAAGCGCTATTTAAAATAATTAATAAAATAAGAACACTAACATTAATTATTGTGCTACTTTTTAGTGCAGTAGGCACTATAAGTGCACAAAGTAACGTTAACCATAGACAGGAGATAACGGAAATTACAACCCAAATAAAAGGTACGTGGGTAAGTGAGGAATATAGCTAGGTGAAAATTGTGATAGGAGATACCAACTATGATGATTACTATAGTAAAGTGCTTTCTGAAAGTAGTAATTATACCATAACAAGTACTTGTGGAGAGGAAACAGCTATTACAAATAAGTATTTTTTGAAGGTTGTAGATGAAAGTGGAGCTATCTTATGTTATGATATTATGGGGCTCAATGATGAGGTACTATCTGTAAGATCAATGATTAGCGGTAAAATTTTTGTTTTTAACAGACAATAGCTTTAGTAGTACTAGGATTGAAAGATATGGGACAGAGAATTGATATCATAAATAAGACTTTTGTTTTAGTACCCTTCATGAAATCCCTTATGATGATTCTGATTATTTAATTCCAGAGAATTTGGTGTTGAATAAGTTATAAAGGTATTGGGCGCACTTTTAAAATCAATCATAATGAGAATAATAGTATTGATAATTGTATTTTTTAGTGTACTAGGTAATAGTTACTCGCAGGTTCTAGGTGAACCGGAGATAATTGTACCAATAGAAAATCAGGTAGACTTTTACCATAATCCGATTGAAGATCTTTTATATTATAAGGATGTAAATAATCTTTTAGATAAGTTTATTGGTACCTGGGAGGTTAATGATGGGGTAAATTATTTAAAAATAAGTATTGCCAAGCATGAGCATTTAGCCATGGGGAATAAATGGTTTAAAAACAATGATTTTGAAGATAAATTGATTTTAACAATCGTATCTTTTAAATTAAATGGGGTAGTTAAGTATACTAACGAGGCAGGTATAGGAGGTAACTTTGTGAGCACGGAAAATTTAAATGCAGTAAAACTTCTCTATCGTGAACCATCATTAACAAGTTGTTTTCGTAAGAAGTCAGGAAATTTAACATTGGAAGTTATACAGAATGGTTCTACGGTACAACTTGCGTGGACACGTGTAAATTTTGTTGTAGAAGGCGGGGGAGAATGCTCTGATAGCACACCTTATGATGATTCCGATTTTTTAATTCCGGATCATTTGGTGTTGAATAAGTTATAAAGGTATTGGGCGCACTTTTAAAATCAATCAAAATGAGAATAATAATATTGATAATTGTATTTTTTAGTGTACTAGGTAATAGTTACTCGCAGGTTCTAGGTGAACCGGAGATAATTGTACCAATAGAAAATCAGGTAGACTTTTACCATAATCCGATTGAAGATCTTTTATATTATAAGGATGTAAATAATCTTTTAGATAAGTTTGTTGGTACCTGGGAGGTTAATGATGGGGTAAATTATTTAAAAATAAGTATTGCCAAGCATGAGCATTTAGCCATGGGGAATAAATGGTTTAAAAACAATGATTTTGAAGATAAATTGATTTTAACAATCGTATCTTTTAAATTAAATGGGGTAGTTAAGTATACTAACGAAGCAGGTATAGGAGGTAACTTTGTGAGCACTGAAAATTTAAATGCAGTTGAACTTAATTATAAAGAACCATCGTTAACGAGTTGTTTTCGTAGGAAGTCAGGAAATTTAACATTGGAAGTTATACAGAATGGTTCTACGGTACAACTTACTTGGACACGTGTAAATATGGTTTATGAGACGATAACTACGTGTGCTGACGGAACACCTAATGATGATTCTGATTATTTAATTCCGGAGAATTTGGTATTGAATAAGCTATAAAGGTATTGGGCGCACTTTTAAAATCAATCAAAATGAGAATAATAATATTGATAATCGTATTTTTTAGTGTATTAGGTAATAGTTACTCGCAGGTTACAGGTGAACGTGAGGTTCTAGGTGAACCGGAGATAATTGTACCAATAGAAAATCAGGTAGACTTTTACGATAGTCCGATTGAAGATCTTTTATACTATAAGGATGTAAATAATCTTTTAGATAAGTTTGTTGGTGTCTGGGAGGTTAATGATGGGGTAAATTATTTAAAAATAAGTATTGCCAAGCATGAGCATTTAGCCATGGGGAATAAATGGTTTAAAAACAATGATTTTGAAGATAAATTGATTTTAACAATCGTTTCTTTTAAGTTAAATGGGGTAGTTAAGTATACTAACGAAGCAGGTATAGGAGGTAACTTTGTGACCACTGAAAATTTAAATGCAGTTGAACTTCACTATAGTGAACCATCATTAACAAGTTGTTCTCGTAAGAAGTCAGGAAATTTAACATTGGAAGTTATACAGAATGGTTCTACGGTACAACTTACGTGGACACGTGTAAATATGGTTTATGAGAAAATAAATACATGTGCTGACGGAACACTTAAGGATGATTCCGATTTTTTAATTCCAGAGAATTTGGTATTGAATAAGCTATAAAGGTATTGGGCGCACTTTTAAGGTGCGCCATTTTTTTTATTAAAAAAAACTAAACATCTAATACTTTAAAAACGGCCTGTAAATCTTTTTCAGAAGGAGCCATAATCATTAGCTTATCTTCTTTTTCTATAACGGTGGTACCATTAGGGGTAAAGTATTTACCGTTTCTTTGAATCATTACAATTAAAGATGTTTTAGGTAATTGTATATTGGTAACAGCCTTGCCTATTACCGGGTTGTTTTCGTCTATACTTATTTCTACCAATTCGGTATCTACATTTTCAGATAGTTCTATATCTACCGGTGTACGTACTTTTTGGTTTTGTGGTAAAGCAACTTTAAGCCATTTAGAAACAGCAGATAATGAAGTACCTTGTATAAGTACCGAGGTAAGCGAAATAAAAAATACAATATTAAATATAATATCAGAACGGTCTACTTTAGCCACTAAGGCGTATGTTGCAAATACAATGGGAGAGGCACCACGCAAACCTACCCACGATATGAATAGCATATTTTTAAATTTCACCTTAAAAAATGCTAAGCTAATAAATACACTTAAGGGGCGTGCAATAAAAATTAAAAAGGCAGAAATAAACAATCCAACATGAATTACAGGGGGTATTCTACTGGGGAAAACCAATAAACCTAATGTAAGGAACAAGATAATTTGCATTAACCAAGCATACCCATCAAAAGCCTTAATAATTGTTTTTTTTCTAACAATGGTTTTGTTTCCTATAAACACTGCGGAAAGGTACACCGCTAAAAAGCCATTTCCTCCAACAGCATCGGTAACGGAATACGTAATAAACATTAAAGCCATGATTAAAATAGGGTATAGCCCTTCAAAATCGGGCTTAATTTTATTAATAGCTTTTACGTTTAGGTATCCAAAACCAAAGCCAGCTAAAGCACCAATAATTAACTGCCCAAAAAAGAAAGGTAATATCTCAGCAAAGCTTTTATCGGGTGTGGTAATAAGGTTTATAAGTACTATAGTAAGTACGTTTGCCATGGGGTCGTTACTACCACTTTCTAGCTCTAGCGTTGGTCTTAAATTATCTTTTAACGCTATGTTTTTAGAGCGTAATATAGAAAACACTGCCGCTGCATCTGTAGAAGATATAATGGCACCTACCAGTAAGCTTTCGTAAATAGCTAAGGGTGTAATATAATGCACAAAAACACCTACAGTCCCTGCGGTTATTAATACACCAAGCGTAGAAAGGGTTACTCCTTGCCACATTACAGGCTTAATAGACGTCCACCGGGTTTCTAACCCACCAGAAAACAAAATAAAATTAAAAGCAACTACCCCCACAAAACGGGCAAGTACCGGGTTGTCAAAATGAATACCTCCAATACCCTCAGAGCCAGCAACCATACCTATTAAAAGGAAGAATACCAATACGGGTACACCAAACCTATAACTGGTTTTACCAGCAATAATACTAACCAGTAGTAGCACAGATCCTACAAGTAATATGTTCTCAATACTAAGTGTCATGGGTTTTTTAATACATCTATGTAAAGATAAATAAAGGCAAATTGGTGCACTGTTAAAAACCTGATAATTGTCATGTTTTTTCAGTAATGCCTTAAATACCTTTGTTTTAAACAAAAGGATATGAGCAATTCTTTAATTCAGAAATATAACGTGGCTGGTCCACGCTACACTAGCTACCCTACAGTTCCGTATTGGAACCCTGACTCTTACAGTTATACAGGGTGGATAGAGAGTGTTAAAAAAGCCTTCGATGAAAGTAATACTTCCGAAGGTATTAGTTTGTATATACACCTGCCTTTTTGCGAAAGTATGTGTACGTTTTGTGGCTGTCATAAGCGTATTACAAAACGTCATGATGTAGAGCATCCGTACATAGAGGCTTTGTTGAAAGAGTGGAAGTTGTATGCACAATTACTAGGTGCTAAACCGCGTATTAAGGAAATTCACTTAGGGGGTGGAACTCCTACATTTTTCTCGCCAGAAAATTTAACCCGATTAATTAATGGGTTGTTTGAAGATGCAGAATTATGTGAGACGTATGAGTTTAGTTTTGAAGGGCATCCAAACAATACTACAAGAGAACATTTGCAGGCCCTGTATAATGTTGGTTTTAGAAGAGTAAGTTATGGGGTGCAAGATTATTCTAAAAAAGTACAAATAGCAATTAACAGAATTCAACCGTATGAACATGTTCAGCAAGCAACCGAAATGGCACGAGAAATTGGCTATACTTCTGTGGGGCACGATTTGGTTTTTGGACTGCCTTTTCAAACATTGGAAGATGTTATGGAAACAATTGGCAGTACCCAAAAATTAATGCCAGACCGCATTGCATTTTATAGCTACGCCCATGTACCATGGATAAAAGGTAATGGACAAAGAGGTTTTAAGGAGTCCGATTTACCCTCAGGAGAAGCAAAACGAGCTCTTTATGAACAAGGTAAGAAAAAGTTAGCCGAGATGGGATACATAGAAATAGGTATGGACCATTTTGCACTACCTTCGGATAATTTATACGAAGCCATGAAGCAAGAACGTATGCACCGTAACTTTATGGGGTACACTGCTTCAAAAACACAATTAATGATTGGTTTGGGCGTTTCTAGTATTAGCGATAGCTGGTATGGATTTGCTCAGAACGAGAAAAGCATTGAAAATTATTATCAATTATTAGAAAATGATACCATACCGGTATACCGTGGTCATTTATTATCGAAAGAAGATTTGGTAGTTCGTAAACATATTTTAAATTTGATGTGCAATTTTAAAACTTCCTGGGACGAATCTAAAATGTATTTTGACGATATTCCTGAAGTCCTGATAAAATTGACAGAGATGGAGCAGGACGGATTGTTACAAATCTCCTCAAATGGTATGGTGGTTACGGAAGAAGGGAAACCTTTTGTACGCAATGTGTGTATGGCGTTTGATTTGCATTTGCAACGTAAAATGCCAGAAACCAAATTATTTTCAATGACTATTTAAACTTTTTATACTTAAAACTTAAGCTATTAGCACTATGAACAAAATTATTATACCTGTAGATTTTTCTGAGCATTCTGAACATGCTTTATTTGCAGCGTCAGTTTTGGCAAAGAAAACCAATACCGAAATAGAGGTAGTACACATGCTTGAACTTTCTGAGGCGTTATTAAACAAATCAGAATCTCAACAACAAATGGAGGCTATCTACTATATGAGATTAGCGGAAAAGAAATTTGATGAATTTTTAGATAAAGATTACTTAAAAGGATTTAAAATTACTCCGGTAATTAAGCACTTTAAAGTATTTTCTGAATTAGCTGAAATGGCTAGTGATGCAGATCTTATTATTATGGGGTCTCACGGAACTTCTGGTGTAGAAGAATTCTTTATGGGGTCTAACACAGAGAAAGTTGTAAGAACTTCTGATGTACCTGTATTAGTGGTTAAAGATAGAGTAAACCTTGATATTGAAACTGTTGTTTTTGCTTGTGATCTTAAAGAAGAAAACATTGCTGCTTATAACAAAGCTCAAAAAATGTTTAATGCTATTGGGGCAAAAGTTCAGTTATTATACGTGAACTTACCTAACGATTATTTCTTAAGTACACATGAAATTAAAGAGTTAACAGATAAGTTTTTAGCTAAAACTGCTAAAGAACCAGATTTCCCTGTAGCTTATTATTCAGACTATACCGTAGAAGATGGTGTACTTAACTTTAGCAACACTATTAGTGCAGATGTTATTGCTATCCCTACTCACGGTAGAACTGGTATGGCGCACTTCTTTAATGGAAGTATAGGAGAAGATATTGCAAACCATGCATTATTACCTGTAGTAACTTTTAAAATCTAGTAGATTCTAGATTTACCACAATAAAGTAAAAAAGGATGTTCATTATAAACGAACATCCTTTTTTGTATATAAAAAACTGGTTAGCTAATTAAAATAATTTTAATGACAAGTAGGAGCTTCTTTTACCATAAGGTTCATGTTAGAGGGAGAAACGTAGGGAATACCTAGTCCTAAACCTCTTAAAATAAAGAATACTCCAATAATGGCTATAAATACAGGAACTAGTTTCTGTATTCTTTTGCGGGTGGTAACATTTAAAAAGTTACCCAAATAAGCAGCTACACTCATAAGGGGTAAAGTACCCATCCCAAACAATACCATATACAAACCGCTTTCTATAGGGTTTCCTAATGCCAAAGCACCAAAAACCGCCATATATACCAACCCACATGGTAGTAAACCATTTAATAAACCAATAGTAAATAAGGAAGAAAAGCTTCTTTTTTTAAACTGCTTTCCAAGAGCCGATTTAAGTTTGCTAATAAGTTTATAAATAGGTTGTGTAATACGTACCTTTTGTAATAGATGTTGCGGTGTTATAACTGTTAAAATCATAAGCACACCAACAAAAATAGATAGTTGTTGTTGGTAACCACTGAGGTAAAACCCTGTACCTAACATGCCAAAAATGGCACCAATGGTAGCATAGCTAATAAACCTACCTGTGTGATAACTTAAGATTTGTAAAAATTTTTTAACTTGGTTGTTACGGTCTAGCGGTAACATAAAGGCAATGGGTCCACACATACCTACGCAGTGAAAACTACCTAAGAAACCAAGTATGAACGCAGAGGCTAACATATTATAAAGAAATTTCTTTTTTAGATAAAAATGTTTCGCCGTTATAGGTCCATTCAACATTAATGTCCCATCGGCCGTCTTTTAAGCGATTGTTAGGTATGAGCAAATGTGAATCAGATAGTGAAATAGGGATTTCAAAATCCAAATGCTTATCAGACGGCCTATATAGGAACATTGTGCCTTTAACTTTAGTAAAGTCTATTTTTTCAGGAAAGGTTAATACTACCCCCTCTGTTGTTTCTTCAAATTGTACTTGCATGCCCAATACCTTAGCACGGGTTAATGCATTAATTTCTTTTTGGTATCCTAATTCTTTTTTATAGTAATCATCGGTTACCAAGTCATAGTTCAAATCGCTATCAGTAAGTGTACTAATAACAAAGTATAGAATAAAGCTCATAAAAGCTACGAAGGCTAAAAAAACGCCTGTACCCCAATTAAATTTCATACCTAACAATTTTAAAATTCACAATATATTTAGTTAATGAAGAAGCAATGTTGCTCTCATAGCTTCTTCAATTTTTTATTTAAAGCTCCTTGGCCCTAAGAAGGTAGTAGTAGTGGTTTCTATTAACTTACCTTTACTATAAACCGCAATTTTAAGCTTTGTTTTATCACCATCTAGTGTGTTTTGTTTTAGGTAAATTAATAAGGTACCTTTTACTAAACCACCTTTTGGTAACTCTAATGTATCTTTAGGAATAAGTTTTAATTCTCCTGCCTTGTTCATTAATTTCATAGTAACCTCATTAATATCTTCAGTGGTTTTATTAATTACTGAAAAATTAAATACGTTACTCAGTGTAGACTCATCTACGTGTTGGTATAACTGACCAGGCAATCTTAATACTTTAGCCTCTACATCATTTCTTAAGAATAATAGGCCTATAAGTACTGCTGTTAATATACCAAGTACAGCAGTGTACCCTTTCATTCTTGGAGTGAATTTGAATTTCTCTTTTTTAGAAATTTCATTTTCACTGGCGTATCTAATCAATCCTTTTGGTTTGTTAATACGTTCCATAATGGTATCGCACTCATCTATACAAGCGGTACAATTAATACACTCTAATTGCGTACCATTTCTAATATCTATCCCCGTTGGGCATACGTGTACACATTGCAAACAATCTATACAATCTCCATGTCCTAAGGCTTTTCTGTCTTCGTTCTTTCTAAACTTTTTACGTCCATTTTCTCCCTCACCTCTTTTATGATCGTATGCAACAATTATAGATTTATTATCTAATAATACACCTTGTAACCTACCATAAGGGCATGCTATAATACATACTTGCTCTCTAAACCAAGCAAAAATAAAGTAGAATACAGCGGTAAATATTAGCAGAGATATCAGGGTGCCAGTGTGGCTAAATGGTCCGTCTGTTATGTATTGTAAAAGAACGTCGCTACCTATTATATAGGCTAAAAATATATTAGCAATAAGAAAAGAGATGATAAAAAAGAGGATCCATTTTAATACACGTTTTCTAATTTTTTCAGCGTTCCATGGCTGATTATCTAATTTTCGTTGTGCATTTCTATCGCCATCAATCCAATACTCAATTCTTCTAAAAACCATTTCCATGAAAATGGTTTGTGGGCAAATCCAACCGCAAAATATTCTACCAAAAGCAACGGTAAACAGGGTGATAAAAACCACCCCGATTATCATTGATATAACGAACAGATAAAAATCTTGTGGCCAAAATGGAAAACCGAAAATATTAAACCTTCGTTCCAGTACATTGAATAGTAGAAATTGATTTCCGTTAATTTTTACAAATGGTGCGGCAAATAAGATAATAAGCAGTGCATAACTTACTAATTTTCTTTTGTCATAAAACGGACCACTTGGTTTTTTAGGATAAATCCATGAACGTTTCCCATCGTCGTTAATGGTACCTATCGAATCTCTGAACTTTTCATTATCTGGTGTTTCCACTTTATTCGGATTTTTTTGTTTACTTCCGTTTTTACTCAGCAGGAGTAACCTCTTCAGCTGGCGCTTCAGCAGCTTCTGTAGCAGGTACATCAGCTTCAGCTCCGTCTGCAGTGGCAGCATCGTCTGCTCCTGTCCAAATAATTTCTCCCATAGGTTCTTTTGGACTAGCAGGGGTACTACCTTGTAGGCTTAATACATAGCTGGCAACTTGTTGTACTTCAGATGGTTTTAAGGCATTTTTCCAAGCAGCCATTGTTTGGTTTCTTGGGCTACCCTCTGAAATGGTATGGAAAACGTTTTTAATACCTCCACCAAAAATCCAATATTTATCGGTAAGGTTTGGTCCAATTCCACCACCACCATCTGCAGCGTGGCAAGCAACACAGTTTTCGGCAAAAATTCTTTGTCCGGCAGATAAGTCAGCAGCTTCTGTTAGGTAGGTAGCAGATTCTGCATCTACCAAGTCTTTAGCTGTTTTCATATACTCTGCAATATCTAGTTCTGCTTGCGCCATTTCTTTTTCGTAAGCAGCAGCTTGTAAATCTGCTCCTAATACATGAAATCTTACTAAGTATACTACCCCAATAATAATGGTTAGGTAAAAACCATATAACCACCATGGCGGAAGGTTGTTGTCTAACTCTTTAATACCATCATAGTCATGCTCTAAGATGATTTCTCCTTCTTCCTCTATTGGTTTTTGATCTAATAACTTTTTGTATAATTTGTTATACCACGCATTTTCTTTAGCAATAGCTTTTTGCTCTGCCATTGCCGCTTTGCGTTCGTCGGTCATTATAGCATCTGTAAGGGCGTGCATAGTGCCTATCATTACCTCAATACCAATTAAAGCAATAGTAAATAAAGCTAAGAAAATTGGCACCTCAGGATAGGTTAAAAATGCAGGTTTATCTCCAGAGTCTATAAAGTATTCTGCGGCTCCTGCAACGAGCCCTACAATGATTACAACTCTTAAATATGATGTGAAACTTCTCATGATAGATTATTGTTGGTTGTTGTCAGTTCATCTTCTAATGGTAAAGCACTTATTTCTTTAATGTAATCTTTCTTTTTAGTAAATGCTCTAACAATAATCATAGTAAAGAACAGAAAGAATATTAACAGTGAAATAATTGGATATATTTCTATATCTGCTATTGTATCTAAATGATGTTTGATGAATTTTAACATGATTTAATTTATTTAGCAGTTACTTCTTCTTTTACAGTAATATCAGTACCTAGTCTTTGCAAGTATGCAATTAAGGCAACAATTTCTCTATCTTTTAAAGCAGCATCACCTGGAGCTAAATCTTTAAAGTCTCTAGCAATATCTTCATTAGTTAAAAGAGATGCTTCTATTGCTTTTGCCTGTGCTTCTAAAGCTGCTGGTGCATTTGCAATATCTTCATCAGAGTATGGTACTCCTAAGCTAGCAAGTGCTTCCATTTTAGATTGCGTGCTACTAGTATCTAATGTATTTTTAATAAGCCACTGATATCTAGGCATAATAGAACCTGAAGAGGTAGAGGTTGGGTCCCACATATGGTTAAAGTGCCAGTCATCAGATCTACCACCGTTAAATGGTTTCCCTTTAACACCTTCTCTGGCAAGGTCTGGCCCGGTACGTTTACTACCCCATAAGAATGGATGGTCGTACACAAACTCACCTGCTTTAGAATACTCACCATAACGCTCGGTTTCACTTCTAAACGGTCTAATCATTTGCGAGTGGCAACTAACACAACCCTCACGTATATAAAGGTCTCTACCTTCCATTTCAAGCGGAGTGTATGGTTTTACACTAGCAATGGTTGGTATGTTAGAGTCTACCATTAACGTAGGTACAATTTGAATTACACCACCAATAGCAACAGCTACTAAAGAAAGCACTGTAAATAAGATTGGTTTACGCTCTAACCAAGGGTGTAATTTTTCATTAGCAAGTCTACCTTTACTAATTTTCTTAAGTGCTGGTGCTTCTGCTAAATCATCTGTAACCGTAGACCCTTTTCTTACGGTTTGTATTAAGTTATATACCCCAACAATAGTACCGGTAAGGTATAAAGTACCACCAATAGCACGCATCCAGTACATTGGCATAATTTCGGTAACAGTTTCTAAGAAGTTACCATATACAAGCTTACCGTCTGGTGTAAATTGTTTCCACATAGAAGCCTGAGTAAACCCGGCAACGTACATTGGTAAGGCGTATAAGATAATACCTAAAGTACCAATCCAGAAGTGGAAGTTAGCTAATGAAAGCGAGTTTAATTTAGTTTTGTAAAGTTTTGGTACTAAATAATACATCATACCAAATGCCATAAATCCGTTCCAAGCTAATGCACCAACGTGTACGTGGGCAATAATCCAGTCTGTAAAGTGACCAATAGCATTAAATGTTTTTAATGATAACATAGGTCCTTCAAAAGTTGCCATACCATAACCGGTAATAGCTACCACCATAAATTTAAGAACAGGATCTGTACGTACTTTGTCCCAAGCACCACGAAGGGTAAGTAAACCGTTAATCATACCACCCCAAGATGGAGCAATTAACATTACAGAGAATACAGTACCTAAACTTTGTGCCCAATCTGGTAAAGAAGAGTACAATAAGTGGTGAGGCCCTGCCCAGATATAAATAAATATTAACGACCAGAAGTGTACAATAGATAATCTGTACGAGTATACAGGTCTGTTAGCTGCTTTAGGTACAAAGTAATACATTAACCCTAAGAAAGGTGTAGTAAGGAAAAATGCTACTGCATTGTGCCCGTACCACCATTGTACTAAAGCATCTTGAACTCCGGCATAGATAGAGTAACTTTTTAATCCGCTTACAGGAAGTTCAAGGTTGTTAAATACGTGAAGCATAGCAACCGTTACAAACGTAGCAATGTAAAACCATATTGCTACATAAATGTGGCGCTCTCTACGTTTTATTAACGTACCAATAAGGTTAATACCAAAAGCTACCCATACTAACGTAATGGCTAAGTCAATAGGCCATTCTAATTCTGCGTATTCTTTTGATGAGGTGTACCCTAAAGGTAAGGTGAGGGCTGCGCCTACAATGATAAGCTGCCATCCCCAGAAATTAAAATTACTTAAAAAGTCACTAAACATTCTTGCTTTAAGCAAGCGTTGTGTAGAGTAATAGGTACCTGCAAATATTGCGTTACCTACAAAGGCAAAGATAACAGCATTGGTGTGTAAAGGTCTTAACCTACCAAAGCTTAACCAAGAAATACCTTCGGTTAAAGTTGGGAATATAAACATGAACGCTAGTAGCAAACCTACCAACATCCCTACAATACCCCAAAGCATGGTAGCGTAGAGGAACTTTTTTACAATTTTGTTATCGTAATAAAATTGCTGCATTTCCATAATTATGATTGTTTATTCTTAGTTTGTTTTTCTTGTTTTACTAATTCGTCCTCAAAAAGCATGCGGACAGATGGCGTGTAACTGTCGTCATATTGCCCTGACTTTACTGCACGAATAAACAGGGTGAAAAAGACGATAGCTACAATAATGCTAACCGTTATTAAAATATAAATTACACTCATACCTATTTTAAGAATGTTTAACAAAAGTAGTTTGACAGACAGCTGTAAAGAATGATATTTATCATATTCCAGAATTATTTTAATTGTTTTCCGGCTATGTTAGTAAGTATGGTAACAAAGGTTACAATACTAATAGAGCTTAAAGGCATTAAGATGGCTGCTATTACTGGAGATAGATTACCACTAATAGCAAAACTTAACCCTATGATGTTATAGATAAAAGAAAGTATAAAGCTTGCTTTTATAATATTAATAGCTGATTTGGCTATATGTAAATACACAGATAATTTACTTACGTTTAAGGCGTCTAAAATGGCATCGCACGCAGGTGAAAACACGTTCACGTTTTCGGCTATAGCAATACCAACATCACTTTGTTTTAAAGCTCCTGCATCATTTAAGCCGTCACCCACCATTAATACATTATGTTTTTGCTGTTGTAACTGGCTTACAAAATTTAGCTTACTGTCGGGCTTTTGGTTAAAATGTAATTCGGTGCCCTTTGGTAGCATTTCTGTTAAGGCTTCTTTTTCACTATCGTTATCTCCTGAAAGAATGACCAGTTTGTAATTTTTAGACAGGTTATTGAATAGTTCTTCAATACCTTGTCGGTAAGCATTTTTAAACAGGTATTTACCTTTATATTGGTTGTTGATACTAATATAAACTGCAGTTTTAGTAGATTTTTCAATATTGTTTGAAGTAACAAAAGATGGTGCTCCCACTTTAATTTCGGTACCGTCATAAGTAGCTATCATCCCTTTTCCGGCAATTTCTTCAAAAGCATCGGGCGTTAGCACTGTGGTACTTTTAATAGAGTCATACAACTGTCTACTAAGTGGGTGATTAGAATTTCTAAGGGTATTTTTTAAAATAATTTTTTCTTCTGCCGATAGTGGTATGCCTTCATAGGTTAAGGCTCCTTTGTTTCCGTGTGTAATGGTTCCGGTTTTATCAAAAATAACCGTATCTATCTTGGCTAGTTTTTCTAATACATCGGCATTTTTTAAATAGCATTTTTTCTTCCCTAAAATACGTAGTAAGTTCCCCATGGTAAAAGGGGCTGATAATGCTAAAGCACAAGGGCAGGCAATAATTAGTATGGCAGTTACTACATTCCAGGCTTTTGCCGGTTCTATAAAATACCAGGTAAGTCCAGAGGCTAATGCTACAAGTAGTATGGCAATTGTGAAGTACTTGCTAATGGTATCTGTAATAGACTTAAAGCCTTCTTCTTTGTTTGTGTTAAAAACATCATTACTCCATAATTGAGTTAAGTAACTTTGCGATACACTTTTGAGTACTTCCATTTCAATAGCTCCGCTAGTTTGTTTACCACCAGCAAAAAGTTTATCTCCACTTTGTTTTACTACTGTTTCAGACTCACCAGTAACAAAGCTATAGTCTATTTGAGCATCGCCATTTATTAAAATTCCATCTACGGGTATTAACTCTTGGTTTCTAATAAGTATTCTATCTCCTTTCTGAATATCGTATACCTGAATAGTTTCTTCGGTATGGTCGGCATTTACTTTGGTAATACCAATAGGGAAGTAGCTTTTGTAGTCTCTTTCAAAGGATAAGAAGTTATAAGTTTTTTGCTGAAAAAATTTACCTAGCAATAAGAAGAATACCAATCCGGTAAGGCTATCAAAAAAACCTTGACCATGATCCATTATAATTTCAAAAACACTTCTGAAAAACAGTACTAAAATTCCTAACGCAATAGGAACATCAATATTTAAGAATTTAGATCGAAGTCCTTTGTACGCTGATACAAAATAGTCGCTAGCAGCGTAGAAAACTACTGGTAGGCTCATGGCAAACATAATCCATCTGAATAAGGTTTTATATTGATTTAACCAATATTCGTCTACTTCAAAATATTCGGGAAACGATAGTAACATTACATTTCCAAAAGCAAAACCTGCAACACCTAGTTTGTAGAGTATGTCTCTATTAATTCCTTTCTTGGTGTTGGTATAATCTTCTAAGCTAATGTAAGGTTCATACCCAATGCTACTCAATAAAAGCACAATATCTTTTAAGCTTCCTTCATTAGCATTATAAGTAACTCTAACCGTTTTTTTAGGAAAGTTTACAATAGCACTTGAAATACTTTTATTTAATTTTTGCAGATTTTCTAATAACCATATACAAGAACTACAATGAATGGAAGGAATGTATAAAGTGGCAATCTGTACAGAACCATCATTAAAATCTAAAAGCTTTTCATAGATTTCTGGTTTTGTAAGAAAATCAAATTTTCCTTCTATTTCTTTGGGGGTTGTACCAGGGGTTTGCTCCAAATCGTAGTAACAGCTTAGTTCATTTTCAGCGAAAATTTCATAAACTGTCTTACAACCGTTACAACAGAAAATCTTATCGTCGTGTACAATAGACGTGTCTTCACAGTGATTTCCACAGTGATAGCAGTGTGACTCCATAATTTGCTCATTTACCTAAAACAAAATTGATAATCAATAGGTAAAAAATATATGATATTTGTCATGTATTTCTTAAATTTGAAGTAATCTAAAATTTAACTAAAATCTTCCTGCGCTATGGGTAAATGTGAACAGTGTATTATACGTAAGTTTAGTTCTTTAAGAGCTTTGAATAAGGAAGAGCTAATAAAGATTTCTTCATGTAAAACTTCACGAATAGTGAAGAAGGGTGAGCCTCTTTTTGAAGAAGGAGACCATTTAAAAGGCGTATTTTGTATTAGAGAAGGAGCATGTAAGCTTACCAAGCTTAGTTCTAATGGAAAAAATCACATCGTAAAGTTCATTACCAAGGGAGATTTATTAGGTCAACGAAGTGTTATTAGTGACGAATCTGTGAATTTAAGTGCCGTTGCAGTAAATGATATGGAAGTGTGTTTTATACCTCGTGATGAGATTATGGATTCTTTTAGAGGGAACCCTGATTTTTCTGTGGAGGTAGTAAGAGATATTTGTTACGACCTTAAGAACTCAGATGATGTTTCTGTAAACATGGCACAGAAAAATGTAAAACAACGTTTGGCAGACTCTTTACTTTACATGCACGATACTTTTGGAGAAGATATAGATGGGTTTATTAAAGTACAGCTATCTCGAGAGGAAATTGCCGGAATGGTTGGTACCGCTACAGAATCGTTAATTAGAATGCTTTCTGAATTTTCTAAAAAAGGATTGATAGAGGTGAAAGGGAAGCGTATTAAAATTTCAAGTATCTTAAAGATACAAAACGTATCTGATGGAATTATGTAGTAAGGTGGCTTTTTTGTAAGTTAATTGCTGTTTAATGTGTTGGTTTTGTTTGTTTTATCTTATTTTAATTTAGTTTTTTGTATAAGATGATTTCAAATAGAAAGTGTTTTCGTATTTCTCTATTATTTCTGCACCTTTTCCCTAAAAAAGTGGTACATTAATTTAAAATTGTTTTACAAACAAGAATTGAGTGTAATTTATTGATAATCAGTGAATTTTTTCTCATTAAAAATGAAGAACTATGATAAGGGTAAGTGTGGTAGATGATCATAAGCTGTTTAGAGAAAGCTTGGCTATTTTATTAGAAACCTTTGAGAATGTAGATGTAGTTTCAAAATTTGGAAACGGAAAAGAATTGATTGATGCATTAACTGCTTCTGAAGTTATACCAGATATTATTCTATTAGATATTCAAATGCCGGTGATGGATGGTTTTGCAACCAGTGAGTATTTAAGAGAACATTACCCTGATATTAAAATAATAATAGTATCTCAGCTTACAACCAGAGAGAGTATTCATAAAGTGATGGAATTTGGGGTGCATGGTTTTTTTACAAAAAACTCGGCTCCTGATGATTTAGAAGAAACCATTCGAATTTTAAAAGAACGAGATTTTTATTTAGGTAAAGATTTGTCGTGGGCGTTAAGCGAATTGATTGAGTTTGGCGATAAGGCTGAGAATCCTCTAGGGGTAGTGATAACAGAACGAGAACTAGATGTTATTAGACTTGCCGCTAAGGAATATAATAGCGTTCAAATTGCTGATGAATTAAACATAAATGTGCGTACTGTGGAAACCCATAGAAAGCGAATTATGGAGAAGACAAAATGTAAAAACTTCATTGGAGTAATAGTTTATGCATTAAAAAATAACTATCTGAACCTAGAGCGTATGTAAATTACGTAAAAATACGTATTGTTTAAATCTAGGATATATTGGATATTTGTAACAAGCAAAAGGGAAATATTCTCTTTTTAGAATTAAGATTATAATTTGTTTATCTAAATAAATTGAAAAGTCAATAGTTGTTAGTTTTAATAATTATTGTGTTTAAACAATTAAACATTTATATGTTTAAGGGTTTGGTTTGGGGGGAAAAGCTGTCTGGAAAGACAGCTTTTTTATTTTTACAATCTTCTGTATCTTCTTATCTTGTAGTACACTATTTCTTGGTACTACCTTGATGTAGTTTGTAAAAATTATATGTTAAGATTACAATTCTATAAACCTTATAAAAAATATGTTAGTTACACATAACCCCAAAAAAGAAAGCACTGATAAGAGTATTTTTATTAATAGAAATATCCCTAATGAAGCTATAGATTTACTTACCACAGCAGGGTTTAGACTGTTAGTTTGGGAAGGAGACCAAGTGTTGCCTAATGATGAAATAAATGAATTATTAAAAGATTGTGATGCTTTTTTAAGTACCGGAGCCATTACTATAACTCCACAACTTTTACAAGATAAGCCAAAGTTAAAAATTGTATCTCAAGCCTCGGCTGGTTATAATAATATAGCTATAGAGGAAGCCAGTAGTTTAAATATTTGTGTTGCTAATGCACCTGGTACTATGAATAAAGCAACAGCAGATATAGCTTTTACCTTAATGCTTAATGCCTCTAGAAAAATGTTTTATATGAACCAACTTATTAAAGAAGGTAAGTGGGAAGCATTTAAGTTTACCGATTTTCTAGGGCAAGAATTACATGGAAAAACTTTAGGTGTCTTTGGCCTAGGTAATATTGGTTATGAAATGGCAAAGCTTTGTAAAGCGGCTTATAATATGGATATCATTTATCATAATAGAAGTAAAAATGAACAGGCAGAAACCACACTAGATGCCAATTATGTTTCTTTTGATGAGTTGGTTGAAAAGAGTGATGTTATAAGTGTACATTGTAACCTAACAACCGAAACCAAAGGTGTTTTTAACAAAGAGATTTTTTCTAAAATGAAACCAACATCTATATTTATTAATGTAGCTAGGGGCGGTGTGCATGTAGAAGAAGATTTAATTGAAGCGCTACAGACAAATAGTATTTGGGGCGCAGGGTTAGATGTTACCAATCCAGAGCCAATGGAAAAAGATAATCCGTTATTGTTTATGGAAAATGTTGCAGTAACGCCGCATATAGGTTCTGCCACTACCACTGCTAGAACGGCAATGGCTATGTTAGCTGCGCAAAATATTATTGACTTTTTTGAAGGGAAAAGCCTGTCAACAAAAGTGAATTAACCAAAAGAATAGCTGTTTATGTAAGCTAGCTTACATATTTATAAGCTAGGCTGAAGTAGTTTTACCAGCAAAAAAAGAAAGATGAAAAAGCTGGTTGTAATTGCACTAAAATGGGTGCCTGCATTAATAATGTTACAGACGTTGTTTTATAAATTCTCAGGAGCAGAGGAGAGCATATTTATTTTTTCAGCATTGGGAGTGGAACCTTATGGTAGGTATGTAGTTGGAGTTTTAGAATTGATAGCTTCCATTCTTTTGGTACTGAAAAAGTACGATGTGTATGGAGGACTTTTAGGAGTGCTTTTAATGTCTGGCGCCTTAGCATCTCATGTTTTGGTACTGGGTATAGAAGTGAATAATGATGGGGGACTGTTGTTTGCATTAGCACTTATTACATTAATAAGTTGCTCATTTTTAATATTGATTAGAAGAACTGATAAATAAAGAAATAGAAGAATGATTACAGGTGTAGTTGCGGTTTTACAAAACCTAAAAGAGGTGCTTGAACAATTGGAGCAAGCGGCATATATTAAACCATGTGAAAATTTAGACAATGCTACTATAGGCGGACATACCAGACATATTATAGAGTTGTTCCAAGGGTTAATAAATGGCTATGCTAATGGAGTAGTTAACTATGATGCTCGTAAGCGCGATATGTTGTTAGAAACTGATGTAATGGTAGCGGTTAACGCTATTGATGCTATTATTAAAAATTTGAAAATAGAGGATAAACCATTGATGTTGGTGCAGCAAATAGGAGAGAAAACTATTGATTTTTCTACCAATTACTACCGTGAACTGCTGTATAATGTAGAGCATTGTATTCATCATCAGGCATTGATAAGAGTGGCACTTAAAAGTGTTGATGCTATAAAAGTGAATGAACAGTTTGGAGTAGCCTTTGCTACCTTAAATTACAGACAACAATGTGCACAGTAAGTTATATACATACGGGTACCGAAGTGGTAATTACGTCTAATAGAGACGAACATACAAATAGACCAGCAGCTGTTGCACCGCAAACTTATTTATCAAATGGGAAACAAGTTATTTTTCCGAAGGATGTAGTTGGGGGCGGTACTTGGTTTGCCATAGATGACAAAGGGAATGCAGTGGTGTTATTAAATGGAGCTAAAGAAAAGCATATTCCTAAGCCTCCTTATAGGGTTAGTAGAGGGATTATTGTGACCAGTCTTATTAGTAGTGAGTGTATTGTAGATGGCTGGAAGTCTGTTGATTTGAATCATGTAGAGCCCTTTACCTTAGTAATTTATGAAGATGGAAATTTGTTTGAAACCTACTGGGATGGCATATCAAAACACATAACTAAACTAAATGCACAACAACCGCATGTGTGGTCTTCATCTACCTTGTATGAGCCATCTATAAGAACTATAAGGGCAAAATGGTTTTATGATTTTACTTCACAACCAGATAAGTTAGATGCTTTCAAAATTTTAGATTTTCATAAACATTCGCATTCCGGTAATAAAGAATATGGGTTGCAAATAAATAGGCAAGGTATTTTTAAAACTGTTAGCATCACACAACTGGTTCTTAAGAATAATATTCCTAAGGTTACCTATATAGATACTGCAAAGTCTACAGAAGTAATTGCACTATTTCCTAAAGCAGCTGTATGAGACTGCTCTTCCATAAAATAAAGCATTGGGAGTATTGGCCATTTCAGGTGGTGTATATGCCCATTTTTTTTGCTTGGCCTTACTTTGCCTTAAAAGCTGGCAATTGGTTCTTTTTTAATTGTGTAAATCCGGGTATTAAAAACGGAGGATTTATAATGAACAGCAAAAAGGAAATTTATGATGCTATACCTGCGCAGTATTATCCTAAGACTGTACTTGTTCGACCAACCGATACCATACGTGCTGTTAGTGATAAACTAAATAAAAATACACTACAATATCCTGTTTTTGTAAAACCTGATATTGGGTTGCGTGGTACAGGTGTTGAAAGAATTAATGATGTATTAGGTTTAGAGCAATATCATAGCACGGTGAGAACTTCTTATTTAATACAAGAAGTAATTCCTTTTAAAAATGAAGCGGGGATATTTTACGTTCGTAAACCGAATGAGGATAAAGGAAATATTACAGGTATTGTTTATAAAGAACTTTTAACCGTAGTGGGCGATGGAACATCTTCTGTGGAGGAATTATTGAATACCAATAAGCGCTTTGCTTTTCAATTGAAAACATTGAGACAATCTCATCAAGATGAGCTGAAGACAATACTAGAAAAAGGAGTGTCTAAAGTATTGGTACCTTATGGTAATCATTGTAGAGGCGCTAAGTTTTTAGATGCCCGTAGTATGATAACCCCCGAATTGGAAACTTGCATTGATGAGGTTTGTAAGCAAATTCCAGGCTTTTATTATGGTAGAATAGATTTAATGTTTGCGTCGTGGGAGTTATTATCCGCAGGGAAACAATTTGCTATTGTAGAGTTAAATGGGGCGGTAAGTGAACCCGCCCATATATATGATCCTAAGCATACAATTTGGTTTGCCTGGAAAGAACTTTGGAAACATTTTAATTTAATGGCAGGAATAGCCCGGTTAAATAAATCAAAAGGACTCAAAAATGTACCAGTAACCAAAGGAGTCATTGAACTATCTAAACATTTTAAGTACTTAAAAAGTATTCAGTAGTTAATCCCAAAACTTATAAAAGTGAGCAACGGGTCCGTGTCCTTTTCCTAAGGTATAGTCTTTTCCTTCTACTAAGGCCTCGTGTAAATATTTAATACCTTGTTCAACTGCTTTTTCCATAGAGTTACCTTTTGCTAAAAAAGAAGCTATAGCAGCGGATAACGTACAACCCGTACCATGGGTGTTTGGTGTGTGTATCCTGTTGTTTTTAAAGGTATGTATGGTATCAGTTGTAAAACTATATAAAACATCTGTCAATGTATCTTCTTCAAAGTGGCCTGCTTTTAATAGAACAGAAGTGTTGTATTGTTTTCCTAATACGGTAGCATACTCAGCCAATGTTTCTTGATGCTCAATTTCTTTTCCAATTAATAAAGAAGCTTCAGGTAGGTTAGGGGTTATCAATGTGGCTATTGGTAATAACTCATTTTTAAGGGTAGTTATAGCTTCTTCTCGTAACAACCGATCTCCCGAAGTTGCAATCATTACCGGGTCTAATACAATATTTTTAACAGGGTACTTAGCCAGTGCCTCTTTAACCGTTTGTATAACCTCGCTACTATGTAGCATCCCTATTTTTACCGCATCAAACGCAATATCTGAAAAAACAGCTTCTAATTGGTCCTTTAAAAAACTAACAGGAACCGCATGTATGCCTTGAACCCCTTGTGTGTTTTGAGCAGTTAACGCTGTTATTGCAGAGGCCGCATAGCATCCGCAAGCGGAGATTGCTTTAATATCTGCCTGTATGCCGGCACCACCACCAGAGTCGCTGCCTGCAATGGTAAGTACTTTATGATATTGTTTTATATTTTCCATGATTCTAATTGATAAGCGCTATCCCAAAATAACCATTCCATTTTAGAAGCCATTGTAAAGGCTTTTGTCATTTCGGCTTGTTGTTGTTCAGTAGCTTGTGATGCTATTACGTTGGTAATTTCAATGGCCTTTCTAACAGATTCGGCAAAAGCCTCACCGCCATAGGTGTTTATCCATTCTTGGTATGGGTTTTCTGCTTTTGTTTGGTTCGCTAATATATAATCGCCTACTTCTTTATATATCCAAAAACATGGTAATACTGCTGCAATAGCTACTTCTAACGGTTTGGTGGCTAGTTGAGCTTCTAAATAATTTGTATAAAGGGTGCATGCAGGAGATTTTTCAATACTACTTGCTACATCAAAAGTTGTTAAAAAGGTTTTGTGTAGTTCTCTTTCTACCATAATAGTTCCTGAAGAAAACTCAAGAAAATCTTGTACATGGTTGGCATCTGTAAGTTTACTGGCAATACCAGATAAAACTCTCCCAAATGTAGCTAGATACAAAGCGTCTTGCTGTATATAAAAAGAGAATTTTTCTTTGGGTAAAGTGCCCTCCATAAGTTCAGTAATAAACGGATGTAAAAGAATTTTATCGTAAATAGGAGTAATGGTACTCCAAGCATTGGTACTCCATTTTGTCATGATAATAATTGTTTTAAATGTTTAGCAGCTTTCTCGGGGGAAGGCGCTTTCATAATGGCAGATACTACAGCAATACCATTGGCACCTGCTTGTTTTATTTGTTGCGCATTGGTAGCATCAATCCCTCCAATAGCTACGGTTTTGTGTTTGGTAATAGTGCTTATTTTTGTTACCCCTTTTATTCCAAAAGCTATTTTAGTATCGGTTTTTGTAGGGGTGCTAAACACAGGAGAAATGCCAATATAGTCAACATCTAGTGTATTGGCTTCTTGTACTTGTTCATAGCTTTCTACAGAAAGACCTATAATTTTATCAGCACCTAGTAATTTTCTGGCAATGTGGTATGGCATGTCGTTTTGTCCAATATGCACTCCGTCTGCATCTATGGCTAAAGCAACATCTACTCGGTCGTTTATAATAAGCGGAACGCTATACGTACTTAAGATGGCTTTAAGTTGTTTAGCAATTTCTATAAAGGTTTTGGTGTCTGCTGTTTTTTCTCTTAGTTGTACCATAGTTACGCCTCCCTTAACCGCTTGCTCTACAACCGTAGGTAATTCTTGTAAAGGAACCATGGAACTGTCTGTAACCAAATATAAAAGTAAGTCTGCAGTTTCCATTATGCTTTGTATAAATCTGAAACTTCTTTAGCTGTAATTGAATATAAAGCATCTAAAAAGTGTAATTGTAAAGTTCCTGGGCCTGTAGCTTTTTCTGCGGCTAACTCACCTGCAATGCCCATAATAGCCATAGCACTGGTACATGCTTCTAAGGTATTGTTTTCAATTACTGAAAAAGCCCCACATAGGGCAGAAGCCGTACAACCTAACCCAGTAACCTTTGGCATTAATGGATGTCCGTTTTCAATTGTATAGGTAGTTGTGCCATCAGTAATATAGTCGGTAGCTCCGCTGATAACTACAATACTATTTGTTTTTTTTGCTAGCTCTTTTGCTCCGGTTACAGCATCATCGGAAGCCATGGTACTATCTACACCTTTGGTTTGAATCCCCTCATTTACGAGTGCCATAATTTCAGAAGAATTCCCTCTAATAATGGTAGGATTACAGGTTTCAATAATTTCCCAACACGTTTTAGTTCTGAATGGTGTAGCACCTGCCCCAACAGGGTCTAAAATAATTGGAATACCTTTTTTGTTTGCAGCTTTACCAGCCGCTAGCATACCTTCTACCCATTGCGCATCTAGAGTTCCGATATTGATAACCAAAGTACCGGCAATGGCTACCATTGCTTCCATTTCCTCTATTGCATGCGCCATTACAGGAGATGCGCCAACTGCTAGCAACGCATTGGCCGTATTATTCATAACTACGTAGTTGGTAATATTATGTACTAAAGGACTTTGCTCTTGTACTAATTGAAGATTCTTAATAATGTTTTCTTTGTTGAGTTTCATACTTACATATTTAAAATAAAAACGTCATTTCCTGATACGGTATAAGGAAATGACGTGTCTATGTTTTTTGAAACAAACATTAAAATTAACATCATTCCCTACGCTGGTACTAACCAGATCAGGTAAACGGGTATCATCTCAGCCATACATGGCACCCCGAAATGTTATGGTAAATGTACAATATATAAATAGCTTGGTAAAGCTATTTATATTAATAATCTTCTTTAATTTTTTCTCTGTGATTTAATCCCCATTTGTATAATTCCTGTATGGCGTTGTCTAAAGTTTTACCATAAGGGGTTAAAGCATATACTAAGATGTTCGTATCATCATCTCTTTTTATCTTGGTTACCAGTTTGTTTAATTCCAATTCTTTCAATTCTTTGGCTAACATTCGGTCTGTAATTTTAGGAATATCTCTGCTTATTTCATTAAAGCGTTTGTCGCCAAAAGTAAGGGATACTATAATGGGTAATTTCCATTTTCCATTAATTACGTATAAGCTGTCCTGAACAGCTTTCATGGCTTTTAAACAGTTTTCAGGATTTTTCTCATCATGTTCTAATATTTCTATATCGGCTAATGGTGAAATTTTGTTCATGGTAATATGTTTGTAGTGTAGTCTATTTATAGGTGTTACTATCATTAAGTATAGTGTATAGCTATCTAATAGTACTTACTTTTGTATAGCAAAAATAAGAAATATTTTAAGACCTCTTGGAGAGGTATATCCCCCCAAGCGCAAAATCTAATAGAAATTATGAGTAAAACAATTTTAAAAGTAGTTAGTAGTTTTAGAGGTGATCAATCTGCAAGTAATGCTTTAGCTGATGCAATTGTAGCAAAATTACTGTCTGAAAATGAAGGAGCTAAAGTAGAGGTAAGAGATGTAAGTAAAGGTATGGCACACTTAGATGCTCAATTATTTACAGCCTTTATAACACCAGAAGCTGATAGAACTGAAGATCAAAAAGCAGCAGTTGCAGTTTCTGATGCTATGATAGAAGAATTATTTAAAGCAGATTACTTGGTTATTGGTGTACCAATGTATAATTTCACTATTCCTTCAGTATTAAAGTCATGGTTAGATCATGTTGCTAGAGCTAACGTTACCTTTAAATATACAGAAAGCGGTGCCGTTGGTTTGGTAGAAGATACAAAAGCATATTTGGCAATAGCAACTGGAGGTATTTATACAGATGCTGCTAATGCTCCTTATGATTTTACCGAAAGTTACCTAAAAGCAACTTTGGCATTTATAGGTGTTACAGATGTTGAAACTTTTAGAGCAGAAGGAATGGCTATTCCTGATCTAGCCGAAGGAGCTGTAGATAAAGCTATTAAAACAGTTGAAGCATTTAGTTTTTAATTTAATTTTTCCTTTAAATTTTAAAAAGGTCAATGTTTACAAGAGCATTGACCTTTTTTCTTTTAATTATTCTGTTAATACAGATTGTAATGCTTCAAGTTTTCCGTCAATGGTATCTGTAATATTTAGTTGAAGCAGATGTGCTATCAAAGGATAAATATGTACGTTTTCAACAGCTGATTGCACATAGTTCTTTTTAATATTAGGCCCCTCTATATAGAAAATAGCTCCCATGTTTGTATTTTTAAAAGGATCATACCCATGAGTACCGCTTGGTTTCATGGCTTTAGAGCGTTTACTTTTTCTGTAGGTAATGGTTTTTGGTGCTTCGGTAATTAATACCAAATCTCCTATTTTATCAGGGTTTTGATAGTTTAGGTAGTTAGGTACAGCCTCTTGTTTATAGGTTTTGAAGCCTGTTTGTTGAGAAAGAATGTTGTATAACCTTTCTTTTTCGGTATCATCGGTAGTGTAAATCATGGCTACAGGGCCTTTGTAAAACTTATTTTCGCCCATATCTATATAGTCGTGTAAATTAATTTCTGCTGTCACATCATCCATACCATGGTCTGAAGTAACAATTAGATACACAGGAAGGTTTGATTTTTTAATACCTTCTCTAAGTAATTCAATTTGGTGGTCTACTAGTGCTACAGCATTTTTAACTTTGTTGTTGTCTGTTCCAAAACGGTGACCTTGTGTATCTACAATAGAAAAGTATAAAGTTATCATGTGGGGTCTTCTTTCTTCAGGTAATTCTAACCATTCTAGTACACGCTTTACACGGTGCTCATATAATCTTTGTTGGTTAAATATGTAATAATAGGTAGGGTGCATACCATTTATATTGGCTTCTGAGCCTACCCAAAAATAAGAGGCGCTACACATACCTTGTTGTTGAGCTAAATTCCAGATAGGAGTACCGCCATACCATGCTCCATTTTCTACTACTTCTCTTTTACTTATTTTGTATTGTTCTTGTTTCTTTTTATCGTAAAACGAGTTGGAAACAATACCATGATGGCCAGGGTACAACCCTGTTGCTATGCTATAATGATTTGGGAATGTTTTAGAAGGAAAGCTAGGGATTAATTGTTCAACCGAACTTCCGCTTTTTGCCATCTCCAAGATGTTTGTAGCGTTGTATTTTTGAGCGTAGTCATGTCTAAAACCGTCTATAGAAACCATAATAACGTATGGTTTTTCAAGCGTTTCTTTTGAGTTTGTGATTTCGGTATTGGTAATTTCTTGGGCAACAGTTTCTTCGTAAGAGATGTTTTCTTGCCCCATTGCTATAAGAGAAACTAAGAACAAGGTACTGGTACTTAGTGTTTGAATTACTTGTTTTAAAAAACTCATTTGCTTTCTAGTTTAAAAGGGAAAGATACTAAAAAGAGTAGTTGTAACTATGCGGTTTTCAGTTGCGATAATGTTATTTTTGTAATAAAAAGGAAGCGATGGCTAATCAAACACAAAAAGAAGAGTTTTACAATGCATTAACCCACGGAATAGGGTTTTTGTTAAGTCTTTTAGGGTTTGTTTTATTGTTGTATTATCAGCACGAATCAAAGGTTTGGAATTTTACTAGTATTCTTTTGTATGCTGTATCTCTTAGCTTTTTGTATATGGTTTCAACTCTTTATCACTATGCTAAAAACGAAAAAAAGAAATACTACTTTAGAATATTAGACCATATTAGTATTTATTACTTAATAGCCGGTACTTATAGCCCAGTAGTGTTACTTACCCTTAGCCATAGTAAAGGTTGGTTACTGTTTTGGCTAGTTTGGGGTATAGCAGCGGTGGGTACGTTATTAAAAATATTCTTTACAGGAAAGTTTGAGGTTGTGTCTTTGGTACTCTATTTAGTGATGGGGTGGCTAATTATGTTTGATATAAGTACGCTAAAAGAAGTTTTGCCTGCAGGTGGTATGAACCTTTTAATTGCAGGCGGAATAGCATATAGTGGTGGTATTGTTTTTTATGTATGGGAGAAATTACCTTTTAATCATGTGATATGGCATTTATTTGTACTAGCGGGTAGTATATGCCATTATTTAATGATTTTTATGTACATTATATAGCCTTTATAACATCTTCGTAATCTCTGTAAAAAGCCTCGAATTTTTGCATAGTTTCATTTAAGAATACCATGGCTTCTTGCCAAGTATTTTTGTTATGTATAGAAACTCCCGTTTTTTCAACATAGATTCTAGAAATTTCTTTTCCGTTTTCAAGAAAAAAACAATCTTCATAAATTACATCAGGAATGGTTTCTTCTAGTAAACTTTTTAAAGACACCATTTTTTCATAATAAGCAATTCTTTTTTCTAGGTCTTGATCTTCAATATCAATCATTACCCTTGCTTTTTTGGTGTCAAAATGAAACTTAAAGCTAAAATCTTTAATTTTTGTGTGGTATAAAATCCATTTGGTTGGAAATGATTTTCCAAAAGATATCCAAAATTCTTGTCGTATTTTTCTTGATTCTTCTCTGCTAAACATATTTTTCTAATCAATAAAATAAGCGGCTATAACACCTAAAATAATTACTAGTATTTTGCTAAGGTTAAACTTATGGTTTTCTGAGCTTTCAAACAAGATGGTGCTACCAATATGTAATAATACCCCAATAACTAAAGCCGAAATATAGGCTTCATATTCGTGGAAAATAGTAAGGTTTGTGTTTAAAAAAGTTCCCAGTGGGGTCATTAATGCAAACATTAATAAGAATGCTGCAATTTTTGGTTTGCTAATATCCGACTCTAAAAAGAAGGTACTTAAAATAATTGCAACAGGCAGTTTATGAATTACTATTCCGTATACCAATGTGTCATGGTGGTGCAGCGGAAACCCTTCTAATAACGCGTGAATACTTAAACTAGTAAAAAGCATCCAAGGAAAGCTTTTTTGTTTCTTGTTTAAGTGTACATGGCCATGTTCTGCTCCTTTAGAGAAAAATTCTAAAAAGATTTGCAAAAGAATACCAGCCATTAGAAAAATACCAATAGTTTTAGTATCAGTTTCATGTTCATGTTCATGGTGGTGACCATAAACTTCAGGTAATAAAGAAAAAGCCGTTAGCGATAATAAAAAAGCACCACTAAAGGCTAGTAATAATTTTAGATTATTGGAATTTTTGGGGTGAATTGTCACTACAAACCCAAATCCAACTAGTACTGATACAATGGGTAAAATGTAGTTCATTATTTAAAAATTAGGATCATTCTATCGGATTCTTTTTCGTCAAATTTTTTTAGTTTATAATCTCCAAAAACATCTAAAAGGTATATACCAGCTTGTTCAAAGTAGTTTTCAAAATCTTGTAAAGTGAGTGCTTTAACCCGTTCTGTAAAGTCATAGTCTTCACCATCTTTACTAAATTTTATATTCTTGAAAATATAGCCGTCTTCTACATATTTATGTATGTTAAAGGTAATACCTTCTACTGTTTTCTCCTCTTTAGACGTTAAACACTCTATAACCTTTCTTGTGTTCATAAAATCTATTACACCAAAACCGGTTTCATTCAAGTTTTCTTTTAACGCTTTTAATGCTTGTAGGTTATCTTCTTCATTTTCAAAATATCCAAAACTGGTAAACAGATTAAAAACTGCATCAAATTTTTTGGAGTAGGGGTTGCACATATCGTGTACTTCAAAAAACAAGTTGGGGTTTTCGTATTTTTTCGCATAGGCAATGTTTTCTTCAGAAATATCAATTCCGGTAACATTATAACCTATAGAGTTTAAATAAATACTGTGTCTACCTCTACCACAGGCTACATCTAAAATATGGGCTTGCTCTGGTAAGTTAAGGTAGTTGGTTAGTGTATCCATAAACCCTTTTGCCTCACTATAATCATGGTTTTTATAGAGAATGTGGTAAAAAGGGGTATTGAACCAACAGGCATACCATCCGTTATTATCAGATGTTTTTTTAAATATGGACACTTAATTTTTATCTAAAAAGTTAATCTTACAAATTTACTGTATTTTTGTTGAAAATTTACCATGTTTATAAAATTGAGGTATGGCGCAGAACTTTAAAATGTTAGCAAAAACTCTTTATGGGTTTGAAGATATATTAGCAACCGAGTTAAGAAATTTAGGAGCTCTAAAGGTAGAGAAGGGAGTAAGAGGTGTGTTTTTTGAAGGAGACACCGGGTTTATGTATAAGGCAAATTTATCTTTAAGAACGGCTTTAAAAATTTTAAAACCTATAGCTTCATTTCCTATTAGAAATGAAAAAGACTTATACGATAAAGTATATGCAATGAATTGGGATAGGTTAATGACGGTGAATAATACGTTTTCTATTCATGCTACTTTGTCTGATGCTATTTTTAATCATACGCAATTTGTGGCTTTGAAAACTAAAGATGCAATTGCAGATAAATTTAGAAATACCGAGGGAAGAAGACCTAATGTAGATGTTAAGCACCCTGATATTAGTATTAATGTACATATTCATAAGAACAAAGTAACTATTTCTTTAGATAGTTCAGGAGCCTCTTTACACCACAGAGGGTACAGAACAGCTACTAATATAGCGCCAATTAATGAGGTGCTTGCAGCCGGTATGCTATTGTTAAGTGGATGGGATGGTCAGTGTGATTTTATGGACCCAATGTGCGGTAGTGGTACTATCTTGGTAGAAGCCGCCATGATTGCTTGTAACATACCTGCTAACATTAACCGCAAAGAGTTCGCTTTTGAGAAATGGGCTGATTTTGATGGTGATTTGTTTGAAAAAATAATGGATAGTAGCTTGAATAAGGCAAGAGAATTTCACCACAAAATTTACGGGTATGACAAAGCACCATCTGCAGTAATAAAGGCTAAAGATAATGTTAGGAATGCTAATTTAGCTGAGTATATATCTATTAAAGAGTATAACTTTTTTGACACCTACAAACCTGTAGAAGGTAAATTACATATGGTGTTTAACCCACCTTATGGAGAGCGTTTACAAATTAATATGCCAGAGTTTTACAAGTCTATAGGAGATGCCTTAAAGCAACAGTATTCAAACACCACAGCTTGGTTAATTACTTCTAATATGGAGTCGTTAAAATTTGTAGGGTTAAGACCTTCAAGAAAAATACCTTTATATAATGGTAAGTTAGAAAGTAGATTTGTAAAATACGATATCTATGAAGGTAGTAAAAAAGGTAAATATTTAAATAATAAGCATGAAACCAAAGAATAAGGCTTTAGTTTTTAATTTTATATCTTTTGTATGTGCTTTTCTATTATTAAGATTAGCGGTAATCCCATACTTAGTAAATAACGAAATGTTGGTTATTTTTTTATCAGCATTTCTATCTATACTAATTGCCCCCAAATTTTTCAATCAAAAATTTGAGGGCAAGGAAGTTGTATTTATGAAAATATTGTTTAAAAAAGATCCTATTAAATTAGGTTAGTCACTAATTTAATTCAGTAGGAGCTTCTTCTTTTGTGTCGTTTTCTTTTTTACTAGATTTTGATTTTTTATAAAGAGGAATTAAGTAGGTAAGCGAGTAGTTGTACCCCATTCCAATAGAGCTGCCATCGGTTATTTTATTAAAGCCGGGTACCCAAAGGTTTGGGAAATTATCTGCTGCTTTATCTGTAATCATATAGTTTAGGCGTACAGAACCACCCAAAAATACGTTGTGTACTAATTCTACCTTCATGCCTAATACAAACTCTAACCAATGAGCGCTTAGCCCGCTATGTTCTTGTAAAATAGCCTCGGTTGTGCCAGAAGCAGTTTCATTCCAATACGGATTTCCAGGGAAAGGAGTATATTCACTAACATCTTGGCTAAAAGTAGAAAAACCATATCTAAACCCTAAACTAATTATATTCTCCATCCCAAACCAGTTGTCGTAACTATTATAGTCACCTCCTAGTTTAATATAATTACCTGTTGTAGTAAAAGTATAGTAATCTTCTTCGGTTATTTTTTCTTCATAACCTAATTCTGCAGCTGCATACCATCTGTAATTTAAGCGGTAATCTGCTACAATTTCTAATCCGCTGTAATTGTCATCAGCAAATGATTGAATGAGCCTACTTAAATCTGCACCCACTCGTAACCCATAACGTTGTTTGTATTCGGTAACAGAGTCATTTGTCTCTTCTTCAGGGGTAGTGTTTTCTTGGGCTAGGGCACCTAGACACCAAAAAGCACTAATGATATATGTTAACGTGCGCTGCAACTTCATCAGTAACTTCGTTATTTTCAATTGATATATTTGTTATCCAGTTATCGGTATCAGGTGTTATTCCGGCAGTTAAACTACTATAGTTTACCTTGTAACCACAAGCTCTAGAAACATATATCTCGTTTATATTATAGTAAAAAGTAAGTACATCTGCATTACCAACTTCTTGGTCATTTTCATCATCCCCAGAGTTGGTTATAAATACATAAGAAGTGCTGTCTTCTAAGGTTTTTAACGGTATGGCTATACTATCTGTAGTGGTTCTGTCTATAACAGCACCATCAGGGTCTAAACCTTCACCATATACGCGTAATAGCGTTACATCTTTAGCGTCAGAAACATTATCTTGGTCGTAAAACGTAATAATTAATTGTGGTGTTACCGCATCTACACAGATGTCGTCTTTCTCACAACTAACCATTGAAAGTAATGCTATAATGGGTACAACTATGGCTGCAGCAATTCTTTTCATATATTATTTTCTTTTTTCCAGTAAAACTACGTTCTCAACATGGTGTGTTTGCGGAAACATATCTACCGGTTGTACTTTAGTTACTTGGTATACTTCATCCATTAAAGCAAGGTCTCTAGCTTGTGTAGCACTATTACAACTTACATATACTACTTTATCAGGGGCAATATTAAGTATTTGTTGTACTACATCTTTATGCATACCATCTCTTGGCGGATCTGTAATAATAACGTCAGGATTTCCATTTTCTGTTATAAACTGAGCGTTAAAAACATTTTTCATGTCGCCCGCATAAAATACACAGTTGTCAATTTTATTGTTAGCAGCATTCTCCTTAGCATCTTCAATAGCTTCTGGTACTGCTTCTACACCTACTACTTTTTTAGCTTTTTTAGCTACAAATTGTGCAATGGTTCCTGTACCTGTATACAAATCGTATACCAATTCTTCTCCGGTTAGTCCGGCAAAGTCTCTGGTTATTTTATAAAGCTCGTAGGCTTGTTCAGAATTAGTTTGGTAGAAAGACTTTGCGTTAATTTTAAACTGTAGCCCTTCCATTTCTTCAAAAATATGATCGCGTCCATTATAACAAATTACTTCCTGATCGTATATTGTATCATTCCCTTTTTCATTAATTACATATTGTAATGATGTAATTTCAGGAAATTCAGCTTTTAAATAATCCAATAGCAATTCGCGCTGCTCTTTATTTTCTTTAAAGAACTGGATAAGAACCATAATTTCACCAGTAGAGGTAGTACGTATCATTAAGGTACGTAATAAACCTTCTTGGTTTCTACCATTATAAAATGGTAAATTATGCTTTGTAGCAAAGGCTTGTGTTTTATTACGTATATCGTTACTAGGGTCTCTTTGTAACCAACATTTATTGATGTCTAAAATTTTATCCCAAGCCCCTGGTATATGGAAACCTAGAGCATTTCTATTGTCAATTTCTTCATTGCTTTCAATTTCTTCACGGGTTAGCCATCTGCTATCAGAAAAAGAAAACTCCATTTTATTACGGTAAAAGTATTGTTCTTTAGAACCCGAAATAGGGGTTACCTCCGGAAGCTCAATTTTACCTAGGCGTTGTAAGTTGTTTACAACTTCTTTTTGCTTAAAGTAAAGTTGCTCTTCATACTTCATATGTTGCCATTTGCAACCTCCACAAACACCAAAATGTTCGCACACTGGTTCGGTACGTTTGTCTGAAAGCGTATGAAATTTGATAGCCTCCCCTTCGTAATAACCAGTTCTTTGTTTGGTGGTTTGAATATCTACCACATCACCTGGTATGGCATTGGTTAAAAAAATAACTTTTCCGTCAGGTGCTTTTGCTACACTTTTACCTTTAGCACCAGCGTCTATCACTGATACGTTCTCAAAAACTTTTCTTTTATTTCTTCTACCCATGTGGCAAAAATAGGATGTTTTATTTACATTTTATACTTAAAACTAATTATTGTAGAAACAGGGGTTTAAAAGAGATTAGGTTGAATAAGTTTTAGATGTACTGCATATTTATTAAATTGCAGTGCTTTGGTAAAAGGATGATTTCTCTCCTGTTATAAAAAGTAGGAATGGTGAAAGTTTGATTATAAAAAAGAATGTATGTCAGTATTAGAACAAATGACTTCTCAAGATGCAATTGATTTAGAAAACAAGTATGGAGCTCATAACTACCATCCGCTACCTGTAGTGCTTAGTAAAGGCGAGGGAGTATATGTATGGGATGTTGAAGGTAAAAAGTACTATGATTTTCTATCAGCGTATTCTGCGGTAAATCAAGGGCATTGCCATCCTAAAATTATTGGAGCTTTAACTGAGCAAGCACAAAAACTTACCTTAACCTCTAGAGCATTTTATAATGATGTTTTAGGTGTTTATGAAAAATTTGCGACTCAGTATTTTGGTTTTGATAAAATGTTGCCAATGAATACAGGAGCAGAGGCAGTAGAAACTGCTATTAAGCTTTGTAGAAAATGGGCGTATGAGAAAAGAGGTATAGAAGAGCATAAGGCTAAAATTGTGGTATGCGAAAATAATTTCCACGGTAGAACTACTACTATTATATCTTTTTCTAATGATGAGGATGCTAGAAAGAATTTTGGACCTTATACTCCTGGATTTGTTAAAATACCTTACGATAGTATTGAAGCCCTTGAAGAAGTATTGAAAACAGAAAGTGATATTGCCGGATTTTTAGTAGAGCCTATACAAGGTGAAGCCGGAGTGTATGTGCCAGCTGAAGGATATTTGAAAAAAGCGAAAGAACTTTGTGAAAAGTATGGTGTGTTGTTTATTGCCGATGAGGTACAAACAGGTATTGCCAGAACGGGTAAATTATTAGCAGTTTCTCATGAAGAAGTAACCCCTGATATTTTAATTTTAGGAAAAGCTATTAGTGGTGGGGTATACCCTGTAAGTGCTGTATTAGCTAACGATACCATTATGGAAGTGATAAAACCAGGACAGCATGGGTCTACTTTTGGCGGAAACCCGTTAGCAGGTGCTGTAGCTATGGCTGCTTTAAATGTAGTAGAAGATGAGCAACTTGCAGAAAATGCTGAAACACTTGGGGTTTTATTCCGTGAGAAAATGAACGATTATATTAAAACTTCTAAAATAGTAAATCTTGTTAGAGGTAAAGGGTTGTTAAATGCTATTGTAATTAATGATAGTGAAGATAGTTCTACTGCTTGGGATATTTGTGTAGCTCTTAAAGAAAACGGTTTACTTGCTAAACCAACCCATGGTAATATTATACGTTTTGCGCCACCATTGGTAATGACAGAAGAGCAATTACTAGAGTGTGTAGGTATTATTACTAAAACTTTAGAAGCTTTTGAAGCATAAATTAATTTATACTTTTAAATATATAGAAGGCCGCTTTATAGCGGCTTTTTTTATGGAGCTAATATTGTAAAAGGATACACCGGTATATTACGGAACAACCAAAAAGCTAGTACTGTAATTAAAACTATTATTGGAAATTTTGGGTGATACACCATATTATTAATTTCTTTTTCCGGATGTATTTTTTGAAGTGCTTTTATCAAGAGGTTGTAAAAAAATATTAATAATCCTGGTATAAACAGAGCATTAAATGATAGTGTTTCTAAAAAATGTAAGTGTAAAATACTGTGCATAGCTCTTTGGCTACCACAACCTGGACAGTATAAACCTGTTAAGCTGTAAAACGGACACTTGGGAAAAAGTGAAAACTCTAGCGGATTGTATAAAAAATATATTGCTGCTAAACTTAGCAGCAATATACTTAATATGAAATATGTTATTTTTTTAGTAAGCACCCCCAGCAACACCTGCTACCATTAGTATGATATACAAAATGGTACCTACAAGACCTACTATTAAGCCCCACATAGTCCATTTTTTAGCATTTCTAGAAGCTTCTTCTGCAGCAGCAAAGTTTCCTGCAGCGTACTCAGAATTTACTTTTGAAGCATTTACAATACCAATAATTCCGAAAATAAGACAACAGAAAATGGTGACCAAGATAGATTCTACCAAGTAATTCTTGGGTTTCATAGGTGTTTCCATAGTTAGATATGTTAGTTATATTTATATAAATCTAAAGTATAAAAAAATGAGTAATTATCAAATATTATAAGGTTTTACCTATACTTTTATTTAATCTATAATTATTTTCTTGGTAATTGTTTGGTTATCTGCTGTTACGTTAATTAAATAAATTCCAGGAGCAAAGTTACTGGTATTCACGGTGTAGGTACTGTTATTACTAATGTTAGTATCGTCTAAAATGGTTTGGCCAGTTAGCGTAAATACACTAATGCTCTCAATGCTTTTTAGGGTGTTATTTTCTATAGTAAGCACTTCTGTATACTTATTTAGGTACATAGTAATATCTAGGTTTTGAGAAACTGAATCAGTACTTAAAAAAGCGGGGTCAAAATAGGAGGCTATAAAATTAGGTAAGCCTTGCATAGCTTCTTTATTACTACCCAAATAAATAGCGTCTTGTACATAATTACATCCAGTACCAATCACATTTGGGTTTTCAATTACACTTAAATAATTAGTACCTATAGCATAAGAGACAGGGGTGGTTCTGTAAATTCGCCCATCTTCTGCTAATTGTAATGCTCCTCTATAACCACCAGTACCCGTTACTTGGTCTATTATTAATTGCGAAGCTTCAATATCGGTAGCGGTAAGATCAAACTGAACTAAAGCAGAATCTTGAGTTGAATTATAGGAATGTGCATATAATACATTGCTGTTAGGAGAAAATTCTATTCCGTAAAGTAGATCGGCAGTATAGTTAATCTCAAGTTGAATAGCCGTGTTGACCATTCCTGTGGTAGTATTAAAATCGCATAGGAATAAATTATCTTGATCATTTGTGGCTATAGCAATCTTGCTTCCATCAGGTGAAATTTTGAGGTAGCCTCTAGCATCTGGTGAATTAGAGTTTACATAGCTATCTACAGAAGTTGTGTTTACCCCAGAACTTGTAATTTCAAATGCTTTAAGTAATTCGTATGTATTAGAATTATTCTGAGCAAAAGTGATAACCCAGTAGCCTCCATTTGCGGAGTGGGTAGCACATAATTTTTCAGATGTATTATTTAAGAGTACAATATTTTTTTGAGTGGCAACAATTGCTCCATTACCATTGTCTAAAGTCATATCTACAACAGAGTAAGCCAAGGGGCCTGAAGCATCATCAATGGTAAAAATATAGTATTTAGTTGGGGCATTTACAAAAGGAACAATTAGTGCAGATTGTGTACTTGAGTTATCCCCAAGAAGCCCGGTTCCGTTAACCATGATGTTATTTTGCGCATTGTAAACATCAGTGCCATCTGTATAAAATAGAATGTTTCCAGCTCCGTCACTTATGCAAGCACTCCCTTCTGTGGTATTTAATTGTCCATTTGTAAGTGCTCCTGAAAAAGCATGAGTTGTGGGGTCAAAGGAAATTCCGGCATATTCACCAAAATACCAATTTTCTGTTTGTGCATTTAAAGTGTAAACACATATTACACAAAGTAGTAATACGTAATTTTTTATCATTTTTGTTATTTATTGGTTATCGGCTTCAATGTAATAAATTACTTTTATATATAACTGTACCGAATAAAAAAAATCCTGACTAAAATTTAGCCAGGATTCTTGTTATTTTATATAATAAAGATTATTTCTTAATAACCACCTTCTTAGTAATTACCTGATTGTTTGTTGTAGTAACATTTACTAAATAAACTCCAGTTGCTAAGTTAGAAGTATTAAAGCTATAGTTAGCTTGTGCTCCTAATTTCTGCTCATTAATAATAACCTGCCCGTTCATGTTGTATAAAGAAACATTCTTTAAGTCGTACATGTTAGGGTTTCCAATAGTTAATTGGTGTGTAGTATTATTTTGGTGTACGTTAATACTGCTGCTAGCTAAAACTGTTTCGTTACTCATAGTTGCATTAGAAAAAGATACAAAGTATCTATCTGTTACATCTGTTTCAGTAGTATTAAAGGTGTACGAGGTATTGTTATCAATTTGATAATAAGTACCTGTGTAGCTATCAAAAATAAATACTGGTTGCGTAGAATCTACATTAATATAAGCACCTACTAAAATTTTGAAAGATGAATTAGCTCCGTCTGTTTTAAAATGAAGCGGTATCATTTCGTTTACATTAAAAGCAGTACTTTGAATAAAGTAATCTTCTCCTGCAATATCAAAAGCAGCATCTGTAGCTAAACCAGAAGATGAAATACCATCAAAACCATAATCAAAACCTAAAGAGCTATTATCGTTTAGTGTTAACAATAAATCTCTTGTATACGTTTCATTAACAATTACTTGAAAAACATATTTTGGTCTTTCGTATGATCCGTCTAATGTTTCAGTACCACCACCATTGTTATAAACTACCTCGGTAGCAGTGTTTACATTTGCTGTACCATCATTAGTAAAGGTTTTCTGATTGTTAGCAGCTTCCTTATTAAAAATAGAGTATAAAGCAGTATCTTCTTGGTAATAAACTCTATATGAATTTTTAAAAACAACAGAGGTATCAGCGGTTCCTTCTAACATAAATCCTTGTGCGATAGGAGAAAATCTTCTACCAGAAAAATAGTTTGAGTTAGAAATTACAGAAGAACCAACAGTAGAACCAGCTTGGTCATAAGATTGGTAAGTAGCTGGGGTGTACACTCCAGTTCCGCAATCTGCTAGGTTATCACAGTCTGGTACCCAAACCCCATAACCACCAATATAATCTGCTACGTAGTGGCTAGTAACTGTTTTATCTTGTTCCCAGAATAATATAGAAGGTTCTATTTTACCTTGGTTGTCAGGGTCTAAAAGAAAGGCAGCTAAGTCAATTGCTGATGGGTACGGATTTCCAGCAAGGGTTTCCTGTCCATCTTTAACTTCTACATAAATATCACCATCGTTTGGTCTACCTCTAAAGTCATAAGGTTGTTGATTTCCAGAAATGTTAGTTCCTTTCATACTAAAACCATAACCCGGCTCAGTAAACCCAGTGGCGTTAGAGCTACCAATAAAAGACCAGTTACTGTAGGTAGTACCTGGTAAATATTTGTACAACCACAATCTAGAAATTGTTAATGGTTCTGTAGTCCCGTTATACCCTCCAATAAAAGTAGCATCAACACTGGTTGTTAAACCAGTAGTATCCATAATAGCGCCACTTTCTAAAGGGAAAAAGCGCGCGTTTCCGGTAGCTTCATCTCCAGGGCTACCTACTGGGCTACTCCAGTAGTTGTATGTAAATTGTGTTGCATATCCTTCCTGAATCAAAGAGATTTTTCCGTTACCCGTATTGGTAGACGTTCCATTAGTACCTTGAAGTAATTGACCTTCGTTACGTAAATAAAGAACACCTAAATTACTTAAATTGATATCTTGTTTTACATAAAGGTATGTATCTTTGACATAAACAAACGAGTTGTCATTAACTCGTAACTGGGCATGAGTTACTGCTAGTATCAGTAAAGCTGGTAATAATAAAACAATTTTTTTCATAACTCATTAATTTCGTTAAGTCTAACCTAATTTGGGTTTTGATTTTTAATATAGCAAAAATATATCATTTATGGAAATAAAAAAAGGAGATACGGTAGAAGTAATAGATGATTCGTTGAGTGGTAAGGTTTTGAAGCTGAATGAGAAAGAAGTAACTTTTGAGACAGAAGACGGATTTGAGATGACTTTTCCTAGAAATGAAGTGGTGGTTATTAAAAATGCTATATCGGTAGCTAATTATGAAGTTGCTGAAATATTAAGTGAAAAAGAGCTTAAACCTAGAAAAAAACAAATAATAAAGCCTAAAAAACAACGAAATGATCCTAAATTAGAGATTGACCTTCATATAGAGAAGTTGGTGAAATCTCCTAGGGGTATGTCTAATTACGATATGCTTAATCTTCAATTAGAAGTTGCCGAACGTCAGCTAAAATTTGCTCTAAGCAAACGTATACAAAAAGTGGTGTTTATACATGGTGTAGGTGAAGGAGTGTTAAAAACCGAATTAGAGTTTTTATTTTCTAGGTATGAGAATGTTAGATACTACGAAGCTGATTATAATAAATATGGTCTTGGGGCTATGGAAATTTATATAACACAAAATTAAAAGCGTATTCTAAGTGTTATTTTAGAATACGCTTTTAGGTATATATTTTTAAGATCTTATATTTATTTTAAGCTAACTGTTAAAGTGTAACTATTAAAATTCTGGGGTTTCTTCTATGGTTTCTGTTTCAGAATAAGTGCCAAATTCTACCAAATCTAAACGTAATTCTACACCCTCGTCACTGGTAAAAGAAATGTCGGCACCAGGTACAATATAATTTAAGTAGGTACTATAATACGTGTGTTCTATATATTGTGTAATACTAACTGCTGTGGTTTCAGATGCTAACAAGTAGTTTTGTGTATCGTTGCCGGCTTCATAGTCATCTGTAGGGTCTAAATTACCATTAATATCTTCATAAATAGTATCAACGCCGTCTCCATCATCATCTGCGTCTAAATAATTTGGAGTCCCATCACCATCGGTATCATCGTTGGTTGGGTCTCCATCACCGTCAATATCTTCATCTATAGTAGGTATGTTGTCGCCATCATCATCAAAATCTTTATAGTTTGGTATACCGTCTTCATCTGTGTCTAATGCATCTGGGTATTCTCCGTTTTCATCTATTACCCCTGGTTGTTCATTTTCAAAAGGAACACCATCATTATCGTCTTCCTGTAAGGTGGTGGTAATGGTAACTGTACCACTTAAAACTACCCACTCAGAAACTACCGTCGGGTCGGTTGGTTGAAACTCATTACAGAAATAGTTAGCAGCATTGCCATTATACACGCGGTACACTAACGAGTTTGTTGAGTTGTTAATAGTGTATGTGCTTTCTCCTATTTCTCTGATAATGTTGTTGTTGGTAGGAATGTATAATGATAACGATTCGGTGCTGCTATTTCTCAGTTTGTAAAATAAATATTCTCCACATAGTTGTACATCGCTGTCTGAAAAATCGATATCTGCAACGGCTATTTCTCCGTCATCACAACTAAAAAGTAAAGTAATAAGTAAAAGGGAAAATATTTTTTTCATGTGCATTTTTTTTAAGCTAAGCAAAAATAGTTGAATACAGGTTTATAACGAAGTTAATTGTAAATAATTTTATTTGAAGTAATTTTGCCTAATGAAAAAGGTGTATTTAGATAATGCTGCTACTACGCAATTAGATGAAGATGTGTTGCTTGCTATGCAAGAGGCTTTGGGTAATTATTATGGTAATCCGTCTTCTACACATAGTTTTGGAAAAGCGGCTAAAACATTAGTAGAGAAGGCTAGAAAAAAAATTGCAGGTTTAATTGGTGCCGATGCTTCTGAAATTATTTTTACTTCTGGTGGAACAGAGGCTAATAATATGGTGTTGCGTTCTGCAGTAAGAGATTTAAAGGTAACTACTGTTATAACTACGGCTATAGAGCACCATGCAGTATTTAATACGGTGTTACAGTTGCAAAAAGAATATGCTATTAAAGTAGCATTTGTTCAGGTGCAAGCCAATGGTTTGGTAGATTTAGATCACCTAAAAGCATTGCTAGAACAACACGCTGCAGAAAAAGTATTAGTAAGTTTAATGCACGTGAATAATGAAACTGGGATTATTCTTCCTCTAGAAAGCGTGGGGAATTTGTGTAAATCTCATGGAGTATTATTTCATTCAGATACGGTACAGTCTATACATCATTTACCTTGTAAGCTTTCAGAATTACCTGTTGATTTTATAACAGCTTCAGCACATAAATTTCATGGGCCTAAAGGTATTGGGTTTGTTTATATAAAAAGAGATTCTGGTATTAGAGCTTTGTTATTTGGTGGTGAGCAAGAAAGAGGGGTTAGAGCTGGTACAGAAGCTGTACATAATATTATAGGGCTGGAAATTGCTTTTGCTAAAGCTATTTCTTTAATGGATGTTACAGAAGCTCATTTGCTTGAGATTAAAACCTACTTTATGCAACTTTTGACTACTAATTTTCCAGAAGTGGTTTTTAATGGTGGTTCAGATGATGTGCACAAAAGTGTTTCATCTATACTTAACGTACGGTTTCCTTTTAATGCTGAAAAAGGGAAGTTGTTGTTGTTTCATTTAGATTTACTTGGTGGTATTGCTTGTAGTGCAGGTAGTGCATGCCAGTCTGGTAGTAACAAGCCTTCTCACGTGTTATCAGAAATTTTAACTAATGAAGAACTTAGTAAGCCATCGGTTCGTTTTTCTTTCTCAAAGTATACTACTAAAGAAGATATAGATCATACCATTAAAATATTGGTAGATTTTGCAAAAAAATAACCCCCGATACTATCGAGGGTTGTTTTATAATTTTTATTCAGCAGTTTATTGTTCTGCTTTCTTGATGTCTTTAATAAACTTATCTAACAATTTTCCGTATTTGGAAGCTGCTACCTTATCGGTTAAAGAGTTGTTTATTGTATCTAAGAATTTTACTCCGGTATTGTTTAAATCTGTTAAAGCAATATAAGGAGCCACTTCAGCATCTTTATGATTGATGCAGAAGTTGATACTGTATAAATAACTTCTTTTGGTATTGTTATCAATTAAAACATCAAAAGAATCTATTTTTTGTTGTGATAATTTTTTAGCGCCTTTTAATTTAGTTTCTAACCAGTCTAAATTCTTTCTGTTGAATTTAGATTTTGTTTTGATGTATTCATCATAAATCTCCTGATTTTTAGAGCCTGTAATTTTTGCATTTACTGTAAAATATTGTCTGGTAGATGCCACATTAATAGTTCCAGGTTCTCCAAATACCATTAACTGGTCGTTAAATGGGTTTTCGTCTTTTTTGTCTAAATGCAAAAAGAATACCTCTGGCTCCTCTAACGGAATTTCAAATTTGAATTTTCCTGTTCCATCTAAATTTAAAGTGTCAATATTTACAACGGTAGAATCATTCATTCTTTGGAAATATAAAGTCCCTAATTTAAGACCTTCAATATTACCTTCAAGAATCATGGTGTTTTTGTCTTTACTGCACGCACCAAATAAAACTGCTAATGCAATAACTGTTATAAGTTTTTTCATTCTAATACTGGCTAAATGTAATTGTGGCAAATATCATAGATATTTTAAGAAAACGGAAATTTTTTTCAGAGAACTATAAAATAAAAGGCAACCTATTTAGGTTGCCTTTATATTTTTTAAAAAGTGTACTTGTGTTAGTTTTTCAACCAAGCATTTCTTAGTGTTGTTTGTGCCTCAGTAGCATCATCAGCTGGTTTAAGAATATTTTGAACACCTTTTGGAGCTACGTAAGTACCTTTAAGTGTAACTTCTTCACCATCTCTAACTACAACCATTTCAATTTCATCTCCTGGAGTCCATCCAAAAGAACTAATAATCATTTGTTGTACATTGTCAAGTGTGTATTCTGTACCGTTGATAGATTTAATAACATCACCACCTTTAATACCTAATGCGGTAATAGCAGTATTTAACTCAATACCATCTCTAAAGTAAATGGTTTTGTCTTCTGGGTTAGCATCTATATAAGGTGTTTGTTGATCCATTAAGAAAAAGTTGAAAACATCTACTTCTTGTGTTGCTGGCTCTAAACCTACTTTTGCAAAATAATCGTTGTAAGGAATAGGGTTGTTAGCGCCCACTACATATTTTTCTATGAACTCTCCTACCGCAGGGTAGGTAAGATTAGTAACCTCAGCAATAATTTCTTCATCTTTAAAAGATTTATGCATACCATATTTGGTAGATAATTGCTTCATTAACCATAAAATACCTTTTTCTCCATTACTTTCTTCTCTAATAATAATGTCTAAACACATGCTTATTAATGCTCCTTTTTCGTATACATTAGCATAGTTCTTTTTATAAGGGTCATCTAATACATTTTTACTCATTACAGTAAAAGACATGTTATCATCAAACATTTGAGAGTTGTTTATTTTACCTAAAAGTCTAGAGTAAAATTCTTCCTCTGTAATTAACCCTTGGTTAATTTGGAATAAGTTAGCAAAGTATTCTGTAGTACCTTCATACATCCATAAGTGCTCAGACATTTGAGGGTCGTAATAATCAAAATACTGAATTTCATCTGAGTGAATCGTTAATGGCGCAACAATGTGGAAAAACTCGTGAGAAACAATGTCTGTTAAGCTTTGTTTTAATTGGTCTATTCCCATTGCTTCTGGCATAACTACTGTGGTAGATGTATGGTGCTCTAAAGCTCCAAAACCTTTAGCATCGTCTTCTTTCATAGTAGATAAGTACAATAAAATATCATAGCTTTTTGTACTGTTTATTTCTCCTAAGAAAGTTTTTTGTGCTTGCATCATGGTTTGCATAGCCTCTTTTAGGTCGCTAGCTTTTACTGCTCCTGTTGGAGAATATACAGAAAGCGTAACCTCAATATCATTTACTTTAAATTTAGCTTGATCTAATTTAGAGTACATAATAGGGTTGTCTGTAACTTCAAAATATCTTGAAGCATAGAAAACATCTGTAGTAGGATCTTCTGAAGGAGTTTCAGAACTCTCTAAAGAAGTAGAAGCTTTAAATTCTGCTGGATGCTTAAATGTTAACTCATATGGTCTTTCATCTAATCCTTTAAAATATCCAACAAACATGTGAAGGTTTAAAAAGAAATTTTGACCTTCTAAAATGTTTGTTCCTGAAGGAGAAAAAACATCTTCTCTATCTACAAAAGAAGCACCAGATTCAGAGTCAAACGTATCGTTTACCCAAAACGTAATTTTATCTAATTTGGTAGCATTATTAATTACCCAAGAATTAACGTCTGGTTTAGAAACTGCTAATTCCTTTCCGTTATAATCATATGCTTTAAAATCTTCAATAAACTGCCCGTAGTTATCTGCGCTATACGTACCAGGTACGGTTTTAGGAATATAAAATGTTACAGATTCTTCAGTGAATCTACCCGGATCAATAGTAGACATCACTTTATCGTCTTTAACATTGGTAAGATCTATAGTAGCTTTTACAGGAGTTTCTGTAGCCAGATCATTAACTTTAGGAGTACAGCTGAAAATAAGACCAGCTGAAAATAGGGTTAATGCGAGTTTTTTCATTGTTATCTGATTCTTTTAAGTGTCAAAATTATTTTATAAGACGTAAAGAAATGTATATGTTACAGGTTTCACAAAAAATTATGAAAATATTTGCTTTAAATAAACTGCAACACCGTCTTCTTTATGGTGTAGGGTGATGTCTTTCGCTACTGCTTTTACCTCGTCTCTGGCATTTGCAACAGCAATACCAAAACCTACATTGCCAATCATTTCAGCATCGTTATAATTATCGCCAAAAGCAATAACATCGGCTAAAGAGAAATCTGTGTATTTAAAATCTAATAGTTTTTTAATACCTGTAAGTTTAGAAACCTCTTTAGGAGCAATCTCAATATACGTATCTTTAGCTCTGTATAAGTGTAAGGTATTTTCAAACTTACTTTTGAAATGGTTAAATGCTTCTTCTATAAGGTCGGCATCTCCCATGCAGGTAATTTTATGAGCTCCTTTTTCTTCTTTATCCCATTTTGCAATAGCATCTGCATTAGGTTTAATTTCCGGAGCTACCTTTGTATTATTTTCTTCACGTTTTGCCCAATAATCATATTCTGGTGCGTACCATTCGTCGTTATTATATAAGCTTACATGAAATTTACCTTTTGGGTTATTATTGTTATAGTCAACAATGTATTTAATTACCTCTAACGGTACTTCTACAGAGTGTATAGGTTTATCGTCTACTAAAACGAGGGCGCCGTTATAGGCTATTATAGGTTCTTCTAAAATAGCTAGCTTAGCTTGTAAATGTCTCATTTGTTTAGGCATTCTGGCAGAAACTAAAATAACGGGTACGTTATTTTTAATAGCATTAATTTCAGAAATAGTAGCTTCTGAAAGATCTCTGTCAGCGTTTAGCAGTGTACCGTCAATATCTGAAAAAACAATTTTAGGTTTATTCATCATTTTTATTTTTGGGTTGTCTATTAGCATCTTTTAGCGCCTGCATCAACATCCATTCAATTTGGCCATTAGTACTTCTAAACTCGTCAGAAGCCCACTTTTCAATAGCCTTTAACATGTCTTCATTAATCCTTAATGCAAATGCTTTCTTTTTTGACATATTATTCTTTTATAAATTCTGAAATTGTACTTACCAGTAGAGAAGATAAAGGAAAATCTGGGTTGCTATATGATTGCTGATTTTCTTGCATGTTTTCAACAATTTTAAGAGGATGATTCATTTTAGGAATCACCTTTAAAATAGAGGTAGTATTTTGCTTGTGTAAAGCTTGAGCGTCTTGCTCGGTTACTTGCAAATCTGAACTTCCTTGAAGAATGAGTACCGGTATTTTTAATTTGGCAATTTCTTCTACTGGATTATATGTATTCCACGATTTAAAGAACTTTTGATTTTGAGGAGCAAATATACTCATTAAATTAGGATCTACCTTTGCTATGGTGTCGGTTTCCATGAGTTCTTTAAAATGTGCTTTTAAGATGATACTAAGAGAATCATTACGTTGACTCAATTGCCTTTCAAGCGTTGTTTCTATTTTTGCAGCAGGACCCGCTACCGATATGTATTTGTCTACCTTACATTCTTGTGCAGCTAGCATTGCTATTAACGATCCTTGACTATGACCTATAAGTGTAATGCTGTTAAATCTATGATCGTCTTTAAAGTTATTGGTGGCTAATACAGCATCCTCAACAAAATCTTTAATGTTTACTCCTTTCATTAAAGTTGGTAGGTTTGCTAAGGTGGCCGTTCTTTTATCGTACCGGTAAAAAGCAATTCCTTTTTTGTTTAAGGAATCGGCTAGTTGTTGTATATAACCAGGATTGTAAATACCCGATTGATTTCCGTTTCTGTCTACATTACCGCTTCCATGTATAAATATTGCTAATGGTATTGCTTTGTCTGTTTTAGGATAAGATAAAGTACCGGGTAATTTTATAGAGCCGTTTTTCAAATCAATATCTTCAGAAAGTATTTCCTGAGAAAACGTAAAGTGAGAAACTATAAAGGTAGCTATTGCTATTATTAACTTAGCCATACTGTTCGGTTGTTTTTAGTTTTTTTAAAAGAGTATAAAATTCGTTAGGCTTTTTAGTTCCTATTAAGATTGGTTTTTTAGCTCCATATTCTATTCTAATTACTTTTTCTAGTCCCATAGAGGTAATCATGTCATAATCTTTAAAGAAATTCCATTTACCCATGCCATACCCATAGTTTAGTTTGTCGTAAGATTCTATTTGAAAACTTGTAATGCTTTCTAAGGGAATAGTTCTGAATTTCATTGCAAACGGAGGGTATTTATAATGAATACCATTGATGTCAATTTTAGTATGCTGAATCATATTTACTATAAGTAATGCCGATAGTATGTTAATGCTAGTAACAATACTCATAGCTATTACAAATTCTTTCAAAGGCATTTCACCTTTGTTGTATTGATTAAACATAATGGCTAAAATCATGATAAAATCTACTCCTAGAATAATAAAAATCCAGTTACCAATACGTTGTTTTTCATAAAATTCAGTGTTCATTATCTATCCCTTTCCATAAAAGCCTTTAGGTTACCAGCAGCATCGCCAATAACATTTACCACTTTCCAGCCTATTTTAGCCTCTTGGTTTATAAGTTTTATAAAATCGTCTTCTTTCATTACTTTAAATGGTCCTAAAACCTGACTAATAATTTTGTATTCTCTCATGTTGTTTATTTTAATGATTTAATGTACCTGCATTAACTACGGGCGATGCATCTTTGTCGCCACAAAGTACTACCATAAGATTGCTTACCATAGCAGCTTTGCGTTCTTCATCTAAGTCTACTACCTCTTTTTTACTTAACTCTTCAATGGCCATTTCTACCATGCTTACAGCACCTTCTACAATTTTGTGTCTGGCAGCAACAATAGCCGTGGCTTGCTGTCTCTTAAGCATTGCATTGGCAATTTCTTGTGCGTAGGCCAAGTAACCTATTCTTGCTTCTAGTACTTCTATACCTGCCATAGCAAGGCGTTCTTGAACTTCTTTCTCTAAGTTTTCACTAACCTCGTTTACGCTAGATCTTAATGTGATTTCTTCGTCATGTCCATCGTCATTAAAATTATCATAAGGGTACATACTTGCTAATTTTCTAACAGCAGCATCTGTTTGTACTCTTACAAAGTTTTCATAGTTATCTACATCAAAAGCAGCTTTGTAAGTATCGGTTACTTTCCATACTAAAATGGTGCTAATCATAACCGGGTTCCCTAGTTTATCGTTTACTTTTAATCGCTCACTGTCAAAGTTGCTAGCTTTTAATGATACTTTCTTTTTTGCATATAAAGGATTTACCCAATAAAGGCCATTGGCTTTTATGGTGCCTGTATATTTTCCGAATAGTAATAACACTCTAGATTCGTTAGGGTTTACTAAAACTAACCCGAAGAATAAGATGAAACTAATGGCTGTAACAACAAAAAGTAAAGGGGTTTTAAAATAAATAGCAGCAGCAATACTACCCCCAAATGCTAGTAATAAAACAAAAAACATTAAGTAGCCGCCTGATGGAACAATGGTTTTTTCTTGAGTCATAATTGATATGATATTAAAATGATATCATAAATATATAAAATTAAATTTTAATTTATTGAATGTTTTAACAATTAATTAAAAGTGTGCTACCTACCTTTGCGGTAAACCACAATTTTGTTAGAGATGAAAAGATTATTAGTACTGTTGTTTTTTGTGAGCTCTTTTATGCTGAACGCATCTAATGAGCAACCCGTAATGTGGGGTGCAACGGGCCACCGAGTTACAGGGGAAGTTGCTGCTGATTACATTAAAAAAAGTACCGCAAGAAAAATAGAAAAGTTATTAGACGGACACGGATTGGCTGAAGTATCTACTTTTGGAGATGATATTAAGTCTGATAAGCGCTTTAGAAAATTTGGTGCTTGGCATTATGTAAATATTGACCCTGGAAAAGAATATGGAGATGAACCTGCCAGTGCTTACGGAGATATTATAAAAGGTATTGATACTTGTATGGTGGTTTTGAAAAGCGAAACTGCTACTAAGGCAGATAAGCAATTTTACCTGAAAATGCTAGTGCATTTGGTGGGCGATTTACACCAACCTTTACACGTTGGAAAAGCAGAAGATTTAGGAGGTAATAAAATTAAAGTAACTTGGTTTAGAGAAGATAGTAACTTGCATAGAGTGTGGGATAGTGAAATGCTAGACCATTATAATATGAGTTATACTGAAATTTCAGGGAATTTTCCTGAGCTTACTAAAAACCAAGTGAAACAATTACAGAAGGGTTCTGTACTGGATTGGGTAAATGAAACTCGTAAATTGGTAGATAAGGTGTATGCATCTGCTAAAGATGGAGACGATTTAGGGTACCGATATATGTATGACCATTTTGGTGAAGTACAAGAGCAATTGGAAAAAGGAGGGGTGCGTTTAGCGAAACTGCTTGATGAGGCTTTTAAATAAAATAGAATTTACTATTATACAATCACACGGAACGTTAAATTAATACGTTCCGTTTTTTGTTTTTTGGTTTTGGGAATGCTGTGTAACCAATGGTGTTGTGTGCTACCCTGCATTAGTAATAAACTACCATGGGTTAACTCTATATCTTTTTTAATATTAAGGGTTCTGTGTTTTAGTTTAAATTTTCGGGTAGCTCCAAAGCTTACCGAGGCAATTACGGGGTTTTTTCCTAATTCTTTCTCATTGTCGGCATGCCAGCCGTTGCTGTCTTGGCCGTCTCTATATAAGTTCAATAGGCAGGTTGTAAAATTTGCTTTTACTGCTAGTTCTACTTTAGACTTAATTTCTTCTAATGTTTCCGTAAAAGGTAGTGGTTCCATAGTAATGCCAGAGTAGCTATAACTAAGTTGGTTATTTCCGTATAAAGCAGTAAGTCTTGGTTGTGGGTATGTTTTGCCAAAAACCTTTATATTATCTTGTTGCCAAGGGATGTTTTGTAATAACTCTTGAAAATAAAGATTACTCTCTTCTGTGCTGAAAAATGACTCGTAAAATTGAATGTCTGCATCAGGTAGGTTAAAAGATTCACTTGGTAAACTCATTATTTAAACTCTTAAAGAATACTAAGCCATTTGAAGACTTGGTGTGTGTAAGTGCTTAAAAATACAAAGAAAAAATAAGGGGGATGGTAAGGGTGTTTAATTTTAAGAAGGTAAAGTGAAGGGGGATTGGGTTTTAAGCAATTCTGCTTAACTCTTTCCATTTGGTGTATTCTAGTTTTCTAAAGCGTTTTGCTTTCCAGTTTTTATTGATTTGTTTTTCATCAACAATTTCAAAGCATTCGTTTCTTAACGCTTTCCAATTGTAATTCATGTTAATGTCGGTGGCTACTACAGAAGATTCAGAAGGGAAAGCAATCCATAATTCACCATCGTCATTTACTTTAGGAAGTAAGGTGCTTAGTTGATTTTTTAAATTCTCGATAGACTGTATGAATAGAATACCGTAATCAAACTTGTTGAGTTGCACTAACGATTCGAAGATTTCAACATTTTTAATGGAGCTAAAATTCTTTTCGAATTCCTCCGGGAGATTCAGTACCAGAATCTCTGTCTGAAAAAAGACATTTAGTTTTTTTAGAATAGATTTCATAACACCCTGCATTTTAATTTGTTAACAGCCTTAAGGTACGAAAATTATAAATGCATGAATAAAAAATAATTAAAAAAAGAAACCCCTGCAATTGCAGGGGTTTTATGATGTTAGAAGGACTGATTTTATTTAATCATTCCGTAACTTCTTTTAACAAAGTTGGTAAGCTCTTCACCTTTTAAAAGTCCTTTAGATAGCTTAGCTAAATCTAAAGCTTGGTTGGTAAGGCGCTCTTTATCTTCTTTGCTTTCAGCTTTAAGAATATCACCAATTAACTCAGCGTTGGTATTAACTACTACATTGTACATTTCTGGCATGTTACCCATACCAAACATACCACCACCAGTTTGTTGCATTTCCTTCATTCTACGCATAAACTCTGGTTCTGTAATAATAATAGGTGCAGCATCGCTATCTCTACTTTCTAACTGTACCGTATATTTATCTGCCGGAATAATCTCAGTTAGCGTAGTTTTTAATGTTTCTTGTTCTTCTTCAGAAAGTTTAGAGATTTTCTCTTCGTCTTTCTGAATTAAATTATCAACATGGTCTGCATCTACTCTGGTAAATTTAACCTTCTCTTTGTCGCCTTCTAATTTTTGAATTAAGTGAGCAACAATAGGAGAGTCTAATAAAAGAACTTCGTAACCTTTAGCTTGTGCATCTACAATATAACTGTGTTGCGCTTCTTTATTGCTAGCGTAAAGAATAACGGTATTATCGTCTTTATCTGTTTGGGTAGGTTTTACTTTTTCTACTAACTCATCGAAAGTATAGAATTTACCATCAATGGTTGGGTATAATGCAAATTTGTCTGCTTTTTCGTAAAACTTATCTTCAGATAGCATACCATATTCAATAACTATCTTAATATCGTTCCATTTGCTTTCAAAATCTTCACGGTTTTCGTTGAATAAAGATTTTAATTTATCGGCAACTTTACGAGTGATATAGCTAGAGATTTTCTTTACGTTACCATCGGCTTGTAAATAACTTCTAGAAACGTTTAATGGAATATCTGGTGAATCAATTACCCCGCGTAACATGGTTAAAAATTCAGGTACAATACCTTCTACGTTATCAGTTACAAATACCTGGTTTTGGTATAACTGAATTTTATCTTTCTGAATATTTAAGTCGTTAGTTAACTTAGGGAAGTATAAAATACCTGTTAAGTTAAATGGGTAATCTACATTTAAGTGAATATGGAATAAAGGCTCTTCAAATTGCATAGGGTACAATTCACGGTAAAAACCTTTATAATCCTCAGTCTCTAACTCTGTTGGTTGTTTTGTCCAAGCAGGGGTAGGGTTGTTAATTATATTGTCTACAGTAATTTTTTCTGGTTCTGCACCTTCTTCAGCATCTTCTGGTAATGGTAAAGTTTCTTCTTTAGTACCAAATTTAATAGGAATAGGCATAAACTTGTTATACTTAACCAATAACTCAGAAATTTTATGATCTTCTAAAAACTCTGTTGAGTCTTCAGCAATGTGAAGAATAATTTCGGTACCTCTGTCAGTTTTATCAGCAGCTTCCAACGTGTATTTAGGAGAACCATCACAAATCCAGTGAGCAGCAGGCTCATCTTTAAAAGACTTAGTAATGATTTCTACTTTTTCTGCAACCATAAATGCAGAGTAAAAACCTAAACCAAAGTGTCCAATAATTCCGGTGTCTTTAGCACTGTCTTTGTATTGGTTTAAAAACTCTTCTGCACCAGAAAAGGCTACTTCATTAATATACTTTTGTACTTCGTCAGCTGTCATACCAAGACCTTGGTCTTTAATATGAAGTTTTTTACCTTCTTTGTCTATGCTAACTTCAATAATTGGGTTGCCATATTCAACAGCAGCTTCACCAATACTAGTTAAGTGTTTTAATTTTAAGGTAGCGTCTGTTGCATTAGAGATAAGTTCTCTTAAAAAGATTTCGTGATCACTGTAAAGAAACTTCTTTATCAGTGGAAAAATGTTTTCTACAGATACATTAATATTTCCGGTTGCCATAATTTTAATATTATTTTTTACCGCTTTATTCAAATAAGATACCAAATTAAAATAGCTGACAGATTGACATTTTTAAGAGATTTATAGAACTCTTTAACAAAAGTATAAGTCTAAATTTTTGGAAACAGCTTGTTTTCGAATCTATTTTTGTAGTAGAAAAAATTACAAAGAAAAAATTGCTATGAAAAAAACAATCTTACTGCTTTTGGTAGCAGTTGTAAGTTTAGTGTCTTGTGGGCCTAAACTGAACAATGCAGCTCAAAGTGATTTAAAAGGGAGTTGGACGGTAACCAGTGTTACTTACAAAAACTCTAATGTTATTGATATAACCTCTTTTGGGGTAGCAGAAGCTAAGTGCTTTGAAGGAAGTGTTTGGAACTTTATACCAAACAATAATAAGGGAACCTTAACGCTTAATAATGCTGAGTGCTCTTATTTTGAATCTCCTATTGTATGGACTATTACAGATGCCGGAGCTTTTACCCTTAAGTTTGTAGGGGAAGAGGCAAAAGCAAAAAACGTAACACAAGGTTTTAACCTTACGGTAGGTAATCAAACAGAAACTAGTTTTCAGTTGATAGATTATGTAAATGTAGCTGGTAGTAGTACCAAAGTTGTGTATCAATTTCAAAAAATAAGCTAAGATGAAAAATTATAAAAATTATATAATGATAGGTGCCCTTACGGTAGGTACCTTTTTAAATACTAGTTGTGATGCGGTAAAAAATTCTAACAATACGCAAAAAGGTGCTGTTATTGGTGCCGCAGGAGGTGCTGTTATTGGTGGTGTTATAGGCAACAACGTTGGTAGTAAAGATAATGGTGCTCTAGGTGCTATTTTAGGTGGTGTTATTGGTGGTGCTACAGGTGCTGCTATTGGTAACCGAATGGATAAGCAAGCTCAGGAAATTGAAGAAGTTTTGCCAAGTGCTGAAGTTGAAAGAGTAGGGGAAGGTATTAAGCTTACTTTAGGTGAAGATTCTGTTAGGTTTGATTTTAATAAATCTTCTTTAACCAGTGCAGCAAAAACTAATTTAGATAAATTGGTGCCTGTGTTTGAAGATTATGCAGATACTAATATTGTTGTGTATGGATATACAGATAGTAAAGGTAGTGACGATTATAACTTAAAATTGTCTGAACAAAGAGCTGCGTCTGTAAAATCGTACCTTGCTTCTAAGGGAATTTCTAGTGCTAGAATTGAAACGATGGGCATGGGGGAAGCAGACCCAATTGCAACAAATGATACCGATGCTGGAAGAAGCCAAAATAGAAGAGTTGAGTTTGCTATTGTAGCCAACCAACAAATGGTAAATGATGCACAGACAGGCAATTAAATTTGATTTTTAATATTATTTCGCTAAATTTAACAAAACCTTATATTTATTTATTTTCTAAAAAATGGAAAGAGGTGTAATTTAGCATCATGATTAGGAGGGGGATTTATTGCTAGAAAAAATAAAAGAAAAGATTAAAAAAATAGGTTAGTTTGTTTATTTATTGGTTAGGTTGTTTGAAAACGCACTTTGCTTCTTTAAAGTGCGTTTTCATCTTTTTTAGGCTTATCCTACGCTTCTTCAGAAACCTATTTTTTACACAGTATCCAATAATAAAAAATCTGATTTTCAATAAATTAATGCTTGTACATACTTCGACAGCTTGCCTCGAAGTAGATAATTAATTATTTTTAGTAAAAAAATTGAAGATGGCTACAACAAAGAAAATTACCGAAGACCAAATTATTAGTGCTTATATGAATTTTGTTTTAGAGCATGAGAAAGCTCCTAAGACTGTCTATAAGTTTGCTAAAGAGATTAAGATTAAAGAAGAAGATTTTTACCAGTTCTTTGGTTCTATAGATGCTTTAAAGGGACATATTTGGAAGAAATTCTACACCAATACAGAAGGTGTTATTTCTAAAAATGACGAATACGAAGCATTAACTACCAGAGAGAAAATGCTAACGTTTTTCTTTACTTTTTTTGAGTTACTAACCATGAATAGAAGTTATGTGCTGTTTGTACTAAAAGAGCACCAAAGTGTACTAAGAAACTTAGAGCAGTTAAAAGGATTGAGAAGTGACTTCAAAGGATTTGTAAAAGAGCTTGCGAAAGCTGAAAACAATCATAAGAATTCTAAATTTTTAAAGCAGTCGCCAGAGTTAATAGCAGAAGGTGCATGGATACAGCTTTTGTTTTTAATGAAGTTTTGGATGGAAGATAATTCTGCTGCGTTTGAGAAAACCGATGTGGCAATTGAGAAATCTGTAAATACCATTTTTGATGTATTTGATAATACACCTTTGGAGAGTTTGTTAGATTTTGGAAAGTTTTTAGTTAAAGAAGCAAAAGCAACAGTTTGAAAACATTAGATAAAATACCAACAGGAAAAGTAGAACGTGCTACCAAATTGGTGAAAACCGGTGTTAAAATAGGTGGTAACTACATGAAGTATTATGGCGGAAAGTTGGTGAATCCTTCCTTAACCAAGGATCAGTTGAACGAAGACAATGCTGCCGATATATATGACGGATTAAAAAGCCTTAAAGGAAGTGCTTTAAAAGTGGCTCAGATGTTGAGCATGGAGAAAAATTTATTGCCTAGCGCTTATGTAGAGAAGTTTTCGCTATCTCAATTTTCAGTGCCTCCCTTGTCTGCTCCATTGGTTAGAAAAACCTTTAAAAAGTATTTAGGAAAATATCCTGAAGATATTTACGACCATTTTGAAAAAGATAGTGTAAATGCGGCTAGTATTGGCCAAGTACATAAAGCTACTAAAGATGGTAAGCAGCTTGCGGTTAAAATTCAATATCCGGGTGTTGCAGAAAGTATTAGTAGTGATTTGGCTATAGTGAAGCCTGTGGCTATTAAAATGTTTAATCTACAAGGCAAAGATTCTGATAAGTACTTTAAAGAAATTGAACATAAGCTTGTAGAAGAAACCAATTATGAGCTTGAGGTGAAACAAAGTAAAGAGATTACCGAAGCTTGTAGTGTAATAGATAATATTCATTTTCCTAAGTACTATGAAGAGCTTTCAAGCGAGCGTATCATTACCATGGATTGGATGACAGGTGTGCATTTGAGCGAGTTTACTAAAATACCTTTTTCTCAAGAAGTAGGGAATAAGCTTGGGCAAGCCCTTTGGGATTTTTACATGTTTCAGATACATGGATTGCGTAAAGTACATGCCGACCCGCATCCGGGGAATTTCTTAGTGAATAAGGATAACGAACTTATTGCTATAGATTTTGGGTGTATTAAAGAAATTCCAGAAAGTTTTTATGTTCCGTATTTTGAATTGGCACAACAAAATGTTTTTGAAGATGAAGCCTTGTTCATGGAAAAAATGAAAGAGCTTGAAATTTTTAAGGAGGATGATACTCCTGAAGAACTCACTTTTTTTAAAGCTTTGTTCAAGGAAATGTTAGGGATATTCACATCGCCTTTTAATCAGGAAGAATTTGATTTTGCTTCTGATGATTTCTGGAATGCGATTGCTGCGTTAAGTGAACGTTATTCTTCTGACCCTACTATAAGAAAGATGAATGGGAATAGAGGGTCTAAGCATTTCTTGTATATGAACCGAACGTTTTTTGGTTTGTATAATTTATTACACGATTTAAAAGCAAAAATTGAAGTAAATCATTTTAGAAAATATCTTTAGTGAGCCAAACATTGAAAAGTAGAATTGAGGATTTCTCATTTCTAGGTAAGCTAAGCAGTTTATAAACTCGAAGACTGAGTAGATGTTGAAAATATTAAAAAATCGTCCTTATTGAGGGCGATTTTTTGTTTTTAGTTAAAAATAGCCCCTTTGTTTAATAAAATTGATAAAAAATGTAAATTGCATATCTAATTAAGTTAGATACAATAGATCATGAAAATGTATGCTTCTAAGATTTCCGGATTAGGGTATTACGTGCCGGATAATATAGTTACCAACGATGACTTGTCTAAGGTAATGGACACCAACGATGAATGGATTCAGGAACGAACAGGTATTAAAGAACGTAGGCACGTTATTCCAAATGGTGAAGACTCTACGACAACCATGGGCGTAAAAGCAGCTAGAATAGCAATAGAACGCTCTGGTTTAAGTACAGATGATATAGATTTTGTAGTGTTTGCTACGCTAAGTCCTGATTATTATTTTCCAGGGCCAGGAGTTATGGTGCAAAAAGAACTGGGTTTAAGAACCGTTGGGGCTTTAGATGTTAGAAATCAATGTTCTGGTTTTGTTTATGCACTTTCTGTAGCAGACCAATTTATAAAAACTGGTATGTACAAGAATGTATTGGTTATAGGTTCTGAAGTACACTCAAAAGGATTGGATATGACTACGCGTGGACGTGGCGTTTCTGTAATCTTTGGAGACGGTGCTGGTGCTGCTGTGTTAAGTAGAACAGAGGAGGAAGGAAAAGGAATTTTATCTACGCATTTACATTCTGAAGGAGAGCATGCTGAAGAGTTGGCCTTAATTGCACCAGGTATGGGTAAACGTTGGGTAAACGATATTGTAAAAGATAATGATCCTGATGATACAAGTTACTACCCTCACATGAACGGACAGTTTGTATTTAAGAATGCCGTGGTTCGTTTTTCTGAAGTTATTATGGAAGGCTTACAAACTAATAATTTAGAGGTTGCCGACATTGATATGCTCATACCACACCAAGCCAATTTACGTATCTCTCAATTTATACAGCATAAGTTTAAATTATCTGATGATCAGGTGTATAATAATATTCAAAAATACGGTAATACAACAGCGGCCTCTGTGCCTATTGCGTTAACCGAAGCCTGGGAGAAGGGTAAAATAAAAGAAGGAGATACCGTAGTTTTAGCGGCCTTTGGTAGTGGTTTTACGTGGGCAAGTGCTATAATTAAGTGGTAATTTTGTATTATTGTTAGTATGAAGAGATTACTAGCATTAATTTTAGGTATTTCCCTGTGTTGCATTGGGTGTAGTTCAGACGATTCTGGAACTAGTAGAGTAGAGGTGAGAGTGCAAAATGTAAGCAATTATACGTTTGCTAATGTAGTAATGGATGTTGCTACGGGTAACAAATCGTATGGAGATTTAGAACCTGGCGCGTATTCTGAATACAAAGTGCTTAATTTGGCGTATGCCTTAGCCTATGTGCAAGTAGATATAGATGGAGAAACCTATTACATACAGCCTATAGATTATGATGGTGAGGAGACCTTATCAGGAGGTAGTTACACCTATCAACTTAATGCCAGTGATGACGCTTCTGACCCCTACGGAAGGTTAACACTAACCGTAATTTCTGATGATGAGTAATGTTTAGATACTATTGAATATATGAAAAGCCCATTTTTTAATGGGCTTTTTCTTTTTGTAAATCGTCTTTATAAATATAATTGATAAGAAAAAAAACGGCAATGGCTCCAAAGCTATGCCATAGCCAATGCGTTCCCATAGATAAGTCTAAATAACGGTCGGTAACCCTAAAGGTTATTGCTAACGCAAAACTAACTACTCCTAATACGACCCATTTCAAATATCTCCATTTTGTTTTATACAGGTATACAAAAATAGGAAGCAATACCGCTACTGCTGTAAATACATAGCCTGCTGAAGTGGCAAACTTTCTTGGTATTGGTAAGGCTCTAATTCCGAAGTTTATAGTTAAGGTTAAAAATATCCATATAAGGCGTACCCAAACCAATTTGGAAGATTTGAAGATAAAATAAAAGGTAGCAGCTAGGCACGATAGCATTATAGGCACCCAGTCCATATATAACCATATATTAGCGCTACGAGTAGCGTGATAAATGGTACCACCTATATAGCCAATAAAAATAACCGGTATAATGCAGCTTATAAATACGTGGTTCTTTGGGTTTTTATAAACCTTTAGACTAAAATAAATTAGTACTGCTAAAAACAAAAGATTGCTAAAAGTGTTGAATGGCTCAACAGGAAACCGAGTCATAATGGTTTCCTTGTAAATAGGACCTGAATCGTGGGGTGAAATCATTAACAGTTAATTAGAACGTGTTTTTAAAGATACAAAAGGGTATCGAAAATTTATTTACAGAAAAATGTTTTTTTAACCCGTGTAAAAATGCTTTTGGCACGGCTGTTGATATTACTTTATTAGAGCGTAGGATGATGTTGTATTTTTAAAATTATTTGAACCTAAATTGCTTCCAATAAATAAGCAATACAGCCTGAAGGACATAGCGGACTTCAGGCTGTTTTTATGTGTTTACTAGGCTACCGTTTCTTTGTAAGTAGGATAGTCTATATATCCTTCGGTACCTGGAGTGTAAAAGGTGTCTTGGTCCCAATCGGCAAGGGGTGCATTTTGCTCAAAACGTTCTACTAAATCGGGGTTAGAAATAAATGGTTTTCCATAGGCAACCAAATCGGCATTACCTTCTTCAATAACCTTATTCCCTTTTTCTTGATCAAAGTTGCCATTGATAATTAACGTACCATTATACATTGGGCGGTAGTGCTTAGCAATATCTTTTACCAAAAAGTCTATCTCTGAAACATCTGTAAAAGGTTCAGATAAGTGTAAATACGCTAAATTATAGTCGTTTAATTTAGTTACGATACGGTCAAAAGTAGGAATGGTTTCCTCATCTGCCTTAATACCAAACAGGCCGTGTAGTGATGGATTCAAACGAAGGCCTATTTTATTTTCAGGCATAATAGTTTTTACTTCATCTAACACTTCAAATAAAAAGCGTATTCTGTTTTCAATGCTTCCTCCGTAATCATCGGTACGGGTATTAGATGATTTACTAAAAAACTGATGGAATAAGTACCCGTTAGAAGAATGTATTTCAACACCATCAAAACCGGCTTTCATAGCATTTGCTGCAGCATTTTTAAAATCGGCAATGGTTTGTTTAATATCTTCAACGGTCATTTCTTTTGGGGTTACCGTATCTTTAAATCCTTCCTGTGTAAATGATTTTTCGTTTGGATTAATGGCGCTTGGCGCTAGTGGAAGTTCTCCGTCATGAAAATCAGGATGCGAAATACGCCCTACGTGCCATAGCTGAATAAAAATCTTTCCACCTTCTTGGTGTACCGCATCGGTAACTTTTTTCCAATGTGCTACTTGCTCATCAGAATAAATTCCTGGTGTGTTGATATACCCAACCGCACGTTCCGACACTTGACTACCTTCTGTAATGATAAGTCCGGCACTACTGCGTTGTGTATAGTAGGTAACATGTATATCTGTTGGTACGTGTTCTGGGTTGTTGGCTCTACTTCTGGTCATAGGTGCCATAACTACCCTGTTTTTAAGGGAGATGTCTCCCATTTTATAACTTTTTAATAAAGATTGTTCAGTACTCATAGTTTTTTAATTTTTAATAAAAATAATGATTAGCGTAGTTATTGGCTGTTAATGATGTGCTAAACTCTATAAATGTTAAAGGCGTAGGTTTTAATTGTGTACCTTTGCGGTCTTTATTACGTAGAATACAGAATAGTTTTTTCATGCAAACACCAAATAATGTTGCCATTGTGGGCAGTGGGTTAGTGGGTTCTTTATTAGCAATGTATCTGTTAAAGAGAGGTCATAAAGTAGATATTTATGATAGACGAGAAGATATCAGAAATATAAAGTTTTCCGGACGCTCCATTAATTTGGCTGTTTCAGAAAGAGGATGGCATGCATTAGATGCTATTGGTATAGGTGATGAGGTTAGAAAAATTGCTATTCCTTTGTACAGAAGAGCTATTCATACCCTAGAGCAACCCATGTATTTTCAACCTTACGGAAAAGAAGGCGAAGCTATTTATTCTATCTCTAGAGGGGCATTGAATAAATTAATGATTGACTTGGCGGAAGAAGCAGGAGCCAATTTTCTTTTTGACCAAAAGGTGTGGGATGTTGATTTGCCAGAGGCTACACTTTATACAGGTGGTTCTGATAAGTCTGACCGTAAAGCAAACAAATATGATGTAGTTTTTGGTGCAGATGGTGCTTTTTCTAGAGTACGACATAAAATGCAACGAAGAAGCTTGTTTAACTATAGTCAGGAGTTTTTAGAAACAGGCTATAAAGAACTTACCATTCCTGCTAATGAAGATGGTACCCATAAATTAGATAAAAATTCTTTTCACATTTGGCCAAGAGGTAGGTTTATGTTAATTGCCATGCCTAATACAGATGGTAGTTTTACCTGTACTTTGTTTTTGCCTTATCATGGGGAGGTTTCTTTTGATACTTTGAATACAGAAGAAAGTATCAAAGCGTTTTTTGAAACGTATTTTCCAACGGTTATAGAAGTGATACCTGATTTGATAAAAGACTTTACCGAGCACCCTACTAGTGCGTTGCTTACTATTAAATGCTACCCTTGGACCTATTGGGATAAAGTAGCTTTAATAGGTGATGCTGCCCATGCCATTGTACCGTTTTACGGGCAAGGGATGAATGCCGGTTTTGAAGATATTACGGTGTTAAATGAGTTGATGGAAGCGCATAGCGATAATTGGGAGGCTGTTTTTAAGGCGTATGAAACGTCTAGAAAACCAAATGCCGACGCTATTGCTGAGTTAAGTTATAGAAACTTTATGGAAATGAGTACCAAAACAGCAGATGCTTCTTTTATTTTACGTAAGAAGATTGAAGCTAAGTTTTATACAGAACACCCTGATAAATGGGTGCCGTTATATAGCCGTGTTACCTTTTCTAGAAAGCCGTATGCAGAAGCTTTAGACCAGGGAGATAAGCAACGTTTAATTATGGATGAGGTAATGAAAATGCCTAACATAGAGCAGTTGTGGGATAGTGAGGAAGTAATGAACAAAATTGAACGATTGATTGCAGAGTAATGATTTCGCTTGCAAATTACACTAAAGAGTTTACTTATAATTTAAAGCTTGCATACCCAGTTATTTTGGGTATGTTGGGCCATAGCCTAATAGGTTTTTTTGATAATGTAATGGTAGGGCAGTTAGGTGCTAAAGAATTGGCATCGGTATCTTTAGGAAATAGCTTTATGTTTATTGCTATGTCTTTTGGTATTGGGTTTTCTACCGCCATTACACCATTGGTTGCCGAGGCTGATGCAGCCCACAATAAACATAATGTAAAAGCAGCTTTAAAGCACGGACTGGTATTGTGCACAATAATGGGGTTAGTACTTTCGGTACTATTGCTGTTTGCAAAGCCATTAATGTATACAATGAAACAACCAGAAGAGGTGGTGTTGCTTGCCTACCCATATTTAGATATTGTGTCGTTTTCCTTAATACCTCTTATTGTATTTCAGGCATTTAAGCAGTTTGCAGATGGATTGTCTGAAACCCGTTATGCTATGTATGCTACGTTTTTAGCTGTATTTTTAAATGTAGGTATCAACTACTTGCTAATTTTTGGTATTGGCTTTTTTCCTAAAATGGGCATTATAGGTGCTGCATGGGGTACACTGCTTTCTCGTGTTGCTATGGTGGTGTATATGTGGTATTTATTAGCACGTAGAAAGAAATTTCATGATTATGTAACGCACTTTAATTTTAAAGAAATTAAACGTTCTGTAATCTCAAAGCTGCTAAAACTAGGAATACCATCATCTTTTCAAATGTTGTTTGAAGTGGCCATTTTTACTGCAGCAGTATGGCTAAGTGGTATGTTGGGTACCAACCAACAAGCAGCTAACCAAATAGCGCTAAACTTGTCTAGTATGACATTTATGGTGGCTACAGGGTTAAGTGTAGCTGCTATGATTAGAGTGGGGAACCAAAAAGGAAAAGAAGCTTATGTAGATTTAAAAAGAATTGCTTTGTCGGTTTTTCTTCTTGCCTTGGTGTTTGCTGTTTTCTTTGCACTATGTTTTATATTGTTTAATCAATATTTACCTACTATTTATTTAGATGAAAATGATTTGGTAAACGGAGCAGATAATGTAGAAGTGCTAGCGGTAGCAGCAGAACTCATGTTGGTGGCAGGGTTGTTTCAAATATCAGATGCTATGCAGGTGGTTGGTTTAGGAGCCCTTAGAGGGCTGCAAGATGTGCTAATACCTACTGTTATAACCTTAGTTTCTTATTGGGTAATAGGGTTTCCGGTATCTACTTATTTTGGGTTGTATACCGATTGGGGTAGCATGGGTATTTGGTTTGGTTTACTTGCTGGTTTATCATCCGCTGCAATATTTTTGTATCTTCGTTTTCAATACATCACTAATAAACTTATAAAGCAATCTAAAGAGGTTGCTGTTTAACATATATATTATGGAAATACCTAAATTTTTAATCTGTGACAATACCGATTTCCCTGATGCGAATTTCGTTATTCATACTGATTTTCCTCGATTTATCATTGACTTAGTGACCGATGAGGTGGAGTGGTTAGAAGATATTGATAAGTCTGAAATTAAAGATTTGGAAGAAGAGTTACCTGATTTAATTGAACAGGCTACCGAGTTTTACGATAGAGAAGTAGGTAGATATGATTCTTAATATTTAGACATGGAAGAATTAATACACTTAGACCAACAATTATTTTTGTATTTAAACGGATTAGGATCTGAATCGTTTGATGGGTTCTGGATGTTTATTACTAATAAATGGGGGTCTATACCATTGTACGTTTTACTATTGGTTTTATGTTTTTGGAAATTAGGTTGGAAAAAAACATTGGTAGTATTAGTGATGGTAGCTGTATTAATTGCCGGAGCTGACCAGCTTGCAAATGCATTTAAATATGGTTTTAAACGTTTAAGACCTTGTTATACTGTAAATATTGCAGATCAAATGCGATTGGTAAAAGACTGGTGCGGTGGGCAGTATAGTTATTTTTCTGCACACGCGGCAAACTCTTTTGCTGTAGCTATATTTTTTGGGGTGTTATTTAAACCTTATTTTAAGTGGTTGTTGCCTGTTTTAGTATTATGGGCACTTGCAGTTGGTTACAGTAGAATTTATATTGGAGTACATTTTCCGTTAGATGTTTTAACGGGCTTCTTTTTTGGTAGTCTAATAGCTTCTATTGTGTTTTTTATATACAATAAAGTAATTGCTAAGTGGAAGCTGTAACACATTTTTTGTGAATAGTCATATTTCTTATATAGGTAATAGTACCAAAAATGTGACCTACTAAAAGTACTGGGTCTGCTCTAAAAATGGCGTAGATAATAATTAAAATAGCGCCAGTTAAACTAAATATCCAGAACCCCATGGGTAGGGTAGATTCTTTTTTCTTTTCAGAAACAATCCATTGGTATATAAAGCGTGACTTAAAGATAAGTTGGGCGGTAACCCCTAGTGATAATAACCAAAAAGGCATGGTAGATTCATTGAATAAACTATGCATATCATAACGGTTGTTTTGGAAAGAGTAGGAAATAATAATTATCGGGAAAATCCATAAAAAAGCTTTTAAAGGAATGGTTACTTTTTTCCATTGATGCTGCAATTGAATGTTTCTTATATATATGTAATACGTAAATATTTCGCCTAGAATAATAGGGAAATCATTTCTTAAGTATCCATAGATAAAAAGTAAAAAAGAGGCCACCAGACTTATAATCCAAAAATAACGAGGTATGGTTACCTGTTTGTTTTTTTCTGAGATAATCCATTGTAATAATACCCTCCATGAAAATAGAAGTTGTGCTGTAAGACCAATACCATAAATAATCCAGCTATTCATCTCTCTTGATTTTGTAATTAATATACCGTTTTTTCATCCAGAGAAAAATAAAGCAATCTAATAGTGGACCTACCAATCGGTTCCATATACCAAATTTGGGAGTTCCTGCAATCCTTGGGAAGTGTTGTACGGGTATTTGAAGCACAGTGCCTTTTTGAAGCTGAATCATAGCCGGGAAAAACCTGTGTGTGCCTTTAAACATAGGGATTGTTTTAGCACTACTGGTTTTAAAAACTTTTAAAGGGCAGCCGGTGTCGTCTATACCGTCTTTAGTAAAGGTACGTCTTGTAGTGTTTGCTATTTTAGACGATAATTTTTTTAAGGGAGTGTCTTGTCGGTTGGTTCTTATACCTGTTACTAAATCATGCTCATGTGCATGTGCTAGTAGTAAGTTAAAATCTTGTGGCGAGGTTTGTAAATCTGCATCTATGTAACCTACATACTTGGTTTCTACATGGTCAAACCCAGCTTTAATAGCGGCACTTAACCCTTGATTCTTTTCAAATTCTAAAAATGAAAAATGGGTGTTTCTAGCACAGATGGTTTCTATTAATTGTTGGCTATTGTCTGTAGATCCGTCGTTTACAAATAGAACAGCACTTTGTTTAGAGGCCATAGTAAGAAAGCTGTTCAACGCTTCTTCAAGGCGCAACAGATTCTCTTCCTCATTATACAAAGGAACTACAATTGTAAACTCGTATACCATGCTATACTAACTATTACAAGTATATTTAAGTGGTTTTGTTGCTTGGGGAGCTTATCAAATATAATTATAAATTATAATATAGGTTCAATAAATCGGTAGCAGCAGCAAAAGGGGATGCTTGCATAGCATCTATGGCCGCAATTTTTTCTTTTAGTTCGTTTTTAATAACCGGGTTTTGATAGAAATTAGATTTCAATTGCTCGTCTATAGTTTGTAAAAACCAAAACTTTTGTTGCTCTAATCGCTTTTGGTTAAAATGTCCAGATTCGGTAGTTTGAGTTCTAAAGTTTTCTATCAGTTTCCAAACATTTTCAACTCCTTCGTCATATAAGGCAGAGGCGGTTAACACTTTTGGTATCCAACCGTTGGCTTTTGGTGGGTATAGGTGTAATGCACGTTTAAATTCTACTTTAGCTCTTTCAGCGGGTTTTAAGTTATCGCCATCTGCTTTGTTAATTACAATAGCATCTGCCATTTCCATAATACCACGCTTAATACCTTGCAATTCATCTCCTGCACCAGAAATTTTTAGTAATAAGAAAAAATCTACCATACTATGTACCGCAGTTTCACTTTGCCCAACCCCTACAGTTTCAATAATAATGGTATCAAAACCACAAGCTTCGCACAGAATAATTGTTTCTCGTGTTTTTCTGGCAACACCGCCTAAAGAGTTTCCGCTAGGGGAAGGGCGTATAAAGGCATTTTTGTCTTTTACTAAATCTTCCATACGGGTTTTATCACCTAAAATACTTCCTTTACTAATGGAACTAGAAGGGTCTACTGCTAACACGGCTACCTTTTTTCCTAGTGAGGTAAGGTGTTTTCCAAAGCTTTCTATAAAAGTACTTTTGCCAGCTCCGGGTACACCAGTAATACCTATTCGCACAGATTTATTAGCTTTAGGTAAACAAGTGGTAATAATTTGATTTGCTTTTTTAGAATGCTCTGGATTGGTGCTTTCTACTAAAGTAATAGCTCTACTTAAAGCAATGGTATCACCATTGCATATTTTTTCAGCTAATTCATCAGGATTTACCTCTCTGCTTCTAAACCTTTTTACGTTGTTTATAGCAGTATCACTAGTGTTAAGTGGTTGTGTAACCCCTTTCTTTTCGTGTAGTGCAGATGGTTGCTCTTTGTTCAAAACTAAAAACCTTTTCCTGTAAAAGTAGCAAAGATATTTTCAGTTTCAAAGCTAACAGCAGCCTATTTTAATGAGATTTATCATTGGTAACAGGGTAAAAAAATACCCGAGCAATTGCCGGGTATTTTGTTTACATGTGAAGTGTATTTTTTAGGTTTTAGAACATTCCGCCACCTTGTTTTGTGTTGTCGTCTCTGTTTTTTCTGCGTAAAGCACGGTTTTTACCACTTCCAAAATTATAAGAAGCCCCTAGGTAAAGTGTATTACTTTCCCAAGTAAATTCGCCATTTTGTTTGTATGGTCTGGTAGCATCAAATGCAAAACGCATGGTGTTAAATACATCGTTTACATTTAGGCTAAGCGTACCTTTTCCTTCTGCAAAAGAGTAACGCGCCCCAGTGTTTACAAAATACATAGCCTTTGGGTTAAACTGTAATGATTTATTAGGTCCTCGATAAAAACCAAAAATAGATAAGGTTATTTTTTTAGAAATAGGGAAATTATTGTTCATTCTAAAATTATAAGAAGTGTTGTCTACTTCTGCATATTCGCTACCAACAAAACCTTTTTGAGTTTGGTTAAATAAGTCAAAGCTAGCATTAAAGTTCCACCATTTAGTAGGCTTATAGTTAGATGATAATTCTAAACCATAAGAGTTGTTGTCAGCAAAGTTTTGATAGGTTAATATCAATTTATTTTCATCCAACTCATCTATTAATAAAGCTCTGCTTATTTCATCATTTAATTGTCTGTAAAACACACCACCGGTAAAACTACCTGCTTTTAATCTGCGTGTATAGTTAAAGTCTATAGAGTTTGTAAACTGAGGTGTAAGCGCAGGGTTACCATATGAGGAAATACGAGGCGAACTCCATTCTCTAATAGGGTTTACTTGCGATATACCTGGTCTGTCTACTCTACGGCTAAAGCTTATTTGGTAAGCATTTTTTTCTGTTGGCGTATATTTTACAAAGGCAGATGGGTATACTTGTGTGTATTTATCTGTAAATGCTCTTACCGAATTTGTGTCTGCTTTAATGTCTACGGTTTCAAATCTGGCTCCTACTTGGTATGACCATTTTTTGAAATTCTGACCATAGGTAGCATAGGCAGAATAAATATCCATGTCGTAAACAAAATGGGTGCTAGGGGTAGCAATTAAATCACCAGATGAATTATATGATAAACCAGTAGAATTGTATTTTATATCAGTACTAAATAAACGTGTTTGTGCTCCTAATTCTAGTTTAGAATTTTCGGTTAATGGGTTTACATAATCTAAATTAACAGTGGTTTGCGATCTGTCGGTATCTACAAAATCTTGGTAGTCTGGTAAATCACCAGAGGTGAATATAAAGTTAGAATCTTCATCGTCAGTAAAATCATTATAGTCTGCTTCTAACTCTATATTATGTCCCTCTTTTTTAAAATCATGTTTAAAATCAAAATTGTATTGGCTACTATGATTATTATTAGCGTTGTTAAAATACTGAGTTTGATCTAAGGTAGGATCATCATAAAATAGGATGTCTGTTACCGAATTGTTTTTACCATCAAAAATATTCTGATTGGTGAAAAATGATAACGTGTTATTGTCATTTAGATAATAATCAATACCAATTTTATACAAATGAGATTCATTGTTGTTTCTCATGTCCATAAACTGCTCTGTGTTATCATCAAATCGGTAGATATTCCCGCCATTTACGTATTTGCCAAAGTTATTACCATAGGTGCCGTACAAGTTAAATTTACCGTTACGGTAGTTTAAGTTGATGTTGCTATTAAATTTAGGTTCTTCGCCTTGTGTATACCCTGCCGATACATTTCCGTTGAAACCAATATTTGCATTTTTATGTAATACTATATTAATAATACCGCTCATGCCCTCAGGGTTGTATTTAGCAGATGGGTTGGTAATTAATTCTATTGATTTAATAGAAGAAGATGGTATTTGTTTTAATAATTGATCTACTGGTATGTTAGATAATTTGCCATCTACCATCACGCGCACGTTTTGGTTACCTCTTAATGATAAGTTACCATCTTGGTCTAAATTTACAGATGGAATGTTGTTCATAATATCAGCTGCAGAGGCTCCTACAGTAGTAAGGTCTTTTCCTATATGAACTACTTTTCTATCTATTTTTTGTTCAATAGTAGAACGTTCTGCTACCAGCTCTACATCGTCTAGCTGTGTAACATTTTCTGAAAGTTCTATGGTGCCTAGATTTACATTTCTGGTTCCTTTGTTAATCGTAATATCTTTGGTATAAGGCAAGAAACCTATAAATTGAATGTCTAGGGTATATGCGCCGTCTTCAAGATTTTTAATTTCAAAGTCTCCTTTGTCATCTGTAACTACTCCGGTTATAATTTGTTGGTCTGATTTGCTCTTTACAGTAACCGTAGCGTAGGGAATAGGTTGCTTAGAGGTTTGGTCTATAATAGTACCTTTAATACCTCCTAATTTATCTTCAAGATTATAGGCATGGGCATACGTCGACACTAGCACCATAAGTGCTAAAAAAAAGCTAAATTGTTTCATTTGGTCTGCTCGATTTTTGATTGATGAAATTTAAACGTTATCTTGTAATAGCGTTTGCCTAAAAGACGCGTGAACTGAAAAGGTGTTACAACGTTTAACAGATTTTAACAAATGAAGACTTTAGTTATAGGAGCCTCTACTAACCCGGATAGATATAGTTATAAAGCAGTAAAAAGATTGCTTGATAAAGGTATGGATGTAGAAGCAATAGGAATGAAAGAAGGGAAGATAGGGCCTGTTACCATTAAAACAGATAAGTTTGATACCGATGGTGTAGATACGGTATCGTTATATGTGAACCCAATGATACAGGAGTCTTATTATGACTACGTGGTTAATCTGCAACCACGAAGAGTTATTTTTAATCCTGGAACAGAGAATTACGAGTTTATTCATAAACTGAAAGAAGAAGGTATAGAGGCTGAGGTAGCCTGTACTTTAGTGCTACTTTCTACGAACCAATATTAATAAACCAATAAAGGTTAAAAGTCCATTAATCATTAAAACGGCGTATCCTAGTTTGTGTCCGTTTAGGGTACAGTTATAATCAATTATATAGGAGATAATAGGCGATGCAATGGCTACAAGTGGTACCCAAACATCTTTCACTTTAGCCTTTGTGATTAAACCAAAGCTGTATAACCCTAATAATGGACCATAGGTATAGCCGGCAAAACTGAAAAGTTTGTCAATAATACTTTCGCCGGGTACTACATATCTTAGAATAATAATGGCTAAAAACAAGATGAAAGAGATTAGAATGTGAATTTGTTTTCTAATTTTTACCTGTTTTTGTTCGTCGTATTTTTTATTGATTTCTAAAATATCAATACTGAAACTTGTAGTTAACGAGGTTAAAGCGCTATCTGCGCTACTATACGCAGCAGCTATAAGTCCAATAAAAAAGAAAATAAATACTAAAGATCCAAGGTTGTTTTGAGCAATGGTAGGGAATAGTGTGTCTCCACTAGCTTCAATACCGTTGGCTGTTGCATATTCTGTAAGTAACAAACCTAAGGTTAGAAAAATAAAGTTAACAACTACTAGTATTAATGATAGGGAGAACATATTTTTTTGCGCATCTTTTAAAGATCGGCAGGTAAGGTTTTTTTGCATCATGTCTTGGTCTAGTCCCGTCATTACAATAGTAATAAAGGCACCTGACAAAAACTGCTTCCAGAAATAGCTTGCCTCTCCAGGATTGTCGAAGTAAAAAACTTTAGATAAACTACTTTCCGAAACATATGTAACCAATCCTGTAGCACCAATGTTTAAGTCGTTATAAATAGTAACAATAGTAACCCCTAGTGCTATAAGCATAAACAAGGTTTGTAGGGTGTCTGTCCAAACAATAGTTTTAATACCACTTTTAAAAGTGTACAGCCAAATAAGTAAAATAGTAATGGCAACCGTAACACTAAACGGTATGTTTAGTTCGTCAAAAATTAAAAGTTGTAAAATTTTAGCCACCAAAAATAACCTGCAACTAGCACCAATAATTCTAGAAAGTAAAAAGAAAGAAGCACCTGTTTTATAAGTTGCGTTGCCAAAACGCTCTTGTAAATAGGTGTATATAGAGGTAAGGTTTAATTTGTAATAGAGTGGTAATAATACTTTTATAATAACCAAGTACCCCAAAACATACCCTAAAACCATTTGCATATAGCTAAACTTGCTAGCTGCTACCCAACCTGGCACCGAGATAAATGTAACACCCGATAGCGAGGCTCCTAGCATACCAAAAGCAACTACATACCACGGCGATTGCTTGTTACCTTTAAAAAAAGCATCGTTACTAGAAGATTTTCCTGTAAAAAATGAAACTAGAATTAAAAGCCCAAAGTAGGCCGCAATTATAAGCAATATGTAAAGTGGCGTCATTAGAATATCGTATAAGAGCAAATTACAAATAATTTGAATCAATATGCAAATCTCAATTTTTTCTATAATTAAAACGGAAGAATATTAAAAATTGTACCTTTGCGGCAATGGAATTTTCTTCAAAGCTTTTAGAAAATGCAGTAGCAGAAATGGCTCAATTACCCGGAGTGGGTAAGCGAACCGCGCTACGATTAGTACTTCACTTGTTGAAACAACCTGAAAGTCAGACTGAAAGGTTGGTTTCTGCATTGCATTCTATGCGAAACGAAATCCGATTTTGTAAAAAGTGTCATAATATTTCTGACGTTGCTTTATGTGATATATGTGCCAACCCAAGACGAGAAAGCGAATTGGTTTGTGTGGTGGAAGATGTAAGAGATGTCATGGCAATTGAGTCTACCGGGCAATTTAAAGGGGTGTATCATATTCTAGGAGGTAAAATTTCTCCTATTGATGGCGTAGGGCCAGGCGATTTACATATAGAATCGTTGGTAGAACGTGTGTCTTCTGGGGAAGTTAAGGAAATTATTTTTGCCTTAAGTAGTACCATGGAGGGTGATACCACTAATTTTTATATCTATAAACAAATAGAGCCTTTTAAAATAGTAACCTCTACCATAGCTAGGGGTATTTCTGTAGGAGGAGAGTTAGAATATGCTGATGAAGTAACATTAGGAAGAAGTATTATCAATAGAATTCCTTTTGAAAATTCTTTAAAACAATAAGTATATAATGAGGCTCTCTGTTGTTATCTTAAATTATAATGTTCAATACTTTCTAGAGCTTTGCTTGCAGTCTGTAGTAAAGGCAACGTCTCACCTAGATGCTGAAATTATTGTGGTAGATAATGCCTCGGAAGATGGTAGTGTAGCCATGGTGCAAACACAATTTCCTGATGTGCGGTTAATTGTGAATAAAGATAATACTGGTTTCCCTAAAGGAAACAATATGGGGGTTGATATAGCAAAAGGGGAGTATGTGTGTATTCTTAATCCTGATACGGTAGTAGCAGAAGATACATTTGACAAGCTCTTTGATTTTGCAGAAGGAAAAGATAAACTAGGTATTGTTGGTCCTAAGTTGTTAGATGGTTCTGGTAAGTTTTTGCCCGAAAGTAAAAGAGGAGTGCCAACACCTTGGGTAGCATTTACTAAGTTTTTAGAGTTGTATAGATATTTTCCAAAGCAATGCGGAAAGTATTATTTTATGGAGTTAGACCCTAATGAAACAGGAAAGATAGAGATTTTAGTAGGTGCTTTTATGTTTATGAAAAGAAGCTTGTATTTAAAACTAGGAGGTTTTGATGAAGGCTGCTTTATGTATTCTGACGATGTAGATATATCTTATATGGCACTGAAAGAAGGGTATGATAATTACTATTTTTCAGAAACAAGAGTAATTCATTATAAAGGAGAAAGTACTAATAAAGACGAAACTTTTTTAAGGCGCTTTAGAGAGGCTATGAATTTCTTTTATAGAAAACACTTTAAGGTGAATATCTTATTTGATTTGGTAATGCGTATAGGAGCAAAAATTTTTAGTTTGCTAAAACTACTGCGTATGAAACAACATGCCAATATTCATTTTAAACCAGAGAAGTATTATTTAATAAGTACAGATGCTAGTTTGGTAGAAGATTTAAAAACGTCTTTGAAAAAAGAAGTGATACTAACTACCTTTGAAGAGGTACAGACCATGGGGCCTGATGATAAGCATATAGAACTTCTATTTGATGCTAATACATTAACATTTAAACAAATAATTCAATATTTTAACATATTGAGTGGCAGAGGGTTTACTTATAAGATGATTCCTATGAGTAAACGGTATGTTTTGGGTAGTAATTTTAGTGATGCAAAGGGAGAAGTGAAATTCTTTTAACTAAAATTTATTAAAGAGTATTCAGTTAGATTTAACTTATTTAGTTAATTTCGCAAATATTGTATAAAAAATCAACATTCAATTAGTAAAATGGCAAAATATAAACTATTGTTACCGAAAATGGGAGAAAGTGTTGCAGAAGCAACCGTTACATCTTGGTTAAAAGAGGTTGGCGATACTATTGAAGCAGATGAAACTGTAGTAGAAGTAGCTACAGATAAAGTAGATTCTGAAGTACCATGTGAAGTAGAGGGAGTTTTAGTAGAGAAGTTCTTTGAGGCTAATGATGTTGTGAAGGTAGGAGAGGTGCTTGCTATAATAGAAACTGATGGAGAGGTATCAGATGATGCGTCTGAGTCAGTACAAGTAGTGGCTGAAGAAGCAACAGCGCCAGCTGAAGTAGAAGCTATAGAGGCTACTATGACGGCGGCAAAAGAAACAGTTGCTAACGAAGCGCCTGATTTTGACCAGTCGGAAAGATTTTATTCTCCTTTGGTTAAAAACATGGCTAAGGAAGAAGGTATTTCTATTTCGGAGTTAGAAACTATTTCTGGTACCGGAAAAGATGGTAGGGTTACCAAAAACGATATGCTATCTTATTTAGAGCAACGTAAAAGTGGTGTTGCACCAGCAAAACAGGCTAGCAAACCTGTGCCTGTTGCACCTGTGCAGCCTACACCAAGTAGTGTCCCTGTTTCTGTTAATGGTTCTGATGAGATTATTGAAATGAGCAGAATGGGTAAATTAATTGCTCATCATATGAAAGAGAGTATTAGTACTTCTGTTCATGTGCAAAGTTTTATTGAGGTTGATGTAACTAATATCTGGAACTGGAGAAATAAAGTAAAAGCTGCTTTTGAAAAAAGAGAAGGAGAGAAATTAACGTTTACACCTATATTTATGGAAGCGGTAGCTGCTGCATTAAAGCAATACCCTCTTCTAAATATTTCTGTAGACGGAGATTCTATAGTAAAACATAAAGATATAAACTTAGGTATGGCGGCTGCTTTGCCTGATGGTAATTTAATTGTTCCTGTGATTAAGAATGCAGATCAGTTAAATATGGTAGGTATGGCTAAGAAAGTAAATGATTTAGCTAACCGTGCCAGAAAAAACCAATTGAAGCCAGATGAGATTAAAGGAGGAACTTATACGGTAACAAACATTGGTATGTTTGGGTCGGTAATGGGAACCCCAATAATCAATCAGCCTCAAGTTGGTATTTTAGCGTTAGGAGCTATTAGAAAGGTGCCTGCGGTAGTAGAAACACCTGAGGGTGACTTTATAGGAATACGAATGAAAATGTTCCTTTCTCATAGTTACGATCATAGAGTAGTTAACGGTGCTTTAGGAGGTCAGTTTGTAAAAGCTGTAGCCGATTATCTTGAAGCTTGGAATGTAGATAGAGAAGTTTAGTAAGCAATGTCTTGCTATACTAGAAAAAATATGGGTAAATCATCGTGATAATTTTTTTGATGGTTTACCTTTTCTTATTTTTAACAAAAATGATTTAAAAATCAACGATTCATAATGGAGTTAAATCTTACCAGGCCTATCTGTTTTTTTGATCTGGAAACTACCGGAACAGACATCACAAAAGATAGGATTGTAGAAATATCAATTTTAAAGGTGTTTCCTAACGGAAATAAAGAGAGTAAAACGTGGCTAGTAAATCCTGAAATGCCTATTCCAGATCAGGTGGCGGCTATTCATGGTATCACCGATGATAAAGTGGCAAATGAGCCAACCTTTAAAGAATTAGCTAAAACCGTATATGCTATGATAAAAGATAGTGATTTAGGGGGGTATAATTCTGATAGGTTTGATATTCCTTTATTAGCTGAAGAGATGTTAAGAGCAGACGTTGATTTTGATCTTAAAAACACCGTGGCTGTGGATGTACAAACCATTTTTCATAAAATGGAACAGCGTACTTTAAAAGCTGCTTATAAGTTTTATTGCGATAAAGACTTAGAAGATGCGCATAGCGCCGCTGCAGATACCAATGCTACCTATGAGGTGTTAAAATCTCAGTTAGATAGGTATGAGGGTGTTTTAGTAAACAATATTAAAACGCTGTCTGAATTTACCAAACGTAAAAACAGTGCAGACTTTGCTGGGTTTATAGCATTTAATAAAGAAGGAGAAGAAGTATTTTCTTTTGGTAAACATAAAGGTAAGAAAGTGGAAGATGTATTAGAGACTGAGCCAGGGTATTTTGGTTGGATTATGAATGCAGATTTTCCTTTGTATACTAAAAAAGTGCTTACTAGTATTAAGTTGAGAAAGTTAAATACGAAGCTGTAAGTGTTATGAAAATTATTTGCATAGGAAGAAATTATGTAGATCATATAGAAGAGCTAAAAAATGAACGCCCTTCTGAGCCTGTTGTGTTTATTAAGGCAGACAGTGCAGTGTTGCCAAAACAACAAGATTTTTATATTCCTGAGTTTTCAGATGATGTGCATTATGAGGTTGAGGTATTAGTGAAAATACATAAAGTAGGGAAGCACATAAGTGAGAAGTTTGCTCATAAATATTATGATGAAATTGGTTTAGGGATTGATTTTACTGCCAGAGATTTACAGGCTAAATTAAAAGACAAGGGATTGCCTTGGGAAAAGGCAAAATCTTTTGATGGTGCTGCGGTAATTGGGCAGTTTTTTCCGAAAACTGAATTTGAAGATTTAGACGCAATACTATTTTCATTAGCTAAAAATGATGAGGTGGTTCAGAAAGGAGATACCTCTTTTATGTTGTGGAAAATAGATGAAATTATAGCGTACGTGTCTAAGTATTTTACCTTGAAAAAAGGCGATATAATTTTTACTGGTACACCTGCAGGGGTGGGAAAAGTAAATCCGGATGATGTGTTAACTGGAACATTGAATAATAAGGAAGCATTAAAAGTAACTGTAAGATAAATGTATAATTTAACTAAAATAGAAGAGCTTTCAGGGGGAGATGAAGACTTTATAGTGTCTGTGGTAACTCTTTTTATAGAAGAGGTTCCTGAAGATATGCAGAAGATAGAAGAGGGGATAGCGGAGAAGGATTATCATAAAGTATATCAGAATGCACATAAAATAAAGCCTAACGTAGATTTGGTGGGGCTAGATGTTGCTTTTCAGGCTATTTTAGAAATAGAGCAAAGCGCAAGAGCAGAAAACCATGAGGAAGTAGTAGCTAAATATGAAGTTATTTATAAAGAAATAACTACTGCAATAGCTGATTTAAAAAGAGATTATAATATTTAAACTTGTATGTTTGCTGAAATAATTACCATTGGGGATGAGATTCTCATTGGTCAGATCATAGATACTAACTCTGCTTATATAGCTAAAGAGCTGAATAAAATAGGAGTAGGAGTGTATCAGATTTCTTCTGTTCAAGATACTGAAGCACATATTTTAAATGCCTTAGAAGAGGCGTCTTCTAGAGTAGATATTGTTATTATTACGGGTGGGCTAGGGCCTACAAAAGACGATATTACCAAGCACACTATTTGTAAATATTTTAATGATACCTTGGTTCAAGATGATGCCGTGTTGGCTCATGTAGAGGAGTTGTTTGCTAAGTACATAAAAAGTACACCTATATCCGACCTTAATAGAAAGCAGGCTTTGGTACCTTCAAAAGCAACTGTGTTGATGAATTTGTTTGGTACTGCGCCGGGAATGTGGATAGAAGATAAAGGAAAAATATTTATTTCAATGCCTGGGGTGCCTTTTGAAATGAAAGGTTTGGTAGAGCGCGAAGTATTACCTAGGCTACAGTCTAAATTTACATTGCCATATATTATTCATAAAACGGTTTTAACTGCTGGTTTAGGGGAGAGTGCTATTGCTGAAAAATTAGATGCTTGGGAAGATACATTGCCTGAGTTTGTAAAGCTAGCTTATTTGCCTAATTTTGGTAGAGTAAGATTACGTTTTACAGCTAAAGGAGCTGATAAAGAGGTGTTAGAGCTTGCGTTGAATGCAAAAGTAAAAGAGCTTCATGAGTTGATAGGAGATATTATATATGGCTATGAAGATGATGGTGATATAGAAGTTTTGATAGGGCAGCTCTTAAAACAAGAAGCAGCTACTTTAGCAACTGCTGAAAGTTGTACAGGAGGTAAGATTGCAGAGTTGGTAACATCGGTGCCTGGTGCTTCTGAGTATTTTAAAGGTGCTGTAGTAAGTTATGCTACCGAAGTTAAAGAAAAGGTGTTAGGAGTGCCTAATGAGGTAATAAAAGCACATTCTGTAGTGAGTGCTGAGGTGGTAGAGTTGATGGCTTTAAATGTAAAAGAGCTGTTGGCAACAGACTATGCAATTGCAACAACTGGGAATGCCGGACCAGAAAAAGGAGATTCTGATGCCGAAATAGGTACAGTTTTTATTGCTTTGGCCGGACCTAAGGGGGTGATTTCTAAAAAGTTTAATTTTGGTAAAAACCGCGAAAGGGTTGTTAATAAAGCGGTTTTGGAGAGTTTTGAGCTTTTAAAAAATGAAATTATAAAAAAATAAAGAATCTAACTTGCGCGTTCAAATTATAATTCGTTAATTTGCACCCTGTTTTAAATAACACAAAAGAAATAAGAAGATGTCAAGAGTTTGTGAACTAACTGGTAAGAAAGCTATGGTGGGAAATAATGTTTCTCACGCAATGAACAAGACTAAGCGTAAATTTAACGCTAACTTAACTAAGAAACGTTTCTATATTCCTGAGGAAGATAGATGGATTACGTTAAAAGTTTCAGCAGCAGCTATTAAAAATATCAACAAGAAAGGTATTTCTGCTGTTTTAAAAGAAGCTAAAGCTAAAGGTTATTTAACCAAGTAAAATATTTTTGGACGATGGCAAAGAAAGGTAATAGAATTCAGGTTATATTAGAATGTACAGAGCATAAAGAAAGTGGTATGCCAGGTACTTCTCGTTATATTACAACAAAGAACAAAAAGAATACTCCAGACAGATTAGAGATTAAGAAATTTAATCCTATCTTAAAGAGAATGACTGTACATAAAGAAATCAAATAATTTAACTAAGTCATGGCAAAGAAAACGGTAGCAACTTTACAAACAAGTTCGAAAAGATTAACAAAGGCTATGAAAATGGTGAAGTCTCCTAAAACTGGAGCTTACACTTTCGTAGAGTCTGTAATGACACCAGAATTAGTTAACGACTGGTTAGCTAAACAAAAATAATAACAGTTCACAAAGTTATTTATTTATAATATATAGCTGCTTTCTATTTTAGAGAGCAGCTTTTTTTATATTCCTGTGGTATTTGCTGGTTGGAATTTGTTAATTTCAACTAAAACGCTTTATTTTAGCTTAATATTTACTTTTAATACAATGAGTTTATTTAAACGCATATTTTCCTCAGAAAAAAAGGAAACTTTAGATAAGGGTTTAGAGAAATCTAAGGATAGTTTTTTTTCTAAACTGTCAAAAGCTGTAGCTGGAAAATCAAAGGTTGATGATGATGTTCTGGATAATCTGGAAGAGGTTTTAGTTACTAGTGATGTTGGTGTGGAAACTACATTGAAGATTATTGAGCGTATTGAAGAGCGTGTTGCAAAGGATAAGTATTTAGGTACTTCTGAATTGAATGTGATTCTTAGAGAAGAGATTGCTAATTTATTGGCTGAAAATAACTCTGGAGAAGAAACTGAATTTGTGGTGCCTGGTAATAAAAAGCCATACGTTTTAATGGTGGTGGGTGTAAATGGTGTTGGTAAAACAACTACCATTGGTAAATTGGCGTACCAATTTAAAAAGAGTGGTAAAAAAGTGGTTTTAGGTGCTGCAGATACCTTTAGAGCAGCAGCTATAGATCAGCTACAAATATGGGCAGACAGAGTTGATATTCCTATTGTAAAGCAACAAATGGGTAGTGACCCGGCTTCTGTTGCATTTGATACTTTAAAGTCTGCTGTTACTATGGATGCTGATGTGGTTATAATTGATACTGCAGGTAGGCTTCATAATAAGGTTAATTTAATGAATGAGCTTTCAAAAGTAAAGCGTGTAATGCAAAAAGTAATACCAGATGCCCCGCATGATGTATTATTAGTATTAGATGGTTCTACTGGACAAAATGCTTTTGAACAGGCTAAACAATTTACCAAAGCAACAGAGGTTACTTCTTTAGCGGTTACAAAATTAGATGGTACTGCTAAGGGTGGTGTAGTTATTGGTATTTCAGATCAATTTAAAATTCCGGTTAGATACATTGGTGTAGGAGAAGGAATTGAAGATCTGCAAGTATTCAATAAATTTGAATTTGTAGATTCCTTTTTTAAATAATGAGGGATAGAACAGGTTTGTTGAAAGTAGCCCAAAGGGTTGTTGTATTTTATTGCTTCTTTTATAGCATAGTAAAAGTGTATGCTATCATAAAGGGGAGCTGGTTGCTCCCTAATCTCATGATAATTCTTGGCTTATTAGTACTTGGTGCTATTGGAGCTTATTTAATGAAAATTCATAAGTATACCTGGATATACGCAGGTATAGGAGTGGTTTTAATTTCTGCTTTGCGTTATTATGAGGTGGAATGGGTAACTGCTATGCACGAATTTTTCGGATAGATTTTCATATTTTTTCTAATATAATCTCATACAATCAATGATTACAGTTGATGCTATTAAGGTGGAGTTCGGAGGAACCACCTTGTTTGATAATGTATCATTTGCCATTAATGAAAACGATAAAATTGCATTAATGGGTAAAAATGGTGCAGGTAAGTCTACTTTAATGAAAATTATTGCTGGCTTAGCTAAGCCTACATCTGGGGCAGTATCGGTACCTAAAGAAAGAACCATTGCATATTTGCCACAGCATTTGTTAACAGAAGATAATGCAACCGTTTTTGAAGAAAGTTCTAAAGCATTCGCTACTATTTTTTCTATGAAGGAAGAAATGGATGCTATTAATGAAGAGCTTACTGTAAGAACAGATTATGAGAGTGATGCTTATATGAAGCTTATAGAGCGTGTTTCTGAGCTTAGTGAAAAGTATTATGCTATAGAAGAGATTAATTATGAGGCAGAAGTTGAAAAGATTCTTCTTGGTTTAGGGTTTGTTCGTTCCGATTTTAACAGGCCTACCTCTGAGTTTAGCGGTGGTTGGCGTATGCGAATTGAACTGGCTAAGCTACTGTTGCAAAAGCCTGATTTAATTTTGCTAGATGAGCCGACTAACCATATGGATATTGAGAGTGTGCAATGGTTAGAAGAGTTTTTAATAAATAGTGCTAATGCTGTAATGGTAATATCGCATGATAGGGCTTTTGTAGATAATATTACCAATAGAACTATAGAGGTTACTATGGGGCGTATTTATGATTATAAAGCTAAATATTCCGATTATTTAGTGTTACGACAAGAGCGAAGAGCGCACCAACAAAAGGCATACGATGAGCAGCAAAAAATGATTGCTGAAACCAAAGAATTTATAGAGCGTTTTAAAGGAACTTATTCTAAAACCTTACAGGTTCAATCTAGAGTTAAAATGTTGGAAAAATTAGATATGGTTCAGGTGGATGAAGTAGACACGTCTGCACTTAATTTAAGATTTCCTCCTTCTCCAAGATCTGGCCAGTATCCGTTAACGGTTTCAGATTTATCTAAAAGTTATGACGATCATGTAGTGTTTTCTAATGCTTCTTTAGTTGTTGAAAGAGGGGAGAAGGTTGCTTTTGTGGGGAGAAATGGTGAAGGTAAATCTACCATGATTAAAGCAATTATGGGTGAGATTGATTTTGAAGGTGGTTTACAATTAGGACACAATGTGAAGATTGGATATTTTGCTCAGAATCAAGCGTCGTTGTTAGATGAGTCACTTTCTGTATTTGAAACTATAGATGTAATAGCAGAAGGAGATATAAGAACTAAAATAAAAGATATTTTAGGGGCTTTTATGTTTGGTGGAGATGATGTGACTAAAAGGGTGAAAGTATTGTCAGGGGGCGAGAAAACACGTTTGGCAATGATAAAATTGTTGTTAGAGCCTGTGAATCTTTTAATTTTAGATGAGCCTACTAACCACTTAGATATGAAAACTAAGGATATTATTAAGGAAGCTCTAAAAGATTTTGACGGTACCTTAATCTTGGTTTCTCACGATAGAGATTTCTTAGATGGATTGGTTACTAAAGTTTTTGAGTTTGGTAATAAAAGAGTAAAGGAACATTTTGAAGATATTAATGGCTTCCTTGCCATGAAAAAAATGGAAAACCTTAAAGATATTGAACGAAAATAGTGAGTAGTTTTCTTTTAGAGAATAGCTTATAAAATACCAGAAATAAAAAAGCCTGTCAATTGACAGGCTTTTTTAATATGCTATATTTTTATTAGTTAAGCGCTACAGTAGTGTTTGTTTTTGCTTTAACTCTAATTTGTACTCTTCTGTTTTGAGAAAGTTGAGACTCGTCACATTCGTCACAACTTAATGTTGGGTGGTGTTCACCGTAAGCATTTACATTAATAATTGAAGCATCAACGTTTGTGTTTGCTATGATGAAATCTTTAACTGCTTCACCTCTTCTTTCAGATAATTTCTGGTTGTAATCATCAGAACTTCTTGAGTCAGCAAAAGCTTCAATTGTAATTTCATAAGCATCAGTAGTTCCTAATTCTTGAATTAAGTCGTTTAACTCGTCAGCACTTACAGTTGCTTTGTTAGTGTCAAATAAAACAACTTTATCTAAAATGAATTCTTCAGCATATAATGGCTCAACTTTTTCAAGAGGAATAATCTCATTGTAAACAAAGTCAGCTTTATCACCGTCTAATGCTTCAAATCCTTTAATGTTTTGCTTAAATCCTTCTTTCTCTGTGTAAATAGCGTAAGAAGCGTATGGTAAAACATTTAAGTGAATTTGTCCGTTTTCATCGGTAGTTGTAGTAGCGTACACTCTGTTGTACTCGTCTTTAATAATAACATTTGCATTTGCTAATGGACTGTTGTTATCATCAAGAATTATAATATCTAAGAATTGTTTGATTTTGTCTCTACTAAAAGCATACATATCGTAACCACCTTTACCACCTTCTCTGTTAGAAGTAAAGAAACCTTCGTCTTGAGCGTCAATCATAAAACCAAAGTCATCAGAGATACTGTTTATAGATGATCCCATGTTTACTGGGAAGTGGAATTTATTGTTGATAAACTTACTTTCAAAGATGTCAAAACCTCCTAAACCGTAATGTCCTTCAGATGAGAAATATAAAGCGTTGTTTAGGTAGTAAGGATAATTTTCGTCTTTAGAAGTGTTTATTTGGTTTCCTAAGTTTCTTGGTGTTCCACAAGAACCATCTTCTGCAATATTCACCACAAAAATATCGTATCCTCCTAAAGTTCCTGGCATGTTAGATGCAAAGAAAAGTTGACTACCGTCTTTGGATATGTATGGTGTATCATAGTCGAAACCTTCCATGTTAAAATCTAACATTTCAAGATTTACCCATTGTCTTTCTTTTTTATCTAAAACAGCTCTAAATATTTTTAAAGGCTCTTTATCTCCTTCTTGTACATTTCTAGTAAAGTATACAGTTTTCTCATCACCTGTAAAACTAACGTGAGTTTGGTTTGTCTTTTGTTGATTTAAAACACTAGAGAAAAAAGTTGAGTGAACAATCTCTCTATCTTTAGCGATGTCTCCACAAAATAACTCTTTGTAAGCCTCATTAGTGTTAGGATCGATCTCAGATTTGAAAAGACCAATTTTTTTAGCTGAAGAATAAATTAACTTATTCTTGTATACGTGATTTGTAAGATCTGAGAACTCACTATTTACTTCAAGGTTTTTAACTTCGTAGTTAAATCCGCTTGGATCTAATTTGTTGATTCTTCTTTCTCTAATCGGAAAACGTTCAACTGAATTATTCCCTTCTGCGATTGCAACATCTTCCTGAGCATTGATTCCTGTTAAAGATGCAAAAAATAATAATGCGATTAAATTTAAAGTTTTCATTTCGATTTCGGTTTAAGTATTTTTTAGCGACACTTCAAAAGTACTACTAGAACCCTCCGGAATACAAAAATGTAAAACCTTATTTGTTAAGTTGTTAGTTATCCTCGATTAACTGCATAATTTGTTACTTTTAAGTTTGTGTTAAGCGTATAAAAATATGTAAAGTGGTGATTTATAGCATTATAGTTTGATTCATTTTAAGTAATTCCTCGATGTAACTCCTGTGGTTAGACAGTCTTGGTATTTTATGTTGTCCCCCGAGTTTATTATGTTTTTTAAGCCAATTGTAGAATAATTTTTCTCTAGCAATGTGAACTTTAGGTAAGTTTAGCGTTATGTTTAAATAACGTTTGGCTTCATAATCTGAGTTAAGTTCCATTAGTTTCTTGTCGAGAATAATGGTAAACTCTGTTAGGTTATTCGGACATTTTTTAAATTCTATCATCCATTCATGTGCACCTTTTTCAGTACCTTCCATAAAAATAGGTGCAGCAGTATAATCTATTATTTCACAATCTAATTGTAAGCAAGCATGTTTTAAAGCTTCTTCTGCGTTTTCAATAATTAGCTCTTCACCAAAAGTATTTATGTAATGCTTGGTACGTCCGGTAATTTTAATGCGGTACGGACTTAGTGAGGTGAATCTAACAGTGTCTCCAATTATATATCTCCACAAACCTGCATTAGTAGTAATTACTACAGCATAGTTGGTGTTTAATTGTACTTGCTCTAGAGGTAGGGTTTGTTGGTTAGGGGTACCGTAGGTATCCATAGGTATAAACTCATAAAAAATACCGTAATCTAGCATCAGCAAAAGTTCCTTGCTATCGTTGGTGTCTTGTATAGCAAAAAAGCCTTCAGAAGCATTGTAGGTTTCATAATATCTAAAGTTTCCATTAGGAATGAGTTTTTGGTATTGGTCTGCGTAAGGGGTAAAGCTTACACCTCCATGAAAGTATACTTCCAAATTTTCCCATATTTCTAAAATATGTTGTTTGCCCGTTTTTTCTATCAGTTTGTTTAATAATACTAGCATCCATGAAGGAACACCAGCTAAACTGGTTACGTTTTCTTGCAGGCTTTCTTCTATAATGGCTTCCATTTTATGTTCCCATTCGCTCATTAAAGAAACCTTGTTAGAAGGGGTGCTGCTAAATTCGGCCCACAGGGGCATATTGTCTATTAAAATGGCTGAAAGATCTCCAAAATAAGTGCCATTGTCTTCATAGATTTTTTTACTACCACCAAGGCGTAAACTTTTACCTAAAAATAATTCAGAGTCTTCATTGTTATTTAAGTAAATACACAGCAGGTCTTTGCTAGATTTAAAATGGCAATCTTGTAAAGATTCTTCACTTACCGGAATAAATTTACTTTTAGCGTTTGTGGTTCCACTAGATTTTGCAAACCACTTAATTTCCGTAGGCCAAAAAATATTATGCTCTCTTTTTCTACATCTTTCTATGTAGGGCTCAAAATCTTCATACGTTGTAAGTGGTACGTTGTTTTTAAAGGCTTCGTAGTTTTTTAAACTTTCAAAATCATATTGTTTACCGTACATAGTTTCACCTGCTATATCTAATAGCTGGTGTAATAATTCATTTTGTACTTCATGTGGGTACTTTAAAAATAGTTCTATCTGATGAATTCTTTTTTTTAAAAACCAGGAAGCAACTGAATTGAATATAGGAATCGGCATTTTTTTGGCTACTTTTACAATTGTGAATTTAATCTATTTTAAGTATCCTTAAAATAGAAATCGATTCTCTAAAATAACTATAAAATAGTTAGCTAAAATAGATAGATTAATAAAATATAAAAGATTTAACATGTTTGAAGGTGTTCTTATAAAAATGATAACAGAATTGGCAGACCCAATACAATATTACTTGAAGTTTGCGAATGATTATATAAATATGAACCAATTACTAGACAAAAAGATAGCTATAAAATTTGTGAAGTATGAGTGTTTAAATTGTCATTTGAATAAGCCTATTTACCGTCAAGGGTTTTGTAAGTCTTGTTTTTTTGAGATACCTCAGGCAGCCGATTGGATTATGCGCCCTGAGCTTAGTAAGGCGCATTTGAATGAGGAGGATAGAGATTTGGAATATGAGAAGAAGGTGCAGCTACAGCCTCATATTGTTTACTTAGCTAATAGTAGTAATGTGAAAGTGGGAGTTACTAGAAAAAATCAAGTGCCTACTAGATGGATAGACCAAGGGGCTCATGAAGCTATTGAGGTGGTAGAAGTACCTAATAGATATTTAGCTGGTATAACAGAGGTGGCGTTGAAAGATCATGTGGGTGATAAAACCAACTGGAGAACCATGTTGAAAAATGAGATTAAGGATGAAGATCTTCAGGAATGGAAACATAAATTAAAGGAGTTTTTACCAGAAGAAGTTCAGGAATATTATTTGCCTAATAGCACAGAGCTTAATTTGAATTTTCCCGTATTGGAATATCCTACGAAATTAAAAAGTTTGAATTTAGAGAAGACACCCGAGTATGAAGGGGTGCTGAAAGGTATTAAAGGGCAGTATTTAATTTTTGAAGATAATACGGTTTTTAATGTAAGAGGTAACGAGGGTCAGGTTGTTAATATTTCTGTAGTGCGTTAATTGTTAGTTAAATAGAATGTGTTTGAGGTTGGTTTTAAGTATCTTAAAAAGAAAAACTTATGAAGTTACCAATCTCTTTGTATGTACTTACAACCAGTTTGCTGTTAGTGGCGGTTGTAATAATGGTGGGGATAGAGGTGCCTTTTAAATGGATTTTTATTACAACCATATTTGGGCAGGCTCTTTTAGTTTACATGGTTTATAGGGTATTAAAAGATGAATATGCTACTACCAAAACTTTTGATAATTTTTATGAAGATTATCCCATAGAACGAAAATAAAAAAGGCAGCTTTTAGCTGCCTTTTTTATTATGTACTAATAAGTGATTTCTTTATTCCTTTTCTTCTTCGTCACTTTTCTTTTTCTTGTTAAACAAACCGTTTAATGTGTTTTTTACAGCGTTTTTTACATCGGTTTTTGTATCAGACTCTTTCGTGTCTGTAGTATCTGTGGTGGTTTCGTTATTGCCGCCATTAAGAAAACCTGATAGGGTTTCTTTTACTTTATCAGTACCTTCTTTTACAAGTTTATCTTTTTGTTTTTCTATAATCTGATTGGTTAAATCGGTTACTGCTTTGCTAGCGTCTGTTTTAATTTTAGGACTCGTAAAAGTTCCTGTGATATTTGCGGTTACAGGTACTATGGTGTTCTCCATACTAGAGTCGTTTAGCTGACTTAACAACTTGGTTACATCACTTCCTAAATACTTAGCAGGGATGTTAAATGTAGCATTGTAACTCATGGTTTGGTCAAAACCGTGTGTACCCGATATATCTATAGCGATATCTTTATATTTAATTTGGAATGGAGAAACGGTTACTTTTCCGTTTTCAAATTCTAATAACGCTTTTAAATCTTTAAGGTTTAAATCAGATAAATTAATAAAACTAAGGTTGCTGTCTAAACTACTCAATACTTTAGAGTCGGCAGTATTAATACTATTACCTATAAGTTCTGCTAAGGCATTACCTGATAATGTGGTTAAATCAGGAGCCAAAGAATCGTCTAAATTACCAGATAAGCTTAATGAAGAATTTAAAGTACCTTCAATAGCGTCTGCAATAGGAGCTAAAGCTTTCAATAATTCTAATTCTTTAAATGCCTCAGATATGGTAAAAGATTTAATACCTAGATCCATATTAAAATTAGGAATGTCACCTTTGGTAGAAGCGCTACCATTTAAAGTTACGGTACCTCCTAAAAGGTTGGAAGAAACATCTTTTAGCGTAGCTGTTTCGTCTTTAATAAGTAAAGTACCCTTGGCGTTAGTAAGGTTTAAGTTGTCATATTTTACTTGTTTCGCATTCACAGTAACCGTAGCATCTAAAAAGTCAGGTATTTTTATTTGCGCGTCTTCGGTAGTGGTAGGGGTAGTAGTGGTTTCTGTAGTGGTAGTTTCTGGTTCAGTTTCTTCCACCATAAAATCACTTAAAGCAAAATTGTTAGAAGTAATATCAAAGTTTCCTTTTAGTAATTCATCATTAAACATATAACCTAAGAAATTACTAATGGAACCGGTAGCTTTAATGTCTGTAGAGCCCGATTTAGCATCAAATTCATTCAGACTTACTTTGGTATTATTAAAAGTTAAAGCCGTTTTATTAATAGTTAACGGATTTGCCATAGCATCTGAATTGTAAGTAAAACCGCTCAGTTGCATACTACCACTGTTGGTAGTGTTTTGGTATTGTTCACTTTCTATAGTAGCCATATCAAAAGCTGTAGAAATATCTGCTTTTAAAATACCAGATAATGGAATGTCTAACTCTACAGGGTAGGCTTTGCTTAGGTTAGCTAAGTTTACAGTTCCTTTAAAATTAGCTTTGGCTGTAAAGTTTTCCATTAAGTTGGTCATTAATGCCTTTGCAGCAAAGGTATCTTGGTCTATTTTAAATGAGAAGTTTTCTACGTTTACTACCATATCATCCATCATTCCTGTGCTGTTAGAAATATTAGTTTTAATGCTAATGTTTTCTACAGTTTTAGGTAGGTCTGGATATTTAAAACTTGCATTATCAGAACTAATGTCAACCGTAAGTGTTGGCATATCGTGCGTTTCATCAATCACACCTTTGGCTTCCCCTGTAATACTAAAAGCGCCTTTAGTTTCTACACCTTCAATATCTTTAGAATAAGTTTCAGGTATTAAAGCTAATAAGTTTTTAAAGTCGGTAGTAGGGGTTTTAAAACTAATGTCTACCATTTGGCCTTCGTCTAGTAATTGAACGTATCCATCAAATACCAATGGTAATTTATTGATAAGTAATTTGTTATCTAAAAACGAATATTTGTTGTTTGGTAAATCAATTCCAAATACAGCATCTAAGGTTAGCGCATTGTTGTTTAAATATGCGGTGCTATCCATTATAAAACTAACATTAGCAGTAGTTTTAGTAGTAAGCTTAGAATTATCTAACGATAAATCACCACTTCCAGAGTGGTTTAAATCGGTTACTAGAAATTCCATTCCCGTACTTGCATCAATATAATCTACTTGAGAGTTGGTAATTTCGTATCCTGAAACAGATAGCTCAAATCCTGAAGTACTTTCTGTAGTAGTGGTTTCTTCTTTTGTAGTGGTTGTTTCTTTTGAAATGTCGTAATTAGCTTCGCCGTTTTCGTTTACCAATACTTTTACTTTGGCACCATCAATGGCAAAATAGTCTAAGGTTAGTGGTTCATCTCCACTAGCAAAAAGTTGCGCTAACGACATTTTAAGGTCTACCTGTTTTACGGCAACCAAGGTGTCACCTAAAAACGGAGCGTAATTTACTAAACTAACATCAGATACGCGAACCGATGCATTGGGGAAATTTCTAATTAGACTAATGTCTGTTTCTGCAAATTCTAATTTTGCATTTAAGTTTTCGTTTACACTGTCTTTAATAAGCTGTTCTATCTTGCCTTTAAAAACAAATGGTATAGTAACTAATAATACAAAAATCACAAGAATAACAATTCCTGTAATCTTAAGGATTTTCTTCAGCATTTTGGATATGTTAAATTAGAAAGATGAAATTACTGCATTTGTAATTTAAAGAGTGTTTAATCTATGTTAATTTCTTCTCCTTGCTTTAATTTAAAGCGTTTATTGAACAGGTAAGTGAATAAATACAGCAATGGGGTGTCTAATAGTGCTACTATAAGTTTAAAGATAAAACCACTTATTACTAGACCGGTAAACATGCTCCAAGGTAATACTTCAAACAAGCATAATAATAAGATAACCGTAAGGGTGTCTATAAATTGTGAAGAAATAGTAGAGAAGTTGTTTCGTAACCAGAGGTGTTTTCCATTCGTGAATTTTTTCCAGAAATGGTAAATTCTTATATCTACAAATTGAGCAAATAGGTATGCCATCATTGATGCTAAAACTGCTACAGGGGATAACCCAAAAACTTTAGAAAATACCTCGTTGTTAATACCAGAATAGGAGGTGGCTTCTGTGTGGTTAGCAATAACAATAATGAGCATTGAAAATAACGAGGCTACGATGCCTACTTTTACAACCTGATTAGCTTTTTCTTTGCCGTAGATTTCAGAAATTAAATCGGTGATTAAAAATGTAACCGGGTAGGGTAACAGTCCTACAGAAATTTCAAAAAGCTTTGCACCGTAAATTTCAACCTCTCCAAACGGATACCAAAAAAAGAACTTTTGAAAAATAAGATTCGAAACTACCAAAGAGGTAATGAATATTGCTCCTAAGTAAAGGTAAATTTGAAATGCTAACTTCTTATCTTTTTCTGTCATAGGCTACTTTATATCAAGCTCATAAGGTAGTCTGGCTTGTATTCCTTTTAGTTGGTTTAATTCGTTTAATTTCTTTAAAATAGTATAGGTTTCAGTTCCTAATTCCTTTTCTAACTGTTCTTCTGCCAAAGTACTACTAGAGGCAAAACGGCCTAATAAGGTTTCTAACGAGGTTATATTCTCGTACTTAGGGTAGGTTTCTATGCTATACTCTGTAATATCTTTATCGTTAGCTAATGCTTCTATGGTAGCATTTAGTCCGCCTAGTTCATCTACTAGTCCTTTGTCTAAGGCATCTGTACCACTCCATACTCTACCTCTTGCAACGGCATCTACTTCTTCAAAAGTCATGTTTCTACCTTTAGCAACTTTGTTTACAAAGGTTTTATAGAAGTTTTCAATACTTTCTTGTATTTCGGTTCTTTTTTCCTCTGTTAACCCTTGAAAAATGCTATAGCCGTTAGAGGATTTGTTGGTGCCAACTTGTTGTGAGTTAATTCCCCAATTGTTAGCAAGTTCTTTAATATTTGGTAAAAGTCCAAATACACCTATAGACCCAGTAATGGTATTTGGTTCTGCAAATATTTTTTCAGCACCACAAGAAATGTAATATCCTCCAGAGGCTGCATAATTACCCATAGATACATAAACAGGTTTTACACTTTGTGTAACTTGCACTTCTCTCCAAATAATATCTGAAGCTAAAGCGCTACCGCCTGGAGAGTTTACACGTAGAACAATACCTTGTACGTCGTCATTTTCTCTGGCTTCTCTTAAAGCTTTTATCATTACATCCTGACCAATAATTTGGTTAGAACCTTCTGCATATTGTATTTCTCCTTGAGCAAAAATAACGGCTATTTTATTTGGCTTTTGGCCTATAAACAATTTTTTAGAAATATGCTCGGCGTACTCGTATATATTAACTGTTCTAAGTTCTTCAAAAGCCGGTAAGCCAGAAGCATCTTTTAAAAGCTCTTCGTATTGGTCTAAGTAAAATGCCTTGTCTATAATATGGTTAGCTACGGCTAGTTCGGCAGTTCTTGCGCCAAGTTCATCGGTTATGGTGTTAAATTGAGCAAAGTCTATACCTCTTGAGTTTGCCATGTCTGTGGCAATGGTTTTCCAAATTGAGCTTAATAATTCTGTAATTTGCTCTCTATTAGCAGGGCTCATTTCATTTTGTAAAAAAGGCTCTACAGCACTTTTATATTCTCCGTGTCTAATTACTTCTAATTTTATGCCTGTTTTATCTTGTAGGTCTTTGTAAAATAAAATTTCAGAAGAAAGTCCTTTGAGCTCTAAATCACCAACGGGAGTTAAAAAAACAGAATCGGCTACAGAAGCTAAATAATAGTCTTTTTGAGAATAACCATCAGAATAGCTGTATACAAATTTTCCTGAAGCTTTAAAATCTTCAATAGCGTCTCTAATAGCTTTTATATTTGCAAACCCACCTTGTATAAAGGTTGAGTTTTTAATGCTAATACCTGTGATGTCATCATCTGTTTTAGCATACTCAATAGCATCTAGTATGTGGTATAAGCCTGTATAATTTTCGTAGTTTAAAAATTCTAAATCTACATAGCTGTATTCGCCACCATAATCACTTAAAGGTAAATCAAGGTCAATTTCCAGAATACTATTGTGTTTTACTAGTACAATGTTTTCATCGGTAGAGGCTGCTGCTGTTGCAATTAGCAGAAAAAATAAAAAGATAAGTCCTGTTGCAATAAAGAAGCCTAATATAGCGGCAAGCAAATTTCTTAAAAAAGCCATATAAATCTGTTCATTAAAATACGGGCAAAGATAACTTATTGTGCATTGTTTTTATTTATTTTGCCCTTGATTATGAAAAAGCGTTCAAAAGTTTACATTGCTATTGGTAGCAATTTGGGAAATAAGTTACAGTATTTACAAAAATCATTAGTGTACATCACCAATGAGATTGGAACCATTGTGAAGATATCGCCTATTTTTGAAACTCCTGCTTGGGGTTTTGAAGGTGCCGACTTTTACAATGCATGTATTGCTGTGCAAACTTTTGAACCTGCTCAAGTAGTACTGCAAAAATTATTGCACATTGAAACGGAGTTGGGTAGGACACGTGCTGGAGGAGATGGGTACCAGTCTAGAACCATTGATTTAGATATTCTGTTTTACGATGATGAAGTAATTGATACAACCGATTTGCAATTACCGCACCCACAATTACACTTGCGTAATTTTGTTTTGGCACCCCTAGCAGCCATAGCGCCTGGTAAAGTACATCCTATATTTAAAAAATCAGTATTAGAATTGTTAGAGCAATCACCTGATGCGGGTGTTTGTAAAAATGTGGGGTATTTGCTGGAAGACCCTAAAAGAAAGCAGTTGTTTGCTAACTACAATTACATAGCTATAGAGGGTAATATTGGCGCTGGTAAAACTACCTTAGCAACTAAAATATCGGAAGATTTTAATGCTAAACTGATTTTAGAACGTTTTGCAGATAATCCGTTTTTGCCCAAGTTTTATGAAGATAATGCCAGATATGCATTCCCGTTAGAGATGTCTTTTTTAGCAGACAGATACCAACAGATATCTGATGATTTAGCGCAGTTTGATTTGTTTAAAGATTTTGTGGTGTCAGACTATGATGTGTTTAAATCGTTAATATTTGCAAAGGTAACCTTGCAACAGGAAGAGTTTAGCTTGTACCGAAAACTCTTTACCATTATGCACAAGGAAATGATAAAACCCGATTTGTACATTTACTTGCACCAAAACACGGAAAGATTATTGGCTAATATAAAGAAACGCGGTAGAATGTACGAACAAAAAATACCAGCTAGTTATCTTGAAAAAATAAACGAAGGGTATACTGAGTTTATGCGCTCTAAAAATGAGCACAATGTATTGGTAATAGATGTTTCTGATAAAGATTTTGTAGCCAATCCTGAAGATTATGAGGCTATTTTAGATCAGATTGCTAACTTCTAGGTTATTGTAGTTTTGTAAATAAATCCCATAGTACTACCCCTGTACTTACCGAAATATTTAAAGAGTGCTTGGTACCGTATTGCGGTATTTCAATAACACCATCACAAGCCGAAACAACTTTTTGAGCAACTCCTTTTACTTCGTTACCAAAAATAACAGCATACTTTTTAGAGGTGTCAGGTGTAAATTCATTTAGCATGGTAGCGTTTTCAGCTTGCTCTATAGCTAAGGTTTGTATGTTTTCTTTTTTTAAGTCTTCTACCAATGCTAGGGTATCTTCTTTATATTCCCAGTCAACACTGTCAGTAGCACCTAAAGCGGTTTTGTGGATGTCTTTATGTGGTGGAGTAGCCGTAATGCCACACAGGTAAATTTTTTCTATTAAAAAGGCATCAGAGGTTCTAAAAACAGAGCCAATATTGTTCAAACTTCTAATATTGTCTAGCACCACAATTAAGGGTGTTTTTTGACTTTCTTTAAAAGCATCAACATCTATACGGTTTAATTCGCTGTTTTTTAATTTTCTCATGGTTCCTTCTCTTTGTTTTGTGGTAAAAAAAAAACTTCCTCTGGTTAAGAGGAAGCTTGTATTTGTATGTAATTACAAATTACTTTTTGTCAGTAGCTACAGGAGCGTTAGGATCTGGTTCAACCGTACCGGTAATTCTAACTTTTTTCACTGGTGCATCTACTGCATTTGAGTTTACAGTTACCATTTTAGTAAAATGACCTACTCTGCTAGTAGCATATTTTACTTTAATAACACCTGATTCTCCTGGAGCAAAAGGCTTGTTTAACGGAGCAGTAGGAACTGTACATCCGCAAGAACCTTTTACGCTAGTTAACACTAAAGGAGCATTTCCTGTGTTTGTAAATTTAAACTCTCTAACACCATCACCTTTAAACTCAACTGTACCGTAATCTAAGATTTCAGTATCAAAAGAAATTTTTGGTCCATCAGCAGGAACTTCTTTTGCAGTTGTAGTAGTTGTAGTTGTTTGCGCAAATGTTGCAGTTAAGCTAAATAAAGCTAAACCACATGCTAATATTAAATTTTTCATATCTATAGTATTGAGTTTGTTGGTCAAATATATAAAATACCATGCCAAACAATCAATTTTGTTGCGAATATTTTATTTTTTTTAACAGTTTTAGGAGCTGCTATAATTCCTTAACTTCGCATTTTTAGTAGAAATTATAAAATCATAAGGTTTGTCGGCAAAATCCACTGCAAAAAAGGAAACTCCTTTAATGAAGCAATACAATCAGATAAAAGCAAAATATCCTGATGCGATGTTGCTATTTAGAGTAGGAGATTTTTATGAAACGTTTGGCGAAGATGCGGTAAAAGCATCGCAAATATTAGGTATTGTTTTAACCAATAGAAATAATGGTAGTGAACGTTCAGAGCTTGCCGGGTTTCCGCACCACTCGTTAAATACCTATTTGCCTAAATTGGTCAAAGCAGGGCAAAGGGTGGCTATTTGCGATCAGTTAGAAGACCCTAAACAAACCAAAACCATTGTAAAGCGTGGTGTTACCGAGTTGGTAACTCCAGGAGTTGCCTTAAATGACGATATTCTACACGCTAAAAGCAATAACTTTTTAAGTGCTATTTCTTTTGGTAAAACCTTTATAGGAATTTCTTTTTTAGATGTTTCTACAGGGGAGTTTTTAACGGCTCAGGGCTCTGCGGAGTATATAGATAAACTATTGCAAAACTTTGCCCCTAGTGAGTTATTGATTTCTAAAAAATGTAAAAAGCAGTTTCAAGAAACCTTTGGGAGTGATTTTCATACTTTCTTTTTAGAAGATTGGATTTTTCAGGAAGATTATGCTAATGAAACCCTTACGGGGCATTTTAAAACCAACTCTTTAAAAGGGTTTGGGGTAGCACATTTAACCGATGGTATTTTAGCCTCGGGGGCAGTGCTGCATTATTTAGGGGAAACCCAGCATAAGCAGCTACAACACATTACCACCTTAGCCAGAATTGCTGAAGATGAATATGTGTGGATGGATAGGTTCACCATTAGAAATCTTGAATTGTACAATGCTACTGCAGCTAATGCTGTTACCTTGTTAGATGTGATAGATAAAACTATATCGGCTATGGGAGGGCGTATGCTCAAACGTTGGTTGGCATTACCTCTTAAAAACAAAGACCGTATACTAGAGCGCCACAAAGTGGTGAAGTTTTTATTAGATAACCCACCGCTATTGCAAAAAATGCAATCGCAAATTAAGCAGATAGCCGATTTAGAACGATTGATTTCTAAAGTAGCTACCGGAAGAATTTGTCCGAGGGAGGTAGTGCAGTTAAAAAACTCTTTAGAAGCAGTAGTGCCCATAAAAAGTTTGGCATTACAATCGGGAGATGAGGCGTTGACTGTAGTAGGAGATAAGCTTCACGATTGTGAATTGCTGCGCACTAAAATTAAGGAGATGATTAATGAAGAGGCTCCTGTGAATATTTTAAAAGGACAAACCATTGCGGAAGGATTTTCTGAAGAATTGGATGAGTATAGAGGTTTAGCCTATTCTGGTAAAGATTATTTAGATAAAATGCTGGAGCGTGAAACTGAACGTACTGGCATCCCTTCTTTAAAAATAGCGAGTAACAATGTGTTTGGGTATTATATTGAAGTACGTAATACGCATAGAGATAAAGTGCCAGAGGAATGGACACGTAAACAAACCCTAGTAAATGCCGAGCGTTATATTACAGAAGAGTTAAAGGAGTATGAAGCAAAGATTTTAGGAGCGGAAGAAAAAATAACGGTGCTTGAGCAAGAGTTGTTTCAAAAATTGGTACAATGGTTACAAGGGTATATTACACAAGTACAATCAAATGCGGTACTTATTGCGCAATTGGACTGTTTATGCGGATTTGCACAACTGGCAAAAGAACATAACTACGTACAACCGCAGTTAGATGATACGTTTGTGTTGGATATTAAAAACGGTCGCCACCCGGTAATTGAAAAACAATTGCCTATTGGAGAGCCTTACATTGCCAATGATGTGGTTTTAGATAGAGAACAGCAACAAATTATTATGATTACCGGACCTAACATGAGTGGTAAGTCGGCTATCTTACGACAAACTGCTTTAATTGTGTTGTTAGCGCAAATAGGTTCGTTTGTACCAGCCGATGCGGTAAACATGGGCTTGGTAGATAAAATATTTACCCGTGTAGGGGCTAGCGATAACATTTCTATGGGGGAGTCTACCTTTATGGTAGAAATGAATGAGACGGCTTCTATTCTTAATAACATATCAGACCGCAGTTTGGTGTTGTTAGATGAAATAGGTAGAGGTACCAGTACCTATGATGGTATATCTATTGCCTGGGCTATTTCTGAGTATTTACACGAGCACCCTGCAAAAGCTAAAACTTTGTTTGCAACCCATTACCATGAGCTTAATGAAATGACCAATACCTTTAACCGTATTCGTAATTTTAATGTAGCGGTAAAGGAAACCAAAGACAATGTGTTGTTTTTACGTAAGCTGGTAGAAGGTGGTAGCGAGCATAGCTTTGGTATTCATGTAGCTAAAATGGCAGGTATGCCACAACAGGTAATTAAACGTGCTAATAAAATATTAAAGCAGTTAGAGAAATCGCATGCTGGGGAACACACCAAAGAAACCATGGCAGAGCTAGATGATGAAATGCAATTGAGCATTTTTAATTTAGACGATCCGTTGTTAATGGAGATTAAAGAAGAGATATTACATACCGATATAGATACGCTAACCCCAGTAGAAGCGCTTATGAAGTTGAATGAAATTAAGCGAATGTTGGTAAAGAAAACAAAATGATGAATTGATTTTTAAGGGGTTATAAAAAAATGTGATTTTTTTGATGCAAAAAACTTTGACGTTGCCATAAATGTGTTATATTTGCATCCGCAATCAAGGAATTGCAAACGTTCTTAAAAATATGCGAAAATAGCTCAGCTGGTAGAGCGCAACCTTGCCAAGGTTGAGGTCGCGGGTTCGAACCCCGTTTTTCGCTCATGTACTGTATAACGCTCGAGTGGTGGAATTGGTAGACACGCTGGACTTAAAATCCAGTGAACAGTAATGTTCGTGCGGGTTCAAGTCCCGCCTCGAGTACAAAAAGCCTTATCGCTTTTGATGAGGCTTTTTTTCTATTTTCAAGTAGTGTTATGCAGTTATATATACAATATTCGCTCGAGTGGTGGAATTGGTAGACACGCTGGACTTAAAATCCAGTGAACAGTAATGTTCGTGCGGGTTCAAGTCCCGCCTCGAGTACAAAAAGCCTTATCATTTTTTTGATAAGGCTTTTTTGTTTTTTTAAGGTTTTAAGTGATTTCCACCAATCCTACCGCTAAGAAACCTTCATTGTTTTCTCTGAAAGATATTTTTCTAAGGTAATTTTTAGATTTTCAAACAGTACGGGTTTGGTAATAAAATCGTCCATACCCTCTGCCATAGCTGTTTTACGGTCTTCTTCAAAAGCACTTGCGGTAATTACAATAATAGGGATAGGGGTGGCCTGGTATTTTTTGGTTTGTTTTATTTGTTGGGCGGCTTCTATGCCATTCAGAACAGGCATATGAATGTCCATAAGAATCAAATCAAAATCTTCTTTTTCGTACAGGTCAACAGCTTCTTTTCCGTTGGGGGTAATTACGGTAGTTATTTGCAGTTTGGTAAGCATTCGCTCTATTACCAATTGGTTTATTTTGTTGTCTTCTGCCAACAACACGCGGTTACCTTTTAGTAGGGTATGTTTAGGGGTTTCGGTACCAATAATATTGGGGTGTACTTCATTTACCACTTCAAAAGTAAGGGTGAAGTAAAACTCGGTACCTTGGTTTAAGGTGCTCTCTAAATGCAACTGACCGCCCATAAGCTGTACTAGTTGGTTGCTAATGGTAAGTCCTAGTCCGGTACCACCATATTTTCTGGTGGTAGAAATATCGTTTTGTACAAAGGCTTCAAACAGTTTTTCCTGTTCGTTTTTGGCAATACCTATACCAGTATCTTTTACCGAAAATAATATACTAACGCAACTAGGTGTTTTAGAGGCCAAGGTTACATTTAGGCTTACATGGCCGCTATGCGTAAACTTAATACCGTTACTAATAATATTTAGTAATACTTGTTGTAAACGTAATACATCGCCCTTTATAAATTGTGGTATTGTAGTATCTATATGCATATTAAAGGCAATATTCTTTTCGCTTACTTGGTGTTTAAAAATGCCTTCTAAGTTTTTAAAAATTAAATGAATATTAAATACATTGTTTTCTAGCTTCATTTTATCTTCCTCTAGCTTAGAGTAGTCTAAAATCATATTTACTAACTCTAATAGGTGATTGGCAGAGTATTTAGCCAAGCTAATGTTTTGCTGTTGTACTTTGTTTAGCGGGTCTATTTCTATTACCTGAAGCATGCCAATAATACCATTTAAAGGGGTTCTAATTTCATGACTCATATTGGCAAGAAAACGCGATTTGTAATGGGCATTACGTTCCGACTTTTCCTTTTCTTCATTGAGTCTGCGGATGGTTTTGTTTAACGATTCTTTGAGTAGTTGAAAATTGGCAAATAGCTTTTGTATTTCAATAGACGACAATTTAAAGTCGGGTGTGGGTAGTTTTCTATCCGGGTTGTTTAGGAAATCACTTAAAATATAAAACCTGAAATTTTCGTTGAGTAATTTAATATCGTGGGTAAGCGTTTTTACCAAAAAGGCACTTACTAATATGGCTATAATGCCAATAAATAGGGTTTGAATGATAAGATAATTAGAGTTGGCTTTGGTTAAGGCCAACAACTTTTGCGATACCTCGCCCTTAATTTGAAATAAGGAATTGTTTAAACTGTCGTGTAGATGTTTTACATCGGTAATGAGTCCGGTTTCGTCATAAAACCCAAGAGCTTTGGTTTTGGTTACGTAGAGGTTAAACGTTTCAGCATAGTTTTTAAGTAAATCTTTACCATGTGTGTTCAGGTTGTTTTCTGTTAAGATGGTACTCACGAGGTGGTTGAACTTAGTTTGGTAGATGGTATCAGCCCTCAGCATAAAATCTTTTTCGTGTCTTCTTAGTTGTAAAATAGAAGCTTCAGGTATTGCAGATAAGCGTTCTATTTCGTGTGCCATGGTTCGCATTTTACCTTCAATACCATAGTCTTTAAAGCCTCTTTCTTGTATTGCTTTACGGGTAGTTTGTGATAGCGCTATTAATTGTTGGTACTGTTTCCTTACCTTAATTAGGGAGTCTTGCACCGTTAGACTTAACGTTTTGGACTCTTCTTGTAAGCGTAGTAAGGTTTGGTAATTAACTTTTAAATTGCTGAGGTAGTTGTCTATAGTTTCCTGTTTGTCTTGTGTATAAAACAGAGGATCTTTATAGCCTGCCAAAATGAAATTTTGGTAATGGATGAAATTTTCAGAAAACTTATTTTGTAATTCTGATAGCTGAAATGAGAATATAGAAACCTGATTGGTTTCCTTATCGGTACGCAAATATAGGAATAGCCATAGGGCTAGTATAAGTGCTAAACTGATAAAAGAAAGCCATATTTGAAAGGCTAAATTTTTAGTGCGAATCTTCAAAATTTTGGGGTTATTCTAAAATTTTGAAAATACTATCTAACCAATTCTTTTAGGTTACTGAAATATGAAATAAAGGTTAAACCTTTAAGCTTTTAGTGATACTTGCGGTTTTTTGTGGCTTATAAAATAGTAGGCTATAAAAATAACCAGCAAGGCGCTTAAAATAGATACTTCTAACCAGTACTCTAAAGGATGAATCCATATTTCTTTAAAGAGGTTCCAGCGTCCTAGTATTTCAATGAAATTCCAAAAGATAATTACTGTAGGTACGGCATATCTAATAGCGTAATCAAACTTTTTAATCTTTACAAGGGTTTTCATTAGGTATAACGACCATAATAAAGAGCCAAAGGCAGTGATGTACGTAATAGGGTGTTTGTCTCCGGCAATATCTTTGTCGTACACCATTAGAAGTACTAAATAGAAAGTCCATAAAATCATGATGGTTTCTATAAAGGTAACCAAAGCAAGAGGTCGGCCTTTATCTTTAGATTTTAAACTTTTTTTGATACCAATGTGCTTTTGTATCCAATTAAAAAATTGACATTTATTAGAAGAAAAGATGTAGAGTAAGAAGAAGGAACCTAACAGCCCAATGCTAGAGGGCATGATAAGATATTCTGGTTTTGTAACCACTGTACCATTTTCAGTAAGGGGTAATGTGCCAATTTTTTCAGCAATCCAAACAAAAGAAAATTCAATCCATCCGGTCCATACCAAGACACCGCCGAGTAACCCTAATAAGGTGGCTACCGATTTTTTCTGCTCAAAATAGAAGCCACTACGCAAAGCTATCACTCCTAAAAATCCTATAATAAAAGCACCTGATAGTTTATAATCTGCAAGTATTTGATCGTTGAGTACCATTAAGGCGTGCCCAATAGGCATAAAGAATAGAACAATAAGAAATGAGAGAATCCCTATTTTGTAATGCTGTAGTTTCATGTTTATTTAGATTGAATCTAAACAAATGTAAATAGAAATCTACTACGTATTTTCTTGAAATAACTTTATTACTTTTCCTATGATTTTTGTTAGCTGCTAAGGGTGTTTTTTAAGGGTTTCTTGAATTAAGATGATTTGTGTCCGCTAATAAGTTTTGCAACAGCATCCTGTAAAGAGCCAGCAGGTTCTACTTCTTTATTGTTGATAAAGAAAATTTCATCGGCATTTTCAATTGTATTTAAGCGGTGGGCTATAATTACTGTTGTGGTATGCGATGGTAGTTGCTGTAAAATTTTATCGAGCAACTGTTCGGTAACTGTATCAATATTAGCAGTGGCTTCGTCTAGTATTAAAATATCCGGATTTCTAAGTACGGCTCTTATAAATGCAATCACCTGCTTTTGCCCTAAACTAATACTATTGTTATCGCTTACAGTGGTATGTAAACCATCGTTAAACAAGCTTAATAGTTCTTCTAATCCGGAGGTTTTTAAAAGTTCGGTAAGTTGCGCATCCGAATAATTTACGTAAGCTTCATTACCGTATAAGATATTGTCTTTTACGGTACCTGAAAACAAAAACGGATCTTGTAGAATAAAACCAATTTTTTCTGCACGCTCTTTTGAACTATAGGTTTTTATGTTTTTACCATTTAAAAATATAGTACCCTCGGTAGGGTCAAACAAACGAGCAATTAAGGAAGCTGTAGTGGTTTTTCCACCACCAGTAGGGCCCACCAAAGCGTACGTTTTTCCTTTTTCAAAATGAAAGCTTACATTGTGTAATACCTCTTTTCCTTCTGGGTAGGCAAAATATACGTTGTTAAAACTTAGTGCAAACTCATGGGTTTCTTCAGTAGTAGGTAACGATTCCTGAACCAAATCGTTTTCCATGTTTAGTATTTGCGAAATTCTATCCCAGCCTGCCATAGCTAACTGAAAGTTTGTCCATAACGAGGCTATTTGTTGCAACGGCTTGTAGAAGCTATCCGAATAACTAATATAACTTACCAATATACCCACGGTAAAATCGCCATTGATTATTAAACTAATCCCATAAATAAGCACAATTAATTGTGCAAAATTGGCTCCCAATCCATACACAGGTACAAATAGGTTGTTAGCCAAGCCCGATTTAATAGAAGTCGTATAATTTTCGTTATTGGCTTTAGCAAAGCGCTTTCTAAAATAATCTCTACGGTTAAAGGCTATAATAACTTTAAAGTTATTCAAGCTTTCTTGTACTTCAGAACTTAAGTTGCCCGAGGCTTTTAGGCTTAATGCATTTCGTTTTTTAACCCATGGAGAAATTGCCATGGTGAAAATAAAGATGCAGATACCTGGTACTAAAGTAGCCATCCCTAATTTGGGGTGTATGGTAAGCAAAAATACCGCTGCGCCAATCATCATAGCCATATTACCCACAAACTGCATTAATGATTGTGAGAAAAACTGGTTGATTTTATCGGTGTCGTTGTTTACTCTGGAGATGATATCTCCTGTTTTATTTTGATTAAAAAAGGCAATGGGTAATTCCTGTAACTTATTAAACAACGCATTACGTAATGTAAATAGCATACGTTGCCCCACAGAGCCCATAACTTTGGTTTGCAAATATTGCGTAGCACTGGCAATAAGGTACATAAGTAAAATATACAGCGCATATTTTAATAAGCTCTTATAGTCGCCCGTTACCACCGCATGGTCTATAGCATACCCCACCAACAACGGAGCTACCAATTTAGAAGCCGCATTGATAATGATAATCACCAATGCCAGTAACAAGTTTTTACGTTCGTGCGGAATAAGCTGAAACAACTTACGTAAACCTTTTACGTTAGAAGTTTTCTTCTCTTTATCAAATAAGGTGTTCAGATTATAATTCATACGTACTGGTGCTTTGTTGTGAATTAAATATTTGAACATACTCCGGACTACTTTGCAGTAGGTCTTCATGTTTGCCAGAAGCCAGTAGTTCACCTTCCATTAACAGCAGTATGGTATCATAGTCTTTCACTGCATTTATTTTTTGTGTGACCGATAGTAAGGTAATATCTGGGTAATACGTGCGTAGGTTTTTCCAAATGGTTTGTTCCGTTTTGGTATCTACTCTTGCGGTAAAATCATCTAAAAATAAAATTTTAGGATTTTGCGCTAAAGCCCTTGCCAACATAATACGTTGTTTTTGTCCGCCCGATAGGGTAGTGCCACGTTCCGAAACATCGGTATCTAGCCCTTGTGGTAGGTCTTTTATAAAACCTGCTAAGTCTGCGGTTATAATTGCTTTTTCTAGGTCGGCATCACTTACATCATTGCTAAAAGAAATGTTTTCTCTAATACTCATGTTAAACATTACACTGTCTTGAAAAACCAATCCTACCTGCTTAAAAAAGGCATTGGTTTCAAACGCTTCCATGGGAGCATTGTTATATAAAACACTACCGGAATCTGGTAATAATAACCCAGTTAAAATATTTAGTAATTGTGTTTTTCCGGCTGCGGTAGGACCAATTATTGCGGTCCGTTGTCCGGGTTCAATGGTAAAACTTACATCCTTCAACACAGGCTTTTGTTCAAAAGACAGGTGAATGTTTTGCACTGAAATTTCACCTGTTAAATCATCGGTTTTGGTACCTGAATACTCTGTGTCTTCAGCTTCTAAAACATCTTTAATTCTGCTGTACGATGCAGTAGCCTGGGCTATAATATTGCTCATAAACCCAATAACCAAAATAGGAAAAATTAATAAAGCCAAGTAGCTTCTAAAAGCGGCAAAATCACCAAGGGTCATATCGTCTTCAATTACATAATGTCCTCCCAAAGTAAGAATGGTAAGGTTTGCTAAATTGGCTACCAAAATGATGATGGGAATTAACGAGGCGAATAAGGTAACTATAGAAATACCTAAGTTCTTAGCCTTATCATTCATTTGCATGAATTTGTAATATTCCAATTGCTGTGCGTTGATAACACGTATCAAAGCAGCGCCAATAATACTTTCACTAATAATATTGTTGAGTTTATCTATTACCTCTCTACTTTCGGTAAACAATACTTTTACTTTTTTAAGCACTAAATAGAATGCTACCCCAATAATAGGGATAATAGCAATTACAGTAAGTGCTAATTTCCAATCGATGGTTAATAGTAAAACACAGCCCCCAATAATAACAAAGGAAGAAGAGGTTATAGAAACCACCGCCTGTGATACAAATAGCTTTATAGAATCTATATCTGAGGTGAAGTTGGTTAATAATTTTGAAGGATTAGCCGACTGCACAAAAGCATGACTTTGATTGGATATTTTATTGGACAAGCGCGTACGCAAATCTCGGGCAACCTTTTCAGAGGTGTAGGTTTGTAAAATACTCTGTAGGTAGGTAAAAATAAAAATAACTACCACCACTATGCCAAACATTTTTAGCAAGGCATCTGAGTTAAATTGATTGTTGGTAAAATCATCAATTCCGTTTCCTATAATTTTAGGAATCCACAAATTGAGTCCGTTACTTACTAACGCAAAGATAACTAGCAGTACCACCAAACTACGGTAGGGCTGTAATATCTTAAATATATTCGGTTTTTTGGCTTTTGGTGATTTAGATTTCACTTACGTATGTTCGTTAAGATGAATAACTAAATTCAAAAGTATAATTATTTTTTGGTTATGTGTTTTAAGCCTATGGTAAATTATAGTTTCACCTTATAAATCGTAAACTCCATATCAGAGATATCTCCTTTCACTTCATGAATGCGGGAGTTGGTATAGTATAGAAAACCATCAAAAATACTAAAGGTATCTGCCCATTTAACGTGGTCTCCTTCTAGTAGTGTTTTTAATTCTCCGGCAGGTGTTACGTAATTAATTTTATCATTTTCTATATCGGCTAAGTAGAGGTTTCCTTTGTTGTCGAAAATCATACCATCGGGTGCTCCGGTAGTAGCAATTTTGGTTACACTTTCTTCAATGCCTTTTTCAGTTCCGTTACGTAGGGAGTCGGTAGGTACGGCATATAACGTGTAGCCCGTTAAGGCATGGTAAAATAAGCTATCGTTTTTTAAAGCTATACCATCGGAGTGTACGGTACGTTTTTGGGTTTCGCCATTAAAGGTTAATTCATGTACTTCTGCACTGGTAGAAGTGTGTGCATCTAGCAGGCGCTTACTGGTATTTGTGTCTAAGTTATACACCACCAAACCGGGGGCTGCACTATCTGTAAAATAAAGACTGTTGTGTTTGGTGTCTATACGTATATCATTAATGTATGAGGTAGGCTTGTAACTACCTTCGGTAAGTTTTAAAATGCTTTGAAGTTGATTGGTATTAAGGTTAAACACAAAAACTCTGGGTGTATCCAATACTTTTTTAAATTGTGGGTTTCGGGTATCTACCACATACAATAAACTGTCTGTAGCTACTACCGATTGCACTGCTACAAAAGTAGAGTCGGTAATAGGTTGGCCAATTTCCCAGGTGTTCCAATCGGCATTAGGGTAGGGCTTAGGAATATCGTTTTCAAAAACTTCTATAACCGAATTGTGTACTCCTTTTCTCCATCTAGGGAAGTTGGCAAAAATTCGTCCGGTTTCAGTTACGGTAATACCAGTAACTTGTTGTCCTTTAAAGCGGGCAACCTCAATAGCAGTATTTGCTTTTGCTATGGTGTCGTTTATTTCTTCTTCCTTTTTTGTTTTAGTAGTATGGCAAGAGGTTAATAGTATTGTAAATAAAACAGGAAGCAGTTTAGTTATGTATCGTTTCATTTTTTTATTTAAAAATAAATAAGTTGGCTTTAGAAACCAACTTATTAAGGAAACTTAACTGTTTTAGTTAATAAACAATGTGTTTAAATGTGTAAGATATTCTTTTTTCAATGCTTCAATACGTTTGGTACCTCCGTTTTTTTCAACATCGTGAAAGTGCATGCTAGGAAGTGCTTCCATAGCGATAAACTCGTTCATTCTATGAAACCCAAATAGAATACCATCATCTACACTTGTTTCTTTAAAAAATTCACCTGGTAATGTGAAGGCTGTTTCAGGAGCATTCCAGCTGGTGGTGACCATGTATTTTTTACCATGTAGTAAACCTCCTTTGCCGTAATTAACATTAGGGTTATCACTTTTTCTACCGTCGCTATAATACATGCCTTTCCTATGTCCGGCAGTAAAAACTTTATCTATATATTCTTTTAAAGCAAATGGCATAGCAAACCACCATATAGGAAAATGGTATATTACAATGTCTGCCCATAAGTATTTATCTACTTCACTTTCTAAATCATAAGGTTCATTAATGTCTGTTATTTTTAATTCAAAAGAGTTGTTACGAGTAAAAAACTCTTGGTCTAGTTCTAATAAGGTTTTGTTGAATCTGCCTGGAGAGTGTGCAAATATTTTGCCTCCATTTATTACAAAAATTTTCTTCATACTTTCTTGATTATAATTATTTCAGACAAATTTATGGAGATGTGTTTTCTAATAAAAATAATATAAATTTGCAATTAGTATAATAAAAGTTATAGATGTATGGTGGCTAATTTAGAATGGTTTAGAACTTTTAAGGCAATCTATGAAACCGGGACAATGAGTGGAGCAGCTAAAGAACTCTATATTTCGCAACCAGGGGTAGGCTTACATTTAAATGCATTGGAAGCCTATACAGGTTTTGCCTTATTTGAGCGTACTGCTAGAAAAATGATACCTACGGAAAGAGGTAGTTTACTCTACCAGCAGATAAATGCATCTCTTGTAAATCTCACGGACATTGAAGGTAGGTTCAAAAAAAAATCTGGAGAGGAACGGCTTACCGTTAGTGTAGGGATGTGTGTTGAAACGTTTCAGCAGGCCTTGGAAAAGCACATACCTACATTAGACTTTAATTTAATTATGCAGTTTGACTCTAATGAGAAATTAGTAACAGCTTTGGAAAATGGAGCTATAGATTTGATATTAACTTCTGAAACAAGAGGTAATAATTTATTAAGTTTTACACCTTATACAACTGAAAAATTAATGCTTATAGCGGGTAAAGAAATGAAAAAGGAACTAGAAGAGATGCCTGATATGCAAGATTTTAAAACATTTAAAAAATGGTTAAAGGAGCAGCTCTGGTATAATACTGCTGCAGACATGAAGCTTCTTATAAAGTTTTGGGAGCAAAACTTTAAGGAACTTCCAGACTTTTTACCAAACTATATTGTGCCTAATAAGTTTTCTATTATCAGATGTTTATCTGCAGGGAAAGGACTAGCGGTATTGCCCGATTACTTATGTCAAAAGGCATTAGAGACTGATGAAATAACAGTAGTATGGGAAGGGTATTCTCCTGTTGAAAATCCGTTATACTTTGGGAAAAGAAAAAAGACTTTATTAATGAAAGAGATTTTGCATTTGGAAAATTTACTATTAAAAGAGTTTAGTAAATAAGTGAAGTTTGATAAAAAAGCAACTCCTATCAAAAGGAGTTGCTTCGTTTTTTGGTTTGTGCCAAAATAACATGTTGGAGGTTTATGCGTTGTTACAGCACATAAACAGCTTTAAGTGTTTATTGTTATCGGATTCTTTTTAATCCTTTTAGTTCTTCTTTACTTGTAGGAGCTTTAATGCTTATAGCAAACCCGCCGCTACGTGCTATCCATTGTTTAAGTTCACTTTTAGAAGTAACCACAACTTTAGTAATGGTATATGCCATGGAGTTTTTATCAAAGCTAGCATCTTTAGCATCGGCATAAATGGTAGCAATAAATTTTTCTCCTTCTGGTAAAAAGCTAAAGTCTACTGTGGCAGTACGTTCGTTTTCATCGGTAATAGCACCCACAAACCAAGCATCTTTACCTTTAGCTTTTCTGGCAATGGTGATATAATCGCCTGGCTCTGCTTCTAGAATATAAGTGTTGTCCCAATCTACCGCTACGTCTTTAATAAACTGAAAGGCATCTGAAAAACGCTTGTAGTTATCTGGTATATCTGCTGCCATTTGTAACGGACTATACATGGTAACATAATACGCCAATTGTTTGGCGAGGGTAGTGTTTACTCTTTGCGTACTTCCTATACCATAATAACTTAAATCAGTTTGAAATATCCCTGGAGTAAAATCCATTGGGCCACCCATTAAACGGGTAAACGGTAATATGGTTGTATGGTCTGGGTTTAAGCCTTGCATAGCTTCAAACTCGGTACCTCTTGCGGACTCTTGCGCAATCCAGTTAGGATACGTTCTATGTAAACCAGTAGGTCGTACAGCTTCATGACTATTTACCATTACTTTATAATCGGCTGCTCTTTTAGCTACATGAATATAATGGTTCACCATCCATTGTGAGTCGTGATGCTCACCTCTAGGGATAATTTGTCCAACATATCCTGTTTTTACTGCATGATACCCATTATCTGCCATAAACTGAAAAGCTCTGTCTAAACGACGCTCATAGTTAGTAGCCGATGCAGACGTTTCATGGTGCATAATTAATTGTACCCCTTTACTAGCAGCATACACTTTTAACTCTTGTACATCAAAATCTGGGTACGGAGTAACAAAGTCAAAAACTTCTTCTTTCCAGTTACCAATCCAGTCTTCCCATCCAATATTCCAACCTTCTACCAATACACCATCGATACCATTTTCTGCAGCAAAGTCTATATATTCTTTTACATGGTCAGTGGTAGCACCATGCTTTCCATTAGGAGTTAGTTTCGTAAAATCGTCTGAAAGTTTTACGTTATTTTCTTTACCATATGCCCAAGTACTTTTGCCTGCTACAAAGTATTCCCACCATACGCCAATATATTTCATTGGTTTAATCCATGAGGTATCTTGGTAATCGGTAGGCTCATTTAAATTTAATATAAGGTTAGAGGCTAATATATCTCTGGCATCATCACTTACAATAATGGTTCTCCATGGGGTTTGCGTTTGCGTTTGCATATACCCTTTGTTACCCACTGCATCAGGTGTTAAGTGCGACTTCATTGCAAAGGTTTCTGGGTCTACCTCAAGTGCCATTGCCGGGTAGTTAACCAAAGCAGCTTCGTGAATATTAATGTACAAGCCGTCTTCAGATTTCATCATAGAAGGTGTTTGTACCGAGGTAGTTTCAATAGGACTTTGCGCACTGATGTACTCAATACCTTCCTTTTGTATTGCTGCTATTTCTGAAATTTTAGAGGTTTTGTACGCATACTCATTGGTGTCATAATCTCCTGGAATCCAAAATATTTTATGATTTCCTGCTAACTGAAATTGCGTATGTTCCTCTTTAATCACAAAGTATTTTAGGTGGTCTTGCTTAGGGAATTCATATCTAAAACCAAGCCCATCATTAAAAAGGCGGAACCTTACTAAAAGGGTTCTGTTTTCAGAGGGCTGGTTTAAGGTAATCAAGAGTTCTTTATAGTGATTTACTATGGTTTTCTGCTCTCCCCATACCGGATTCCAAGTAGTGTTTGTTTCCGTCTCTTTGGTCTCGGTAATTTCAAAATTGTTTAAAAACGAAGCACCTCTGGTTAATTCTATCCCCAGTGTACTTGGTTTAATAACAGCCTTACCTTTGTAGGTAAGACTGTATTGAGGGGTGCCTTCATCGGTAAGATGAAATGATAAAGTCAACTCGTTGTTAGGAGATGTAATAGTTTGTGCCTGGGAAAATATGACTAGCATTAAACATGCTAGCAGTACTATTATTTTTTTTGTAGTCATGATCATGTGCATTAGTTATGTACTACAATATATTGGTAAGGAGCTAAAGCTACTGTTCCGTCTGTTGTAAAATCAGTACCCGAATATGCATCTACCCATCCTGTTTGTGATAGACCTTCTGGTAAGGTGTAGGTTGTATTGTTGTTAGCAACATTTACCATTACTAGCACAGTTTCAGTAGTAGTTTCCATAGTGAACGCCACAACCGATCCGTTACTATATCCCGTAAACGTTCCTGTTTTTAAAGCTTCACTGTTTTGTCTGAAAGCTAATATTTTTTGATATTCAGCATATACATCATAGTCAGCCATACTCCAATCAATTGGGTCTGGAGAGAAAAATGTTAATTGTTGGTTATAACCAACTTCCTGACCGTTGTAGATAAATGGAACCGATCTCATATAAGAAGCTAATACAAAAGCAGCATTAGCACCCTGCTGACCACCAAAAAGCGCATTTGGAGTGCCATCGGTATGGTTTACATCGTGGTTTGTAGTGTAACGTACAATTCTATCTGTTTCGGCAACTGAGCTATATGCCGTTTCACTAGATGATTGTAAACCATTTGCGTTACCACTGTTAAAAGCTGTTTTTAATGCACCGTAATAATTAAACCCGAATATATAATCAAAACCAGCATCAAAATGATTGGTTCTGTCCCCTTCAGCTAAAAATAACATCTCTTGGTTTTTGATAGTTCTTAAGGCTGCAATACCATCTGAATAGAAAGCAAAAGGCATTCCGTCTGCATAATCAAATCTAAACCCGTCAATATTGGTATTATACACCCAATACGCTAAGGCATCTACCATAGCCTCTCTTACGTTAAACATGGTGTAGTTTAATTGGGCAACATCTGTATAATTTGTGTTTGGGGGAGAAATAATATTTCCTTCATTATCTTGTTGATAATATTCAGGATGTTCTGTAATCCATGGGTGGTCCCATGCAGTGTGGTTAGCTACCCAGTCCAATATTACTGCCATGTCTAAACTATGTGCAGTTTCTACCAAGGTTCTTAAATCTGCTAACGTTCCTAAGTTCGGATTTACCGAGGTATAATCTTTTACGCTATAAGGAGAACCAATAGAATTTACTTCTCCTATTGGGTATATAGGCATTAGGTAAACTACATTAGCTCCTAAGTTCTTAATGTGTTGTAAATTTGCTGTAACAGCGTTTAAAGTACCTTCATCTGAAAATGAAGTAATGTTTACCTGATAAATAATAGCATCTTCTTTAGATGGCATATTAGTAAAGGTTTCGCCATACTGTTCATAATCAAATGAAACTTGTTGAGTGTTATCATCATCTGAGTCGCAAGAGATACTAAAGAACCCTACGGCTAAGATTAAAAGAAAAGGGATGAATATTCTTTTCATAATTTGTTTAAATAAATGATTTAACTTGTATATTTTGTTTGTTAGCCCAAAAATAGCTACAACGATGTACTATTAGAAAAGGTAAGACTGTAAATCAAGGTTTTTATTTGATTAAAGTGTTGTTTTATAGTTTTTTAAGTAAATTTTAAGGGTTCGAAATCAAGATTTTTTTTAAATATTTCAAGGTGATATAAGTTATATTTTTAGTAGTTTTTTAAATGATAACGATTTCTTTTGTAACATTGCAAAAAGGTATGGGGCAAACTAAAGTGTAAGATGATATATGCATAAAGAGGAGAGAAGACAAATGTTATGTTTGGTATGGATGCTTATGGGTTTTTTGTTGCTAATGCCTATAACAAATGCTTATGGACAAGATAAAAAGTTATTAAAAGAACTAGATGCCGTTATAAGGGAAAGTGTCCGGTACCAGAATGATAAATATGCTAGCATAGAAAAACTAAAGCCAAGCATCACCCAATATACTTATGCAGGTAATCAGGTAGCGCTATTAGCTACGTATACAACCCTCTTTAGAACCTATCGCTCTTTTCAGTATGATTCTGCTTATTTGTATTTAGATAAAGCGAAGCAATTGGCTACAGTAATACATGCTAACGATACATTAAGCGATTTACAAATAGAGGAAGGTTTTATATTAATGTCGGCTGGTTTGTTTAAAGAAGGACTTGATGTGTTAGAAAGCATTGATGTGAGTGCCTTAGATACTATACAAAGTTTTAAGTACTATAATACCAAAGCACGTACCTATTTTGATTTAGCAGCGTATACAGATGATGATAGGTTTAGTATACAGTATGTTCAAAAAGGAAATACTTTGCTAAATAAAGCTATTGCATTTACCGATAAAGATTCTCCAGAGTATTGGAGTTCTATAGCGCTTAGGTACCTTATGATAAGAGATTGGGATAATGCCCATAAAAGTTTTACGTATTGGTTAGATAATTTTGAACTTTCACCAGAGGCGTATGCTATTGCCACTTCTTCGTTAGCCTATGTATATGAAATGACTGGAGATAAGGATAAGCAGATGAACTACCTTATTAAAGCGGCAATAACCGATATAAAGCATGGCATAAAGGAAACGGTAGCCTTACAGAACTTAGCCATTATTTTATATGATAAGAATGATGTAGCGCGTGCTTATACCTACATCAGTCAGGCAATGGAAGATGCTTCTTTTTATAATGCCAGACATAGAAAACTAACAATATCATCTATATTACCCATTATAGAGGAGGCTCAGCTAATGCAAATGGAACAGCAAAAAAGCAAGTTAAGTTTTGTTGTTGTTATTTTAGGAGTATTAGCGGTGTTAAGTGTAGTGCTTCTGTTGGTATTGATAAAGCAATTAAAAGAAAAAAATGCTTCTAGAAGTATGTTAGAAGCTAGTAACCAAAAGTTGCAAGAACTGAATAGAGACTTGCATGAGGTAGACAGTATTAAACAAGAGTATATAGCGTATTTTTTAAAAACATCTTCTTCTTTATTAAATAAGATAGATTCTATGCAAAAAATTGCCCACCAAAAAGTAATAGTTAATAGAACTTCTGAGTTATTAAAGAGTTTGCGAAAATATAATGTTAAGAATGAACGTGCTTTTCTGTTTCAGCAATTTGATGAGGTATTTCTACAACTTTTTCCATCGTTTATCACAAGATATAATGAGTTGTTTTCTGAAGAAAATAGGATTGTAATAGCAGAAGGAAAAGGTATGAATACAGAAGTTAGAATTTTTGCACTGTATAGACTTGGAGTTCAAGATAGTCAGCAGGTAGCGGAGTTTTTAGATTTATCTGTCAATACCATTTACAGTTATAAAGCAAGGGTAAAAGCAAAATCGTTGTACAAAGAAGACTTTGAAGCTAAAATTATGGAAATTAAACAGCTTTAAATATAAGAGGTGATTAGTATCACCTCTTTAGTTATAAACCTTTACAGATTAATCAATTTTTTAGAGATACGAGATAAATCAAATTCATTAAGCTCTGGAGAAGGGGCTAAGGGGTATAGCTGAGCTCCGGGTCTGTTAACAAAAGCTGCACGCCAACCTGCTGCAAGAGCACCCGCAATGTCCCATCCGTGAGCGGCTATAAGCATGGATTCACTAGGTTCAATATTCATTTGCCTAGAAGCCCAAGCGTATGTTTCATGATGAGGTTTAAATTTTCCAAGGGCATCTATGCTTAACATCTTGTCAAAGTAGTGTGTTAGACCGGCATTTTTAAATTGGGTACTAACACCCTTTTGTGATGAGTTGGTGAATGATACTAATGTATAATTATTTTTTTTAAGTAGTTCTAGTGCTTCAATAACTTCTGGGTGTGGGGGTAATGATCTTAATGGAGGGATGATAATGTTTTCAGCCTCTTTTTGTGAAATTTTTATGTTATTGTTAGCGGCAACCATTACCAATGCGGCTGCACCAATTTTACCAAAGTCATCATATTGGCGAGTAACAGTAGTTACCAAAGAGTATTGTAACATTGTGGTAAACCATAACTTTAATAAATCCGTATTTCCATTTAAAGCATTAGAAACATTTGTTTTCATAGCTGTTAGGTCTAGCAATGTTTCGTTTACATCAAAAAATAAGACTTTTGGTCTTTTATTGGGGGTGCTGCTTAGTTCTTCTGCACTAGCAAAAGTAGGGGTGGTGATTCCTGCAATACCTGCTAAACTTGCTTTTTTAATAAATGATCTTCTTGAACTCATAGGTGTTAATTTTAAAAACATACTTAGCGGTATGTTTTGGGTTAAAAAAAATTATAGTGAATCTATATAGTTTTCTAAGGCTAGTATATATTGGTTTATAATAATGTCGTTACCATTATATAGTTTTCTAATGCCTCGTACGCCTTCAAAAGTGCTAATTAAATAAAGGGCTGTAGCATTACTGTTGATGTTTTGTTTTATTTCTTTATTAAATTTACCCTTTTCAATAAGCTCAGCAAGTGCATGTTGCCACTCTTCAATAATATTTTTTAGTGCATTTTGGTATAGTACATCCGTATTTCCAATTTCATGGATAAAGTTGTTTACTGGGCAACCTAAATTTTTTTCGATTGATGAAAAAGATTGTATCCTTTCTACAAAAAGTAGTTTAAGAAGTTCTTTACTAGGTGTATCAGGATGATTATAAATGGGAGCAATCATACCAGTAAGAATACGATCTTTAATTTTTTGCTGAATAACAGTGGCTCCTAATTCTTTTTTGTTTTTAAAATGGTGGTAAAACGCACCCTTAGTCAACTTCAAATCAGAAGTAATAGTGTCTATGCTTGTGTTGTTAAAACCATACTGGTAAAAGCGTTCAAAAGCTTTCGTTACAATAAGATTCTTTGTTATTTCTGATTTTACATCTTGCTTCATAATTACAAATATACAAAAACATACTTACTAGTATGTTTTGATGAAAAAAATAAACGCATTTTAATTTTTAAAATGCGTTTATTCTAAACTTTATAAAGTTTCACGATAATCGATAGTAAAATCGATTCTTGTAGTACCTAGATTATGGGGGTTACCATAAAATAGCATACCTAATATCTTTAATCAACAGCGTCTTCTACGTCGTCGGCTGCATCTTCAATGCCGTCTCCTACGTCATCGGCTGCATCCTCAATTTTCTCTCCTGTTGTTTTGTTCTCTCTACAACTTACAAAAGTTGTGGTGGCAGATAATGTCATAAACATTACCATAACCGTTAAAAATGTTTTCTTCATAGCTTTTATTTTTTTTAGGTTAATTAATGTTATCTTAGTATTTTCTTGCTCCTCTGGTTAATAGAGAAATAACAAATAATACTAAAAATACAAAGAATAAAATTTTAGCAATTCCTGCAGCTGCTCCTGCTATTCCACCAAATCCTAAAACTGCGGCTACTAGAGCAATAACGATAAATGTAATAGACCATCTTAACATAACTTTCTTTTTTTTAAATTAATATGATATAAAGATACTGGTCATTTGTTCTGAAAATTTTATTTTAAAAGTATTTAACGTTATTCTCAAAATAAATGTTAAACCGTTGATTTTATGATAATTATTAACACTTTATTTGGATTTCTGTGTAAAAAGTGTATTATTGGGTACGAATCAAAATTTTATACCATTTCATGAAACTGATTAAAGTTCAAAGAAGAACTAAACAGGAAAAAAGGTTTTCAGAAGATATGGGTATGTTAAATGCAAAGGTTACCTACATAAAAAAAACATTTGCAAGCGTACCGTACAAAACTTTGCATAAGTACCGTGAAACGTACTATGGAAAAGTAAAAGATTGCAGCGATTGTGTAATTGATCTTTAAATAATAAAAAAAATCCCTTTCATTTGAAAGGGATTTTTTATTTGGTACTTACTGTATTGTTATTCTTCTATAGTTGCAGAAGCAACATCCGAAGCTCTGTTGATTTTTTTAACCAATCCTTGTAATACTTTACCTGGGCCTACTTCTGTAAATAACGTAGCGCCATCTGCAATCATTTGCTCAACACTTTGTGTCCATTTAACCGGAGCAGTAAGTTGTGCAATTAAATTCTTTTTAATTTCAGAAGGATCTGTAACAGCAGTAGTAGTTACATTTTGATAAATAGGACACGTTGGTGTATTAAATGTAGTAGCTTCAATAGCTGCTGCTAATTCTTCACGTGCTGGCTCCATTAGTGGAGAGTGGAATGCACCTCCTACAGGTAATACCAAAGCTCTTTTAGCTCCTGCTTCTTTCATTTTCTCACAAGCTGCGTTGATAGCTTCTATTTCTCCTGAGATAACTAATTGCCCTGGGCAGTTATAGTTTGCAGGTACCACTACACCTTCTATTTCTGCACAAATTTTTTCTACTTCTGCATCTGGTAGGGCTAATACTGCAGCCATAGTACTTGGGGTTACTTCACAAGCTTTTTGCATTGCCATAGCTCTTTTAGAAACTAAGGTAAGTGCATCTTCAAACTGTAAAGTGCCATTGGCTACTAAAGCAGAGAATTCTCCTAAAGAGTGACCAGCAACCATGTCTGGTTTAAAGCTGTCTCCTAATACTTTGCTTAAAATTACTGAATGTAAAAATATAGCAGGTTGTGTTACCTTAGTTTGCTTAAGGTCTTCCGCAGTACCTTCAAACATAATGTCGGTAATATGAAATCCTAAAATGTCATTAGCTTTTTCAAAAAGCTCTTGCGCTAAAGGACTCTTTTCATATAGGTCTAACCCCATTCCTACAAATTGTGCTCCCTGTCCGGGAAATATGTATGCATTCATAATTTTCTATTTAATTGATGGCAAATTTATAAAATTCTAATCTATTGAAGTTTAAACTGGCAATTATCTATTGTAATTATTGTAAATTCTCTTTACACTCCCAAGATAACTTGACCCAAAAAGGTTTAAGTGTACTAATAAATAATAGAGTTGCCATATATCTAATCGTTTTTTCCAACCATTTTGTAGCGGGAATGTATTGTGGTAAGATTTAAATAGTGTTTCTGAAAACCACCAAACAAATGCATCATGGCTATATCCATTTCTCTTGGGGCGTATGCAACAGCAGGGTCTATAAGACAAGGATTCCCGTTTTGATTCACCAAGTAATTACCACTCCACAAATCACCATGAATAAGAGAGGCTGGCTCATCTGGTATTTCAGCCTTGATATTCTTATAAAACGTGTGTAAGTTGCCAAAGGTAAAACCGTTTTTAGCAGCCATTTGAAACTGTGGTTCTAGTCTTTTTTCTATATAAAACTCCGGTGCCTTTGTGTAATTACCTTTATTATATTGGGGTAGGCTTCCTATATAGTTATCTGTTTCTAATCCGAATACAGAATGCTCCTTTTTATGAAGTAGCGCCAATTGTTGACCGAAATCTTCCCAAAAAGAGCTAGACGGAGATTCGGTAACAATGTGCTCCATTATAATATAGGAGGTACTTTCTAACTGGCCTGTACTATATACCTCGGGTATTACAATGCAATTAGTTTTTTTAAGAAGCCCTAGGCCTACAGATTCCGCTTCAAACATTCCCGGAAAGGTATGTGCATTATTTATTTTAATAACCCTGTTTCCTTCAGAGGTAGCTAGTAAATAGGTGTCATTAATATCTCCGCCAGATAAAGCGGTATAATTGCTTAATTGAAACCCCTCTTTTAAAGCTATCTTATGTAGAATTTCTGAACCGATGCTTTTATTTTTTTCTTAAATAAGTTTCATAGGTAAATGAATAGGCGTGTTTTGCATCCTTATCATGAAATTCAGAATTCATTATTTTCCAATTTTGTGGTTTTATTTCAGGGAAAAAGGTGTCTGCCTCAAAACTGCCATGCACTCTAGTTAACTCAACACAGTCTGCGTAGGGTAGCCCTAATTTATAAATTTCGCCACCCCCTATAATGTAAGGTTTGTCATCGTTTTTGGCTATAGCCAAAGCATCCTCCATAGAGTTAACCACAATACAACCCTTAGGACTATAGTCTGTACTTCTGGTAATAACAACATGAGTTCTGTTAGGTAATGGTTTTGGAAAACTTTCAAAGGTTTTACGCCCCATGATAATGTGGTGACCAGTAGTTAATTGCTTAAAACGTTTAAAATCGTCTGGCAAGTGCCAAACCAAATCATTGTCTTTACCCAATTCATTGTTTTCGGCTGCTGCGGCAATGAGAGTTAGCATATTATTACTATTTTTTTGGGATTAATGGATATTCTTTATCTACTTCTTCTTGTAATTTAGCTATTCTTCTTTTTTGTATTTTAACAAGCTTATCTCTTTGCGCTCTTTGCCATTCTTGCCCTAAAAATCTATTAATAATAAATACATTTATGGCGTGGATACAAACTAAAAATGCCCAAACGGTCATAGCCCAAAGCGCCCAATTGGTTTCTGGGTAATAGTTTAAAACTTTATTAAATAACAATAGGAAAATGCTCCCTACAAGAAATAATATGGCGTGAATATATAAAAACCTTTTTTGTTTTATTCTTTTTTGTGCAGTTTCTATAAGTTCATGCTGTGATATTTCTAAAGTATCTTCTTTTTTCTTTTGGGTGGTCATAATCGTGTTTTTTATAAAGATACAATTTTCTTTAGCTGAGTGCTTGTAGGTTTTTATAAATGTGAGTTAAAAATACTTAGAGATATCTAAATAATGTAAATCACTGTATTACATTTGTTGTATGCCAATAATAGAATTAAAAACCTATATAAATGCTCCCATAGAAACGGTATTTAATTTATCTAGAAGTGTAGCGCTTCATACATATTCTACTATTAAAACTAATGAAGAGGCTGTAGATGGTGTTACCGAGGGATTATTAAAAGAAGGTGATACGGTTACTTGGAGAGCTAAACATTTTGGAGTTTACCAATATTTAACGGTTGCAATAACGGCCTATGATTTTCCGTGTTTTTTTCAAGATAGTATGCTGAAAGGCATTTTTAAACAAATGGAACATCAACATTTTTTTACTAAAGTGGGTGAAGCAGTTTGTATGCATGATATTTTTGAATATAAAGCCCCTTTAGGAATTTTGGGTACTGTGGCAGATGTATTATTTTTGAAGCGTTATATGTACAATTTTTTAAAAGAAAGAAATAGAATTATAAAACAGGTTGCCGAAAATGATGAAGCCTCTTTGCAATTCTTAAACAAATAAAATCCTTATAATGAAACAAGTTCAAAAAGAGTTTCCGGTAGCAACTACGTATACCTATGTAAATACAGCAGCAAGTGGTTTATTGTCTGAAAATATGTTAGACTACAGACAAGAGCATGATCTTGATTTTTTAATAGGAGGAAGTATGTTTAGAGAAAAGCAAGTGTCTTTTTTTAATGAAGTACGTGCTTCGGTAGCTGGCTTTTTTGAAGGAGCTAAAGATAAGGTGGCTTTGGTACCTAATTTTAGTTGGGGTATGAATGCTTTATTAGAAGGGTTACCTTCTAATTCTAAAGTATTATTGCTTGATATGGATTATCCCTCTATTAATTGGCCTGTAGAGAGCAGATTTAGTTCAGTTATAAAGTTGCCAATTACTTCAAACTTGGAAACGGTGATTAAGGAAACTGTAGCTAAAGAAGGCGCTACCGTTTTTGTTTTTAGCATTGTTCAGTTTATTAATGGAGTTAAAATAGATTTAGATTTTATTAAAGAATTAAAAGCTGAATATCCTGATTTGTTATTGATAGCAGATGGTACGCAGTATTTTGGTACAGAGCCTTTTAATTTTACGGAGTCTGGAATAGATGTAATAGGAGCCAGCGCTTATAAGTGGATGCTAGGAGGTTATGGTTGCGGTTTTTTTATGTTTACAGATGAGGCTCTTAAAAGATTTGATGTAAAAACGGTAGGTATGGCATCTGCCGACGGAAACATGAACGCCGAAAACATATCATTAGTTAAAAAATTAGAACCAGGGCATTTAGATACGCTTAGTTTTGGTACCATGAAATTTGGTATAGATTACTTAATGAGCTTAGACCTGAGTGCTGTAAAAGAATATCTTACAATTTTAACGGAGAAAGCGTTTAATGGGTTTAAAGATTTAGGACTGTTAGATGCAGAAGTTGTAGATAGAGAAGCGCACAAGTCTACTATATTTAGTTTAAAGCTAGAAGAAAAGTATATAAGCATTCTTAGAGAGCAAGGCATTATAACATCGTACCGCGGGGATAGATTACGTGTTAGTTTTCATGTTTATAACACCGAGAAAGATGTAAATAAACTTTTACTTGCTTTACGTAAGTCGTTAGGTAAATAATATTACCTAGATATTGGCTATTAGAAAATATGTCTAAAGTATTTTGGTTAGGGCAAAAACAGCTTCGTTATAAAAACTGGTTACACTGTTTAAAGTAATGTTATCTGTAAAGTTTGCAGGTAACAAAATACCTTTCCAGTCTTCTTTAATATGCCATTGCCCAACAGAAAGTTGGGTAGGGTTGGTATAAGACAGGTTTTCATCTTTAGCCCATGCGTATGCATAGAAATAAGGTACATTGCAAATATGGTCTGCAATGGCATAACCGCACCCAATAATTTTTTCAAAGCTATCGTCAGTAGCTTTGTTAATGAGCATGCCAGTATCAAAATGATGAGGCCATACAAATATTTCTGAGGTTTTAGAGTGTCCATTCACTGCTAAAGATTCTAAACACTTTTGAGCTATATTTCTATGTTCTATAGCTGTGTAAATAGCCATCTCATCTTCGTTGTCAACAGCAACAAATCCGTTAAATGGAGTTGGTAATTTGTATCCTAAGTTGGTAGTAAAGTTTTCGGCTGAAATACCGAAGTCTTCTAAATTTTCTACAATCCAGTTTTTGATAGTGTCAAAATCTACACCTAACAGGTCTAATTCATAAGTAGTGTCATTGTGCTTTATTCGTAGCATAATGTCCTTATAACTTAATTCTATATAAGTGTTACTAACTTTTTGTGATTGTAAGGCGCTTTTACCTATGTCCCATTTCATAGCAGTTTGACTATCGTCTGATTGTTTAGGTAAAAAACTATTACTAAAAGCACCAAGAAATTGCGCTATATGGTGAAATTTTTCTTGTATACTATTTAATATAACCATGCTATGAAGATTTAAATAAGTAATTCTTAAAACATTTTTTAGCGTCGGTAAAACTATTTACTAAATTAAGTCCGGTTTGGTTTGCTAGCCATTTTACAATAGTGTCATCATACTTTTGTGAGATTTCAGTATGTATGGTTTCCCATTCATCAAATTTCACTTTCATATCTAAAGCATTAATATCTACCTCTTGTTTTTTGGTAGCAACCAAATAGCTTTTAGCGGTTCCTGTTTCAGGGTCATAGGTTTCCCAATGCATAAAGTTAGCCAAATTAAAATTAGCATCTAGCTCTTTATTAATTCTATGTAGTAAGTTCTTATTAAAAGCAGCTGTAACTCCTTTGGGGTCGTTGTAAGCATTTATAATTTGTTGCGGATGCTTTTTCATGTCAAGCCCCATAAATAAAAGATCATTGGGGTTCATTGCCTCTTTTATTTGTTTTAAAAAATCGATAGCCATTGGGTGGGGTAGGTTCCCTAAGTTAGACCCCAACATCATAATAACCTTTTTTCTAGAGGAAATACTCTTAAGTTGTTTTAAAACCTCAAAATACATTCCTTGCTGTGGTGCTATTGCCACTTTTGGTAGTTCGGTATGAATAGATGCTTGTAATTGATCTAAAGCGTTTTGACTTATATCTATCGGTTTATAGGTGAAGCTGTAGTTTCCTGTTGTTAACTCTTTCAGTAATACTTTTGTTTTGGTGCCATCTCCGGCACCTAGTTCTATAAGGTCAAAACCTTCTTGTGTTGTATCAAAGGCTTTACAAATATTAGTTTTTTCAGTGTTCAGTATTTCATATTCACATCTGGTAAGATAGTATTCCGGTAATTGCATTATTTGCTGGAATAACTTATCGCCCTCAGAATCGTAAATATATTTAGAGGATAATTTTTTAGGGAAAGACATTAAGCCTTTATAAACATCTTCTTCAAAAGAAGACTTAAATATGTGTGCCGATTTTGTTTTCATAGGGTTTGTTTTATTTAGCAAGTCTAATACCTGTAAATTGCCATCTTTGTGAAGGATGAAAAAAGTTTCTGTAAGTGTTTCGAGTATGTTTTTCTGGGGTAGCTATAGAACCTCCTCTTAAAACCTTTTGGCTTACCATAAATTTACCATTATATTCTCCTAAGGCACCTGTAGGTTTTTTATAATTGGGGTAGGGTAGGTAGGCACTTTCTGTCCATTCCCAACGTTTTCCCCATTCAAATAATCCGCTAGCTATTTCCCACTCAAACTCTGTAGGTAGTCTAAGTCCTTTCCATTGTGCAAAGGCAAAGGCTTCGTAATAAGAAATATGAGTTAATGGAGTTTCTTTGTCGATTTTTTGTAATCCGCTGAGGGTGTAATGGTGCCATTCATCATCAATAAAGTGCCAGTACATTGGGGCTTTCACTTGGTGTTGTTTAACCCAGTCTAGCCCTTCGGCATGCCAATATTCAAAATTTGAATAGCCGCCATCGTTAATAAAATCTATGTAATCACCATTTGTTACCAATGAATTTGAAATTTGATATTCATTAACAAATACTTTATGCGCGCCCATTTCATTATCATAACAAAAAGAAGCATCGGTATGGCCTATAGTATAAAGACCTTCTTCAATGGTTATAAATTCAGGAAATGTTTCTTCTTTTTCGTGTGCTTCTATAGCGTTTCCGTAAGCTGGTAACAAAGGATTGTGACCTAAAATAAATTTAATATCAGTAATTAAAAGTTCTTGATGTTGCTTTTCATGGTGGATACCAATTTCTAAAACTGCTGCAATTTCCTTGTCAATACGTCCTTTTTGCCAAAATACAGAAATAGCATTGGTTACATAATTTCGGTATTCGTATATTTTAGTAACAGAAGGGCGAGATAAATTACCTCTATTTGCTCTCACTACTCTTTTACCAACCGTTTCATAGTAGCTATTAAAAACAAAAGAAAAACTTTCGTCAAACAATTTGTAGCCTGGGGTATAAGGTTTAAGAATGAATTCTTCAAAAAACCAAGTGGTATGTCCTAGGTGCCATTTAGGCGGAGAAACATCTGCAACGGGTTGTACCACATAATCTTCAGTTTCTAACGGAGCACAAATTTGCTCAGAGGTTGAACGGGTTTCTAAAAAGAGTTCAAGTAGCGTATCTGTTAAAACCATAAAAAAAAGGATAATTCATTTTTTTGAATTATCCTTAAATATACAGTGAATGGTTTTAAAAATTATTAAAATAATGGTTAAAACCTTGTTAATGCAATTATTTTAGATGGCTACAGCTCCTTTTATATGCGGGTGCGGATCATAATTTTCAAGAGTAAAATCTTCAAACTCAAAATCAAAAATTTCTTTTACATCCGGATTAATTTTAATAGTAGGTAGAGTTCTTGGTTCTCTTGATAATTGAAGTTTCACTTGTTCTATATGGTTGTTGTAAATATGTACATCACCAAAGGTGTGAATAAAGTCTCCTGGCTCATACCCGCAAACCTGAGCAACTATCATAGTAAGTAACGCATAAGATGCAATGTTAAAAGGTACTCCTAAAAATACATCGGCACTACGTTGGTATAATTGACAAGATAATTTGTTGTTAGCTACATAAAATTGAAAGAAAGCGTGGCAAGGTGGCAAAGCAGCTTTACCATTGGCTACATTTTCTGCAAACGAAACAGAGGTGTTAGGCATCACACTTGGGTTCCAGGCAGACACTAGCATTCTTCTACTGTCTGGGTTTTTCTTTATAGTTTCAATGATATCTTTAATCTGGTCAATTTCTTCTCCGTTCCAATTACGCCATTGATGGCCGTAAATAGGACCTAAATCACCATCTTCATTGGCCCATTCGTTCCAAATTCTAACACCATTATCTGTTAAGTATTTAATATTGGTATCTCCTTTTAAAAACCAAAGTAATTCATAGATAATAGACTTTAAATGTAATTTCTTGGTAGTAACCATAGGAAATCCTTCACTTAAATCAAATCGCATTTGATATCCAAATACGCTTTTAGTACCAGTACCTGTACGGTCTTCTTTAGTATTACCGTGGTCTAGAATGTGCTGCAGAAGGTCATGATATTGTTTCATATAATGCTTTGTATTTGGTATTTACATGAAGATACAAAAAATTCACATATCTCAATAAAATACAGTTGTAAATGTAAAATTCCTACTAAAAAACACTTTGAAAATTAATATCCGTAATTCGGTGATAATTTTCTCACGTGAGAACTGATAATTATCATGTGCTTTTGAAAATCTTCAAAGTAGTTTTGAACTGTAAAATTAAAACAAATAAAAATGAAACGATTGGTTTTTACATTACTATTTACAGTTTTAGGACTTGTACTAGGAAACGCCCAAACATATACAGCTGATGCAGCAAAATCTGAATTATCAGTTAGTGGTACTTCAAGCTTACACGATTGGCATTGTGCTGTTAAAAGTTTTTCAGGAACTATTAATGCTACCGTAGAGAATGGTAAAGTTACCAAATTAAGTGACTTTAACTTTAGCTTTAATGTTACCTCTTTAGATAGTGGTAAAGGAGCAATGGATAAGAAAATGTATGAAGCACTTAAGGAGGAAAATAATCCTAAAGTTACTTATAAAGGATCGGAAGTAATTATGAATGCTGATGGAACTGCAAAATTTAAAGGACAAATGACCATGGCAGGAGTAACTAAGTATTTTGAAACTATAGTAAAGCTTGGATATGAAGGATCAACTTTAGAATTAAACGGTAGTAAAGCTTTCAAATTAGCTGAATTTAAAATAGACCCTCCAACAGCTATGTTCGGAACTATAAAAACAGGTGAAGAGGTTAGTATTCATTACAACATCTCTCTAACAACTAAATAAATTTTTTAACTCAACAATTATTAAAATCATGAAACAGCAATTAAATTGGTTATTAGTACTATTGGTAATGGTGTTAGTAACAGGAACAGGTTTAGCACAGGAAACCGAGATGGGTTATTACAATGAACCAGGAAAGAAAAGTATAAATAAGTTTGAAACAACAAAAGTAGATAGCGCTGCTTTTGATAAAGTGAAAGTTAGAGTTGGTGGTGCATTTGCATTACAATTTCAAGGGTTAGAGCACTCTAATGAGTCTGGTGTACCTTTAGCAGATATAGGTAACGAGTTTAACCTTGCTACAGCAAACTTAAACTTTGATGTTCAGTTAGCAGAAGGTGTACGTATGAACTTAGTAACGTATTTATCTTCTAGACACCACGAAGAAACATGGGTAAAAGGTGGATACATTCAGTTTGATAAACTTCCTTTTGTAAACAGTGAAGCGTTAGATAAATTAATGGAAAACGTGACTATTAAAGTGGGGCACATGGAAATTAACTATGGTGATGGTCACTTTAGACGTACAGATAATGGTAACGCAATTTATAACCCATTTGTAGGTAACTTATTAATGGATGCTTTTGCAACAGAAATTGCAGGTGAGGTTTACTATCAAAAAAATGGATTTTTAGCAATGGTTGGTGCTTCTAATGGTGAGATTAAAGGTGATGTTACTACTCACGAAGCTGCAGACCCTTCTATTTACTTTAAATTAGGATTTGACAAACAAATCAACGATGAATTAAGAACAAGATTAACAGGTTCTTACTATTCAACTAACAAATCTGCTAACAATACCTTATATGCTGGTGACAGAGGTGGATCTAGATACTACTACGTAATGGAGCCAGAAGCTGCAGAAGGAGATTTTTCTAGCTACTTCCGTTCAGGTAGAGTTAACCCAGGGTTTAACTACAAAGTTCACGCTCTTATGTTCAACCCATTTGTGAAATATAACGGATTAGAGTTCTTTGGTACAGCAGAATTTAGTAGTGGTAGAACTGCTGCTGAAACTGAAAACAGAAACGCAACTCAATTAGCTGGAGAGTTATTATACAGATTTGGAGCTAATGAAAACTTCTACGTAGGTGGTAGATATACAACTGTAAATGCTGAATTAAACGGATTTGATGAAGAAGTGAACATCAACAGAATTCAAGCAGGTGCTGGTTGGTTCTTAACAAACAATGTGTTAGCAAAATTAGAATATGTTAACCAACAATATAAAGATTATCCTGCAGGAAGTATTTTAGAAGGTGGAGAGTTTAAAGGATTTATGGTTGAAGCTGTAATTTCTTTCTAAGCACACCACGCACTAACTAAAATAAGTATATAGTGTAAGTAATAGTTATAGAGTAGTCATTAAAATAGAAAGCAGTACATATCTTTAAAATAAAGTTGTACTGCTTTCTTGTTTTATCTTCTTATCATTGTATTAGTATGAAAACAGTAGTAACCGTAATATGTAGCTTGTTTTTTATGTTATTGCATACACAGGCTAAAGCACAAGGCAAAATTAAAGTAGATATATTTACGAATGTAAATAGTTTTAGTTGTGTTTGTAACGAGGCTGACTTTGTTTATACAGAAGTAGATAAAAATGTTGCTATTCTATTTCCTTTGGTGCAATTTGATTGCCCTAAAAAAATGATGGAAAGGGATTTGTTAGAGTTGTTTAATGCAGATAATTATCCGCATGCAAAACTTACCATAGCCGAAATAGAAACTACCAAGAGTGATACAGAGAAAGTAATAAAGTTTAAACTTACTTTAAAAAATATAAGCCAGTATTATAAGTTAACCCTATCTAGGGTAAAGTATGGCAGTAAAACATACTTAGAAGGCTCACAAAAGGTTAGTTTGTCAGATTTTAAAGCTGTACCACCCACTAAAATGATGGGGTTAATTAAGGTAGAAGATGAGGTGTTAATCTCCTTTAAAATTCCTGAAAAAGAATTATTACCCAATTAAAATACCTGCAAGCGCTGCTGATAAAAGTGAAGCTAACATACCGCCAATCATAGCTTTTAAACCATACTTAGAAAGTAGTGCTCTTTTACCAGGAGCTAAAGACCCAATACCACCAATTTGAATACCAATAGAAGCAATATTAGCAAAGCCTGATAGCATAAAAGTAGATATTACTATAGACTTCATTTCTATAAAAGCACCAGCATTTTTTAAACTGTTTAAGCTATTGTAGGCAATAAATTCTGAGGCAATTAGCTTTTCTCCTAATAAACGGCCAACTAAATTAGCGTCTTCCCAATTTACACCAATTCCGTAAGCTAGCGGAGAAAAAACCGTTCCTAAAATATATTCTAGAGAAAGTGCATCGTATTTCTGATCGGTTGCTGCTGCAATAGTAGCGTTTAAAGAAGTAAAATCTCCTATCCAGCCTAATAAGCCATTAATCATAGCAATAAAAGCAACAAAAACTAATAACATAGCACCAACGTTTGCAGCTAGTTTTAAACCTTCTGTAGTACCAACGGCAATAGCATCTAAAAAGTTAGATCCTATTTTATCTGACGATACTTTTACAGAAGTGTCAATACCTTCTGTTTGAGGCACCATAATTTTAGCTATTACAATAGCACCTGGAGCTGCCATAATAGAAGCCATTAATAATTGCTTGGCAAATAACAAACGCATGGCGTCGTCTCCACTACCTAATAAATCTATATAAGCAGCTAAAACACCACCAGCTAGCGTGGCCATACCACCTACCATTACCAGAAATATCTCAGACTTATTCATACGTTCTAAGTAGGCTTTAATCATTAGAGGGGCCTCAGTTTGTCCTAAGAATATGTTACCTGCAACGGCCAAACTTTCTGCTCCTGAAATTTTTAATCCTTTGGTCATAACCCAAGCAAGGCCTTTTACAATAATTTGTAAGACACCCAAGTAGAAAAATAAAGAGGTAAGCGCAGAGAAAAATATTACGGTTGGTAAAATTTGAAATAAGAAAACAAACCCAAAAGATTGAGAGTCCATTAATTTATCGCCTAATAAAAAGGTACTACCCGCTCTAGTAAAATCTAAAATAGTTACAAAAGCACCACTTACTACATCAAAAAACCATTGTATAGCAGGTATATAAATTATACCAATAGCAATACAAACTTGTGCCAAAATACCAAAGCCTACAAGTTTCCATGGTACACGTTTCTTGTCAGAACTAAAAGCGTAAGCAATTAGCAATATTAAAACCATACCCAAGGCTCCTCTCCATAGGTTATGAAAAGAAAACCCTTTACTTTCTAATTTAATAACTTCTTTTACCGGAGCTTTAACAGTGTTGAAAGCAAACTTATCTTGTTTGTTTGAAAAGATAAAAGTAGAGTCGGTTAGTTCAGAAATTCTGTACGTTACTGTAGAATCTGTAGGTTGTTGGTAATACAAAACAACAATGTTATTTTGGTATAAATAGTCTCCTTTTAAATTTTCTTGATTGTTTTTGTATGTAAACTTTCCTTGACTAAACTCTAAGATGTTCTTTTCTGCATCAATCCATTTTTTTTCAATCTTATCTTGAGCGTTTATAGTGTTGATACTGCATATTAAGGCAATAATCAGGCAAAGAAACTTATTCATGTAGTGCTATTTATGGGTTATTTCTGCTCTCTTTTAGAAATTTCGTCTCGAATACGAGCTGCTTTTTCGTAGTCTTCATTATTCACAGCTGTTTCTAACATGGTATGAAGTTCTTTAAGAGAATATGTTTTATAGGAATCAGAAGATGTGGTTTCTACATTTTCTGTATCTGGTTCTATTACTTCATTAACCAATACATCATCAGAAGGATCTGAATCTGTGCTGCCTTCAAAATTCAAATGAATGCCTGCTTTATCTAAAATATTTTTATAGGTGAAAATAGGCGCTTCAAATCGAAGGGCTAGTGCAATGGCGTCACTTGTTCTCGCATCAATTATTTCTTCAATACGATCTCTTTCGCATATTATGCTAGAGTAGAAAACACCATCTACTAATTTATGGATGATTACTTGTTTAACAACAATATCAAACCTATCAGCAAAGTTTTTGAATAAATCATGTGTTAAGGGTCTTGGGGGCTTAATTTCTTTTTCTAGAGCAATTGCAATAGATTGAGCTTCAAACGCACCAATTACAATAGGTAATTTTCTATCTCCGTCAACTTCATTTAGTATAAGGGCGTAGGCGCCATTTTGAGTTTGACTATAAGATATCCCTTTAATATTCAGTTTTACTAGACTCATAAACACATAACTTCATATAAAAAAAGGCTGTCTAAATAGGCTTATATTTAGACAGCCTTTTTGAGAGGCGTAAGTTAAAAAAATTATGCGTTATTCGCCTTATATTCTTTTAATTTTTCTATTAAAGCAGGTACTACTTCAAAGGCATCGCCAACAACCCCGTAATCTGCCGCCTTGAAAAATGGAGCTTCCGGATCGTTGTTTATCACTACTTTTACTTTAGAGGCGTTTACCCCAGCTAAATGTTGAATAGCGCCTGAGATACCTACGGCAATGTATAAATTAGAAGCAACAGGTTTTCCTGTTTGCCCTACGTGTTCACCATGAGGTCTCCAACCTAGGTCAGATACTGGTTTTGAACAAGCAGTAGCAGCGCCTAATGTCTCTGCTAATTCTTCAATCATTCCCCAGCTTTCTGGTCCTTTAAGTCCTCTTCCTCCAGAAACCACAATTTCTGCATCTGCAATAGTAACTTTACCGGTAGCTTTGTCGGTGTTAGTAACTTTAGTGTTGCTAGCAGGTAGGGTAGGAGCAAAGTCTTCTGTAGCGCCTGTTGTAGTAGCTTCTTTTAAGCCAAATGAATTTTTAGCTAAGCCGATAATAGCGTTCTCGGTAGTTACTTGTGTTAAACTAAATGCTTTGTTAGTAAAAGCTGTTCTTTTTAATGTTAACGGACTGGTGCTTTCTGGTAATGCTACTACGTTTGGTACATAACCCGCATTTAGTTTTATAGCTAAAAGCGGTGCTAAATATTTGTCGTTAGCAGCAGAACCTAAAACTAACGTTTTTGCATTCTCTTGGTCAAATGCCTGTTTTATTACATCTGCATATAGTGCAGCGTTAAACGTAGTTAAAGCATCATTAGATACTTTAAGAATTTTATGCACACCATATTTATATAGCTCTTCTGTGTTGTCGGAGTTTATGGTTACTGCGGTAACGGTGCTGCCTGCGTTAGCTGCAAGTGCTGCTGCGTAAGATGCTACCTCAAATGCTGCTTTTTTAAGTGTTCCGTTTTCTGACTCTGTATATATTAAAATTGACATGTTTTTACGTTTTTAAAATTAGACTTAAATTACTTTGGCTTCATTGTGTAGTAAATTAATTAGCTCGTCTAAATTATCTGGACTTACTAATTTTACTTCTCCTTTAGGAGCAGGTTTTTCAAAACCACTAATTGTTGTAGTAGCTGTAGTATCATCTGCAGCAACAATAGTTAGTTGTTTTTTACGAGCCATCATAATTCCTCTCATGTTAGGAATTCTTAAGTCTTTTTCTTCTACAATTCCTTTTTGAGTTCCAATAACTAAAGGTAGGGTAGTTTCTAATTCTTCTTTTCCGCCGTCAATTTCGCGTGTAGCTTTTGCAGTAGTGCCATCTACTTCTAAACCAATGCACATATTTACAAAGTTTGCGCCAATAAGCTCGGCAAGCATGCCAGGTACCATGCCTCCATTGTAATCAATAGATTCTCTACCAGCGATTATAAGGTCAAATTGGTTTTCAGAAATTACTTTGGCTAATTGTTTTGCAACAAAAAAACCATCGGTAGGTTCGGCGTCAATTCTAATAGCATCATCGGCACCTATAGCCAAAGCTTTTCTTAGTGTAGGTTCTGTTTCTGCAGTACCTACATTTATAACGGTAACCGTAGCGCCTTGCTTTTCTTTAAACCACATGGCTCTTGTAAGTCCAAATTCATCGTTAGGATTAATAACAAATTGTACACCGTTTTTATCAAACTCAGTGTTGTTATTGGTAAAGTTTATTTTAGAAGTTGTGTCAGGTACATGACTAATGCAAACTAATATCTTCATTTTACTATCTTTTTTTTGAGAAATCAATAATTTGATTACGAAGTTAATGATAATTTTTAAAATATACTATGCATGCATAATAAATTTTTTCTTTTTAAAAATTTTGTCTTATGAGCTGGGAAGGTTGCGAGTTGTAAAGGTAATTTTAAATTTTTGACTACCCTATAATTTTGTTTAGATAGTAGCTGTTACAAGTGCTTATTTCAGTACAACTCATTTAAAAGGGTGTTATATTTTTTTTTGAAATAATAAAAAGCGTGAATTAAACACTATTTTGTGTTTTTTTAATGGGCTAGATATTAAAATAGTTTTAAAGAATTACTATTTTTGTGGAGCCGATTAAAAATCTGCTTAATAATATATAGAGATAAACATATTCAAAAAAGTTTCAATGAGAACAATTCAATTTAGAGAAGCAGTTTGCGAAGCCATGAGCGAGGAAATGCGCACAGATGATACAATTTATCTAATGGGTGAGGAAGTTGCAGAATACAACGGTGCTTATAAAGCATCTAAAGGTATGTTAGACGAATTTGGTCCTAAACGTGTAATTGATACTCCTATTGCCGAACTTGGTTTTGCAGGTATAGCAGTTGGTTCTGCTATGAATGGTAACCGTCCGATAGTTGAGTTTATGACCTTTAACTTCTCATTGGTAGGAATAGACCAAATAATAAACAACGCTGCTAAAATACGTCAAATGTCAGGTGGGCAATTTAACTGTCCTATCGTTTTTAGAGGGCCTACAGCTTCTGCTGGTCAATTAGCGGCTACTCACTCTCAAGCTTTTGAAAGTTGGTATGCTAACTGTCCTGGGTTAAAAGTGGTTGTTCCTTCTAATCCTTATGATGCAAAAGGGCTTTTAAAGTCTGCTATTAGAGATAACGATCCTGTTATCTTTATGGAGTCTGAGCAAATGTACGGAGACAAAGGTGAGGTGCCAGAAGGAGAATACACAATTCCATTAGGGGTTGCCGATATTAAAAGAGAAGGTACTGATGTGACTATTGTTTCTTTTGGTAAAATCATCAAAGAGGCTTACGTAGCTGCTGATGAATTAGCTAAAGAAGGTATTAGTTGTGAGGTTATAGATATTCGTACCATTCGTCCTATGGATTATGATACTATTATAAAATCTGTAAAGAAAACAAACCGTTTGGTAATTTTAGAAGAAGCTTGGCCATTTGGTAACGTAGCTACTGAAATTACTTTCCAAGTACAATCTCAGGCATTTGATTATTTAGATGCTCCTGTTCAAAAAATTAATACGGCTGATACCCCAGCACCATATTCTCCTGCTTTATTGAAAGAATGGTTGCCTAATAGTGGAGATGTTATTAAAGCTGTAAAAAAAGTTATGTACAAATAAAAATGCAACTTTAGCGTTTAAAAACTTCACCGTTAGGTGAAGTTTTTTTATTTTGGACCATACTTTTATAAAATACATGAGCAAAAAAATATTAGTTTACTACTTCTTGCTCTTTTCTTGTTCTCTTATAGCCCAAACCAAAGTAGGGGGAACAGTTAAAGATGAGGCAGGAGCCCCCGTAGCATTTGCTAACGTAATGTTTAAAGAAAACCCTTCTGTTGGTGTTATTACCAATGATGATGGTAGTTTTTATTTAGATACCGATGAAACCTATAAGACATTGGTGGTGTCTCTTTTAGGTTTTGCTACTCAAGAAATAGATTTAACCAAAAGAGTTACGTACGATATAGAAGTTGTTTTAACCGAAGGAGAGCAGCTTGAAGAAGTTGTTGTGTACTCTGGTAATATGTCTAAAAAGAACAACCCAGCTATTGACATTTTAAGAAAAATTTGGGCAAAAAAAAGAGTTAATGGCTTACACCAATACAAACAATTTGAATACGATAAATATGAAAAGGTTGAGTTTGATTTAAACTCGATAGATAGTGCTATGATGAAAAGTAAACTCTTTAAAGGAATGGAGTTTATTTTTGAAGAAATTGATACCTCTAGAATTACAGGTAAAACCTACCTGCCTATGTTTATTAATGAAGCTGTGTATGAAGTATATGGCGATAATAATCTAGGGAAGGAAGTGGAACGCCTTACTGGTAACCGAAACTCTGGTTTTAGCTCTAATCAAAATATTATTTCATTTATACAAGATTTATATACCGACTACGATATTTATAATAACTACTTGGTGTTTTTTGATAAAAGTTTTGTGAGTCCTCTTTCTAGAACTGGTATAGATGTATACAACTACGTGTTAAATGACAGTGCTTTTATAGATAATAAGTGGTGTTATAATATTGTGTACTATCCCAGACGAAAAAACGAACTTACTTTTAAAGGAGACTTTTGGGTAAATGATACCACGTTTGCTATTAAAGATATTAACCTGCAAGTAACCAGAAGTGCTAATATTAACTGGGTTAAAGATATTTATATAGAACAGGAGTTTGAAGTAGTTAATGATTCTACTTTTTTATTGAAGCGCGATTACATGATGAGTGATTTTAGTTTGAATAAAAAGGAGAAGTCTAAAGGTATTTACGGTAAACGAACTACTGTTTATGATAATTATGTTTTTGACAAAGAAAAACCAAGAAGTTTTTATGAAGCTAAGGTAGACCCTTATAATGAAAAGGCGTATAACAGAGATGAGGCCTTTTGGGAGACTAGTAGGTTAGAAAAATTAAACGAAGATGAGAAAAAAGTGTATACCATGTTGGATACGCTTAAAACGGTACCAAAATTTAAAAAGCTTTATAGCTTAGCTAGTATTTTAGGATCGGGGTATATAGAGGTAGATAAATATAATTTTGATTACGGACCAATCTTTTCAACCTTTGGTTATAATGAGAAGGAGGGAGTACGATTACGCGTTGGAGGTAGAACCTATTTTGGCCGTAATGATATGTGGCGTATAGAAGGTTATACTGCTTATGGTTTTAAAGATAACCAATTTAAATATGGTATTTCAGGTAAGGTTTTATTAGACAGAAAAACGCGTTTAATACTTTCTGGAGGTAATAGAAGAGATGTAGAGCAAATAGGGGTAAGTTTAACCGCTACTAATGATGTGCTTGGTAGAAGTTTTGCTTCATCTTCAGTATTTACTACGGGGTCTAATAATACGTTAACAGATATTAAACTATCTACATTGGCAGTAGAGTTTGAGCCTGCTAAGAATTTTGTTTTTAAAGTGCAGGGTTCTCATAGAAGTTTACGTTCTGCGTTGCCAGAAACTTTTAGTTTAAGTTATGTAGATATTGAATCGCCTACTGGTGTAGAAAGTGAAACCAATCAGTTTGAGATGATGACCTCTATAGAATTTACTCCTAAAAGAAAAACAATGGGATATGGGGTAGAGCGAATAGATGTTAATGATGATTATGCTAGGTATGCTTTGTTATATACATCAGGTATTAAAGATGTATTGAATAGTGATTTTGATTATCAGAAACTGCAATTGTATTACAGGCAGCCTATAAATGTGGGTGGTTTTGGTAGGTTAACAAGTACCCTAGAAGCAGGTAAAACCTTTGGAGAAGTGCCGCTTGGGTTGCTAAGTGTAATACCAGGTAACCAAACGTATTTTTCTATATTTAATACGTTTCCTAATCTAGATTTTTATGAGTTTGTTACAGATACGTATGTGTCTGTTCACTTAGAACATAATTTTAACGGAAGACTTTTTGGTAGAATACCAATGTTGCGCAAATTAAATTTGAGAGAAATTGTTGGGGTTAGAGGAGTTTATGGAGCTTTATCTGATGAAAATATAGCTTTAAGCGCACCTACATCTATACCGCTAAGAGCGCCTGATGCAGAGCCTTATTGGGAGTACTCTTTTGGGGTAGGTAATATTTTTAAAGTTTTTAGAATAGACTTTAACTTTAGAGGTAATTATTTAGATATTCCAGGGGCTAGACCTTTTAGTGTAACAGGAGCCTTTGGGTTTTCTTTTTAACCATAACGTCATTAAATATATAGCAAGTAAGTAGAATATATTTTGCTTTTTAATAGGCGTTCATCTATTTTTGAAAAACGATACATTTAAGTAAATAAAAATCATGAGCGAAATCCCTACTTTTGACGTCCTTGTGGAGATTCCAAAAGGAAGTAGAAACAAATATGAATACGATTTTGATAAGAAAAGAATAAGATTTGATAGAGTTCTTTACTCTGCAATGTTTTATCCTGCAGATTATGGATTTATTCCTGAAACAATGGCTCAGGATGGTGATCCGTTAGATGCAATGGTGTTTTTTACAGAGGCTACCGTTCCAGGTTGTCTTGTAGAAGTAAAGCCTATAGCAGTTTTTAAAATGTCTGATGATAAAGGACCAGATGAAAAAATTATTTGTGTTCCTGTATCAGATCCTATTATGAATAAGTTGAATGATTTAGGAGATCTTAACATTCATACCTTAAAAGAGTTTGAGCACTTTTTTCAAGTGTATAAAGATTTAGAGCAAAAGTTTGTAGAAGTAGAAGGATGGGGAGATTTAAATGAAGCTTTAAAGTATATTCAAGATTCCAAAGATAGATTTGAAGCTATGAGTGAAGAAGAAAAGAAGAAGTATTCTATAGACTTTTAGTGCATATAGTATAAAAAATAAGAAATCCTCAATTACCTACGTGTAGTTGAGGATTTTTTTTTAAAAAGAATGTGAGAATTGGTTTTTGTTTGTGTATGATAAAAAAAAGAAGGAAATTAGTGGCGCCTAACTTAAACCAACACGATGAGATTATTAAAACTGTTTTCAGAAAAACGGAGTTTTTTTGATACTGCTCCACACGTTGCTTTTGTGGTCGCAAAATCTTCTAATGGATCTACCATAGGCTGGCAAATAGCTTGGGGTAAGGGTGTGAAGATTAATACAAAAGCACGTAAAAATTTAAAGAAAAAAGTATCAGGTAAAGTGATATTTCAATCTGCTCATGAGGAACATGGTCATTTTTCACCACGTGGATTTTGGGTTGTTATTAAGAGTAAGAGAAATTTAAGTTCCAATTCAGATTTTATATCGTATGGAATGGGAGCAGATACTGGTAGCTACCAAAATGCCGAAGAAAAAGCATTGCTAAATCTTAGGCATTATGATAGTGATTGGAATGAGAGCCATGGTTACACCATTTCAAAAAAAGGTGTTTTTCATTAGAATAAACCATTAAGCTCGGCGTCAATTCTATTGATGATGTCTCCTAAATCTTCAGGGTTTTCTACAAAATCTATATTGTCTACATCTACGATAAGGAGTTTTCCTCTATCGTAGCCTTGTATCCATGCTTCGTATCTTTCGTTTAACCTACTCAGGTAGTCTATAGAAATTGTGTTTTCATAATCTCTACCTCTTTTATGTATTTGTTTTACCAAATTGGGTATAGAGCTTCTAAGGTAAATTAAAAGGTCTGGAGCTTGTACTAAGCTTTCCATTAGCTCAAATAATGACGAATAGTTACCAAAGTCTCTATTGGTCATAAGTCCCATTGCGTGTAAGTTTGGTGCAAAAATATGAGAATCTTCATAAATGGTTCTATCTTGTATAATAGTTTTACCACTCTCTCTAATTTGAAGTATTTGACGAAATCTACTGTTCAAAAAGTAAATTTGTAAATTAAAACTCCAACGTTCCATTTGGTTGTAAAAATCATCAAGGTAGGGGTTGTCTACTACATCTTCTAAATGTGGTTCCCAATTAAAATGTTTAGCCAATAACTTTGTTAATGTTGTTTTACCGGCTCCAATATTTCCTGCTATTGCGATGTGCATTATTCTATATTTTGTTTGGAGTATGTTGTTAATTTGTTCGTCCCGTCAAAAATATATAAGTTCTCTTTATTTAAAAAAATATCTTGTATCAAAATAGACTCGGGAAGCGATATTGCTTTTAATTCTGTCTGGTTTAGATTATAAATCTTATTGTTTGTAGTAACTATTACTACATTATTTTTATAGGAGCTCATGGTTTTTCCGTTCTCAAACGGAATTTTACTCAAAAGACTGCCATACGTATTGTATTTAAGTATATGTTTTGAGGTAAGTAACCAACAAAAGTTGTAGTTAGATTTCATGTCAATTACGGTTTCCTGAATAGGAAAACCTATAGGGAGAAATTCCGCTTTGTTTATATCGTGTATGAACAACTGCTGAGCGTTCATATCAAAAACCCAATTGTTGTTAGAATTTGCTGTTGTGGCAAATTGTATGTTTTTAAAATTAGTTAGTAACGAAAAGTTAATCTCCAATACACTGTTTAAATTATTGTCTAGAACTTCAGCTGTATTTAACTTTTTATAAAATACAGTGATACGTAATGGGTTTAGTATGTCTACACTGGCAATATTACTTAAAACGAGATTGTTGTATTGGTAGGTAGTTTTATCTGTTTGTTTGTAAAGCACATTTTTTTTTGAAAAGTATAAGTTTAGAAAATCATCTACCCCGTAAAAAGAATCAGCCTCTAAAGTAGTAGATGCTACTTTTTTGTAAACAATATCATTTTGTGAAAATGATAATTGACTGATGATAAAGCAGATTATAAAAAAAATGCGCATTTAGTAATTTTTTTTAAAGGTACTAAATGCGCTAAATAAATCAATAAAAATCTAAATGAATACGGTCTTAGTTTATTTTAGATTTGACAAACCAAATATTTTCCAAACTTAAGTTGATACTTAGTAAATGATAATTTTCTTTTGTTAGGGTAGAGGAAACAACACCCCTTTCTCCATAAGAGTATGATACATTTATAAAGGAGTTATTTTTTAAACTTAGTGGCAACCCTAAACCTAAGGTAAGTGCTTTATTATTAATGGTTTCTTGGTTAATAGATAAGTAACCATTGTCATATGTTAAACCAGCTCTATACCTAACACGATCCCAATATTTAAAGCTTCTTACGTTTCCTAAGTATTCAAATCCGGCTCCTATAAAATCTTGATCTTTAAAAGAGCCTAGGTTGTCCTCTTGGTCTGTAGCATCCCAAAAAGATCTTCGGTAATCTGCATTCACGGTAAGCTTGTTCCAAAATGTTTTTTTGAAACCTACTGCAAACTCAAGAGGTAAGTCAAAGTTATTAATATCTAGTTCTTCCTCATCCTGTACCGTAACTTCAACTAAATCTATCACTTTAGATACTTCTATATCTTGTGAAGCATGAAGGCTTGTTGGGAATTTTACTGTGGCACCAAAGCCAAACTTTTCAGAAGGTTGATATTGGAAACCTACTGTAGCGCGTAGGTTTTTATAATAAGTATCTCTGTCAATATACAAATAGTTGCTGTCATAATCTACAACTTCTGTTTCTTCAATATTACCAAATATATATTCTAGTCCGGCACCAATATTTATTTTATCAGTTAATGCCATACCGTAGTTGGCTTTAAAGCTATTTAGTCCGCCGCTACCAGTAACGTATGTGGTGTAAAGGTCAGATGATCCTTCTACATTGGTTTCTAGTCCTACAAGTTCGTATCCAACATTGGTAAAAGGTGTTAGGACAATACTCATTGCAGCTTTGTTAGAAACAGGGAAAGCAATTGCAAGGTTGCTAAAATTAGTTCTCCATTTGCTGTCTTCAGATTTGTTGTTTTGGTAAGTATCCATTTCTCCTGTAAAACCTACATCAAACATAAACGATTTGTTTGTCATGGTAGCCAAAGAAGCAGGGTTGAGATTGTTTATTTCGTAAAAGCTTTCTAGCGCCACCCCGCTTTTACCCAATGCATTTGTTTTACCAAGATTAGCTTCGTTAAATACTCCTAAACCGTATAAGGAGTATGGAGATCCTGTTAAGTTATTCGTTTGAGATAAAGCTATTTGTGCCAATATTATAAGCACTAACGTTATATAAATTCTATTCATCATAATAAAGTGCATATGTTATAACCAATTCTGCATTAAAATCTTCAGTATTTCCATCGTTAAAAATGATTCTATTCATGGTAGTTTCATAGTCTTCTGGTAGTAAACAAAGTGATAAATCTTCAATGCTATCGCTGTTTAATAGATTGTCTACATAAGAAATTAAAGGAATGGTGTAATAGGTTTCTCCAAACTCTGTTTTAGAGGTAAGTTTGGCAATTATTTCATTACCAGCGTAATCGTACAAAGCATCAGAGATTGCTTGGTGTCTGTCTAGCACGTATACAGATAGGGAATCACTTAAGTATCTATTATCAGAGTAGTTAGCACCACTAACATAAATTTTAAGATAGGCGTCCATAACAGTACCACTATTACCAAGATCATACAGCGATTTGATATTAGGTATAGCTATTTTACTAGCTATGCCTGTACCTGTTTGAAGGTAGAAAGAGTTGCCAGTAGTAGTAGAACTATAGGTGTTTTCTTCATCTTGAAAGTTTTCGAAAACAGTACCTGTATAATCAGTTTCAATATGGTTAAAATAGGTTTGAGGTTCTGCGCTATTATCTATAACCAGATCGTAGGTCTGTGGTTCTGTAGAAATATCTTCAGGAACTGAGTAGTAGAGTCTTAGCATGGTATAATCGCTACCTGTAGTAAAACCTATAAAATTGCCGTTATCATTATACTCAGGTTGTATTGTAATACCATTAAAATTATCTCTGAAAAGGTCAACATCAGTGATGTCTTTATCTCTTATTTTATTAAAAATATTTTCTCCTAGTGGATAATTCAATGTAATTCTTATAGAGTCTCCTTCCATTGGTTTAGGAGTAAACGTATGCGAACCTAATAAAATAGAGGTATCATAATCTAATGTGCTTGTATTATAAAAATTAGATTCATTGTCGGCAGGTTTTACATCTTCTGTTATTTCATACACGTTATAGGTCATTTGAGAAAGGGTGTCGTTGTAGAAATAGTTGTCGTATCCCATAATTAGAACAATACTATCAAATACACCTTCGTCATCAATATCATAATGCTGTGGTACCATTTCTAGATAAGAGGAAGATTCACTTTTCCCAAAAATGGGGTCGGTATACGAGCCTAGTAAAATTCGCCCTAGAGTAGGAAATGGTATACTGTCAAACTTAAATGTTGAAAAGTCGACACTCATGGTGTCTATTTTATGTATTACAGTACTCGTGTTAGTAAACGATTCTCCTGCTTCCAGAGTAATGTCATCTGCTGTACTGCAAGCAATAATGCTAATAGTAATTAGGCAAGACCAAAGAAGTTTTTTCATAATCTTTTAATGTTTTGCCCAAAAGTATCTGTAACTATATATATATAAAATCATATTATACGTAATAGGCTATTTTAAAGACTAATACCGCTATTTTAAGGATGTATTAATATAGGCTTGTTGGTAGATTTTAATGCCTGTTTGGTAGGTTAAAACATAGGGTTTGTCTATTTGATTTTATTACAAGATTATGGCTAAATAGATTTGTTTCAGAATAAGATTAGAAGCACTGTGAATTAGGTGAGTTTTAATACAGCTAAACTAATAATTGGGGATAGTAAATACAAAATTATAGCATCTTTTTATAAGTGTGATTAATCTAAATAATTTAAGAATATATAACTCTAAAAAGGAAATGAGAAAAACTAGTAGATTAAAAAGAATTGGAACATTTGCTGTTTTTGCAGCACTGTTAGTGTCTTGTAACAATGATGATGATTCTGATAGTATAGGTAACTGGGTTAAAAGATCTACGCTAGATGGTAAGGCAAGAAGTAGTGCAGTTTCATTTGTTATAGGTAATAAAGGATATATAGCTACAGGATATGATGGAGATGATTATTTGAATGATACTTGGGAATATAACATTTCTAATGATTATTGGATGCAGAAGGCAGATTTTCCCGGGGCTGCTCGTACAGCAGCATCGGCTTTTGTTGTAAGTGGAGAAGGGTATGTTGGGTCTGGTTATGACGGGACTAATGAGTTAGGCGACTTCTATAAGTTTGATCCAGACTCTAATACCTGGACACAAATTGCAGATTTTCCTGAAAACCCTAGAAGAGGAGCAGTTGGTTTTGCAGGAAGCTCTTATGGGTATTTTGGTAGTGGAACTGATGGCGATAATGATAGAAAGGACTTTTGGAAGTATGATCCTTCAAACGACTCTTGGGAAGAAATAGTTGGTTTTGGAGGAGATAAAAGACATGATGCAGTAACCTTTACTATTGATGATAAAGTATACTTTGGAACTGGGGTAGAAAATGGAACTTATTTAACCGATTTCTGGATGTTTGATACTTCTAGTGAAACCTGGACAGAGTTAGAAGATTTAGATGATGATGATGATTACGATGTAATACGAAGTGGGGCAGCAGCATTTTCAATAAACGGGTATGGTTATATAGCTTGTGGGGTGTATAGCTCTCAGCTAACAAGTGTTTGGGAGTATGACCCATCAAATGATACTTGGGAAGAGAAAACAAATTTTGAACGTGAGTCAAGATTATATCCGGTTGCTTTTTCTACAGGAACACAAGGTTTTGTTTTGCTTGGTAGAAATGGAAGCAACGCTTACTTAGATGACATGATGGAGTTTGATCCGTTTGCAGAATATGATGATGAGGACTAATTTTTAGAGTTTTTTTTAGTTCTTAAAAATAGAGGTTCGGTGTTTAATTTCCCCCTCCGGACCTCTTCTTTATCTTTTTTTTAAATAATTGAATAAATAAGCCGAAAGAATGAGCGTAGTTGGTAGAAAGTCTTTACTTATAACAGGGATAGTTGTTTTATTATTAGTTTCTGCATTTGGTTTTTTTAATAAAGTAATTGCAAAAGAACCCAAAGCAGATGAGCCAAAGGTAGAAGTGTATAAGGAAGAGAACGGATATGCTTATAAAATTTTATATAATGATAAAGTTATAATAAATCAGCCATTTATTCCTGCAGTAGCGGGTAAGTTTGTATTTTGTACAGAGGAGGATGCACAGAAAACAGGTGAGTTGGTAAAAAATAGATTTATTTTAAATGAAAATCCCACTATATCTGTAAAGGATATTAAAAGATTAGAGATATCTTTAGACTGTATGTAATTTTAGATAACAAGCTATGAAGTTTACTTCTGAAAGAAAAATAATATCAGTTCATGTACTTGTATGGGCTTGTTTTTTGTCCTTAAGTTGGGTGCAGTTTTATACTGATTTTAAAGAGGTTACTGCTGAATTTTATTATAGTAAAATAATAAACATAGCTATATTTTATCTTAACTATTTGTATTTTGTACCTCGTTTTTTATTAAAACGAGAGTTGGGTAAGTATTTGCTTTTAGTATTATTTATCTTAGTGTTAAGAGGTTTGTTAGGAGAATTTTTTCAACCAGATTTTGTTAGGTTGAATAGAATGGGAGAAGTGTTGCAGAAGCTTGGGCATAACAATCCAATGCCTCCTATGGAAGGCTTTAAGCCAGATATGGAACATGGTGGACCACCGCGTATGTGGGCTTTTAGATATGTAATGCCAACTATTGTTCCTTTTTTACTTATTGTTATTGGAGCAGTAATAAGAATGTATACCGAATGGAAAATAACGGAGGATACAAAAAAAGAGATAGCAGCAAAAAAGGTTTCTTCAGAACTTCAGTTTTTAAAAGCACAATTAAACCCACATTTTTTATTTAATTCTTTAAATACTATTTATTCGTTATCAGTTAAAAAATCAGCGGAAACACCTGAAGCTGTTATTAATTTATCTGAGATGATGAGGTATATGTTGTATGAGGCAGATAAAGATTTTGTGCCGCTAGAGAAAGAGTTAGATTATTTACATAATTATATCTATTTGCAAAGACTGCGTTTAGCAAATGATCAGGAGGTTAGTTTAAATATTCATGGAGATTACCATCATAAAAAAATTCAACCTTTATTGTTTGTGTCGTTCGTTGAAAATGCTTTTAAGTATGGTACTGACTTTACCGGAAAAACTAAGATAAAAATTGTAATACGAATAGAAGATGATGGTCTTTCCTTTTATTGTGAAAATGTAATTGGGCGTGTAGATAAAGATAAAAATAGCTCAGGTATAGGGTTAGAAAATACCAAAAGTAGGTTAGCGTTATTATATCCAAATTCTCATGAGCTAAACATCAATAATAAAGATGGGAAATTTACAGTACATCTAATTATAAAATTTAAGTAGTTATGAAGTGTGTAATAATAGATGATGAGCCATTAGCTATAGATGTTGTTAAAAGTTATTGTGAGCGGATAGATTTTATAGAGGTGGTTGGTGTTTTTACCAATGCTATAGATGCGCATTTGGTTTTAAATAGCAATCAGGTAGACCTTATATTTTTAGATATTGAGATGCCACAAATTAATGGTATCGAATTTATTAATTCAATTTCTAATAAACCCTTGTTTATTTTTACAACGGCATACTCTGAGTATGCCTTAGAAGGATTTGAGTTAAATGCTGTAGATTATTTAATGAAGCCCATTCCTTATCACCGTTTTGTAAAATCGGTGCTTAGAGCTAAGGAAATTATGAATTTTAAAAACAACCAAATACCTTCTATTATGAATACCTTTCCAGCCTACGGGTCTGTAAAAGATGAACCAAAATTAATTTTTTTAAGATCCGATTACGAGAACGTAAAAGTAAATGTTAATGATATCAAGTACGTTCAGGGATTAAAAGATTATCTTAAGGTAACTTTAGAAAGTACACATAAATCTATTATTACGCTTTCTAACTTTAAAGATATATCTGAGAAATTACCCAAACATAATTTTATAAGAATTCACAAATCATATATGGTAAATATCAACCATATTAAATCAGTTCAGAAAAGTAGAGTTGTTATAGGGGAAGAGAAGATACCTATTGGCGATAGCTACAAAGCCGATTTTTTTAATAGACTTGGTATTTAACACTAGTTAGCATTAGTTAACTCATAAAAACTCCCGATTACAGTTACTTTATATTCTTAAAATAAACCTTTTTTAATTTATATAGTCTTATGACTGTATAACTAACCTAGGTGGTGTAAATCTTACTTTATATGAGAAAATACTATTATTACACTGTTTTGTTTTTTAGCTTCATGGTAAGCTATTCACAAAATTTTCAGGGAGTAGCCTACTACGAGTCTAAAACAGCTGCAAATTTTGATTTTGATAGGGGTAGAGATATTCCTGAAGATATGAAAAAGCAGATGGAGGAACGAATGAAGCGTATGCTAGAAAAAACCTTTATTCTAACATTTAATTCTTCAGAAGCAAATTATCTTGAAGAAGAGAAATTAGAAACTCCTGGCCAAGAGGGAGGGCGTAGAATGTTTGGTTTCATGGGAGATAGTAAGTACTATAAAAATATTCTAGAGAACAGGTACGTAAATCAAAGAGAAGTTTTTGGTAAGGTGTTTTTAATAAAAGATACGTTGCCTAAACTTACGTGGAAATTAGAGTCTGAGACTAAAAAGATTGGTAATTATACATGTTACAAGGCATCTGCTGTAAAATCTGTTGATAAACTTGATTTTAGAAGTATGCGGCCTCCAAGAAGACCAGACAATAGTAAGGATGCAGATACAACAAAAACATCTTTATTAGATGAGGTTACAATGCCTAAAGAAATTACAATAGTAGCGTGGTATACTCCTGAGATACCAGTTAATATGGGACCCGATGAGTATAACGGCTTACCGGGTTTAATTTTAGAAGTAAATGCCGACCGTACAACTATTTTGTGTTCTAAAATTATATTGAATCCTTCTCATAAAGAAGATATTAAAGAACCTACAAAAGGTAAAGAAGTATCTCAGCAAGAGTTCAATGAGATTTTAACTGCTAAAATGAAGGAAATGGAAGAGAATTTTCGAAATGGTGGCGGTCGTAGAGATGGTGGAGGAAGACCTGGTAGATTTTAAAGATACGAAACCATGATTCGATTTTTATTAGCTGCCGTTATTGCACTTTTTGCAAGCAATACCATGTATACTCAAAACATAACTGTTAAGGGAGTAGTAAGAGACCAAGAAGGGAAAACATTAGAAATGGCAAATGTAATAGCTATTAATAATGAAACCCAAAACCTAGATGCATTTGGTATTTCTAATACTGAAGGGAAGTATAAACTTAGTTTAAAAAGTGGAACAACCTATACCCTTAAAATTAGTTTTTTAGGATATAAGCCAATAGAGGAAACGTATACCGCACCAAATGCGGATACCGAAAAAGATTTTATAATGGAGCTAGCAGCAGATGAGTTAGATGCTGTAGAGGTCACTTATGAAATGCCAGTAACCGTTAAAGGAGACACCATTGTATATGATTCTGATGCTTTTACCAATGGTACTGAAAAGAAATTAGAAGATGTGCTTAAAAAATTACCTGGAGTAGAAGTTAATGATGATGGAGAGATAGAGGTTGAGGGTAAAAAGGTAACCAAAGTAATGGTAGAAGGGAAGGATTTTTTTGATGGCGATTCTAAATTGGCCACCAAAAATATACCTTCGGATGCAGTGGACAAAATTGAAGTTTTAAGAAACCATAACGAAGTAAGTCAGTTAAAAGGACTTACCAATGATGAAGATAATGTAGCCTTGAATATTAAATTGAAAGAAGGTAAAAAGAACTTTTGGTTTGGAGATATTACGGTTGCTGCAGGGCTAGATGAGCGTTATTTGGCGCATCCTAAATTATTTTACTATAACCCTAAGTATAGTATTAATATTATTACTGATTTAAATAATATAGGGGAGCTACCATTTACCATGCGAGATTATTTTAATTTCACAGGAGGTTTTAGAAATTTAAATAGTAGAGGTGGTACCAGTTTTAGTGTATCTTCTAATGGTTTAGGATTGTCAACGCTTCAAAATAATAGAGCTAAAGAAATTGATACCCGATTTGGTGCTGCTAATTTTAGTTACTCCCCAACAAAAACATGGGATTTAAGTGGTTTTTTAATTTACTCCTATTCAGATACGCAATTAGAGGAAGCTAGAATTAGAAAATTTGCAGACCCAGATAATGCTAATAATCAATTTGGAGAAGAGGAGACAGCTTATACAAATACTTCTCAAAATACCAATTTAGGGTTGGCCAAACTGAGTTCTACCTATAAACCTAGTAGCAATCTACAGTTTGATTACGATGCGTTACTTAAATTATCAGATCAAGAGGAGGCTACTAATGTGGTTTCAATATCTAGTGTAACTGATGAGATTGATGAAAATAAAAGTCAGAAACCGTTATCTATAAATCAAAATGCTAATTTATACTATACGCTAAATGATAAGAATATTTTTGCATTAGAAGCACAGCATCTATACCAAAACGAAGATCCATTTTACAATGCTATTAGGGCAGAACAGCCTTTTGTTGGTATTGTACCTACAGATAATAGCCAAAGCGTGTACAATATGAATCAGGAAAAAAAGGTAGAAACTAGTAAACTTGAGGCGAAAGTAGATTATTATTGGGTGCCAGGTCCTAAAAGTAATTTAAATTTTACATTAGGAACCACACAGAGTAAACAACAATTTAACTCTCATATATTTCAAGTATTAGATGATGATAGTACCTTGGGGTTTAATGAGGAAGAATTAAATAATAATGTAGATTTTACGTTTTCAGATGTGTACCTAGGGTTTCATTACAAAGTAGTTTCAGGTAAGTTTACCTTTAATCCGGGTTTTACAGCACACACTTATAAAAGTACCAATGAACAGTTAGGAACAACTGTTTCCGATGAGTTGGTAAATATTGTGCCGGATGTGTATGTGAATTTTCAAATGAAAAAATCTCAGAGTTTGCGGTTTAACTATGCTATTAGCAGACAATTTACCGATGTAAATAATTTTGCTCAGGGATATGTTTTTAGTAACTATAATAGCATGTATAGCGGAAATAGAAATTTAGAAAGTGCTTTGTATCATACAGTTTCGTTAAACTTTTTTAGTTTTAACATGTTTAACTTTACAAACATATTTGCTAATGTAAGTTATAGCAAACAGTTAGATGCCTTTAAAAATAGTAGTGCTATCACTGGTATTAATCAGGTGAGCTCAACAATTAATTCAAACTTTGCAGATGATAATCTTACTTTTAACGGTAGATACCAACGTACATTTTGGAAACTAAAAGTAGCTACAGGGGCTAATCTTTCATACGCTAAAAGAAATAATATTGTAAACCTTGAACGAAGTGTGTCAGAGTCGTTTACTCAAAGTTATAATGGAAGTATAGCTACTAACTTCCGGGAGGCTCCTAATGTAGAGCTTGGGTATAGTTATAGCTTAAATGACTATGATAACGCAGGGTCTACAACTGTAAATTATACAGACAAGCCTTTTGTAAAATTTGATGCAGCTTTTTTAAACGGTTTTATATTTACAGCAGATTATGATTATTACCATTTTAGGTCTAAAGATGCTACCGTAGATAACGAATATGATTTTTTAGATGCGGCATTATCATACCAAAAACCTGACAGTAGTTGGGAGTATAGTGTTGAGGTTACCAATTTGTTAAATACCACTAGTTTGAATCAGGATAGTTTTAGTGATTTATATAATACTACCTCTCAATATTATATTCAGCCAAGATATGTTATGCTAAAAATTAAATATAATTTATAGCAAACAGTTAGGTGCAGTTTTGGCCTTTGCTTTTTGCATATTTTTCAATGAAATTATTGAAAGATTTGTCTGAGATTTTATGATGAATATTTGGGTTCAACCTGTTGATTTTAAGGATGTTTTTTGAAGAATAGAGAGTTAATCTTAAAATAATGCTAAAAAATTAGGGTATAAAAATGGTTTGGTATGTATTTTTAATATAAAGTGTTATATTAGCACAACTAAAAACAACTCCCCAACCGTTGTTAATGTTAATTTATATAGTATTAACCCAAACCCTTATTAGGAATGATTAGAAATTTTTGGAATGAGACGTGGAAGCCATTGGAGTTTGATGACAAAGTTTGTAAAACAGAAAAATTTAAAATCTCAAATTACGGACGAATCATTGATTGCAGAGGCGAAGAGGAAGTTCTTGTAAAACCTAAGTATGTAAATGGGTACGAAAAGCTAACCGTTAGACTTTCACCTGATTACGTAAAAGAGAAACAAGAAGCTACCAAGAAGAAGATTAATAAGTTTACAACACGTTATGTTCACAAGCTTGTTGCTGAACATTTTCTTGAAAAAGAAGAAGGTAAGCAGTATGTAATTCACGTGAATTACGAGAAAAAAGAGAACAAGGTTGAAAACCTTAAATGGGCTACCAAAAGAGAAAAGGAACTACACCAATTCTCTAATCCTGAGTTTAAGAATATTGATAGAGGAGACCGCATCAAGTATTCTAAACTTACTGAAGGTAGAGTAAAAATCTTAAAGAAAAAGTTATTAGATCCGAACAGAAGAACTCGTTTGAAAATTTTAGCAAAGCAATTTGGTGTTTCTGAAATGCAATTGCATAGAATTAAAACTGGTGAAAACTGGGGTCACGTAACCATTGATTAATATAATGGTTAAACTTAAATGAAAAAGGACTTTAAATGCTAAAATTTAAAGTCCTTTTTTAATTATGAATGTTAGATGTTGGTTTTAAATATCTTCTTTACCAATCCATTTGGTAACTTCTGGTGCTATGTAGGCCTCCATTTTTGTTAACAAGCTTTCTACTGTATCACTAATTACAACCATGTCTCTGTATTCAGGTTTTAATAACCCTTTTTGTGTCATGGTATCTAAAAAAGCTATAAGTTCGTTATAATAGCCTTCAGTATTTAAAATACCTATAGGTTTTTTATGTAAACCTAGTTGTGCCCATGTAAGCATTTCAAAAAGTTCATCAAGGGTACCATACCCTCCTGGTAGTGTAATTACTCCGTCGCAAAGCGTATTCATTTTTTCTTTACGCTCTAACATTGTTTCTACCAGAATAAGCTCATCTAGCCCATGATGCGCAATTTCTTTTTGCTGTAAAAAGTAAGGCAAAACTCCAATAGCTTTTCCATTGTTTTCTATCACTCCATCGGCAACTTTACCCATTAATCCCAGTCGAGAACCACCATATATTAAAGCAATGTCTCTTTTTGCTAAAGTTTTACCTAAAAGGCTGGCTTGTTCTGCAAATGCAGGTGAATTTCCGCTACTAGATCCACAGAAAACAACAATATTTTTCATGTTTAAAAAAGTTTTAATTTCTTAGTTATAAAAATACTTAAGAAATTTTAAAAACTTCCTGAACTTTATCAACATAGTCTAATTTTTCCCATGTAAAAAGTTCTACTTCTTTAGTAACAGTATCACCGTTTGGTGCGGTAAAAGTTTTGGTAATTGTTTGTGGTTTTCTACCCATGTGCCCGTATGCTGCGGTTTCACTATAGATAGGATTTCTAAGTTTTAAGCGTTGCTCAATGAAATATGGGCGCATGTCAAATATTTCAGAAACTTTTTTAGCTATTTCACCATCAGTAAAACTTGTTTTATTGCTACCATAAGTGTTTACATAAATACCCATAGGTTCTGCAACACCAATAGCGTAACTAACTTGTACTAATATTTCATCGGCAACACCAGCAGCTACTAAATTTTTAGCAATATGTCTGGTTGCATAAGCAGCACTTCTGTCAACCTTACTTGGGTCTTTACCAGAAAAAGCACCACCACCGTGGCCACCTTTACCACCATAGGTGTCAACAATAATTTTACGCCCTGTTAACCCGGTATCTCCATGAGGTCCACCAATTACAAATTTTCCAGTTGGGTTAATGTGGTACTTAATATCATCATTAAAAAGGTGCGCGTATTGCGGATGCTTTTTAATAATTCTAGGAATTAAAATTTCTGTAATATCCTTTTTAATAACAGCCAACATATTTTCTTCTGTATCAAACTCGTCATGCTGAGTAGATAATACGATAGCTTCAATACGTGATGGATTGTTATCTGCGCTATATTCTAAAGTAACCTGACTTTTAGCATCTGGACGTAAATAGGTGATTTCGTCATTTTCACGTCTAATTACAGCTAATTCCTGTAAAAGTTTATGAGATAAATCTAAAGCCAAAGGCATGTAATCTTCCGTTTCATTAGAGGCATAACCAAACATAATACCTTGGTCACCTGCTCCTTGTTCTTCTTTATTAGCCTTGTCTACACCCTGATTAATTTCGGTAGATTGTTCGTGAATTGCTGAAAGAACACCACATGAATTGGCTTCAAACATATATTCACTTTTAGTATATCCTATCTTCTTGATGACTTGTCTGGCTATATCCTGAACGTCTAAATATGTGGTAGACTTTACTTCTCCGGCTAGTATTACTTGTCCGGTAGTAACTAATGTTTCACACGCTACTTTTGATTCGGAGTCAAAAGCCAAAAAGTTATCTATAAGTGCATCACTAATTTGATCTGCAATTTTATCAGGATGTCCTTCACTAACGGATTCTGATGTAAAAAAATACGACATAATCTTTTCTCTATTAAATTTATTTAAGTAGAGGATTGAATGACCGACAGGATTATCTAAAGAGTAGAAATGTACTGCTTTAGCATTTTTTATGGAGGTCGCAATCAGTCAAATTTATCCTCTTATGGGGCAAAGGTATGAAAACAAATTTTAATTAAAACTTAAAAAGTGAGAATATTTTAATGCTAAAAAAAATTAAAAATGTTTGGTTTGTTTGTGTAATATACCGTTACTTTGCATTGTTAAAAGTTCAAATACTTATTGAAATGTTATCAAGAAAGGCGGAGGGAATAGACCCTGTGAAGCCTTGGCAACCCTTTATTCTTTTATAAAGAAGGTGCTAAATTCTACCTTGTTACTTTACTTGGATAGATAACTAAGTGTAATACACTTCCTTGTGTTACTTCAAATTTCTTTATAACATCCTTCTTTAAGCAGCACCTAGTTTTTGGGTGGTTTTGACTTTTAGTTTAAATTTTTATTTAACTAAATGTATAGAAAAATGAATACGAATTATGTATTAAATGAGGTTTTGTTGAAAGGAGTACACACATCTTTACGCCACGCTTATATGATGCTGTTAAGAACAAAATCACAATAGCAGCAACAATAAGATTTTAATTATAATAATTAATACGTAAAGAGGTGTCAAGCAAGTTAGAAACAATACATATAGAATCCTTTATAACAGAAAGTGGGGTAGTATTTAAAAACCTTCCCTTAAGTTATGAGCATTTTGGGCAACCTATTGGTACTGCACCAGTGGTGCTGGTAAACCATGCGCTTACTGGTAACTCAAATGTATCTGGAAACACAGGATGGTGGAGTACCCTTGTAGGTGAGGAAAAAAGTATAGATACAAATGTATACACGGTTATATCATTTAACATACCAGGTAATGGGTACGATGGTTTTGTTATTGAAAACTACAAGGCTTTTGTTGCAAGAGATATAGCACGCATATTTCTACAGGGGTTACAGCTATTGCATATAGAGAAGTTGTATGCTTTAATAGGCGGATCGTTAGGTGGTGGTATTGCATGGGAAATGTGCGCTTTAGATACTGATATAGCTACACATTTGATAACCATAGCTACCGACTGGAAAGCTACCGATTGGCTAATAGCGAATTGCCAAATACAAGAACAAATTTTAAGAAACTCAAATAACCCCGTGCACGATGCTCGTATGCATGCTATGTTATGTTACCGAACACCTGAGTCGTTTAAAGCAAAATTTCAGCGAACAACTAATGCTGAGTTAAAAATTTTCAATGTAGAGAGTTGGTTGTTACACCATGGGGCGAAGTTACAAGAGCGTTTTCAGTTATCTGCTTACAGGTTAATGAATCAGTTATTAAAAACGATTGATGTAACAAGAGGTAGAGAACATATAGAAGAGGTTTTTAATAGTATAAAAGCGGCTATACATATTGTAGGGGTAGACTCTGATTTGTTTTTTTCTGCGGAAGAAAATAGAGATACACATAAAAAGTTAGCACAGTCTAAAAGCAATGTAACCTATGGCGAAATTAAATCTGTACATGGGCACGATGCTTTTTTAATAGAATTTGAACAGTTAGAAAAATTGATTACTAAGGTGTTTCCATCACCTAAATATAAAAGAATGAAAGTACTGAAATTTGGAGGGAAGTCATTAGCAAATGGCGAGGGATTAGAGAATACGCTTGATATTATAAGCGAAAAAGTAAAAGCAAAAGAGCGTATTGCGGTGGTAGTATCTGCCAGAGGTAAGGCTACTGATCAATTGGAAGCAATGCTTCATAAAGCGGCTCTAGGAAAAGATATAGCTGATGATTTTCAAAAATTTAAAACCTATCAGCTTTCAGTAACCGATGTGGATATAGCAGAAGAACTAGCAACTCTTTTAAAACTCTTTGAAGGGGTAGCATTGTTGAGCGATTATAGTGAAAAGGTAAAAGACCAAGTGCTTTCACAAGGGGAAATTATATCTGGTAAAACTATTGCTAAACTATTAAATGATAAAGGTGTTAAAGCCAATTTTGCAGATAGTAGAGCATTGTTAGTTACGGATAGTACTTTTGGAAATGCACAGCCAAACCATACAGTGTCTAAAGAAAATGTAATTAATCATTTTGAGGCACATAAAGATTCAGTGCAAATAGTAACTGGTTTTATTGGTGCTACTAAAGATGGTGAAACCACTACCTTGGGTAGAAATGGTAGTAACTATACTGCTTCTTTATTAGCAAATTATTTAGATGCTGAAGAATTGCAAAACTTTACACATGTAAATGGTATTTACACTGCGAATCCAGACTTAGTAGCAGATGCAGAAATTATTAAGGAGCTGTCTTACGAAGAGGCGAATGAGTTGGCTAATTTTGGGGCTAATATATTACATGCTAAAACCATTATACCATTAATTGAAAAGAACATACCGTTACGTATTTTAAATACATTTAATAAAGATAATAAGGGCACTTTTATTCATGCAGAAGCGCCAGAGTGTGGAATTAGATCGGTGTCTACTTTTCAAAATGTAGCTTTAATAAACTTAGAAGGTAGAGGTTTATTAGGAAAAGCGGGGGTAGATGCTCGTATCTTTAAAGCACTAGGAACAAAGCAAATTAGTGTGAGTATTATTGCGCAAGGATCTTCTGAAAGAGGAATTGGTTTAGTGGTAGATTCTAAAGATGCCTTTGAAGCTAAAAAAGCGCTGGAGCAAGAGTTTGAACACGATTTCTATACCAACGATGTAAGTGAGGTATATGTAAATACAGATGTATCTGTAATATCTATAGTAGGACAAGAGTTAGCTACGTTTAATAAGCCTTATGATGCACTTATTAAAAATCAAATTGTACCCTTGTTATTAAACAATACGGTTACTGGTAAGAATGTTAGTTTGGTAGTGAAAAGAGCTCAGGTAAAAAAAGCTATCAATATTATTCATGGGGAGATTTTCGGAATTTCCAAAAAGGTAAATTTAGTAGTTTTTGGTCATGGAACTGTAGGGGGTACGCTTATAGACCAAGTGTTAAATGCCCGTGAAAATATTTTAGAAAGAAAAGGCTTGGCTGTAAATGTGGTAGCTATTGTAAATTCTAGAAAAATAGTATTTAATCCGGCAGGTATTTTAGGAGATTGGAAAGCTCAACTAAATACAGAAGCAGTAGCTAATGAAGGATTAGATACCTTATTGCAATTGGTTGATAATGCGCATTTAGGAAACTTAATTGCTGTAGATGCTACCGCTAGTAAAGACTTTGTTGTGAATTACATTCCTTTAGTTAAAAATGGATTCGATTTAGTATCTGCAAATAAAATAGCCAATACCATTTCGTTAGATTTCTATAAAGAGTTACGAGTGGTGTTAGATGAATACCAGAAAAAATATTTATATGAAACCAATGTTGGGGCTGGACTTCCGCTTATTGATACTATAAGTTTATTGCACAATTCAGGAGAAAATATTACCCGTATTAAAGGTGTGTTTAGTGGTACTTTAAGTTACTTATTTAACACCTTCTCAGAAAGTGACCAGGCGTTTAGTGAAGTATTACAGAAAGCTATAGATAATGGGTATACAGAGCCAGATCCGCGTGATGATTTAAGCGGGGTAGATGTAGGTAGAAAATTACTGATTTTGGCTAGGGAGCTAGATTTGGCAAATGAATTTGAGGATGTTAAGATTCAGAATTTAATACCTGAAAATTTACAAGATACTACAGTGCCTGAATTTTTAGAGCGATTATCAGAATTGAACCCGGTATTTGATGAGATTAAAAAGAACCAAAAACCAAATCATGTGTTACGTTATGTAGGTGATTTACATGGTGATTTGTTTAAAGATGATGGAGCAGCGTTAGATGTGAAGTTGGTGTCGGTGCCTAAAGAAAGTGCTTTAGGACAAGTAAAAGGTTCAGATTCTATCTTTGAAATTTATACGGAGTCTTATGGAGAACATCCTATAGTTATTCAAGGGGCTGGTGCAGGTGCAGCTGTTACTGCACGTGGTGTATTTGGAGATATATTACGTTTGGCAGAAAAAAATATTCACTAATTTGAAAAAGAAAAAGAAAGATATGAGTGATACAAATTATAAGTTTGAAACAGAAGCGGTAAGAACGCAATCAGAAAGAAGTCAGTTTTCTGAGCATAGTACCCCAATATATTTAACCTCTAGTTTTGTGTTTGACGATGCTGAGGATATGAGAGCTTCTTTTGCAGAAGAGAAACCTCGTAATTTATATAGTAGATTTAGCAATCCTAATACCAGTGAGTTTGTAGAGAAAATTTGTAAGATGGAGGGGGCAGAGGCAGGGTATGCTTTTGCTACTGGTATGGCTGCGGTGTACAATACGTTGGCAGCATTATTAGGTGCTGGCGATCATATTGTATCGGCTAGTAGTGTTTTTGGGTCTACACATTCTTTATTTAAAAAGTACCTACCAAAATGGAATATTGAAACTTCTTATTTTAAGGTAAATGAACCAGAGACTATAGAAAGTTTTATACAGCCTAATACTAAAATTTTATATGCTGAAACACCTACTAACCCGGCGGTAGATATTATAGATTTAGAATTGTTAGGGCAAATAGCTAAAAAACATAACTTGTTGTTAGTGATTGATAACTGTTTTGCAACACCTTACATTCAAAACCCTATTAAGTTTGGAGCAGATTTAGTAGTACATTCAGCTACCAAATTAATAGATGGACAAGGCCGTGTGTTAGGTGGTGTAGCAGTAGGTAGAGCCGATTTGATTAGAGAAATTTATTTGTTCAGTAGAAATACTGGGCCTGCAATGTCACCTTTTAATGCTTGGGTTTTATCTAAAAGTTTAGAAACCTTATCGGTTAGAGTAGAGAAACATTGTGAAAACGCATTAAAAGTAGCTCAGTTTTTAGAAGGGCACCCTAAAGTAGCTTCTGTAAAATATCCTTTCTTGCCATCGCATCCACAATATAAAACAGCGCTCAAGCAAATGAAGTTAGGCGGAAATATTGTTGCCTTTGAAATAAAAGGAGGTATTGATGCTGGTAGAGAATTCTTGAATAAAATTAAGCTTTGTTCGTTATCTGCAAACCTTGGGGATACCAGAACAATAGTAACCCATCCTGCATCAACTACACATAGTAAACTGTCTGAAGACGAGCGTTTAGCGGTTAGTATAACCGATGGTTTGGTAAGAACATCTATAGGTTTAGAACATGTAGATGACATAATCAATGACTTAAGTCAGGCTTTAACTTAAAATTTTGATTTAAAATCGCGTACATTAAAAATATTTTGTGTACGTTTGTATAATAATCTACTAGCTCTATAGATTATTAGAAAACAATGAAATTGATATGAAAGTAGCAGAAGACATTTTAAGTTATAACGCCATTTTAAAAACAAAGACTCCTCAGGAGATTGTTGAGTGGGCGTTGAGTTTTGCAAAAAGACCAGTTATTACCAGTAACTTTGGTCCGTATTCTTCATCTTTATTGCACCTGTGTTCTACAGCCATGCCAGAAATGCCTGTGATTTGGTGTGATACCGGTTTTAATACCGATGCTACTTATATGCATATAGAAAAAACGATAAAGCAATTAAAGCTGAATGTAAAAAAATATGAACCTGGGCTTTCAAAGTCGTTTATTAGTTACTACTATGGGGTGCCAGAGCCAGATAATGATAAGCACAAACTGTTTACAGAAATAGTGAAGCTAGAGCCTTTTAGAAGAGCTATGAATGAGCATAAGCCAGATGTTTGGTTTTCTAATATTAGAAAGTCGCAAACTGAGCATAGATCTTCTTTAGATATTCTTAGCTTTACAAGTGATGGTGTGTTAAAGGTAAGCCCATTTTTTTATTACAATAACAAGGAGATATACGCTTATATACAGGAGCATAATTTAACCAATGAGTTTAATTATTTTGATCCTACCAAGGTTTTTTCTAACCGTGAATGTGGTATCCACTTAAGATAATTAAGGAATAAAAAGCTGAAAAAAAATAAAACAGCCTTCGTGCTGTTTATTTTTTAATTAGAAAATCTTTTAATCTATAGATTTAGTAGAATAGTATGCAAAGTTTTAGAACCGAAATAGAGAATCCCGTTGTAGAAAAGGATATTATTGAGTTAGAAAGAAAAATTAGACTCTTTAAAGAAGGGAAAGTAGATGAAGAGCGCTTTAGGAGTTTAAGGCTAGCGCGTGGTGTATATGGGCAAAGACAACCGGGAGTGCAAATGGTGAGGATAAAACTGCCATATGGTAAGGTAACAGGAGATCAGCTGTTGCGTATAGCAGATGTTTCCGATGAATATTCTACTGGAAGATTGCATATTACTACCCGACAAGATATTCAGATTCATTATGTGAATTTAGATAGAACACCTGAACTATGGGCAGAGTTAGAAAAAAGTGATGTTACATTAAGAGAGGCGTGTGGTAATACGGTAAGAAACGTTACTGCTAGCGAGTTAGCAGGTATAGACCCTGATGAGCCTTTTGATGTTTCGCCGTATGCACATGCAGTGTTTCAATTCTTTTTAAGAAATCCTGTGTGTCAGGAGATGGGGCGTAAATTTAAAATGTCCTTTTCTTCTTCAGATAAAGATTCGGCCTTGTCTTTTATTCATGATTTAGGGTTTATTCCTAAGATTAAAGATGGAGAACGTGGTTTTAAAGTAATGTTAGGTGGAGGTTTGGGGTCGCAACCGAACCATGCAGAGTTGGTGCATGAATTTTTACCAGTAGATAAGTTAATTCCGTTTATAGAAAGTGTGCTTCGAGTTTTTGATAGACATGGAGAGCGTGCCAAACGTTTAAAAGCACGAATGAAGTTTTTAGTACAAGGAATAGGGATAGAGGCTTTCTTAAAATTGGTAGAAGAACAACAATTAGCGTTGTCTTATCAAGAATATCCAATTGAGGTAAAAGATTTTGAGAAAGATTATGATGCCCTAACTGCAGAAGTGCCTGAGGTTGTAATTGAAAATGAAAAGGGATACAATGCTTGGAAAACTACGAACGTGGTAAAGCAGAAACAAGAAGGGTTTTATGCGGTAGGCATTAAAGTTAAATTAGGAGATTTCTATACAGATGAAGCTAGAAAGTTAGCGGCACTTATAAAGAAATATGCGAGTAATGAATTACGACTTTCATTACGCCAGAATATCTTAATTAGAGATGTTAGAGAAGAGTTGTTACCATATTTCTATCAAGAGCTTTCGGCATTAGGTTTTACAGCTACCGGGTATAATACTACAATAGATATTACAGCATGTCCGGGAACAGATACCTGTAATTTAGGAATTGCTAGTAGTACTGGTATAGCAGATGTTTTAGAAGATGTACTTAGAAATGAATATCCGGAGTATGTAAATAATACGGATGTTACCATTAAAATTAGTGGTTGTATGAATGCCTGTGGGCAACACAATATGGCACATATAGGTTTTCAAGGAATGTCTATTAGACAAGGTAAACTTGTAGCCCCTGCACTTCAGGTATTATTGGGTGGAGGTGTTTTAGGAAATGGTTCCGGAAGATTTTCAGATAAGGTAATAAAAATACCATCTAAAAGAGGTCCGCAAGCGTTGAGAGCTTTGTTAGATGATTTTAAAAGTAATGGTAAAGAAGAATCGTTTTTGGCGTATTATGACAGACAAGGACAAAAGTACTTTTACGATTTTCTAAAACCACTATCTGAAACCGATAATTTGGTGGCAGATGATTTTGTAGACTGGGGGCATTCAGAGGCGTATGTACAAGCTGTTGGAGTAGGAGAATGTGCTGGTGTAGTGGTAGACCTAGTAGCAACGTTGTTATTTGAGGTAGAAGAGAAATTAGAGAATGCAAAAATTGCTTTGGCGGGTAACCAATGGGCAGATGGTATTTACCATGCTTATACAGCATTTATTAATGCAGCAAAGGCACTTTTGTTAGCAGAAAATGTAAAAACCAATACACAAGCGGGTATTGTAAAACAATTTGATGAATTGTTTGCAGCACAACTTGGGTTAGAAGGCACTTTTGCAAAATTAGTGTATCAGATAAATGAAAATGAACCTACTGAAAGTTTTGCTAAAACGTATTTAGAAGAAGCTACTTCTTTTTACAAAACAGTAGATGCTTTTAGAAAAAAACAGTTGGAAGATGAAGTTACAAAATAAACCACTGCTAACGGTAGTTGGCGCAGGTCCGGGAGATGCTGATTTAATAACACTAAAAGCAATTAAAGCTTTACAAAGTGCCGATGTGGTGTTGTATGATGCTTTGGTAAATAAAGAGCTTTTAGAATACGCTACTCATGCAGAACTTATTTTTGTAGGGAAACGTAAAGGATGTTATGCTTACCAACAAGAACAAATAAATGAACTTATTGTTCAAAGAGCCTTAACGAAAGGACACGTGGTACGTTTAAAAGGAGGAGATCCTTTTATTTTTGGAAGAGGTGCTGAAGAAATGGAGCATGCTGCAGGGCATGGAGTATCTGTTGCTATGGTGCCCGGTATATCATCTTCTTTAGCGGTGCCTGCATACCAAAACATTCCATTGACGAAAAGAGGGAATTCAGAAAGTTTTTGGGTAATCACAGGAACTACAAAATCACATAAAATATCAGACGATGTTGCTCTAGCTGCAAAATCAACTGCTACGGTAGTTATTTTAATGGGGATGAGTAAACTACCTGAAATAGTATCGCTGTTCAAGGCTGAAGGTAAAGCAAGTTTACCTGTGGCTATTATTCAAAACGGAACCACACCTGAAGAAAAAATAGGTGTGGGGACCGTTGAAACCATAGAGCAAGTGGTTCAAGAAAATCAACTTAGCAATCCTGCTATTATAGTGTTGGGTAGTGTGGTAGAACATAGAGGCGCTTTACAAAATGTTTGTGCTAGCGCAATTGAAAAAAATGAACCAATAGCGTACGCTGTATAAATGGGAAATATTGCTATGGAAAAGAATGAATTATATCCCGTTTTTTTAAAGCTACATGTGTTAAACGTCACAATTATTGGTGGTGGCTGGGTTGGATTAGAAAAGTTGGGGTTTCTGTTAAAGTCCAGCCCTAATGCCAACGTAAAAATGGTAGCCAAAGAATTTAGAGAAGAGGTGAAAGAGTTGGCGCTAAAACATCAGGTAACACTTATTGAAAAAGCGTATGAGACCGAGGATTTAGATGGGAGTCAAATGATTATTGCAGCCACGAATGACGAGACCGTGAATATTCAAGTGTATCACGATGCTAAAGCGAAGAATATTTTAGTAAATGTAGCTGATAATCCTCCGTATTGTGATTTTTATATGGGGGGTATTGTAACTAAGGGAAATGTGAAGATTGCCATTTCAACCAACGGAAAATCGCCAACAACAGCTAAGAGGTTACGTCAGTTTTTTGAGGAAGTAATACCTGATGATATTAACAAATTAGTAGAAAATCTGAATACGTATAGAAAAGGATTGAAAGCTAATTTTGAAGAAAAAGTAGAGCATTTAAATACGTTAACAGAATCATTAATAAAAAAGTAAAAATGCCAAGGGCATTACCAAACAATAGTAAAGCATGATAAAGACAGATATTTTAATTATTGGAGCAGGACCTACAGGGTTATTTACGGTATTTGAAGCGGGATTATTAAAATTAAAATGCCATTTAATTGATGCTTTGCCACAACCTGGAGGGCAATTGGCAGAGTTATATCCTAAAAAGCCAATTTATGATATACCTGGTTTTCCTGAAGTATTAGCAGGAGATTTGGTTGCCAATTTATTAGAACAAGGAAAACAGTTTGAGCCAGGATTTACCTTAGGGGAAAGAGCTGAAACTTTAGAGAAATTAGACGATGGAACTTTTATTGTAACCACCAATAAAGGTACCCAACACCATGCGCCTGTTGTTGCTATAGCTGGTGGTTTAGGTAGCTTTGAACCACGTAAACCGATACTAGATAATTTAGCGCAGTATGAAGAAAACGGAGTTTCCTATTTTGTAAAAAATCCGGAACAATACAGAGATAAGAAAGTGGTTATTGCCGGAGGTGGCGACTCTGCATTAGATTGGAGTATCTTTTTATCGGATGTTGCTAGTGAGGTAACCCTAATTCATAGAAGAAATGAATTTAGAGGAGCTTTAGATTCTGTAGAAAAAGTACAAGAGTTAAAGCATTTAGGTAAAATTAATTTAATTACCCCTGCTGAGGTAACAGGATTAAGAGGAACAAATGCTTTAGAGGCGTTAGTAATAAACAAAGAGGGAGAAGAGTTTTTGCTAGAAACCGATCATTTTATTCCTCTGTTTGGGTTGTCTCCAAAACTTGGCCCTATTGGAGATTGGGGCTTAGAAATAGAGAAAAATGCTATTAAGGTAGATAATACATTAGATTACCAAACCAACATACCAGGTGTGTTTGCCATAGGCGATGTAAATACCTATGCAAATAAATTAAAATTGATTCTTTGTGGTTTTCACGAAGCAACTCTGATGTGTCAAACGGCTTATCAAATTATAAATCCAGGTAAAAAATACATGCTTAAGTATACCACCGTAAGTGGTGTAGATGGCTTTGATGGAACTAAAAAACAAGCACCTAAGCCAGTGGTGCAAGCAATAGTTTAAGTTTAGTAGATTTTCAATATTTGTAATTTAAAAGCGTTCATAATTTGGTTTTATGAACGCTTTGCCGTTTATTTGCATTGTTCTTTAACAGTATGTTGTTATCACGAAAGGCAGAGGGACTAGACCCGTTGAAGCCTTAGCAACCCTACACTTTGTAGAAGGTGCTACATTCTACCGTAGAAATACGGACAGATAACCAAGAGTAATTCCTCGCTTTCAAGATAACATCTTATACATTTTTAGAATAGTTTGTAACTCGTACACTAGGTACGTGATAAAATTTTAGTTGATTTTAAACTGATTAAAAATGAGCAGGATAGAAGAGGCGTTGCAAAAACGTATTTTAGTGTTAGATGGTGCTATGGGTACCATGTTGCAACGTTTTAAGTTTGAAGAGGCGGATTTTAGAGGAGAACGATTTAAAGATTTCCAACATCCGTTAAAGGGAAATAACGATTTACTTTCCATAACACAACCAGAAGCTGTAAAATCGGTACATGCAGAATATTACGCTGCAGGTGCAGATATTGTAGAGACCAATACGTTCTCTGGTACAACCATTGGTATGGCAGATTACCATATGGAAGATTTGGTGAATGAGTTAAATTATCAATCAGCTAAAATAGCAAAGGAAGTAGCCGATGAGTTTACGGCTAAGGAACCACACAAACCAAGGTTTGTAGCAGGTTCTATTGGGCCTACCAACAGAACGGCTAGTATGAGCCCTGATGTAAATGATCCTGGATACAGAGCTGTTAACTTTGATGATTTACGAGTAGCTTACAAACAACAGGTAGAAGCTTTGTTAGATGGAGGTGTAGATTTATTACTGGTAGAAACCATTTTTGACACCTTAAATGCAAAGGCTGCATTATTTGCTATAGAAGAAGTAAAAGAAGAAAGAGGGGTAAACGTACCTGTCATGGTTTCGGGTACTATAACAGATGCTTCGGGTAGAACGTTATCTGGGCAAACTGTAGAAGCCTTTTTAATTTCCATATCTCATATTCCCATTTTAAGTGTTGGCTTTAACTGTGCTTTAGGTGCCGACCAATTACAGCCCTATTTGAAAAGGTTAGCTCAAAATACAGAGGTGGCTATATCGGCTCACCCTAATGCAGGTTTGCCTAATGCTTTTGGTGAATATGACCAAACACCAGAACAAATGAAAGAGTTGATACGTTCTTATATGGATGAGCATTTAGTGAATATTATTGGAGGTTGTTGTGGTACCACACCAGACCATATTAAGCTCATAGCTGAATTGGCTACGGAGTATACCCCAAGGAATATTTTAGTAGCTAAAGGATAACCTGTTTTTAATTAGATAAAGAAAAAGAAGATGGACACAACGATACAGGATGGTGGAAACATTGAAGGATTAGGGAACCTATCAGTTAATAAGCAACAATCAACTTCCAAATATCTTAAACTATCAGGGTTAGAACCTTTAGTGGTAACACCTGAGAGTAATTTTATAAACGTAGGAGAACGTACAAATGTTACGGGATCTAGAAAATTTCTTCGATTAATCAAAGAAGAAAATTATGATGAGGCACTTGATATTGCAAGAAATCAGGTAGAAGGAGGAGCGCAGATTATTGACGTAAATATGGATGAGGGAATGTTAGATGGTGTGTATGCCATGACTAAATTCTTAAATCTTATAGCAGCTGAACCTGATATTGCCAGAGTACCGGTAATGATTGATAGCTCTAAATGGGAGATTATTGAAGCCGGATTAAAAGTAATTCAAGGTAAGGGAGTGGTAAACTCCATTTCTTTAAAAGAAGGAGAAGAAACGTTTATAGCCCATGCTAAGAAAATAAAACGTTATGGTGCAGCGGTAATTGTGATGGCTTTTGATGAGGTAGGCCAAGCAGATACTTATGAAAGACGTATAGAGATTTGTAAAAGATCGTATGATATTTTAGTAGACAAAGTACATTTTCCTGCCGAGGATATCATATTTGACCCTAATATATTTCCGGTAGCAACTGGGATGGAGGAGCATAGAAAAAATGCTTTAGATTTCTTTTTAGCTACCAAATGGATTCGTAACAACTTACCATATGCACATGTTTCTGGAGGGGTAAGTAATGTATCGTTCTCTTTTAGAGGGAATAACACGGTACGTGAAGCTATGCACGCTGCGTTTTTATATCATGCCATTCAGCATGGTATGACTATGGGAATTGTAAACCCTGAGATGATTGAGGTATATGATGAAATAGACAAAGAGTTACTAACCTATGTAGAAGATGTTTTATTAGATAGAAAAGATGATGCTACCGAGCGACTTTTGGAGTATGCAGAAAGCATTAAGGGAGATGGTAAAGTAGTTGCTAAGCAGACGAAAGAATGGAGAAATGGAACGGTTCAGGAACGTCTTACCCATTCGCTAGTAAAAGGATTGGATGAATTTATAGAGTCAGATGTTGAAGAAGCTAGACAACAAGTAGCCAGACCTATACAGGTAATTGAACAACACTTAATGACAGGAATGAATGTGGTGGGTGATTTGTTTGGTAGTGGAAAAATGTTTTTACCGCAGGTGGTAAAGTCGGCTCGTGTGATGAAAAAAGCTGTGGCATATCTGTTACCTTTTATCGAAGATGAAAAGGATTCTACCTCTAAGGGGGCTGGTAAAGTATTAATGGCTACCGTAAAAGGAGATGTGCATGATATTGGTAAAAATATTGTATCGGTTGTGTTGGCATGTAATAATTTCGAGATCATTGATTTAGGGGTTATGGTGCCGCCTGAAAAAATTATTGAAACAGCACAGAGAGAGCAAGTAGATATTATTGGATTAAGTGGATTGATTACACCATCGTTAGATGAAATGGTGTATTTAGCTAAAGAGCTTGATAGACTTAAAATAAGCATACCTGTAATGATAGGTGGAGCTACTACTTCTAGAGCACATACAGCAGTAAAAATTGCTCCGGAATACAAGGATACGGTGGTGCATGTAAATGATGCTTCCAGAGCGGTAACGGTGGCGAGTAATCTTTTACAGCCCGATACGAAGCACACTTATGCTAGTGATGTAAGAGCTGAGTACGATAAACTTAGAGAAGGATATTTAAACAGAACCAGAGCTAAGAACTTTTTAACCATTGCCCAAGCCAGAAACAATAAGTACCCTATAGACTGGGAAGCTTTTACTCCGTTGAAACCTAACTTTATAGGAACAAAAACCATTGAAGTTGCCTTGGCAGAATTGGAACCGTATATTGATTGGACACCCTTTTTCCAGTCGTGGGAGTTACATGGTAAGTTTCCGGCAATATTAGAAGATAAAGTTGTGGGGGAGCATGCTACATCTTTATATAAAGATGCGCAACAAATGCTACAGCAGATTATTTATGAAAAATGGTTTACCGCTAAAGGTGTAGTGGGAATATTCCCTGCAAACCAAGTGAATGACGATGATATTTTAGTAACCAATGAAGATGGAGAGAATTTAGCTACGTTTTTAACCTTGCGTCAGCAATCGCAAAAAACAAAAGGTGCTCCAAACATTGCACTGTCAGATTTTATAGCACCTAAAGAAACAGGTAAAACAGATTATATTGGTTGTTTTTGTGTAACAACAGGGTTTGGTGTAGATGAAAAAGCAAAAGATTTTGAGGCTTCTTTAGATGATTATAATAGTATTCTAGTAAAAGCCTTAGGAGATAGATTAGCAGAAGCCTTTGCAGAGTATTTACATGAACGTGTGAGAAAAGAAATCTGGGGATATGCAGCACAAGAAGAATTATCTAATACTGATTTGATTAAAGAAGCATACGAAGGAATAAGACCAGCGCCGGGATATCCTGCTTGTCCAGATCATTTGGAGAAACCAACTATCTGGAAGCTTTTAAATGTAGAAGAGCAGATTGGTGTTACGCTAACAGAAAGTATGGCAATGTGGCCGGCTGCATCTGTTTCAGGATATTATTTTGCCAACCCGCAGAGTAGGTATTTTGGTTTAGGGAAAATTAAAGAAGACCAGGTTGCTGATTATGCAAACCGAAGAAATATATCGGTTGAAACAGCGCAAAAATGGTTGGCGCCAAATATAGCAGATGTTTAAACGCATTAATTTTTAGAATTGATTTATAGTAAGGAATGAAAGTTACCGAACACATAGAAAAAGCAAATGGGAAAACATTGTTTTCCTTTGAAATTATTCCTCCCCAAAAAGGAAGTAGTATAGAAGACTTATATAAAAATATAGACCCGCTAATGGAGTTTAAACCTCCGTTTATAGATGTAACTACTTCAAGAGAAGAATACATTTATATAGAGCGTGAAGGTGGTTTAGTAGATAGAAAAATTACGCGTATGCGCCCTGGTACGGTAGGTATTTGTGCTTCTATTCAACATAAATATGATGTAGATACAGTACCCCATGTATTATGTGGTGGTTTTACGAAAGAAGAAACCGAATATCTTTTAGTAGATTGTCATTATTTAGGAATAGAAAATGTTATGGCATTAAGAGGAGATGCCATGAAAGAGCAAAAGTATTTTGAACCTACCAAAGGCGGACACACCTATGCATCTGAACTAGTAGCGCAAATACACGATTTAAATGCGGGGAAGTATTTGCATGATGTAGTAGAAACTAATAACTGTTCAGATTTTTGTATTGGTGTTGCCGGATATCCTGAAAAACATATGGAGGCACCTTCTTTAAACTATGATTTAAAGTGGTTAAAAGCCAAAGTAGATGCTGGGGCAGATTATGTAGTAACACAAATGTTTTTTGATAATCAGAAGTTTTTTGAGTTTGTAAACAAAGCAAGAGAAATGGGAATTAATGTACCTATTATTCCAGGGATTAAACCTATTGCTACAAAACGCCATTTACAGTTATTACCACAGGTATTTAAAATAGATTTACCGGAAGACCTTATAGATGCGGTTACCAATTGCAAAACAAATGCCGATGTAAGGCAAGTGGGAGTTGAGTGGGCTATTAAACAATCTAAAGAATTGATGGATTTTGGAGTACCAGTATTACACTATTATTCCATGGGGAAATCTGATAATATAAAAGCTATAGCAGAGGCTATGTTTTAGATTAGAAAGCTACCAAACGGTAGCTTTTTTTTGATAATTGAAATTAGATATTCTTAGACTTGTTTCTTTTAAAAATACCTGGTTCAGATGCTAAGCTTCGTGGCTTACCCAGATTTTTGCTTTATAGATAAAATGTCAACTAATTTTAAAATTCGGTTGGTATGTATTTTACCTATATCTTTACCCTAGAAAGAATTTTTACATGAGATACATTCTCCCCATTTTTTTATTGTTTAGTTTTTTAAGTTTTTCGCAATCAGCTACTAAAAGTTATAGTTTAGATGCGTCTTACTTTTATGGTAATATTCCCAGGCATAGCACTAGCATTTCGCATTTAATAACAGGTCACCCTGAAGGTGTTGCACTTAGTTTTAGTGCTAAAACTTTTGGAGAAGAAGAGTGGCAGCAACGTTTTAACTATCCAGACTATGGGGCAACTTTAGTGCATACCGATTTAAAAAATGAATATTTGGGAGCCAACACATCTTTGTATGGGCATTATAGTTTTTACTTTTTAAACAGAAACTTAATGCTACGTATAGGTGAAGGATTGGCTTATTGTAGCAATCCGTATGATAAAGAAAGTAATTACAGAAATTCTGCTTTTGGTTCTAGTATTGTTACGTCTACTTTTCTAATGCTGAATTACAAAAAGGAGAATCTCTTTAAAAATTTAGGTTTTGAAGCTGGCTTGTTGATGCTGCATTATTCTAACGGTAATTTTAAAGCGCCTAATACCAGTGTAAATGTGGTTGCTTTAAATATGGGGCTTACGTACAACATAGGTGATAATGAGCAAGAATATATAAAGACTATTACCGATAATAAGTACACAGAACCTATAAAGTATAATGTTGTTTTTAGGTCGGGTGTAAATATGAGTGATGTAATAGGGAGTGGGCAATATCCGTTTTATGTACTTACCGCATATGCCGATAAACGTTTGAGTAAATTAAGCGCTATACAGTTTGGAGCAGATGTGTTCTTTTCTCGTTTTTTAGAGGAATACATAAAATATATGAGCATTGCATTTCCTGAAGATGGTGTTAAAGGAGATGAAGATTATAAAAGAGCTGGTTTGCTTGTGGGGCATGAGCTTTTTGTAAACAGATTATCACTAGTTACCCAATTAGGATTTTACGTTTATAACCCCATCAATTATGAAAGTGGAATGTACCAGAGAATAGGGTTAAAGTATTATATGAATAAGTCTATTTTTGGAGGAGTAACGCTAAAAACACATGCAGCCCAAGCAGAGGCTGTGGAATTTGCAATAGGAGTACGCTTATAATATGAAAAAACTGATATACATATTAGCAGTATTAGTGGCCTTTTACAGTTGTAATTCTGAGAAGGCAAACGATTGTTTTCAGACCACCGGAAGTATGGTGAGCGAAGTGATAACGGTAACCGATTTTTCTGAGATTGAAGTGAATGAAGGGGTGACATTATATATAAGCCAAGGCACTACCAATTCGGTAGCAATTGAAACTGGTGAAAACCTGTTAAATGATGTAGAAGCCTATGTTGAAAATGGAAGACTTATAGTTAATGATAATAATAGTTGTAATTACGTAAGAGACTATGGTGTAACCAAAGTATATGTAACCGCTACTAATATTACCAAAATTATTAATAATTCGCAGTTTAATGTGTATGGCGAGAATACATTGTATTTTCCTGAATTAGAATTAGTGTCAGAGAATTATGATTCTGATGGTTTAGCGGTAGGTTCTTTTTATTTAGATGTTATTGCTAATAATTTAAGATGTACGTTTAATGATTGGTCGAGTGCGTTTATTAGTGGAACAACCACCAACTTAACCGTTAATTTTTACAGTGGCGATAGTAGGTTTGAAGGTGCTGATTTAATAGCGCAAAATGTGTCTATTTACCATAGAAGTTCAAATGATATTATAGTATACCCTGTACAAAGTTTGTCTGCTGAGCTGGTGAGTACAGGAAATGTAATTGTAAAAAATACACCTTTGGAAATTTCAATTCTAACGCCGTATATTGGCAGGGTAATATTTGAAGATCAATGAACTTAAAAAGTAAGGTGCTTTTAATTGTTTGTAATATGATTTTGCAGGTTCATTGTGCCCGACAAATACCTGTATCTAGCAATCAGATTATACCAGTAGAAAATGAAGCGGTAACAGAATCAGAAAGAATAGTATCTGAACTTCTCATTAGAAAAAAAATTCCGGGATTGGCTGTAGTGGTAACCAAAAAAGATAGTGTTATTTGGAAAGCCGGTTATGGTTATGCAAATGTGCGAAAGGCTGAGTATATAGACCCAGATAAATCATTGTTTAGGGTGGCTAGTATTTCTAAACCTATTTCTGCCGTGGGATTAATGAAAATGTATGAAGACGGTATTATTGATATCAATGCCTCTGTTTATAAATACGTGCCAGACTTTCCTAGAAAGAAATACGACTTTACTATAAAACAGCTTGCAGCCCATACGGCAGGTATACGTACCTACAGAGGAAATGAATTTTTGAATAGAAAATACATGACCATTAAAGATGGGTTAAGCTTTTTTGATAAAGATACGCTTATGTACCAGCCAGGAAAAGGCTATTTATATAACAGCAACGATTGGAATTTGGTAGCTGTAGCTATGGAAAATGCAAGCACGTTAGATTTTGAATATTACATGAAAAATGAAATATTTAAACCACTGGGCTTAACACATATTATAGCAGATAAAAGTGAGAATTTAGAAGATAAAGTAGTTTTCTACACTAAAAGAGGTAGAAGAGGGCGTTTTAAAATAGCATCTAAAGTTAATAATTATTATAAGCTTGCATCTGGTGGTTACTTGGCAAGTGCTTCTGATATAGCCAAATTTGGCAATGATGTTTTGTACAACCGCATACTACAGCCAAAAAGTAAAAAAGTAATGCTGACCAGACAAGAGGTAAATGATGAACCAACGTATTATGGTTTGGGATGGGAAGTTAGTTTAGACAAACGCCATAGGCACTATTACGGGCATTTTGGAAATGGTGTAGGAGGTTATGGGTATTTCTATGTGTACCCAGAAGAAGAAATGGTATTTGTATTTTTAACAAACATTACCAATCCGGGTATTAATGACGCCATAGATGAAATAATGGATATAATGATCCTGGGAAACACTACCGAAGAAAATCCTACGAAGTAAGCTCTCTAAAAAGACTTTCTAACGATTTGTTTTGCTGATTTAATTGTAAAATTTTCAATCCGTTGTCATGGGCAAAATCAAAAACCTTAGGTCGCATATCTACTTCGGTATCAAAAGTAATCTCGTACACAAAACCATATTTGTTTTCAGCATTCAAAACTTTTGGCATCTGTTTTAAGAAAGCTTCTTCTACTCGGTAATCAAATTCAACTTCAACAATCTGTTGTTGTCCTTTTCTAAGATTATGTAGGTTTTCATCTGCTACCAATTCCCCTTTATTAATAATAATAACACGGTCACAAATAGCTTCTACCTCTTGCATAATGTGTGTAGAAAGCAAAACTGTTTTTTCTTTGCCTACTTCTTTAATAAGTTTTCTAATTTCAACTAATTGATTAGGGTCTAAACCTGTTGTAGGTTCATCAAGTATTAATACATCTGGTTCATGTAAAAGTGCAGCGGCTAACCCAACTCTTTGTCGGTATCCTTTAGAAAGCTGTCCTATTTTTTTGTGTGCTTCAGGTGTAAGTCCGGTTAAGGTAATAACACTTTCAATGTTGGTTTTAGGAGAACCATATATTTTAGCATTAAAAGCAAGATATTCTTTTACATACATATCAAGGTATAGTGGGTTATGTTCTGGCAAGTAGCCAATACATTGCTGAATGTTTTTTTGTTCTGTTTCAACATCAAACCCGTTTACCGTAGCCTTACCTTCTGTAGCTTTTAAAAAAGTAGTTAGAATTTTCATGGTTGTAGACTTACCTGCTCCATTTGGACCTAAGAAACCAACTATTTCTCCTTTTTTAATAGAGAAACTAACGTTATTTAATGCTTTTTGCGAGCCAAATGTTTTGGTAAGGTTGCTAACTTCAATTGACATAAGTACAACTATGAGTTTAAGGTTCTGTGATATGTTATATAAAGTTTCAAAAATACTATTTTAAATTACTTATTGTAATTCAATTAGAGCCTATTTTAAGTTTCCGTAAAAAAAATCTAAAAAATCATATATAGTTGTTTTATTATTAGATAAAATAATTTACTTTAGCTACCATAATAACAATCAACAAGATGATTAACAACACTTATTTCTGGAACCGTTTTTATTTTTACTTCTATTTTAGAAGCGAAACGGGACTGCTATAAGTGAAACGATATAGAATTGTATAAATTATAATGAGTCCCGATATTTTATCGGGACTTTTTTTTTGATCTTATATGAAAAAACAAATTGCCATACAGGGTATAAAAGGCTGTTTCCATCATCAGGTGGCACTAGAGTATTTTGGAGAAGATATTGAAATAGAAGAGTGTATGTCTTTTGATGCATTGGTAGATGCAGTAATTAAAAAAAAGGTAGACCTAGGGGTTATGGCTATTGAAAATTCTATAGCGGGTTCTATAATACCTAACTACGCGCTTATTGATAGCAATAATTTACATGTTATAGGAGAGCACTATATTAATGTAAACCATCATTTAATGGTGCTTCCTGGGCAAGATATTATGGATATAACAGAAGTGCACTCGCATCCAATGGCATTATTGCAGTGTAAAGAGTTTTTTAAACAATATCCTCATATAAGATTGGTAGAATGTTCTGATACCGCAGAAAGTGCTAGAAGAGTTAAGGAGATGCAGTTGAAAGGTGTTGGAGCAATAGCCTCTGCAACCGCGGCACAATTGTATGATTTAGAGATTTTGTTTTCTGAAATACAGACAATTAAGAATAATTCAACGCGTTTCGTTATCGTAAAAACTCAAAATTCGGTTTTGCCAAAAGAAGAAATAAACAAAGCTTCGTTAAAATTTGAGTTAGATCATAAAAGAGGAAGCTTAGCCGCTGTACTTAATGTGATGAGCGATTGTAAATTGAATTTAACCAAAATACAGTCGTTACCCATTATAGAAACTCCTTGGAAGTACGCATTTTTTGTAAATATTACATTTCAGGATTATGAAGATTATGAAAAGGCAGTGAAATTGCTAACTATTATGGCAGACAAGTTTAAAATACTAGGTGAATATAAAAATGCAATGAAGTAATGGAGGTTGCGAAACGTTTACATACAGTTGAAGAATACTACTTCTCAAAAAAATTAAGAGAAGTAAGAGGCTTAATGGCAGCAGGTAAGCCTATTATAAATATGGGAATTGGTAGCCCCGATTTAGTACCGGCACCACAGGTAATAGAAGCTATGCAAAGTGCTGCTTTAGAACAAGGTGCGCATCAGTACCAAAGTTATCAGGGCATACCAGAATTAAGGCAAGGGATAGCAGATTTTTACAAGAAACATTTTAAGGTAACCGTAAATGCAGATACTGAAGTGTTACCGTTAATGGGGTCTAAAGAAGGGATTATGCATATTTCAATGGCTTTTTTAAATGAGGGAGATGAGGTGCTTATTCCAAATCCAGGATATCCAACCTATACATCGGTAACTAAGTTGGTTTTAGCAAAGCCTGTATACTATAATCTACAAGCAGAAACTAATTGGTTTCCGGATATAGAAGCGCTTGAGAAGAGAGATTTAAGTAAGGTGAAAATTATGTGGTTATCGTACCCACATATGCCAACGGGAGCTAAGGCAACTACCGAAATGTTTGAGAAGCTAGTAGCTTTTGCTAAGAAACATCAAATTCTGTTGGTAAATGACAATCCGTACAGCTTTGTTTTAAACGAAGAACAATTGAGTATTTTAACAGTAGCGGGAGCAAAAGAGGTTGCTGTAGAATTAAACTCGTTAAGTAAAAGCTTCAACATGGCAGGATGGCGTGTAGGGATGGTACTTGGTAATGCAGAACATATTTCGGCCATATTAAAAGTAAAAAGTAATATGGATAGTGGTATGTTTTATTCGGTACAAAAGGGAGCAGTAGCTGCTTTGAAACTTGAAAAAGAATGGTTTGACAAATTAAATACCATTTATACCAAGCGTAAAAAGTTAATCTTAGAATTGGTTGAAAAACTGGGATGTACGTATGATAGTGATGCTGTAGGAATGTTTGTATGGTGTAAGTTGCCAGCGGGAATAACATCATCTGAAGCATTTATAGATTCTATTTTGTATGAAAAAGATTTATTTATAACTCCAGGAACCATTTTTGGAGATATGGGAGAAGGTTACATACGATTTTCATTATGTGTACCAGAAGAAAAAATACAAGAAGCAATAAGTAGATTTTAACAGATGAATATTTTTATAATAGGTGTTGGATTAATAGGAGGGTCGTTTGCATTAGATGTAAAGGATACTTATTCAGATGTAAAAGTATTTGGTATAGATAACAACCCAGAGCATTTGTCTACCGCATTAGCACTAGGAGTGATAGATGAGAAGGCAGATTGGAATGATTTGGGGAAGGCAGATATAGTGTATGCAGCTATACCTGTAAATGTACTTTGCAACGTACTACCTGAAATATTAGATAAGGTAAATGATGAAGCTGTGGTAATAGATGGGGGGTCTACTAAAATGCTTATTTGTGAAGCAGTTAAAGAGCACCCGAAGCGTAGAAATTTTTTAGCAGCACACCCAATTGCAGGTACAGAATTCTCGGGCCCCGAAGCAGCTATAAAAGGACTTTATGCAAATAAGACCAATATTATTTGTGAGGTGGAAAAAACAGCCTTTAAATTACAAGAAAGGGCTTTAAAAATATTTTCAGATATAGGAATGCGTATTCGTTATATGGATCCGTATTCACATGATAAGCATATTGCGTATACATCGCATTTATCGCATATCAGTTCATTTATGTTGGGAAAAACAGTTATTGAAAAAGAAGCCAATGAACGGGATATTTTCGACATGGCTGGGTCGGGTTTTGAAAGTACAGTACGTCTTGCAAAAAGTTCACCCGCCATGTGGACTCCCATTTTTCAGCAGAACAAACAAAATGTGTTAGAAACATTAGAGGAGTATATAGAGAATCTTCAGGAGTTTAGAGACCTAATGTTGAAAGACGACTTTGAAGCTATTTATAATGTAATGCAGAATACAAATAAGATTAAAGAAATATTAAAAGGAATTACCGTAAAAAATTAAAAATAAGAGCATGGAAAATTCAGTAGAAATGAGAACGTGGTTAGATGATTTAGGGTTAGATCATCCGTTAGTAATAGCAGGACCTTGCAGTGCAGAAACAGAAGAGCAAGTGTTGGGAATTGCAAAAGCTTTAAAAGATACCGATGTAAATTATTTTAGAGCCGGTATTTGGAAACCTAGAACACGACCAGGGAACTTTGAGGGAGTAGGAGCTCTAGGATTAAAATGGCTACAAAAAGTAAAGGCTGAAACCGGAATGAAAACGGCTACTGAAGTTGCCAACAAAGACCATGTTAAATTAGCTTTAGAACATGATATTGATTTATTATGGATTGGTGCACGTTCTACGGTGAGTCCTTTTATAATTCAAGAAATAGCAGATGAATTAAAAGGAACCGATAAAATAGTATTGGTAAAGAACCCTGTAAACCCAGATTTATCTTTATGGTTAGGAGCAATTGAGCGTTTGTATACTGCCGATATTAAAAAGTTAGGAGTAATTCACAGAGGATTTTCTACCTACGAAAAAACAAAGTACAGAAATATTCCAGAATGGCAGTTGGCTATTGAGCTACAACAAAAATATCCTGATTTACCATTAATATGTGACCCATCTCACATTACAGGAAAAAGAGATATGATTTTTGATGTATCACAAACGGCATTAGATTTAAACTATGACGGATTAATGATTGAAACACATACCGATCCGGATAATGCGTGGAGTGATGCAGCACAACAGGTGACGCCAACTACTTTAGTGCAAATCATGAAAGATTTAAGAATACGTAAGGAAACAGTAGCAGGAGAAGATTATAATAGTACTATAGCGCAATTAAGAGCCCAAATTGATGTAATAGATAATCAATTAATTGAAACCTTAGGGAAACGCATGAAAGTAGCTAAGGATATAGGAGAACTTAAGAAAACTAAAAACGTTGCAGTATTACAAAATAACCGCTGGAACGAAATTTTAGGTAAAATGATTTTAGAAGGTGAGCAAAAGGGATTAAGTGAAGAATTTGTTTTAAAAATGTTTAAAGCCATTCACCAAGAGTCTATTAATCATCAAGAGAAAATATTAAAAGCTTAATCATAAAAAAAGGGATACTTTTTAAAGTATCCCTTTCATATTTTTAATAGTATCTAAAATTAAGCTTTAATACGTCTAAAGATTAAACGAGTAATAAAAATTCCGTTTCCGTCTCCTTTACCAGCTTCACTCTCTACAGCACTTGTAACAAAAGCAAGTTCCCATCCTTCTGCAACCATAGTGTTAATTTTAGAAGATATAACTGCATCATTAGCTACAATGTTTTGAAATCTAATACCTCCTAAGTTGTAGAAGTTTAACAATTTAGTTTCTTCAAAGTTTCTTACTCTAATATCGTCTCTTTTAGATTTGTTTCTTTCGTCTTTATCTTTGTCATCAGATCTAACAGAAGTAAATTCTTTATAGTCTCTGTCTTCATCTGTAGATACCAATCTAGATCTACCTAAACCGTTAGGTACAATAGACTCTACACTAGTAATAATTTTGTACTCGTAATTCTGAGCGCTTGCAGAAAAAACACCTGCAAAACAAAGCATAGCTATTAAAGCTAAAACTGATTTTTTCATGATTTTAATTTATTTATTGATTATTAAGGGTAGCGAATATACAATTTTTTACGGTTGGCCGTATAAAAAAAGGATTAACTGCTTTAAATAAAGTGTAAAGTGTGTTGATAGCACTAAGTTTTGTATAAAAATATAATTTGTTTTAAATGTGTATGTTGTTGGTAATTAGTATCTTGAAATGTTTAATATTGAGTTTTTGTAACAAAATCAATTTTTTATTGACCATTATAACGAATTAATTAATCAAAAAAATGAAAAAAATACTCTTTAGTACGGCGTTACTTTTATTTACTTCCGTACTACTAGCACAAGATGGTGCTAGATGGATTATGTATCCGTCTATTTCACCAGATGGTAAAACCATAGCCTTTGGGTATATGGGGAATTTATATACAACTCCTGTAACGGGAGGTGTAGCCACCCCTTTAACAGTGGGTAGTTATTACAATATGAGGCCGGTATGGAGCCATGACGGTAAAACCCTAGCGTTTGCCAGTGACCGATACGGTAATTTTGATGTGTATACCATGCCTGCTACAGGTGGTATGCCTCAAAGAGTAACTTTTCATGACGCAGATGATTACCCGTATGATTTTACGGTGGATAATACAGAAGTACTATTTGGTAGTGGGCGTAATGCCCCTGCAGAAAGTGTTCGTTTTCCGGGTACTCGCTATTTTGCAAATTTATACCAAGTTCCAGTGAATGGAGGTAGAATTAGTTTAATTACTGCTGCCGGAGCAGAAGAAGCTCACTTTAATGGTGATGGTTCTAAAATAGTTTTTCAAGATAGAAAAGGGTATGAAGACCCATGGCGTAAGCATCAGGTATCATCTATTACAAGAGATATATGGGTGTACGACGTAAAAGGAGATACTTATAAGCAGATAAGTACAATTACAGGAGAAAACAGAGAGCCTGTTTTTAGTACAGATGATAATAGTATTTACTACTTGAATGAAAAAACAGGAACGCAGAATTTATATAAAAAAGAACTGACTACTGGTACAGAAACCCAGCTAACATCATATAAAGATTTTCCTATTAGAGGTTTGAGTATTGCTGATAGTGGAACTTTAGTTTATACTTGGAAAGGTGATTTATATAGTTTTGTAGATGGAGCACCTAAAAAACTAACGGTTATTATTCGTAATGATGCCGGTTACGAATTGTTATCAGATAAAAGCATTAACAGTGTAACAGAATTTGCTGTAAATCCTAATGGTAAAGAAATTGCTTTTGTAAACAGAGGAGAAATTTTTGTAACTGCTGTAGATGAAGCTAGAACCAAAAGAATAACGAATACCCCACAACAAGAGCGCATGATTAGTTGGTCTCCAGATGGTAAAACATTATTGTATTCTGGAGAGCTAGGTACTAGCTGGGATGTTTATAAGGTAACTATGGAACGCCCTGATGAAAAGTATTTCTATGCTTCAACCTTATTAAAAACAGAGCCTGTAATAGCTACCGATAAAGAAGAATACCAAGCAGAATATTCACCTGATGGAAAGAAAATTGCTTATATAGAAGAACGCAATATTTTAAAAATATTGGATGTAGAATCGGGTAAAATTATAACGGTTTTACCAGAAGGAAGAAACTATTCCTATGCAGATGGAGATTGGGGATATAACTGGAGTCCTGATAGTAATTGGTTATTAGTAGATGATGCTAAAGGCTATATGTTTAGCCAGAATGCTGCTTTAATAAAAGCAGACGGAACCGGAGAAATACAACACCCTATAAATAGTGGTTTTGGAGAAAGCGGTGCGGAATGGGCATTAGATGGTAAAATGATGACCTATGGTAGTAGTAGAGATGGTAGAAAATCATTAGCTGTTCAAGGGAGTGCAGAGGTAGATATTTTTGCAGTCTTTTTTGATCAGAAAGCATATGATAGATATGTAATGAGCGAAGAAGACTTTAAACTACTAGAAGAAAAAGAAAAGGACGCGAAAGAGAAAAAAGAGAAGGAAGAAGCAGAAGCCGAAAAGGATAAAAAATCTAAGAAAAAGAAAAAGGAAAAAGAAGAGGATAAAAAGCCTTTAGCGCTTAACCTTGATAATTTAGATTATAGAAAGGTAAAATTAACTATTAATAGTGCTAGTATTGGTGGTTATGTGTTAAATGAAGATGCAAGTAAAGTTTACTATTTAGCTTCTTTTGAAAAAGGATATGATTTATGGGTAACCGAACCAAGAACTCACGAAACTAAAATTTTAGCAAAATTATCAGGGTATCCTGGAGGAATTGAGATGAGTAAAGATGGAAAATCTTTATTCTTAAGCAACCGAGGTAGTTTAGTAAAAGTAGATGCTGAAAGTGGTAAAATAGATAATGTGGCCATTGATGGCGATATGGTTATTGATGCTGCTGGTGAACGTAGCTATATTTTTGATCATGTTTATAGACAAGTAGAGAAAAAATTCTATGATCCTAAATTACATGGTGTAGATTGGGATATGTACCATGATGAGTATGGTAAGTTTTTAGCGCACATTAATAACAATTATGATTTTCAAATCTTATTGAGTGAATTTTTAGGAGAATTAAATGCATCACATACAGGAGGTAGATATTATCCGTCTCCTACAGGAGATACTACCGTATCGTTAGGAGTATTATATGATGAAACGTATGAAGGTGCTGGTGCTAAAATTTCAGCAATCATACCAGGGGGGGTACTAGATAAAGCAGAAACAGATATTAGAGCAGGGGATGTGATTACCAAAGTAAATGGAAAAGCCATTGCTGTTGAAGATAACCCTAATAAGTACTTAAATAATTTAGTAGGTAAGAATACCCTATTAACAGTTACCAGAGGTGGTAAAACTTTTGATGTAACCGTAAAACCAGAGCCTGCTTATGTAGATAACAACCTTATGTATAAGCGTTGGATTCATAAAATGGAAAAAATGGTAGACTCATTAAGTAATGGTAGACTTGGGTATATTCATGTAAGAGGAATGAATGATAGTAGTTTTAGAGATGTATTTGAAAATGCTTTAGGTAGAAACTTAGGAAAAGAAGCGTTAATTGTAGATACCCGTTTTAACGGTGGTGGTTGGTTGCATGATGATTTAAATACTTTCTTAAGCGGAAAAGAATATTTAAAATTTGCACCACAAGGGCACGAAGTTAAAGGCGGAGAACCATTTGTAAGATGGACAAAGCCTAGTATTGTGTTAATGAGTGAGGGTAACTATAGTGATGCTTTTATATTTCCGTATATCTATAAACAAAATGGATTAGGAAAATTAGTAGGGATGCCTGTAGCAGGTACCGGAACTGCCGTATGGTGGGAGCGCCAAATAGATCCGAATATTATTTTTGGAATACCTATGATTGCTACCATTGGAGCAGAAGGTAGACCAACCGAAAATTTACAACTAGAACCAGATGTAATGGTACCATTACCATACAATGATTTCTTGAACGGAAAAGATACTCAGTTAGAAGCAGCTGTAAAAGAAATGCTCAAAGACTTAGATTAATTAAAAAAAGCCTCCAATTGGAGGCTTTTTTCTTTGTAAATATGTTATTTTGTAAATCTAAATAGCATGCATGACAGGAGTTGTTTATAAATCTACCGGTAGTTGGTATACTGTTAAAACAGAAAATGGAGAACAGTACGAATGCCGTATCAAGGGTAAGTTTAGAATAAAAGGTATTAAAAGCACCAATCCTATTTCGGTAGGAGATAAGGTAGATTTTCAATTGGAAACTATTGGAGATGAAACCGTAGGTGTAATTTATGAGATTCACGATAGAAAGAACTACATTATTCGTAAATCGGTAAATTTATCTAAGCGTACCCATATTATAGCGTCTAATATAGATCAGGTGTTCTTATTAGTTACGCTTAATAATCCGCCCACTTTTACCAGTTTTATCGATCGGTTTTTAGTAACAGCTGAGGCTTACGATGTAAAGGCTGTATTGCTGTTTAACAAAGTAGATTCTTTTAGCGAGGAAGATTTAGAAGAGGCAAAATTTTTAGCTGCATTATACAGAAGTATAGGGTATGAGTGTTTAGGTATTTCGGGTACTTCAGGTAAAAATGTAGACAAGGTTAAAGAAATGATGAAAGGGAAAGTAAGTATGTTTTCCGGTCATTCAGGGGTAGGTAAGTCAACCTTAATTAATGCCTTAGAACCAGGGTTAGACTTAAAAACAGCTTCTATTTCAGAGCAACATAACCAAGGGCAACATACCACTACGTTTGCAGAAATGTACGACCTAAGTTTTGGTGCTAGTATTATAGATACTCCTGGTATCAAAGGTTTTGGTATAGTGGATATGGAAAAAGAAGAAGTGGGAGATTATTTTCCTGAATTTTTTGCTTTAAAATCGGAGTGTAAGTTTAACAACTGTTTACATGTAGATGAGCCTAAATGTGCTGTAAAAGATGCTTTAGATAATGACAGGATAGCTTGGAGTAGGTACAGAAGTTACTTGCAGATTTTAGAAGGAGAAGAAGAAAACTATAGAACTGATATTTACGGAGAGGAGTAAATGAGAGCTGTAATACAAAGAACCAAAGAGGCTAGTGTTACTGTAGAGGGTAATAAAATAGCTGCTATAGATAACGGATTACTTGTTTTAGTAGGTATAGAGAACGAAGACAAACAAGAAGATATACAATGGCTTACCCGAAAAATTGTTGGAATGCGAATTTTTAATGATGAAAACGGGGTAATGAATAAGAGTATTTTGGAAGATGGTGGAGATGTCATAGTGGTAAGTCAGTTTACGTTACACGCATCTACCAAAAAAGGGAATAGACCTTCTTACTTAAAAGCTGCTAAGCCCGATGTTTCCATTCCTTTATACGAAGCTTTTGTAAAACAATTAGAGTTAGACTTAGGAAAAAAGGTAGGAACAGGTATTTTTGGTGCCGATATGAAAGTTTCGTTATTGAATGACGGACCAGTGACCATTATTGTAGATACCAAGAATAAAGAATAAACCAGTAGCGTATGAAGTTTGTAGATATTCATACCCATAGTACTGAAACTTCCAAAGAGCAACTTACTATTATTAATAAATTTCCGGAAGAAGAACCCGGTGAGGGCTATTTTTCTGTTGGTTGGCATCCGTGGTATATAGAAGCCGATAAGGAAGCAGTCATGTTGCAAAAATTAGAAACCCTTGCAATGCATCCTAATTGTTTGGCAATTGGTGAGTGTGGTTTAGATAAGGTAACTGACACCAACTTTGCATTACAGATGTCAATGTTTAAAAAACAGGTAGCCATTTCAGAAAAACTTCAAAAGCCTATAGTAATACATTGTGTAAAGGCATACCAAGAAATTTATCAGTTAAAAAAAGAACTCAATCCTTCTCAGGTTTGGGTTATCCATGGATATCATAAAAATGAGCAATTGGCTTCTCAATTGCTGTCTGTTGGCTTTCAATTATCTTTTGGAGCTGCATTATGTGAAAATTCAACTGTACAACGTACTTTTGCAAACCTTCCTGAAAAAACATTTTTTTTAGAAACGGATGACCAGTCAGAAGTATCTATTGAGAAAGTATATGAGGAAGCAGCCTACAGGCGTAATAGGTCTGTAACCGAATTACAAAGTGAGATTTTTAAAAATTTTAAAGAAGTATTTAAGGTATGAGTTGGTTAGAACGTACGGAGTTATTAGTAAAGGAAGAAGGGATGCAAAAGCTTCAAAAGGCAAATGTGCTTATTGTGGGGCTTGGAGGTGTTGGCTCTTTTGCAGCAGAATTTATTGCTAGAGCAGGCGTAGGTAAAATGACTATTGTAGATGGCGATGTATTTGATGAAACTAATAAAAACCGTCAGTTACCAGCACTAGATAGTACGGTAGGCAAATCGAAAGCTAAAATAGTAGCCGACAGGTTGATGGATATTAATCCGGATTTAGAACTTACCGTTTTAGAAGAATTCTTATCTCCTGAACGAGCTTTTGAGCTGGTAAGCAAAGAGTACGATTATGTAATGGATTGTATTGATAGCTTAACACCAAAAGTAAACCTAATAATAGCCGCTAAAAGAAAGAAAGTAAAACTTATTAGCTCTATGGGTGCTGGTGGTAAACTAGATGCTTCAAAAGTAAAAGTATCTGATATTAGTAATACCAAAGAATGCTTTTTTGCAAGACAAATTAGAAAGCGCCTTAAAAAGGAAAATATAAATAAAGGTATTAGGGCAGTGTATTCTACTGAAATACAGATAGCAGAAAGTGTTAAAGAAACCGATGGTAGTAATTATAAACGTTCTTTTTACGGAACAATTAGTTATATGCCTGCTGCTTTTGGACTACATGCAGCATCAGAGGTTATTAACTATTTAATCAGAAAATAATATTTGTCATCCAACGTTTTGTATAAAAATTAGTAAATTTGTTATAACAAAACGACCAATAATGAACAAAATATTAATAGCCCTTACTTTTTGGGGCTTATTTTCTATTACAGCAACTTCACAAGATTTTTCGGTTGCTAGTATACCACAAGAATTACTAGAAAATGCAGATGCTGTAGTACGGTTAGATGAAAGAAACATAACCGTAGAAGATATTAAAACCAAAGTAACTACCATAACCAAGGTGGTTACAGTGCTAAACAAGTCTGGAAAAGGATACGTAAGAAACTATATGGGGTATGACCCCAATACCAAAATTAAAAAATTAGATGTCCGAATTTTAGATGCTAATGGTAATGAAATAGAGCGTTTTAAAGAAAAAGATTTTAATGATGTAAGTGCTGTAGATGGTGGTACTTTATATGCAGACTCAAGGGTGAAGTATTTTAGATATACTTCTGCATCATATCCTTACACCGTTGTATTCACTTCTGAAGTGGAAGATGTAAATACTGCCTTTTTACCTACGTGGCAACCTATTTATGCCAATTATGTAGGTGTAGAGAAAAGTATTTACACGATACACGCACCTGTTCAATTGGGCCTAAAAATAAAAGAGGGTAACCTTGAGGGGTACAACATAGAAAAGAAAGCCTTTACTTCTGGCTATCAGTTTTCGGTAACTAATATCCCTGCCATAAAACCCGAAGCTTATAGTCCGCCATCTGAATTTTTATTTCCTTATGTAATGTTTGCATTAAATAAGTTTCATTTAGAAGGTGTAGATGGGCAAGCAAATGATTGGAAATCTTTTGGAGAATGGATGTATGATGTGTTATTAAAAGATACCTATGATTTACCAGAAAGTACCAAACAAAAGATGAAAGATTTGGTAGCAGATAAACCTACTACCTACGAAAAGGCAAAGGCCATTTATGAGTATGTGCAGCAGAATACCCGCTATATAAGTATTCAAATTGGTATTGGAGGATGGAAACCTATGCTTGCAAGTGAGGTTGATAAATTAGGGTACGGAGATTGTAAGGCACTAACCAACTATACCAAAAGTTTAATGAATGCCGCAGGTTTAGAGGCTAACTATTCGGTTGTATATGCTGGAGCCAATTATAAAAGAGACTTAAAAGAAGATTTTGTTTCGGTTCAAGGGAACCATATTATTTTGGAAATTCCTACCGAAGAAAAAGACATTTGGGTAGATTGTACAAACCAAATTAGCCCATTTAATTTTATTGGGGATTTTACTGATGATAGAAAGGTTTTAGTAGTAAAACCAGAAGGAAGTGAAATTGTGACAACGCCTGCCTTTCTAGATGATTATAATAAGCAAATAACAACTGCTTCCTGCGTTTTAGATGCTAATGGTAATTTGAGTGCTGAGGTTTCTATTGCTTCTACAGGAATTCAATATGATAATAGTTATTATTTAGAACTACGCTCTTCTGAAGATCAAGTGAAACATTACAAGAGATATTGGGGAAACTTAAATAACCTACAAGTTGATACTATTGAGTTAGTAAATGATAAGGATAATGTAGAGTTTACCGAAAATGTTTCTGTTCAGGTTCCTAATTATTTGAGCTTTACAGGAGACTCTGGCTTATTAGTAGCTAACTTTTTTAACGCTTCTATTAGTACACCTGAACGCTACAGAAACAGAACTACCCCTTTTTACATATCACGCGGTTTTGCAGATGAAGATACTTACACCATTACATTACCAGATAACTTTACGGTAGATTTTATACCAGAGCCAGTAAAAGAAACGCATGAATATGGCACGTATGAAATGAGTATTACAAAGAAAGGTAAGCAGTTGGTATATCATAGAGTTATGAAATTAAATCACGGAACCTATTCAAAAGAAAAATATTCAGAGTTTAGAAAGTTTTTTAGAAACGTTTCAAAAATGGATGGAGCTAAAGTGATTATAAAAAAGACTAATCAATAAACATACACCATAAATGAAAAAGTTTTTAGTACTACTAATTTTGGTAGTTATATCTATACCATTACAAGCCCAAGAGTATAAAATGGGCGAGGTAACCAAAGAAGAGTTACAAGAAGAAAAATGTTCTTTTGATGAGGATGCTAGTGCTGCAATTTTATACTCGCATAGAGAGAGCTATATTTTTGCTACTTCAAACAGCGTTAGTTTGATTACCGAGATTTATAAGAAAATAAAAATATATGATACCGAAGGGTTTGACTATGCTACCGAGATTATTAATTTATATAAGTCTAGAAGTGTTAAAGAACAAGTAAGTAAAATTAAGGCGGTTACCTATAACTTAGAAGGAGATAAAATTGTAGAAACCAAATTAGATAAAGATCAAATTTTTGAAAATGAAGCTTCTTTTAGATATGATAAAACCTCATTTACATTGCCTAATGTAAAAGTAGGATCGGTAATTGAAATATCTTATAAAATTAATTCCCCTTATTACTCTTCTTTCGATGATGTAATTTTTCAGTATGATATACCGGTTAAAAAGTTTTATGCAGAAATAAGAACTCCAGAAGTATTTAAATATAACCGAACATTTAAGGGGTTTGTACCTGTACATGTAACCACCGAAAAAAAACTAGATCACCGTTTAGGTTTAGATGTAGATGTATACATGTATACCCAGGAGAATATACCTGCTTTAAAAGAAGAGCCTAATGTTGATAATATGAATAATTATCGTGGTGCTATTGTTTATGAATTAGCCCAAGAAGAATGGCCTACTTATTTTAGAAGCTATGCCCAAACATGGGGAGATGTAGCTAAGGAAATTGCCAACGAAGAAGATTATAAAGAAGACTTGGATAAAGCACGATTTGTAGATGATATTACCGATCCGTTAATTAACGGGATATCTGACCCGAAAGTGAAGATGCAAAAGATTTTTGATTATGTAAAATCAGAATATACTTGGAATGGTTATGAGGGTAAGTATTTTTATAATGGTTTAAAAAAGACTATTAAGGAGAAAAAAGGAAACGTAGCAGATATTAATCTACTATTAGTAGCTATGCTTAGATATGCAGGTGTAGATGCTAACCCGGTTATTATTAGTACCAAAGATAATATGATACCAGTGTTTCCAACCATTAAAGGGTTAAACTATGTAATAGCACATGTTTTAATAGATAAAGAGGAGTTTGTGTTAGATGCAACCGATGAATTTAGTCAGATTAATTTATTGCCATTGAATGATTACAACTGGGAGGGTATGTATATAAACAACAATAAAAAACTTTGGACAAAAATTTCTTTAGTGGAGCCAGAGCCTTCAGTAGTAAATATAAACATGATGTGCACCTTAGAAGAAGATGGTACAGCAGAGGGAAAAATGCGTTTTGTACTTAATAACCATAGTGCAATGAACTTTAGAAAAGCGTATAAAGATGCTAATGAAGAAGATTTTATAAGAGATCAAGAAAATAGATTACACGATATTGAAATTTCAGATTTTAAAGTAGCTAATGCACAAGCTTCTAATAAAAGTGTTATGGAAAGCTTTTCTTTCTATGCTGAAGATGCCGCAGAACTAATAGGAGATAAGTTGTATGTAAACCCTATGATGTTTTTAACGCAAGATGAAAATCCGTATGTTTCAGAAAAAAGAGAATATCCTATTTATTTTGGGTATCCAAAGGAGACCAAGTGTACTATAACCATGACTATTCCACAAGGATATCACGTAGAATATGCACCGCAATCTCAAATAGTTCAGCTACCTGAAGATTTAGGAGAAGTGAAATACCTGATTAAAGATCAAGGTAATGTGTTGCAAATAGCGTATGATTTGAAGATAAACAAGGCACAGATTTCTCAGTTTTATTATGATTATTTAAAAGGCTTTTTCAGTAAAATGGTGGAAATTGAATCAGAAAAGATAATTTTGTCTAAAGTTTAAGACAATACATCATGGATATAAAAAATGCACAATTAGCCGTAGATAATTGGATAAAAGAACACGGAGTAAGATATTTTAATGAGCTTACCAATATGGCTCAGCTTACAGAAGAGGTTGGGGAGGTAGCAAGAATAATTGCTAGAAGATATGGCGAGCAGTCTGAAAAAGAAAGCGATAAAGATAAAGACTTAGGGGAAGAACTTGCAGATGTGCTATTTGTAGTACTATGCTTGGCTAACCAAACAGGTATTGATTTACAGGCTTCTTTTGATAAAAAAATGGATGTGAAAACTAAAAGAGATCACGACAGACACCATAACAATGAAAAGCTAAAATAAGTTAGCTTTTCTGAAAAATAAACAGCGGATACTATGCAATTTTAAGATAGTATCCGCTTTTTTTTGCTCTTTTGTATAAAGTGCCATTGGTGTGTTGTTTTTTCAGGGGCTTATCAATACATTTGAAACCATTGAATAATTTGTAGCGGACGTGAATTGTAAAGTAAGTACTTCAGATAGTTTTTTTAAAGCAGCAATTAATATAACAGGTAGTAAATCTGAAACTAATAGGTTATTATTATTGCAAGCTTTATTTCCTTCTTTAACCATTGAGAATATTTCAAACTCTGATGATGCAGGCGTAATGCAAAAAGGATTAGCATCTAATGAAACTGTTGTAGATATTCATCATGCAGGTACAGCAATGCGATTTTTAACAGCCTATTTTGCAGTGCAAGAAGAGAGAGAAGTAGTACTAACAGGCTCTTCTAGAATGAAGGAGCGCCCTATTAAAATTTTGGTAGAGGCACTAAATCAATTGGGAGCTCAAATAACGTATGAAGAAAATGAAGGATATCCTCCGTTGCGTATTTCAGGAAAGCAATTAACCAAGGATAAGGTTACCTTACCCGCAGATGTGAGTAGTCAGTACATTTCGGCATTACTGTTAATAGCACCAAAACTAAAAAATGGTTTAGAGTTAACTCTTGATGGTAAAATTACTTCCATACCCTATATACAAATGACGTTAGCCTTACTAGAGGAAATAGGGGTTAAAACTGTTTTTAAAGAAAACGTAATTAAAGTATTTCCCATAACAGAAGAAGTCCTGCCTAAAACCTTAACGGTAGAATCTGATTGGTCTTCGGCCTCTTATTACTATTCCATCGTGGCGCTTTCTAAAACAGGTTCTCAAATAGAACTCTCTAGTTATAAAGAAAATAGTTTACAAGGTGATAGCGCTTTGGCAACCTTGTACAAGCAAATGGGAGTAGATACTACTTATAAAAAAAATAGTATTGTACTAACCAAAGTACCTCATGAAGCAGCTAGTATAGAATTTGACTTAACTAAAACACCAGATATAGCACAAACCATAGCAGTTACCTGTTTTGGACTACAAATACCTTGTGCACTTAGCGGATTGCACACGTTAAAAATTAAAGAAACCGATAGGTTAGAAGCTTTAAAAACAGAGTTAACCAAATTAGGAGCATCTATTTCGGTTACTGATAAAGCGCTATTTTTAGAAGTTTCCAATACACTAAACAGTCATGTAGCTATAGACACCTATAACGATCATAGAATGGCAATGGCCTTTGCTCCACTAGCTATAAAGACTCCTATAATTATAAATGATGCTATGGTAGTATCTAAATCCTACCCCGATTTTTGGGAGGATTTAAAAGCACTTGGTTTTGAAGTTTTATAGTGTTCAGAAAATAATTTTCTCTATTTACTTGACAACCCCTGTTTTGAGATAGTATATTTGCACCCTTAAAAAGAGTGAAGGTATGTCTTTCACTTTCAAAATATTAAAAAAACAAACATGAAGTTATCACATTTCAATTTTGAATTACCAAAGGAATTATTGGCAGAGTACCCTTCTGAAAATAGAGATGAATCCAGATTAATGGTGGTAAACAGAAAAGACGGAAGTATTGAGCATAAGTTATTTAAAGACCTAATTGATTATTTTGATGAGGGTGACGTAATGGTGCTTAACAATACAAAAGTATTTCCTGCAAGACTTTTTGGTAATAAAGAAAAAACAGGAGCAAGAATTGAAGTGTTTTTGTTGCGTGAATTAAATGCAGAACAACGTTTATGGGATGTGTTGGTAGATCCGGCACGTAAAATAAGAATAGGAAATAAATTATACTTTGGAGAAGATGAGAGTCTAGTAGCTGAAGTAATTGATAATACAACCTCTAGAGGTAGAACACTTCGTTTTTTATATGACGGTTCTTATGAAGAGTTTCGTTTTAAATTAAATGAGTTAGGAGAAACTCCACTTCCTAAGTATATCAAAAGAGATGTAGAGCCGGAAGATGAAGAACGTTACCAAACTATTTATGCTAAGCATGAAGGTGCTGTTGCTGCACCAACAGCGGGGTTACACTTTTCTAAGCATTTATTGAAGCGCTTAGAAATTAAAGGGATTGACTTTGCCGAGGTTACTTTACACGTAGGTTTGGGTACATTTAACCCAGTTGAAGTAGAAGACCTTTCTAAGCACAAAATGGATAGTGAAGAAATAGTTATTTCTGAAGAGGCTTGTGATACGGTAAACAATGCAAAGAGCCAAAAACGTAGAGTTTGTGCTGTAGGTACTACGGTTATGAGAGCTATGGAAAGTTCAGTTTCTTCTGATAGAACATTAAATCCGTTTGAAGGATGGACCAATAAATTTATTTTCCCTCCTTATGATTTTAGTATTGCAGATTGTATGATTACTAATTTCCATACTCCAAAATCAACCTTATTAATGATGATTTCTGCTTTTGCAGGTCATGATTTAATGATGAAAGCATATAAGGAAGCTGTAAAAGAAAATTATAAGTTTTACTCGTATGGTGATGCGATGTTAATTATCTAACATACATGACCTCAAAATAGAAACTAAAAGTCCTTTTTTTAAAAAAAGGACTTTTGTTTTTTATGGTATAAAATTTGTGTAAGTTTACATAGAATTAAAATAAAAAAAATGAATAATAATCCAATTATTAGAAATGAGGTAGACAAAGGTTTAGCCGCATTTATGACCAAAACGTATGCTTGGATGGCACTGGCTTTAATAGTTACAGGTCTTGTGTCTTTTGTAGTTGTTAGTAGTCCGCAATTAATAGAAGCTATCATAGTAAACAGGTTTATGTTTTACGCTTTATTAATTAGTGAGGTTGCTTTGGTATGGTATCTGTCATCACGTTTGCATACAATGACGGGCGCTGGAGCTACTATTATGTTTTTAGTATATGCAGCACTTAATGGAGCAACTTTAGCGGTTATATTTTTAGTGTATACGATGAGCTCTATTGCATCTACATTTTTTATTACAGCAGGTACATTTGCTGTAATGAGTGCATATGGGTATTTTACTAAGAAAGATTTATCTTCTTGGGGTAACTTACTTTTTATGGGACTTATCGGAATCATTATAGCTTCTTTGGCAAACTGGTTTATGCAGAGTGAAATGTTGTATTGGATTATAACGTATGTTGGAGTGTTTATTTTTGTGGGGCTTATAGCCTATGATACTCAAAAAATTAAGAACATGTACGCCGGTATTATCACAACAGATGAAGACGAGGTATTAGAAGTACAGAATAAATCTGCTATTATGGGAGCTTTAATGTTATACCTAGATTTTATAAACCTTTTTTTGTTGTTACTACGTATTTTTGGTGGTAGAAGAAATTAATATTTTATAACAATATATAGCATTAAGAAGATTCGTTGAGAAAGCGAATCTTCTTTTTTTTATGTAGCTATTTTAAATTGCATATTTTTGCATTCTATGCAGGCAGAAAAGAAAGATATAAGGGCGCTGACAAAAGAGCAGTTACGTGATTTTTTTGTGAAAAGTGGAGATAAGGCTTTTAGAGGGAATCAGGTATATGAATGGTTATGGCAAAAAGGAGCACATTCTTTTGAGGCTATGACCAATATTTCTAAGTCTACACGCCAAATGTTAGAGGATAACTTTGTAATAAATCATATTAAGGTAGATGTAATGCAGCGTAGTTCTGACGGAACTATAAAAAATGCTGTGCGTTTGCATGATGATTTAATTGTAGAATCGGTTTTAATACCTACCGATACCAGAACCACCGCATGTGTGTCTAGCCAGGTAGGGTGTAGTTTAGATTGTAAGTTTTGCGCAACGGCACGTTTAAAGCGTATGCGTAACTTAAACCCTGATGAAATTTACGATCAGGTAGTGGCTATTGATAATGAAAGTAGATTGTATTTTAACCGTCCCTTAAGCAATATTGTGTTTATGGGAATGGGAGAGCCTTTAATGAACTATAATAATGTTTTAAAGGCAATAGATAAAATTACTTCTGAAGAAGGCTTAGGCATGTCACCACGAAGAATAACAGTATCTACATCGGGTGTGCCTAAAATGATTCGGAAAATGGCAGATGACGAAGTACGGTTTAAGTTAGCAGTTTCTTTACACTCTGCTATAGATGAAACCAGAACTTCTATTATGCCTTTTAATAGTACGTTTCCATTAGCCGATTTAAGAGAGGCATTAGAATATTGGTATAGTAAAACTAAGAGTAGAATTACCTATGAGTATGTAGTTTGGAAAGGCATTAACGACCAACGTAAGGATGTAGAGGCATTGATACGCTTCTGTAAATTTGCGCCTTCTAAGGTTAATATTATTGAATATAACCCTATTGACGATGGTGAGTTTCAGCAAGCTCCAAGTGATGCTATAGATATGTACCAGGCGTTATTACAACAAAACGGAATTACCGTTACTGTTAGACGTTCCAGAGGAAAAGATATTGATGCTGCTTGCGGGCAGTTAGCTAATAAGTCTTAATATAGAAATATATATTATATAGAATATAAAAAGGGAGTTACAGTTTTGTAACTCCCTTTTCTGTTTTATAAATAACTTAAAAAACTATTCTTTAGTAATAGTAATAGACTCGGTGGTTTGTTCACCAAAAACTTTTACTATATAGATACCTTTTCTTAAGCTTGATAAATCTAGCGTATTTTGGTTAAGCATTTCGTTCTCTAATACTAAAACTGTTTGTCCTAGTTGGTTGTAAACTTCAGCTTTTACTAAAGCCTCTGCACCTTTGATATGCATCACAGAGCTTACAGGATTAGGGTAAGCAGTAAATACGTGTTCTTTTACAGTTTCAACACTCATGGCAGCCGTACCTGTGGTAAAAGACCATACAGATGTTCCTGTAGCAGGTCCTACAGCGTTTACTGGTATAACTTCCCAATAATATGTAGTATAATCTGAAAAACCATAAACATTAATGGTAGGGGAAGAAACTGTAGTGTTTAGAGAAGTAAGGTTAGTAGGAGAAGTACCTAAGTTAAATTCGTAGTATAACGGAGCATCTCCTGTAGTGGCAGGTGTCCAAGAGATACTAACTTGAGAATAACTAGCTCCGGCAGTAGAGTACTCCAATGGAACCGCAGTAGCACCATCTACTGGTGTAGGGGTAGTAGCTGCTAGAGGAGCAGATGTAGCATTTGCAATCATGTTCACATTATCTACATACCAATAATCTCCGTCATTTTGTTCTACCACAAAAGCAATATACACTGATTGCCCTGCATAGGCAGACAAATCTAAAAGTTCAGTAGCGAAGGCTGCAGCTGAAGCTTGTGTTTCTGTATAGGTTATTACATTGGTATAGTCAGAAATGGTAGTTTGACTGTTGGTAGAAACTTTTACAGAAAGCGTAGAACCTTTGTCAGCTGTTTCATAATTAGCTAAACTGAATGATAGCATATAATCAGTTGCATCAACGGTAAATTGTGGTGTTACTAACCAATCTTCAGAAGTATCAGAAGCAGAGGATAAAGCTTCTGGTGCTACATAAGCATAATAACTAGTGCTATTTATGATCCAATTATTAGTAGCTCCCAGACCATTAGCACCAATAAAGGTAGTCCATCCTGTAGGAAGGGTGCCAGCACTAAATGTTTCAGGGAATTGAGCAAAAGCACTGAATCCGGTTAATAATGTGAGTAACAGAGTAGTAATTTTTTTCATGTAAGTAAATATTTATGTTAATATTCTAAAAATAATTACTTTTTAGTGAATAAAGTGTTTTTATAGACTGTTTTTTTATGAAAAAAGGTGATGATAATTTATTGATTTGTGATTTTAATGAAGGTATTGGTATAGATTTTAAAAAAGAACGTCTGCAATAATTATTGCAGACGTTCTTTTTTAAAATCTATTTCGCTTGGAAATCAAATGCTCTTAGGTTTGCTCCGAAATAGTTTAAGTTTACTAAGTTATTTAGTAAACTTAATGGTTTTTATAGTATTACCCATAGCTACTTTAGCTACATAAACACCTTTAGCTATATTTGGTAATGAAACTAACTCTTCTGTGTTATTAAGCTCTTTAGTAAGTATTTGTTGTCCGGAAACGTTATATACATCAATGTGTGTAAAACTGTTATTAGATGATTTTAAAGTTAATTGATTATTGTGGGCTGTATAGATGTAATCAAACATATTGGCAGAAAAATCTTCTGTACTTAGTGAGGTAGTAATGGCAACATCGTCAATATTTAAAACATATTGATCGGTAGAATTGTGATGTCTAAAGGCTATATAAATGTTTTGACCTGCCAATGAACTAATATCTAAGGTTCTATCAACATACACACCTGCACCTCCGTTTTGACCAACAATTTCATTGAAGCTTACAGCACTTGCTGTAAAATCAGCAGGTGTATTTCCGGTAGCTGCATATACTGTATAATTTTCATCAGCCCATGAGGCATCAATACCTCTAGCTTTCCATGTAAGTTGAACATTGTCAGAAGTAGAGTATGCTGTTAAATCTACAGGTATAGATATTAACCAGTTGTCAGGTGTTAAAGCACCAACATTATTAACATAAGAAGCAGATGCAGCACATGGGTTTCCGTCAGGAGTACCATCTTCATCTTGATCATAATCTACTGAATACCATCCGTTACCATCGCCATCGCTATCCATTTGTACCCAGCAAGCAATTAAGGCGTTAGGGTCGGTAAAATCATGAGTGAAAGGAATACTTTCATTAGGACAGGTAAATGAAGTTTCAGTTATTTCAAATTGAAAACCATCTCCATTCCAGTTGTCATCCCAAAGAATATAAAAAACATCTCCTGCCGAAATAGGAAAAGATACAGTGGAAAGATAATTGAAATTATCAAGGTCTACATCGTCATTTGTAGCATAACATGTAAGGGTTCCGCAAGTGCCAGTATAAATGCTCAATCTAGTATCGTCACTATAGGTAGTACCGTCGTTTTGGGCTAAATCAGAAGAAATAGTAGCATAACCGTCAATGGTAGCAGTATAAGAATACCAATTACCATAATCAGCAGTGCTAGAAAAACAGCTAGTTGGGCTTAATGTTCCCGTAAGTGTTCCAACAGTTGTTAAGCCTACAGTGGCAGGTAAAGCAGTTGTGCAACTGCTTTGAGCATTCACCATGAAGGTAGTTATAAATAAACAGTAGAATAGAGTAGTAATTTTTTTCATGTAAGTAAATTTTTATTATTTGATAGTAAAAATAACTACTTTTTTTAAAGTATAAATAAGGGTGCCCTGATAAATTCTTGAATTAAGGAAACTTTAACGTATAATATAGGCATATAGAAACTAGGTAGGTTTGCCTAATTTATGAGTGAGGCAGCCCAGTAGATTGGTTTTTTACTCTTAATAGATGTTGATATGCCCATTTTTAAATAAAGTAGTGCATAATTTTTTGTACGTTTGCGTAGTATTAAGGTTTTAATCTAAGCTTTGAAAGTAGTAGAACAAATTAAATTTCCTATACGTGAGGAAATGGAACTCTTCGAGAAAAAGTTCCAAGAGGCCATGTCTTCTAAGGTTGCCTTACTTAATAGAATCACTTATTATATAGTAAATAGAAAAGGAAAACAGATGCGACCTATGTTTGTTTTCTTAGTATCTAAAATGATTTCTGATGGTGAGGTAAATGATAGAACCTATAGAGGTGCTGCTGTTATAGAGCTTATACATACTGCTACTTTAGTACATGATGATGTAGTAGATGATAGTAACAGACGAAGAGGCTTCTTTTCTATCAACGCCTTGTGGAAAAATAAAATTGCAGTTCTGGTAGGAGATTATTTACTATCTAAAGGGTTGTTATTATCTATTGACCATAACGATTTTGACTTACTTAAAATCATTTCTGTGGCTGTACGCGAAATGAGTGAGGGGGAGTTGCTACAAATTGAAAAAGCTAGAAAGCTAGATATTACTGAAGAAGTTTACTACGAGATTATAAGGCAAAAAACGGCTACTCTTATTGCAGCTTGTTGTAGTTTAGGTGCTTGTTCTGTAGCTCCAGACTCTGAACATGTTGAGAAGATGCGAAAGTTTGGGGAGCTTATTGGTATGGCTTTTCAAATAAAAGATGACCTTTTTGATTATACCGATGGCCCTATTGGAAAACCTACAGGTATTGATATCAAAGAGCAGAAAATGACGCTTCCTTTAATTTATACGTTGAATACTTGTGATAAAAAAGAGCATGATTGGTTAATTAACTCTATTAAACGCCATAATAAAAACAGTAAGCGTGTAAAAGAGGTTATTGATTTTGTGAAGCAAAAGGGCGGTTTAGAGTATGCTACATCTAAAATGATAGATTTTCAGCAGGAAGCACTTCAAATTCTTTCCGATTATAAAGATTCTCCTTATAAAGATTCGCTAGAGTTAATGGTGAATTATGTTATAGAACGAAAAAAATAAAAAAAAAGTAATTTTTTAAATAGTTGTTTATTAATTGTTTGTGGTTGTTTGCTAAGGGTTTAATTTATTTTTTTATACCTTCAGGCAACCTTTTTTTATTTAAAAACGTCTTTATATTTAGAAACCAGTATGAAACGTGTTTTGAAAGTAATTCAATTACATAATAGCGAAGAAAAGCTAATTAAAAAAGCCCAGAAGAATGATAGGGTTGCACAACAGGCTTTGTATACTACCCATGCTCCTAAAATGTTGAGTGTGTGCAGGTATTATGTAAAAGATATTCATTACGCAGAAGATGTTATGATTACCGGTTTTGCTAAAGTGTTTAAAAATTTAAATCACTTTAGATTTGATGGTAGTTTTGAAGGCTGGGTGCGAAAGATTATGGTAAGGGAGGCTATTTCGTTTTTAAGAACGCATAAGCAAATGGAGTTTTCGGAGGATAATTTGGTTGTTTCGGAAGGTGTAAGTTATGAGTCTGAAATGAGCACCGAAATGCTTCAGTTGTTAATAGATGGCTTGCCAGGTGGATATAAAGCAGTTTTTGTAATGTATGCAGTAGAAGGCTATTCGCATAAAGAAATAGCAACACTGTTACAAATTTCTGAGGGTACTTCTAAATCGCAGTTATCAAAAGCCAGAAAATTATTAAAGCAACAATTAGAACTTTTAAAGAAAAGAGAGAATGGGACTGTCTGAGTTTGAAAATGAATTAAAACAAAGGTTAGAAGAGCGTACTATTACCCCTTCTGGTAATGCCTGGGATAAAGTAGTGGGGCAGTTAGAAGAGGAAAAATCAACGTTTACTTTGGCTAAGTGGTATTGGGTTGCGGCTATTTTAATTATTGGAGGTTTTGTGTTAGGAGGTTTTTTAATAAGCCAGAAAACAGCACCGAAGCCCACTATTGTAGATGTAGATGTTAAAAAGGAAGCACCTGTAGAAAACAACATTCATAAAAGAGAAGTAGATGTGACTGAAGGCGTGGTTGAAGTAGCTGCAATAAAAAGAGTAAATGATAAGACCGAGAATAAGGTAGAAGAAGTTAACTCTAAAACATATCAAAAACCAGATAGTAAGTTGCATATAGTAGAGGTAGCTTCGGTGGTTCCGGTAAAATTGGAAAAAAGTGCGTCAGATGTTTTAGAAGATGCTAAAGTAGATAAGGTGTTATTAACACTAAATACCATGCAGGAGCATGGTACAGAAATAACGGATGCTACTATAGACTCTTTATTACTAAATGCACAAAATGAATTAAGAGCTGAAAGAATACAACTTGCCTTAGCAAACAATAACAATGCTACAGAAAGTCTGGCAGCTTCATTGCTTTCTGAGGTAGAGTATGAGTTAGATAAATCATTTAAAGATAAAGTGTTTAATGCCCTTCAAGATGGGTTTATAAAAATTAAAACAGCAGTAGCTGAAAAGTAACCAATAAATAGAGTTCATTCATCAATCAAAATCAATTAAAGAAGAAAATTATGATTAGAGTTATTACCTTCATGACTATGTTGGTACTAATGTTTAGTACCTATGTCTTAAGTGCGCAAGTAGAGCAAGATACCTTAAAATTAGAGGTAGATAAGAAAAAAGCAGGATTATCAGATGATAAACAAGAGCTTATTAAAAGCTTAAAATTAGAAAAAGAAGCTATTGTAGATATTGAAAAGAATAAGTTAAAGGAAGCTGTTAGGTTGATTTCGGAAAAACAAGCTAAAGGAGAAATCACAGAAGAAGAAGCTAAAAAACAAAAAGAAGCAGCCGCTAAGTTAGCAGCACAAAATATTGAGAATAAAACGGCTATTGTAGATAACAAAATAGCGTTAGCAGAAAGAGGAGAAGATGTTGAAAATGGAGAAGCAATTCAGAGTACCTTAATTTTTGATAAAGACGGACTTAGAATTGAGAATAGAAAGGTGTATGGAGATACGCTTAACAGAAGACACTATAAATATGATAAAAGAACTACAGGAAGTTTAGTAGTAGCTTTAGGATTAAACAATAGTATTATTGATGGAGAAGGTATAGATGGTTCTCCGTATGAGATAGGTGGAAGTAGATTTTTTGAGATTGGGTATATGTGGAATACACGTTTGTTTTTAAATAGCAATGCTGTACGTTTTAGATATGGTATTACTTTTCAGAACAACGGTTTAAAGCCTACTGATAATATGTACTTTGTAGAAAATGGAGATCAGACCCTTTTACAAGAGCACCCTAATAGCTTGAAAAAAGTAAAACTACGTATGGATAATATTGTAGTGCCTGTATTTTTTGAGTTTGGACCTTCTAAAAAAATTGATAGAGGAGATTATTTTAGATATAGCAATGATGAAATGTTTAAGTTTGGTATTGGTGCATATGCAGGTTTAAACTATAGTACACGCCAAAAGTTAAAATATAAAAATGATGGTGACAGGGTAAAGGAGAAGATAAAAAGTGATTTTAATACCAATAATTTTATTTACGGAGTAGCCGCTTATATTGGTATAGGAGATACCTCTTTATATGCTAAGTACGATTTAAACCCAATTTTTCATGATGCTGTAAAAGAACAGAATAACGTATCGTTAGGAATACGATTTGATTTAGATTAAATATTTTTGAATTAGAATAATACCTTTGACAAACGGCGCCTAGTTAGGCGTCGTTTTTTTGTTATATTAGTAAATGGTACCAACCCTCACGAAAAATTAGTTAATTTTGCAGACCAAAAATTTATAGAGTATTGATTGCTAAGGAAACCATAGATAAAGTTTTTGATGCTACGCGTGTAGAAGATGTTATTGGAGATTTTGTTCAATTGAAGAAATCGGGAACTAATTACAAGGGGTTAAGTCCGTTTACAGATGAACGAACCCCAAGTTTTATGGTATCTCCTGTAAAGCAAATATGGAAAGATTTCAGTAGTGGTAAGGGGGGTAATGCAATAGCTTTTATAATGGAGCATGAGCATTTTACATACCCAGAAGCTATTCGGTATTTGGCTAAAAAATACGGTATAGAAATAGAAGAAACAGAGCAAACAGACGAAGCAAAAGAGCAAGCTAATGAGCGAGAAAGTATGTTTGTGGTTTCAGAATTTGCCCAAGAAAACTTTGAGCATAACTTATGGGAAACCGGCGCTGGTAAAGCTATAGGGCTTTCTTATTTTAAAGAACGAGGTTTTTTAGATTCTACTATTAGAAAATTCAAACTAGGATATTCTTTAGATGAGTGGGATGCTTTTACAAAGACAGCTTTAGATAAAGGCTATCAGTTAGAGTTTCTAGAAAAAACGGGACTTACTATTGTAAAAGAAGAAGGAAAGCATTTTGACCGTTTTAAGGGGCGTGTAATGTTTCCTATACATTCTATGAGTGGTAGAGTACTTGGCTTTGGGGGTAGAATTTTAGATACACAGAAAAAAGCAGCTAAGTACCTAAACTCTCCTGAGAGTGATATATACCATAAGAGTAAAGTGTTGTATGGTATTTACCATGCAAAACAGGCTATCGCTAAAGAAGATAGTTGTTACTTAGTAGAAGGATATACAGATGTTATACAGTTTCACCAAAACGGAATAGAGAATGTAGTTGCTTCTAGTGGTACTGCACTAACACCAGAGCAAATTAGATTAGTTAATAGGTTAACTAAAAATATTACGGTGCTATTTGATGGTGATGCGGCAGGGTTGAGAGCTTCCTTACGTGGGGTAGATCTTATCTTAGAGCAGGGAATGAATGTTAGGGTGTGCACGTTTCCGGAAGGAGATGACCCTGATAGCTTTGCAAGAAAAAATAGTTACGACGATATAAAGGCGTATTTAGCCGAGAATGCCCAAGACTTTATTCAGTTTAAAGCTTCCTTGTTAGTTAAAGAAGCTAAAAACGACCCGATTAAAAAGGCAGATACTATTAGGGATATTGTAGGAAGTATAGCCAAAATACCTGATAGAATTCAGCAAGAAGTGTATTTGCAGGAATGTTCTAGAATTATGGATATTTCTGAAGATGTACTTTTTAATACCTTGGCACAACTTCATAATAAAGAGGTTAAAGAAGCTGATAAAAACTACAAAAAAGCAAGACAGCAGCAAGCTTTTAACGTTGTTAAAAACGAGCCCTTGCAGCAAACTAAGGTAGACAGGCAATATCTATTAGAACGAAAAATTATTGAGTTGTTGTTACTCTATGGAGAACGTTCTACTGTTTTTGAAGACATGGTGTTGAAAGAAACAGAGAAGGGCTTGGCAATGGAGCAACAGGAATTTGAAGCAAGAGTATTTGAAAAAATATATTTAGATCTTCAGGAGGATGAGGTAGAGCTTTCTAATGACATTTTTAGAAATATTTATGCGAGTTTAATGGAGGCGTTTACCTCAGAGAAGGCTTTTACAATTGAAACTTATTTGCAAGAATTAGAACCTACAATATCTGCAGAGGTAACCTCTATACTGATGGATGAAGAAAAATATAGCTTAGATAATTGGGAGTCTAAAGATATTTTGGTGAAAGCTAAAGATCACGATTTAGGATTGCTAATTAACGAAACTATCTTAAGTCTACGATGCTACCTAATAGAAAATAGAGTAGAGGATTTAAAAGCACAAACGTTACAAAATACAGAAGGTAATACAGAACTTCTAGAAGAAGCTATGCATTACCTTCAATTAAAAAAAGTATTGTCTGAAAAACTAAATAGAGTTCTCTAATTAAAACAACTCTAAAGCTTTTGCTTGTTGTAACATATCTACCATATTATCTACGTTTAGTTTACGCATTAATCTGGCTTTGTATGTACTTACAGTTTTTTCATTTAATCCAAGTTCTTCTGCAACTTGTTTGTTTCTCTTACCTGCAGATAATAGCTTAAGAACTTCTACTTCTCTAGTAGAAAGTCTTCTAAAATATTTTCTTGGTTTGTTTGTGCTTTCGTCAAAAGCTAATCTTTGTGCAAGCTCGTTAGTAATAAACATATTACCTCCGGCAACTTTAAGAATAGCTTCTTTTAAAAGCTCTAAACTAGCGGTTTTGGATATATAACCATGTGCTCCTGCTCTTAGGGTACTTACAGCGTAAACATCTTCTGGTTGGGCACTATACATAAGTACTCTAACCTCGGGGTATTCTTTTTTTAGTTTACGTAAAGCGGTAATTCCGTTAACCTCAGGAATATCCATCTCTAGAAGTATTAAGTCAGGGGTATGACTGGTTAAATACTCAAAAAGTTCATTGGTGGTAGATACTGAGTCTACTACATCTAACTCTGTAGAAGGCTTGAAGAAAGACTCCAATCCTTGCTGTACGATCGGGTGGCTGTCTGCCACTAAAACTTTAATCATTTTTTAGGGTTTAAGGGTTCATAAAACAACAAATGGGATTAACAAAACAATCCAATATTAATTTTGAAAATCCTCACTCTGTATTTGTGGGGTATGTAGGCTGTAAAAATAAGAAAATTATTCTTTTTGTCAAAAAAATATGATACTTACCTCTGAAATCCCTCAATTATTTTAATTCGTTGGGTATCAAACAAACAGGTATCGGGTCCATCTTGTGTTTGTTTGCATTATTGAACCTTTTGTAGATGGCAAAAACTTGCTGTTTTCTACCACTAAAATCATCTATAGTTTTACCAGCTTCATCTTGCGCCATAGCCCATTCTAACTCAGGGTAAGATGCTCCTAATTGATCCTCGTCGGTTCGGTCGTCTCCCCATAAACCGTCAGTAGGTGCTGCTTCAATAATTTCTTGGTTTACTCCTAATGCTTTGGCAATTTCGTACACTTCTGTTTTTAATAAATCTGCAATAGGACTTAAATCTACACCACCATCACCATATTTAGTATAGAAACCAACTCCAAAATCTTCTACTTTGTTACCAGTACCTGCTACTAATCTTTTTTCTAGTGCTGCAAAATAATAAAGGGTAGACATACGTAATCTAGCTCTTGTGTTGGCTAACGACATAAATCTATCTTCTTCACTACTTACAGGTGGTAAGCTTTCAATTAAACTATCAAAAACCGGAGTTAAATTTACGGTAGTCATATGTACCTTTTCAAAATTGCTTTCTAACCACTTGATATGATTTAATGCGCGGCTCACCTGATTTTCAGATTGGTGAATTGGCATTTCTAAACACAGTACATCTAAACCAGTTTTTGCACATAAAGTAGACGTAACGGCCGAATCAATTCCGCCAGAAACTCCAATAACAAAACCATTCATTCCTGCGTTGGTAGCGTAGCTTTTTAACCAAGAGACAATATGCTCAATAATTTCATTTGTTTTCATATATAGATAGTTTACTTTAAATAAAGTATAAATACATTAAATTTGCAGCTAATTTACCTTTTTTTAATAATTAAAAATAGCGTTTAGCGTTCTCATTTGAAACATTATATAAATTTTATGAAAAAAATATCTCTACTAGTTGCGGTATTAGTTTTGTTTTTAGGCTGTGATAAATCCTCTCAAATTGAGAAGGAAATTAGCGAGATTCCTGTAGAGGTAAAAGTAAAGCGTTTTGATCTTGATTATAAGAAGGCAACACCTGCAGACTTGCCCCAGTTAAAGCAAGAGTATCCGTATATGTTTCCTCAGGAATATCCAGATTCTGTTTGGGTAACTAAAATGTACGATACACTACAGAGATCTTTGTTTAATGAGGTTTATAAAGCCTTTCCTGATTTTGAAGCACAGGAGAAAGAGCTAGCGTCTTTCTTTCAGCATGTGAAGTTTTATTATCCTAACGACCCTATTCCTACGGTTATAACTGTAACTTCTGATGTAGATTACAAAAACCAGGTTATATATACAGGTAAATATTTGGTAATAGGCTTAGATACCTACTTAGGTGCTTCTCATGAGTTTTATTCAGGTATGGCACAATACATAACAGAATCTTTAGATAAAAAGTACATGATAGTAGATGTTGCTTCAGCGTATGCCGATGCTAAAGTAGCTTCACCAAGAATGAAAGATTTTCTTTCTGTAATTATTTATTATGGTAAAAAACAATATATAGAGCAGTTGCTAATACCTAATAAATCGGCTGCAGAGAGGTTGAAATATAGCGAAGAACAGTATACTTGGGCAGAAGCTAATGAAGCTATGATATGGCAATACTTTGTGGAAAATGAGGTGTTGTATAGTACGGCTCCTAAATTACTAGAGCGTTTTGTTATGCCTGCTCCGTTCTCTAAATTTTATTTACCAGTAGATAATGAATCACCTGGTAGATTGGGTATTTACATAGGAAGTAAAATTGTAGATGCTTATATGAAAAACAATGATGTATCTTTGCAACAAATGTTAAATACCTCTGCGCAGGAAATTTTTAAGAGTGCGCATTATAAACCAAAAAAATAATGAGTAAAGGAAATACTTCAGATATTCAATTAAATATTGAGTTAGACGAAAATAAAGTACCAGAGAAATTAAGTTGGACGGCTAAAGATGGCGGAATAGAAAATGAAGAGGCAAAAGCAATGTTACTTTCTATTTGGGACCATGATAAAAAAGAAACATTAAGAATTGATTTGTGGACAAAGGATATGCCTTTAGATGAGATGAAAATATTTTTTCACCAAACATTAACGGCTATGTCTGATACTTTTTACAGAGCTACTCAGGATGAAAAAATGACTGCAACCATGAAAGATTTTTGTGATTATTTTGCAGAGAAGCTTGAGTTAAAAAAATAGAAAATATCTTTCCGAATATAAAAGTTAGGTGGTAGCAATTTGTTACCACCTATTTTTTAAAATATACTTTAAAAGTAGTGCCTTTGTTTACGGTGCTTTCTACTTCTATTTTTCCTTCCATAGCCTCTATTTGATTTTTGGTAATAAATAATCCTATTCCTTTGGCTTCTGGGTGTTCGTGAAATGTTTTATACATTCCAAAAAGGTTTTTTTTGTGAATGTTTAGGTCTATACCTATTCCATTATCGGCTACTAATAGGACGATGTAATTAGTACCCTCTTCAATAGATAGGTTTATTACCGGAGTTCTAGAAGGATGTTTGTATTTAATAGCATTGCTCAAAAGATTAATGAGAATGCTGTCTAAATAAGCTGGTACATAGTTAATATACACATCAGCTTTTATGTTGTTTTCTATGCTAACATTGTTTTCTAAAATATGAGCATTTAAGCCATTTAAGGTGTTTTCTATAAAATCTGTTAGGTTTAGTTGTTTTACATCTTCTCGTTTTTTGGTATGCACCAAAATAACATCGTTCAAATGTTTAATGGTAGCAGAAAGGTTATCTACCGCCTGATTAATCATTTTAAAGTAGTCGTTATTGGTTTGTAAGGGCATTTCCATCTTCATTAAGTCTAGTAGCATAGCTAAATTGCCAGAGTGAGAGCGTAGGTTATGCGATACAATATGGGCAAAGTTTAATAATCGATGGTTTTGATTTTGCGTAATTTCTAATAACGATTGTATTTTTCTGTAAGCTGCTTTTTGTTCAGATAAATTGGTTATTTGAGATACGAAGTGTAGCGGATTTCCATTGTTATCTTTTATGATGGATACAGATAGCAATGCAAAAATAATATCTCCATTTTTATGGAAATAACGCTTTTCTAATTGATAAGTTTCTGCTTTACCGTCAATAAGATCGTATACATTTTGTAAATCAATATCTAGATCTGCAGGGTGTGTGATGTCTTGAAATTTTATTTTATATAACTCATCTTTTTCATAGCCCAGCATTTCACATAAACTTTTGTTTACACGTAGCCAATCTCCTTCTAATCCAACAATGGCCATTCCTATAGAAGAGCTTTCAAATGTATTTCTAAACAGTGCTTCTTGGTGGGCTAACTTTTCTCGTTTTTGTACTTCCTCTGTAATGTCTTGAATTAAACCATAAAGTTTTGTGCATTTTCCGTTTTTCATAACGGGTATGCCTATAGCTTTAACCCATTTATCATTTCCTTTTGCGGTAGTTATTATGGTTTCTACTTCATAGCGTATGCCTTTGGTAACGGCATCTTCATAGCTTTTCTGTACAATAGCTAAAGAATCTTCGTCTTTAGAAAAAACCAGCGCGTCTGCTAAGGTGCCTTCAAAGTTTTCAGGTACTTCATAAATTTCTTTGGTTACCTTGTTCCAGAAGAATTTTTCTGTTTCAGGGTATACTTCCCAGATACCAATGGTAGCAGCCTCGTTGATATGTTCAATTAAGGTTTTATGATTTTCTAGTGATTGAATGCGGTCTTTTTTTTCTGTAGTACCAACTACATATTGGGGTTCGTTATATTTGTCAAGTACTACAAAACCAGTACATTTAATCCATATAACTTCGTTATCTATATCGTGGTATCTTTCTAACGAATGAAAATCTTTTTTAGTAGACTGAAGATAGTTTTGAAGTTGTTGATAGGAGTACTGTAAATCTCCTTTTAAAATGGCTTTTTGCCAAAAGAGATCATCATTTGTTTCAGTTGTATTGAGGTAACCAAGAAGTTTCCAGAAGTCGCTAGTAAAGTATCTTTCTTCTGGTTTTTTGATATTCCATATCCATGCACCTTGCGCATTTTCTAGTTTAACGGGTATGTTACTTTCTGCATCGTCTTTTAATAGAACAGAAAGTTCTTGGGCTAAATAACTCATATGTTCAGGATTGGGTACTCTATTAACAAAATTACTAAAATTTTGCCGGTACCATAATCCTGAACATATGAAGTTAAGAATTCTTAAGTTTTGTATTTATTTACTTAAGAAAATATGTAGAAAAGTATGTTTATTGTTTAATAAACTGAAGATTTACTAGTAAGGATACTGTATCTGATACTACAACACTACCAGCTTCTGTCACAGCGCTCCAAGTAAGGCCGAAGTCTTTTCTGTTGATTTTTGCTACCGCTTCAAAACCAGATTTTGTTTGTCCGTAAGGGTCAACCGCAGTACCATTGTATTCAACTTCAAACACTACTGATTTAGTAACGTTTTTGATAGTTAGGTCTCCAGTTAATTTACCGCTTTCGTATGAAGTTGAAACAAATTTAATTTCTGGATACGTTTCAGCATCAAAGAAATCAGCAGATTTCAAGTGGTTGTCTCTATCGGTATTGTTAGTGCTAATTGAAGCTGTTTTTACAGAAGCTTCAAAAACTGCATCTTCAAAATTTTCTGAAGTAGTTTCTAATTTACCTTCAAATTCTCCAAAGTTACCTGTTACGGTAGAAATCATCATGTGTTTTACTTTAAACACCATTTCTGAATGCGTAGGGTCAATAATCCAAGTTGTCTTTTCCATGTTTTTTAATTTTTAAAATTTTTAATTATAATTTCATTGGGACTTCCATTAATAGAAGTCTTGTGTTGTTCTCTTTTGTGTTAATGGTAAAGCTATCGGTATCCCATATACCAAAACCATCTCTTTTTTCTAAGTTTTCACCGTTTATAGTTGCTGAACCTTCTAAAACAAAAACGTAAACTCCATTTTCTGGTTTTTTCAAATTGTATGTTTCAGAGATGTCCGTATCAAAAGTTCCTAGATGAAACCATGCGTTTTGATGTACCCAAACACCATCGTCTTCTTTGTTTGGAGATAGTATTTGAAATAATTGATTTTGGGTATCTGTATTCGATAGCGTTATTTGATCGTATCTAGGAGTTACATTTTTTTGATTTGGGAATACCCAAATTTGTAAAAATTTAACGGCTCTGTCTTTATTTTTATTATACTCACTGTGGAAAACTCCTGTACCTGCACTCATTACTTGTATGTCTCCCTCTTTAATAGTGGTAGTGTTGCCCATACTGTCTTTATGTTCTAGGTCTCCTTCTAACGGAATTGAAATAATTTCCATATTGTCGTGAGGGTGTGTTCCAAATCCCATACCAGCAGCAACATTGTCATCATTTAAAACACGTAATGCGCCAAAATTCATGCGTTCTGGGTTGTAATAATTTGCAAAACTAAAAGTATGATGGCTATCTAACCAACCATGGTTAGCATGTCCTCTGGTGTCTGCTTTGTGAATGATTGTTTTCATAGTATCACTTTCTTTTATAGTTAATGTTTTCACATCTGTTTCTTTAATCATAGCATCATAATCAGATTTTTTTAGCTTCACTTTGGTAGCTCTAATCATTTTTTCTGATTGATGCGATGTTTCTTTGAAACTCATGTTGTTTTTATTTTACAATACAAAGTACCGTAATAAAACAAGGCTAGAAAATATGAGAATGCGGGAAAGACTTATAAAAATCCGATGTTAGATACTTTTCTTGTAGCTAGAAGGAGAGTGTCCTGTACATTTCTTGAAAAAAGAGCTGAAATGAGAGGGTTCGCTAAAGCCTAATTCATAGCCGATTTCTTTGGTAGTTAGGTCAGAGAAATACAGCATTCGTTTTGCTTCTATGTCAAGACGCGATTGAATGTATTCTTTAGCCGTTTTACCAATTAAAGATTTTATAGTTCTGTTTAAATGGTCTGGTGTTATGTTTAAAGCTTCTGCATAGGTAGAGGTTGCATGCCATTTTTTATAATTGTGTTCAACCAAATTTTTAAACTCTTTTAAGGTGTGGTTGCCAGTTTCTATTTTTTGAAGGTTATCTTCTTTAAAAGAGCATAAATTGGTGCATTGAATCAAGAACAGCTTTAAATAAGATCCTATGGAAAAATCTTTTAAAGGAGTGTCTGATTTGTAAAGTTGTAGCATTTCCTCTGCAAAGAAAGTTAGTTTTTCTAGTTGATTATCTTGTAGTTTAAGAGGAGGGCTTTCTCCGTAATCGTAAAACAAGTTTAAGTCGTCAATAAAACTTAGAGGAATGTTATTTTCAATTAAAAATTGACTCGAAAAAACCATAGAGTATCCATAAGTAGCTTTTTCTTCTATTACTTGGTGTACTTGTCCAGGGCTAAGAAAAAATACTTGATGGTCTTCAATTTTAAATTCTTTAAAGTCAATGGTATGTGTGCCTTTTCCTGTTTTTACTAACAAAACTGTGTAAAAGTCGTGTCTGTGTGGAGTGTCTGGTTTACCTTGGTGTTTAACGTAAATATCTTCTGTTCTAGAGATACCAAAACTCATTGCAGGGTTGGTTTTGTTTACGTTATTATATGTTTTAATTGATTCCATAAAAAACCTTCGGTAGGGTAAAGGTACATTATTCTTTGTTCATTTCAGAAGTGTCTTGCTCTTTAAGTTCTACTTCAATATTTTTTGTAAATACTGCATATGAAGCGGGGTTGATTTTTTTACCTGATGAATTTGCGTAGAATTTAGTAAACTCGGCGCCAAAATATAATATAGCTGCTGTATAGTAAAGCCATACCAATAATACTATAACGGAGCCTGCTGCTCCGTAAGCAGAGCCTGCGCCACTTGTTTGTATGTATAACAGGATAAAATATCTTCCAACCATAAATAGCAATGCGGTAAAAAAAGCACCTACCCTTACATCTTTCCAAGATATGGAAGCGTCTGGTAAAACCCTGAAGACAGTACCAAATAATAAGGAAAGTACGCTAAAGGTTAAGGCTATATTGATACCGTTGAATAATAACACAGTGATATGAGGAAAATGTGATTTTAAATATTCGTTAAGAGCTACTAAAATACCGTTTAGTATAAGTGAAATAACCATTAAAAAACCAATGCCAATAATTAATGATGATGATAATAGTCGGTCTTTTAAAATTTTTAACCATCCTTTTTTAGGCTTAGCTTTAATTTTCCAAATCATGTTAATGGAGTCTTGTATTTCGCTAAATACGGTGGTAGAGGTTATTAGTAAGGTGATAATACTAATGGTGATAGCAGTGGTTGTTTGTCCTGAAAGTTCAAGGTCTTTTAGTATATCTTGAATTTGCAATGCGGCATCAGAACCAATTAGATTATTTATTTCGTAAAAAATATGTCCTTTCACCGCATCCTTACCAAAGAAAAAACCAACAATAGACATTACCAAAATAAGTAAAGGGGCTAATGCTAGGGTAGTGTAGTATGATAATGATGCGCTTAATTTTAAGCCTTTATCGTCAAAAAAAGCGATGGCGCTTTTCTTAAGAAGAGAGCCAAATAATTTTAGATGGTTGATAATTTTCATAAAGACTTCTTTTTAAATGAAAGTATAAAAAAGGAAGGATTTAAGTGTGGTTCTTAAGAAACCTTTAAGGGTGATTTGAAAAAAGTTTATGAGTTTGGTGTGACAAAAATGTAAGTAACTCGTCATAATAGAAACTAAAAATATCAACCATGAAAAAAATATTCATTTTATTAGTAAGCTTAGTTGCTTTGGCTTCGTGCGGAACTAAAACGCCTTATGATACCTTTAGAGAGGAAAATAAAGAAGAAATTACATTTTCGTTAAACGCGTCTTCTACATTAGCAAATTTGTTTGTAAATGAAGATGATATTGCGGGGTTAAAGAATGTGGTTTCTGGTATTAAAAACTACCGAATAATGGTTTCTGATAATAATGGTGGAGCGCTTGAGAAAAGGTTTAAAGAATTAGTGAACTCTAAAAAATATGAAGAATTATTTAGAGTAAGTAACAATGGTGATGATGTGCGTTTGTACTTTTATAAAAAAGGAAACAAGATAAAAGAAATCATCTGTAAGGTAAATAGTAAGGAAAACTTAGTGGTGCTTAGTGCGCAGGGGAATTTAAAAATAAAAGATTTGAATAAGCTGGTAGAAGAAATGACGGTGGGGTCTAGATAATTATTCCCCACTATTTACCACTTCGTTTAAACTATCTATATATGCTAGTACTTCATCTTTACCAAAACCAGAAGAAGAGGAAGTAACTAAATGATGCGGAGCTTCTTCCCAAACATCATTGGTAAGGGTGTCTAAATATTTAGCTACATTTTTTTCTAGTGCAGCAGGTTTTAGTTTATCAGCTTTTGTAAAAATAATAGAAAAAGGAATTTGGTTTTCGCCCAGCCACTGCATAAATTCCATATCAATAGGTTGTGGTTCGTGGCGAACATCTACCAATACAAAAGCAGAAATTAACTGTAAGCGTTTCTCAAAATAATTGGTAATAAACTTCTGAAAAACCTTCTTGGTGCTTTTAGAAACTCTAGCATACCCATAGCCTGGTAAATCTACCAAAAACCAATTATCATTTATTTTAAAATGATTGATAAGCTGCGTTTTTCCTGGTTTACCAGATGTTTTAGCTAAACTTTTTCTATTGGTAAGCATGTTTATTAATGATGATTTACCAACGTTTGAACGGCCAATAAAGGCATATTCAGGTAAACGCTCCTTTGGGCATTTAGAAACGTCAGTATTACTCATTATAAAGTCAGCCTTCTTAACTTCCATATATTATAAACTTCTTTTAGTAAGCCAAGCATCTAAAATTTCGTTGAATGTGTTAGGGTGTTCCATCATAGGGGCATGTCCACATTCATCAATCCAATACAGGTCAGAGTCTGGTAATAATTCATGAAACTCTTCAGCTACATTCGGAGGTGTTACAGAGTCGTTTTTACCCCAGATAATACAAGTAGGAGTGTCCATGTTAGGAAGGTCTTTAGACATGTTGTGGCGAATAGCGCTTTTAGCAATGGCTAAAGTTTTAACCAGTTTAGAACGGTCGTTTACGGTTTCAAAAACTTCATCTACAATTTCTTTAGTAGCCACTTTTGGGTCGTAAAAAACGTCTTCACTTTTCTTTTTGATAAACTCATAATCTCCACGCTTAGGATATCCATCTCCCATGGCGCTTTCATAAAGTCCAGAACTACCTGTAATTACAAGAGCCTTAACTTTTTGCGGGAAGAGTTTAGTGTGTAATAAACCAATATGACCTCCAAGAGAATTTCCTAATAAAATAGCCTTGTCAATCTTTTTATATTCAATAAACTGTTCTAAAAACTTAGCTAAGTTTTTAACGGTAGTTTTAATCAATGGCATTGAGTAGATAGGTAATTCTGGAATAAGGATTTTGTATCCCTTTTTTGAGAAAAATTGGGTTACTCCTTCAAAATTACTTAGTCCTCCCATTAAACCATGTAAAATGATAATGGGTTGTCCTTCTCCAATCTCTAGGTAACTGAACTTACCTTCTTTTTTTACATTCTTAAGCATCAACGATGTTAATTTTTCCAAGAAACAAATATAAGTATTTACACAAAACTCCTACCTAAAAAAGGAAAAAGCTTTAAACAAATAGGTGAATTCACTTTTTAGAGGCTCTTTTTATGCAAGTAGAGGCTAAATGATTGAAGTCCTAAATGTTATCCTAAAAAAGTTAAAAAGATCAAAATTTATTAACAATGTGGGTTTTAGTGGTAAAATGTGGGGAATTATTCCATATATTTGAAAAACTAACAGGTTAGGTGGATAATTAATGACAAATTTTATCGGAACATATGAGTGTAAGGCAGATACCAAAGGTAGGGTGCTGCTTCCGGTTGCGTTAAAAACGCAACTTGCGCCTATGTTAGAGCAAGGATTTGTTGTTAAAAGGGCAGTTTTTCAAAATTGTTTAGAGCTGTATCCTATGGAAGAGTGGAATGCAATGATGCAGAAAATAGGAAAGCTTAACAGGTTTAATAAAAAGAATAATGACTTTATAAGAAGATTTACTGCTGGGGTGAAAATGGTGGAAGTAGATGCTAGTGGTAGATTTTTAATTCCGAAAGACTTGGTGAATTTTGCGGGCATTTCTAAAGAGATAGTATTGTCGTCTGCAATTAACATTATTGAAGTTTGGGATAAAGATACGTACGAAAAAGTAATTGATGATGCTACAGATGATTTTGCAGACTTGGCTGAAGAAGTAATGGGAGGTGATGATGATGAATAACGAAGGAAATACATATCATAATCCGGTACTCTTGAAAGAGACTGTGGATGGTTTGAATATAAAAGAGGATGGTGTTTATGTGGATGTGACTTTTGGCGGAGGTGGTCATTCTCGAGAAATATTAAAGCGACTTGGTAAAAATGGTAGGTTGATTGGCTTTGATCAGGATGAGGATGCATTAGCCAATGTGCCAGACGATGACCGATTTACTTTAGTAGAGCAAAATTTTAGACACATCAAGCGTTTTTTAAGATTTCATGGAATTAAACAGGTAGATGGTGTTTTAGGTGATTTTGGTGTGAGTTCGCATCAGTTTGATGTTCCGGAGAGAGGGTTTTCAATTCGTTTTGATGGAGATTTAGATATGCGAATGAATCAGCAGAGTGATGTTTCTGCTTCTACTGTGGTAAATGAATATGATGAAGCTGATTTAAGAATGGTGTTGTCTACGTATGGCGAATTAAAATCTGCTTACGGAATGGCAAAAGCTATTGTTGCAGCAAGAAAAAATGAGTCTATTAAAACAAGTGAAGATTTAAAACGCGTGTTGGCTAAGTTTTTACCAAAGTTTAAAGATAATAAGGTGTTAGCTCAAATTTACCAGGCAATACGAATAGAGGTGAACCAAGAGATGGATGTGTTAAAGGAGTTTTTAATGCAGATGCCAGAAGTGGTAAAGCCTGGAGGGAGAATAAGTTTGATTAGTTACCATTCTTTAGAGGATAGATTGGTAAAGCGCTTTATAAGAGAAGGGAAGTTTGAAGGGCAGGCTGAAAAAGACTTTTATGGGAATATAGATGTTCCTTTTAAAAAGGTAGGCGGGTTGATAGTGCCAACGCAAGAAGAAATAGAAATTAATAATAGAGCGCGTAGCGCAAAATTGAGAATAGCAGAGCGTATATGAAAAACGGATTACTAGACTTTTTAAAAGGAGATTTTCTGGTAAGGCAGGAAGCTGGAGCGGCAAAAAGATGGCGCTTTCTGTTGTTTGTTTCTGTGTTAGCTGTAGTAATGATTAGTAGTTCGCATAGTGCAGACCAAAAAGTGCACTTGATAGCTCAAATGAGTGAAGAGGTGCAAGAGTTGCGTAGTGAGTTTGTAGAAACAAGGTCTCAATTACAACAATTAAAATTAGAATCAAAAATTAGACAAGAGGTGTTAGCAATGGGTTTGAAACCATCTGTAAATCCACCAAAAAAAATAAGAATAGAGAAGTAAACTGATGGCAGTTACCGAGAAAAAAATATTAGTCAGATTATATATTGTGTCAGCATGCATGTTTTTGCTGGCATTGGCTGTATTTGTAAAATTGGTGACCATTCAGATAGTAGACGGAGAAGGGTATAGAACAGCTGTAAAAGAGGCTAACATAAAAAGTGTGGTGGTGCCTGCTAATAAAGGTAGTTTGTATTCTGATGATGGAAGTTTATTAGCAACTTCAGTAACTCGTTACGATGTGCATTTTGACGCGGTTACTGCTACTGATAAAAACTTTGATGAAAACATTAAGCCTTTGTGTGATTCTTTAGGGAAACTGCTGGGTAAGAGTAGTGCTGGCTTGCAAAGTAGATTAAAAAGAGCAAGAGCGCATAAGAATAGATATTACTTGATAGCTAAAAACCTAGGGTACGGTGATTATGTACGCTTAAAAAATTTTCCGCTTTTTAAACTAGGAGCTTATAAAGGTGGAATTATTACAGAGCGTAAAACCGTTAGAGAATATCCGTTAGGGTCTATAGCTAAAAGAAGTATCGGTTACTACCGAGTTACTAGAGGTGGAGAAGTAAAACCAGTTGGGTTAGAGCAAGCGTGTGAGCAGTATTTGAATGGTAAAGATGGGGAAAGCTGGAAACAACGTATTGCTAAAAATTTATGGAAGCCTATTAATAGTACAAATGAGATAGAGCCTAAAGATGGGAGTGATGTGGTGTCTACTATTGATATTAATATACAAGATATAGCGCACCATGCTTTGTTAGAGCAGTTAGAAAAATATAAAGCAGATCATGGTAGTGTAGTAGTAATGGAAGTTGCTACTGGTGAGATTAAGGCTATTGCTAATTTAGGTAGAACTAGTAACGGTAAGTATTACGAGCGTTTTAATTATGCCGTAGGTGAAGCCCATGAGCCTGGGTCTACATTTAAACTAATGGCGGTAACGGCTGCTTTAGAAGAGAAAGTGGTAGATACGAGTTATATGGTAGATACAGAAAATGGAGTGATAAAATATTATGGTAAATCTGTTAGAGATTCACATAGAGGAGGATACGGAGTGGTTTCTTTGGCGGAAGCATTTCAGTTTTCTTCTAATACCGGTATTGTAAAAACCATACATGAAAGTTTTAAAGATGATCCGAAACGATTTACAGATAGATTGGATGAAATGAATGTGGCTCAGCTATTAGATTTATCTGTAAAAGGAGAGGCAGAACCTCATATGCCGCATCCGGGTGATAAAACTTGGAGTGGTATTGCTATGGAGTGGATGGCGTTTGGGTATGGAGTTTCTTTAACACCACTACAAACCTTAACGTTTTACAATGCTATTGCTAATAATGGTGAAATGGTAAAACCACGATTGATTAAAGAAGTTAGAGAATGGGATAAGGTGGTTTATAAATTTGATAAAGAAGTTATCAATCCAAAAATATGCTCTCAGGAAACTGTAAATAAAGTAAAGCAGTTGTTGAAAGATGTAGTAGAGAAAGAGCATGGAACTGGGCATAAATTGTATTCGCCAGATTTTTCTATGGCAGGTAAAACAGGTACGTGTCAAAAGGACTATGCGCATACAGATAGAAGTAAATTAAACTATATCTCATCATTTGCGGGATTCTTTCCTGCTGAGAATCCTAAGTATTCTTGCATTGTGGTAATTCATGAGCCAGATAAAAGTGTAGGGTATTATGGTGCAGATGTTTCTGGGCCTGTATTTAAAAAAGTAGCCCAAAAGATATATACCAGTTCTCCTTTAATAGATACGGTAAAAGAAATAAGCAAGCCTGCTAATGAAGTGATTGTAGATTATGAGCGCTTTTTTGACAAGGCTAATGACAAAAGTGCCGTGAATGTACCTAATGTAAAAGGTATGTCGGGCATGGATGCAGTTGCTTTACTAGAGAACTTGGGGATTAGAGTAGAAGTGAATGGAGTAGGAGATGTAGCATCACAATCTATTCAAGCAGGACAAAGAATAACAAAGAACTTAAAAATTGTATTAACACTGTCATGATGTTGTTGAAAGACATATTGTATAAAGTTAGTATTGAAGCAGTTTCTGGTACTACGGCTGTAGCAGTTAATGCAGTGCACTTTGATTCTAGAAAAGTGGCATTGAATGATGTGTTTGTTGCAATTAGAGGAACTGTGTCTGATGGTCATGACTATATAGAAAAGGCAGTTAATCAAGGTGCTTTGGCTATTGTGTGTGAGGAGTTTCCTGAAGTAATGGTAAATGGAGTTACCTACATACAGGTGGCAGATACGCATAGTGCTTTAGCTTTTATGGCTGCTAATTATTATGAAAATCCTTCTTTTAACTTAAAGCTTGTTGGTGTAACAGGTACCAATGGTAAAACAACAGTAGCTACGTTGTTAGCTCAGATGTTTGAAAAAGCAGGTTATAAGGTAGGGCTTATTTCAACCGTTAAAATTTTAGTAGGAGATACAGTATATCCTGCAACACATACTACGCCAGATTCTTTAACCATCAATAAGTATTTACAGTTGATGAATGAAGAGGGGGTTGAGTATTGTTTTATGGAAGTTAGTTCTCATGGAATAGATCAAAAACGTACAGAAGGCTTAAAGTTTGCTGGAGGTATTTTTACGAATTTGTCTCATGATCATTTAGATTATCATAAAACTTTTGCGGCTTACAGAGATGTGAAAAAATCCTTCTTTGATAATTTGCCAAAAGATGCATTTGCTTTGGTAAATGTAGATGATAAGAACGGGTTGGTAATGTTGCAAAATACCAAAGCAACTAAAAAAACATACGCCCTAAAGTCGTATGCAGATTATACAGCAAAAATACTAGAGAATCAGTTTTCAGGCTTATTACTAAAGATTGATGATCAAGAAGTATGGACGCGATTAATAGGTGATTTTAATGCATATAATCTATTGGCTATTTATGCAACGGCTGAATTACTAGGGTTAGAAACATTAGAGTCTTTACAGTTGTTAAGTCAGTTAGAGAGTGTAAGTGGTCGTTTTCAATATGTAATATCAGATACTAAAGTTACGGTAGTGGTAGACTATGCTCACACTCCAGATGCGCTTTTAAATGTATTGGAGACTATCAATAGTATTAGAACCAAAAATGAAAATTTAATTACTGTTGTTGGGTGTGGTGGAAATAGAGATGCGGCAAAAAGACCAGTAATGGCATCTATAGCTGCTGAAAAAAGTGATACTGTAATATTTACATCTGATAACCCTAGAGATGAAGATCCGCAATTAATTATAGATCAAATGGAAGAAGGGGTAGATGCTGTGAATTTTAAAAAAACAGTATCTGTGTTAGATAGAAAACAAGCTATAAAAACGGCTTGCCAAATGGCTATGCCTAATGATATTATTTTAATTGCTGGTAAAGGGCATGAAACCTATCAGGAAATAAAAGGAGTAAGAACCGATTTTGACGATTATAAAATAGTGCAAGAACTTTTAAAAAAACTGGAAAAATAACAACCTATGCTATACTATTTATTTGACTATTTAGATAAAAACTATGACTTCTTTGGAGCGGGAGTATTTCAGTACATCTCCTTTAGAGCGGCGTTGGCGGTTATTTTTTCGTTGTTGCTTTCTACTATTTATGGTAAAAGGGTAATTACCTTTTTAAGAAAACAACAGATAGGAGAAACCGTGCGTGACTTAGGGTTGAAAGGGCAAAATGAAAAGGCGGGTACACCTACCATGGGAGGTCTTATTATTATTGGAGCAACTTTAATTCCGGTGCTGTTATTTTCAAGATTAGATAACATTTATACACTGTTACTAATTGTTACTACGGTATGGATGGGAGTAATAGGGTTTGTAGATGACTATATTAAAGTATTTAAAAAAGATAAAGAAGGGCTACAAGGTAAATTTAAAATTGTAGGCCAGATAGGTATAGGTGTTATCGTTGGTGTTACGCTATACCTACACCCAGGTGTAACCGTAAGAGAAAAATTAAAGGATGGAGCAGAAACTGAAGTTGTGAGTAGTACCACTGCTCAAGTAGATGAAGTAGTAGCGTTTGATACTGCTCAGAAATCTACCAAAACTACGGTTCCTTTCTTAAAGAATAATGAGTTTGATTATGCATCTATTCTTACTTGGGTAAGTGAAGATTTAAAAGATTATGCTTGGTTAATATTTATACCAATAGTAGTATTTATTGTAACAGCTGTGTCTAACGGAGCCAACCTTACAGATGGTATTGATGGTTTGGCTGCGGGAACATCTGCTATTATGGTAGTTACTTTGGGGATTTTTGCATGGGTATCTGGTAACATTATTTTCTCAGATTATTTAAATATTATGTACATACCAAATGCGGGGGAGATTACCGTGTTTATTGCTGCTTTTGCTGGTGGTTTGGTAGGGTTCTTATGGTACAATACATATCCGGCTCAGGTATTTATGGGAGATACGGGTAGTTTAACCATAGGCGGTATTATAGCGGTTATTGCTATTGCAATTCGTAAAGAATTATTAATACCTGTTTTGTGTGCAATCTTTTTTGCAGAGAACCTTTCAGTAATGATTCAAGTAAGTTATTTCAAGTATACTAAAAAGAAATACGGAGAAGGAAAACGTGTGTTCTTAATGGCGCCTTTACATCACCATTACCAGAAAAAAGGATACCACGAAAGTAAGATTGTAACGCGCTTTTGGATTATTGGGATTTTAATGGCGGTATTAACTTTTGTAACACTGAAACTAAGATAACATGAAACGGTTAGTGGTACTTGGTGGAGGTGAAAGTGGTGTGGGAACTGCCATCTTAGGAAAACAAAAAGGATATGATGTCTTTGTATCAGACAAAGGCTTGATTAAAGAAAAATATAAAGAAGTTCTTTCAAAATTTGAAATTGATTGGGAGGAAGGGCAACACACAGAGCCAAAAATAGTGAATGCTGATTTGGTGATGAAAAGCCCGGGAATTCCTGAAAAAGTAGCCTTAGTGCAAAAGCTAAGAAGTCTAAAAGTGCCCGTGGTATCTGAGATTGAGTTTGCTGCAAATTATACCAATGCAACATTGGTGGGTATTACCGGTAGTAACGGTAAAACAACCACTACAATGCTAACAAATCATTTGCTACAGAGTGGTGGTTTAAATGTGGGTATGGCAGGGAATATTGGAGATAGTTTTGCGCAGATGGTTGCTCAGGAACAGCACGATGTATATGTGTTAGAAATAAGTAGTTTTCAGTTAGATGATATTGAAAACTTTAAACCACATATAGCGGTGTTAACCAATATCACACCCGATCATTTAGATAGGTATAATTATGAGTTTGAAAACTATATAGCAGCCAAATTCAGAATTACAGAAAACCAAACTGAAGAAGATTATTTGATTTATGACGCAGATGATTTGGTGATTGAAGAATGGTTAAAGAATAATAAAGTAAGAGCAAAATTGCTTCCTTTTTCTACCGAGAAGGTGCTAGAAGAAGGGGCGTATTTAGAAGATAATAAGATTATAACAAATATTGACAATTCAATTTTTACTATGTCAGCAGATACATTAAAGTTAGAGGGAAAGCACAACGTTAAAAATGCTATGGCAGCATCTACAGTTGCGCAGTTGTTGAAGATTAGAAAACAAACCGTAAGAGAAAGTTTTGAGACCTTCCAGGGGGTTGAGCATAGACTTGAAAAGGTACTTAAGATTCAGAATGTACAGTACATTAACGATTCTAAAGCTACCAATGTCAATTCTACCTTTTATGCTTTAGATAGCGTAAGTACACCAATTGTTTGGATTGTAGGTGGTGTAGATAAAGGAAATGATTATGATGCCTTGTTACCATTGGTAAGAGAAAAAGTAAAAGCTATTATATGTTTAGGGCTTGATAATAGAAAAATAGTTGATGTTTTTGGATCTATTGCAGATGAGCTTGTAGAAACAGGTTCTATGGCAGAGGCTGTAAAAGAAGCTTACAGAGTATCTGAAAAAGGAGATACTGTTTTGTTATCGCCTGCATGTGCAAGTTTTGATCTGTTTGAAAATTACGAAGACAGAGGAAGACAGTTTAAAGAAGCAGTAAGACAGTTGTAAACACATATTATGTTACAGATTTTTAAAAGTTTAAAGGGAGATAAAGCTATTTGGGCAGTGGTTGCATTGCTTGGGTTGTTCTCGTTTTTACCTGTGTACAGCGCCAGTACCAATTTGGTGTATGTAGTGGGTAGCGGAACTTCTATTGGCTATTTGCTTAGACATGTCTTCTTACTCATTTTTGGATTTGTAATTATGTACGCTGTTCATAAAATTCCGTTTAGGTATTTTAAAGGAATATCTATTTTATTTATGCCTTTAGTAGTGGTGTTATTAGGTATTACCCTAATGCAAGGTACCACTATAGGTGGGGCTAATGCTAGTAGATGGATAACTTTACCCTTTGTAGGGATGTCGTTTCAAACGTCTACGTTGGCGTTTGTGGTTATTATGATGTATGTAGCAGGGTATCTTTCTAAAATTAAGGATAAAAAAATATCTTTTAAAGAAAGTATAATACCGCTATGGGCGCCGGTGGCAGTAATTCTGGCGCTTATTTTACCTGCCAACTTCTCTACTACGGCAATCATGTTTTTTATGGTTTGTGTGCTATGCTTTTTAGGTGGTTATCCTGTAAAATACTTAATGGGTATTATTGGTGTGGGTATTGTTTGTTTGGCAATGTTTGTGCTAACCGCTAAAGCTTTTCCGGGGCTGTTTCCTAACAGGGTAGATACTTGGATTAGTCGTATAGAGAATTTTACCAGTGATGAAGATAACCCAGTAGAAGATTATCAGATTGAGAATGCTAAAAAGGCTATTGCTCTAGGAAGTATTACTGGTGTAGGAGCAGGTAAAAGTGTTATGAAAAACTTTTTACCACAGTCAACCTCAGATTTCATATTTGCTATTATTGTAGAAGAGTATGGGTTGGTTGGGGCAGGTATCTTAATCTTATCGTATATGTTTTTGCTTTTCAGAATTATTATTGTGGCGCAGAAATGCGACTCGGTTTTTGGGAAGCTGTTGGTTATAGGGGTGGGCTTGCCTATTATATTCCAAGCCATGATTAATATGGCGGTTGCTGTAGAGTTGTTTCCTGTAACCGGACAAACCTTACCGCTTATTAGTAGTGGGGGAACCTCTATTTGGATGACTTGTATGGCGCTTGGGGCAATTTTAAGTGTAAGTGCAAAAAGAGAGCAAGTAAAAGAGAAAGAAGAAATTATAGAAACTGAAAAAGAAGACGAATTAAATCCGTTAGAAGTTTTAAGTGAGCAATTATAAATTTATCATATCAGGTGGTGGAACTGGCGGACATATTTATCCGGCAATTGCTATTGCAGATGCTTTAAAGCAAGCGTATCCTAATGCCGAATTTTTGTTTGTTGGGGCAAAGGATAAGATGGAAATGGAAAAGGTTCCGCAGGCAGGGTATGAAATAGAAGGTTTGTGGATAGCAGGTTTACAGCGTAAGCTTACGTTGAAAAACTTAATGTTTCCTATAAAGCTTATCAGTAGTCTTTTAAAGGCTAGAAAAATTGTAAAGAAATTTAAGCCAGATGTAGCTGTAGGTACTGGTGGCTTTGCAAGCGGACCTTTGTTGCAAATGGCAGAAGCTGCTGGCGTACCATGTGTGTTGCAAGAGCAAAACTCTTTTCCGGGTATTACCAATAAGTTGTTGTCTAAAAAAGCAAAAACTATTTGTGTAGCGTATGATGGTTTAGAGCGCTTTTTTCCCAAAGATAAAATTGTAAAAACAGGGAACCCTGTTCGTCAAGATTTATTGTCTATAGAGGGTAAAAGAAAAGAGGCTATTGAGTTTTTCGGTTTAGCGGAAAGTAAAAAAACAGTATTGATTTTAGGAGGTAGTTTAGGTGCAGCCAGAATCAATAAATTAATAGAAAAAGAGTTGTCTTTTTTTGAAGATAACGATGTGCAAGTGCTTTGGCAATGTGGTAAGCTGTACGAAGATAAATATGTGAAGTATAGCAACGGTACTACGGTGAAAGTGATGCCATTTATAAAAGAAATGCAATTGGCATATGCTGCGGCAGATGTTATTATTTCTAGAGCGGGAGCAAGCTCGGTTAGTGAATTGTGTATTGTTGGTAAACCGGTATTATTTATACCGTCACCTAATGTAGCGGAAGATCACCAAACTAAAAATGCGTTAGCAGTGACAAGTAAAAATGCTGCAATAATGATTAAAGAACAGGTGCTAGATGATGAGTTTGAAACTCAGTTTAAAAAACTGATTTCAGATGCTATGTATCAGCAGCAGCTTTCAGATAATATAAAAATGTTGGCGTTGCCTAATGCAACCCAATCAATAGTGTTAGAAATTAAAAAATTATTAGCTTGAATTTAGCAGGTATACATAATGTTTACTTTGTAGGTATTGGCGGTATAGGTATGTCTAACCTAGCACGTTATTTTTTCTTGAATGGAAAAAATGTAGCAGGGTACGATAAAACACCTTCTGATATTACCGATGCGTTGCAAGAGCTTGGGGTTACTATTTGTTTTAGTGATGCCATGACAGAGGTGTCTGCCGAATTTTTAGATGCGGCAACTACCTTGGTGGTGTATACCCCGGCTGTGCCACAATCGCACGAGCAGTTGCAGTATTTTTTAAAGCATAATTTTGAAGTTAAAAAGCGCGCTGCGGTATTAGGGGCTATTACTAAAGATACCTTTTGTTTTGCAGTAGCAGGTACACACGGTAAAACTACTACTACGGCTATTCTTGGGCATTTACTTAAAGAAAGTGGTGTGCCAATGACAGCATTTTTAGGGGGTATATCTGAAAACTATAACACTAATTTTATTTCTACCGGAACAGAAATGTCAGTAGTAGAAGCAGATGAATACGATCGTTCATTTTTGAATTTGCATCCAGATGTAGCTTGTATTACTTCTATGGAAGCAGATCATTTAGATATTTATGAAAATGAGGAAGGGATAGTAACATCCTTTAAAGATTTTGTGGCTCAATTAAAGCCCAACGGTAAGTTATATATTAAAAATGGGGTGCCGTTACAAGGTATAACATACGGTATAGAAGACGATTCTGATTACTGTATTAAAAACATCACAATAGAAAACGGAACCTACTGTTTCGATGTGGCAACACCTACCAATACCATTGAAGGTGTACAGTTTAACAAACCTGGGAAACACAACTTGTTAAACGCCTTGGCAGCATTTACGATGGCGATTAATTCCGGCACCCCAACCGATCGCCTCGTAAGTGCCCTGTCAACATTTAAAGGTGTACGTAGAAGGTTCTCGTATCATATACAAACGGAAGAGTTAGTATTTGTAGATGATTATGCACATCATCCAACAGAAATAGATGCATTGCACCAAGCGGTGAGAGAAATGTATCCTGACAAAAAAGTGACTGCTGTTTTTCAGCCTCACTTATATAGTAGAACTCGTGATTTTGCGAAAGCGTTTGGTAGCGCCTTAGCGCAGTTTGATGAAATTATACTGTTAGATATTTATCCGGCAAGAGAATTACCTATTGAGGGAGTAACTTCTGAATGGTTGCTAAGCTTAATAGATAATACCGCTAAAAAACTAATGAGTAAGGAAGCTTTGTTAGCTTATTTGAAAGTTAACAAGCCTGAAGTTTTAATAACGGTAGGTGCCGGAGATATAGGGAATGAAGTTGCAAAAATTAAAGAGGTATTGTTAGCATGAAAAAGGTGATGCCATACATACAAGTTTTAAGTTGTTTTGTAATATTTTACTTGCTTTTTTCGTTCGCGTCAACAAGAAATGATCATCGTAAAATAAAAGCAGCAACTATAGATTTTACAGGCGATTCATCACTTTTTATTACGCAAGAAGAGGTTAATAAATTGTTGATACAAAATCACGCTTCTGTTACGAATATAACAAAAGATGCATTAGATTTGAATAAGATGGAAGATGTGTTGTTACACAACCAGATGATAAAAGAAGCAGAAGTGTATGTTACTATAGATGGGGAACTTAAGGTACATGTGGCACAGCGCAAGCCTTTGGCACGTGTTACAGGTTCAGAATCTTTTTACATTGATGATGAAGGAAAAAAAATGCCGTTGTCTAAAAATTTTACGGCTAGAGTACCCTTAATTAAAGGAAATATTACACAAGAAAACCAAAAAGAAGTTTTTAAAATACTTCAAAAAATTAGCTCAGACGAGTTTTTGAGAGAAAGTGTTGTAGGAATTTTGGTAAATAATAATGACTTTGTGCTACGCCTAAGAGCCAACAATTTTAAGGTGCAATTAGGGTCGGCAACAGAGTTAGATTTGAAAATAAAAAAATTGAAAGCCTTTTATCAAAAAGCTTTAAAAGATAATAGTCTTGATGCTTATAGCTGGGTAAATTTAAAGTTTAGTAATCAGGTTGTGTGCACTAAAAAATAGAATATGGATCAGAACAATTATGCAGTAGGATTAGACATAGGAACCACCAAGATTGTAGCTATGGTGGGGAGAGAAAATGAATTTGGTAAGATTGAAATTATTGGTGTAGGAAAGTCTAAGAGTTTGGGCGTTCACAGAGGGGTAGTTAATAATATTACCCAAACCATTCAATCTATTCAAAAAGCTGTTCAGGATGCTGAAAGTGTTGCAGGTGTTTCTATTTCAGAAGTTGTAGTAGGTATAGCCGGGCAACATATTCGTAGTTTACAACACAGTGATTATATAACCAGACCAAGTTTTGACGAAGTTATAGGAAACAAAGATGTAGAAGATCTTTGTAACCAAGTATATAAACTGGTAATGTTACCAGGAGAAGAAATTATTCATGTATTACCACAGGAATACAAAGTAGACGGACAAGCTGAAATTAAGGAACCAATAGGAATGTATGGTGGACGTTTAGAGGCTAATTTCCATGTAGTGGTAGGGCAAGTTTCTTCTATTAGAAATATAGGTAGATGTATTAAAAGTGCAGGCTTAGAATTAGGGGGTATTAATTTAGAACCTTTAGCTTCTGCCAATGCAGTTTTAAGTCAGGAAGAAAAAGAAGCAGGGGTAGCTCTTATTGATATAGGAGGAGGTACTACCGACCTAGCTATTTTTAAAGATGGTATTATTAGACATACCGCAGTTATACCTTTTGGTGGTAACGTAATTACAGAAGATATTAAAGAGGGTTGCTCAATTATAGAAAAGCAAGCCGAATTATTAAAAGTAAAATTTGGGTCGGCATGGCCAGGGGAAAATAAAGACAATGAGATTGTTTCTATACCTGGATTACGTGGTAGAGAGCCTAAAGAAATTACTCTGAAAAACTTGTCTAAAATAATTCATGCCCGTGTGGTAGAAATTATTGAGCAAGTGTTTATGGAAATTAAAAATTACGGACACGAAGAACAAAAACGTAAACTTATTGCTGGTATTGTTTTAACAGGGGGAGGAAGCCAGTTAAAACACTTAAAGCAATTAGTAGAATATATTACCGGAATGGATACCCGTATAGGGTACCCTAACGAGCATTTAGCCGGAGATTCTGATTCTGATATTGCAAGCCCTGTATATGCAACAGCAGTAGGGTTGGTAATGAAGGCTTTAGAATACCAAAAAATGCGCCCCGAACCGGAAGAAATTATAGAAGAAGAACCAATTGTAGAACAACACATAGCACCAACTATTAACCCAGAGGAAACACCAGAAGAACCGGAGGCAACACCTGAAAAAGCACCGGAGTCTAAAGTGCAACGAAAGTCGTTTTTAGACAAGTTTACCGATAGGTTAAAGGATTTTTTAGATAACGCAGAATAAAACCAGAAAAAGAAAAGTATGACCAGTAACACAGAATTTGGAAACATTTCATTTGATTTACCTAAAAACCAAAGTAATGTTATAAAAGTGATTGGTGTTGGAGGAGGCGGTAGCAACGCTATTAATCACATGTTTCAGCAAGGGATTAATGGAGTTGACTTTGTTATTTGTAACACAGATTCACAGGCTTTACAGAACAGCTCAGTTCCTAATAAAATTCAGTTAGGAGTATCATTAACAGAAGGATTGGGAGCAGGTGCAAACCCCGATGTAGGAGAACAAGCAGCTATTGAAAGTTTAGAAGATATTAAAGGAATGCTAGATACTAGCACCAAGATGGCGTTTATTACTGCCGGAATGGGTGGTGGTACCGGTACCGGAGCAGCTCCTGTAATTGCTAAGCTTGCAAAAGATATGGATATTCTTACTGTTGGTATTGTTACTATGCCATTTCAGTTTGAAGGAAAAATGCGTAACGAACAGGCGCAAAAAGGTATTGAAAATCTACGTAAACATGTAGATTCTTTAATCGTTATCAATAATAATAAGTTACGTGAAGTTTACGGTAATCTTGGTTTTAAAGCTGGTTTTTCCAAGGCCGATGAAGTTTTAGCAACTGCCTCTAGAGGTATAGCAGAAGTAATTACGCATCACTATACGCAGAATATTGACTTGCGCGATGCAAAAACAGTATTATCTAACAGTGGTACTGCTATAATGGGGTCGGCAACAGCATCTGGTACACACCGTGCAGCAGAGGCTATTGCACAAGCGTTAGACTCTCCATTATTAAACGATAATAAAATTACTGGAGCACAAAATGTGTTGTTACTTATTGTGTCTGGTACTGAAGAAATTACTCTTGATGAAATTGGTGAAATCAACGACCATATTCAAGGAGAGGCTGGCCATAGCGCTAACATTATTATGGGTGTTGGTGAAGATGAAGAATTAGGAGACGCTATTGCAGTTACCATTATAGCTACTGGTTTTAACCAAGATCAGCAGCATGAAATTGTAAATGTAGAAGCTAAAAAAATTATACATACACTAGAAGATGAACAACGTGCCACTCAGGATCTTTCTCCTAAGTCTACGGGTTCAAATTTTAGTAACGTAGTTGCAAAAAGCACCTCTGTAACTACCAAGGTTACTCAAGAGAGAATAGAAGTTGAGCAGGCGCCAGTGATTAAACACTCATTGGAAGAAGAGGTGGTAGAAGAAAAAGTAATTTTAGAGGCTACACCTGTAGCACCAGAAGCTCCTGTAGTAAACCAGACTCCTGAAGTTACTGAAGCACCGATGGCACGCCCAGAAGGTTATGTTAAAACTACCGAGGTAATTAAGAATATTGACGTAGATGCAGAAGAGGTAACTATAACCCCTATTGCAGCACCTATACAAGAAGAGGTAGTGTTAGAAGATGATTTTGAAATTATTGATACTACCGAGCATATTAACCAGATTGAGGTAAACAACTTTGAAGAGGTAGAAGAAACTTCTAAAGAGCAGTTTAGCTTAAGTTTTGATATGCCGTTGTTTAAAGAAGAAGTAGAAGAGGAAGCACCACAAGCAGCTGTAAAGCACGAAGATGAAGAAGAGAAAGTGGTTATGTTTGAGCTTACCGATACTACTAAAGAAATAGAAGTAAACGATGCTTTAGAAATTACACCACCAGAGGTAAACGATGGGGAAGTGAAGCGTTACAGCCTAGAAGATTACATGGAAATGGAATCGGCACTAGAAAATGCACGCCCACAAGAGCAACCAAAGAAAAAACCAGAGGTAGACCGTAGTGTAGTATTTGAGAAAAAGGTAGTGGTAGAAGAGGTAGAAGAAGTGGCTCCGGCAACGGAAAACACCGACCCTTTTAATAACCCTATTAAAGATTTGTTACAAAGTAGAGCAGACGAGCGTAGAAGAAAGCTAAAAGACTTTAATTATAAGTTTAATAGCAACATCAAAAAAATTGATGAGATAGAAAAGGAGCCTGCATATAAGCGTATGGGGGTAGACCTAAATGCACAGCCTACTATTAGTAATTCTTCTAGACTTTCTTTAAACAGAGATAGTAACGATGAGTTACAATTAAGAAGCAATAACAGCTTCTTACATGACAATGTAGATTAAGTTATATATTATATATTGTATGAGAGCCCGGAAGTAATTTTTCGGGCTTTTGTATTTCTGGTAATTACCAAATAGCGGTGCGTTTTTGTAACCGCTAAATAAATTAAAATTAATACCTTTGCACCTTACTAAATTGTACGTATTATGAGTTTACAAGCCGATATAATGACTGCCATGAAAACCGCTATGAAAGCAAAAGATAGCGTATCTTTAGAGGCATTAAGAGCCATCAAATCTGCTATATTATTAGCACAAACTGAAACAGGTTCTAAAGAAGAATTAACTGAAGACGATGAAATAAAAATACTTCAGAAGTTGGTAAAACAACGTAAAGATAGCGCTGCTATTTATACCGAACAGGGAAGAGCCGATTTAGCAGAGCCTGAAATAGCACAAGCTGCCGTAATAGAGCAATTTTTACCAGAACAATTATCGGAAGAAGAAGTAGAAAAAGTAGTAAAAGATATTATTGCTAAAACCGGAGCTGAAAGCATGAAAGACATGGGGAAAGTAATGGGTATGGCATCTAAAGAATTAGCCGGTAAGGCAGATGGTAAAACCATTTCTACCATCGTAAAAAAATCGTTATCGTAATTACGATAGTGTTGGCTCCGTAGTTCAACTGGATAGAATATCAGATTTCGGCTCTGAGGGTTGGGGGTTCGAATCCCTCCGGGGTCACAAAAGAGGCATCAATTTGATGCCTCTTTTGTGTATTATAAATCCAACTAATTCTATATTTTCACCTCTTTTTATTTGAATTTTTTACATATTTTCCGGAATTCATGGGAAAATTGAAATGAATTTGTTTTTTGATAACCTGGTTAAACCTATTAAAATCGTTGAGGTGATAAGATTCGAACCTTATTGTTCACAGATAGTACTAGGCTAATCAGGAAAGAACACACTTTCAAATGCGATAACATTTTACCAAATGCTTAATCTAATTTCTTATTTTGCCAAATGACAAATAGATAACTAACCATGATTATTAAATTTGTAAAATGGAAAAACTCATAGAATATATTTTACAATTTGGCAACCTCAATAAGCAGCAAATTGAACTGATTTCAAAAAATGCAGCGGAAACTCAACTTCATAAGGACCAATATTTTGCAGAAGCAGGCAAAACGTTTAATCGGGTAGCTTTTGTTTTGGAAGGCGTTCTGCGTATTTGCTATTACAACAACAAAGGCGAAGAAATAACAAAGTATTTTATAGAAGAAAACAACTTCGTAGCAAATCCATACCAAAACGAACCGTTCACAGAATACATTCAGGCAGCTACAGATTGTAAATTGATTGTATTTTACCCACAACAGTGGAGCCAACTTTCCAATACAATTTTAGAATGGGATACTATTATAAATAAGATATTTCATCATGCTTTAATGAAGAAAATGGATAGGAGAAGTTCCTTGGTTTCTGAAGATGCCACAACACGTTATCTCAAATTTATAGAAAAATTCCCAAGCCTTACCAATCGGGTCCCACTTTCTTATATCGCTTCCTATCTTGGCATTACACAATCTTCCTTGAGCAGGATCAGAAAAAATATAGCATAAATCCTTTTTTGCCAAATGGCAAAAGACTTTTAGTAGGGTTGCTGCACCTTTGCTTTCATAATTGAAAAACAGAGAAAATGAATATTAAAAAAACAATTACTATTGGTGCCAATACAGCAAATCCTCTAACAGTAAAACGATTGGGTTATGGGACAATGCGTCTTCCTGGTGAACAAGTTTGGGGCGAACCAGAAAACAGGGAAGAAGCATTGCAGATATTAAAAGCAACTTCTGAAGGTGGTATTAATTTTCTGGACACAGCCGATTATTACGGAGAAGATGTAACCAACCGACTCATTGAAGAAGCCCTGTATCCTTATAAAAAAGACTTGGTCATTTGCACTAAAGTGGGTGCCAAGAGAGGTGCCGATAAAAGCTGGGGTGTTTACGACGAACCTGAAAATTTGCGAGCGAGTATTGACAATAATTTAAAGACCTTAAAAATTGAGAAAATTCCACTGGTACATTTTCGTGTTATGCCCGGAACTTCCACACCCTTTGAAGAATCGTTAAATGCCATGTTCGACATGCAAAAAGAGGGGAAAATTTTGAACGTTGGTGTAAGTAATGTAACCCCAGAAGAATTAACAACAGCATTATCTTTGGGGAATGTGGCAAGTGTTGAAAATGCATTTGGATACGGACAACGAACGAGTTTTTCAGTATTTGGTCAAGAAGTTAGGGGTATGCAAGAAGTAATGGGTATTTGTGTAGAAAATGATATTCCGATGATTCCTTTCTTTTCTTTGCAAAATTCTTTACCTAAAAACGAAAACAAAATTGCTGAAATTGCAGAAAAATACAATGCCACACCTGCACAAATAAATTTAGCGTGGTTGTTACACTATAATGATTTGATTTTGCCTATTCCCGGAACTTCCAAGTTAGCTCATTTTAAGGAAAATATTCAAGCTTTTGATATTCAACTTTCAGAAGATGATATGAAGTTTTTGGGATAATCCAATATATGGAAAAAGAGGGCTGTATAAAAGGAAATAATTTTAAGCATTTCTTTTTTACTCCTTTGGGGATACATTGAAAAAATTTTAATGCCTACCCGCAAAGATTTAGTTTTCTATTATTTATTTCAAAAACCAAAACCTATTATTTAAAACTTGTACGAAATTCCTGTGGGGTTTGATTTGTTTTAGACTTAAATAGCTTATTAAAGGATTGTGAATGTTCAAACTCCAATTCAAAAGCATTTTTGCTAACGGAAAGCTGGTTAGTAGAAAGGTGTTCCTTAGCCCTTTCGATAAGTTTGAAATGAATGTATTGCAGAGCGCTTTACCCAATTATCCAATTATGGAGTGGAACATCGCTTAAATATCCAGCAGAAATATTGAGTTGATATGTCAGTCAGGAACTGTAGTGTTGGCTTCCTTTGTTGTAATGTTTGTTACTGAAATAAGTATCTAAAATAGCTTCAGCAGTAAAGGGGCAAAACGCATCTAAAGAGGAAATAAAGATGCAATTACCCCAAAACGATCTGATAAATAAGTGATTTGAATTTTTTCAAGCAGCCAATATATCAGCTAAAAGCTTTAAATCCTCTATTAATTGGTTCGAGTTTTGTACCATATCGTTCACAGGAATATAAAAAGCCTTCAAAGTCATTGATTTTGGAGGCTTTTTTGGTTCAATTTTTACCCCAAAAAAATTATTTTATCTTAAATTACTGATTATCAGTGATTTTATGATTCGAATCCCAAAAGGTTAATTGGAAATGATCCAATCTATCTTATGAATGATACAATTTAATATGAATTCATGATACTTAAACTTGTTATCCTTTGCTAAATTTTAATTCATCAAAATACATTTTTTTAATTTCTTTTCTGGATGCTTCCGCACCGATTTCCATGCGTCTGTTATAAATGGCTTGAGCACTTTTACCCGCAAAATAACGCAGTTTATCTTTGTTGTCTGTGGTAGCATCATAAATCACCTCTGCAATTTCTTCAGGCGTAGAAGATGGCTTCACCATACCTAACATTTTATCTTCAACAGCTTCGTAATATGGAAGCGGTTTTACATCGGAATTATGACTGAATAAATCCGTATTCGTAGCACTCGGCGAAACAGTTTTTACCCCCACACCAAACATTGATAATTCAATAGATAAACATTCGCTCCAACCTTCCACTGCCCATTTTGTGCCATTGTAAATACTTGTAAACGGGAAGCCTGTATGTCCTCCAATGGAAGTTACATTAAGAAATAATCCTTTTTTGCTTTCCCTGAAATAAGGAATAAACGCTTGTGTCACCCGTACTGTTCCTAAAAAATTAGTATCTACTTGTCTCACGATGTTTTCATCGGTAAAGGCTTCAAGGGAACTCATTAAACCATAACCGGCATTGTTTAGGACTACATCAATATCGGTTAATGAAATTGCCTTTTCTACTGTTTTTTTAATTTGTGAAAGGTTCGTTACATCCAAAGGCAAAAGGGTTACATTTTCTAGTTTCGTAAGTTCTGTTTCTTTCTCAGGGTTTCGCATGGTAGCAATTACGCTCCAACCTTTGGATTGAAATAATTTTGCCGTTGCTTTTCCGATGCCGGATGAAGCCCCTGTAATGAATATTGTTTTCATTTTACTTTATTTTTTGATTACAATGTAAAAGTAAAAGCAAAAAGTATATATTTGATACTTGTATACAAAAGGATACTTAATTAATGACAAAGGAAGAAAAACGGTTTCAGGAAAAAATAAAGTCCATACAAGACACTATGTTTGTTATTGGCGGAAAATGGAAAATACCCATTATCCTGTCTGTTTACAGCGGTAACAAGCGGTTTAACGAGATTTCAAATTCCATTCCGAAAATCACCAACCGTGTTTTGTCCAAAGAATTAAAGCATTTGGAAGAAAACCTATTGATTACAAGGAATGTAATTGAAGATTATCCTGTTAGGATTGAGTATGCTGTAACAGATTATGGCCTCGGGTTGGAAGAAATCGCGAAACCTCTGGAAAGTTGGGGCAAAAAACACAAGAAAAAAATCATCGGAAAATAGCTGTTGCTACTACAGCCCTTATGAATGGCGTTTGTTTTTTAATTATTGGGTGAATTAAACTCTGTAACCCAATACTATTCTTATATCGGTCATCACTAAGATTTAGTATGCATATTACTTTTGGAGATAGGTTTTTACAATCAGTTAAAAGAATTCCTAAACTCTAATGGGGTTAATTTGGTTTTTGATTTAAACAATTTACTGAAGGCCTGAGAATGTTCAAACCCTAATTCATAAGCAACCTCAGTAACTGTTAAATCGGTTGTAGAAAGTTTTTCTTTAGCTTTTTCAATGAGTTTTTTATGAATGATTTGTTGGGTGGTTTGTCCGGTCAGTGATTTTAGCAGGTTGCTCAAATATCCTGGTGACACATGTAAGCTGTCTGCTACAAATTGTACACTAGGTAACCCCTTCCTAATTAAGCTATCGGACGAAAAATAATCAGCGAGCAGTATCTCCATTTGTTCAAAAAGGTGATGATTCCCTTTTTTACGGGTAATGAACATGCGGTTATAGAAACGTTCCGAGTAATTCAGCAAAGTTTCTAACTGCGAAACAATAATATTTTGGCTAAAAGGGTCAATTCGTTCATTGTATTCTTTTTCTATGGTTTTTACGATTTGCTCCAATTCCTGTTCCTCGTCTTCAGATAAAAACAAGGCTTCGTTGGTGGTATAATTCCAAAAATCATACTGATTGATTTTTGTTGCTAAAGGAGTACTCCATAGAAAATCCGGATGAACAAGTAACATCCATCCGGAAGGGGTATGATTATTTTCTTCAATGTGAAGCCCGAATACCTGATTCGGGGCTACAAAAAATAGTATTCCCTCATCAAAATCATACTCCTTTTGTCCGTATCGGAACTTTGAATTCATATCGCGTTTCAGGGCAATCATGAAATAGCCGAATAAATAGCGGTGGTCGCCGGCTTCGGCCCCTTGAAATTGCTCATTAAACCTGATTAAACTAATCATAGGGTGTTTGGGAGCTGGCAAGCCACGCAGCCGATGATATTCTGATATGGTTTTGATGTTTTTTGGAGTATTCATACTTTAAAAATACACATTATTCTCAATGTCCTTAAAAAGAGTAGGGTGAATTGGTTGCCAGCCCAGACTTTTTTGTGTTTGTTTGCTGTCAATAGGAATATTAAGGGAGGCGAAATGGAAAAAGCCCCCAAAATAATCAGTAGCTTCTTCTTTCGTTAGGGAAACTAAAGGAAGGTTCATTTTTTTACTTAGAAGACCTGTGAGGTCTTTTAAAAAGATTTGAGATTCTGCAACAGCATGATATCTTGTTCCGGGAGCATCCTTTTTTTGCATGGCTAATCGGTAAACGGGGGCTGCATCTAGTCGATTTACGGCCGCCCAGGCATTCATACCGTCTTCTATGTAAGCCAATTTACCTTTAGATTTTGCTAGGTTTACTAGGGTAGGAACAAATCCATGTGTATCTCCGTAGCCATGAACCGATGGAGGTAAACGGACTACAGAAATATTAAGGTTTTGTGCAGTAAGCTCATCCGCTACTTGTTCCGAAACATAACGTGGAATTTGCTTGTTTTTACCCCTGTCATTTTCGTTTACCAAGTTTCCGGTAGCTATAGCCCCGGCTGCTCCAGTGATTACTAACGGCCGGTTACTGCCTTTTAAAACGTTGCCCATTGCCAAAACGGCTGCACGTTCCTCTTCACATGATTTCTGAAAACGTGTAAAGTCATGATTAAAAGCAGTGTGAATGACTCCATCTGAGTTTTCTACTGCCGCTTCTAAACTTGCTACATCCGTAATGTCGCCCAGATGTACTTCAGCTCCCATTTCCAGGATTTTTTTTGCAGAAGACTCAGAGCGGGCCAATCCCAATACTTCATACCCATTTTCTAAAAGGTCTTTTACGACTGCTGAACCAACAAATCCGCTAGCTCCGGTTACAAATATTTTCATTTTAAATAATTTTTAGTAAAGTTCTTAGATTCAAAATTCAATAAAATAAAGCGTTTCATTGTATCCAAAACCTATGTTATTGTATCCAAAAATTGTTACAGCAATATATTATTGGGAACCGTTCTTTTTGTTTTTTTTCGCCAGTTCGGTGGGCGTCGTATCAAATAGTTTTTTAAAAGCAAATGAAAAATGTTGTAAGGTTTCAAACCCCAGTTCCAGATAAATATCAGAGGGTTTTTGATGTTTTTTTTCAATCAGGAAATGTGCTTCCTGAAGTCTTTTTTTTACCAACCAGCGGCTGGGTGTGTCGTTAAATGTTTCTTTGAAGTCACGTTTAAATGCTGATAAGCTCCTTCCTGTCAGGTAAGCAAAACGCTCAACACTTACATTGAATTTGAAATTTCGGTTCATAAATTCCTCAATGTTGATTTTTTCGGGAATTCCATAATCAAAGAGCAATCCTGACAATTGAGGTTGTGATTGTAATAAAATCAATAACAATTCCTCTCGCTTTAAATCAGTAAAAGGTTCTGCGATGATCAGGCGATGATAGTGAGGGAGTAAGGATTGAATAAAGGCTGGCAGCAAATCATTTTTAGCAATGCGATTGAGGGTTTCTGTTGAGTTGTATTCGCTTATCTCAGGTTTATATTTTTCCTGAAAGCGCTTCAGAAAGGCTTCGTCAAAGAACACAAAAACTTTTTCCAGTTCACCATCTACTTTTTCCTTATTGTAGCGCGCCAACCTGTTCTTTCGGGCAATGAGTGCATCGCCGGACTTTAGCACATCATGTCTACTTCCATCATACGTGTGCATCAATCCTTTGATAATGTAAACAAAGGTATGCTCCGCAATAAATTGCTGTGGGGAAATCTCTTTGCCTACATGGTGCATGTGTGAGGTGTCCTTCATAGTTTATTCAGTTCATTTATTTTTACGATAAGTTCAGGAATTAAAATTCCACGACCAATTGGCATGTTTTGAGGCAAGCTAAAAATCTCAGCGCTTCCATCCTTCTTCACTTGCATATTTTCTAAAACCATTTTTAAGTTTTCTTCATCGTTTTTATTCCACCTACCTGTACCAAAAGTAATGGTAATATACCCTGGTTCGATGCGTTTTCCGTTGAGCGAATCGAGAAATGCACCCTGCATGGTTCCTTCTTTAATCTTGAAGGTACTGTTAATCTTTAATGTAATAGTCTGCTCAGTTTTATTGCTAATGTAAATCCTTTTATTCATGGTGCAAGAGGTTATTAATAGAGTAATTATACCAATGAAAATTTTCTGAAATGTTTGTCTCAAAGTCATTATTCAAATTTTTAAAGGGCTTTTGTTTTTGCTTTTTCAATATTTTTATTAATTAACTTAGTAAAGAAGTTTGGTGCAATCCTGCTCATCCACTTCATTAGATTTGATAATCCGGGCCTGATTTCATACTGATCTTTTAAAATTCCCTTGATGGAAACCCGAACCATATCGCTCATTTTCATCATTCCCCTTTTACTGGTTTCGGGAATAGCCGTTTGCAAAGGCTTGTCCGTTTTAGGGGGAGCAACCTCAAATACCTTTACCGAGGTGTTTTTAAGTTGAAGCCGTAGTCCCTGAGAGTAAATGTGAACGCCTGCTTTAGTACCGCAATAGATGGGGGAGGTGGTAAAAGGAATAAAACCTAAACCGGAAGTTATATTCACAATAGCGGAAGATTTCTTTGTTATCAGATGTGGTAGAAATTGTTGAATCATACGCACAGTTCCTGAGAAGTTGGTTTCAATTTCATCGGTGATATTCTCTAAATCGGTGGATGGATCAAGTAATGCTACACTCCGCATAACTCCTGCATTATTGACAATGATATTCAATTCAGGAAATTGCTCCGTTACTTTTTTGTAAAGTGCTTCTATATCTTTGGGCTTATTGATATCACTTTGAAAAGTGACAATTTCGGGGAATTGTTCCTTGGTGCGATCCAATTTATTCTGATCTCTTCCGGTCACCATTACTTTGGCACCCTGCTTCAAAAACTGTTTGGCAAACTCTAACCCGATGCCATTGCTTCCACCAGTGATTAAAATAGTACTCTCTTTTATATTCATTTTTTATTTTTTATTCGGGACAACTAATTTTATAATAATACCCCAATATTTTTTAAGTGCCGTGGCTATTATGGCAACAACTATAACTATCATACTCAAAAGTTTTCTTCATTTTTAATTACAATTCTATCCTTACTCCAAAAGTTGGGAAAATACCAAAACCTATATTGTATACTTTACCAGTATTAGGTAAAAAAACCTCTGTGTTTATATTAAATCTATCAGCCACATTGACTATATCTACAAAGGCAGAAAGGATCCCCCAATTGGTGAGCATATTATAATCAGCTCTAAGATCTATACTTACAAAATTAGGAAAGCGCTCTCCATTTATACTTGTTATTTCTTGTGCAAATCTTAATTCATCAGAATCATTAAGTACATTGGAATGTACTACGTATTGATCTGTTGGTCTACCTGTACTATAGCGAAACTTTCCTGAAAAAATCCATTTATCATTAGGTTTATAACTTCCCATAAGGCTAATAGTATGTGGAATATTAAAATTATCGTCATACCTCCCCAACCCATAATGATCATTACGTTTACTTTGCATGTAGGAATAACTTATCTGACCATAATAATTTTTAGAGAGTCTTTTGGTCATACTAATATCTGATCCATAAGCATAACCACCTCCGTTGTTTGTGAAATAACTTTGAAATTGATTGGGTTGTACGACCAAATCATTAAAATGCTTATACCAACCCTCTATTACCAATTTTAAATCGTTTGATAACTGTAATTTATATCCTAAAATGGATTGTATAGACTTCTCATTTTTCAATTTTCCATTTAAGGATTGTCCTGCGAGATTCGCATAAGCCACATCTTGATAATATACACCTGTAGCAAAATTTATACTGTTTTTTTGACTTAGTTGGATACTCCCGCTTAATCTTGGAGAAATGCTATGTTGGTTTGTAAAACCAGTATAATCATATCGAATTCCAGGATTTAGTGTTAGTAATTTAAAAGTATTCCAAGACAGTGTAATATAACCTGAACTATTAAACCCGGTTTTGTTAAAATGAGCATTGTAATTTATTGGATTTAATACTTGAAAATACTGAGATGGATTCTCTAACTCACCAGAACGGAAAGTATACAACGTATCGATACTCTTTAAATTTCTTTTATAATCAAGATGAATTGTTGAAGCATCTATACCGGCTGTTAGAGACAACCTATTAAAACGTTTGGTATAGATTGCCCGATATCCTATTTCATTCTGATCATTTTTAATTGATCTCAAATCTTTATCATATCTCCCAGCATTCACATTAATAATAACCCCATGGTCATCTAAAGCCGGAGTAAACCGACCAAAGTGATTATCTACTTTAGAAGACCTATAGTACAGTACATTTTTTAAATAGCTATCAGAATTAAGTAAGGTTCTTAAATTAATCCCCAAGAGCAACTTATTACCACGATGATCGTATAAAGTAGTACCTCCACTATTATCATCGTTAATATTAGTTCCTATTTCAACGTCATCAATAGTTCTCACAGGACGCTCCGGATTATACATGGCGACTAAGGAGAGTTTATTTTTAGGATTCAATTGAGTAGTTGTTTTTACAATATAATCTCCGTATGAAATAGAAGCCTTTTGTTCTCCTAATAGATTAATAAGGAGTCCGAAATTTTGATATCTTCCGGAAGCAAACATACTAGTTTTAGAAGAAACAGGACCATCTGCAATTACGGTAGCTCCTAACAAATCAAATTGACCACTAAAAGACCAACTCTCTCTATTCCCTTCCTTTATATTCAACCCTAAATATGAAGAAGATCTTCTTCCGTATAAAGCACTAAATCCTCCGTTTTGAAACTGTACATTATCTATCACTCTTGGTGCAAAAATACTGAACCTTCCCCCATTAGGATCATTAAAACCAGAATTAAAACCTTCCGCTTCCAGATGAGAAAGTTCCAGCATTGGGATATCATCAACCATATAAACATTATCTCGTGTACCTTGTCCTCTTGCAGCAATAGCTGAAAACTGAGAACCACTACTTACTACTCCCGGTAAAGTAGCGAGTGCACGCATAATATCGCCCTGTGCACCAGGACTTCGATAAATTTCTTCTCTTGCATAAGAAAAAGAGGATACTGGAGTGGCAGGATTATTTTCATTTCTATATGCACGAATTGTCACCTCATTTAAAGAAGATGTTTCCTCTAGCAGTTCTATTTCTGCATAATATGTTTTATTTACTGAGATCAACACATCATTTATTTTCTTAGTTTGAAAACCTAAGTACGAGAGGCTTATGGTATACATTCCAGCAGGAATATTATTTATTACACCATAACCCAAAGTATCGGAGACCGTTCCTAGAGTAGTATTTTCAAGATGTATATTTACTCCTAGGAGCGGTTGTTTGGTAGTCTCATCAACAACCTTAATTTTACAGCTACCGACTGTTTGCGCCACTCCCAAAAAACTTAACATACCACACAAGGCTGTTGCTATTAGTTTTTTAAAATTGTAATATCTTGTAGTACAATTTTTTGCTGTAATTAAAACTTTTCCCTTTTTTTCCATGCACCAAAATTTTATAAAGCAAAACTGCAAAAAGAAATTACATGCTATTTACCTGTAAAGGTCAAGTTTATTTATCTCAAAAGTTCAGCATAACTACTATTACTGAAACCTGAGGAAGAAACATAATTATACAATTACATCATATTTTGTATTTTAAGGCAGAGCTCTTATAGTTAAGATATTTTTTAACAACTACATATTCATTTATTTTAAAGGAATTTAAAGTTGGCAATATGGCTCACAACGGGATCATGAATTTAGTGATAATGCATATGTTTATTAAGAGATAACACCTCTCACTTCAATAAATATTTTGCTAAATAAGCAGTTCTAGTTAGGGGAAGTTTATACGATCAAATTATTAATGGACTAAATGAACACGGCTTCGACTGTCAAGAATTCCTCAATCGAAAAAGAAAATAATGAAACTTTATAAGTAAAATTCAATTCTAATATTGCTTGGATCGTTGAGCCAGATTTTTTCCTTTTTTACTTGAATCATCGATATGAATACCACTATTTTTTATTCCTTTTTCTTTTAAGATTTTTTCTATTCCTTCCAATTCCGATAGATTTTTAAGTCCAAATGCAATGGGGTCAAGACCAATAGTTGAAGAGTCAAATTTAGAATGCGATATTTTTTCTTTTTCTATAAAAATCAACATCGTTTGCCCTACTTGATATATTGCTGTATTTGAATTGGTATAAAGCGCTTGACCAAATATTTTGGTGTAAAACTTTTCTGTTTCGGCTACATCTAAAATCGTAAAAACAATATGGTGGATGGTCATATTTACTTTAATAGCTTCAGGTATCATTTTATGCATTAAATAAACTTATTGGGGAGAATCATTATAGTGTGATTATTGCACACCAGCTAATAAATCGTGAGGATAACCTAATGATATATTGCTTAAATTATCTAATCTAGTAATCTGCTCTTTGGTTAATTGAAGGGTTGTCGTATGAAAAGAATCTTCAAAATGAGAAAGTTTACGGGCACCCATTAAAGGAAAGACGTTTTTTGATAATACCCAGGCAAACGCAACTTGTCCGGCAGTAGCATTTATTTCTTTTGCTATAACAACAAGTTCATCAATGATTGTTTTTGTTCTGTCATCTTCTGTATATTCAGAATCACTTCCTAAATTTAAACGCCCGGACGCTCCATTTCTGTATTTTCCGGTTAACAGTCCACCAGCTAATGGAGAATAAGTCATCGTTCCCAAACCAAATTCTTCTGCCATAGGAAGAAACTCTCGGTCTGCCGTTCGCTGCAATAAATTGTATTCTATTTGCAATGCGGTTACATTTGTCAGGCTTGCAATGGATGCAACTTTCCAAGCAGGAAAATTAGTTAAACCGGTATATAGAACTTTCCCTTCTTTTACCAAATCTTCTAAACCCCTTATAATTTCTTCCATAGGAGTTGCGCCATCATCAAAATGAGGCATATAAATATCAATATAATTGGTTTTTAATCGCTTTAAACTTGCTTCCACAGCCTGTTTCATCGATTTACGGTGATTTCCATAATTGCTTTTGGCAGGATTAATTTCACTACTTTTTGTATACTTTATACAGATAATAAAATTATTTCGTTGGTTTTTCAGAAAGTCACCAACTATTTCTTCCGCTTCCCCAAATTGATACAAATCAGATATATCAATAAAATTTCCTCCTGCATCTGCATAAGCAGAAAGTATTTTTTTAGATTCCTTTGGTGTAGCACCGTACCCTTTTCTGGTTCCAAAGTTCGCAGCCTCTAATATAACTTCGCTTGCATATAAGCCTGTATTAGAGCCAAATAATTTATACTTCATAGTGATTGTTTTATTGTCACAAAATTACAATCCTTAAACACGAGGGTCAAGTACGGATAAATTTGTCCGTATTATAATTGTTATATTTGATTGTTAATTGATTTGATATGTACGAAAGAAAAACACCTGTAACCATAGATTGCGGCCTTCATTTATTTATGGAAGTAATGAACGGTAAATGGAAGATAAATTTAGTTTGGTGTGTGTATAATGAAATAAAAAGACCAGGTGAATTACGAAGAAAAATACCAAATGCTACAAGGCGGGTACTGGAGGGACAGTTAAAACAATTAGTTAATCACGGTATCCTTTCAAATAAATCTTATGATGTAAAACCTCCTAAAGTTGAATATAGTTTGACTGAATTGGGAGAATCATTAATTCCAATCATTAGGTCAACAGCAAAATGGGGAGAAGAAAATAGAGAAAAATTGGAAAAATTAATATTGGAATAAAAAATGCCGATGTCTGCTATTGGGGCAATAAAGATGCAATTACCCCAAAACGATCTATTTAACCATTGGTAAATAAGTGATTTGATTTTTTTTAAGCAGCCAGTATATCAGCCAAAAGCTTTAAATCTTCGATTAATTGGTTGGAGTTTTGTACCATATCGTTCACAGAAAAGCATCTAATTTTTATAGTTAGGTGCTTTTTTATTTGAAATAATATCTTCTTACATTTACTATTCATGTTTTGGAATACTTTGGTTATTTCAAAGATGCTATTGGTTTGGCTATTTAATTTATTAAAACATGAAGTACACTTTTTCCTTTATATTCTTGTTGTTGGTTTTACCGCTTTCAAGTAAAACATTGTCGCTAAATGCAATATCTGATAGCAATATACTTACCTATAAAAAAGCTGGCCTAATCTGGGGGTTTCTAAAATACAATCATCCTACTATTAGTTCTGGGAAATATAATTGGGATGATGAATTTGTTAGATTGTTTGCCACCCTAAAGGGAGCTGATAATGATACTGATGCAGAAACTGTACTATTAAATTTTGTTAATCAATTTGATAATAAAAATATACCAGATGGAGAGGATGTGATAAACTCTAATTATCAATGGATGAGTTCTTATTTTACTAATAGTAATTTAAAGAATACTATTTATAGAATTAGTCAAAGTAAGCGAAAGAATGATTATTATGCTAAAATTGATAACCTAAACTATCTTAGTTTTTCTAATGAAGAACCATTTAAGAATTTTGATGTAACAGAAGCTTCACATCGTCTGCTATTGTTTTTTAAGTTTTGGAATGCCATTCAGTACTGGGATGTAAATAAGGAGTTTGTTAAGCATGATTGGTTAAGTATTTTAGATACTTATATCTTAGATTTTTTAATGGCTAATACGAGTTATGAATTTGAACTAGTTAAAAGCAGATTGATAGCTGAATTAAATGATTCTCATTCCAGTTATTTTTCAAAACAAGTGTTTGACAAGGATTTTAAATTTAAACCTAGTTTTGGAGTTGTATACGTAAATGATTCCTTAGTAGTGAATTATATCTATGACAAAGCTAGTTGTATTAATAATAACGTTAAAATTGGTGATATTATAACCAAAATAAACGGGGAGTCTATTAAGGATGGTTTGCAAAAAAGATTAGCTCATCTTATTTCTGCATCCAATTTCAATTTTTTAACTCGGTTTTCTTATTATTTGTTATGTCAAGAAACTAATAAGGTTAGTGTAACTATTGTTAGAAATGGTTTAGTGGTAGTACAGGAAATAAATTTATTAGAGGATATAAGTTATAATGATTCTTATACAATAGAAGGTAAACATGCTACTATAGAAAAATTGGGAGTGAATGATTTTTATGTTGATTTGTCTAAATTATCAAGTAAAGGATGTGATTCTTTTTTTAAAGCACAGAAAAAATTAGGTATTGGAAATTTAATCTTAGACTTAAGGAGGAACAACAACCTTCATTTGAATACAAATAAACTTTGTAATTATCTAATTACAGAAGAAAGAGAGTTTGTGAAAGTAATTGGTCCAGTGAAGAACAATCCTTTAGAGTCAGATTTTGTTAGTGGAGGTGGTATAGCTAGTTTGGTAGTATCTCCCTTCGTTGTTGGAAAAAAATCTAATTCACAGTTAGTGTCGGGTAAAATTGTTCTGTTAATAAATAGAAATACCCAAAGTAGAGGTGAGTATTTAGCATTAGCTTTGCAACAAGCTAATAATTGTATTACAGTAGGTAATCAAACAGCAGGTTCACCTATGAATATAACCACTTTAGTGCTTCCTGATGGATCTAGTTTTAATTTTACTTCATTTAAAGCGTTATATCCTGTTTCAAATAAAAGTGTTCAACAACATGGAGTTAAAGTAGATGTTGTGGTAGATGTGAAGGCTAGAAACTACTCACCCGATCAGTATTTAGAAGTAGCTAAGGAGGTTATAAACCAATAAATAGTTCAACTATTTCAGTATTATACTATCGTAATCTAGCATATCAAAATGTACTCACCAATTTTTCAATTTCATCAATAGAAGGGTTAATAGATAAGATGGTTCCGTTTTCATCTAAAACGTAGGTATAAGGAATGCCTATAGCGCCTAGTTGATTATATATGGTTTTTTGGGAGTCAAGTAAATTGGTCCAAGTTAATTTGTCTTTTTTAATGGCTTCTTTCCAAAGTTTTGTGTCTTCATCTATAGAGATACTTACAATGTCAAAATTCGGGTTTTGTACGCGTTCTTTAAGAGCTACATATTTAGGGTTAGCTTTTCTGCAAGGCACACAGTAAGACGCCCAAAAGTCTACCAGTGTTATTTTACCATGATTATAGGTTATGGCAATAGTATCGTTTTGGGTATTGGGTAAAGCAAATTCTAAAAAAGATTTTCCTCTAGAGAATTTATCTAAGTTAGCAATGCCTCTTTTAAATACATATAAATCGTTATTACTTTGTTTGGTAGTATCTAGTTTAGCATAAAGTTTTAGTAATTGTTGCTTAGTTAGCACCGGATTTAAAAAAGAGCAACTTGCCAAAATAGCACCAGAAAATGGGTGTGTGGGATGTGTCGTTGTTAGGGTATCTAGTTTTTTGTAAAGTAAATCAGGAAAGTTTTGGTTGCTTTCATGTTTTTTGTAAAAGGCATAAAAGTCTTGCTCTATAGTATAAGATTTAGAACCTTCTATATTGGTAATTGTTATAAACGGGTATGAACCCTCTTTATAGTCTTTGTGATCATAATCAGTGGTAAGGGTTAAGTGGCTATTTTCTACGTAGAAGAACGCCTGCTCACTCCCAGATTTTAAACTTAAATGTCCGTCCTTAGTATAGGGTACTTTCCCTGTAAAGTGAAATGTATTCTCTTTAACCAAAACACTATCAACTGTATCTGCATAGGTTAGGTAAATATAACCTTCAAATGGAGTAGCTAAAGTCCCAGTAATTTCAAATTGGTTGTTGGTAACCTCTTCTTTTTTAGTATTTTGATTACAAGCACACAACATGCCTGCAAAAATTATAGCAAATATTTTTTTCATTTCTACCAGCTTATAAGTTTCTACAATGTAAGTAAAATATTTAACAGTGTCGTAAGATAATATATCTGTTTAAAGGCTTAGTGCTTTAGTTACAATACCCAAACTTCAACATCCGTAAAATGGAGGTTTATTTGCTGTAGTAAATCAAAGTTTTTATTAGAGTTGATACCTGCCTCTAAAACAATATTTGAAGTAAAGGGTTTTAAGCCAACGGTTAATTTTGAATTTATTTTTGAATGCCTATGCAAAAAACAGTTTCATCTTTATTAACGGGTGGTGTTCCAATTTTATAAAGTATAGTTCCTGTTTCTGGTGCTATCATTTGGCTAAGCTCATTTCCAAAAATATCTTTAATAGTGCCTATGATGGTTCCTTTTTTAACCACATCGCCAGCTCGGTAACTGCTATTTAGTATTCCTTGTGCTGATGCATATATGTATTTTTGGTTCGTAAAATAGTTTCTTTTTATAAAGTTATGGGATTCTGGTTGTTTGTACATTTGTAGCTTTGCTAGTATGTTTAATACGCTTTTTTCAATAGTATTTACTTCTGTTGGGCTTACTAATCCTAGTTTACCCATTTCTATGCTTATACCGGTAATACCTTGCTGAACCGCTTGTTTGAATGCATATTCAGCAGGTTCATTGGCGCCTAAGGTATAAGGGTATGAAACTATATTTGTAAAGCCACTACTATCACACAATGTAGCAGCAAGTTTAGTTTGTTCTTTATAAGAAGTGTTGTTGTAGTAACATATAAATGGTAATAAATCTTCATTAACATCGCCGGCATGAATATCTAAAACAACAGTGGATATGGCAAACAATTCCTGTGTTATAAAATGAGCAATAACCTGTGTTATGCTACCATTTTTGTTTCCTGGAAATACTCTATTTAGGTTTTTGTTATCTATTGGGTTAGTGAATGGAGTTCGTTTATAAAATGCATTTATGTTAGCTAATGGTACTATAATTACGTTTCCTTTTAAGCTGTTTGGTTTTATGCTATTGCGAAGATTAGAAGCCGCTAAAATAGGAGGGTATTCCATTCCGTGAATACCAGCTATAAGGGTAAATGTAGGTCCTGTTTTTGCTCCTTTAATTATAGTTAATGGAAAGTCTACAGATGTACCTTGGTAGGTGTGTAATTTTATTATGGTATCTAATTTGCTTGGTTTAGCATTGGCTAAATGGTTTGCTATAAAGCCTTGCGCTGTTAAAATGTTGCAAATTAAAAAGAAGCAAACTGTGCTATATATTTTCATTTTCTTTTATTTTTTATGAGATATTTACTCGATACTGTAAATTAAGTGTTTTGTTGACTTACCTCTAAGACAACTGCTTTTATAGTTAGTGTATCTGTCATGGAAGTTGTTTTTGAGCTTACTGAAAAAAGCAGCTACTCTTATTGAGTAGCTGCTCTTAATAAAACATGAAATATTAAAACAGACCAATAATATTTGTTGTTATAAGATGTATTGAGTAGGGTATTACTCAATAATCTTAATATCTACCGAAGTTCTACTTTGCCACCCTGTAATGTCGGTAACAGAATACGCGCAATGATAATCGCCCGTATCTATAGCTTCTGGTATGGTAAGCGTAATTTCAATTTCATAAGATGAAAGTCCGCTTTCAATGGTAAAGTTTTCCATATATATGAACGGATTTACAGCCGATTTAACAGCATCTAAATCACATTGCACGCCCTGATCATCATGTGTATGATGGTCAAAGTTGTTGTGAATGTCTAAACTATAGGAAGCCAATTCATCATTATCTGAAACCATAGCTTTAAAAGTATAGGTTTCTCCTCTTTGTAATTGTGCACAGGACTGTGGAAAACCATTATTATAGTCTAAACTTATAGTGGGTCTCGTAAGGTCATTGTCCTCGCTACTATCATTTGAGCAAGAGCTGATGCTACCCACTACCAGAATAGCTGTACAACATACAGTTAATGAAGCTTTTTGAAATAGTTTATTCAGTAACATCAATATGGGTTTCAAATTCGTGGGTATTTCCATCTTCATCTTCAATAGTAAAGGTAATGTGGTATTCTCCAGCAGGTGCATTTGCAGGCACGTCTATATGCTCATGAAATTCTACTTCTGTTTCACCGTGGTACCCTGTTGTAAATTCATTTTCATAATCCCATTCTACTTCCCCAGCACCAGGAACAATATCATGTGCATGAATATCTACATCAATACCATGAATACCATTTACCGCATCAATCATAAATTCCGCATGAAAGTCTGAGCCTCTTGCTACAGAGCTGTCAATATTTAGGTCGCTTACAGATATATAGTCTAAAATATCAATATGACCTTCTACTTCAGTACTATTACCAAGTTCATCAATTACAGTTAAAGTCATGTGGTATTCTCCAGCAGGAATATTTGCAGGAACATCTATGTGCTCATGAAAAGTTGGGTTAATTACTTGGTAATCGGCATCTGTATAAACGTTTTCATAATCCCATTCTACTTCACCTTCTGCTGGGGTAAGGTCGTGTGCATGGATATCAATAGTAATGCTACTAACTATATTTTCTGCGGTAATATCAGCTTCTAAATGAATATCTGCTCCCTTATAAGCAACAGGATCTGTAGAGTGAGTACTTCCCTCTCCATATTCAAAATTATTTATTACCGGTGCGGCACCTACTGGTGTTCCGTCATCATCATTGTTACATGAAAAAAGTGTTGTTGCAATTAGTGCAATAACAGATACATTCTTAAGGATTGTTTTCATAACTAGTATTTAAAAATTAAAAAATTGATTTACATGGGTATGGTAACCGAAGCTGAAATGTTTCTACCAGGTTCGGGTACATCTATAAGTCTATAAAAGCTTGTGTGATTAAAATATTTAGTGTTGAATAGGTTATTTACTTTTACTCTTAATTGAGTTTGTTTTTTAGAATTGAATAGCTTTAAATTTCCTAATATAGATAGGTTAACTAATTCATAACCAGGTGTTGTTTCTTCAGGAGGAACAATTTCTGTTTGTTTTGCGGTTACTCTAAGGTCTGCTGTAATTTGTACATTGTTAAATAGCCATATTTCTTTAGGGGCTTTGAATGCTAAAGAGAAAAAGCTAGAAAGTGGAGGAGAAAAAGGAAGCGTAAATCCTTCTTTTGGACCACTTTTTTGGATAGACTGTACATATTCTAATGAAGCATTTGCACTCCAAGCATTTGAAATCTCATATCCTGCAAATACTTCTCCGCCATAGCGTAGAACTTTACTTTGTGTGTATTCGTAAATTTGTAAAGTTTCGTAATAATTTGGAGTAGGGTTAAGGTATATAAAGTTGTTAAAGTAATTTACAAACGGACTTATTCCTATTTCTAGTTTGTTTTTTTTATACGTAGCTTCAATGTCTATTTGGTATGATTCTTCAGGGGAAAGGTCAAGGTTTCCTCGTTCATATCTATACATATGATAGTTTACACCGTCAGAAGCTAATTCGTTGGCAAGTGGCATTCTAAAACTTTTTCCTAGGTGTAATTTGTACGTTGTATTTTTACCTTGATAACTTACCCCTAACGAACCACTTATATTATTGTATGATACATTTTCTCCCGTAGCTCTTTGTTGATATATATAAGAGGTTGTTCCGTTGTTGTTAGAAACTGTAGACGGAAACCAATCGGAGTAGGCTTGCGTATTGTAATACCCGTAGTCATATCTTAATCCAGCTTGTAATTGAATCTTTTCTGTGAGTTTAAACAGATAGTAACCAAATGCTCCTGCAGAGAATCTTGTATATGCCGGAATTAAGTAACCCCAGCCACCAATATTATTGTTTTGATATTCTGTATTAATACCTGCTACAATTTTATGGTTTTTATTAGGCTTGTATACATCTCTTATGTTGAAAGAATATGTGTTTTTATTAAAAATTCTTTCGGTACTATGAGTTGGTTTGGGCATATAGCCGTGGGGTACAGGCTCTGAATGTTCTTCTCTAAGATTATTCTGAAATCCTGTTTCGGTATGTATGGTGTGTTTCTTTAGGTAAAAACTTGTGTTGTTTAATATCTTAAAATGATTTACAGTGTGATATGGTAAATCTACATCTCTGTTAGACGCATCATAATCAATAGTAGAGGTGCGTACTTCAAGACCATGTGCATTAGCAAAAAAACCATTTTTAGCATTTACGTTGGTTAAAAAAGTTTCTGTTTTAAATCTATCCCCAATATATCCAAAGCTAAATGCTGCATTGGCTTCTGTACCTGCAGTGTTTCTTAAGTTATTATTATCTAATTCAAAAATATAACTATCGTATTGTACTCTATCTGTTGGTACTTTGTAATCTGCATAATCTCTAAAGGTAACTCTTCCTCTGTAATACCAATTTTCATTTCTAAACTGAATACCAGATGATATGCCTAATAAATTATTGTTACTTTCACCTAAAAGATTAACTTCTCCTTTAAATGTATGTGGTAATGGAGCATTAGGAGGTGTAATGGCAACCACCCCAGCAATAGCATCTGAGCCATATAATAAAGAAGCTGGGCCTTTAATAATGTTTATGTTCTCAATACCATACTGATCTATTTCTAATCCGTGGTCTGCGCCCCATTGTTGTGCTTCGTGCTTTATACCATTTTCAACCACACTTACACGGTTAAAACCTAAGCCTCTAATAACAGGTTTAGATTGTCCCGAGCCAATAGTAATAGTACTTACACCAGGTATTTTACTTAAGGTTTGCATTAAACTGTTTTCTCTGTTTTCTTGCAAAAACGCTTCATTGACATTGGTGGAAATCAATGGAGCTATCTGCTGATTGTTCTTTCCGTTAACTGAAATTTCTACAGCGGAGAGCGCATTGTTTTTTGGAGTTAGTTTTATAGTTAAATTCGATATTGTTGCGTTAGTATTTACAGTAATGTGTTTGGTTTTAAAACTAATATGTGATATATGTAGTTGTACACTATCCTTTGGTTGAATCCTTAATTCAAAGGTTCCATTGGAATTACTAACAGCATAGGAGTTCTTGTAAATAATGGTTGCATTTTCTACAGGAGTTTGATTGGTTTCATCAATAATTTTTCCAGAAATGAGTATAGCATTTTGAGCATGCGTGAGCTGGGAAACAACTGTAAAAACAATTGTTAGCAATAAGTATTTCATAAAAGAAATTAAAATATTGGAGTCATACATGTTAGCAAATACCTGATGCTATGAGGTATTAGAAAAAGTATGAACCTACTTTAAATTACACGAAAATTAACTTGTAGTATAATACACTGTTTATATAAACAGTGGTTTGCAAGTGTATTATTTACTTGAGTTAAGCCGTGTGAGGAGGAGGGAGACTAAAATAATGTAGTTTAAAAAACTTTGTAACTAAAGTTGATTGATAATTGGTTTGGGGAGATTTCTTCACCCAAGTAGGAACCGCTTTGTTAGTATGCACTACGGCATTACTGATATTTAAAACAGGAGCCTTTTGATCTTGCAAAACAAAGTCACAAAGTGCACATTCAATATCATCCGTATCATCATTTGTTTCGTAGATGTGCTCTAAAGCATGCAGACCAGAAAGTTTAATGCTAAGAAGTAATAGCAAGAATACTTGACTTATGATATGCTTTAGTTTTGGGTTCAATAAAATGCGTTTATATGTTTCAAGAGCAAATGTAGCGGTTTTTTTTAATAACGCAAATAAGTTGCAATATAATATTAGTTATTTGATTAGGGGTTGATGCTTTTAATGAACGAAGAAAATTCACGTATTGGTATTTATGATGGGGGGTATATTTTGTAAATTTGCTAATTCATAGAATTTTAGGGTTATGGCCATCACAAGAAATACAAAAGCACAAGAGGAGGTGTTAAAGCTTATGGAGCTAAGTAAGCATACGCTTACAGTAGATGAAATTTGTGAACTTGTTCCTCTTAAAGTGAATAAAACAACAGTGTATCGAATGCTAGAACGATTTGTTGCTGCGGGTAAAGTTCATTTTATTACAGATATTGATGGCAAAGCGCACTATGCTTTATGCAATTCTTGTAAAGAACATCATACGCTACATAATCATATTCATTTTCAGTGTACTGAATGTAATCATGTAGAATGCTTACCAACAAAAGTAGAAATACCTGTATTACCCGGATACCAAATGGATGAAACACAGTTTTTAATTGTAGGGGTTTGTAAAGAGTGTAATGGAAAGTAGCTTTTATGTTTTTCTAAGACTCTAATTTATCCAATTCTATTTGGTAGTCGTACTGTAAATCTTCATGTAACTTGGCTAGCGTATTTTTAATCATGCGTAGCTGTGTTTGATAGGTGTTTCTCAATACCGAGTTGCGGGTAAAGCTTGGCTTCATGGTGCGTAATTTTCTGCAAAAATAAAGCAGCAATACTACTTCAGTCTCTTTGTTTTGCGAATACCTAATGTACTTTTTAACTGCAGTTAAGATTTTTCTAACCCCTTTTTTAATAAGGTAATAATTCTTGGTGTTTAAGCCGTCAAATGCTTCATCTATAAATTCTTTTACGCTATCGATGTACCCCTGTTCGTTTTCGGCTTCAAAAAGTAAATAGGTAAGTAATTCTTTATTCTCTTTTTTAAACTTAGCCAGTCGCAAACAAACTTGTAAAAGTTCGTCTTGCGAGTAGTAATTCAGTTCTTTTTTAATAGCAGCTACAGTAGCAGTATCCATATATGAAAATTTGAATTGCTAAAATACGTATTTTGTTCAGAAGGTTTTAAAAGGGTCTGACCATAGGGTTGGTGGCTATAACTAAAATTAAGATTTCAATAACTGATATAAATACATGTTTATTCATTAAAAAGCTTCTTAACTTTGTGTCTTAAAAGTATACCTCGTTGAATCTGAATTTGAAAAAAATACATCAGCAACTTCGTGCATTATGGATTCAGAAGTTCTGGACAAAACCTAATAACCTTTGGGCTTTAAAGGTGTTGGTAAGTATAGCATGTTTATTAATACCTTGTATTATAGCGGGCGAATCTTCTATAGGGGCTACCCTGTCTTTAGGGGTAGTGGCTATGGCACTTTCTGAAACCGATGTACACCCACGTGCAAAGCTAAAAGCGGTATTGGTAACCTACATAGTATTTGTGTTTGTAACCGCTATGGTAGAGTTGTTAAGGTTAAACCCATTAATATTTGGTATTTGGTTGGCTGTGTTTACCTTCAGTTTTACGTTGCTAGGTGGGTTAAGTGCTCGTTATCAAGGTATCACTTATGGTGCTATTTTAATTTCGGTATATACCATGTTGGGGGCAGGTTATGGCCATCCGTGGTACTTTCAGCCTATAGTAATGCCGTTGGGCGGTTTAATTTATGCCATTGTTTCTTTAGGTATTGCCTATGCACATCCGTGGCGTTTGTTAGAGGAACAAATATCTTTTGGATTTACCAAAATGGCAGAATATGTGGCTTTAAAAGCCACATTGTTTCCAAGTACAAAGGATAATCAAGAAGAAATTAGAAATGAGTTAGCGCTTAAAAATATTGAAGTTTCTCAAAAAATAAATCAAATTAAGGCCGACTTGCACAGTTTTGCAGCAGCGTCTTCAGATAAGTCGTTACCACGAATTACCATATTTTTTGACCGATGGTATAAGTTGCAAGAAATACAACGTAGAGCAACTTCTAGCCATGAGGAGTATTATGTGTTAAGTGAACATGCCGAGAATGAGGAGCTGATTACGGGACTAGGACAAATGATGAAGGAAATAGCGAAGGCTATTCAACTATACGGAGATAGTATTCTTACAGAAACTACTTATGAGCACCCGGTAAGTTTAACATGGACCAAAAAGGCATTAACAGAATTGTTTCAGCGTAATAAAGAGAATCCGCAGTATAAGGCGATGTCTTTATTATTTAGTAATATATCTGAGTTAGAGCGTATCCTACAAACCATAGATGATGAAACCTTGGTAACGGAAGCAGATGCTGCTAGTTTTAAAAAGAAACCTGCTTTAGTACCTTTAAAAAAGTTAGCCAATCCTAAGCATTTACGCTTTAAGCATGCCATTCGCTTAATGCTATGTTTGGTAATTGGCTATGTGTTGAAATACTATTTTCAATTTGAGAAAGGAGACTGGATATTGCTTACTTCTATGTTGGTATTACAACAAACTTATTCGGCTACCAGACAACGTATTTTGTACCGTATTTTTGGTACCATTATAGGGGTGGTATTGGGTATTTCAATTGCGCATATAATATCTAATGTGCAGGGACAAATTATTGTATTGCTTATATCTGCGTATTTGTTTTTTAAATATGTTAGAACGGTATATACCATTGCAGTTATTTTTATAACCACCTTTGTATTAGAGATTTTTGATATATTGGGTAATATAGGTGTGTTGGTTATGCAGCCAAGGTTAATAGATACCCTTATAGGTACGGCACTTGCCTATATTTCTATAAGATTGTTATGGCCTAATTGGACGTACAAACAATTACCTGTACTTATAGAAACTGCCATAGGAAAAAATAAACGTTACTTTGATGGTGTGTTTAAACAAGAGGTAGACTATGCTACGTATTTACATTACCAACGTACCGCTAATAATGCCGATAATCAATTAACAGAGGCGTGGCGTGGTATGCGTTTTGAACCTAAGGGAAAACAGAAGTTGTTAGAGTCGGCACGTAACTTTACGTATTTTAATCACTCGTTATTATCTTATATTTCTGCTTTTGGTGCACACCATTACAAGAATCCACTCTCTAAAGAAGAATATAATTATTGTAAGCAGATTTCGGCTTTGTTAGATGTAATACACGAAAACAAGAATTTGTTGTTGTCTAATTTTGAAGCACTCGATGCGCAATCTGCAAACCTTGTGGAAGAACTGAATAGTTTAAAAGAAACTTCAGAGTTAAAGAGTATTGTTATTTTGCATAACATAGCAAAAATAACGCATGAGCTACTTTGGGAAACTAAAAGATTGAATTAACTAGAGGAGTTTACCTGCTTTTTATCATTTATACAGCTCATTTTATATGTTATTTTTGAATATGTAAAAAGATAATTATGGAGACTAATCACATACAAAACGAAATAGATTTACCAGAAAAAACAGAAATACGATATTCTACCTCTACTAATAATTTGTTGTTAGCTGTTTCTTTAGGCTTTATGGTTGCAGGGGTGTACTTGCTTAAATCATATACAGATAAAGTGTATATGTTTTTCGGGTTCTTTTTAGTATTTCTAGGAGCGCATAGAACTTTTAAAAATTGGAAACGTATGCGCGATAAATCTCCAAAAATTGTTATTGATGATAAAGGGATAGCAACTTTTAACAGCGGTTTTAACTCGTGGGAAAACATTAGTAATGAAGAGGTAGTAATGGAAATGGTGGGCAGGTCTAGTAAAGCTTGTTTAAAGTATAATTTTGGAGCAGCTGCAACTTGTGAAAAAATACTTATAGATGAGTTAGATGTTAGCTTTAAAGATTTAGAAGCTATGTTGCAAGAATACAGAATACGCAACAAAAACTTAACAAAAAGTGAAAATTAACCAGATGGTTTAGCAGAGCAAAAATTTTTTACGATTTTTGTTTGTGTTATGAGTAAAGCAACAAATAATAAAGTTAAGGTACTGTTTAGGTATTTCAGTACTATTTTAGATAAAGACGTAGTGGAAACTATGTGGGCAGATATAGTAGACCCAAAGAAAAATGTGTTTAAATTAGATAATATTCCTTTCTATGGGCCACCCATAGCACGTGACGATATTTTTATTGCAAAATATAGTGAGGAGGAAAAAAAGTTAATTTATCATAGAACTATAGAGTCTTCGGGTAATTCTATTGTTTTGGTAGTTGTGCTAAAAAAAGGGTTAGATAAAGAATTACTTAGAAATACGTTTAAAGATTTAAACTGTGAGTCTGAAGGTGTAGGCGATAATTATTTTTCTATGGAAATAAAAGAAAATGTAGATTATACCAAAATTAAAGATATACTACATAAGTTAGAACAAGGTGGGGTAATTAGCTACGCAGAGCCTTGTTTGTCTACAAAGCATAAAAAGGATATTTCAGACGAATAGATATTTAAAAATTAGCACATGCCGCATATACAAGTAAAGTTGATAGAAGGAAAATCGGAAGCATTAAAAAAGGAACTAGCAGAAGAGTTGGTAAAAACAGCAGAAAGAGTTTTGGGCAACAGAAATGAAGCCTTCTCTTTAAGCATTGAAGATTTTTCTTCAGATGATTGGAAAACCAAGGTGTATCCTAAAGATATTATGGAACATAAAGATATTCTGTATAAAGAACCAGGGTATACTATGTAAATTTATATAATAGGGGTTGAGTTTTCAATCCCTATTTTTTTATGGAGTGTGTTGGGGTGCTATTTCTTATAAATATAAAGGCATCAAAATCTGTTGTTGTTTCTATACCATACGGGTATTTCTCAGTAAAACCTCCACCAGCAAAATGAACTCTTTTTTTACTTTTCGGAATTTCATTAGTGGTAATAAAATAAATATCACTTGGTAAGGTTGCTAAATACCCTGATAAGTTTGATTTGTGAGCCTTTTCTATTTCAAATTTATGCAAAACATAGGTTTTCTTTTCATTACTATATTGAGTATCTATAAAACTTCCTTTTTCAAATTCGGTACCTATGGCGTAATAGGCATTATTAAAAATATCTTTTAAGAATTTGCCTGATCTTGTATATCCTTTAGTAGTGTAAAATGAAACATGCCCATTGTGTGCTAAAAACAAACCTTTCGTTTGTGAATTTAAGGCATAGTAAGTTTCAATATTTTTGGCTAAAAATTGATCTCTTGCTTGTGCGTTTTCTTCTATTTTGTTTTGATTTTTTAAATCTAACTCAAGGTTTTGTAGCACGGCATCACATAATAGTTTTATGGTAGTGTTCTTAGAGTTTGCTTGTATGGAGGTTACTATGGGGGTTAGTGTTGTTCTATCTTCATATAAATTGTAACTTGATAAAAAAGGGGTTAGGTTTTTCTTTACAGTAGCATCTTTTATAAGTGCATAAAGTGTATTTATATTTTTGTGTGCTGTCTGCATGTCTACCCCTACAATAGAGATTTGTTGAGTGCTATGAGAAAGGTTATAATTTCTAATCCATTCAATAAAAGCACTCATCTCGGTAGTGGTAAACATAAATTGCCTGAGCTCTTTGGTTACAACACTAAGGGTATCGTTAGCACCTTTTACGTATGCGTCTGCTCTTACGCAAGATCCAGGGTCAGTTTCTAAAAATAGCGTATTAAAATTATGTTCATTAACCAAGTAAGCAAACAAACGATGTCTCATTTTTAAAAATTCAGAAGTGCCATGGGTAGCTTCTCCAAAACCAATCAATTTTTTGTCTTTTATAAAACGGTCTAGTTGGTGAAGGTCCTTATTGTTTTCGTGAGTATAGAGGTAACTGTTAATGGTAATGTACGATGAATTTTGACACCAGATTTTGGTAGTGATCAGTAGTGAAAAACAGATAAATAGAAGTCTCATATTTGTAAACTAAATAGTATTTAAATATAACGTAAAATTATACAAAATTATTAGAGAGCGAGACTTTGGGTATTTACCTAGGTTTAGCCTACTATTCTAATAATCCCATATCATCTTTTAAGTGAACACCTGATATTTTTTTAGTAAGCGAAGCATTCACTAAGTAAAATAATTTTTCAGACGCTTGAATAGGAGGGAGCCCCTTTATTCTAATGTTACTAATGCAATTTCTAGATTCATCGGTAAGCCCTACTTCTGGGGCATAAGTAAAATAAGCGCTCATGCTATCAGGAGATGAAAGTCCTGGGCGTTCTCCAACTAGTATAATACTTAGTTTGGTTTCTAATAAAGCACCAATTTCATCTGAAAGGGCTACTCGTGCATTAGAAGCAAAAATAATAGGAGTAATGGAGATATTGCCTTCCAGTAACTGGGGTATAAAATGATTTAAAAATTGTGCTGCATTTTCATTGACTGCAGCCGCTGAAAGTCCGTTACTTATTATAATAGCAACATCTTTTTGTTTAGAAGTACATTCTTTTAGTTTTGTTTTACTAGGCTCATCTAAAAGTTTGCCAAGATCAGGACGTTTTAAGTAAACTTCCTTTGAAGTAGCTTGCGATGAGGTTTCAATGGTGTCTTTACATACTGGTTGTATGTTATCTTTTATTTTTTGTATTTCAAATGGGGTGAAGATAGCATCTCTAGCAGCAGCGTGGTCTGCCCTAAAGGCAAGTACTTCAGATAGCCTAATAGCAAATCCTGAGGTGGGCAGGTTTACTCTAGCAAACGTATAATCGTTTAGTTGGTCTTTTTTAAGAAGTCCAGATTCGGTTTGTATTTTCGGATGATTTTCAGAATTCATAGCAAGTGGGTTAAGAAGGTAAACGTTCATAAAGCCATTTTTCAAACTCGGGAGCCATGCGTAAATTGAGCAATTTTCTAATATAAGCTGCATCATGATACGAAGTAGATTGATAATTCAACATGATGTCATCTGCTCCGGGAACTCCAATTATATAATTACAGCCTGCGGTTGCTAAAAGCGTTAATAAATTGTCCATGTCGTCTTGGTCTGCTTCCGCATGGTTGGTATAACATATATCAACTCCCATAGGTAGGCCCATTAGTTTTCCACAAAAATGATCTTCTAAACCGGCACGTGTTATTTGTTTACCATCATATAAATATTCAGGACCAATAAAACCTACCACGGTATTTACCAATAAGGGTTTAAATTTTCTTGCCAAGGCATAAGAGCGTACTTCACATGTTTGCTGGTCTACCCCATGATGTGCATTGGCAGATAACGAACTTCCCTGACCGGTTTCAAAATACATTACGTTGTTACTCACGGTACCACGCTTTAAAGAAAGTGCCATATGGTATGCTTCTTCTAAGATGCTTATGTTTACACCAAAACTTTTATTAGTAGCTTCTGTACCTCCAATAGATTGAAAAACCAAATCAACTGGCGCACCTTTTTTCATAAGTGGCATCATGGTGGTAACATGACTTAATACGCAAGATTGAGTAGGTATTTCATTTTGTTGAATAATACCATCTAACATATGTAGTAATGCTTCAGTGGTTTTCAAATTGTCGGTAGCCGGATTGATGCCAATAACAGCATCTCCATTTCCTAAAAGGAGTCCGTCTAAAATTGCTGCGGCAATACCAGTGGCATTATCAGTTGGATGATTTGGCTGTAATCGGGTAGAGAACTGACCTTTTGCACCTAACGAGTTTCTAAAGGCTGTTGGTACTTCACATTTAGAAGCTACATAAATAAGGTCTTGGTTACGCATAAGCTTACAAGTAGCAGCTACCATTTCGGGTGTTAGTCCTAAACTTATATTTTTTAATATTTGGGTAGTTGCAGCATCTGAAAGTAGCCAATCTCTAAAATCGCCAACTGTTAGATGGCTTATAGGGTGAAAAGCACTTTCATTGAAATCATCTATAATTAGTCGTGATATTTCATCGGTTTCATAAGGTATCACTAGATGGCTCAAAAAATGTTTTAGAGGTAATGATGCCAATGCGTATTGAGCAGCTACACGCTCTTTGTTATTAGAAGCTGCTATACCTGCTAGTACATCACCCGACCTGTATGGAGTGGCTTTTGCTAAAAGCTCTTTTAGGTTATCAAATGAATAGGTTGTGTTACCAATGGTTTCTTTAAATGCCATAAATTATTTAATGATACTCTAAAGCTAAGAAAAATAGTTAGTTATCTATTAGATTAATACATGTAAAAAGAATGATATCTCTAGGAGAGCTGTTTTATGTACAATAATTAGGGATATTTGTTTACATTAGGAATTTTATTACAATCAAATTTTATGCAGGAAGATCAATCTAGCAACATATATATAATTTCTATCATACTTTATTTTTTAATTGCATTTGTAATATTGTTAAACGCTTATAAACTGTTAGATTTTATTGCGTTTTATTTTTATAAAAAACCGTTTTTAATCCATTTTCCAGTTTTTTTAAAAGAATTCAAGAACAATGTAAATAAAACGGTGATAGAAGGTAATTTTCCTGTATATAGATACCTGTCTCCTATAAAACAGAAAATATTTAATCACAGAGTAGTAAAGTTTATAGAGTGGAAGGAGTTTGTAGGAATGGATGGTATGGAAGTAACGGAAGAAATGAAAGTGCAAGTAGCTTCATGTGCTGTATTTTTATCGTTTGGAATGCGTTATTATGATATTCCTGCTATAGATACTATTATTATATATCCTGATGTATATTATAGTAACTTAAGTGATGCTTACCATAAAGGAGAGTTCAATCCTATGCAAAGGGCTATTGTTTTATCATGGAAACATTTTTTAATAGGTTTTGAAGATAGTGATGATGGTATAAATTTAGGGTTGCATGAATTTAGTCATGCGTTGTTCTTTTCTAATTTTAGAGAGTCGAATACCAGCGCTGATATTTTTCAGGATGGATTAGAAAGTTTACAACAGATTTATATGAATGAGAGTAAACTTGAAGATCTTAAAAATATTGGTTTCTTAAGACCATATGGGTATAACAATTTTATGGAGTTTTTTTCTGTTTGTGTAGAAATGTTGGTAGAAAAGCCAATTGCTTTTAAGCAATATCATAATGAGTTGTATATGGTTATTATTAGAATGCTAAATTTTTCATTTATCGAGAAAAAAGGTAGATAATCTTTTTTTATTCTTACAATTTGTAAATAACTATGCTACTTTTAGCTGATGTTGTGTTAAATTTCTTAATTTAGCGGCAATACACTTTTTTAAATTATAACTAACAATTCAACATGAAAAAGACTACTCTATTGATTTTAATGTTGTTCATTAGTGCGCTTGGGTTTTCCCAAGTGTTAAATGATGCAGCCAACTGGCCTAACGTAGCATGGAACATCACAGGTTCTTATGGTTCTACGGCAGGTCTTTTTGAAGCGGATCCTACTGTTGATAGTAACTTCGCGTTTGACGATAATCAAGCGGGTTCAGGAGTTGCTAATAGTATTGCGGCAGAGTCTTCGTATATGGATTTAACAGGAGCTTCGGTTTCTGGAGAAATTTATGTTTACGTTGATTTTTCCTATATATATAATCATCAGAACTCAGAAACGCTAGCGTTACAGTATTGGGATTTTGATTCTTCTACATGGGTTACATGGGATAACCTTGCAGATACGGGGTCAACTTTAGGAGACGGAGGTGCCTCTACCACAAATGGTAATGTATATTGTGGGGATGTAGCACATCAAGTAGATTATACATCTGTTGCTTTAGATATTTCTGGATTTAGTGCTACGCAGTTAGCCGGGTTTAGATATCGTTTCTATTTTAACGATAACAATATTTGGGCAAGAGGTTTTTGTATAAGTAGCCCTACTATTTATTCTCAATCTTGTCCGCCGGTATCTAATATTACCTTAAGTGGTATAACAGACACTGCTGTACAAGCTTCTTGGACTCCAGGAGGTAACGAGACAGAATGGGAAGTGGTTGTGCAACCAGCAGGTACTGGTGTGCCATCTGGTAGTGGTACAGTAGCAAATACTAATATTAACTTTCCAACAGCTGGTTTAACAGCTTTAACTAGTTATGAAGTTTATGTGAGAGCTAGCTGTGGTGGTGGAGAGTATAGTATGTGGGAAGGTCCTGTGACTTTTACTACGTACGCAGTTCCTCCAGCAACACCAACAGGTGTTACGTGTGCAACAGGAACCGGTTCTTATATTTTTACAGAAGATTTTGATTCTAATATTGCAGGTTGGACAGGTAATATTAACACAGGTGGTGGTTCTTGGGAAATACCTGACGGAGCTACTTCTGCTGGTACGGGTCCTTCAACTGCTTATAGTGGTAGTAATTTTATGAATTTTGAGGCTTCAGGTGCTAATCCTGCAAACCCTGCTTCAATTGTTACACCTGAGATTGATTTAACAACCGCTACAGGTGATGTAGAACTTTCGTTCTATATGCACGCTTATGGTGGTGGAATGGGAACTTTAGAAGTTGGTGTTGGTACCGCTGCTACAGGTCCATTCACAAATGAATTTACTTGGGTAGGTCAATATCAAACATCAGCTAACCAAGATTGGATAGCCGTTGGGGTAGATCTTACAGCATATGCTGGTCAAGCGGTTTATTTAGAATTTAGACAAACTGGTACAGGAGCTCCAACAGGAGATATGTCTATAGATTATGTTAGAGTACAGGCTTGTGGTACTTACTGTGTAGCACCTTCTACTTTAGCTGCTACTAATATTACAGATACAACAGCAGACTTAAGCTGGGTAGCTAATAATGGTGAAACTTCATGGGAGTACGTTGTACAACCAGCAGGTACTGGTGTACCAACAGGTGCTGGTACTGTAGTAAATACTACACCAGCTGTTCAAGCAACTAGTTTAACTCCTGATACAGCTTATGAAGTTTATGTAAGAGCAGATTGTGGTGGAGGTTTCTACAGTGATTGGTCTTACGTTTATAATTTTACCACAGCTATACAAACTGAATTTACAGTAGACTGTACAGTAGGGCCTACAAACGTAACCTATTGTTATGGTAATAACGATACTACTATGTTTACGTTTACCGCTACTGACCCTACCATATATTTAACAGCAGTATTTAACTCTGGTAATGTAGAGAACAATTCTGATGAAATTATAGTTTATGATACAGATGGTACTACTATCTTATATCAAGGATATGGTAATGCAGGTGACTTAACAGGTTTAGAAATTCAATCTTCTGGTGATACTATTTACATTCAAGTACAATCAGATGGTGTAGATAGTTGTGAAGATGGTGCTACAGGTGCTACTTTAGATTTTGATGTATTCTGTACAACATGTATTAATCCTACAGCTACATATAGTATTCTTCCAAACTGTTCTGTTCAAAATCAGATTTTTGAATTTTATGTTGAGGTAGAAATCACCGATATGGGAGATGCTACTTTATTAAATATAGATGATAACATGGGAGGGGCTACACAAACAGCTTCTGCTCCTGGTACTTTAACTTTTGGTCCTTACACCAATACAGTTTTAGTAAACTTTACAGTAGCTAATGCTAACGATCCTAACTGTGTTATAACAAGTGCTGATATGACTCAGGATGATTGTCCTCCTACAACAGATGCTTTATGTCAGAGTATAGATGCAGGTGATGATATTGATACTGATTGTGCAGCATTTGTAAATGGAGTTGACTTAGATGCAGACTTTTTCTTAACAGGAACTAGTACAACAGCATACCAATTAAGTAGTGTTTCATGTCAACCACAGGTGAACCCTGGGGTTCCAACTAACTTAAATATTGATGATAGATATTCGTCAGTACTTAATATGACCTTTGATTTCTGTTATTTTGGTAACACCTACAACCAAATTGTAGTAGGAGCAAACGGAGTAGTTTCTTTTGATACTTCATTAGCTGGAGCAACTTGTCCTTGGGCATTTACAGCATCAATACCGAGTCCAAACTTACCTACAAATGCTATTTTAGGGGTTTATCATGATATACACCCTGGTGTAGGTGGTGACATTGAATATATAATTAGTGGTACGGCACCAAACAGAACGTTTACTGTTAATTTCTCTAGTGTACCTCACTTTAGTTGTAATAACATTGTTTCTACAACTCAAATTGTATTGTATGAAACTAGTAATGCTATTGAAATTAATATTTTAGAAAAGCCAACATGTAGTTCTTGGAACTCAGGTAATGCAGCTGCTGGTCTTCAAAATATAGATGGTACTATTGGTTATTTCCCACCAAATAGAAATACAGGGCCATGGTCAGTTCCTGCATCTGCTCCAGAATCTTGGAGATATGTACCTGCAGGTCCTGCTAACTACACTTTTGAGTGGGTTGATGCAGCAGGTAATACAGTAAGTACAGATTCTGAAACTACAGTATATCCTACAGAAACAACCACCTATACAGCTATTGTTACCTATAACCAGTGTGATGGTACTTCAGCAAGTCTTTCTGATGACGTTGTTGTGACTATTGATGATACTGTAGATTTAGGTGCTCCAGCAGCTTTAGAAGCTTGTGATGAAGCTCCTAACGATGGTGATGCAGTATTTGATTTGACAACACAGGATCTAGTAATTCAAAATGGTATTGTAAACGCAACAGTTACTTATTATACATCTCAATTAGATGCTGAAGGTGGTGTAAATGCTATTACAGACCCAACTACTTATTTGGGTACTGATGGGGAAACCATTTATACAAGATTAGATTTAGATGCTTCTCCTTGTTTTGGTGTAGGTCAATTTGATTTAATAGTGAATCCTGCTCCTGAGGTGCTAATGCCAGATACAACGAAGTTCTTCTGTGAAGATCTTACGTTACAACCAACCATTACGAATGCTACTGACTTAAGTGGAACATTTACTTACGAGTGGTATGATGATGGAGTATTAATAGCTACCGCTACTGGCGATTCTTATGTATTAGTAGCAGACGGAACTGAAGAAGGTGTGTTTACTGTAGTGGTTACAGATCAGGTAACCGGATGTTCTACTAGCACTAATTTTAATGTTACTATAACGGGTAACATTACTGCTGAACAACCAGATGATATTGTAATTTGTGATGATATTTCTAACGATGGTTATGCAGAGTTTGATTTAACTAGTCAAGATGCAACTATTATAAATGGACAACCGAATACAGTAGTTACGTATTATTTAAACGATACGGATGCCCAAGCTGGTGCAAACCCATTAACATCTCCGTTTACAAATACAGAGTTTGAAATGCAAACTATTGTAGCTCGTTTAGAAGAAACAACTTCTGGATGTACCGACTTTATAACATTTGATATTTTTGTTTACAATACACCTATTTTAGATTTTGAACCATATTACGATGTTTGTTCTAATGGTATTACAGCTACTACCTTAACACCAAACATTCTTGGATTTAGTGTTACAGATCCGGGAGTTACATTTACTTGGAGCTTAGATGGTACTGTGTTAGCAAATGAAACAGGTAGTACATTAGATGTGCTAGATGCTGGTTTATATGCTGTAGAAGTTACTACTGAAAACTGTACTAATTATTTTGAAGTATTAGTTGAAGAAGCAGACGACTGTTTTATACCTCAAGGTATTTCTCCGGGCGGAACTTCTCCAGGACAAAATGACACGTTTGATCTTGATGGGTTTGAAGTTTCAAAACTTCAAATATTTAACCGTTTAGGTGCTGAGATTTATACATTCTCTGATTATACAGACGAGTGGCACGGACAAGATAAA